>NZ_VNHX01000004.1 GCF_008124885.1 Sphingobacterium allocomposti
TCCATAAAGGACGTCGCCCACCTATGTTTTTTGCTTTACCGGCCTCTTAAAACCAAATATGCACCAATGTTTATTTAGGTTAATTGACTCGGTAACGACATTTTTATTCTAGCACTATAAAAATACTTTTTCCGTTTCAATACTCCAAATTGATTTTGGTGATATTTTCCTTTTCGTAGTGAAAGGGAGAGGTCGGTTCTTATCTAGAATGCGACAGTCGAAACCGTATTAGCCCAGCATCAGAAACCGCTGCAGTCGCATTCTTCTTCTTCAACTTTATTACTAACCGGGAACAGGGCAGGAGGCCTGCTGCTTGTCAGCGCCGTACCCGTTCCATAACCAACAACACGAATGCGAAAATTACGCAAAGGGGAGCGGTATGCACTTATGCGATGCCGGCTTGCCCGCACATGGAAGAGATTTTTTTGCTCTCGCTACAACAGGAGCCGCACGTTATTTTGTTCTGCCATCTACTCTTTACTAGATAGTATAAAATTAACCGATCTATCTATGACTCTACATCTACCTATAGTATATAGGCGGGCGGCCGTGTGCCGCCTGCTGACGATCTTTGTGTTTTCGTTGTTTAGTAATCTAGTTCATGCCCAGGAGCCCCGCAAGGACAGCAGGGCCGATGGGCGGCTAGAGATCAGGCCATTAGTTCCAGGGCAGCCTATTCCCGAAGAAATATGGAACAGGACGTTCACCCTGCATTATTTCGATGGCGGTACGAAAGAAGTGAAGTTTAGTGACTTCCGGGGAAAAACGATCTTACTGGATTTTTGGTCAACTGGCTGCGTGTCGTGTATCAAGGGGATACCGAAGATGGAACGGTATCAGCGCCACTACAAGGATGAGTTGGTCGTTTTATTGGTGAACAGCAAACGGAACAAAGACACGCCGGAAAGGATAGCGAACCGATTCAAGGTCTATAAAGAGGTCAATAAGTACGTTCCGGAACTTCCGACCATACTGGACGATACCATCTTTACAGCACTTTTGCCGCATAATACTATCCCGAATATCGCGTGGATAAACCAAGATGGGATTTATCTGGCAAATACGATGAGCGGCTTAGTCTCGGAAAAGCAGTTAGAAGAGGTTGTAAAGACTGGAAATGCAAACCTCATACATAACGGTGTCATGGAGAACCACGGTCGGCGTACGGAAACACCGCCGTTAGTTGACACTGTCGGGTTAACCTCCGTATCCTTATTCGCCTCTTACATACCGAAATACCTTTCCGTTTATCCCAATCTGGTACACAAGAACGGTACGTCGTTTTATCAGTTTGTAAACCAGGACCTGGCTATGGTGCTATTTTTCGCCTTTGGAGAAGAGCTCGATGGGTATAGATGGAATGATTACGTATTCGAATCTGATCTAAAAGAAAACTTAAGAGACAAGGCACTCTTTGGAACGAGGAATGCCGATATGTACAGCTATCAGTTTTTTATTAGAGATTCTGTCGATCAGGCTACCGCACAAAAGATTCTGAAGGAAAATTTTAAAAGGACATTTGGATTTACAGTGGAACGAAAAACTGGCGTAGTAGATGTTTATCGACTGGAGTTGACGAAAGCGATTACCAATATCATGACGAAAAATGAAATGGCTATCGTGAGCGTACAATCAGCTGATTATCCGGTTATGTATGTTAATACACCGCTCTCGATCGTCGTAGGTAACCTTTATTATTGGCTCGATCGTCCCTTGGTCATTGACGACGCGGACAAAGAAAAAATGAATCAATTATATGTGGATCTCACCATACCGGCAAACTTTGATAAACTTCCGTTAGACGAACGTCTAGCATATCTAGAGAAACATGGTATCAAATTGATACCAACACGTACAACCAAAGAATACCCTGTGTTCATGCGAAAATCGATCTGAAATGAAAGCATATTGGTCTTTAATTATAACGATTTTATGGGCAAGCTTGTGCCAGGCACAGGAAAGCTCTGTAATATGGATAGAAGGAACGGTGCTCGCAAAAGACGATAAAACACCTATCCAACATGCCACGGTTTTTGCTAAAGTTCGGGATTACGGTGTATCAACCGCCGCCGATGGTGGATTCCGTATCCTGGTAAACAGCCCCGAAGATTCATTACGTATATCGTCGGTGGGGTTTCGTCAAGTAATGGTCGTCGCTTCTTTCTTCAAGGAGAACAAAACAATCTTTTTGGAGCGGGAAAAGAATACTTTAGAAGAGGTGGTCGTAGAAACAGGCTATCAGCAATTGCGATCAGGGGAATCCACAGGAGCCGCAGAAGTATTGGATAAGGAGATGCTGAATGTGCAGACGGGTACCAATATACTAGATCGTCTGAATAACATGGCGTCGTCCGTTCGTTTTGATAATCAACCGATAGAGAATGCCGACTTACAGAAACTCAATATATCCGTTCGTGGGCTGAGCACTATCAACGGTGCTCGGGACCCTTTGATAGTGCTGGATGGATTCATCTATGAAGGTGATATCAATAATATCGATCCAAACAGTATCGAGAGCGTATCTATATTGAAGGATGCCGCCGCTAGCGCGATATGGGGAGCCAGAGCGGGTAATGGCGTGATTGTCATGACTTCTAAGAAAGGTGCTCTTGGAGCCGCGAGTACAACCAAAGTATCGCTGAATAACACCTTGATATGGAAAGAGCGTTCCGATTATGGGCAACTCTATCAACCGGAGAATCGAGATTTTATTGAGATCGAGCAGATGTTGTATAACGAAGGTTTCTATACACGCCAATTATCCCGATCTCCGTTTACGGCTGTTACGCCTGCCATAGAGATATTCCATAACAGGCAATTGGGACGGATTTCAGCAGCAGACTCGGCCCAGATGATCGAGCGGTTAATGACGGGGAATGGAAGGAAACAATATATGGACAATTTTCTAAGTACACCGCTTATTAACCAACATGCACTTTCAATAACGGGTGGTAACCCCAAAAATGCATATGGATTTGGGTTGGGCTATACGGGAGACCGTAATGAAAATGAAGGACAAAGCAGAAAGCTGAATATTCAGCTATCAAACAGCTTTAAGCCAACGGACAAATTACAGCTGGATGTATTAGTACTTTTTACAAATCAGCGGGAGGAGAGCGGAAAACCGCCATTTTCATCTTTCACTTATGGAAACAAGGCGGTTCCCTACATGTCATTCTTTGATGAAAATGGAGCTCCTCAGCCTTTTGAAAAGGAATATCGCCGATCGTATATGCAGGAGATGTTCGGCGAAGGGTATTTGGATTGGGATTATTACCCACTTTCCGACTATCTGTATTCCCGGACAAACCGGCAGCTCAACGAATGGTTTGCCTCCTTTCGTACACAGTACCGTATCACCCCGTTCCTTGATGCGAATGTCTCGGTCCAATATCAGAACCAACGAAATGAGCGGGTGACGTTGGATGAACAGCAAAGCTATTTTGCTAGAACGTATATCAATCAGTATATGCAGGTTGATCCGAATACGGGTTTGAAGACATATCCCGTACCGATAGGAGGTATAAGGAGTTCCGCTATAAATAGTGGAGCATCCTACACCGTTCGGGGTCAATTAAATTTCGATAAGCTGTTTGCTGATCATAAGATTGTCGGTATGGCAGGGGTAGAGGCAAGGGAAAACAAGATCAATGGACATACCGTAACGGCCTATGGGTATAAGGAAAATCCGCTGATAGCTGTTCCGGTCAATTACGCGGATACCTATACGCTTACTCCTTCGAATAGAAGCCGAACCATTGCGGGAGCACCGGGTTTTTCCCAGCTGACTAATCGCTTTGTGTCTATGTACACGAATTGGAATTATGTATGGCGGCAACGATATGGCGCATCGGCAAGTTTCCGTCAGGACGGCGCGAATATCTTTGGCGCGGCGACCAACGATCGATGGTCGCCATTGTGGTCGGTAGGCACGTTCTGGGATGTGCGGCAGGAAGAATTTATGAAAATAGATTGGGTTGATCAGTTGAAGCTTCGGATCACATACGGGTATAGTGGCAATGTGGATCTAAGGAAAACACCGGAACCTGTCGCGAACATAGGGGGGAGTATGTATACCAACTATCCCGGACAGGTTATCGGTATGTTGAACGATCCGAATCTGCGATGGGAAAAGGTCGGGACGAGCAACTTCGGCGTAGATTTTTCGTTTCTGAACAATCGTATTCACGGTACAATGGATTACTTTATTAAGAATGGAAAAGACCTGTATGGTCTTTCGGAGTACGATTATACGGTCTGGGGACTGCAGGGGACGATCACTAAAAATGTTGCCCGAATGCAGACAAAAGGTTGGGATTTGGTACTTAATACGCGTAACCTCACACAAGGGTTTAAATGGGATAGTCGCTTGGTGCTTAATGTGAATAAAAATAAGACAGTAGAATATTACAATTCACTTAACACGGGGCTGGCATCATTTCTCGGAAATGCAAATATGATTTCTCCGGTTGTCGGCAAGCCATTATATGCACTTGCAGCCTACCGTTGGATGGGGTTGGACAACCAAGGCAATCCGCAAGGCATATTAAACGGAGAGACGAGCACGGATTATTACGAAATTCAGAACCAGTCATACCTCAATTCCGAATCCAGTGGAAGTATCGTATACTTTGGTTCGGCTAAACCGGAGGTTTTTGGTTCGCTAATGAATACGTTCTCTTATAGCGATTTTAGTCTGTCGTTGAACGTCAGCTACCGGGGAGGTTACTTTTTTAATCGGCCCGTAACATGGTATTACGATCTCTATAACCGCGGCATTGCTTTTCCAGATTTCGAAAGGCGTTGGTTAAAAAGCGGAGATGAGCTCATTACTGATGTTCCCAGTATACAATACCCGCTCGATGGAAGTAGGGATGCATTCTACGCAAATTCAGAAATAAATGTATTGCGGGCGGATCACCTCCGGTTGGAGTTCGTATCGCTTCGGTGGAACCATCGATTGAAACTATCGGGACGTACTTATGATATACGGTTGTACACGAATGTAAACAACTTGGGATTGCTCTGGACGCTAAACGACGATGGTATAGATCCTGAATTCCCTTACCAGATTACACCGCCACGCACATATTCCGTAGGCGTTCAGTTTGACTTTTAAAGTAAAAAACTATGAGACAGAAATTGAATATATATATCAGGGGCATTGCATTGAGTTTACTTTTTGCTTTTGTCGCCTGCAATAAATTTCTAGATGTCCAGTCCAACAGTGGATTGGAAGTACCTAATAGTCTGGAAAGCTTTCAGAAATTGCTGGACGCTTCAGGTTTCATCAACATGAATCTTTGCTCTTATGGCGAGATTTCAGCGGATGATTATTTTCTGGAAGAAAACACTGTAAACAGGTTATCCAACGTTTTTCGCCCCTTTTATTATTGGGAAGGTTTTTCTTACTTCTATGGAAATGATTGGGCGACAGCATACATTCCAGTCTACACGGCAAACTTAGTGCTGGATAAGTTAGGTGACATTGAGCGCACACCGGAGAATGCGCTGGAGTGGGATAGGATCAAAGGTAGTGCATTGTTCTATCGTTCCACACAATTCTTAAGTTTGGTCTGGACCTTTGCGCATGTATACGATGAGTCCAGTGCGTCAGAAGATTTAGGAATTGTACTCCGTAAGACGTCAAACCCGAACGTCCCATCAGAACGGGCAAGCGTTGCAGAATGTTACGGGCAGATTCTGCATGATTTCAAAGAAGCTTTGGCATTACTTCCGGAGAAAGCAGATCACGTTATGCGGCCATCAAAAACAGCATGTTTAGCGAGTTTAGCAAGGACATACCTGTCGATGAGTGAATTTGATTCCGCCTATGTGTATGCGGATCGAGCGCTGGCGATAGAGAATGCGTTACTAGATTTTAATGATTTGGCGGACGTAGCCGTAGACGCCGCTATTCCATTCACCCGGTTCAACAAGGAAACACTCGCTTATTTTGAACTGATATCATCGAACCCACAGTTGCATTTTAACAATTTATTGGTAGATACCACGTTATATTCATTATATGAAGACATTGATTTGCGCCTTAAGGCTTATTTTGTCAAGAATAATAATGGTTATGCCTCATTTAAAGGTAGCTATACCGGAGATCAACGGCTTTTCGGCGGCCTCGCAACCAATGAGCTATTTTTGATAAGGGCAGAATGCCTGGCGAGGTTGGAACGTCCGGCGGAAGCATTGGCAGATTTAAATAGACTTCTTAGCAAGCGGTATAAAAAAGATTTGTTCGTCCCTTATTCGAGCGTGGATGGGAAAGAACTTGTAGAGTTGATATTAACGGAAAGAAGAAAGGAGTTGGTCTTCCGTGGATTGCGTTGGATCGATATCAAACGTTTAAATAAAGAAGGGCATAATATTGTATTAAAGAGAAACGTGGGATCTAAAGAATATACCTTATTGCCCAACGAAAATAGGTATGCGCTGCCTCTACCTGAAGATATTATCCGGCAAACAGGAATGCCGCAGAATCCGAGATAAAGAGAGAATGGCAGCCGACAAACGGGCTGCCATTCCTCTTTTTTATTCGCTTCTGTTAATAGGATTAAACAGCGTTTGGCTGCTCCCGCCTGTCCGGGTTGGTGTAAAACCGGAACTTGTACTTGAAGCTCCCAATTGGATTTTAGACGGATCCAATTGGCCACTTGCTGTTAGATCTGTTTCATCAACGATCATTGAACAGGCAAGTTCATTTGCATTATTGCAATTTTCATCATTTGGCTCATCAGTCCATAGTGATTCATTGGAAACCTGTGACGCATTGGCCGGATTGCCATGAAAATAGATCGTGACAGGAGCGAGCGGTTTTCCCGTTTTATCTTCGGCCATTTTAAATGCCGAGAACCCGACTATAGTTGCCATGGCTACGATGGCCATGGCGTTCTTTTGAAGAATTGATGTAATTTTCATATAATGGCCTTTTTTTTACGCTTAAAAAAAGTTTACCGCAAAAAACGCTATGTTTTACGTTTATGGGCTGCGCCGTTTCTTTTACGAGGCGGCGCAGCCTATTTTAACCTCGGTGGCATTTTCTACGGCAACGCCACAAACGTATAATTTAGGTTTACGCGCACCGGCCTGCCCGGGAAGGGCGCAAACTTCTTTGGAAAGCGTTTTCTGAGGATGATTATGGCGTGGTACACCGCCACGGCCCTCAGCGGCACGTGACGGCGGAATCCTATGGCGGCCCTGGGGCGTCCCCGCCCGCTCATGGAGATGGATGGGCCGGTGGTATACCAGCCCAGGATAGACAGGCCGAGGAGCCCGAGGTTGACCGCCAGATGCCATGTCCAGGACAGCCCGCTAAATACCGACGCGCATCCGCACGGACGCTGCACATACAAGCCGGCGACACCCAGGCCTATGTAGATCGTGAAGATAAGCAGCAGCAGGGCGGACAGCAGGAAGGCCGGGCGCCGGCGCTGCAGCACAAAGAGCATGGCGATGCCCAGCTCGGCCAGCGGCAGGCTCCAGTACAGCACATCGGCCCACCAGTCCGGAAAGGGCTGCCGCAGCAAGGCCGCCCGAAACCGTGCCGGCGCCCAGAGCTTGTCCAGCGACACATACAGCCAGAAGACAATATGGAAAACCTGCAGAGCGGCTGGGGCGATATGGTTGAAACGGTTCTTCATGTGCAGCGGTTTTTAGCTGTGCTGTTGGCACGACAATTTTAGGTCACTTTGTGTGGGTAACTATTTGGTTGTCAGTGTTTTATTTGATTTTTTTCTTGCTTTTTCTTTTCTGGTTATGTACTTTTGTTTTAACTAATTGATTATTGATTCTTTTCTATAGGTTACTTGCACACGTAGCACCGTCGTACCTGATATACATGAGTTTTATTTGTAAGTAGCTGATGCACAGTCATAAAAAATTATTGTTTATGGTAAGAGCATAGCCATGAAAGAAGAAAACGGACATAGCATTGGGGATCTGTGGAGAGGATCGACCGAACGGCCGGGTGGAGCGTTGGAGGCTGTCTATGCGCGCTACCGTAGGCCGCTGCTCCGGTACGTACGTTCCGTGATGGGCGATAGCGTGGACGATGAACTCGTGAAAGATGTGGTGTCCGAAACACTGATCGTGTTGTGGGAAGACTGGGAGAAGATTTCCGGGCTGGAGGAGCCCTACTTTTGGATGATGCGCGTAGCGAAGAACAAAGCCCTGCACCGGCTGCGCGAGGCGAAGCGGCATAGGAAAGTGCCGCTCGACGGATACGAAGACCTTCCGGCCGACGAGCGGGCCGACAGGGAGCTCCTGAAGGCGGAGCTGAAACAGCTGATAGAGCAGGCCTGCGAGACGCTGACGCCGGCAGAGCGTGCGATATTCGTGGGATCCAAGATTGAGGAGCTGACCAACGAAGAGCTGGAAAAGCGGTATAAGCTGGCAAAGCAGACGGTGCGGAACAGGCTGTCGCAAGCGCTCAGGAAGGTGCGGGTGGCACTGAGCGAACTACTGGGTGTGGTATTATAGTAAAGCATATAGCGAGTATGGGGATGGTTCAAAACAGAGATTACGTTAAGGGGCTGCTGCGGAAGAAGGTGGAAGGCCGGCTGACGCTGCCCGGGCGGGCGGAGCTGATCGTCGCCCGCGAGATTCATGGCGAGGAGGCATTTGACCGCATGGAGGCCGAGGTGCTCCTCGAGCTGGGCAGCGCGCTGCCCAAAGATCGGCTCGAGGGCTGGGCGCCCGACTTCGCCGCCATACGTGCTGCAGCGGCACGGCGGAGAGAAGGCCACGCCGCCCGGCTGAGGCGCAACGCGGGATGGGCTGCAGCAGCGGTGCTGCTGCCGTTTATCGGCCTGCTCATGTACTGGTATGGGGCACGTGAGCCTGCACCCGACTTGCTGCATGGCCCCTGCGCTGGCCTGTCACGCGATGTGGAGGTGCCGCTCGCCGAGTCGGCACTGACCGTCGTCTGGGACGACGACCGGCATATGGAGGTGGGCCCGGGGGAGCATGGCGAAATACTGCGCTACGGCGCCCTGCAGCTTTTCCGGACCGCCGCGGGCACCTTACAGCTGCGGCAGGCCCGCAGCCAGCAGACGGACACCGTGCCGGCACACAGCGTCATGCTGATGACGGGCGCGCAGCAGCAGGCACTGGTCGAGCTGCCCGACGGCACACGCATACGCCTCAACGCGCAGTCGGCCCTGCGCTACGACCCCCAACGGCCGGAAGGGGAGCGCCTCACCGTACATGGCGAGATGTATGTGCAGCGGCCAACGGACATGCCCATAGCGCCGCTGCTGATCGGCACGGCGAACGGCGTGGTTAAAGCATTTGAAGGTGGCTTTGCGCTGTATGTCGGACGGCAGATCACACGGGCGGCGGCGCTCGACGGGCGCCTGATCCTACTGGACAGCGCCCGGACGCACGAGGTGCTGCTCGACTGTTACGGGGCGCAGGGGGCCGTGACCCGCGTGGCGGCGGCAGGGCAGGAGCTACCGCGCGATACGGTAGCGTATGAGGGCGTGGCCGATCCGGACGACATCCTCGTCTGGACGAAGGCTGTACGCCGCTATGTCGATACGCCCCTGCCTGTATTCGTGGCGCAGATGAGCCGCTGGTATGGCTTCCGCGTGAAGGACTATCGCTGCCTGCCGGCAAGCCGGCGTATCACAGCAACGGTATGCTACCGCCGGGATGCGGAGGCCGTCTTTGCGGCCCTGCGGGAGGCCGGCGTGCTGCTCTATGAAAGCCGCGGGATGATCAGCTTCTGCCCGGAGGATGCCGAAGGCCGGCGGCCCTCCGGCGGCATGCTCGCCCTCCGCAGGAAGCAGGCGCAAGCACCGGCAAAAAGTAAATAGGTGGATGCGCGAAGCCGCCATCTGGTCGTGTCCGTACCGTCCTCGCTGAAGATGAGGAGAGCGTAAGGTTTTGTGTAAGGCTATGTATTCAGCCGTGGGGTTAAACGTTGGCTTCCCCGTCGGCCTCAAGGCTTGAAAACCGTTTGCCGATGACATCCCGCAGCTTCTCGGCATGCGCATCTCCCCATTCGCCGATGGCGCCGATGACAGGTATCAGGCTTTTACCTAATGGTGTGAGGCTGTATTCTACTTTCGGCGGAACGACGGGATAGACCTCACGTGAAATGAGCTCATGCTGCTCCAGCTCTTTCAGCTGCATGTTTAATACGCGGCGTGATGCATCTGGTATTTTGCGCTGCAGCTCGCTGGGCCGTTGATGTCCCTGGTCAATGAACCAGAGCAGGCGCATCTTCCACTTGCCGTATAGTACCTCGCCGATCAGGTCCAGTCCGCAGTTTAAATTGGGGAGTATCTTTCGCTCATACATACAGCAAAGGTAAGGCTATGGGCATATTCCTGCAATAGGCCCTGGGCAACAACGTGGGGAAGGTTGTGTCACCTTCGTTCCTCAGGGCAGATAGCAGATGGCAGATGGCTTATGGCAGATGGCTTATGGCAGATGGCGAATGGCTATAAGCCGTAAAGTCGTTGGTTTGTAAAGTCGTAAATCGAAGGTGTAAAGTTGTTGATTTGTAAGCGGCCTAACTTCTAACTTCTCACTTCTTACTTTCCACTTCTCACTACTCAAATCTCACGTCTAGAATCTGACTTCTCACTTCTTTATAGCCCCTCAACCCGGGGCGGGGTTTTACTTGGAAGGACCCAAGTAAACAAGGTCCTTCGGCCGAGGTTCTTGATGCTACCGTACCTTATCCTAGCCTAAACCGTTCCAAACTCACTTCGTTCAGACAAGGAACGGTTCTTAACGGCTATTATGGCGGCCCGCTGACGCAGTCGAACCGATGCCGGTCCTTTCCCCACGCACAAGGCTGCCTCGCTATGGCATAGCGGCAAAGTCGTAAAGTGAGAGGCTAATAGCGGATGGCTAATGGCAGATGGCTTATGGCAGATAGCAGATGGCTAATGGCAGATAGCAAATGGCTAATGGCAGATAGCAAATGGCTAATGGCGAATGGCTATAAGCCGTAAAGTTGTTGATTCGTAAAGGCCCGAGCTCCTAGGATGAACCGAAAATTACTTCATCCCTAGTTTCTAACTACTCAAATCTCACTACTAACATCTATCTTCTCACTTCTCCATACTAACTACTCAAATCTCACGTCTAATATCTGATTTCTCACTTCTTTATAGCCCCTCAACCCGGGGCGGGGGTTTTACTTGGAAGGACCCAAGTAAACAAGGTCCTCCGGCCGAGGTTCTTGATGCTACCGGGCCTTATCCTAGCCTAAACCGTTCCAAACTCACTTCGTTCAGACAAGGAACGGTTCTTCACGGCTATTATTGCGGCCCGCTGACGCAGTCGAACCGATGCCTGTCCTTTCCGACGCTAATAGCAGATGGCTTATGGCAGATGGCTTATGGCAGATAGCAAATGGCAGATGCAGATAGCTAATGGCAGATGGCAGATGGCGAATGGCTATAAGCCGTAAAGTCGTGGATTTGTAAAGATGTAAAGGCCCCAATGGCTAATGGCAGATGGCAGATGGCAAGTGGCTATAAGCCGTAAAGTTGTTGATTAGTAAAGGCCCGAGCTCCTAGGATGAACCGAAAATTACTTCATCCCTAGTTTCTAACTACTCAAATCTCACTACTAACATCTATCTTCTCACTTCTCCATACTCACTACTCAAATCTCACGTCTAATATCTGATTTCTCACTTCTTTATAGCCCCTCAACCCGGGGCGGGGTTTTACTTGGAAGGACCCAAGTAAACAAGGTCCTTCGGCCGAGGTTCTTGATGCTACCGTGCCTTATCCTAGCCTAAACCGTTCCAAACTCACTTCGTTCAGACAAGGAACGGTTCTTCACGGCTATTATTGCGGCCCGCTGACGCAGTCGAACCGATGCCTGTCCTTTCCGACGCTAATAGCAGATGGCTTATGGCAGATAGCAAATGGCAGATGGCTATAAATCGTGAAGTGGTTTTTGATAGCAACGAGCGTCATCTAACCATTCTAACCCATCTAACTACTCTAACTCCTAATAATAGCCGTAAAGTCGTTGATTTGTAAAGATGTAAAGTGAGAGGCTGATAGCGGATGGCAGATGGCGAATGGCTATAAGCCGTAAAGTTGTTGATTCGTAAAGATGTAAAGTGAGAGGCTGATAGCGGATGGCAGATGGCGAATGGCTATAAGCCGTAAAGTCGTCGATTTGTAAAGTCGTGAGGTGAAGTTAGATGAGTGAGATTTCTCACTTCTGATTTCTCACTTCTAATATCTATTATTGCGGCCCGCTGGCGCAGTCGAACCGATGCCTGTCCTTTCCGACGCACAGGGCTGCCGTGGAATAAAGTCAACCTCTTGCTTTAATAAGATTGCCTCGGTATTCTGCCCCGTAAATTAATCCTCTCTCGAGCCATCGTCGGCCATACGCACAATTTTAGGTACGAAGGTGGCCACAACATCTACAAGGTCCGACTGGGCCGACATGACGGTATGGATATCTTTGTACGCCATCGGGGCTTCGTCCATGCCTGCGCCAAGCAGCGTGATGCCATAGTCGCTGAGCATGGTTTTCAACGCCGTGGGCGACAGCGTTTTGATGGCCTGCGTACGGCTCATCAGGCGTCCGGCCCCGTGGGAGGCGGAGTTGATCGAAGCCTCCTCGCCTTTGCCGCGCACTAAAAAGCCCGGTGTTGCCATGGAGCCGGGGATTATCCCCATCGTTCCACGGCTGGCCGGCGTAGCTCCTTTGCGGTGAACGATGACCTCTTCGCCGTCAAACTGCTCCTTCCACGCAAAGTTGTGGTGGTTCTCCACCTTGGCCAACAGCCCGGCGCCAAGTGCCGTCCTGATCTTATCGTGGATCACCTCATGGCAGGCCGACGCATAGTCGCCTGCGAGGTTCATGGCCAGCCAGTACTCCTGGCCTTCGGCCGTGTTGAGGTCCAGATAAGCCAGATTTTGGGCCTCGTAGGGCAGTTTGCAGATCTCTTTTGCCAGCTTCGTATAATGGCCTGCTATGGTAGCGCCCAGTCCGCGGGAACCGGAATGCGTCAATAGGGCCAGATACTGCCCGCGCCCGACGCCTAACGCATCGTCGCCCGCAGCAAACTCGATAATGCCAAATTCCACGAAATGGTTTCCGCCACCCGATGACCCCAGCTGTGTCCACGCTTTGTCTTTCAGCGACCGGATGAAGCCATGGGTCTTAAACAGCTCGTTGTCCAGCACAGGATGGTCTACGCGCTCGTGCCGTTGGTAACCGTTGCCCGCGCCAAAGCGCGTATTGTCCATGAGCACCTTCTTCAGTTTGTCGTGGTGGGCTGCGATGTAGCTGTCGGGCAGATCGAATACGGACAGCGCCATGCGGCAGCCGATGTCTACACCCACGCCGTAGGGAATGACCGCGTTGTCTGTTGCAAGGACGCCGCCGATAGGCAGTCCATAGCCTTGGTGCGCGTCGGGCATCAGGGCGCCCGCCACCGTTACGGGTAGCTTCATAGCCACCTGCATCTGCTTTTTGGCTCCCTCTTCAATGTGTTCCGCGCCGTATACGGTGTAGCTGTCCGGTGCGTCCTTCAAGGCGACCGTCTCGCGCTCAATGGTGTCTATTTTCAACAAAACCTCGGCCAACGGGTGAAAGATCTTATCGTCAAGGTACGACTCCGGATTATGCAGCACATCCCTGAATTTGTCCAACATCTGTTCGCGGCTGTAGCCCAGCCTTTTTTTGTTGATCTTCAACGCGACGCCCATGGCGTGGTTTTCTTTATATCCTAAGGCAATCAGATCGTTGCCGTTGATGCGCTTGTTTTCCATAATTTTCTGTTTTGCTGACGTGCAAGTCGATATTCATCAAGATACACATTACTCTTTATTGCAAGGAACAACAACCTCTTTCCGTTGTTCTGCTTTTTTCCAAAAAGTGGGTTGAAGATATTTTGATTGCGCTAATCGGACGGACGCCGCTATGATGAGCACCGCCTCCGGCCTTGGTGGCGAAACACACCTACTTCACAGGTCGGAGAAGAGAGGCGGATAACCGAAATTCTTCATGTTCGGGCAAACTTATCGCAGCGGCCGGCTGTTATTTACCACAGAAGTGGCTAAGGGCGGGCCCACGAACGCCATTAACAATAAACACGATGAATAATCAACAACATATGAAACATTTCAGCTTCTTTATCTTTCTGCTTGCAACCTTCCATATGGCTTTTGCGCAGGCACAACGGCCTGTACTGGATATTATGCTAACGAACTATGCTTACCCCTTTGAGGTGCACTACCTGGAACTGAACAGTCAGAACCAACGGCTCAAGATGGCCTATATGGACGTCCGGCCGGAAAACCCGAACGGCAGAACGGTGGTTCTGATGCATGGCAAAAATTTCAATGGCGCCTATTGGAAAACCACCATCGACGCGCTGACGCGGGAGGGCTATCGTGTCGTTGTTCCCGATCAGATCGGCTTCGGAAAGTCGTCGAAGCCCGTGGGCTATCAGTTTACGTTCCAGCAGCTGGCCCGGAATACCAAAGCTGTTCTCGACGAGCTGCGCGTCGACAGGATCGCCCTGCTGGGCCACTCGATGGGAGGGATGCTGGCCACGCGGTTTGCCTTGATGTTTCCGGACATGGTCGACAGGCTGGTGCTTGAAAATCCCATAGGTCTGGAAGACTGGAAGCTGGTGGCGCCGTATGTTTCGATTGATCAGAACTACCAGAACGAGCTGAAGGCCGATTATGAAACGACGAAAGACTATCAGCTGAAATCGTACTACGACAACCAGTGGAAGCCGGAATACGATGAATGGGTATACCTGCTTACCGGATGGACCAAGCACCCCGAATATCCGGTGGTGGCAATGAACAACGCGCAGACCTCGGACATGATATTTACACAGCCCGTCGTATACGAGTTTTCCCAGATTAAGGTGCCTACGCTCCTGATCATCGGGACGCGCGATAGGACGGCTATCGGCAAAAACAATGTGAAAGATCCGAAGGTGGCGGCCAGCATGGGCCAGTATCAGCTGCTCGGAAAGGAAACGCAACAGAAAATCCCGCAATCGCAGCTGGTCGAGCTGGACAACGTCGGGCATCTCCCGCACATCGAAGCCTTTGACCGGTTTATGAAGCCGCTCGTGGACTTTCTAAAACAGCAGTAATTCCGCGCTGTATTATTTCGTGTTCAGCCGGGTTGTCCGACATGGGGCGCTGGAGGATATCAGTTCCGTTTAAGTTTTTCGTTGAATACCTTTTTGAACTTGTCAAGCTTTGGTTTGATGACAAGCTGGCAGTACGGCTCCTCTGCATTGTTTGAATAATAGTTCTGGTGGTAGTCTTCGGCACGGTAGAAAACAGTGTAAGGGTTGACTTCGGTAACTATTTTCCGATCGTAGGCGCCTTCTTCGTTTAACCGTTTAATATAATACGCCGCCCGCTCCTTCTGATGGGCATTGTGATAAAAGATAGCGGAACGGTATTGTGTGCCAATATCGGCGCCCTGCCGATTGAGCTGCGTGGGGTCGTGGGCTACAAAAAAGGCCTCCAGTAGCTCGTCATAGGAAATATGGGCCGGGTCATAAACAATACGACAGGCTTCGGCATGCCCCGTTTTACCCGTGATTACCTGGCTGTACGTGGGGTTTGCGACGTGTCCGCCGGTGTATCCCGAAATTACCGTATCGACGCCTTCCAGCTGTTTAAACTGCTCCTCCACGCACCAAAAACAGCCGGCCGCAAACGTCGCGGTATCGGTACCGGAGCTAGCGGTGCGGCTCGTGGTGTCGCCGCTGGCGGTGCCTGAATGGGTTTGTGCACACGAAATTGAAAGTGCCATGAGCGCGGCTATGCAGAGGTTAATGCTATATACGAGGCAATTTGAGCGTTTCATGACGAGATGTGTTGACCGTTTAAAGTTACTCTTTTTTAGGGAATTTGAAGGCGTACGCCACTTAATTCAACAGGCCGTGTAAAAGTTGAGCGCAATATCACAAAACAGGATAATGTAAAAAAAAAATATTTGTCCTATTTTTATGTGCTACATTTGAACAAAATTTGAACATATGGGACTAGAATCGTATCAGATAGAAAAGGTGGAAAGTGTGACAATGGCAGATATTGTCGAAAGAAGACTGCTCGACTATTTTAAGAAAAACGCGTTCAAGCCTGGAGATGCTATACCGAAGGAACTGGAGTTGGCAGAAGCACTCGAGGTGAGCCGCAATGTCGTGCGGGAAGCCTTGAGCAGATTGAAGATGCTTGGTATGATCGAATCCAAAAAGAAGCGCGGGATGGTGCTTTCTGAACCTGACATATTTGGCGGTTTTGAGCGGGTGCTGGATCCACTTATTTTAGAGCAGCAGACGTTGCAGGACCTGTTCGAACTCCGGATGGTACTGGAAATGGGGCTTGCCGATTTGATCTTCCGGAGAAAAACAGACGGGGATGTAGCTGAACTGGAAAGGATCGTTCAGAAAAGTACCAACCAGAATAAAGCTTCGTTCAAGGTTAAGCACGAGATTGCTTTCCATGGCAAGCTGTATGCAATGACGGGGAATGCCACCATCATGCGGTTCCAGAACCTGCTTCTGCCTATTTTCGAATATGTTGTCGCCGAGGAAGAAAAATTGCACGGTGTTCCGCCGATAAGCCATGTTGGACACGCCGATCTCGTACAAATAATAAAAAATGGCACACCCCAGGAATTTAAGGAAGCGATGCGGATTCATCTTAGCCCGCACTTTGATCGGCTAAGTTAAACTCCCGGCCGCTCCCCGGAAACATTGACTACCCGTGCGGCATGTGTTCGAAGTCTGCCGCGATATCGGCTGAAATGTCTTCTTGAGCCCCGTCGAAAGATACATTTCGGCCGTTTTTATTGTCTGCGACTAAGCCGAAGACCCGCCACACCCAGAGCCCGCCAATATACTAACCAACAAAAAGTTAAAGAAATACCCTAAAAATTTGCAAGTCTGCATTTTAATACTTTATATTTGTTGTTATGTTCTACATAAGTATTAAATAACCAAGTTTTAAATCATTTAAAAATCTGATTATGAGGGGATCAGTTTTAAAGAAATTATTTTCTTTTTTCATGTTATCATGTTGCCTTGTGCCGCTATTCGGCCAGGTCCGGGATCTCTCGGGACAGGTGAAGGACAACGAGGGAACTCCTGTGGAAGGGGTAACCGTAACGGGGAGCGGCTCGTCGACGACGACGTCGGCGGACGGCATGTTCTTATTAAGAGCGCAGCAGGTGGGCGCCCAGGTCGTGTTTTCCGCGATCGGTTACCGCAGGCATGTGGTGAACGTTCCTGCAACGGGACGTCTCGACATTGCGCTGACCAAGGAGCAGACCGACCTCGACGAGGTCGTGGTTATTGGCTACGGCGAACAGAGCCGTGCTACCGTAACCACATCCGTCGGCAAGGTCGACGCCAAGGAGTTTGCAAATGCGCCGGGACAAAATCCCTTGTTGCAGATGCAGGGCAAAGTGGCCGGTGTCTCGCTGCAGGTTTCTAATGGACAGCCGGGTGCCAATCCGCAGATTTTTATCCGTGGAGGAAGCTCTACGTCGCCAGAGGGGGATGCGCCCCTGATGATTGTCGACGGTGTCGTCGGGACGATGCGGAATATCTCCGATTTAAACCCGGACGACATCGAGTCGATGCAGGTGCTCAAAGATGCCGCATCTACAGCCATATACGGCGCACGGGCCGCCAACGGCGTAATTATCATTAAAACAAAATCCGGAAGTGCCGGAAAGCCGACCATTAATTTTAAGATCACGCCTGCACTCGAGCAATTGAGCAAACGGTACGACTTTGCCAGTGCCCGCGACTATATTTATATCAGCCGGCTCAATACCCACAAGTTTAATAAGACCAACCCGGAGATGTTCCTTTCGAGCGGCGCCTATGGGATGTCGACCGGCAATCCACGTAACAGCAGGAACACGCTGGCTTTCCTGGATACCTACCTGCAGGAATACGGTCAGGACTATGTTGCCGACCTGATGGAAAACCACGGTTGGGAAACGATGATTGACCCCGTGACCCAAAGGCATCTGATCTTTAAGGAAACCGACTATCAGGACATGACCTTTCAAAACGGCCGTTCTACCCAATACGATCTGAATGTAAGCGGCGGGGGAGACCTCGGTAGCTATTATCTTGGACTGGGACACAACAACCAGGCGGGTACGGTGGTCGGTACGGAATATAAAAACTACAGCGCGCTGTTCAATGGCGAATATAACCTAAACGAAAAGATGAAGCTGCGTTCGAATTTTTCATACCAGATGAGGAGCTCCAACGCACCATGGAACTATCAAAATGTCCTGTCGCGATCGATCACGATGCCGTTTACCTATCGCGATTACTACGAAGATGGATCGCCGGCTCCGGGCGAGGGGCCAGCGAATTTCCGAAGCCGCCATTATGAGGTGTACTATAAAGAAAAATATAACGATGTAAAGGTATACAGGACAACGATAGGACTGGGACTGGATTATAATATCCTACCGGGACTAAAGTTTGCTCCAGCTTTATACTACAACACGACGGAAGGTATCGAGAACTATTTTGAAGCTTCCAATGAAACAAACCGCAACCGGAACGCGAGTGCAGTGCATGAACAGTTCCGTAAAATTCAGGCCGATGCCCTGCTGACCTACGACAAACGCTTTGCCGAGCAGCACCATATTAATGTGTTGCTGGGGTCTAGCTATATCAACGACCATACGTACCATATGAGCGGCAGTGGCTATAATGCGCCTACAGACTACATTCCTACGTTAAACGCCACGGAACCGGAGACGCAGCGTATCACGACAACGAAAGCAACCGACGTTATTATGAGTTACTTTGGCCGTGCGGACTACGACTACAAGGCAAAATACATGCTGTCGGCGAGTTTCCGTGTGGATGGTTCGTCGCGGTTTGCGGAAAATAACCGGTGGGGCTTCTTCCCGGGTTTCTCTGCAGGATGGAACCTGCATCGGGAGAGTTTCTGGCAAAGCCTGTCGCCGTATGTAAATCAGATGAAACTCCGTACCAGCTGGGGACAGACCGGTAACAATGAACTGTCGATAGCAGATGCCCAAGGCCAGTATGCCGCAGGCTTCCCTTACGACGGCGCAGTGGGAATCAATAATTCCGTATTGGCCAACCGCAATCTGATCTGGGAAACCACGACTTCGTTTGATGTTGGGGCAGATTGGGGCTTCTTTGGAAACAGGCTGCAGCTAACTGCCGAATACTATAACAAGGTGACCAGCGATCGCCTTTTTATGAGGCCATTATGGTCGTCCACAGGATTCGCTTCGATACGAAGCAACTTCGGCTCTATTGCCAACCGCGGAATCGACCTGCAGCTTTCGGGCCAGCCCATACGGAGTGAGCATTTTAACTGGGATCTGGGATTCACGTTCTCGTTTAACCGGGCAACCGTTGTTAAGATGCCGGAAAATCAGGAGGACAAGAATCGCAGCGGCGGAAACTTCGTCTGGGATACCGACAGACAGGAGTATGTCAAGGTCGGCGGATTTGCAGAGGGAGAGCGGTTTGGTGCACGGTACGCTTATCAGATGATCGGTGTGTACAGCACAGACGAGGAAGCATTAAACGCGGAAGAAGATGTGGAGGCTAACGGAAGGCAGAAAGTGGGCGGCGACGCCATCTGGTACGATAAGGATAGAAATGGTATCATCGACTACCGTGATATGGTGTTCATGGGGTACATACGCCCCGATAAACAAGGCGGAATGGTCAATACGCTGCAGTATAAAGCCTTCACGTTCAGATTTGTGGTAGATTATGCCATAGGCCATGTTATTGACAACTCCTGGAAGGCGCGGGTCATGGGCAGCGCACGGAACAACAACATGATAATCAAGGACGTGATGGGCGATAACGTGTGGAACGAGCAGGGCGACGTAGCGGAAATCCCGCGCTACACCGTGCAGAGCGATGCGGATTATAACTTCCGGAACCACTTACGGAATTCAAACGGCATAGGTGGAACATCGGGATATAGCAGCAACAACTCCTTGTATTATTCGAAAGGAGACTTCCTGGCGTTCAGGGAGCTGTCACTATCTTACCAGTTTCAGGGCGACTGGCTGAAGAAGGCGCGCGTTAAGGGGTTAAATCTGACAGTTGCGGCTTTCAACCTCGGCTATTGGACATTCTACGATGGTCTTTTCCCGGAAATTTATAAGGGGAATGATCAAGGCGAATATCCAAGACCAAGGCAGTTTAATGCGGCGCTCTCGGTGACATTTTAATGAAGGTATTCAAAAACATATATATCATGCGTTTTAAAAATATTTTGGTTTTAGTTTGTTCCATCTGTCTGCTGTCGGGCTGCGATAGCATTCTGGATGTGGAACAGGAGTCGGCCATCATTGGTAATGGCTTTTGGAATGCTCCCGACGACGTAAACGGTTACCTGACCGGGATTTATAATAGATTTCGCGGTGGCAGCGGTACGGGAACGAATGGGGTGATGAACACGACTTATTGGTTGGAAGATCGGGGCGACGCTTTTGAGCAGGGTTTAGAATCGGGCGTAACGCCCGCCTGGCAGCAAAACCTGAACAACGCCAATGCACCAAACTGGCTGGAGCTGTATGAAGTGATTCAGCAGTGTAACATGCTGCTTAAATATGCGCCTACCATTACGTACGTAAACGAGCATGATCGGAGCAGGGCAATGGCTGAGACGTTGTTCATCCGCTCGTATGTGTATTTCATTCTGATCCGGACGTTCGGCGATGTCCCGTTGGAGCTCGAACCTACGGAAAGCGACGACAAGCAGCCGTTGCCACGGCTGGCCGCTGCGGAAGTGGCGGAACGCCTACTCGCAGATCTGGATCAGGCCATTGGGCTTTTCCCGGAAGAGGGCGTTCGTGATAAGTCGAGGGCATCTAAAGCCGCCGCTCACGCTTTAAAAGCAGATTTATGCCTGTGGAAGGCTAAGGTGCTGCAAGGAAATCAGCAAGATCTGGAGCAGGCGCTGCAGTCGGTACGCATAGCGCTCGCTGCTGTATCCCCCATGGCTGAGTTTGGCGATATCTTCGCCACCGACCGCAAAAAGAACGCAGAGATATTGCTTTCTCTGCACTTTCAACGGGATGAGAAGTCTGACCACTATAGCAGCCGCCTGAAACCCCGGAACATTTTTGTGCAGAACGCGGTCAACGCCGCACAGATACCGTATGCCTTAAACGGAGCACGCAGCGTGTACGCTCCCAGTAACAAGCTGATTGAAGCCTTCGCTGCATATCCACAGGATAAAAGGACAAATGTATCCATCATCAGGGCTGTAGCCGCAAATGGAAGCACAATCGGTGTGTTCGACAACAAGTTCCGCGGAACCAGTTTTAGCGACGACCGCCATTACGATAACGATATCATTATCTACCGCTGGGGAGGGCTGCAGCTGCTACACGCAGAGGCCTTAGCAGCGCTCGGACAGCTGGAGGAATCGGTAAAAGCCCTTGATGCGGTACGTCAGCGCGCCGCGGTAGGCCCGTACACTGGCCCGATGGCCAAAAGAAGCATCGAGGAGGCTATTTTAAATGAATCATTTAAAGAGACCTACCTGGAGCTGAAACGTTGGCCGGATTTGGTACGCTTTCACTTTGGCGGTACGATAGATGCCTACGAGGAGGTTCCTAGCCTACAAGGAAAAAATATACCGCTGTTTTTTCCGATACCGCAGGCACAGATCGACCTGAACCCGCTGCTCGAGCAGACGGAAGGCTATTCATTTTAATTTCGACAACCATGAAAACTAACAATTATATACGAACGATAATGGGGTTGATAATCGCCTGTTTCCTATCTTATTCCTGTGACGGCGAACTGGGCGAGCGTATCCCCGACGATTATTTTGACCGTGATAACAATGAGCTGGATGCACCCTATATCTACCAGAAAGGCTATAAAGATTATGCCTGTTATCGGATCCCAGCGCTGGTGAGGACGAATAAAGGCACGTTGCTGGCTTTCGCAGAGGCGCGGAAGGACAACTGTGCAGACGACGGCAACATCGACCTCGTGCTTCGTAGGTCCATGGATAACGGGGAGACGTGGGATGATATGTCTGTTATCTGGGATGCAGGCGATAATACCGCCGGAAACCCCGCTCCCGTGGTCGACGAAGTGACGGGAGAGATTCATCTGTTGATGTGCTGGAACAACGACCGTGTGTATGTTACACGCTCGGCAGACGACGGCGTTACGTGGACAGAGCCTAAAGACATCACGGCTTCCGTTAAAAAAGACAACTGGACGTGGTACGCCACAGGCCCCGTTCATGGTATACAGCTTAAAAAAGGCGAGCATGCGGGCCGGCTGGTCATTCCGTGCGACCATACCGGGAATGCACATACTATCTATTCTGACGATCACGGCGAAACGTGGAAACTAGGCGGTATTCCTTCCCATCCTGTCTACAAACCCAATGAATGTACGGTGGCGGAAGTTTCCAACGGTGATCTGCTGCTGAACATGCGCTGTCCGAACAGCGATAAGCGCAGACTACTTTCAAGGAGCACAGACGGAGGGCTATCGTGGAGCTCGCCCGAGGTGCATCAGACATTGATAGATCCTGTCTGTCAGGGAAGCATGCTTACCTTTACCGATACCGACAATAGGTCGATATTGTTGTTTGCCAATCCGGCCCACGAAACGCGCCGCCGGAACATGACGCTGCGCGTGAGCTACGACGACGGGCGAACCTATCCGAAAGAGCAGCTGCTGTACGGAGAATTTGCGGCATACTCAGACATGGCCTTGTTGGACCCTGATAACCTCGCGATGCTTTATGAACGCGGTGTGTCAGATGCAAATGAGGGGATAGCGTTTGAAGTCATATCCTTGGATAACCTTAAATAACGAACCTGATGAAGATGAAAACAATATGGAATGTGGTCGTGTTGTCGCTCCTTAGCGTGTCCATTCTTTCGTGTAGCAAAGAAGAGGCTGATCTGGGGCCGTTACAAGCAGACTTTACAGTGGATAAACAGGAAATTGCTGCCGGCGACTCGGTGATGTTTTCGGACCGGTCTCAAGGGATGCCGTCCCGGCTGCAGTGGATATTTGAAGGCGGATCGCCCGATACGTCGATACTGGCTAACCCAGCCGTCGTTTACGAACTTCCGGGTACATACAAGGTTACGCTTGTGGCCACCCGGGGAGATGCTTCCCATGAGGTGGTTCGCGAAGACTATATAACGGTGGGCTATGGCCCGCTGACAGCCGATTTTGCGACAGCAAATACGACGGTATATATTCAGGAGGAGATTGCCTTTGCAAACCTGACCAAGGGCGTGGCAACGTCTTGGGAATGGGTATTCAAAAGCGCAGATCATGAGATTAAATACACCGACCGCGAACCGAAGGTGGTGTTCGAAAACCCGGGGGTTTACGATGTGACCCTTACTGTTTCAAATCCGGGATACAGCGATAAAACAGAGAAAATAGGCTATTTAACGGTCTTAGATCCCCGGGATCTAAAAGCTGATTTTGATGCGGCGTACAGTACGGTTCCGACAGGATACGACGTGCGCTTTTTCGACGCATCTATCGGTTTGGCGGAAAGCTGGCACTGGGAGTTTGAAGGTGCGTCGTCCGGTACGTCGAACGAAAAGGAACCGGTCGTGCGTTATGCCGCTCCCGGAATGTACCGCGTCAAGCTGACCGTATCCAACGAATACACAAGTAAGACGGTGGTGAAAGAAAAGGCCATCCGTGTGGTCGACAACACCGATCTTGCGCTGCTGATTCCGTTTGACAGGAACGTAACCGACTTGTCGGCAAATGCATTGTCGCCGCAGGTGCAGGGCGAGGCGCCATCGTTTAACGGTGCCGACCGGTCGGGGGCAACCGGAAAAGCGGCTTCCTTTGCCGGGGCCGGTGGTTTGGTGATACCGGACCACGATGCGCTGAACTTTTCGAATCGTAATTACACCATATCGGTATGGGTGAGATCCTCCAATACGTCGAGAATGATGGTATGGCAGGAAAGCGGTAAGAACGGAACAGGAGACAATCAGACGTGGCTCCGGCTCGGGGATAATACGACCGACAGAAAGATGCGATTCAATACCGAGGATGCCACTGGAGGTTTTATACTGAATAGCGACCGTTCTGTCACGGACGGAAAGTGGAACCATGTTGTCTGTGTACGCAATGGCAACCGGTCGTCAATCTACGTCAACGGTGCGCTTGTTCGGGAGGGAACCACGAACACCGTTAAGGTCGTTTCCAACGGGGCGCCGTTTAAAATTGCCCTGCAGGAAATGGTAGCCGGATTTGATAATTATTTTAAGGGCGACCTGGATGATCTTATCATCTATAGGAAGGCGCTGAGCGAAACAGAAGTTAAATCACTATTTGAATATTAAGGATGAGTAAGTTACATGTACAGTTCGTTATAGGTATCTGTGTCCTCCTGCTTGACGTGTTTTCCGGCGGGTGGGTATGTGCAAACGGAAGAGGACCTGAATATATCGAATTCCAACGTCAGGTACCGGTCGTCATTGCCCAGGAGACCATCGTCTCCAGGATTAAAGTCGATGGAAAAAAAGGACAGCGTCTGCAGGAAATTGTTCTACAGCTGCAGGCGGATGCTGCTGCGGGAAATGTGGGGGTGTCTATTTATTATGCGAAATCGGATACGGCATTCCGGAGCAAAGCAGCCGGGGAATGGTCGCTATTCGCACGTAAAGAGCTGCGACCTGGCAGCTCAGCGGTTATAACCGGCGATGCGGTGTTGGACGGCGGAGAATCTTATTTCTACGTGGCGTGCACCTTGCCGCCCACATGGAAGCTGGCCGACACATTTATGTTGAAAGCCGGGCGGATCCGTGTGGCAGGAAAAAACTATAAACCGGAGACAATAAATCAGAGGACGTTCTATCCCGCTGTGGCGGTACGGCGGCATAATCAGGACAACGTACACACATCGCGGATTCCGGGCCTGGCCCGCACAAAGACAGGAGCCTTGCTGGCGATCTTCGATGCACGGTATGAGAGCGCACGGGACCTGCAAGGCCATATGGACATAGGCTTGCACCGGAGTGAAGACGGTGGACAGACGTGGAAGCCTATGCAGATCGCTATGGATATGGGCGAGTGGGGCGGGCTGCCGCAGAAGTTCAACGGCGTGTCGGATGCATGTATTCTGGTGGATAGCACCAGCGGTACCATATACATTGCCGCAACGTGGATGTACGGTGTGTTGGACGATAACGGGAAGTGGATAGAGAACCTGCAGGACACAAGCACGGTCTGGAATCACCAATGGCGAAAGAAAGGGTCGCAGCCCGGTTTCGATGTTAAGCAGAGCGCGCAGTTTATGCTGGTGAAGAGCACCGACGATGGCAAGACGTGGAGCAGACCTGTAAATATTACGCAGATGGGAAAAGAGCAGGAGTGGTGGCTATGGGCACCGGCGCCGGGCAACGGCATCACCCTGCCGGACGGTACCCTCGTGTTTCCTACGCAGGGACGCGACCATACAGGCAAACCCTTTTCGAACATCACCTATAGCACGGACGGAGGCCGGACGTGGAAGTCGTCTGCGAAGGCAATCGATGTGGAAGGCGGAACAACCGAGTGTGCCGTAGTTGCACTACCTAGCGGCGAGCTCATGCTCAACATGCGGGCAAACAAAAACCGGGATAATTGGGGGCCAGATAATGGGCGGGCTGTCAGTGTGTCGTCTGACCTGGGAGTTACGTGGAAGGAACATCCCACTTCTTTCCGCGATTTGCCGGAGCCGACCTGTATGGCCAGCTTGTTCCGACACGACATAGCTTCGGCGGACGGCAGTAGGTCGATCTTGTTTTTCTCGAACCCAAATCACAAGTCCAAAAGAATCCATATGACATTGAAAGCAAGCCTGGATGGGGGGAGCACGTGGCCCGAGGAGCTTCAGCTGCTATTGGACGAAGGGAGCAGCAGGGCATACTCCTGCATCACCTCCGTCGATGAGGCCTATATCGGCATTTTGTATGAGAGCAGCCAGGCAGATATGGTGTTCCAGAAGTTTGCGGTAGCAGATTTAATAAATAAAGCGGATAACAAGTAAGCGATTCAACCGCAGGATCTCGAAGAATAAATTAGACATTTTACATGGCATGAAAAAAGTTAAAGGATTAATAGTAGCGACATTTGCAGCGTACAAACCGGATGGATCGATTAATTTTGATTTGATACCCGCAATTACGGAACACATGGTGGCCCAGAATGTGAAGGGAATATTTGTCTGTGGCACGAACGGAGAAGGACCAAGTCTGTCTACCGAAGAAAGGATGCAGGTAGTGGAGGCTTATATGAAAGCCGCCCGTGGCCGCTTACTTGTGTTTGTGCATGTGGGACATAGTTCCATCCGGGAAGCAAGGCGCCTCGCTGCCCATGCGGAGGCCATAGGGGCCGATTATATATCCGCCGTTTCTGCTTTCTATTTCAAACCGAATACCGTAAACAACCTCGTGGACAGTATGGCAGAAATCGCCTCGGCAGCTCCACGGACACCGTTTTACTATTATCACATCCCGAATATTACCGGCATTCAGGTGGATATGATCGAGTTCCTCGAATTGGCGGGGCAATACATACCCACCTTTGCGGGCATTAAATATACCGCATCGACCATAAACGAATATCAGGCATGTTTACATTATAAAGACGGGAAATACGATATTCTTTTCGGGTACGATGAGCTGCTCCTTCCTGCCCTGGCTGTAGGAGCAAAGGGAGCTATAGGCAGTACGTACAATTATGCCGCCCGTTTATATAACGAGGTGATAAACTTATTTGAACAACGGAAAATTGAAGAGGCCGAACAGCTTCATTTCCATGCTGTAAAGATGGTACAGTTGCTGGTAAAGTATGGTCCGATTCCGACGCAACGTGCTATTATGAAAAAAGTAGGGTTGGACCTGGGAGATCCCCGTCTGCCCCTGCAATCCTTAAATGCGGATACCGAACGTAAACTGTACGAAGACTTGG
This sequence comes from Sphingobacterium allocomposti, assembly GCF_008124885.1. Classification (GTDB taxonomy): domain Bacteria; phylum Bacteroidota; class Bacteroidia; order Sphingobacteriales; family Sphingobacteriaceae; genus Sphingobacterium; species Sphingobacterium allocomposti. Next base: position 26,981 of record NZ_VNHX01000004.1, read on the forward strand.
CATCTTCGGGCTTTTTGGAACTCGTAAATAGCTTATAAATGTAATTATGCGTTATGTGGCTTTTTTCTTACACCTACTTGTTAGTACAATAACGATCTGTCATATGGGATATGCACAGGATAATAAACGCGCGTGGAATTGGTCTATGATGCCTCCTGTTCCCGATGCTTTCGGCTTTGCGGGAGCGTTTGCAGGAAAGCTCGCCGGGGGCTTCATCCTCGCGGGAGGGGCCAACTTCCCGGATGGGAGACTACCTTGGGACGGCGGCACAAAACGATGGACCGACAAAGTGTTTTTTTTAGAAAACAATGGCACAGCATGGCTCCAGCCCGGCAGGCTGCCTGTCCCGTTAGGGTATGGTGCTTCGGCCAGCTGGGATGATGCCTTGTACGTGGCTGGGGGAAGCAACGAAAAGGGGCACCACGATAAGACCTATAAGATAACGGTCGACGCGGGTGCGTTACACATCACGGCACTACCGCCGTTGCCGATGCCGCTCGCTAATATGTCGGGCATACTTGTCGGAAGCTGGTGGTATATCGTTGGCGGCCTGGCAACACCCGATGCACCGGCGGCCGAGAATGTTTGCTACCGGATGGATCTAGCGCATGCCGGGCGTGGCTGGGAGGTGTGTGCTCCGTTGCCGGGAGAGGGGCGGATGTTGGCGGTGCTCGGTACGGATACCGAGGCCCTTTACGTGTTCTCGGGTGTGGCGCTCCGCGAAGGGCAGCGGCAATACTTAACGGACTCCTATCGCTTCGATCCGGCAGCAGGATGGAAGAAGCTACCGGACCTGCCCCGCGCTGTGGCGGCGGCACCCAGCCCGTGCTTCTTTGATCGCCCGAGTAACAGGTTTTTCATCTTCGGAGGAGATGATGGCGGATTGGCGCAGCAGCAACTGGGCGCAGCACATCCTGGGTTTTCCCGCAGCGTCCATATGTTTGATGTAGATGCCGGGGAATGGGATTACCAACAGGTCATGGACCTGCACGGCAGCTTGCCGCCGGTCACGACAACAGCAGTCGTCGATGAAAATACGGTGATATTGCCAATGGGCGAGGTTAAACCCGGTATCCGGACGACCCACGTTCTTCAGGGCAGCATTTTACGTCATGAAATAAAGAAACCATGAGAAATCAATCGACCTTTTATATCTGGTTTGTTGTTGCGGCTCTGTGGGTCGTAGCCTTCTTAAATTACTTTGATCGCATATTGATTACCTCCATGCGCGATCCTATCGTCGGTGAGTTTGGACTCACAGACGCCCAATTCGGACTGCTGACTACGATTTTTCTCGTCGCATACGGCCTATTCAGTCCGCTAGGTGGATATCTGGCCGACAAATATGCCCGGAAAACGCTGATTGTCTTTTCGGTGCTCGTCTGGTCGCTAATGACCATCTGGACGGGCTACTGCCGTTCGTTTGAAGAGATGCTGATTTCACGCTTTTTGATGGGCGTGAGCGAGGCTTGTTATATTCCAGCCGGTCTGGCCATGATTACCGATTACCATCGGGGTAGAAGCCGCTCATTGGCCACGGGCTTACATATGAGCGGTCTATATGCAGGAATGGCTCTCGGCGGCGTCGGTGGGTATATGGCTGACTTGTGGGGATGGCGATTCGGATTTCACCTGTTCGGTTTTATTGGTGTTGCTTATGCGGTCATCCTTTGGTTTACATTAGCCGAATATCGGGAAAAGGATGCCGTCACGGACGAAAAGAACGCGGGTATGGAGAAAAGAATGGCTATCGGACAGACGTTCCGCGCCATATTCCAGCTGCGTTCGTTTTATGTTGTTCTTATCTATTTCGCGATATTGGGCATGGCAAACTGGATTGTGAACGGCTGGATGCCTACCTTCCTGAAGCAACAGTACGCGCTGGATCTGGGAGCGGCTGGACTGTCGGCGACAGGCTATATCCAGATCGGTTCCTTCGCCGGCGTTGTGCTCGGCGGCATTCTTGCCGACTATTGGGTGCGTAAATCTTCTAAAGGACGGCTATATGCCATTGTTCTCGGATTTCTTCTCGGAGCACCCTGCCTGTTCCTGCTGGCGTCGACCTCGACGTTCGGTATAGCGATCGCCGGAATGGTTGTCTTCGGCTTAGGAAGAGGGTTTAATGATGCGAACTTAATGCCGCTCCTACGCCAGATTGTGGAGGGAAGATATGTGGCAACCGCCTACGGATTCTTAAATTGTCTTAGCACCATTGTAGGTGGTATAATGGTATACTTGGGAGGGGCACTGATGGATGCGCAGATTGGACTGTCCATCATCTATCAGTTTACCGCAATCCTGTTGCTCTGCGGAACCATAAGCTTATTGTTGGTGAAGATCAAATGGTGACAGGACTGAACCGATCAATTTTCTGATCGGTTCCTTGCGGTATGTCTGAAACTGCCTGTACAACATGATTTCCCGTCGGTAAAGAAGTAGCCGGCACAGCCGCCTGGTTGTCAATTCGCTGAAGCTGCACAACGACGAAGTAGTCCAGTACTGAACCACATGAGAAAGGTTGCGTCACCTTCGTTCCTCAGGTTCGCCATGACGCCGCAAAGGGCGAGTAACCCGTCACTGCGAGGAGTCACGGCGAAGTGATCTCTTGCTTTATTAAGATTGCCTCGTCATTCTTCCCCGTAATGGGGTTGAGTTTACGATCTCTGTAGGGGCTTAGGGATCAAACCAAACCAATTCTTACCGGAGATCACTATGCGCAACGTACAGAATAAAAATCGACAATCTCTTGGTATTTTCAAAATATATTGCTACACTTGTATTATACAAGTTGAATAGTACTTAATGAGTAAGCATATTGATACGGATCTGGATGAGCTGTTAAAGGCTTGGGAAGACACCTACAAAAAAGGGCAGTTGACATTATGGATATTCCTGGCGCTGAAAGAGGAGCCGAAGTATGTAGAGGAAATCAGGACATTTGTCGTAGAGAAGTCGCAGGGCAGCATGAGTTGCGAGGAGCAAAGCCTGTACAGGGTGTTGCGTAAGTTTGAGCACGTCGAAATCGTCGGGCACGAGCTGCGCAAGGGTAACAAAGGGCCGGATAGAAAGTACTATTTTCTGACGGAACTCGGTGTGCAGCTGTTTCACCGTTTCGTTGAGCGGAATATTCATATATTTTTTCAAGACGATATTAAATCGATTTTAGTATGAAAACTTTAACGCCACCCTTGATCAGATTTGCCCTTGTTGCCGTGGGATGTACGGCAGGCTTTCGGGTAGCCTTGAGTAGTCTTCTAACCCAAGGACATTTTAATTTTGTTGTTCCGGTAGCGATCCTATTTGGCCTGGTCATGTTTCTCGCAGGGAGATACTTTGGACGGAGAGACAACGAATACCTACCGATCTACGATGTTGGATTCCGGTTTCACCTCGTCACATTCTTGCAGTATCATATCGTATCGTACGGCTGGTACTGGTTCGGGTTTCCAAGTGTGCACGAGCACATCGGCGCGCTGAACGCGACGCTTATCATCTGGGGGATCTGCCTGGCCGTGCATGCATATTATTACGTGCAGGCGAGAAGGCATACCATAAAGCACATTAACAGGGACGAGCTTTTTGACTAGCGTATCCGCCCCATGTATGTGCGTTTTGGATTGCGTCGTCATTCATACGCGCAGTGGTGTTCGGAGCTTGATAGCCGTTGTGTTTTTGGTGGCGGATACTCCGTCACTGCGAGGAGGCACGGCGAAGTGATCCAGTCCTTAACAACATGAGGAAGATTGCCTCGCCTTCGTTCCTTAGGTTTGCCATGACGCGTTTTTCATATTGGCGACATTTTTAAGACGCCTTCTTTTTTATAACTTCGAATGTATGATACTAGAACATGTCGCTATCTGGACTAACCAGCTGGAAAGGCTACGGGCTTTCTATGAGACCTACTTCGGGGCTACTTCCAACGCAAAATATGTAAACCCGTCCACAGGGTTGGAAACCTACTTCCTTACGTTTAGCTCAGGGGCGCGGCTCGAGCTCATGCAGCGGGCCGACATTCCGGAGAATAAGAACGATACCATCGCGCAGTACCGCGGCATTATCCACTTGGCCTTTGCTGTGGCTTCACCGGCCGAGGTGGACAAGATCGCCGACCGTTTTAAGGAAGCGGGGCTGACCATCCTGCGCGGCCCCCGCATTACGGGCGATGGCTATTACGAATTTGAGACGCTGGACATAGACAACAACCGGCTGGAGGTGATGGCAAAATACGGCGGCGACGTGTAAACGGTACGCCGCATGGTGGCTGCGCGGCCAAAATTTGTACTTCTCATGAACGAAAGATTCTAAATCCCGTTCCATTGCGGGCCGGTCGTGGCCGGCGTCTGCCCCGTGTTTAAAAGGGAATCTTACCTTGGAGGATATGAGAAGAACGATCGTACTGCTGTTTGCTGTCGTACACCTGTGTGCTGGTGTTTACGGGCAGGAGATGTTTGGAAAGAGGCGCATCATCGCATCTGGTCTGGCTGATCCATGGTCTATCGTGTACGGCCCGGAGGGCTCGCTGTGGGTAACGGAAAGCAAAAGCTACCGCGTAAGCCGTATAGACCCCGCTTCGGGGCGCAAACGGCTGCTGCTCGATCTGGCCGGCAGACGGGAGTTTCCCCGCTATGATACCTTGCGGGTAGAAGGAAAGAGCTGGCCGCAGGGCGGACTTATGGGACTCGCGCTGCACCCGGACTTTGACCGTCATCCTTTTGTTTATCTGGCCTATGTATTCCGTGACCTCGGCCAAAACGACTTTTTGGCCAAAGTGGTACGCTATACGTACGACCGGAAGACAGATAGCCTGATCAACGAGGAGATGATTGATGGCGCGGTGCCGGCAAGCAACGACCATAACGGTGGCCGGCTGGCCGTCGCACCTGAGGGCGGCCGATTCTATCTTTTTTACGCAGTCGGCGACATGGGCGCCGGACAGTTTAAGAACGGAGGCAAGCCGAACCACGCACAGGATTCCAGCCGTAAGGAGGGAAAAATTCTGCGCTACCTGCTGGAGCCGGACAGTAGCGCGCGAGGACCCGAGGCATGGCTGCCGCCGGACAACCCCTTTGGCGCCGGTACGCGCTCGGCGGTATTTTCCGTTGGACACCGCAATCCGCAGGGGCTCGTATGGGCACATACCCGCGATTTCTCGCTGCTGTTTTCGTGCGAGCACGGTCCTTTTTCTGACGACGAAATCAATATTATCGAAAAGGGCGGCAACTACGGCCATCCGCTGATCATAGGCTATGCCGATGGCAATTACAACGGCCTCGCCGCCGCAGCGTCGGATGATCCGTCGCTGCCGGGCGTCTGGAACACATCCTACCCCCTCATTGAGGATGAGTTGCGCGCGAAGGATACGCTTGGCTCTGCCTTCCGTGAACCGATCTATAGCTTCATGCCCTCTCCGCAGAGCTACCTACGGGATATCTTGGAGAAAGTGCGCGCCTCGAAGGAGGCGGAGTGGGAAGCAGTGGCGCCAAGCAGCCTGGCCTTTTATAATCATGATGCCCTACCGGAGTGGCGAAACAGCCTGCTGATTACAACATTGAAAGGGGGATGTGTATACAGGCTGCCCCTGACGGACGACGGACGGCGCGTGAACGGTACGCCGGAAAAACTGTTTGACGAGCGTGTGCGCTACCGCGACATAACCGTGTCGCCCGATGGATCTAAATTATATCTCGTGACGGACAGGTCGGCCGCCACCTCAGAGCCGACATCGGAGAACCCCGATCAGATCGATATGCGCGGGTGCGTTATTGAATATACGCTGACAGCAGGCGATAGCCGCTGACCGCCTGATCCATGCAGGTGGATTGACTCCCAAAAAGCACGACTTAGTCGTGCTTGGTCCAGATCAGGCGGCTTACATCGTATCCGGCTTCGCGGGCTATTCGCAGAAAGTTGCTTTTGACATCTTCGGGAATGGTCTTGTTGCGTGACAGGATCCAGATGTAGTCTGTGTCCTCTCCGAATACCAGGGCATTCTGGTAGGGCGGCTCCATGGCTACGACATTGTAGCCCGAATAGAACGGACCAAAAAAAGACACTTTTAGCGCTCCTCTGTTCTGTTCTCCGACAAACCTGGCTTTGCCTATAGCATCTTTCCATTTTCCCTTTACGGTGTCGAACCCGCGATTAATGACCTTAATGCTGCCGTCGTCGTTCAGCGTGTATTCGGCTGTCACCTGCTTCATGTTCTTCTCCTGCTTGAAGTCGAACCGTGCAATCTCGTACCACTTGCCGGTATAGGCACGCACATCAAAGGGCTCAACGACCTCGACACCGGGGGGTACTTTTACAGGCTTGCAAGCATGTACGGCGAGCAAGGCCAGAAGCATCGCCGGGCCGGCTAGCCACATGTGGTTTCTGTATGATTTCATACTGGTGGTTTTTATTTTATTACTAGTGAACAACCTCAACAAGCTTTTGTTTGCGGCCGTCGCTCTTTACCGCGCCATAGATGCCGTTTGCTGAGAACTAATCTGCGCGGCGTGCAGAATGTTGTTGAAATCTGTTATCTTTGGCATTTAGTATGAGCTTGAGGCACAGTGTGGCAAGCTGCTGCTGATGGGAGAGCTATAGCTTGACAACAGATCTGAAGAAACCTTTTACCGATTGATAAATTTTTCAGATATTTCCGGAACGGGTTCGCTGGACCTGACCATCTCTTCGGTTTTCCGGCGGACAGGGAAAATAACAGGCATTAACAATAAGGCAGGGTGTTACATATGGATATGACTACGCGAAAATTTATAAACTGTGAAGAGGAAGCGATTCATCTTTGCGGCATGGTGCAGCACACGGGCGCATTACTGGTGTTTGACGGTACAGATAGGTGTGTAGCCTGCAGCGATAACGTCGGCGACTTCGGCATTGACGCCGCGCCCGGTGTCCTTCTATCGGAGCTGCAGGGGTCGCTGGCGTTGCCGGAAGATCCCGAGCTGATCAAAAGCCGCTTGACATATCCCGACTCGACAGCCCAAAACAGGCTTGTCTATCCGGTACAGCTGCCTAGCGGCCCCTGCTCGCTAAGCATCTACTACCGGCGGGCGCTGCTCTTCGTAGAGTTCGAAAGGCAGATCGCCGGCGATTTTAATATCAACGAATTATATCAGTATACCAATGCGATCGATGCGTCGGCAAACGACGGCTTTTGGACATCGCTTTGCCTGCAGATTGCCAAGATCATAAAGTACGACCGTGTAATGGTGTACCAGTTTCGGGAGGACCGGAGCGGACAGGTTATCGCCGAATATGTAGAAGAGGGGCTGGAGCCTTTGCTGGGTTACCGCTATCCGGAGTTCGACATTCCTGCGCAGGCCCGCGAGCTGTATAAGATAAATGTGGCACGTGTGACATCGGATGTGCATGCCCCGCGAATTCCGATCCGAGGACTGGAAAGCCGCGACATCGACCTGACGCTGACCGATATCCGGGCGATGTCTCCGGTGCACCTGGAGTATCTGAAAAATGCGGGTATGCAGGCTTCCTGCAGCTTTTCGATATTGGTTGACGGCAACTTATGGGGAATGGTGGCCTGTCAGAACCGCACGCCGAAGGCGGTTGATATCTTCCAGCGGCATGTGGGGACCATACTGACGCAATATGCCGTGAACAGATATGTGGCGTTGGAAAAGGAGAAGGAACTGCGTGACCAGCAGGAGATTGAGGAGATTTTGTTCAACATGAAGGACAAGATCGTGGTAAAAAGCAATATTCTTGAAAGTCTGGAGGAGTGTTCGGATGCGATTATGGAATTCGCGGCGGCGGACGGTATGGCTGTGCTGTTTCAGGATGAACTGGTAAAGTACGGTTCTACGCCTGCCGACGACCAGATCCTGCGTATGCGGGATGAAATCGAACAGAACGGGGAACCGCAGTTTTTCGTAACGGATGCATTTTACAGCAAGGGAAAGGAAGGAGGTGACAGCTTCCTGCCGGGTGTAGCCTATGTTAACGTGGCAAGCCATTCGGAGCTACAGCTGCTATTGTTCCGGAAGGAGGTCATTCAGGAGGAGACCTGGGCAGGAGCTCCGGAAAAGGTCATCAAAACAGATCGGGACACGCTGACGAGCTATGCGTCGCCAAGGACATCGTTTGAGGCGTGGAAGAATGAAATACGCGGGAAGTCCGAGAAATGGGGCCGTAAGGAAAGACGATTCCTCGAGCGGCTAAGTCAGCTTATTCAAGAATCGATTGTAATGAAGACGACGGAGATTCACAAACTGAATGCACGGCTGAAAGAACTCAATCACCTGCACGACACGTTCTCGTATACGCTGACACATGACCTGAAAAATATGCTTTCGTCAATCCGTTTAGCATCCCAGTTCATGACGCAGAATGAGCAGAACCACCAGCTTGTAAAGAAGCTCAGCGAAAACATTCTGGATACCGTGCACCTGATGTCTGACATGTTGGATAAGACCTTGGCGTTTTCCAAAGCGAAGACGATAGCGGTCAGCAAGGAGGATGTTGCGCTGGAAAAGATTGTGCCCAAGATTGTGGACGATAACATCAAGCGGTACGCTCCCGGGGGCGAGGGCCGCTTCGACGTGGTGCTCGGCACCTTATTGCCGGTAAAGTCGGATAAGACGCTGCTGTATCAGATCTTCCTCAATGTTATCGGCAATGCCGTGAAATACTCAAGCAAGGGGGCTGCACCGCGGGTGGCGATACGGAGCTACGTAGAGGAGCCGTTTATCGTATATAGTATAGCCGACAACGGCATAGGAATGCGCGAAGAAGATATCAAGCAGGCTTTCGAGATCTTTAAGCGCCTGCCCAACTCGTCGGGATTTGAGGGGTCGGGGGTAGGCCTTGCCATCGTGAAGCGGATCATGGATAAAATAGGAGGCCGCATCGAGCTGGAGTCGGCGGTAGGCAAAGGAACTACGTTCTACCTGAAATTCCCGCGATAGGGGAGAAAGGCCTGTTCTAAACAAGGTACGCTCAAGGTCAATACACCTGTTGTCGTTATTACCTATTAGGCTTACCAACGACTCTCATCAGAAGAAAGTGATTCGCTAAAATAAAACTTCAGATCTCCGCTATCCATAATTGCCGCCAATTCGACTAAATATCTTATCGGGATGCCACTGTGTGTCGTCTCCATATGTCATCCTTATTGCCGTTGTATGCTGTATTTCGAAGCCCTTCTTTATTAAAAATTGAACCCCTGCGGCGTTATCCACTGGTAATATTGCAGTATCGATGGTGCTGTATTTAAGCTCCATCAACGCCAATCCTGCTCGTTCTGTGACCGCATAAATTGGCCCTTGACCGAGCTTTGGTAAATAATAACCTTCCACACATCCTCCGTGTTCAAAGATTACGGCTTGTTTAAGATGACTGTGTATTAGTTCACGCCTGTTTTCCCCACTTATCTCTTGATCCAGTTTGAGAATTTGTTCATAAAATGCAGGCGAGGATGGCTGAAGCTGGTCTGGCAAAGATTGCTGTAACCATAGACGCTCTCGCTTAAGAGACTGATATGAACCGACTATTCTGAAACCGGCTTTTTTATAAACTGGAGCTCCTAGATCTGTTGCGATCAAATTTATAGACGATGCGCCATTTTCAATGGCGCTATTTACCAAGTGTTTGACTATATTGAAACCAATGCCTTGACCTCGATAAGTTTCGTCTACAATAATATGTCCCAACCATGCAGAGTTTTCGTGCAGTATTGCAGCTCCGACAGCGACAATATTATTTCCATAGACAACTTTAACTGGGCTGCAAAAAGGTTGCAAACAGTATTCCATTAAAGATAGCGTAATGTCTCCCCATCCTTCGGGCTGAAGATGTCGAGTAAAAGGTAAATCTTGGAGAGTGAGCGGATGTATATCCATATTTTTATTAGATATGTGACCATATTGTTTCAAAGTATTCGCAGACGAGTTCCATCGCCGGAGTTGGTTTCAGGTTATGCTCACGCAATTCGCGTGTAATCCCAGTGTACCTTCTTCCAATAGGATAGGCTTTTGTCTCCTTCGCCTTCGATAAAAGCATATTCTGTCGTAATATCTTTAAACCTTACAAGCTCCACTTAATGGTCTTGATAACGGCTTTAGGCGCGCCGTCCCAGTCTGTGACGATGGCAAGATCTCCAATGGTGGGCAGTTTTTCTTCGTTGATTTGCAATCCAGATAAAGAATGTGTAGTAGCCTGTTTAATACCTCGACGTACCAGTTCGGCACATTCGTCGGCATCCTTTTTATTATCGCAAAAGTAATAATAGGGGGGAACTGCTACCTGTTGGTAGGTTGGATATTCCTTTTGAAATTCCCGCCAGTAGATCTCTATTTTATTAATAAGCATCTGCATTCTTTTTAACGGCTTTATAATGTAACACCTGTGGAAAGGGATCATAATAATTATGGAGCAAGGCTTTCCATTTCTGATATTGTGGCGATTGACGGAAACCGACTTCATGTGCTTCGACAGAGGTCCACTCGACCAGCAGGATATACTGGTTATCCACTTCAATACACTTTTGTAATGAATGGCTTATGTACCCTTCGGTGGAGGATATATATTGCACCGCGACGTTAAAGTCGGCTTCGAACATCTTTGATCTGCCGGGCTTCACGTTTAATATGGCTACTTCTAATATCATTGCATTCTCATCGTTTAGTAAGCAGAATCAATCCCGTCGACCAGTTCATTTTGGTTATCTGTATATCGTCGCGTTGCTCAAGGTAAGCAATGAGACGCTCTACATTGTCCTGGTGCCCTTCAGGCCAGTTTTCCTGAGGAAGCATATCGTCAATCAGATAGAAACCACCGGCTTTTAGCATGGCGAGGGTCTCGTCAAGCATACTGTATTTTCCCGGCCAGGCATCGGCGAAAATGAGATCAAAATTCTCCTCCTTGTTCTCCGTTATCCATTGGTTTCCATCTATACATAATAAATGTACACGGGAATCGTCTCCGAAAAAACGTTGTGCTATTAATTGATATGAAGAATCGTTATCAATGGAGATAACGGTGGATTCGTTGTCCATAGCATCTACTATCCAGGAAAGCGAAAGTCCCGTGCCTGTACCTAGCTCCAAAAACCGCCCTGCGGGTTTAGAACAGACCAATGTTCTCAGGAAACTTCCGGTATACATGTCGGAGAGCATAGGAAATCCCGCTTGCTTGGATTGGACTAGTATATCCTCATAGTAACGAGGGAAGGTAAGAGGTTTCTGATTCATTGTTCTTTTATTTGTTTTAAATGATGTTCAAAATGAGCGATATAATCTGTCGCGAGGAATACTAATGTGTTTCCGTTAGCCTTTCTTTGCCACATCTCAGAAGACAATCCTTTCCATAGATAAAGCAATTGCCGATTTAGCCCCTCCCACAAGATAATCATATTATGGAGATCTGCGCCTTGGTAGTAATTATGTCTACACCATAGATCTTGATCGTATTGGATGATCGGATTGTCGTGAAATTGTTATGAGCACTATCAATAAGATATCCTACGATTTCTTTTTTGCTCCATTTATCCATTGAGGGTTTTGATTCCAGCTCGGCTCAATTCAGTGTTTGCAACAATTGAGGAAACTCCACTATGTATTGTTCTAATTCGTGAATAGCGTCTTTGATCATTTGAATATGGGTGAGATATATCGCAATTATTGGTAGTCAAGCTTTTAATGCTATGGTTACGTTCTTTTGTTAGTTTAAACTACTAAATAGATTGGAATAAATTTAATCATTCAGGATCAAAATAGCTTAAAAATCCTAAAATAGCTAATAATAGCCGGATAGAGGGCTCATATCGCATGCATCAAGGCGTGTGCCGCTCATAGCCTTCTTTTGTATGGAATTGATAATGGCGGCGGAGAGATGGCAGAAAACGAATGGAGAGAGGGATATAACTGACCCTAGCGTCTTTTACCGGAAAGGTCTTAATACTTTGAATGAACGTGAAAAAGCACTTTCTGCTGCCATACGGCGCGTCAGCGAATAAATCTATCCACAGACGTGCGACAAAGTTCGGGCAGTCTTTCAGATTAGGGGGCATTTCGGAGGTGCGTTCGTTGGGCCCATTGTCTATCCTTCGACAGGCTCTTGACAATGTCAGGCTCAGGTCTTCGAAGCCTAGCATGACAATGCCCTATACTACCCTCAGTGACGATCCGTTTCACGGGAAGGATAGTGTAGCGAGCTCTTAGGGGCTCGTTCTTTGTCGAAATGACGACGATTTCGTGCTTTATTAGACGGTGTCTTTTTCTCTGCAATGGATATGCCAATCGGAAATCAGCGACGCGCCAAACAAATGAACGGCGGGAATGAAAGTGTCTTTCCGGCCTACTTAAGTGAATTCGCTAAAAAGTCGCACTTAATCGACAAGATGTGTCGTAATTCATAATTTTTTATATATTTGGTACAGTTAACCGCTTGCAGTTTTTTCTGACCATTCAATGAATCCGAAAGCTCGGGTAGTTTAAGATTATTAACTAGCAATAAAATATGAAAGCCAAATCAATTGTACTAGGCGTCGCCTTACTAGTGTCCGCAATGGGCGCAAGATCCCAGAACTACCTAAGACACGGAATCGGAGCAGGAATAGGACTGGATAAGCAAGGGGATACGTTTCTAACATCGTGGGGATTGGAATACGAAATGAGCATCTTAAATCAGAAAAAGGGGTTTGAAAGCGGATTCGTGACCGGCGCCGGTGTTTCGCTTCCAATAGAGAAAGCAGACCAATACGGCCATAGGCCCGGAGCAACATATGATCCACGGGAGTTCGGAGTGTACCTAAAGGCGGGATACAAGCTCGAAATGGTGTCCGTGGGAATTAACGCGGGTATTTATAAGGAAAAGGACAGGGAACTTGCGGACGCGAATCAGTCGAAAGCGATCATCGGCGGATGGGCCGGCATGCAGCCGGCGCGTTTTCTTACCGTTTTGGTAGGATACGATACGTTTAGGGGAATAAATGCAGGAGTTCTGTTTTACGTGAATAAGATACCGTCGAACAGAAGATAGTGATCGGTATGATAGTGTAGTTCGTTCCGTCATCCTGCCGCCATATCGCTACTTTTTAGGACGAAGATGTACACAAGAAAGATTTTTTTCGTACTTTTGTATCCGCACATAACATGGGGTCGACCGGAATTGACAGGATAGCGATGGTTATGTAAGCATGCAGTGCGTTGGAAGTATTGCACTATAATACAAACTTTCAAAACTATAATTGGCGAAGAAAACTACGCCTTAGCTGCTTAATTTAGAATTAAGATAGCTTTTGTCTCGTCAAGCGCTGTTCTACCGCTTGATAATAGAGGCACCGAATCGTAGAACTAGCCTGTGTGACGTCACTAAACATGGGCGAAATCCAGTGGCTAAGGAGAAAGGTATAGGTTAGCGTCTCACCTTCCCTCTCCCTACAATTAAAGAGAAGCTAAGCATGTAGAAAGCATAAATCATACTATGTTTGGACGAGGGTTCGAATCCCTCCGGCTCCACAAAATAAAAGCCCACGAAAAGTTGGGCTTTTATTTTTTAGGAGGGATGAGAACCCGAAAGAGGGTTCGAACTATCTCGTTCCGGCCCTGTGTGCGGGGTTTTGGGACGGAACAAATCCCTCCGGCTCCACAAAATAAAAGCCCACGAAAAGTTGGGCTTTTATTTTTTAGGAGGGATGAGAACCCGAAAGGAGGGTTCGAACTATCTCGTTCCGGCCTGTGTGCGGGGTTTTGGGACGGAACAAATCCCTCCGGCTCCACAAAATAAAAGCCCACGAAAAGTTGGGCTTTTATTTTTTAGGAGGGATGAGAACCCGAAAGGAGGGTTCGAACTATCTCGTTCCGGGCTGTGTGCGGGGTTTTGGGACGGAACAAATCCCTCCGGCTCCACAAAATAAAAGCCCACGAAAGTTGGGCTTTTATTTTTTAGGAGGGATGAGAACCCGAAAGAGGGTTCGAACTATCTCGTTCCGGCAATGCGTTGAGCGTTCATCGCCCCAATAAATGGTCCACTTACTTTACAGTCGTTAAAAAAAAGTATACAAGACAAAATAATCTAAAACCGGAGCAAACAAAGTACTATTTTTATTGTTAGTTAATAAAAATATTCAGCACTATGGCAACCGATAATAAAGCAACAGCCGAGAAAGCTCCGGTAGAGGAGGGAGTACAGGCACCAGCAGCGGCGGAAAAGGACTTGACGAGCACGGAAAAGCCCGCGACGACAGCGCCGGCGAAGAAAGTTTCTACCAGGGCGAAAGCTCCGGCATCGAAGGCGGCAACCCGCAGAACTTCCGCTGGAAAGAGCACTGCAGCAAAGACACCGACGGCCGAAGGACAGCAAGTGACCGCCGACGCGGGGAAATCCGCTGATCAACCGGTGAGCGCTCCTGCGAAAAAGGCGGCAACCTCGGCGCCCGCGGCCAGCAAGAGAAAGACCACGTCTGCGAAAGCGACATCTGACAAAAGTGCCTCAGCTGTGACTAAGGCAACCACGCCGCAGGCCGACAAGGCCGCGGAAGTTAAAGCAGCATCTGCGGGACAAAGCAAGCCTGCAGCGAAAACATCTGCGGTGCCCAAAAAAACAACGGTTGCTAATGCTGCCGCTGCTCCTAAAAAAGCGGCGCCGAAAGCTCCGGCCGGACAGACGGCAAAAGAGAACGGAAAAGAAACCGTAGCTGAGCCGGCGAAGGCGGCAGTTAAGGCGACAGCCACGAGAAAAGCTGCGCCGGCCAGGGCATCGCGAACGGCAGCACCTGCAGTAAAGAAGGCACCGGAAACTGCATCAAACGCAGCCGATACCAAGGCAGAGGGCAAAGCAACCCTTCCGAAGCAGGAGGAGGCGAAACTCGTCAAGGAAGCTTCCTATAAACATGAAGTGGAAGAGAAAGCGAAGGAAAGTAAATCGGCCGATAAGAAAAAAGCAGAGAAGAAAAAATCAGCGAAGAAAGAAAAGGTAAAGGCTAAAAAAGCCGAGTCGCCGAAGAAGGATAAGAAGAAAGATAAAAAGGCGGACGAGGGGCTTAAACAAAAGGTGAAAAAGATTGTTGAGAACGTCCTGAAAAAATTAGACACCAAGGAAAAGAAGGGGAAGAAGAAAAAGTAAGTGGAAACGGTCGAGCATACAGCTCGACCGTTTTGTTATCATTTACCCTTCTATATTGGTTCTGACCTCGTTGGAATCGCGCTTCCGTTCGCTACGGATAATGGTTCGTAGGCCGGAGTTTGCGGAGTAGAACGACCAAAGCCAGTTGCCCATCAGCTTCCATTTGTTGCGGAAACCTGCGATGGGTATCAGGTGAATCAATAGCCATGTCAGCCATGCAAAGAAACCCTTGAACGAGAATTTAGGAAGATCGGCTACGGCGCGGTAGCGCGAAATAACCGCCATGCTTCCTTTATCCCAGTACGAGAACGGCTTTAAATTGCCGTTGCTGTCTTTGGCCACGATGTTTTTAGCCAGTAACGTTCCTTGTTGCATGGCTACCTGTGCCAGCTGCGGATGGCCGTTTGGAAAATTAGGATCCGTTGTCTGAAGGCAGATGTCGCCAATGGCAAAGATGTTGTCGTACCCCTGTACGGCATTAAACTGGTCGACCAGCACCCGGCGGCCCCGTCCGAACTTCTCTGCCGGCAGCCCTGGCAGCTCGCGGGCTATAACCCCTGACGTCCAGATCAATGTTTTCGTTTTTATCTCCTTGCCATCGCCTAAAACGACCGTATCGTTTTGGTAGTCTTTTACGGCGACATTGAGGGTGATCTCCACACCGAGTTTCTCGAGCACCTCTTTTGCCTCCTGCTGTGCCACCTTGCTCATTGGCCCGAGCAATACCGGAGCGGCGTCGACAAGGTGGATTTTCGGTTTCAGGCCGGCGAGTTCGGGGTACTCTTTTCGGATAATCCGGTCGCTTAGCTCGGCAATCATACCCGAGATCTCCACGCCCGAAGGGCCTCCTCCGGCAACAACAATGTTCAGGTAGGCTTCCCGGTTTGGATCGTCTTTATATTGAATATATTCTTCGAGGCAGAGGAGTATCTTGTTACGGATAGCTAGGGCGTCCGTGATGTTCTTCATCGGAAAAGCATTCTTCTTAACGGCCTCCATGCCGAAGTAATTTGTCTCGGTTCCCACAGCCAAGACCAGATAATCGTAGGGCAGCGTGCCCGAATCGGTTTCTATCGTGTTGTTGGCACTGTTGATGTTTTGTAGTTTGCCCAGGTGAAAAGAGAAGTTATTATGTCTCTTAAACATCTTGCGGAAAGGCATGCTGATATTGGAAGACTCAATAAAAGCGGTGGCTACCTGATAAATAAGTGGGGGAAAGAAGTTGTAATTGTTGATATCCACTAAGGTGACGTGGTAGCGGGAGTCGTTACCTAAGGATTTGATGAAGTTTATCCCAGCAAATCCACCACCTACAACAACAATATGTTTTTTACTGTCTGCCATAATAAGCTTTTCGTTTGTTTTAAATATCTGCCTAACAGTTGTTATAACAATGGCGTTTAATCTTTGTTCAGCAAATAAGGTGCAAACCTAAATAAATTCGTCTTTATATGCAATATAATCGTGCCTGCATATGCAATGAATTGTCGGTTTTCTGACCAATGCTGTTGGGTTCTGGAGGCCGCGTGGCGGAAGTGCAGTCGCGGAGTTGCAGTCGCATGGACAACAACGGACAGTTTGCTTTCTCCATCGCTCTGGTCGTGGCTAATGGGGGACGGCATCGATTTGGTCTGGTTGCCGCTGCCGCTGAGCCGGGGAAGCGGTACGCCGGAGCAATCAGCCTTATCGGACACCCGCTGCCATCCAGCTGGCGCCGCAGTGTCCGATAGGTTTTTATTTCCTGATGCTGACCGCGTTCTTGTGGGCGTGCAGTCCTTCGAGTTCAGCAAGGATCTCCACGGTAGACCCGATGTGGTTGAGCCCTTCGCTACTGATGTGCTGAAATGTAATCTTTTTAACAAAGGAGTCGACAGAAACACCGGAATAGGAACGGGCATAACCGGAGGTCGGCAACGTATGGTTGGTGCCCGAAGCGTAGTCGCCCGCGCTCTCCGGGGTCAGATGACCAAGGAATACCGAGCCGGCGTTGACGATCCGCGGTATCAGCGACTCCCATTCGTCGGTCTCCAAGATCAGGTGTTCCGGAGCGTAGGTGTTAGAGAAGGATAGAGCCTCCTGCAAGTTGTCTACAGCGACGGCGTATGAATTGTCTATGGCCATGCGGGCTATTTCGGCACGGGGCAGTACTTCCAGCTGTTTAGCGAGCTCGCTGTTCACCTGTTGGATCAGTGCTTGAGATGTCGCGACGAGAACGGCCTGGCTGTCGGGGCCATGCTCGGCCTGTGCCAGCAGGTCGGCTGCCACGAAAGCAGGCGATGCGGTGTCGTCGGCAATAACAAGTACTTCCGAAGGACCGGCCGGCATATCGATGCTCACGTTGGTCATCCCCTGCACCAAGCTCTTTGCCTTCGTAACAAACTGGTTGCCCGGGCCGAATATCTTGTCAACTTTGGGAATGCTGTCGGTTCCGTAAGCCATGGCTGCTATTGCCTGGGCACCACCTGTAAGGTAAATACGCTCTATCTTGAGCAGCTGAAGGCAGTAGGCTACAAAGCCATTGATCTTTCCGCTCTTCTGCGGCGGGGAGCACACTACGATTTCTTTACATCCGGCGATCCGTGCGGGCACGCCAAGCATCAGCAAGGTACTGGGTAGCACGGCTGATCCGCCGGGAATATATAAACCTACTTTTTCGATCGGGCGCGCCTCACGCCAGCACTTGACACCCGGCATGGTTTCTACCGACCGCTCTTTGCGTAGCTGCACGCTGTGGAAGCGGTGTATGTTCTGGAAAGCTATTTCCAGTGCCCGCTGTTGATCCCGTGTGATGGTCATCGCAAGCTCTTCGATGTCGTCTTTTTCTAGATAGAGCTTATCTAAAGCGATCTTGTCGAACTTCGCCGTAAGCTCGCGGAGCGATTCGTCGCCACGTTCGCGGACATCGTTGATAATCTGTAGTACAGCATCCTGTATCGCGTGGTTTGCATCGGTATTCCGGGCAACGAGTTGCGCGACTTCCGGAGCTGTTAGATTGCGGAGTGAATATTGTTTTAACATCAGAGGATTATTTTTTCGACGGGCATGACCACTATTCCTTGTGCGCCTGCCGCCTTTAGTGTGTTAATCTTGTCCCAAAAGTCGTCTTCTGTAATGACGGTGTGTACGGCTACCCATCCTTCTTCAGCCAACGGTACCACCGTAGGGCTCTTGACACCGTGTAGGAGTTCGGTAATCTGGGGGAGATTGATTTTTTCTACGTTGAGGACGACATATTTTGTTTCTTTTGCACGTAATACCGACTGTATACGTTGGAGAAGTTCGCAGAGGATTGGGTTTTCTTCGAGGCCCTCGCGGCCAATCAGGATGGCTTCAGAACTTCGTACATCCGCGAAGGGCTTGAGTCCGTTGCTCTTCAGCGTGCCGCCCGTAGAGACGATGTCACAGATGGCGTCGCTCAGTCCAAGGCCCGGGGCTATTTCTACCGATCCGGATATCTCCTGGATGTCGGCCTGTATCTTATATTCGTCCAGAAACTGCTGTAAGATGACAGGATACGACGTTGCGATAGATTTGCCTTGCAGGTCGCGGAGTTCGCGGATCTCGGAATCCTTCGGTATGGCGATCTTCAAGGTGCAGCGTCCGAAGCCCAGCCTTTGTAGGTAGGTGACCTTCTCCTGCGTTTCGTCAATAACGTTTTCGCCGACGATTCCGAGGTCTGCTATGCCCTGGGCAACATAACCGGGAATGTCGTCGTCGCGCAAAAATAAGATTTCCAGGTTGAAGTTATTGACAGTGGTGATGAGCGAGCTCTTATAGTTTTCGAAATCAAGGCCACAGTTTTTTAGAAGCTGTACCGATTTTTCGTTTAGTCTGCCCGATTTCTGTATAGCGATTTTAAGGTTTTTCATCTGTATAAAATATCTAATAAGTGTAAACTCTCCATGGTATAATTGAGCTCTTTACACCCGGTTTTCTGTTAGTGGTGAGTTTGTGGATTATGCGTGTTATTATGCTGGATAGACCTCATGTAGGTTTTTATAAATAGGACTTTTTTGTAGTATGTATTATTAATAAAAAGAATATAACCTGGGGAATTTTGCTTCACGTAGAAACACATAACTATTACATATCGCCGCAATGGCGATGATGAAAATGGATGTGATGTGTGAACAAAAATGTCATTGTTTATTAATAATGCAACAAAAGTAAGGTATTGTTGGATGTTTTGCAAATGACGACGTTAAAAAGTTGACAACTATTTAGTGCCGTCTGATGCCGGCCACCGGTCTTTTTCGATGGTATATTCCAGTTGCAGGGAGCCGGGGCATGCCGGTGCCGGGTATTCTTTTGTTCTAACCGCTCCGATTTTCGCAAGGGCGCCCTGTGAGCGGAAGTTTTTTTCGCGCACGTGGAAGACGATGCGGTCTACAAATCGGAATGCATGGTCAATCATTAGGGATTTTACAGCCCGGTTCGCTTCACCTCCCCAGTAGGCAGTGGCCAGAAACGTGAAGCCAATGGCGACTTGTCTTTCCCGTGCACTGTATTCGTAATAAGAGGTTGCGCCGATAATAGCGTGGCGGGCTTTGTCGATAATGAGATAAGGCATATCCGTTTGAAGGAGCTTGTCGAAATAACGGGAGAAGCCGGCAGGCTGGTAGCGATCTGAATCGGGGTGCTGCCGCCAGATTTCTTTGTCGCGTGCCACCTCAAACAGCACGTCCCTGTCTGAAACAGACAGGGGGCTTAGTGCGAACAGGCTATTTTCGAGGGGCTTGAATTCCATTATTTAATAATGCGTTTGATCTTGTTTGATTTTTTGATCAGCCGGTGCAGTCCTTCGTAGTCTTCCTTCTCCAGCTTGTTATATAAGTTCTGTAGTTGGTGTATATGTTCTTCCAACACTTCGAGCACGTTGGTCCGGTTCTGCTTAAAAATCGGCGTCCACATGTCGGGCGACGACTTCGCGAGCCGAACGGTCGACTGAAATCCGGATCCGGCGAGTTCAAAGATGCGGCCTTGGGATTTTTCCTTTTCGAGTACGGTAAGCGCCAGGGCGAAAGACGTCAGGTGCGAAATATGCGACACATATGCGGTGTGCATATCGTGCTCGTCGGCGTTCATAAAGGAACTTTTCATCTCCAGCTGGTCGGTGAGCGCGTCGGCCAGTTCGAAGGCGTCTTCGTCGGATTTAAATGCCTCGACATAGACCATCACTTTGCCTTTAAACAGTCCGGCTACGGCCGCTTCGGGTCCCGAATATTCGGTTCCGGCCATGGGGTGGGCGGCTACATACCGGCCCCGGTTCGGGTGGTCGGCAATAAGCTGTAGGATATTGGTCTTTGTTGAGCCCATATCGATGACCACCTGATCAGTCAGTTTATCTAAAATCCCCGGAAGGACGGCCATAATGGCATCTACCGGAATGGTCAACACGATGATCTTACATTGTTTAAGGGCTTCGTCTAAAGGAAGAAACTCATCGACCAGCCCGAGCTGTAAGGCTTTCTTTTGGTTCGATTCGTTTTTCTCGACGCCGATTATTCTGTCACAAAAGTCTGTTTCCTTCAGACGGATGCCGATCGATCCGCCGATCAAACCAACACCAACTATGGCTATGTTCATGAGGCAGTAAGTAATATTATTGTTGATGAGCTTGACGCCCGTTAAAAACTATGTTTAAATTAAAAGTAGCCCGTGTTAAGATTTTGCTTCAATACGCGCTATTGCAGCGTCCAACAGTTCTTCGCTGGCACATAGGCTGATGCGTATATACCGCTGGCCGCCGCTTCCAAATATTCCACCGGGCGTAATGAAAACGTGGGCTGCATACAGTATCTCATCGCTAAGCGCATAGGCGTCGGCATACGTGCCGGGGATCTCCGCCCAGACGAACAGACCCACCTGCGATCGGTCGTAGCTGCACCCGAGCATATCCATAATATGAAATACCTTGTCGCGCCGTTTGCTATAGACCGCATTAAGGTCTTTGTACCAGGAGCTGTCGAGCTGCAGCGCTCTTGCCGCCGCGAGTTGCATGGGAAGGAACATTCCGGAATCCATGTTGCTCTTAAAACGGAGTATTTCTTCTATACGTTGCTGGTTTGCGATTAGCATACCGATTCGCCAGCCGGCCATATTAGACGACTTGCTGAGCGAATTCAGTTCGATAGCGACGTCTATAGCTCCGGGGACGGCGAGGATACTCTGCGGCGTGTCGTTTAAAATGAAGCTGTACGGGTTATCGTGGCAGATCAATATCTGATGTTTCCTGCCAAACGCTATAATCTTCTCGAACAGCTCTGTTGTTGCTGATGCTCCTGTCGGCATGTGCGGGTAGTTGACCCACATCATTTTTACGGCCGATAGATCCAGTTTTTCGAGTTCGTCGAAATCCGGCTGCCAGCCATTGTCTGCCCGAAGGTCGTAGGTGATAGCTGTAGCTCCGCTGATTCGGACGGCGCTGCTATAGGCAGGGTATCCCGGATTGGGTATCAGCACGTGGTCGCCCTCCTGCAGGTAGGTCATGCAAATATGGACAATGCCTTCTTTAGAGCCGATCAGCGGGAGTATCTCCGAATTAGCGTCCAGTGCGACCTCGTAATATCGTGCATACCATGCTGCGATGGCTTCGCGTAGGACGGGAGCGCCTTTGTAGCTTTGATATCCATGGGTAGTAGGCTTGCTGGCTTCTTCGTGTAAGACCTGTATAACCTCGGGATGAGGTGGAAGATCAGGGCTTCCAATACCCAGGTTGATCACTTGAGCACCAGCTTTCCTCATCTCGTCGATCTCTCGTAGCTTCTTGGAGAAGTAGTATTCTTCCGTATGTTGTAACCTGCGTGCAACGTCCACGTTCATATTGTTGGATTTGAAATTTAGCGCCTAAATTAAAGATTAAAAGGAATAAAAGCGGGTTTTTGTTGCGAAAATATCAAATCATTGCAACAAATGAGCGGTTGTTCGGCGATTGAAAAGCGGTACCTTGCTTTTTTTATTACTTTTGTGGTCTGAACATAATACATGAAGACATACTTTAGACTGCTATCGTTTGCCAAGCCTATTGAGAAATACGCTATTCCGTACATCATCTGTACGGTGATTACAGTTGTATTCGGAACGTTAAACCTTGCGTTGTTAGCCCCGCTTTTACAGGTGTTGTTTAAAGGCACGGGAGACGATCAGCTGGCGCCGGTGGAGATGACGGAGAAGCCCAGCGGTATCGATGATATCGGCGGCTGGTTTACTTACTATGCGGATAAGCTCTACTATGATATCGGTCCATACGAAGCGCTGAAGTATGTCTGTATCGTTATTGTAACTTCGGTTTTCCTTAGTAACCTGTTCCGTTATTTTTCGCAACGGATCATGGAAAACCTCCGCATACACACGTTGCTGAACCTGCGCAAATCGGTATTTGATAACGTTATGGATCTCCACCTCGGCTATTTCACCAACAGCCGGAAGGGTGATGTGATGTCGAAGATCGCTTCGGATGTGCAGGTCGTACAGTTTTCCGTGACGTCTACGTTACAGGTGGCTTTTAAAGAGCCGCTGCAGCTCGTCGCGTACATCGTTGTCCTGTTCGCGTTTTCGGCGAAGCTGACGCTTTTCTCGCTGGCCGTGATTCCCGTTTCGGCTTTTTTTATTTCCAAGATCGTTAAGAAGCTGCGGGAGCAGGCGCGGGAAGGGCAGCAATCGTATGCCAACATGATTTCCTATTTGGACGAAGCGCTTTCGGGCGTAAAAATTATAAAGGCATTTAACGCGGTGCCCTTTGTGAAAGACCGGTTCAATGGAGAGAGCGAGCACTATTCCAAAATTATGCGTCGGATGGTGCGAAGGCAGCAGATGAGTTCGCCTGTTTCGGAGCTGCTGGGCGTATTGATGGTTGCCGTCATCCTGATGTATGGCGGAAGTCTGGTTTTAAGCGGCGAGGGCGACCTGAAGGCGTCGGAGTTTATTACCTACATTGCTGTGTTTTCCCAGGTCATGCGGCCAGCAAAGGCGCTGACCGACGCGTTTTCGAGTATACACAATGGAATTGCGGCAGGCGAGCGGGTACTGGGGCTAATCGACGAACGCAGTGCGGTGACAAACAGGGACAACGCTATTGCTGTCTCCGAGTTCAAGGAAGGCATCCGGTTCAAAGGCGTTAACTTTGCCTACGGCGACAAACGTATACTTAGCGAGATCAACCTGGACATACCGAAAGGAAAGACGGTGGCTTTGGTTGGTCCGTCGGGAGGAGGGAAGTCGACTTTGGTGGATCTTATACCGCGTTTTATGGATGTTACCGGCGGCGCTATTTTGTTCGATGGCGTCGACATACGCGACCTGAAACAGGAGTCGTTGCGTGCGCTGATCGGCACGGTCAACCAGGAGTCTATCCTGTTCAACGATACCATTTTTAATAATATTGCTTTTGCAAAGACCGACGCCAGCGCGGAGGAAGTCGAGCGGGCAGCGAAAATAGCTAATGCGCATGACTTTATAGTAAAAACCGAGCACGGCTATCACACTAACATCGGCGATCGTGGAGCTAAGCTGTCCGGAGGCCAACGACAGCGGATCTGCATTGCCCGTGCCGTACTGCGGAACCCACCGATCATGCTGTTGGACGAGGCGACGTCGGCCTTAGATACAGAGTCTGAAAAGCTCGTCCAGGATTCGTTATACAAGCTGATGGAAAACCGTACGACGGTGGTAATTGCCCACCGCTTAAGCACCATACAAAATGCGGATAAGATTGTTGTGATCGAAGCCGGGCATATTGTGGAGGAGGGTAACCATCAGGAGCTGATAGCCAAACAAGGATTATATAAACGGTTGATAGACATGCAGCAATTTGCTGATTAACATAGAAAGGCGCGCGGAAAGTCGCTTTTTTCTTTGCTAATTGGTACATTTGTTCAATCAGGAGGCAGAAATGAATGCAACGCAGAAACTTGATTTTTTAATTCAAGACAAACACTTGGATGCCGATTTAAAACGCGTAGCACAGAAAGTATTGCAGGGCGAGCGTGTTACTTTTGATGAAGGCGTTTTACTTTACGAACGTGGAGAGCTTGGCTACCTTGGCGTGCTGGCAAACTACATCCGGGAGAAGAAACACGGACACCTGACCTACTTTAACCGTAATTTTCATATTGAGCCGACAAACGTATGCGTCTATGACTGTAAGTTTTGTGCCTACTCACGGCTGATTAAAGAACGGGACCAAGGTTGGGAGATGGATGTAGATGGCATGATGGATATCGTGCGCAAATATGACGGAGAGCCTGTTACCGAAGTACACATTACCGGCGGCGTGGTGCCGAAGCAGAACCTGGAATTTTATGCCGAGTTCTTCAAACGCTGTAAAGCGCACCGCCCGGATCTTCATATCAAAGGACTGACGCCGGTTGAATATTATTATATCTTTAAGAAAGCGAAGCTTAGTCATTATGACGGACTAAAGTACCTTCAGGAGTGTGGACTAGATTCCATGCCGGGGGGAGGAGCAGAGATTTTTCATCCGGAAGTGCGGGAAAAGATCGCGGGCGACAAGTGTACGGCGGAGCAATGGCTCGATATTCACGAACAGGCGCACAAACTGGGTATGCGTACCAACGCAACCATGTTATATGGACACATAGAGCAATTTTGGCACCGCGTGGATCATATGGAACGTCTGCGTCAGCTTCAGGACAAGACGGGTGGGTTTCAGACCTTTATTCCACTGAAGTTCCGTAACCAGGGACACCAGATGTCGCACATACCCGAGGTCTCGGTTGTGGAAGATCTGCGTAACTACGCTGTGTCCCGCATCTATATGGACAACTTTGACCACATAAAAGCTTACTGGGCGATGATTTCGCGCGATACGGCGCAGCTTTCCCTGGCATTCGGCGTAGACGACATTGATGGTACGCTAGATGATACGACCAAAATTTATTCGATGGCCGGAGCCGAAGAGCAACATCCGGGGATGAGCACCCGCGAACTCGTCGAGTTGATTAAAAATGTAGGGCGTCACCCGATTGAGCGGGATACCCTGTACCAAGTGGTCACCGACTATAAGGACGTGGTATTCGACGGCCAGACGAAACCCAGCTATTATTCTTTACCAGTAGTAGAATAACAACATTGAAGAAGACTTTTTATTTTATCCGACACGGTCAAACCGATTTAAACTTAAGAGGTATTGTGCAGGGCAGGGGAGTGAACTCACCCCTGAATGAAACCGGCCTACAACAGGCCAAAGCATTCTATGAGGCTTTCAAGGACGTGCCTTTCGATAAGGTGTACACCTCCACACTGCTGCGTACGAAGCAGACAGTGCAGCGCTTTATTGATCAGGGGATACCCGCGGAAGAGCTGCCTGGACTGGATGAGATTTCCTGGGGTATTTACGAGGGGAAGGAGCAGGACGAGGTGATTATGGCCGGATTTGAGCAGGTTGTGGCGGCATGGCGTAGCGGTAACCTTGATTTAAGCATCGAAGAAGGCGAATCGCCGAATCAGCTGGTGGCCCGACAGAAAGAAGCTGTCGCATACATGGTGGCGCAGCCGAATGAGGAGACGGTGCTTGTCTGCATGCACGGAAGGGCTCTCCGTATCCTTTTGTGTCACTTAACCGACATGTCGGTATGCCTTATGGACGATTTTCCCCATACGAATACCGCGCTTTATATTTTAACATACGAAGATGGTCGTTTTTCCATAATCGATCATTACAATGTTAAACACTTAGAAAATTTGTAGATGAAGAAGATAAGTGTGTCTGCGGTTTCGTATACGAATACCTTGCCTTTTTTGCAGGGGATACGGAATTCGGAGATACTAAGTGAGATTGAGCTCTCGGTAGACTACCCTGCCGAATGTGCCCGCAAGGTAATTGCCAACGAGGTGGATATGGGTATTATTCCTATAGCAGCATTGCTGGACCTGCCCACGTACCATATTATAGGCGACTATTGCATAGGCAGCGACGGTGCCGTGGATTCGGTATTTATCTTTTCTTCAAAGCCGGCGCACGAGATAAACACCCTATTGCTAGATAAGCAGTCCCGCACGTCGAACGGACTGGCACGGATACTCTTGAAGCACCATTGGAAGAGGGACATCCGGGTGGTAACCGAAGGGGAGGCGGATGCGTATGTGCTTATCGGCGACCGTACATTCGGGAAGAAGGCGTCGGTTCCTTACGCGTATGATTTGGGACACTATTGGAAGGAGATGACCGGACTCCCATTTGCTTATGCTGTCTGGGTATCGAACAAGAAGCTTCCGGAGACGTTCGAGAGATCGTTTAATGCGGCGCTGGCTGAAGGGGTTTCTCATCCTGAGGATGTGATTCCCGGATTGCCTGTATACGATAATTTTGATTACAAAACGTATTTGACCCAACACCTCGATTTCCATCTGACGCCCGAAAAGAGGGAGGCCATAAACCGCTATCTAACGCTTTACCGACAGCTGTAATGGTTGTTTGATAGATAGTACAAAATTATACGTTCTATTTCGGTTTGTTTTCGTGGTTTTAGATTTAAGACTTGCTGCCGGTTTAATTAACGGGTTCGACTCCTGCGTGACAACTTTCTGATAAGGTACGATCAGAGATAATAGACCGGAGACAAAACCTTTTGTCTCCGGTCTGATACCTCCAGTCTGTTACACCATTCTTCAATTCCAGCCGCCACCAAGTGATTTGTATAAGTTTATAGCTGCTATAAATTGCGATTTTTGCGATTCAATTAGCTCGAGTTTGGCTTCGATGGCGTCGCGCTGCGTCATCAGTACCTCCATGTAATCAGCATGTGCCGAGTTGAATAAGTCGTAGGCAATCTGCACTGACTCTGTAAGCGCGACGACCTGTTTGCGTTCCAAGTCGGTGATATGCGACGTGTTTTTGTATTTCGCTAGCTGATTGGCGACTTCAACATAGGCGTTTAACAAGGTCTGCTCATAAGTATACACAGTCTGTATCTGTTTAGCATTGGCATTTAGATACTCCGCTTCAATCGCCCGCCTGTTGACGAGTGGGGCGATGAGGTCGCCTGTGATCGTGTACACCAGCGACTGTGGTGTTTTCAGCAGATAAGCAGGATTGAATGCCTGATAGCCTAAGCTTGCAGAAATGCCGACAGCAGGGTAAAACCTCGCTTTTGCAATCTTAACATCGAGTTTTGCTGCGGCCATAAGCAGTTCAGCTCGCCTTACGTCCGGACGATTGTCGAGCAGCTGGCTGGGTAAGCCCTCCTGTACTGCCGGAAGTGTTTGCGCGGCAAGGCCCTGCTGGTCGCGCTCAATGGGCTGTGGGTAGCGCCCGACAAGGTAGTTTAGCTTGTTCTCAACTTCGACGAGCTGCTGATCGATTTTATAACGGAGGCTTTGATTTTTCAGAACCTCGGCCTCAAATTTTTTAACAGGGAGTTCGGTAACGCGCATGGCTATCTTTTGAAGCCGCACGAGTTCCAGCGCATCACGCTGCAATTTCAGGTTCTCATCGACCAGCTTTTTCTGTTGATCCAGCGCCAACAGCTCGTAATAGAGGCCGGCGATCTCCGCAACCAGGTTGGTGACCATAAAGTTCTTTCCTTCAATAGTAGAGAGATATTGCAGGCGGGCTTCTTTCTCTGCGTTATGCAGCTTTTTCCAGATGTCTATCTCCCACGTAGCAAACAAGCTGGCTCCTATGTCAGGCATTGGTTCCGGGTTTTCCCTGCCGTCGCGGATTTGGTTTTGTCTTTCGGCGGCTCCCAGGGGAGTATATTCACTACGTTTCTCGGCGCCGCCTCCCGCACTGATGCCGACGAAGGGGAGGTATTCTCCCTTTCTTGCACTTATCTCGTTGCCGGACACATTGATTTCCTGCAGCATGATATTTAGTTCCTGATTGTGGCTTAATGCCGTGTCAATCAATCTGCGTAGATGCGGATCGGTAAAGTAGTCCCGCCAATTCAGTGTGGCAACGGTTGAGCTGTCGGCTGCCCCTGCGTAAGTGTCCGGCAAGCGCACGGTGGATTTCTTTTCTGCTATCTTAGGAAGGTTGCAGGACACTACGATCAAGCATCCTATAGATAAGATATAGCGGGTGATATGTCGTTTGTTCATCAGTTTTGTATTTCTTCCATTATTATACGGTTTTGTATTTCTTCCAGTAAGGGCTGCTCCTCTTCATGCTTGATCAGCTTCCGCTTGCTAGCGATGCTGCCGAAGATGAAATACAGTCCGGGGACGATGATGACGCCGAATACTGTTCCCAGCAGCATTCCTCCGGCGGCTGCCGCGCCGATTGTTCGGTTGCCGATAGCTCCGGGGCCGTGCGCGAACACCATCGGAATCATCCCGGCGATGAAAGCGAAGGATGTCATCAGGATGGGCCTAAAACGAACTTTGGCGCCCTGAATGGCCGCTTTATATACGCTCATGCCTTCAGCATGTTTCTGCATCGCAAATTCAACAATGAGGACGGCGTTTTTTCCGAGTAAACCGACGAGCATCACTAATCCCACCTGCGCATAGATGTCGTTGGCCAATCCCATGACCTTGAGCAGAAGGAAGGTGCCAAAGATTCCGGCCGGAAGCGAGAGGATGACAGATAGTGGGAGTACAAAGCTTTCGTATTGTGCCGCAAGTACCAGATACACGAACCCAAGAACAATTAAAAAGATGTATACAGCTTCGTTGCCCCGGGCGGCCTCGTCCTTCGTCAGTCCCTCCCAGCCGATGTCATATCCGCGCGGCAACGTCTTGGCGGCCACTTCCTGAATAGCTTGTATGGCTTGTCCCGTGCTGTAGCCCGGTGCGGGCTCGCCTTTGATGGCCGAGGAAGGGTACATGTTGTACCTTGTGATCTCATTGAGTCCGTGCGTCTTTCGCATCTTCATAAAGGCTGAATAAGGCACCATTTCGTCCCGGTTGTTTTTGACGTAAAGCTTCATGACATCTTCTGGTAGCGCCCTCGCCTCGGGCGATGCCTGCACGTATACCTTGTAAAATGTGCCGAAGCGGATAAAGCCCTGTTCGTACGTGCTGCCGATCAAAATGGAAAGGTTATTCATCGCATTTTCGATGTTTACACCCTTTTGCATAGCCGCTTCATTGTCGATTTCTAGTTCGTACTGGGGGTAATTGGCGCTGAAAAATGTGAATAGGCCGGCGAGCTCTTTTCGTTTTCCGAGTGCATCCATAAATTCGTCGTTTACTTTTTCGAGTTCTTTATAATTGTCTGAATTTGTTTTATCCAGTAAACGAAGCGAGAAGCCGCCGGCGGCGCCATAACCGGGCACTGCAGGAGGGCCAAAAAACTCAATAGTAGCGCCAGGTATCTCTTTTGCTTTTTCCTCTAGTTCTTCAATGATTTCCGGTACCGTCTCTTGGCGTTCGGACCAATCTTTCAGTTCAATCAGACACGTGCCCGCATTGGATCCGCGACCTTCTGTCAGCACTTCATATCCGGCGAGCGCTGTCACTGAAGCGACACCGTCTACGTGCTCGCTGATTTTCTGCAATTGGCGGGCAACATCGTTCGTCCGTTCTAAGGTGGATCCGGGAGGCGTCTGGACGATCGCGTAGATCATACCTTGGTCTTCATTGGGAATGAAGCCGCTCGGTAGGGTCCGCGACAAACCGAAGATCCCGAAAGTAAAAGCGCCGAGCAGCACGAAGGTGACAAGCCGTCGGTTGACGATACGTTTCAAAAACAGCGCGTAACGTAGGTTGAGCCGATCAAATTTCCGGTTGAAGGCGTCGAGCGCGCGATCGATCGGACTCTTCTTTTTTCCATTATTCTGGTGGCTTTTCAGGATCATGGCACATAACACCGGTGTTAAGGTGAGGGCAACAAATCCTGATATGACAATTGAACAGGCCATCGTGATAGCGAACTGACGGAAAAACACACCTACCGGCCCGGTCATAAATGCGACCGGTACGAAGACGGCCGTCATTAAAAGCGTGATCGCGATGACGGCACCACTTATTTCACGGATAACCTCTATCACCGCCTTATATGGAGGGAGGTGCTTCTCCTGCATCTTGGCATGTACGGCTTCGACAACAACAATGGCGTCGTCCACCACAACGCCGATAGCAAGCACCAACGCAAACAGTGTAATCAAATTAATCGTCAGGCCAAATACCTGCATAAACATAAAGGCGCCGATCAGGGATACGGGGACGGCGATGGTGGGGATAAGCGTCGACCGCCAATCGCCGAGGAACAGGAAGACAACCAGCGCAACCAGAACAAAGGCTTCGACCAGTGTGTGCACAACCTTATCTATCGAGGCATTCAAAAAGCTAGATACATCATATGTAATCTTATAGTCCATTCCCGGAGGGAAGGAGGCGGTTTTGATTTCTTCTAGTTTGGCCTTTACCTCCTTGATCACTTCGTTGGCATTGCTACCATAGTTTTGTTTGAGCGTTATGGATGCAGATGGCAACCCATCGAGGTTGGAATAGATATCATAAAATTCGCTGCCGAGCTCAACGGTGCCGATATCTTTCAGCTTGAGACTTTCTCCTCCAGGGTTGGAGCGGATGATAATATTCTCGTATTCCTCAACCTTATTGTAGCGGCCTTTGTACGTCAGCACGTATTCGAGGGCTTGGGAGCGCTTGCCGGTGCTTTGGCCTATCCGTCCCGGCGTCCCGATAATGCTCTGCTGTCCCATAGCCTCCATCACTTCGTCTGTGGAAACGTTGTAGGCACGCATACGTTCCGGATTGAGCCACACGCGCATGGCGTAGATGCGGCTTCCTAATATTTTGGCGCTACCAACACCCTTAAGACGGCTGATTTCCGGAATGACGTTTACGTTGGCGAAGTTATAAAGAAACTTCTGATCGGCCTGGGGATCTTTGCTGAATACATTCACATACATGAGCATGTTTGGCGATGTGTAGCTGACAACGAGTCCTTCCCGCTGGACGAGTTCGGGCAGTCGGTTCGTTACCTGCTCAATGCGTGTTTTGACGTTTACCATCGCCTGACTGGGGTCTGTACCGAGGTCAAAATAAACCATGATAGTCGCTTCGCCCGCGCTTGTGGCGTCTGAGGTCATGTATTTCATGCCCGGCGTGCCGTTGATCGATTTTTCCATAGGTATGAGCACCGACTCGGTCAATACGTTGGCGCTGGCCCCGGGATAGGCAATGTTGACGACGACGACCGGAGGCGCAATGTCTGGAAATTGGGAGATGGGGAGCGTGCCTATCGCCAGCAGCCCCAGAAATATGATGACGATGGATAGCACAATGGCCAGCACCGGTCTTTTTATAAATTTTTCAAACATAGCTTTCGAAACTGATAAGACATCTATTGATTATTCGCTGGGTAAAATCAAATCGGACATGATTTGACGAGGCTGCTTCATAGCGTAGCTGATTTTATCGCCGTCCTGTACTTTTCGGATACCCTCGAGTAGGATCTTTTCGCTGCCGGTCAGACCGCTGCCGACAATGTAAAGATCGGGCAGCTCTGCTTTGACCGTGATCGGAGTGAGCTTCACTTTATCGGCTTTATCGACGATATAGACATATTTCTTGTCCATAATTTCGAACGTAGCTTTCTGGGGGATGATGATGGCTCGAGGCATTGGAATGCTCATCCGTATGTTGCCGGTTTGCCCGTTTCGCAGCAGGTTTTCCGGGTTCGGGAAAGTGGCCCGGAAGGCTATGTTTCCAGTTTCGTTGTTGAAGTCGGCTTCTATCGTCTCGACCTTCCCGTGATGCCCGTAGATGTCCTGATTGGCGAGAACAAGCTGGACCTGATCCAGGTTTTGTTCACTTTTATGACTTCTATAGTTTAGGTATTCGGCCTCCGGTACATTAAAATACACCCACATTGTGCTGTTGTCGGACAACGTAGTCAGGAGGTCTCCTTCGTCTACCAAGCTACCCAGTTTCATGTCCAAGTGGTCTATGATTCCGTCGTAAGGCGCGGTGATTTTTGTGAAGGAAAGGTGCGCCGATGCGAGCTCCATCTCTGCCTGTGCTTTTTTTAGCCGTGCTTTTGCCATGGAGAGCTCATTGGGAGAGACGACATTCTTTTCAGCCAGGGTCTGTATATTCTGTAACTCGATCGCCGTTGCTTCGGCTTCTGCCTGAGCTTTATGGAACTCGGCGTTGTAAATTTTTGTCATAATCTGGAAAAGCAGTTGCCCCTTGCGGACGTATTGCCCCTCGTCGACAAAGACCTTTTCGAGGTAGCCCCGTTCCTGGGAGCGCACCTCGATATGCCTGATGGATCGGATCTGGCTCACGTATTGCTTTAGGATGGTGGTGTCGGTCACCAAAGGTGTCGAGACCAGGAAATGGAGGCTTTCTTCTTTGTTTTCCTTATGGGTGCTGCAGCCGGCCCATGCGAGCCATGCCACGCAACCGATAAGCATGATGTTTTTTTTCATATGCTTGATGCGTTGATTAAATCTGTTTGGTGGGATAGGAAGCATACATCGTCTGCCACGCGTGACGGACACATATATATCCTATATGAAGTCGCTACGACGGCTGCCTAAAAGAAGGCCGTCGACGTACGGACTCCTACCCGCAGGTTGAATTAAATGTTATTTAGAAATCGATGAGTTGTGTGCTGGCAAATACGACTGGCCAGACCTGGTCTCTTATATCCGGGCGGCGGCAGGTTTACCATTAAAACATGCAAGGGGAATGTCTATGTCCGGAAATCGCGGAACAATAAGTATCTTTCTTTGTCAAAGCAGGTTGTAGGATGGGCAATGTCTGCCACGGTATGTTTAGACTGAAAGATGTAAGAAGAAAGACGGAAGGACAGGGGGCGTTGTGGGAGAAAACTGATGAGTGGCAGCGGAAAGTGGCCGGGGTCTTTTGGAACCTTTGGATCTCTCTCTTCAACCTTCTCTGAGCTCTCTTCATCATGATGGTGATGATACAGGGTTTTCCTTCTGAACTGCTGATAGTCGTCGTCGGCCCCGTTTAAAAATGTTTGGCTGTTGGCAGCTATAGCAAAAGGAGTCGCTTCGGAAGCGGGTTGTGCTGCGTTTCCTATTGACGCGAAGATATCCAATACCGCACCTAAGTTGATTAAAGCAATCAACAAGAGGAAAGATGATCGTATTACCCGCTTCGTCATTTGGTGGCAAATCTATAAAAAAGTATCAAAAACCAATGTTAATTTTTTGTAATATACTTTTTGCTGGGAAACTAGGTTTCGCATTGTATGCGCACCTGGTTGCCACATCACGAAGAAGCCGATTGGTGCCGATTGTTATGCCGAAGTATCGCTCACAAGGAAATCGACGATATCCTCGCGGCTTTCTACCGACACCGGAGCCTGCAATGGTAGGATCAGTTCGTCGTCCACATGCGTATAAGCACTGGGGCAGTCGATCAACAGGTTTTTCGCCTGGAATCTATGCCAGGTGAAAGAAGCTTCTTTTCCCGCTGCCAGCCGGCTGATATAGTCTGCAAATTCGTCGCGTTGATCATCGCCTACGACAACGATGTCGAAGACGCCATCATCGGTTTTTGCGTCGGCGGCCAACACGAGATTCGGCCCGACGGATCGGATGTTCATGACTTCCAATAGTATACAGCGTCCTTCGAAGATCTGGTTGTCTGCCTGTATGCGATAGGGCGTCGTATCCGCCGATAACGTCAGCTTGCGTAAGGCTCTCAAGGCAAACTGTAGCTCTTCGTCGGCAGAGGTCAGGCTGCTTGTATCTCTGTTGTCCATATGCCATATCAGGCGCGCGAAGACGCCGAAACCCATACTTTCCAAAAAGAAATTGGTATGGTGCAGGCTTTTTATCACGCCGAGATCAAAGCGTTGGCGTTTACTATTTTTCCAGTTTTTGATATGGTGCTCATGGCTGAGCTGAGGGTCGATGCCCAAGGTCTTTGCGAGGTTGTTGGCTGTTCCCATTGGTAGGATGGCCAACGGCAATTTTTTTTCGAGCAGGCTGCGCTGCAGCAGCTCTTTCATCACCTTCCGTACCGTGCCATCGCCTCCTGCCACGGCTACGAAATCGGTCTGGTCTAACTGTTCTTTCCAGTTGTCGCCTTTCTTTACCGAAAAATAGATACCGTTATATCCTTCGTCTTCGATGGTGCGTACGAGATCCATCTGAAGGTGATTTTTGTCGCCTGCGCCGGGGTTGTGCAATAAGATTACCGTTTTCATCCGTTTAAATTATATATAAGTGTACAGTACGTGGCCAGATCCCTGCTTTGCGGTCGTCGACGTTCCTCCTGCCCACACTGACGAACAACTATGTTTTGTCATGTATTAAAGTTATGCGTGTGGCATCTCCATTCTACAGAGGAGCGCGTCACACCCGGATTGTTTCTTATCGGGATGAAGCTATCAGATTTTTCACCCGTGTGCGGTTTGAATAAATCATGATGGTTTCACGACCTGTTTTACCTATGAACCTTTTGGGAAGGCAAATTGTTGTTATATAACATATAAATATTTACGTGAACGAGAGGGACGGCGCCGAGTAGCAGATTTTGAAGCGCCCTTCCCGCAAAAAGATGGTGAAATGAAGATACTGGTTACAAATGATGATGGCATATACAGTCCCGGAATAGCCGCGTTAGCCCGCGTGGCGAAGAAGTTTGGTGATGTAAAGGTTGTGGCTCCCGACGTAGAGCAGTCGTCCATGGGACATGCCGTAACGCACTCCCGTCCATTAAGTTGCAAGAAGTCGCCCATTGAGTTTCAGGACATTGAAGCTTATCGGGTCAATGGAACGCCTGCGGATTGTGTCGCGATGGGGACACACCTTTGGAAGAATGTGGACGTCGTGTTGTCCGGCATCAATATGGGACCTAACCTGGGGAACTCCATGTGGCATTCAGGTACGCTTGCAGCAGCGAAGCAGGCTGTTCTTTTCGGTATAAAAGGCATTGCGCTGAGCACGCCTGTAGGAAAGACGGAGCCGGACTTTGATTTGCTTGAGCCATTCGTCGAGCAGGCGCTCGGGCTGTTGCTGAAAGGCGACGAGCTTGCGCTGTACAACGTAAATTTTCCGGAGAGCCCGAAAGATATTGTTTGGACCAGGCAGTCGGTGAGGTTGTATGACGGGACCATCATTCCGGGGAAAGACCCTATGGGCCGTAAGCACTATTGGTTCACTGTTACGCCGTTGGAGGCGGCTGAAGAGGGTACGGACCGATGGGCGGTGGAAAACGACATGGTCTCGATTACGCCGTTGCGGCTCGATCTGACGGATGAAGCCACGCTGCAGGAAAAACTCGGAGAGACGTAGAGACCGCGCCGGATTTTTTTAGCAAATATTTCAGAGTAGTTGAAGTTATTCTTATATTCGGTAAACGTTATTAACCGATGAGAATAGGGCTATTTTGTACATTCTTTTTTCTTTTTATTGTCGGACAGTTGTCCGGATATGGTGCGACGCCAAGATTGAGCAAGGCGGACATTCCGCGATGGGTGCAAAGCACCCCAAAGCACCCCAAAGCAACCGAAGGCGCCTGATGACGAAGACATCAGTGCTGGTTACTATTTCGAACGTGTCGAATACCAGGTCAATATCGGTGACCAAAGCCGCTTTTACCGGGATGTTAAAGTGCTTACAGAAAATGCCGGCGCCGAATACGCCGGGCAGGTCAATATCACCTTTAACCCGCAGTATCAGACGCTAACACTGCATGAGCTATATGTCATCCGTGACGGAAAGCCAATAGACAAGCTGGACATTTCTAAATTTCAGCTGCTGGCGACAGAAGGAGAACTTTCGCGCTTCATTTATAACGGTACATATTCCGCTTATCTTTTGCTGGAGGATTTGCGCAAGGATAATACGATTGTCGTTTCGTATTCACTGAAGGGTTTTAATCCGGTATTTGGCAACCGGTTTTTTGATACCCAGTTCTTACAGGGGCCAGAGCCGGTTGGGCTTTTGTATGTGAACTATATCGTGCCCAAGGGGCGGACACTGCGTTTTAAAGGCTTTAAGGAGGCGCCGCCCGCCACGCAGCAGGATCTCGGAAACGCCATGTCCTATTCTTGGTCGATTGCGGGGACTGGGAAAGTAGACTATGAAAGCGACGTTCCGCTATGGTATGCAACACGGCAGCGTATAGAATGCTCGGAGTTTAAAAGCTGGGCGGAGGTGGCGCAGTGGGCGGCCGACGTAAATCCGATTCCGACGCTGGCTGTAGGCAGTAGGCTGCAGCATTTTGCGGACCAGCTGTGGAGCAAGGCCAACGGAAACTCTACACAGTACGTGAAGGAAGCGACCGACTTCGTGCAGAATTAGGTACGTTATATGGGGGTGGAAGTGGGCGAATACTCACACCGCGCAAATAACCCTGAAAAGGTGTTCGATCAACGTTATGGCGATTGCAAGGATAAGTCCGTGCTGCTTAGCGCACTGTTGAAATATAAGGGGCTCGGCGCCACTTTGGTTTTAGCAAACTCTTACGAAGAGTACGAACTACCGGAGTATCTGCCATCGCCGTCCGCATTTAATCACATGGTCGTTTATGCCGAGGTCGACGGCAGAGGCCAATATATAGACCCTACGATCAGCAATCAGGGTGGGCATATTCGCGACCGCTACTTTCCGTTTTATGGAAAGGTGCTGTGGGCAACAAAAGGAGGAAAGTTGAACGATACAGAAAAGATCGTGTCGGGAAACACCCGTGTGGAGGAACGCTTTCAGTTGCAGAAGGACGGTGGGGCGACGCTCGATGTGCTGACCATCTACACCGGAGCAAACGCCGATAATATGCGTAATTATTTTAAGCAGACGGCAAAGAAGCAAATCGAGACGTCGTATCTGGAGTATTATCAGCGGTTTTATAAGCAGCTTTCTAAGCGTTCGGCACTGACCTATGAAGACGACGTCGAAAATAACGTCTTTTCGACAAGAGAGTATTATACCATTAAACAGGCGGTGGATGTAGATGCAGCCACCGGTAGACGTCATATGGGTATATACTCAGCCACGCTGAGCAACTACCTACCAGAGGTCAACGACGCGCGCACGGCTCCCATCGCATTGCAATATCCGCTGTCTATTGAACATGATGTGTATGTGATCAATCCCGAAGGGAAGCCTGTTCCGGCAATGAAAGAAGCCACATTCACGGATAGGGAAAGCTACTATTTTGGCAAAACAATCTCTACCTCAAAGGATACCCTAAAAATTGCTTACCGTCTGGGGTTCCATGATACCTAGGTTGCCGGAGACAAGATAAATGAATATTTGGCCGATTTTTCGGATAGGGAAAGCTTGTTTTCGAACGCGGTCTATTTCGATGAGAACGGTTTCCTCTGGGGGTCCGGAGGCGGCGGGAAGTTCAGCCTATGGGCTATATTCGCTTTTTTCGGCTTACTGGCGATACTGGTTTGGGCGACAATCCGATATTATCACTGGCGCGGGGCGTCATCGCTGGTTCCGTTATATGATGAACCTGATTACGACAGCATTGGTGGCTGGCTGATTGTCCTGTTGCTGCTGCTGATTATTATACCTATCAATGTTTTTTATACGACAATGGTGGAGAGTGGGTTCCGGGAATCAGCGTGGACCATTATCACAATTGATTCGGGAGTTTCGCCGCTCATTTATCGCGCCCTTCTGGTCTTTGAATTTACTTGCAATACTTTCGTGATTTTCTTATCGGGATACTGCATATACCTACTTATCAAACGCCGTGATATTTTTCCGCAGACATTTTTCTGTTTCCTGGTGATCAGGGTAGCTTGTATGTTGATCGACTTGTTGCTTGTCTGGATTTTTCTCAAGGAACCGGTCACAGTCTTGGAGAGTCTGTCTGCTCTTGGAGGCATGTCGGTGTATGCGGTACTCTGGTCGTTGTATATATTCAATTCGACGCGGGTGAAAGGCACATTTCTGGTGCAAAGCGCCATATCTCGGGAACAACAGCACGCGGGAGGGGTTCAGCAGCTTGAGCAGTAAAGACGTGCGCCTCATCGGGACGTCGGGCAGCCTAAGAAAAAACCGGCTTTTATTTCCGGTATTCAAGGTGTAGGAGCGGGTATGGTTCGCCGAGGCCGTCGAGCGGGGATCTACCCGCTATTTTATAACCCGCCTTCAAATAGAATTCTGTCGCTTCCGTATTCTGTTCGTTGACATCCACCTTTAGTACACCCAGGATCTGGATTACATGGTGTAGCGCCTTCGTGCCCAATCCCCGCCCCCGATAGGCTGGGTCTACAAACAACATTTCAAGGTTGTCGGCAGAAACAGCAAAGAAAGCATATGCGACTGCCTGTTCTTCCAGGACAAAGACCTTGAGATGGGGCAGGAAGTCCTCAGGTATCCGTTTCTTTAATACTTCGAAGTAGTCTTCGGCCAAGAAGTGGTGAGTGGCCTTTACAGCCCGCTCCCAGATCGTCATGATGTCGGAGAAGTCTGCCGCGGTTGCCTGCCTGATAAGAATGTTCATCGTCTCTGCTTGTTTGCTACAAAGGTACGCGCTACCACGCGAATATCCTATTCCACATTAGGGACGGCAGAGGGAACGGAGCCCCAGAAGGGCGAGTATAGCTTAACATGGGTTTAACATAAGTTTGTTATCTTTGATGACGGTGCTTTACCCGATTTAGCGTGTGTTTACGCCGTATGAAACCTGCTGCATCGCCAGACAGTGAACGATTCATGCAAGCTTTCATTCTATTGAGCTGCCGGAGGCAACATGAACGGGGAGGGGCCATGCGATCATTCCCATATTATACGATGAATAACCGAATGTAGTGCTTCCGTGAATACTGTATAATACCCGTTGTGCATGATAGCGCCATTTATTGTCCGAAAGCCCTGATATGTCGTTTTGGGCTTCGACAGAACCGGTACTGAGCCTGCTGAAGTGTTCAGCGCGATGTCAAGGCTCTTGTATTTCAAAATGCAAACAGCGTGAATACTGCCTTCGAATTAGACACCAGGATAAACAGATTTTTGAATGAGACAACTATTTTCTTTCTTCTTTGCCATTTGCTTTCACGTAGGTATGGCGCAGACCATTCCGGTAAATGTATTTTTAGGTTCATCAGGAGATCATGGTCAGCTTTCCCCTGCTGCGTCATCGCCGTTTCATCAGCTGAGTATTCTGCCGTTCACCAACCCCGGAACGCACACGGGCTACGAATATTTAGCAAAGGAAATTAAGGGATTTACACATAACCGGTTCGAAGGAGTGGGCTGTATGGGAAGCGGCGGGCTCATTTTGGTGCAGCCGTTTTTAGGCGAGTACGTGGCGGACCGCCCGTTGCATAAAGTCCGTGAAGAGGCATCGCCCGGCTTTTACGAGGTTGAGACTGCCGAGGGAATAACCGTGCGTATTGCGACGGACCGCGACTTCGGTAGGGAACGGTTCGACTATCCAAAAGGAACCAAAGGTCTATTTATCGATCTGGCACACGCCTTTAACGGGGCGTTCGTATCGAATACGTTCATCAGGGAAGGCAACCGCCTTCTGGGAACGCTGCGCGCTAAGACCACCTGTCATGTGGGCATCTATACAATCTATTATGCGATGGAGATTCCTGCTGCACAAGCGTGGCACACGGTGGATAATAAGCTTTGGGTTACGTTACCCGAACAGGAGACGTCAGCCGATCTTAACATTACATTTTCGTCCGTAGATGTCGCAGATGCAGAAGCGAAGCTGGAAAGCGGTCGTTCCCGCGACTTTGATGCTATACGGAAGTTGTCGGAGGAACATTGGCGTCGTGTGCTGGGTACTGTCAAGGTAAAAGGCGACAAAGAGTTGACCGGTCTGTTCTATTCGTTGCTGTATAGGGTCTTTCAGTCGCCATACCTCATATCGGCGGCGGATGGAAGGTTTCAGGGGACAGATGGCGAGCAGCACCGATCGGACGAACGAAGGTACCACGGCTGGGCTATCTGGGACAACTACAAAACGCAACTGCCTTTGCTCGAGCTGTTGCTGCCTGATATGTATCAAGGCGTGACCTCTTCTATCGTGGATTTGTATCGCTATGGGAAATATGATTTTGCCGGCCCTTGGGAGCCCGCCAATTCCGTACGCACCGAGCATGCTGCCGTCGTACTCCTGGATGCACAGCGTAAAGGGTATAGCGTGCCGGTAGACGAGATCCGTGATTCTCTCGTTAGAGATACAGCGCGTTTTGACTTCTCTAAACCGGATAAATATTTAGAGGCGTGTTACGACATGTGGGCGTTAAGTAAGCTGCTGCCGGAGCAGGCTTCTCATTATAGGAGCAGGGCCGAAAGTTATAAGTATGTTTGGAACAAAGAGTTTAAGGACCTGTCCCGTCGGGACGTCGACCGCATGTCTGCGAGAGACATGTACCAGGGCACGGTCCGCCAATACAGGTGGAGCGTGCCGTTCGACGTGGTTGGTCTGCGGGAGCTGATGGGCGGCCCCTCATCATTTACCGAGCAGATAGACGAGTTTTACGACGGCTATTATTTTAACAGGGCGAACGAACCGGATATGCAGTCGTTTACCCTGTACTACGCCAGCGATAAGCCGTGGCGTTACCAGGAATGGGTGCGCCGCATCGCACAGGATACAACCATTCAGTACTATTTCAATGATAACAGCCGGGGAATAGGTGCGCATATTGACCGGATTTATAAAAACGAACCGAAGGCTTTTGTCCGCACGATGGACGACGATGCCGGCGCCATGTCAGCATGGTGGGTGCTGTCTGCCCTTGGCCTGCACCAGCCTCTCGTGGGCGAGCCTGTCTTTTACCTGAGTGTGCCTTTTTTCGATGAGATCGTCCTTGTCAACGGAGAAAAGCCATTGACCATTACGGTGTCCGACCCGGGAAACCGCTATATTAAAACGGTGCGCTGGAATGGCAAGGATCTGGGAAGGGTGTGGATGACACATGAAGAGTTACGCCGCGGCGGGCATCTGTTTATAGAAACTGCAGAAAAGCCTACGGAATACGGTCTCACCGACATCTGGGTCAGCGACCTGAAGAAGTAGCTTACGGAGCTGCAAAGAAAAATAAAAGAGCAAAGTACCTGTTATTGGGCTTTGCTCTTGGATTATATGTGCTACGCGAATATTTTGGATGTTAGCTGGCGATAGCCAACTCATCTGCTTCGTTAGAATCTTCTAGAATGGCCATCAATAAAAGATAATAGCCTTTTTCTAAACCTAATCGAGCTGCTTTTTCTTCTATATTTTCCATAATCTTTCCGTTTTAAGTTTTCAATGTCTGTTTGTTCACGGAAACTTTTTCAAAGCACGTGCCAAAGTATCATTATTTTTACAGACGGGGGTTATTCGCACGGTTTTCAGGTGTTAAGAGTCTCGTTCAGGGTATTATTACGTGCAGGCTGCCGCTTTTCCCGGATATTTACGGAATCGGGGTCAACTACGGAAGACCCGTTTGATCAGTCGGCCGGGGGTGTGGCTTTTCTGTGCGCTGTAGATGCCTTCTTTGCCGGAGACGATGAGGCTTACCATGCAGGTAATGAAAAAAAACAGGGCGCCTTCCAAGCCGAACAACTCCATAGCCATCACGGTACAGGCTATGGGGGTTTTGGTGCAGCCGGCGAACACCGACACAAAGCCCGTAGCGGCCAATAGGATCATGGGAAGCGGGATAAATGGGGCCAAAGCGTTGCCGAGTGTTGCGCCGACAAAAAACAGCGGAGTAACTTCCCCCCCTTTAAATCCGGCACTCAGTGTTAAGGTGGTAAGGATTATCTTTATCAGGAAGTCGTATGACGGCAATGGGGTCTCAAATGCGCTGAGGATTGTCGGGATGCCGAGGCCAATATGGCGCGTACTTTGAAGCAGAAAGACCGTAGCAACAACGGCGACGCCGCCGACTACCGGGCGGAAAAGCGGTTGCCTGATTTTGCTGAACAGTGCGTTAAAGAGATCGCCGCTTTTACAGAACAGCCGCGCGGCAAGACCAAACGCGAGACCCGCGGCGATGAGGTAGACGAGCACCTTCGGCGATAGGTGGGGGAGTCCGCCGAGCTGCGGATAATGCGTGTGGAGGTCGCCATATAAGCCGCATATTATATTAGACAGGTAGGCTGTACCGACGATGGGTACGATGCCCTTCCAGCGTGTACGCCCTAGTTGTACCATTTCCAGAGCGAATAGAGCGCCTGCCCAAGGTGTTCCGAAGAGGGAAGCGAAGCCGGCCGCAATGCCGCAAAGGAGCAGTGTCCTTTTTTCCTCCTTCGTCAAAGAGACCACTTTCCGCAGCTGGTCCGCTATTGACGCTCCATACTGAACAGCTGTTCCTTCCCGTCCGGCCGATCCGCCAAATAGGTGCGTAGCCAAGGTGGCCAGGATGATCATGGGCGCCATCCGAAAGGGGATACCGTCGTCCGGCCGGTAATATTCCAGCAGCAAAAGGTTGTTGCCTTTCTGCACTTTGCCTCCATACCGTTGATACCACCAGGATAGGAGAAGACCCACAACCGGCAGAAATAGAATGATGAACAGATGTTCTTCGCGCAGCGCCGTGACCCTGTTTAACAGATAAAGAAAGCAGGCTGATGTGCTGCCGACAGCCAGCGCCACAGCGAAGACGATAAATAGCCACTTGGCAAAAAAGAGAAACCCCGGATTTGCCAGCTTGATCATATTTTGTCGCTTCGTTTAAGTGTATTGATATTCATCTTCGGTCATACTTGATGGTATTCATAAATGCACTCCCGTCAGTTTTGCAGTTATGGACATTTTTATAAACGGAAAAAGCTGTCCGGGTTAGGTAAGCCGTTTCACCAACTAGCTGTTCGTTAAGAAGCTGACCATGAGGCTTATCCAGCCTATGATCATCAGGAGACCGCCGATCGGTGTTATAGGACCTAAAAAGCGTAATCGTACCTTCCAATAGGCGGCCAGGGAGAGCAGATAGATACTTCCTGAGAAAAGGAGCGTGCCTATAGATAACCCATAGAATGCCCAGCGGGCAACAGCAAGATCAAAGTTAAGGTGATAGCCTGTTATCAGCAGGGCCAGGGCGGCGTACATCTGATAGCGGACGCCGACCTCAAAAGAGGAGAGTTTTTCTTCCGGCAGTATCTTTTTTAGCGCGTGGGCTCCGAAAGCTCCGAGAACGATGGCTAGTGTGCCGTATACGCCGGCAACGGTTAAAACGAGCGTTTGCATAGTTTATTTCTGTTTGGTGTCAATGGCTTCGTATAAGTCTGTTTCCGCTATAAACCCGGTATGCTCCCAAACCAGGGTGCCATGGTGATAGAGCTGTAGGCGGGGAATACCGTCGATTGCCAGCTGCGTGAGAAGGCCTGCATGTTCATCGGCGTCTACGCTGACAACGCGCACGTCGTTAGCGCTGTCGTTTTCGAGGCGGGACAAAAAAGGCTTCATTTTTTGACATGGTGCACACCACTTCGCGGTGAAGTTGATCAATACCTTGTCGGCGGCACGAGTGAGCTTGCGGAAAGCAGCCAGATCCAGCCCGTTCGCACGGGCGGGTGTGGTATGGGGTAACGTTTCCTGATCAGGCTGTTTGGTTGGGAGACGCAGCATGCCTCCATCCAGCTCGTATACGTCGAATCCGCGTTCGGTCAGGTAAGTAGCGGCCTTTGCGCTTCGGCCTCCACTAAAGCAAAAAAGATAAACGGGGGTACGCACATCGAGCTGCTG
This sequence comes from Sphingobacterium allocomposti, assembly GCF_008124885.1. Taxonomy (GTDB): domain Bacteria; phylum Bacteroidota; class Bacteroidia; order Sphingobacteriales; family Sphingobacteriaceae; genus Sphingobacterium; species Sphingobacterium allocomposti. The sequence goes on from NZ_VNHX01000004.1 coordinate 70,625, forward strand.
TGCGTAGGCTTCGAAATCCGGCCTGTCGTTCCAGTCGCTATTTTTTGCATAAGCCAATGTTCCTTTTTGAAATTCTTCCGGCGAACGGACATCAATGAGGATACGTGGCTGTTTCTGGATACTATCCAGAAAACTTCCTGCGTCTAGTTTGGTCTGCGCCACTGTGCTGAGCGTGCAGCCCACCCATACCAACATTAAAAGCTGGCGTACCCTTGCATATGTCATACACAAAGATACATATTCCCAACCGGAAGAAACAACGCAAGGGGAGGTTAACAGTGGACAGTGATCATCATATGATGATGCAAGAGATCCATCTTCTCAGCGGGATCGTTGCGCTGCTTCACGATATGCCGACGGGGTGGTCCGTGTAATGGTTTTAAATATTTTGTGAAAGCTGACGAAATTTTGAAAGCCGCAGTCGAAGCAGATCTCTTTTATGGATAAACTCGTTTCGGTAAGCATCTTGCAGGCCTGTCCGACACGGATCTCATGAAGAAAAGCAACGAGCGTTTTTCCTGTGCGCTGCTTAAAGTATCGGCAAAACGAATTGGATGTCATCCCGGCGAGCTGAGCGACGTCTTCAAGACGAACTTTAGCTTTGTATTGTAACCGTATGTATTCCATAACCTTATTCATGCGTCTGAGGTCTTCCTCTTGTTGCAGGAGCGTATAATCGGGACTAACCAATGTTGCATAGCACGACAGGCCGGCGATATAACCGAGTGTCTCCAAGAGGGCTGTCAGCCGTTGGAAAGGCGCTTGTCGAACAATGCGGTCGAAAAAAACGGATAGTCTGGTATCCTCCTCAAAAATAAGGGCTCTCCTGGCTTTTTGATATAACTGTTTGATGTGAGATGCTTCTGGCAGAAGAAAGAAATCGGCGCCGATGAAGTCGGGCCGGAAATGTACCACGCGTATGTCGGCAGGTGCCGAGGGGCTTTGGTGAACGTATTCTTCGTCGAACAGCCAGTAGTGCGGTGTATTAGAGCCAATTAAAACAGTAAACTCTTCGGTAAAATGGTGGATGCAATCGCCAACGAAAAAGGTGCCTCTTCCTTTTTTTATGGAGATAAATTCAAGCTCTTCATGCGAGTGCCATACGTTGTGATTTTGCGGTGTCTGATCATGCCTTACGACAACCGTAGACGGCGTGCCAAAGGTGGGGGCAAGACGTTGGATAAACATGTAATAATTTATTTATTCTGATGAAGGGGTAAATGTAAAGTTTATGATGGTAATATTGTTTATTAATTCGGTAAAATTGTTCAATAGCCTTTTGCAGATTTCATTTAGTTTTACATTTTCCAATATAATTCCTATGGCACAAGCAAAAAACTACACGTTAGCGATTGTCCTGATTACCTCGCTGTTTTTCTTCTGGGGTTTCATCCATAATCTGGATCCTATACTGATTCCGCATCTGCGGAACGCGTTCAGCTTGTCGCATTTTCAGGCTTCCCTGGTAGATTCGGCTGTTTTTATAGCTTATTTCCTATTGGCGATACCTGCGGGACTGATCATGAAGCGTTTCGGATACAAAGCGGGAATCATTGTGGGGTTGGTATTGTTTGCGGTGGGGTGCTTCTTGTTTGTTCCCGCGGCGAATACGGTAAGCTATGCTTTTTTTCTCGGGGCGTTGTTTGTTGTGGCCTGTGGATTGGCAATTTTGGAAACGGCGGCAAATCCATACATTACAGTATTAGGAGATCCGTCGAAAGCTACCCAGCGTCTGAATTTTGCACAGTCATTCAATGGCCTTGCAGCCTTTGTCGCTCCGATTATCGGAGGCAAATATATTTTGACCGAGGAACCCAAGTCTGCCGATGAGATTGCCGCGCTTGGCGAGCAGGCTCGTGCGGCGTACATACAGGCAGAAACATCTTCTGTTAAGGGGCCCTATCTTATTCTCGGCTTGGTCATCCTGGCGATAACTGCGGTTTTTGTGTTGACCCGATTGCCCGACGTTAAGGAGGATGAACAGAGCCAATCTACCGGTGTCTTTCGGGCTTTCCGTCATAAAAATGTCACGTGGGCAGTAATTGCTCAGTTTTTTTATGTGGGGGCGCAGGTCTGTGTGCTGAGCTTTCTGGTTATGTTCGCGACCGACGTGGCGGGAATAGCTCCGGCAGAGGCAAAGTACTATTCGGGGGCAGCGGGGCTGGCGTTTATGGTCGGCCGTTTTGTCGGCACGTTTTTTATGCGCTATGTGGCCCCTACGAGGTTGTTGTTCATCTACGCGCTGGTGGCGTCGGCACTGACGCTTGTGGCGATCTATGCTACTGGACCGGTGACGCTATACGCGATGGTCGGCATTGCCTTTTTTATGTCCATCATGTTTCCGACAATTTTCGCGCTGGGAGTAGAGGGGATAGGTGCGGATACAAAGTCGGCGTCGAGCTTAATCGTGATGTCGATCGTAGGAGGAGCGGTTCTGCCCCCGCTCCTGGGGCTTGTTTCCGGCGCTACGGGAAGCTTTCAGCTGGCGTATTACGTCGTGCTGGCCTGTTTTGCCGTCGTCGCACTTTTTGCATGGAATAACAGCGGGAAGCGGATTCAGGAAGTGTCCGGAGGACATTAAGTTACAGGAATAACGGTTTAGAAAAAGAACGATATGAGAAGATACGCATTAGGACTAGATCTGGTGGATGATCCGCACCTGATTGCAGAATACGAAGCTTATCACCGAGCCATATGGCCCGAGATTGAAGCTTCAATCCGGGATGCCGGTATACAACATATGGAGATATACCGGTTTGGAAATCGGCTGTTTATGCTTATGGAGGTCAATGAAAAGTTTTCTTTCGAAGGGAAGGCTGTCATGGACGCTTCAAACGAAAAGGTGCAGGAATGGGAACAGCTGATGTGGAAGTACCAGCAGGCTATCCCAGGAGCAAAACCGGGTGAAAAATGGGTATTAATGGATAAAATATTTGAGTTAAAATAATGGAGAGAGCGCGTTTGTCGTATCTGCAAATCCATCCGAAAGATAATGTATTGGTGGCTTTGCGCGATTTACCCAAGGGGTTTGTTGTTGATTTTGAAGGAAAGCGTTTTGCGTTGCTGCGGGATGTCGCCGCCAAACACAAATTTACGCTAGGGCCTATGGATAAAGATGCTGCTGTAACGATGTACGGCGTGCTGGTCGGGAGATTGAATGAAGCAGTGGAGGCGGGAGAGCTGCTGACTACACAAAACCTGCGTCATGCGGCGGAGGACTTCAGGCTGGGGCAGCGTAAGCTGGAATGGACACGCCCCGATGTTTCCGCATTTGCGGGCCGTACTTTTAACGGCTTTCATCGCAGTAATGGCCGTGTGGGTACCGCCAACCACTGGCTTGTGATCCCGTTGGTATTCTGCGAGAACAGAAATGTGTTGACTCTAAAGGCTGCGCTCGAGGAGAAGCTGGGATACCGGGTGCAAACGAAGGACTACGGCAGCGAGGTCGATGAGCTTATTCTTCGCTACCGTAAGGGTGCCTCGGTCGAGGAGCTGCTGGGGGTTGATCTATCGTCCGCGCGTACCAGCAGCGATTCTAAGCGATTGTTTCCGAACGTGGACGGCGTTAAATTCTTAAACCATGATATGGGATGCGGCGGCACCCGGATGGATTCGGATGCGCTTTGCGGGCTACTTGCCGGATACATCACCCATCCGAATGTTGCAGGAGCCACCATACTGAGTTTAGGGTGTCAACATGCACAGGCCTCCATTCTTCGGGCCGAGATTGCCAGACGCGACCCTCAGTTTGATAAACCTCTTTATATCTTTGAACAACAGGTTGAGGGTACGGAACAGGAGCTGATGCATAAAGCTATCAAAGCAACGTTCGCGGGACTGACGTTAGCTGATAAGCAGCAGCGACAGCCAGCATCATTGGATAAGCTGTGCGTTGGATTGGAATGCGGCGGGTCTGACGGCTTTTCCGGCATATCGGCAAATCCTGCTTTAGGCTACCTTTCGGATATGCTCGTCGCGTTGGGCGGATCCGTAATACTGGCCGAGTTTCCCGAGTTATGCGGCGTAGAACAGGAGCTCAGCGACCGGTGTATTGACGAGGCAACGGCGGAGCGGTTTATGCACCTGATGAAAACATATAATGCGAAGGCTGAAGCGGATGGCTCGGGTTTTTACATGAATCCTTCGCCCGGAAACATTCGGGATGGGCTTATTACCGACGCCATAAAATCAGCAGGGGCAGCAAAAAAAGGGGGAACGTCACCGGTCGTGGCTGTCGTCGATTATCCGGAGCTTGCCAACTCTCCGGGTCTCAACCTGTTATGCACACCGGGGAACGATGTGGAGAGTACGACCGCTGAGGTGGCGGCGGGAGCCAATGTCGTGTTGTTTACTACCGGGCTGGGTACGCCTACGGGAAATCCCATAGCGCCGGTCGTGAAGCTGTCGACAAATACGAGAACGTATGAAAGGATGCCGGATATTATTGATTTGAACTGCGGAACCATCATTGATGGAGAAGAGACAATCGCAGAAGCTGCACATCGCATACTGGAATATGTTATCGAGGTGGCCAGCGGAAGGCTGAAGCCAAAAGCGGTACAATTGGGACAGGACGATTTTATTCCCTGGCGCAGAGGTGTGTCCTTATAAGTGTCTAAACGAATATCTAATCTATTTGTTATGAAGAAGGTATATGCTGTCATTTTATTTATCTGTTTACTACAGGTTTGTTTCGGGCAAGCTGGCTACCGGCCTGATCCCGAGAATCAAAGAAACCGCGAATGGTTTGAGGCTGCACGTTTCGGCGTGTTTATCCACTGGGGCGTCTATTCGTTACTGGGCGACGGGGAATGGGTCATGGAACAGCAGAACCTCGGTCTGGCGGAGTACGGCTTATTGCCCGGCTTTTTTAATCCGGTGGGCTTCAACGCCAAGGAATGGGCGAAATTGTTCAAAAGTGCGGGAGCCCGTTATATCACATTCACATCGCGACACCACGACGGCTTCTCCATGTGGAATTCACGCGCCTCCGATTACAATATTGTGAAGGCTACGCCCTTTCGACGGGACGTCGTGAAAGAGTTGGTAGACGCCTGTAGGGCGGAAGGGCTCAAGGTGATGTTTTATTATTCGCTGCTGGATTGGAAGCGCGATGATTACCTGCCGTCCGGACGTACCGGAAAGGGAATCGCGGGCCGGGACGAGAAAAAGGGCAACTGGGACGCGTATATTCAGTTTATGAAAAGCCAACTGACGGAACTGCTGACCGACTATGGGCGGATCGACGGGATCTGGTTTGATGGGCACTGGGATAAACCGTCTGCCGATTGGCGCTATGACGAAATTTATTCGTTGATCCACAAGCTGCAACCACATTGCCTAATTGGTAACAACCACCATCTGGCACCTTTTGCGGGTGAAGATTTCCAGATGTTTGAAAGGGATTTGCCGGGACATAATACAACGGGTTTCGGTACGGCGGCGGAACATGTTGGAGAGCTGCCGAAGGAAGTCTGTGGAACCATTGCAGGTTCTTGGGGATTTGATATTAAAGACCGGCAGCGGAAGTCGTTCAAGGAGATCTTGTCTTATTTGGTTAAAGCGGCCGGCTATGGCTCAAACCTCCTGTTAAACGTCGGACCAATGCCCAGCGGTAAAATCCCAGATTATCAGCAGGAAAGGCTTGTTCAGCTTGGGGAATGGTTGAAGATTTATGGAGAAACGGTGTACGGTACTGAAGCGGGGCCCGTGATGCCGACAGACGAATACGCGATGACAAAGAAGGGTAATACGATTTTTCTACATCTCTTTCGTCCTGATAACGGCAGCTTTATCATACGGGATTTTCCATACGAGTTGTCGTCGGTCGTATCCTTTGACGGGAAAACGAGCGTTCCCTATCAATTGCTGGATAAAAAGGTATTAGTGGTACAGCTTCCGGAAGGGTTGACGGATGCTCATGATTTGGTTTTAAGGTTAAGTATAAAGTGATATGTTAAAATTAGCGAATAAGGTTGCCGTCATTACTGGTGGCGGGAGCGGTATTGGACAGGCAATTTCTGAGCTGTTTGCTGCGGAAGGGGCCCGTGTTCACATCCTGGATCTGAATGCTGCGGTGGCGCAGCATGTTGTCGACGGCATCGTTGCCCGGGGTGGTACGGCGCAGGTGCACGCCTGTAACGTAAGCGATCAGGAGGAGGTGGTTTCCGCTGTGGAATCTATCGGCAGGGTTGACATCTTGGTCAACAATGCGGGCGTAGCGCACGTAGGTAATCTCGAGAAGTGTACAGAAAGCGACTTTGAGCGGATCTTCAACGTCAACGTAAAAGGCGCCTATAATGCCCTTTATGCCGTGGTTCCCGTGATGAAAAGTAACGGAGGAGGCGCTATTCTGAACCTGGCATCGATCGCGGCCGTAGTGGGTATAGCTGACCGCTTTGCCTATTCGATGAGTAAGGGGGCGATCTACGCGATGAGCATGTCGATTGCACGGGATTATATGAAAGACAATATCCGTTCCAATTCCATCTCGCCCGCGCGGGTGCATACGCCTTTTGTGGATGGATTTATAGCGAAAAACTATCCCGGTCAGGAATCGGAAATGTTTGAGAAGTTGTCGAAGTCGCAGCCTATAGGCAGGATGGCTAGACCGGAAGAAATTGCTAAATTGGCGCTGTTCCTCTGTTCGGATGACGCTGCGTTTATTACAGGAAATGACTATCCTATCGATGGCGGCTTTATAAAATTAAATAACTAGTAATAACGAATTTCGGATAAAAATAGAATCAAAATGAAGTTAATACGTTTCGGAGAATACGGAAAGGAAAAAATCGGCGTTCAGATTGACGGCGTCAACTACGATGTGTCGGCTTTTGGCGGCGATTACAATGAGCAATTTTTTGCAGAAAATGGATTGGCCAGGCTCGAGGAATTTGTGAAGGCGAATCAAGGAAAGTTAATAGAGGTTCCGCAGGGAACACGGCTAGGTGCGCCGTTTGCGCGTCCTTCTAAAATCGTGTGTATAGGCTTGAACTATAAAGATCACGCGGAGGAGACAGGGGCTAAAATTCCGGCGGAGCCAATTATCTTCATGAAGTCTACCACGTCGCTGGTAGGCCCTTATGATCAGATTGTTATTCCAAAAAATTCCGTTAAAACGGACTGGGAGGTTGAGTTTGGTATAGTTGTGGGGAAAAGAGCGAGTTATGTGGAAGAATCTGATGCATTGGATTATGTTGCAGGCTACGTGTTGCATAATGACGTTTCGGAACGCGCCTATCAGCTCGAGCGGGGTGGAACATGGGACAAAGGCAAAGGATGTGATACCTTTGCGCCAATGGGACCTTACCTGACGACAACCGACGAGATTCCAGATATTAATAATGTACGTTTATGGCTGAAAGTAAATGGCAAGACGTATCAGGACGGTAATACAAGCAATCTGATCTTTTCTGTGGCGCACGTTGTATCTTACGTATCGCAGTTTATGACATTGCTGCCCGGTGACGTTATCTCTACAGGGACGCCTGCGGGGGTTGGACTCGGATTTAATCCGCCTATCTATCTCAAGCCGGGAGATGTTGTTGAATTGGGGGCCGATTATCTCGGCGAATCCCGTCAGGAGGTGGTAGCCTTCGGACAAAATTAAACTGTACCGGCCCGTATCAAACCGTTTATCATGGTGCGGGCTTTTGTTGTTTACTTTAGATTTGATTTATATGCGTATCGATGCACATCAACATTTTTGGATTTTCGATGCTGAGCGCGATGCTTGGATTACGGACGACATGTCTGCCATCCGGAAGAACTTTTTGCCCACGGACCTAGGGCCTGTATTGAAGTCTAATGGCATTGACGGGGTTGTGGCAGTGCAAGCTTCGCAGTCGCATGAGGAGACGCAGTTCTTGGTCGACCTGTCCACCATGTATGCTATGATCAAAGGCGTAGTGGGGTGGGTCGATCTGCAATCGGCGGAAGTAGAGAAACATCTGACGTATTTTAAACAGTTTCCGATTATCAAGGGGTTTAGACATGTCATTGAGGCGGAAGAGGACCCCGACTTTCTGATCCGTCCTGCGTTCCTGCAAGGAATCCGACAGCTGACAGCCTTCGGCTATACCTACGATCTGTTGATCAGGCCTAGGCATTATGCGAGTACGCTCGTCTGCGTAGCGCAGAACCCTGGCCAACGTTTCGTTCTCGATCATATGGCCAAGCCTGCCATTAAAGCAGGGGAATTCGATGCCTGGGCGGCGTTCATGGAAAAGCTGGCCAGTTTTCCGAATGTCTATTGCAAGATCTCCGGACTGGTAACAGAAGCGGACTGGAACAGGTGGACGGTTAGTGACTTTAAGCGCTATATAACGCATGCTGTGCGTTGTTTTGGGGCAGAAAGGGTTATGTTCGGGACGGACTGGCCGGTTTGCCTCGTGGCTGCCTCTTATGCAGATGTTATGTCTATTGCCGGACACGGTGTGTCCGGGTTTTCGCAGGACGAGCGGGATGCCTTTTGGGGAGGTAATGCTGTTCGTTTTTACAACTTATAAACAAAGAAAGATGGATTTAAACTTGAAAGATAAAGTAGTGATCGTCACCGGAGGCGCCAAGGGAATCGGCCGGGCTGTGGTGATAGCGTTAGCTAAAGAAGGAGCCATACCGGTAATCGTCGGCCGCAAAAAGGCCGACAATGAGCGGGTCAGGGAAGAGGTGGCCCAGTTGGGAGCGAATGCGCTCGCGATAGAGGCGGAGCTATCGATACCTGAGGCGTGTAAACAGGCTGTGGAGGAGACGCTGCGCGTTTTCGGACGCATCGACGGACTGGTGAATAATGCAGGGCATAACGACGGTGTGGGCCTTATTTCGGGTAATTATGAGCGTTTCGTAGACTCGCTTCATAAAAACCTCATTCACTACTACCTGATGGCACATCATTGTATCGATGCCCTACGCGTTTCCCGCGGGAGCATCGTTAATATCAGCTCCAAGACAGCCGAGACGGGGCAGGGCAACACTTCTGCTTACGCTGCTTCCAATGGTGGGCGTAATGCGTTGACCAGAGAGTGGGCGGTAGAGCTGCTGCCTTACAGCATCCGCGTGAACGCCGTTATTGTGGCGGAATGCGCCACGCCGCAATACGATTCCTGGATACAGACACTGGATAATCCCGCCGAGACATTGAAAAAGATTACTGATCGTATTCCGTTGGAGCATCGTATGACGACACCGGAGGAGATTGCCAACACGGCCGTGTTTCTTCTGTCTGATAAATCCAGCCATACGACAGGGCAGCTTATTCATGTGGACGGAGGCTACGTCCATCTGGACCGTTCGCTCATCAAGGAGTAGTAATAGTAGCCGGTGGTCGTTTATCGTTGACGTTGTTGGCGCGACGTTGGCGATAGGCTTTTCTAACGTATTCGTCTGCCGCCGGCTTTCCGGTTGCCGGAAACTATTTTTGGGGTATTGTGTCTTCTGTAAATGGTTCGATGTGGACAAAGACGTTGCCGATATTTTCCAGGTTGGCTATCAGATAGTCTTTAAGGTTGTGTGCAATGTCGTGGCCCTGGCGAACGGACAGGTCCGGGTCGACAACGGCGTGGAGATCAATCTGGAACAACATGCCGATTTTGCGAATATAACATTTCTCAATGAGTAATACGCCGTCCACCCGGAGCGATTGCAGCCTGACCTCTTCCTCTAGATCACCGTATTGGTGTTCGTCCATTATTTCAGCGAGGGCAGGGCGGAATATGCCATAGCAGTTGTAGAGAATAAGTCCGGAAGCAAACAATGCTGCCCAGTCGTCGGCCGACTCGTATCCCTCGCCGCAAAATAATGCGATGGAGATACCGATAAATGCGGCAACTGATGTGATGGCGTCGCTGCGATGGTGCCAGGCGTCTGCTTTTAGGGAAGAGCTGTTTAAGGCTTTGCTCTTGCGGATGATTATACGGAAGGAAATCTCCTTCCATAGTATAATGGCACCAAGGACAATCAACGTCCAGGGCTTGGGGAGGTCGTGCGGTGTTCTGATGTTGTGGATACTTTCTTTCGCGATGACAAATGCCGAAACAACCAGGAAGATCACCACAATGAATGTAATAAGTGGTTCAATACGTCCGTGTCCATAGGGATGGGTTTCGTCTGCCGGCCGTTTGGAGTATTTTAATCCGAGCAGTACCAAAAAGGAAGAAAAGATGTCTGCCGTAGATTCGATGGCATCGGCGATCAATGCATAGGAATTGCCAAAAAAGCCGGCCAGCCATTTCAACAGGGCCAACAGGAAGTTGGTAAGTATGCTGAAGTACGTCGTCCTGATGGCCTTATCTGCGTTTGACATGCTCTTTTTTTTCAAAGATAGGGCATTTTCGGGAGGAAGGCTAGAGGGGTGGAAAAATTGCTGTCGTTCCGGCGCAACCCGTGGCGTTAAACCCTGGAGCGAAGGCGGTGTCTATTTAAACATAACATAACCCCGTTGTTCATATAGAGCGATAAGAGTCTTAATGTCACGCCGAGCACGCCGCGAGGCCAACTGTAGCTCAGGCGAGGGCCCGGACTTTCGCATGGTAAATGGGCACTATATTGTACAGCGGGTACTATAACGATATGAAAATAAAATGGCATAGAGCACTTTTGCTCTTTGAACAATTCCGCTCAAGACGTATCACGTCGGAGGATCTAGAAGCAGCTGACAAAAAAGCGACGCTGCTGGAGGATAAAATGGATGACTTTAGGCTGCTTATCGCCATGTGCAAAGATAGCATGGCGGGAAGGTATGCCCTCAGCAAATGGAACCTGTCGGTAGTGGTGGCTACAATTATTTATGTGGTTTCGCCACTGGACGCTATTCCGGATATGATTCCGGTCCTCGGATGGCTCGATGATATCAGCATCGTAGGCTATGCCATAAGCAAACTCGCCGAAGAAATGAAGCGATACCAGCAGTTTCGGAAAGAAAATAGGCTTTCTGCGGAATAATCCCAGAAGGATAGGGTACGGTGCCTGGCGGTTTCGGTCCCGTTTTTTTTTGTCAAAGTCCACATGAACAGCGGAAAAGGAAGGCGGGTGTCAGATCTATTGAATGAAATATCAACGTTACGTTCAGTCCTCTATGCTGAACGTAACGTTGATATCTTTTAGAAATGGCCGTTTTCAGTGTCACGTAGGCCGAATATGGCGAGATTGTCGTCTACGTGAATATCATTCGTTTGACATTTGTTTCAGGTAGCTTTCATAGTTGAAATAAGGCTCATTGGAGAGCGAATTTGGTTTCAGATACAAAGTGCCTGTTCGGTTGTCTAAAATCACATTGAAATGTTTTAAGACTTGGTTGCCGAAAAGACTTGCTTTTGCATTCGGTACAGCAGGATTGGAGGCATTGGTAACGATATCTCTGAACCCGACACCTGCGATGCGCGCATCGAGACGTATTATCTTCCGTCCATTGACCATAGTAAGTGCCTGAAGCTCATTCCAATTGTTTTCTACTGCCGTAAAATCATTTCCGATCTGCATCGAGCCGTCCCGTCCGGTATCGAAAAGAAACCATGCGGAATATTTTTTGTTATTGTGTACGATTTCTGCCTCAAACATTGGCCGGTGCTGTACATAGTAAACGGGCATTTTTTTATAGGTTTTGGCATCGCTTGGCAGCTGTTCGTAGATCGTGAATTCACGCTTATCGTAATCGATGCCGATGATCTTATCACGGAAAAGTCCGTTTCCGATAATCAGATCTTCAAAGTCGTCCATATTCCCGACTTCCGTTAGTGGGATATTGTCCCATTGTAAATGATGTATAGCCAGCTGGTTACCGAGGCTTGTTCTTTCTTTGTTTAACCCGTCTGTATTGCTGACCATTTTGTATGAAGAAAATTCCAGACCAATTTTTCCCGAGGAATTCCGATTCACGGCGCTGGTGCCAGCGCCCAAATCCAACTGAATGAGCACATTTTTTTTGTTGACTTTCCCGTTGAGGAAAATCTTGGAATTGATCAACTGAAAGGGGATATGAATCGGATGTGTCAAGGTTGTTTTCGCATCAGCCGCATCCGGGGGTAGGGTCGATGCGATCTGCACATGGCAGCTGTCTTTGCCATTGAGCAACACGACGAAATTATACTTTTTCCCTGGCTGCGTGTGAATGATTAGCCGATCTTGATCCGTTTCAAATTTTACGACGCTCTTTTTCGCCGGGACGTTTACATAGTAGGCGTCTGGATTTGCTGCGGGTTCCAAATGCCAATCCATTTTTACGTGCTCTCCATCGCTGATCCATGCTTTTTCTGAAGTGGCGGTTATCGTCCTGATTTTTTTTTGTGCTTGTGTCGTGTTTATCCAAAAGATGAGGATGGCCACGGTGGCAAAAAGGTGTTGTTTCATATGGGTTGTTTTCATTTGCTTATAGATACCCGTGCGGATTGATACTCCGGAAAGACGAGTATGCTGTTATTTGTTTTATGAGCAAAAGAATACGGTTCCATGGATAAACGCAAAAATATCGCCTGCCAATGCTACGACAGGAACCCGACAAATACCTGACAGTATTTATAACATGTTGATATTAGGGTATATACGATCTGTTTTTCCGCTGTTCAAAACCAGCGCATTTCTGACGATGACAAGTCCGTTTAGTGTGATCCATACGATCGGGATCAGCATTTTGGAGTTGCTTTGTACTGCCAACCAATCGTTTAGAATCAGAATGAAAACAAAAAGCAGGAGGGAAGCCAGCGTCCAAACGATCTGGATGGACAGGAGTTGCCTGTTGACCGGATTGAATTGCTTTTTCCAAACAATAATAGCTAATGGAACGAGGATATTAAGCGGAGGGAAGCAGACAAAAGGCAATACGGAAAGGTTGACGATTTTGTTCCACTTCAGTACGTTTTGGTAGGTACCGGCGAGGTCTCTGTCTGCGTCGAAATACGATTCGTCGACATCTAATGCCCGCGCAAGTGCTTTGCGCGTATAGCCCTTCGGTCTTTGGCCTGATTCAATTCTTTGAATCGTTCTTACGGAAATACCTGATTTTTCCGCTAACTCTTCTTGTGTTAGGTGAAGCTTTTCCCGCTGTTCCGTTAATTTCGACATTCCGATTTTTAGTTGATTATGTTGTGCAAGATATGAAAACAATTGTTGTTCAACAATCGCTAAACAGTTCCCTATCCTTAATTTACTGTATAACATATCATACCTATCTGTACTGCCGGGCGCGGTTTCAGGTGGGCGTCACGACAAGAACCTGCTCGCGGAGCGCGTAAACACTTTGTTACATAGCGTACGATTTGACGTTTTGTATAGGGTGAGCTCGTTTAGGCAACAGATTTTAGGCGGAAACCTCCGGTTTGCAAAGCGATGCCTACCGACATTTTCGGCAGTTTCGCACTTTTTCGTTTTTTATTACTCCTTTTTTGTAAAAAAAAAGCTTTTCTTTGCTGTGACTAACACGTACTGATGCCGTTTTCTATGGAAAGTTACATTGAAGCTGTCTCCAATATTGTTTGGAGCGATTTTTTTATCTACCTCTGTTTATTTACCGGACTTTATTTCTCTATCCGGACAGGTTTTTTACAAATCCGATATTTTAGGGAGATGGTTCGTCTGCTTTTCTCCAATCAGAAGTCGGACAAGGGGATTTCTTCCTTTCAGGCATTTGCATTGGCTATCTCCGGACGGGTTGGTACGGGAAATATTGTCGGCGTGGCCACCGCAATTTATATGGGTGGTCCCGGAGCGGTGTTCTGGATGTGGCTGATAGCCTTCCTGGGATCCGCGTCTGCATTTATTGAAGCTACGTTGGGACAGCTTTATAAACAGGAAATCGGCGGGCAATATCGTGGAGGACCTGCTTATTATATCGAAAAGGGGCTTGGCGTGAAGTGGTACGCGGTGTTGTTTGCCGTGGTTACCATCGTCAGCACGGGCTTTCTCCTTCCCGGCGTACAAAGCAATGCCGTGAACGCGACCATAACCAATGCTTTTTCAATTTCGCAGACGACAACATTATCACTATACGGTTTTTCTATTCCGATCAACTGGGTAGGGATGGGCTTAGTAGCCTTGCTCGCCCTTATCATTATTGGCGGCGTAAAACGGCTTGGGCAGGTTTCCGAGTATGTCGTGCCATTCATGGCAGGTGCGTATATACTGATGGCGCTGGTTATCATTGCCTTGAATTTTGCGCAGATTCCTGCCGTCTTTGAACTGATTTTGTCTTCTGCTTTCAGTGTGGATGCCACATTTGGTGGTATCATCGGCATGGCTATCGCATGGGGAGTTAAACGGGGTATTTATTCGAATGAGGCTGGGCAGGGCACCGCTCCGCACGCTGCTGCTGCTGCGGAGGTGAAGCATCCTGCACAGCAAGGGCTCGTTCAGGCTTTTTCGGTCTATGTCGATACATTGTTTGTGTGTACTGCGACAGCCTTAATGATTCTGTTCACGGGCAACTTTAATACGGTGGGCGAGGTTGCTGGGGGGATGCAGACCTTCGTCGTCGAAAATATTCCGGGCGTTCAGGCAGACGGCTTTACGCAAGCCGCCATTTCGGAACATTTTCCGGCCATAGGGCACCATTTTGTCGCCGTGGCTTTGTTCTTCTTTGCGTTCACGACGATAATGGCGTATTACTATTATGCAGAGACCAATATAGCCTATATTTTAAAAAGGCGTAAGAGCACCGTCTTACTCGTTTGGCTATTGCGGATCGGGTTTTTAGGCGCAACGTACCTGGGCACAGTGAAGACGGCAACGCTAGCATGGAGTCTGGGCGATATCGGCGTGGGGCTGATGGCGTGGGTCAACATTATTGCAATTTTACTTTTGAGCAGGCCGGCTCTAAAGGTGTGGAAAGATTATAGACTGAAGCGTAAGGCAGGGGACATGGATCCTACATTCGACCCACGGCCGCTCGGAATTAAGGGCGCCGATTTTTGGGAAAATAACGTGAAGCCGTAATTGTGTATGCATTTGTCCGGGAAACCGGACACCGTGTATGCGACCTAAAGAGTTTCGTTCCGGTTTTAAATTATGCCGGAACAGGTAGTCGCAAATATCAGTACGAAGGCGATGACCGCCAGTATGATAAAGGTCGTAAAGGGCGTTCTTCTCATGTGGATTTATTATTATTAGTCGTTCTACTCACTATAAAACAAAAGGCGTGCCTCAATTGTTTTTTTCGATTGCTATTTCGACGACTGAACGGAATAACGTGTAAACCGGCGCGTGGACCGACGGGCATTATTTTTCTCAGCGGAAGCATCCTTTCGTGAATCGTCCAGTTATAGATATGCTTTCCACCTGGATGACCCCCGGCCGGCCGGTGCGTCAATTGGTTCTCCCGAAGACCGGATGATACGATATAATAATTGGAATCCACTAAGTAAGCTGTTGGATGAGCGCGTCGAACTCCTGCCTCAAGGAGGCCAACTGTTCCTCCAGGACTACGACCCGTTCTTCAAGTTGCTGCACTTTTCCAGTGGGTGCTCCCTCTTCGTTACCAAACGCTGTTTCGTCCTCCTCTTCCGGAACGTCACCGAGTAAATGTATATACCGGGCTTCTTTTTGCCCCGGCCGTTTCGCCAGTTGTTTCACAAAAGGTGGGTTGTGGTCTTGTAGGCGTTGCAGGACTTCCTGTACCTCCTCGATGCTCTCAAAGTCGAAAAGCCGTCCGGCGTTCGTATTGATCTCGCCCGGCGTAAGCGGCCCCCGCAGGATCAATAAGCATAGTGCGGCGAGATCCTGCGGAATAAGTGGATATTGTATCGCCACATTGTGTTTGTACTTTGTTACCCGGCTGCCGCCACCGACAACCGTGGAGACAAGCCCTCTTTTCCGCAGGGCATCCAGTGCAGCTATAATCGTGTGTTCATCATATGAAACAACAGGTTTACGCGAGGTTTTTTGATTGCACGCAGATTGTAGGGCGTTCAAGGTCATCGGGTAATATTCGGGGGTCGTCTTCGACTTCTCGAGTAAGGAGCCGAGGACACGTAACTCTTCTGCGCTTAAAACCGGTAAGCTTGCTGTTTCTTCCATCGTTTTGTTTGTGTTAATATGGTCTCTATTTCCGAAAATAGCTAAAATAGTGGTATTTCCAAAATGAAGTCTGCTGATTTACACGAAAACCCCGAAAACGGGGGTATTTAAAAAAACGAAGCGTTCTCCGTGTCGAAATCAAACGCTGAGCGGGGCGGGCGATTTGCAGCCTGCAGTTATATGCATATAGTTTTCAGATTTATCGGGTGTCTTCTTAAATTCGCGGGGGAGCGTTCAACGCCGGACCGACGCGTCGACGGCGATGGACGTCTTTGAACGTTATACGTAGTAAACACATTAAGAGAACTTATCCATGTTGCGCATTGCCCATCATCCTGCATATAATCATCCCGTTCGGGAGGGACATCGGTTTCCGATGGTTAAGTACGAACTGATACCTCAGCAGCTGTTGCGGGAGGGGATGGTTTCTCCTGCTCATTTTTTTCAGCCCGAACTTGCGGAAAGATCGGTTATTCTTTTGGCGCATGACGCTGAATATGTGGATCAGCTGATGGACCTGACGCTGGATGCCCGGATGGTGCGGCGGATCGGTTTTCCGCTTTCCCAGTCGTTGGTGGAGCGGGAGCGATATATCGTTGATGGCACAGTGCAGGCCAGCTTACATGCACTACAGCACGGAGTGGCTTTCAATACGGCGGGTGGCACGCACCATGCCGGCCGCAACTTTGGCGAAGGGTTTTGCCTGTTCAACGACCAGGCTGTTGGTGCGGCGTACCTCATTCGGCACGCGCTCGTAAACCGGATTCTCATCATCGATTTAGATGTACATCAAGGAAATGGCACGGCGCATATCTTCGCGGATCACGATTGTATATTTACTTTTTCCATGCACGGCGAGAAAAATTTCCCCTTTATTAAGGAGCGTTCCCACCTGGATGTGGGGCTCCCGGATGGCGTGGATGACCGGGCTTATCTAATCTTGCTGCGGGAGCAGTTGGATGCTTTGTTTGCGTCAATAAGGCCTGATTTTGTTTTTTATCAGGCAGGTGTGGATGTATTGGCCACAGATAAGTTAGGAAAGCTACAGTTGACGGGCGACGGGTGCCGAAAGCGTGACGAGCTCGTTTTCGGATATTGCAAAAAATACGGGGTGCCGGTTGAGGTGAGCATGGGAGGCGGCTACTCGGTACACATCAAAGATATCGTGAATGCCCATGTTGCGACGTTCAAAGCCGCGATCGAGGTGTTCGGCCTCTGAGGGTGCACGCCGTCTTAAGTGGGGAATCGCTGCCCTTTCGAGCGGTTGTACCTACCTGGCACCGTTCCACGCGTGCGCCCGCGGGACGCTACGACAATTTTATTAGCGGGCCGGCTTTTTCCACAAAGCTGGGTTTTATCAATTATTTTAAGGTATTTTTGTGCAATTTCATTAAGATTATCGTTTAAGATACCAAGTATGTTTTTCCATCAAGACGCCACCTTTAAACAACTTTCTATTCATCGCGTTGGCAATAAAGCGCAGGATGAGTTTTATGCGCTTTCCGACCATCCTATCGATCTTACAAAAGACGAGGTGTTGCCGGATCTGCTGATGCAGTATTTTATGAAGCCCTTCGCCAAAGCGAAGGAGGTATACCGCTTTTACCACCCGAACGATGACCTGCAGCTGAACGAGGTATATTACTTTGCCAGGCAATATTTTGATGCTAAGATCGATTTTCATGAAATGTCGCAGCAACTGGCCAAACATTTATATGAGGTGTCGGAACATCCCAAGATTAAGGGTGGGGAGATGTATGTGGTAGCGTTGCAGCATGTACAGATGGAAGGCGAAGACCACGACGCGATCGGCATATTTAAGTCTGAAAATAAAGAAGCGTACCTCAAGGTGTATCCCAGCGGAGAAGGATTTGACCTTGACTACGAGCAGGAGGCCATCAACATAAACAAACTGGACAAGGGTGTCGTCATTGTTAACGTAGAGGAGGAAGAAGGATATAAGGTTCTGGTTGTCGATCAGACAAACCAATCGGAGGCTGTATATTGGAAAGACGACTTTTTGAAAATCAGAGCCCGGAACGACAACTTTCAGCAAACGGGCAATATGTTGAAGGTGTACAAAAATTTCGTAAACGACAAGCTCGATGAAGTTTTCGAGCTGGAAGCAGCAGATAAGATCGATCTGCTGAACCGGTCGATGGATTATTTTAAAACTAAGGAAACCTTTGATCAGGCCGAATTCGAAGAAGAAGTTATTGGAAATCCGCAGGCGGCGTCGCTGTTCAAGGAGTATCAGCAACACTTTGAAGAAGAGTTCGACTCGCCGTTCCAGCCAAATTTTGAAATCGCCTCGCCGGCCGTCAAGAAAATGGCGTCGTCCTATAAGTCGGTGATCAAGCTGGATAAAAATTTTCACATTTATATACACGGCAAACGGGAATATTTAGAGACGGGGTTTGATGAAGACCGCGGAATGAATTACTATAAGCTGTATTTTGAAAACGAAAGTTAATCGCAAGGACAACGGCGATCGTAAGATGAAGCGCTATATTGCCGCGATCGGCGTAGGGCTGCTCGTTTTATGCTGTCTGGAATGGATGAAGCAGTGGCCCGGGGTTGTCGAAAGGTACTATAGCCTCGGGTTCTATCCGCTGTTCAGCTACGTTCCCAAGACCTTGTTTGGATGGATACCGTTCAGCGTCGGCGACATGCTGTATGCAACGCTGGTTGTTGTTCTATGTGGCCTGTTTCTCAGGGTGTTGATTGACTTATGTAAGGGCAGGTGGAGGGATGCTTCTACAGCTATGCTGCGTGCAGTGCTGTTTGTCCTGGGGCTTTATATTTATTTCTATATCAGCTGGGGGCTCCATTACTACCGTGTTCCATTACAGGAGCAGTTCGGCTTGCAGGTAGACCGTATAGATCGATCCGACTACCTGACGGTGCTGGATCGTTATGTTGACGAAGTTAATGTCTTAAGGGCACAGCTGGATACCGGGGTGATGGATACAGAGCGCGCGACCCGTGAATTGGAAGCTGTAATGCGTGCTGATGACAACGGGCTTCATATGCTTTCCCGCACGCAGGTTCGGGTCAAACACCCGATTTCCAGCAAGCTTGCCTCTTATTTTACCGTGACAGGCTACCTTAATCCGTTTACCCAAGAGGTACAGGTGAATGCCTTGATGCCGAAAACGGCCTATCCATTTACGGTGGTCCATGAGTTGTCGCACCAGATGGGAATCGGGTTTGAAGATGAATGCAACTTTATAGCTTTTTTGGTTTTGCACCAGCACCCGGATATCTGGTACCGTTATGCTGCCTATTATGAAACCGTGCAGTACTTATTGAGGCCCCTGTATTATGAAGATAAAGGACGCTATGATGCGTATGTCGCAAAGCTCTCCGTCGCGGTGAAACGGGATATGGAGCAGGAGCGCCTCTTTTGGCAGGCATACCGCGGTCCGTTAGACCGGCTTATGAATATTTTTTACAGCGGATATCTGCAGCATAACAACCAGCCCGAAGGGATGGCACGCTACTCCCTGATGAGCCGGCTGGTCGTGGCATGGGAGATGCAGAAGGCCGGAACGGGCACTGCTTCAGGTGATTAGCTTCCGGTTGGACGATTTCTCCTATAGGTTCATTTGCGGGCGGACCACTTTCGCTAAGAAGATATAGGCTAAAACCGCTCCCATGCTCGCCATGACGATGCCAACCAGGGAGGGGTAATTATAGGCGTAACCCATCGTGATGGGAACAGCTCCAAGGTAGGCACCTAATGTGTTGCCGATATTGAAACTGGCTTGTCCTGCCGAGGCTGCGAACGTTTCGGCTCCTTTAGCGTTGTTGATCAACATCATTTGCAATGGCGAGCCAATGGAGAAGGAGATCATTCCGGTAATGAAGGCCATCGGATAAGCGAGATAGGTAATATGCGCAGTGAAGAACACAACGCATAGGCAGACGGCCATGGCCGTAAAACTAGCTATGGCTGCCTTAGATGGAGAAATTGTGTCGGCCAATTTTCCGCCCATAATGTTGCCGAAGAACATTCCCAGACCGATCAATATCATGATCAGTGGTACGCGGTCAGCCGGTATGCCCGAAACTTCGGTTACGAGCGGTGCTATATAGGAGATCCACGCAAAAAGGCCACCGGTTCCTATAGCGATGACAGCTACCATCAACCAGGCGTCCCAGCGGGCGAAATATCCTATCTGTTTGAGAATGTTATTGCTTTTGTTTGCTTCGAGTTTGGGCATCCAAAAGTAGAGCGCGAGAAACGTTACCAGCCCCAAGAGGCTGATCACCGCATAGGTAATACGCCAGGAGTAATGGTGGCCGACGTAGGTTCCGAGTGGCACGCCAGCGAGGTTGGCTATCGTCATACCCGTGAACATGATGGATATGGCCTGCGCTTCTTTGCCCGGCTTGGCCAGACGGGCTGCAACAACAGAGCCCACGCCAAAGAAAGCACCATGGGGAAGGCCTGCAACGAATCGGGAAGTCAGGAGCAGCAACTTATTCGGGGCAATCGCAAAGATGCCGTTGAACACGAAGAATAGTAGCATTAAGAAAAGCAATACCTTGCGCGGTGAATGGCTGGAAGTAAATGCAACCAAGGTGGGCGCTCCGACGACGACGCCAAGCGCATAAAGTGCTATTAAATTGCTGGCTGTGGGTATGTCGATCTGTAAATCTTTTGCGATATCGGGAAGGATACCCATCATGGTAAACTCTGTCATACCGATAGCTAATCCGCCGAGAGCCAAGGCGATAAGTGCTTTGTTCATGTATCTGTATAAATGAGACGGCAAAGGTAATCTTTAATTGCTAACGCGGCTAATTAAATTTTCATGAAGAAGTAAAAAAGCAATAAACAGCCTGTGTCTCCGAGTCTGATTCCATAAGGCACGTTTCCCTCGGTGTATTTGTCGCCACCGGTATTTTTATCAAAAAAGGCGAGCATGCTTCCATATACAATTAATGTTTTTATTTTTATGGTATGTACATGGCCAAAACATATTTTTTTAAAGCTTTTCAACATGTCGGCGGATGGGCTGCCGTCGTGTTGATCTCCGCGGGCATTGCTTCTTTGTCGGCATGTCAGGGAAATAAATCAGGGCAGAAGCCGGAAAATAACGAAACAGAACGTTTCGAGATCAGCGAAGAGACAGCACGCACGATCTTTGAGTTGCCTACACATTGCCTCGATCAGGAATACCCCAACAAACTTGGACAAGTGATCGGAAGTGCCTCCGACCTGAAGAGTCCGAAGGCATTACGTCCTATATTTTATGGGTGTTTTGATTGGCATTCCGCTGTCCACGGTTATTGGTCGATCGTGCGTCTGCTGAAGTTGTATCCGCAATTGGATTCGGGGGGGAAGGTCCGGCAGTTGTTGAACACCCATATAACGGAAGAAAATCTCGCGGTGGAACTTGCGTTCTTTAACGACGAAAACAACCTTGGTTTTGAGCGTACTTATGGATGGGCGTGGTTGTTTAAATTGCAGGAAGAGCTCAGGGCGTGGGACGACACTGATGCAAAGCGCTGGTCGGCCGTTCTTCAGCCGCTTGTCGACCTGCTCGCTGAGCGAACGCAGGTATATCTTTCGAAGCTGATCTACCCGATCCGCACGGGGCAACACGATAATACGGCGTTTAGCCTGACACTGATGTATGCGTATGCGACAGCTGTCGGCGATATGGATCTCGTTAATGCTATTAAGACGACTAGTATCCGCTTTTATGAAAGCGATAAAAACTGTGATCTCGCATACGAGCCCGGTGGAAACGATTTCCTTTCGCCGTGTCTGGAAGAGGCCTATCTGATGAGCAAAGTGATGCCGAAGGATGAATATAAGAACTGGCTTCTTAATTTCATGCCATTGCTGTTTGAGGAGGAAATAGAAGAACTGCAGCCGGCCATCGTCAGTGACCGCACAGACGGGAAACTGGTGCATCTGGACGGTCTTAACTTCAGCCGCGCCAATTGTTTATACGGAATAGGGAGAGCTTTGCCGGAACTTCAGCAAAGCCTTAACCCGATAGCGAACGCCCACATCGCGTTTTCCATAAAGAACCTTGCCAACGACGATTACATGGGAAGCCACTGGCTGGGTACATTTGCTTTGTTAGCCTTGTCTAATGAATAGCGTATGATTGGTACAAAATAGGCTAAAGGCGCACGCCGGCATTTTGTTAAGCTATCCATGCAACGGTATAAGCGCGTTGTTCTCCAGCTTAACCTTGACAATCTGGATAACGCTGAAGCCATCCTCCTTTGAAATAATGGGAGAGAGGTCAATCCCCTTCCGTGCCAGGGCCTTGAGTATGGCGTTGCGGAAAGTAGAACGGGTTGCTCCCCAGACTTTGTTCTCTACGATATCGTTGTTGAACGTGATCAGTTCAGGCACAGAGTAATTATTAAACTGTTCCTGCAGATGCTGTGATAAGCGAGTAGTTGTTGACATACAATTTAAACTAAAGCGTTTGACCATAAATTGTATCCAGAAATGTTGTTGGCTTTAAAGCCGGCGTGGGCAACGTTTATTTTGGTACATACCCGTATTATTTTACCACCGCGGTGACTGCACTCGGTTGGTATTGCTGATGCAATTCTGAATACTCTACAAATCTAATAGACTTTTATTAAAATAGCAAATTTATTTTAGAGCGTGGGGGATCTGTCCTACGTGCGGGCGGGAGGATGACAAGATGTTCCTCGAGCAGCGGGAAAGACGTCATGAAACTGTCATCCTGTCCGTTGTGGGCGTTTTGGAATATTCCTTGATGGCCAATGGAGTAGGTTGAAAAAAAATAACAGATATATGCAAGAAAAAGGTAGTATTTCGATTCATACCGAGAATATTTTTCCGGTAATTAAAAAGTTTCTGTATTCGGATAATGAGATCTTTTTACGGGAGCTTGTATCCAACGCGGTAGACGCCTCGCAAAAAATAAAACGTCTTTCTTCCTTAGGCCAATTTCAGGGCGAGCTCGGCGACCTGACAGTGGATGTCAAATTTGACGAGCAGGCAAAGACAATTACTATTTCCGACCGTGGTATCGGGATGACGGCTGATGAAATAAAAAAATACATCAATCAGATTGCGTTTTCAGGTGCTACGGAATTTATGGAGAAGTTCAAGGAAGCAAATGATGCGAACGAAATCATCGGCCGGTTCGGACTAGGGTTCTATTCCGCTTTTATGGTGGCGGACCGCGTAGAAATTGAATCGTTATCTTATCAGGATGGCGCCGTCGCGGCACATTGGAGCTGTGATGGCAGTACGTCGTATGAGATATCAGAAGGGTCGCGTACCGAACGGGGAACTGATGTTATCCTTCATGTTAACGAGGAGTCCACTGAATTTCTCAACAAAGCGCGTTTAAGTGAGATTTTGAATAAGTATGCCCGCTTCCTTCCCGTGCCGGTGCGTTTCGGAACGAAGACGGAATCGCAGCCCGATGGCGAAGATGAAGAAGGCAAGCCGAAGTATAAATCGGTAGAAGTGGATAACATCATCAATAATACGACGCCGGCATGGACGAAAGCGCCTTCGGAATTGAAAGATGAAGATTATCTGGCCTTCTACCGCGAGCTGTATCCTTATTCAATGGACGAACCGCTATTCTGGATACACCTGAACGTGGATTACCCATTCAACCTGACAGGTATCTTGTACTTCCCGAAGGTGAAGAACGAGATGGATATCCAGCGGAACAAGATTCAGCTATACTCGCGCCAGGTG
This sequence comes from Sphingobacterium allocomposti, assembly GCF_008124885.1. Classification (GTDB taxonomy): domain Bacteria; phylum Bacteroidota; class Bacteroidia; order Sphingobacteriales; family Sphingobacteriaceae; genus Sphingobacterium; species Sphingobacterium allocomposti. The sequence continues at coordinate 94,344 of NZ_VNHX01000004.1, forward strand.
TTTATCACAGACGAGGTAAAGGATATAGTACCGGAGTTCCTGATGTTGTTACAGGGCGTCATCGATTCGCCGGATATCCCGCTCAACGTTTCGCGCTCATTCCTGCAGGCCGATAGTAATGTAAAGAAAATCAATAGCTATATCACGAAGAAGGTTGCCGATAAGCTAAATGAAATTTTCAAGGCTGATCGTAAAAATTTCGAAGAAAAATGGAATGATATCTCGCTGTTCATTAAATATGGTATGTTGAGCGACGACAAGTTTGCCGAGAAGGCCAACGACTTCTGTTTGTTGACAAACACCGAAAACGAGAGCTTTACGTTGAAAGAATATTACGAGAAAGTGAAGGATATTCAGGTCGACAAAGACGGCAATATTGTTTATCTATATACAAACGATGCGTCACAGCAAGATGGCTTTATAACATCGGTTAAAGCGAAAGGATACGATGTACTTGTTCTCGACGGTCCTTTGGATACGCATTTTGCGGGCTATCTTGAACAAAAAGGAGGTGAGAAGGTACAAGCTAAGCGGGTAGATGCAGACGTCGTTGATAAACTGATCCAAAAAGAGGAAAAGCAGACACTCGCCTTGTCGGAAGAAGAATCGAAAAAAGCTACGGAAATATTTGAAAAGGCTATTTCACGAGCGGACATGAAAGTGGAGGTTGATGCGCTGCACGCCGACGATCTTCCTGTTTCGGTAACGATCGATGAGTTTATGCGCCGGATGAAAGACATGGCTAAGACAGGAGGAGGCATGGGCTTCTATGGCACGCTGCCGGATAATTACAAAGTAACCGTGAACGGAAACCATCCACTGGTCAAACGGATACTGGACAGCACAGAAGAGGAAGGAGCGAAGCTGGCAAAGCAAGCTTTTGATTTAGCTCTGCTCTCCCGCGGATTGCTTAAAGGCGCAGACCTGACTTCTTTTGTGAAGAGAAGCGTCGAGATGATCTAAATACCCTGAGTCGATTCATATTTTCGCTCAGAACACGTTGAACGGTTAAATTTATCTCCCGCCGAAATTAGGCGGGAGATTTTTTTGTTTATACGTTTGGGTTACTGTTCCCGCGTTTCTTTTCTGAAAGTTGGTGGTGTAGTGCCATGTCTCCGTTCGCCGGCTCTTGCTGGCTGAGGCAATGAAAACTGCCCAGACCCCATATGATATCAACCGAGTTTATTCCCACTACTTTTCTGGAAGGAAAACACCCCTGTAAAATGTTCAATGCGCGCTGGTCGTTCGGATCGTTGAAGACAGGAACCACAACAACGTCGTTAGCGATGTAGAAGTTAGCATAGGAAGCGGGTAGCCGTGTGTCTTCATAGATGACAGGGGCCGGCATTGGTATTTCTACAATATTCAATGGCTCGCCGTTCGGCAGGCGGAGTGTCTTGAGCTGCCGAAGATTTTCTTGAAGGATGGCGTAATTTTCGTCATCTGGATTCTCCTCAACGACAGTGACCACCGTGTTTTCGTTCACGAAGCGTGTAATGTCGTCGATATGTCCGTCCGTATCGTCGCCGACTATTCCGTCGCCCAGCCAGAGAACCTGATCCTGTCCGTAGAATTCTTTTAGATACAGTTCAATCTGTTCTTTGTTCAGGTGAGGATTACGGTTTTTATTTAAGAGGCAGGCTGTTGTTGTGAGCACGGTGCCAGCGCCGTTGAATTCTACAGATCCACCTTCCATTACGATGTCGGGCGTGAAAAGCTGCCAGCCAAAGTGCTTAGCAATTTTTGTTGGAACAACGTCGTCAAGGTCGTACGGCGGGTATTTTCCTCCCCATGCGTTGTATCCCCAGTCGACTACGGCTTTCTCGCCCGTTTGTTTATTGACGACAAAAGCTGGACCATGATCGCGGCACCAGGCATCGTTGGTCGGGTGAAAAAAGAACGCGATGTTCGCGAGGTTAGCACCGGCCTTTCGTAGTTCTTCGGTTGCAAAGTCCTGCATCTGTTTGTCGGCAACGTTAATCCGAACAAGCTGTCCGTCGGCAACGACCTTTATAAATTCGCAGTAAGGCGCATATATGCTATCGATTTTTCCCGGCCAGGATGCTTCTTTATGGGGCCAGCTTAACCACATGGCTTCCTGCTTTGCCCACTCCGCAGGAAACGAAAAGCCAAGGCTTTTCGGAGATTTCTCAAAAATGGAAAGACTAAAAGGCTTGTTCTGTGACATTCTTAAAAGTGAAGTAGTTGGGGCTTAATGCTAAAATCGTCAAATGTAACTTGTTCGAATTAATCTTCGTCTATAAAGCGTTTGGTGATCGGGGCATACGTTTCGATGCGTCTATCGCGTAGAAACGGCCAATGTTTGCGGAAATAGTCGGCTTCATCGAGATCCAGTTCTACGACTGCCGTTTCTTCTTCTTCATGTGATCCGAGGTATAATATTCTTCCTTGTCCGTTTGTTACGAAGCTACCACCCCAAAACTTCATGGCTCCGTCCTGCTCGAAACCTACACGGTTGACGGAAACCACGGGAACCCCGTTTGCCACGGCGTGTGACCGTTGGATTGTCTGCCAGGCGTTGTATTGGTCTTTGTTTGTCTCCTCGTCCTGATCGGTTGCCCAGCCTATGGCCGTTGGGTAGAACAGGATTTCGGCGCCCATCAGCGCTGTGATCCGCGATGCTTCGGGGTACCATTGATCCCAACAGATGAGGACGCCGATTTTTCCGAATTTCGTCTTGAAAACTTTGTATCCTAAATCGCCCGGCGTAAAGTAAAATTTCTCATAGTAGGCAGGGTCGTCGGGGATATGCATCTTGCGATATTTACCGAGGTACGCTCCATCGGCGTCCAATACGGCTGTTGTATTATGATATAAGCCTTCTGCTCGCTTTTCAAAAAGGGAAGCGATGATCACTACACCAAGCTCTTTTGCTACAGCAGATAGTTGATCTGTTGACGGCCCGGGGATGGGTTCGGCGAGATCAAAGTTATCGTAATCTTCTACGTCGCAAAAATACAACGAGGTAAATAGCTCCTGAAGACATATTATCTGTGCGCCTTTCGCTGATGCCTCCCGAATTTTAGAAATGGCTTTTTCTAAGTTCGCCTGTTTGTCTGCTGTACAGCTCATCTGCACAACACCAACTTGTACTTTTCTCATACGTTGTCTTATAGTTTGCAAGGGACAAAGATAAGATTAATGATCTGAAAAATAGGAGAGGAAAAGCAAGCTTAGGGTAAAAATAAAAAAAGCGAAACTTGCGTTTCGCTTTTTTTCGGGTGGATAATCGGGCTCGAACCGACGACCCCTAGAACCACAATCTAGTGCTCTAACCAACTGAGCTATACCCACCGTGATTTTGATGAGACAAAAGTAGAACAAATACGTATATCCTCCAAATAAAATTGCTAAAAAATCTGACGTTATGGCCGAATAAGTTCATTTTTAATAAGATAATTTTTGCGATGAGCAGTAAGGAGCTGAGGTGTTGTGGGTGTGCCGTCCGTCGGTGCGCGCTCACTCTTCTTTAAGCGTAGTTTACGGAGCTGTAGCCAGTTCTAGCAGTTTGCGGAACGTGTTAAGGTTGCGTCCTGTACCGGAGACCTTCAGCTTGCGTTCAAAGTAGTTATTGCTCATTTTAGCCTTATAGGCGCCATGAGGCAAATAAAAGTAGAGCACGTTTTCTACCGTATGAAACCATTCATCGCCGTGGTCGGTGAGGCGCAGCTGGTGTACAAGTTGCTCGTCGGGTATTTGGTTTAGCAAGGTAATAAACAGTCGGTTAGGCTCCGTTGTCCGTTCTGCCGGAATACCGGCGATGATGCGTTCTATTTGTTTTGCATCGACAACGAAAGTTTCTATATCCAGCGCAAAATGGCTTTGTAAAAGAGCGTGTACGCTCGTTTTTACGGCTGCAGGTGAGTCGTCGGAGGTTAAAATAATATTACCGCTTTGTATATACGTATCTACGTCAAGGAAGCCGGCTTCCGTAAGCCTTTCCCGCAGATCAGCCATTTTGATGATGTTTTTGCCCGACACGTTTACGGCGCGGAGTAATACAATGTACTTCATGCGTATAGTTATCCGTTAGTATTGATTTTGTTGAGGGGGCATTTATAATCCGCTGCCGTCTATTGTTTCGTGCGCATAAAATCGAAGGCTCCTTTTCTTAAATTGATTCCATATTCAAGGTAGGCCTTTAGACATGCCAAAAAGTTAGCCCAGCCTTCCGTTTGCCCTTTCATTTGGTTGATGCCTTCGGCTGTGTTTTCCATCTCATGTTCAACAACTCGTACAACGGTCGCGTTGTTTTCCGCTTCCGAAAGAAAAATCTCTACAAGCTGGTTGTCGGCACCACCGCTCCAATCGAACGAGATGTAGCTGTTAGGGACGATCTCCTTTCCGACGACTGGAAAGCTGTCGGGAAACTCGGGGAACATCCACTCAACAGTGATACCGGTTTGGAGCCTGCCGGATGAGCTCGCAATAAAGTAACCGCTCATCTGTTCGTGGGCTACGATGGCTTCGAACACGTCAGCAATCGGTTTCTGAATCTGTATTTGTGCGTTTGCTGTCAGCTTCATATGTAAACGGTTATTCGTTATGTTTATATTTAATGGCATTCATGCTATCCCGTCCGGATTGGCAATCCTTGACATTTTTATCGTATTTGACTTTGCGCGATGTCGGTAGTCCGCGGCTATCGATAGCAGATGTAACCATAATGACGGATACCGTATGCGCAATTTAACAATTATTTTTTGAGGTCTTCCATAATAATTTTTTGCATTTGCATCAATGCTTCACTGGCGCGCGGGTTCGCCTGTAGGATACCGCCCAGGTTTTTGGGCACTATCTGCCAGCTGACGCCGTATGGATCTTTACACCATCCGCATCGGCTTTCTTCTCCGTCTTTTGTAAGGGAATGCCAGTAGTAGTCTATTTCAGACTGGTCATCGCATTCAATGACTAGGGACACTCCTTCGGTAAAGGTGAACGGCTGCGGTACGCCGCTGTCCATGGCGGCAATCGTGTATCCTTCGAGGACGAACTGGGTGTGCATGACCTGACCTTTAACATCCCCGTCGGGGTAGGTGAGAACTCCCTGTTTTACGAAATTTTTGAAAATACGTTCATAAAAGCTGGTTGCTTCGGCACATCTTCCCTGCTGGGGCCCACAGAACATCAGCGTTGGGACAATGGACTGTTCGTTTACATCGGCCAGTTTGCCCTGATAGAGCTGCCATGACACGTCGTATCTGTCGGAAAGCCATCCATAGTATGGGCTCCACGGGTAAGAATCCAGCGGCATTAACGTATGCCCTTCTGCAGCAAGCCCGTTCCAGATCTTTTCAATTTCCGCCTGCGTTTCACGCACGATCATAAAGGAAATGGCCGGATTCGGACGGAAGGCCGGCCCTCCATTTATACCGATAAAATCGGTGCCCAATACTTTCGCGGCAACAGTGACCGGATTGCTATCCATGATGCTGACTTCATGAAATAGGGATGCGTAATAGTCAAAAGCTTGTCTGGCGGTATTATCAAACCAGATAGCCGGATATATTTTGCTTTTCATAATATAGCGAGTTGTTATCGGTTATTATATAACTATAAACGGTCTTGCATGGTAGGTGTTGAACACCTGTATGGCTCGTGAGTTCCCGCCCGTTGCAACGATGCCCGTGACCGGATTTCGTCCCGGGCATCGTTGACTGCAAGTAGACAACATGTTACCGCAGTATGGAGGTCAGTCTAAAACTGGGTGGCCGAAGCGGCTTTAGGCGGCGTATCATGGGCCATCGTCCGGAAGTGTCGCGAAAATATGCTATCCCATCTTTTTATTTCCTTCGTAATGTACCATCCAGCTCACGCCGAATTGGTCCGTAAAAGAGGAATAGAGCTCCGCAAAGAATGTTTCGCCGAGATCCATTTCGATGTTCTGAGCGTTTTTACTAAGCTTGCTATGAAGGTCGCGTGCCTCCTCTGCCGATTGTGCGTCGAGCATAATGTAGGTAGCGGTGCCGAACACAGCTTTGTGTCCGAAGTTTTCGATGCAGTCGGACCCCATCAGCATGACATCTCCGTTGATATGAAGCGCAGTATGCATAATCTTGTTTTTGTCCTCGTCGGGAATGCTGAAGTTCGGATCGGCGGGCATGTCTCCGAAGCGGTGACTGCCTAGAAGAGGGCCGCCGAATACCGTTTGATAGAAGTCAAAAGCCTCTTCACAATTGCCGTTGAAATTGAGATAAGCGTGTAGTTTTGCCATTTTGTTGTTGCGTTTTTATGGGTAAATATTCTGTTGTTTTATAGTGTCGTCGTGTTTAATGTCTTAGACGTCCTCCGGGCCTGCCAATCGGACACTGACCTGATCAAAGTTAGGCGCTTCTTGCTGACGACCCCTTGCCATAAGACAAGAATTGCGCGGAAATGTTTGCTGTTCGGGCCGCTTGTTTTGGCCTAGTGTGCTTGGAATTGCAGCACCTTCCTGGCCAAATACTTTTTTAAGTGTTCTTTATACATTTAATTTTTTTTTATATATTCGGGGATAGGATAGGCTGGCTGGCCGGAAGCATACAAGCTGTTCCCAACGGAGGGGGGCTGAGCAGCAAAGGGCAGCAATCTTTCTAACCTGTGCTAACACAAAACCTAATTTCAAATATGTTAAACACTAAAAACAAACTGTTGATTATTCTTTTTGCGACTACGTTTTGGAACGTCGGTGCGCAGACAAAGATTGAGTTGTCTCCAAGAGAAAAACCGGTGACAATCAGTAAACACATTTATGGACACTTTGCCGAGCATCTGGGGCGTTGTATTTATGATGGTTTTTATGTTGGGGAGGACAACACGGCAATTCCGCACACGAACGGTGTCCGCAACGATGTGGTGGCAGCGCTGAAAGAGTTGCAGATTCCCAATTTACGATGGCCCGGGGGCTGTTTCGCAGATACATATCATTGGAAAGACGGAATCGGCCCCAAAGAAAAGCGTCCGGCGATCGTAAACAACTGGTGGGGTGGTGTTACAGAGGATAATTCTTTTGGTACGCATGATTTTCTGGACATGTGTGAACTGTTGGAGACGGAGCCGTATTTAGCTGGTAACGTTGGAAGCGGAGAGGTTCAGGAGCTGGCGGACTGGGTACAGTACGTCAATTTTGAGGGACGGAGCCCGATGTCTGACCTCCGTCGGCAAAACGGCCGCGAGAAGCCGTGGAAAGTTAAATTCTGGGGCGTCGGAAATGAAGCGTGGGGATGCGGGGGGCATATGACAGCCGAATATTACAGTGATATATACCGAAAATATGCGACGTTTATGTCGGACTGGTCGAATACGGGTGGATTGTATCGTATAGCGTCGGGTGCCAACAGCGCCGATTATCATTGGACAGAGACGTTAATGAAGAAACTTCCGAAAAATCTCGTCAAGGGAATCGCGCTTCATCATTATGCTGTTATCGATTGGAACAAAAAGGGTCCGGCTATCGAATATACGGACGAACAGTATTTTAGGACCATGAAATCGGCTTGGTTTATGAACGAGCTTGTAGAAAAACATAGCGCTATTATGGATAAATATGACCCCAACAAGGAGATTGCGCTGGTTGTCGATGAGTGGGGGGGATGGTATGAAGTGGAGCCCGGAACCAACCCCGGATTTCTATATCAGCAGAATACGATGCGTGATGCTATGATTGCCGGCATGACACTCAATATTTTTAATAACCATGCCGACCGTGTAAAGATGGCCAACCTGGCGCAGACAATTAATGTGTTGCAGGCGGTTATTCTTACAAAGGGAGAGAAAATGATTACGACGCCTACTTACCATGTGATGGAAATGTACAAAGTACATCAGGACGCTGAACTGATTCCATTGGCTATCGACAGTAAGAGTTTTGTCTGGAACGATGAGGCTATTCCTGCTGTGTCAGCTTCGGCTTCAAAAGCCAAAGACGGGAAAACTTATCTTTCATTGGTCAATATTGATCCAAAAGCCAACCAGGATGTCGAGATTAATCTAGGAAAAGCATTTTCAGGTGTTTCAGGACGTGTCCTGACGTCGAAGGAGCTAAGAGACTTTAACGATTTTGATGCTCCGCAGCGTATTGCACCTCGTCCATTCGATGGGTCGAAGCTGAATAAAGAGCGACTACACGTATCCTTGCCTCCGTTTTCGGTTGTTGTTCTGGCGTTAGACGAACAATGATCGACGTTGCTGATGGGCACGGCTTAGGGAATCAATCATGGCGTTGGGAAGGATAAGCGCCATGTCGTCAACGGTAGGATACACGGCGTAAGGCTGTCCAGCCGACCAACCGCTGGAATGAATTCGACGGCTTTTCCAGCGGTTGCTTGTAATGTCAGCGCCTGTACTTGTCGTGTAACCCCCGACCGGCAAAGATTAAGGGCGTAATCTTTTCGATGCGCGCCATCTTGGTTTTTTCCTGTTTCGCTTCATCGACGTATTCCATGTATTCCCGTTGTTTGCCGGGAGTCAGGCTGTTGAAAGCTTTGTGCAGCTCGCTGTTTTTGGTTAGAGCTTCCTTGAGCAATCCGGCTGGTTCCTGACCTTTTCTCTTTTCCTGTTTTACCTCTTTGCCCTGAACAGCGTTTTGTATTGCCTCTTGGACATATTGTCGGATCTTCGTGGCATTCATTTCATCGGCTGAGGAAAAGCGCCACTGACGTAACGCTTTTGTTTTCCCCTCGGACGCGTTTACGAGCACGCCGTCTTCGTCTGAGAGGAAGACACCGTTGTAAAACCAAATAGCAAAATGGTTTTTAAAACCACCATATGAGACTATGTTTTTGCCATTGTGGGTATATACATCGCTTCCCCACTTGAAGGTCCTCGTCAAAGGAAGTTCGTTAAGGATCTGCTGTATTCTCTCTACAGCCTCGGCCCATTGGGGTTGGTGACGTTTCCAGTCGGGGGTAGACTTGTCTTTTAACCGTTGTACATTGAAGTGGACCATCTTTTTCAGAAGCTGGATAGGGAGATCGGCGCTTAGCGGAATCTGAACGGCTCCCTTGGACGTCTTATATGCGGTAAGTTCGTCAGCGAAGTGTTCTATGGCTTCAGGGCCGGGATACTAGGTGGTTTTTGAATAAGGCGAAATGGATTAGATTTCCGTGGTAACGAAAGGTCGGCATCTGGTAGTTGATGGTTTCCGTAGCTTCCGGCGCCGCCTGCGCAATAATGCGCCGTACTTCCTGAAGCAGCGCCTGCTTTTGGTTATCGAATTGTGCTATGTATTCGTCTATGGTTGTAAAATTGCTCTGCATAAATGGGCGTGTGATGTGTATGATTAGAACAGTGACATGCTACTCATTTTTCCATGGTCTTTCTGGATTTCATCGCGGCGACTTTGCTGATGTCCGAATTATTCAGTAGCTGTTGGTATTCTTCGGAGGAGCTATCTACCAGTTTGATCTTCCCTTGGCCGTCCGCGTGGATTCCCCAACCATAGGTTTTTGCAAGGGGGGAGGTCCGCAGACAGGGTTGTCCTTTGGAAAAAAAGCGGAGGCGGGCTTCTTGCCGCTCGTCTTCCCTCAGGCCAAGTCTATCAGCGTAAACGGTAAAGAGTAAGTCGTCTGAAGTAAACGCGTACGGATGGTTTATTAACAGGTCGAACTGTAGGGCAGCTACGGTTTTGGCTCCGGCCCTGGCGGGAGGTGCGGCGCCTCGATGCGCCTTGCTGTCTGCCGCGACTGTAATCAACGTGTCGTAATAATTTGTGCTATATGCTTTCATGGTAGTTGCTGCTGATATGATCGGTGATTTTAATGGCTGTTGTCGCCATAAACCCGTTCCACATAGTTTTTGAAGTTAATCAGAATAGCTTCCCAGCCCGCCCGTTGCATCTCTATTGGGTTCGCGCTTTCGGGTTCAAATGCTACCGAGAGGTGGGTGATATTGTCTTTACTGTCGAAAGTAACTTCGGCACTCCGGCCGTCGGTCATCGTGTAGGCTATACGTTTAAAGGGCTCAATAGCAGTATATCTACCTTCGAAGTCGAATCCGAAACTACCATCTTTCGCCTCCATACGGTTGCTAAACTTCCCACCTATCCGGAGGTCATTTACGGCGTTGGTGCAGTGCCAATCATCGGAGGCATGGTTCCATTGCTTAATATCTTCTGCAGAGTGATACGCGTTCCAGACGGTTTCTACGCGGTTGTTGATGGTGATGTTGATGTGAATGGGTGTTTTCATAGTATATTTTTTAGTTAAGCTCTGTCGTCAGGTTGCGACGCCCCATCGGATTGGCCTTTGGCTTTACTCTTTAGTAACAGAACACTTCCGGCTGGGTCTTTAATCCAATGCATGTTGTTCGTATCAATCTTCTCGAGATCGTCTGCAATCAAGACCTCGTTTGTCTGTAAATACCGTGTACTGCTGTCGACGTCGTCGGTAGTCATCTCTAACCATATTTGCTGATGGGGCAGCTCCTTAACACAGTCGAGCCACAATATATTTGGGCCGAAGGTTAATCGATGTGTAGCTAAAACCGTAGGGTGGTCGATGGGCACTTCCTCTACATCAAAGAGCAGTATATCCCTGTAGAACGCAACGGTTTCGTTGTATTTTTCCGGAGGAATTTTCATGGCGATGTTGAAGCCGCCCTCAAAGTTGATTTTCATAATACTGATCTGTATATTGTTGTATCTACTCAAAAATACGGCGTGGCTTCTGCAAAGGAATTGCCGTAAGGCAAGTTCTTTTGATGGTTTATTTTCCTACCAGTTCCTTCCGTATCCGGCTCAGGGATGTATCGGTGATACCGAGGAAAGTGGCAATATGTTTCAGCGGAGCCTGTTGTAAAATTTTAGGCTTTTCGTCTAGAAGCTGTTTGTAGCGGTCAAGTGCAGACAGGGTGATCATATCCAATGCTCTTTTTTTTGTTAAAAACAGCTGATGGGCCATCCACGCACGTCCCCATTCGGCGAGTGCCGGCATTGTTTCAAACAAGGTTTGGAAGCTGTCGAACTTTATCCTCCACAGTGTGCAGTCCGTAAGACATACCATGTTTTCTTTCGTGGGGATATGATGGAAAATGGACGCCACCTCGATAACGATTTCATCTTGACAGAAAAAGTTGGTACTGATATCATTTCCGTCGTAGTCGTAGACAAAAGAGCGTACAATACCCTCCTCCAAAATATAATAGCAGTTGCTCACTTCTCCTTCCTGCAAAAGAAGATCTCCTTTTTTATAGTGTACGCGTTCATGATGGTTGACAAGCAGATCCAAGTCGTTGGAAGTCATGGTCGGGTATTGATATATCAGACGTATTTTCTCTGGATACATGGTCTATTTATTAGTTCGCCCATCCTTTTTACAGGACAGTGGTATTCTCTGCTAAAAATATAAAAAACTTTCATGATTCCATGGCTATAAGCCGTAAAGTCGTTGATTTGTAAAGTCGTAAAGTGGAGGGCTAATGGCAGATGGCTAATGGCAGATAGCAGATGGCAGATGGCTAATGGCAGATGGCAGATAGCAGATGGCAGATGGCTAATGGCAGATGGCAGATGGCTAATGGCAGATGGCAGATGGCAGATGGCTAATGGCAGATGGCAGATAGCAGATAGCTATAAGCCGTAAAGTCGTTGATTTGTGAAGTGTGAAGCTGTTTTTGATCGCCACGAACATCATCTAACCAGTCTAACTCATTTAACTTTTCTAACCCCTAATAGTAGCCGTAAAGTCGTTGAATTGTAAAGTCGTAAGTGGGGGCTAATGGCTAATGGCAGATAACAGATGGCTATAAGTCGTAAAATCGTTGATTTGTGAAGTGTGAAGCTGTTTTTGATCGCCACGAACATCATCTAACCAGTCTAACTCATTTAACTTTTCTAACCCCTAATAGTAGCCGTAAAGTCGTTGAATTGTAAAGTCGTAAGTGGGGGCTAATGGCTAATGGCAGATAACAGATGGCTATAAGTCGTAAAATCGTTGATTTGTGAAGTGTGAAGCTGTTTTTGATCGCCACGAACATCATCTAACCAGTCTAACTCATTTAACTTTTCTAACCCCTAATAGTAGCCGTAAAGCCGTTGATTTGTAAAGTCGTAAAGTGAGAGGGCTAATGGCAGATGGCTAATGGCAGATGGCTAATGGCAGATAACAGATGGCTATAAGCCGTAAAATCGTTGATTTGTGAAGTGTGAAGCTGTTTTTGATCGCCACGAACATCATCTAACCAGTCTAACTCATTTAACTTTTCTAACCCTAATAGTAGCCGTAAAGTCGTTGATTTGTAAAGTCGTAAAGTGGAGGGCTAATGGTAGATAGCTAATGGCAGATGGCTAATGGCAGATAGCAGATGGCTATAAGCCGTAAAGTCGTTGATTTGTGAAGTGTGAAGCTGTTTTTGATCGCCACGAACATCATCTAACCAGTCTAACTCATTTAACTTTTCTAACCCTAATAGTAGCCGTAAAGTCGTTGAATTGTAAAGTCGTAAAGTGAGAGGGTAATAGCGAATGGCAGATGGTAACCATAAGCCAACAGCCACAAGCTTACGCTACCCAATACTCACATCTCACATCTCACATCTCAATACTCACATCTCACATCTCAATACTAACATCTCACTTCTATTAGAAATCGAATTTAACGCGGACCCGTATACCGTGTTTCGGCGCATCTGGCTGATCCAGATAGTTTAGGCGCCGGACATAGTCTACGCGGATAAACTTAAAGATGTTTGTCAAGCCGACGCTGGCTTCGACGTACGGTCTGTTCCCGAAACCGTACGTTATGGGTTGGTCATGTTCATTTTTCTGAAACTGAAAAACGCCGTTTGTGTACTGCGGATCGTTTTCGTGACGTAATGCCCCATAAATGGCTTTGACACTGAAGACCTCTCTCCATTTTAATCTTTTAATCAACGGGATTTTGTTCAGCAGGAAGCCATTCATATAATATTGTACGTTCGCAGCCACGGAATGGTCGCTGACAAATTCCAGAAAGTTCATCAGGTTGTACGAACGTAGTTGATACGCGTAGGTTTGATTTGCCCGATGTATGTTTAGGAAGGGGAATGGGATTTGGTTTCCGAGAATATAGTTACCTTCGAGATTGACGTCGGCATAGCCAAGCTGCGAAAAGTAAAAACGCTTGTCTACCCCTAGGGTAAAGTTGTGGTAATTGTATTCGCCGTCCAATACGTCCTTCAATCCGGCCACATAATTGAGGTAGAAAATCGGGTACTTGTTAAATATGGGCGTACGGTATAATTTGCCTTGATAGAACTCTTCGTGAGGCGCATAGCGCAGGCTGACCGAGAGTTCGGTTGTATTCAGCTCATTGAATAGCCGGTTATTTCCCTGCTCATCCAACATCTGGTAGGTTAAAATTCCCGCCGGTTGTTGACGCCATTTGGAGAAACCTATGGTATATGAAAAGCGGTTTTCAAATTCGCGCTTGTATTCCAGACGATAAATATCGTTGTAGAGGTACCGCTCGTTTTCTCCGCGTTTGAAAGATAGCAGAAAGTTGTCCTCCTGCACGAATTCGAGGTTTTGGCCTGGAATTTTGGTGTCGCGCATAATGGAAGCACGCAGGTAATGTTGCGGGAACGTATAGACCGACTTATTGTTGAGTGCATATGTGCCGCTTAAGAAATATTTCCATTTCTCGTCCTTAAAACCATATGCGGTGTATCCTTCTGCGTAGAAGCGTTTACTTAAGCGGTCTGTCGTACGTCCACCCACCCGCAAACGGAATCCCTCGACGGGGTTGAAGCTGTAAAACGTATTGACCGGGCCGATCTCGAGCGGCCCTGCCTGTTTGTACCCCGATAGAACCAGGGCGCTGATATCCATCAAGCGTTGAAAGGAGGGGATAAGCTGCAGCGTGTCGATATTCCGATAAATATGTTGTTCTGTCGGTTTTAGGGGTACGGGACGATGTGTGGCCCAGTACTCATCGGTGAGGGTTTCTTTCTTTTCTTCGTAAACTTTGACAACAGAAGGACCAGCATACATAGAGTCAGGCTGTACGAGTCCTGTCTTAAAGTCTTCAAAAGTTACGGTTCTGTTTCCTTTAATTCCCGTGCCTTTGTCTGTCAGGGAAAAATCAAGCCCTAGCGAACTTGTCCGTAAATAGTACCTGCTGTTTTGATCCTGCTCGAAATCAAGCTTTACATCGAGATCGCGGACAAAGTTCAGATTGATGTCATCGGAGACACTCAACTCGGCCCGTTTTACCGCATATTTTCCGTCCAGTGTAATGTACAACCTACCTTGAAACAGTAGATCAGCTTTGTTCCTCGGAAAAAAGCTTAGTTCCACCAGATACGGGGTCTCGGTTTTTACGGTGTCCGTAATATAGAACTTGTAGAAGGTCGGCGACGATCCAGCTATAGGACTTAAAAACTGATTGGTCACGAGTTCTATATTGCTTTCGTAGATATCTATATCTTGGTATAGCTTGTTGAAATAAGCGCTCAGCCCATCGTTGTCAATAAATTTGGGATCAAATTGCGCCCGCTGTTCGGCCAAGATAAGCTGTTTCGTCGTGTTGGGCTTCCTCCGGGTGTAGACCTGTGACAGGCGCTCCTCAATAAAGGCGGGAAGTGTATAACCTCTGGTTGTATTACTGCCCACCTCGGCATCTTCTTTCTCAAAGAGAAATTGGTAGTTCTTAAAGGCCTTCCTGTTTTTGAACTTTTCCGACAGGTTGCTTAGTCCCAGGGACACTTTCTCGTATTGTTGGTACTGTGCATAGTCGTATGCCTCTATACGGTTCTCGTCTTTGTGGGCGATTACCTTGCGGATTAATTCCACTGCCGGATTATTCTTATTGGAATATTTGGAGCGCTTAGGTGCTTTAATTTGAACGGCTTCGATTGTATTCTCCTCCGGTACCAGGTACACGGTAACCTCCTGATAGGACTGACCGCTTATGGTGACATCCTGCGACTCATACCCTACGTAGGATATACGGATTTTGGAAAAGCCTGGTTCTACCTTTAAGACGAAGTTGCCGTTGTCGTCGGTGGAGGTTGCTGTGGTCGACCCAATAGCGGCGATGGTGGCATAACCAATAGGCTCTTTGTTGGTAACATCCATCACCTTTCCTTTCAGATGTAGGGTCTGTGCCGAGGCGACGGAAGATAAAGCAAAAAACAAAATTAATGTTGCTATATACCGGAGGAATACCTTGATGTAACGTGTTGACATATCGCTTTCGTTTTTATCCTATCGATTTGACTTTTGAACTTACAAAGTCAGGTCTTTAGAAAGTCGAACAAAAGTAATAATAGTTTAATTGATTTAAAAAGGGCGCGATAGCCGAGATTGAGAATGTGACTTTATCTTGATGTTTCTGTCTTTTCCGTTACAATTAGAACGGATCGTGGACTTCGAACGAGACAATTTGGTGCGTTGTCGGGTGTTTAAATTGGATGTATCCGGCGTGGAGGTGAAGTCGGTGCGCACGTGTTCCATACAAGTCGTCGCCGACAATGGGATGGCCCAAACCGAGGTGGTGCGCGGCGTGAACACGCAACTGGTGCGTGCGACCTGACAACGGGAAGAAATGTATCCGTGTGTTGCCCTTCTCAAGGGCGACGACTTTAAATTTCGTTTGCGCAGGTTTCCCATACTGGTAACACACGACCTGTCGGGGACGGTCGTCAAGATCGACCCGGAGAGGAAGGTCGATAAGCCCTTCATGCTCATGCAGCTCGCCTTCCAGTAACGCCGTATATCGTTTGAACACGGTATGCTTTATGAATTGGTCCTGGATGGTTTTGTGTGCTTCTTTGTGCTTTGCCAGGACCATGATCCCGGAGGTAGACATGTCCAGCCGATGAATGATAACGGGGCCGGAGACGTCGGGATGTTTCGCTATACGCGTATATACAGAATCGCTGACGTGGATTCCCGGCACAGACAGAAACTCGCTGGGTTTATTCACGACAATAATATCGCTGTCCTCGTACAATATTTCCAACTCCTTGTTGACGGCCGGATTGTCTAACATCGGATTGGGCGCGACATTTAGCCCCTTCAGCATATGGGCGAGAATCGGTTCGCATTTGCTTTTACAAGCAGGGTAGAAATGGCGGTGTTTCCTTATTTCGGAGGCCGGCGAAACGCCCCACCAGAACTCCGCCATGCTGACGGGCCGGAGACGGTGCTGATAGGCATATTGTAGCAGCTTCGGCGCTGCACATTCGCCTGCTCCCGCGGGCGGTAGCAGCTGCTTGGATTCCTCGAAGATGGACAGCACGCTCTTGGTCTCCCCACGCGCGTTTAAAAACTGGTACTGATCAAAAAGCCGCTGCTGAAGTGCCGACGATTTTATTTTGCGGAGCTCGCGGAGTTCATCAATAGAAGACTGTCGGCGGTGGATCTGCCCTTCCACATCCTGTAACTTCTCTTTCCACGTGTTTTTTAGAACGGCGTATTCATGTTGATCGCGGTAGCTCTGTTTGACAAGATCGGTTTCCAGTACCTGATAATCTTCAGCAGATAAGGCCGGTTTTTGAGTTTCTCTGGCTTTTTTTCTGGCGGCCTTCTGCTGTTTCATGTACGCGCGGAACGCTGTTAAGGACGAATCCGCTTCTTCCCGGAGTTTGATGAGCCGCTGCTTTAATTCCGCAAAACCAGCGTCTTCTTCCAGGGATGTAATGCGGTGATTTATGGCGTTGATTTCTTCTTCCTCCTTTAGGAAGAAGCCGTCTTCCCGAAGCATGTCGAAGATAGGCGGGACCAGATAGCGGTGTTCGTTCCTACCGGCGAGTTTACCTGAGCAGGCCGCCAGATAGCCCAGCATGCCGTCCTCCCGTTCGACAACCAGCACCCCGAACATCTTTCCGATGGGCGAGCCCTCCATGGGACGCAGACCGAAATTATGTACAAAGTCCCGCTGACTTTCGAGATAGTCCTGTAGTTCCGATGCGGCAATCCTGCTTAACTCATCGGGCTCATAACAAAAAGGAAACGTGAAGAGCGAAGGCTTTTCAAGTCCTGAGATGTCCGATTGAAATGTGTGAAAGAATGCCGGCGAATCTATACCCATATCCAAGAATTGCGTGTGCAAAGGTACATAAGTTTGGGGAGATTTATGACAATAATATGGATGTCGGATTTTGATAAACAACGGCTAAAATATGTACATTAGGTCTTTAATCAAAAGGAGGTTTACATGCAGAAAAATAAATTAAAGAATACCGAGCTATCTATCGTGCCATTGATCTTTGGAGGAAATGTCTTTGGGTGGACGTTAGATGAGAAGAGCTCCTTTGATGTGTTGGATACCTTTGTTGACTTGGGATTCAATGCCATCGATACGGCAAATCAGTATTCATATTGGGTGCCGGGAAATAGAGGTGGGGAATCGGAGACCATCCTAGGCAACTGGTTGAAATCCCGTGGTAACAGAGATAAAGTCGTGCTGATGACAAAGGTAGGCGGCGTGTTCGCCGACAATCCGAAGCCGAATACGACGAGAAATCATATCCTCGAACAGGTAGACGCATCACTGAAACGGTTGCAAACAGACTATATTGATCTGTATCAAACGCATTTCGATCAAGAGGAAACGCCCGTTGAAGAAACGTTACGCACCTACGAAGATCTGATCAGGGCCGGTAAAGTTCGGTATATAGGGGCGTCCAATCTGTCGCCGGCACGGCTTAAAGAGTCGATGGAGACCAGCAGAAATCTGTCGCTACCTTCGTATGTTTCGTTGCAACCCGAATACAATCTTTATAGCCGGGAAGGGTTTGAGAACAATTACCTTGCAACAGCGCAGGCATACGATTTATCCGTCATACCCTATTTTTCGTTGGCCAGCGGATTTCTAACGGGGAAGTACCAGCAGGAAGAAGACTTTGCCAAATCAGCCCGTGGCGAGGGTGTGAAAAAGCAGTACTGGAACACCCGCGGGGAAAAAATCGTCAAAGCGCTTTTTTATGTTGCTGAGGAAAACAAAACAACGCCCGCGGCTGTTGCTTTAGCATGGTTATTGCATCAACCAACGGTAGCCGCACCTATTGCAAGCGCAACGAAGACATTACATCTAAAACCGTTCGTAGATGCGGTGGAATTGAAGCTTTCAAAAGAAGCCCTCATTTTGTTGGACGAAGCAAGTATGTATTAATCGATTAATTGTTAGTAATATGAAAACAAACATTGGTATTAAAGAAAAAGATACGCAGGCAGTGGCGGTGATCCTAAACAAGCTACTAGCGGATGAGCACGTCCTGTATGTAAAAGCACGCAATGCGCACTGGAATGTTGAGGGGCGTGACTTCCATGCACAACACGTGTTTTTCGAGAGCATCTATGACCAACTAAGCGAGACGATTGATGAAATTGCGGAGCGCATCCGCTCTATAGGCCACTACGCCGTCGGCACAATGAAGGAGTTTTTAGAGCTTACACAACTGTCGGAGTTACGTCATACAAAGAATGATAGTTTAGGGTATATTGAGGAGTTGCTTTCCGATTTTGAAGCAATTATTGTATATATACGCGAGCAGATTGAGACCGTTGGGGAGAAGCATAAAGACGCGGGAACCGAGGACTTCCTCGTGGCTATTATGGAGCAGCATGAAAAAACAGCGTGGATGCTGCGCGCACATCTCCGCTAGTCGATAGCCTGAGCTTATAATAAGCTGGAGTGTCTCCTGTATTTGTTTGTTCCAGACAAATACAGGAGACACCTTTTTTTTTGAGGTGCAGGAGGAAGATCCTAGTGACACTTGTTTAGACTAAATTTTAATTGGGTGATGAAAGTATACATAAGTCAATTATATTTGTGCTATAAACACATCTTTAGACTGTTATGAAGAAATTTTTTCTTGCCGTTAACAAGGGAACTGCAGCCTCTAACCTTGCTGCATTTGTACTTCGTATAGGCTTCGGGGTACTGATGATACCCAAGCACGGCTATGTAAAACTGGTGGAGTTTAATGAACGAAAGGATCAATTCATGGATTTTCTCGGGCTAGGGGGGACCGTATCCTTAAGTCTAGCCATATTTGCGGAATTCTTTTGTTCTATATTGCTGATTTTGGGACTGTTTACGCGGCTGGCGACTATCCCTCTGTTGATCACGGTGCTGGTTATATTTTCGGTACACAACTGGGAGTTCTTTGGTAAGTACGAACTAGCTACGGCGTTTTTTATAGGCTATTTGGGGATTTTAGCACTTGGTCCCGGCAAGTTCAGTCTCGATTACCTGTTGTTTAGGAAAGGGCGCTAGTAGTTTTACCTCTATAAAGCTATTTCCTGTATCCGGTATACAGGAAATAGCTTTCGGGTGATGATATTATCGGTAGAGCAATGCACCTGATACATTCCAGAAGCTGAAACTGGTGCCTTCCGGTTCTCCCTGCGGGATCTGTACGCGTATAGTGTGCTTGCCTGCTTTGAGCGAACCAAGATTGATGTAGTTGGGTGGTGTTACTGTTCCCGGACACCAGTTTGATCGGCTCAGATCTGATGAGGAGAGACCGTTTTGAAAGTTGCCGGAGACGGGGTTGTAGAGACGGTAGGATCCGCAGTCGGTACGCCATGGCGTAAATTTAAATGCGGGCTCCCCGTTTAGAAAGATGCGGTTTTCTTTTGGGACAAATTCGTCGCCGCCGCCCCATCCACCGTGGCCTGTGGTAATGTAGCGCAGTTGTACGTCTGTAGCGTCTTTGTCTAACTCGAAGGTCACTTCCAGGCCTTTTTCCTGACTAAAAAAGGTGGCGTACGTCTGGCCGCCCATCTCCATGACGTTTGTCGTATTAAAAATGGGCAGGACTTTGGGCGATTCCATTTTCGACGCGCCGGGATGGATCGTGATTTCCAGGCTGACTTTGTGGCCTCCCTTGTCGTAATTTCCGATATACGTGCCCACGTATACTTCTTTGCCTGCCATCAACGACAAAAACTCGGAGATGTCCTGGCGGTAGATTGCCGAGTCTTGCCATGTTTTGCCTTTTAGTGTCAGACGGTCGTTAAAGTGCGATACGCCGAACGGCGTAAAAAAGCGCATAAGTTCATATACAGGCGAATATCCCTCGGTTCGGACCATTCCGGGGTACTCCTTGCCATCGCCATTCCGGTACATCGGCAGCGTGTTCATTCCGTTTTTCATGCCATCGAGGAAGGTTTGCGCCTGATCATCTGCGATCATGAATACGGAACCTGTCCGGTCGTATGCGTCGCCATTAGATTTTTCTATGAGCTGTACAAATGCTTGGTGGCCACCCGCCAGCTCCGGTACTTTAATTTTCTTTACAATGACGGTCCCGTTTGCGAAACGTAGGACGCTGTCTGACGTCGTTTTTTCGTTGAAGTTGATCTGCTCATCTTGAAAGATAGGGATCTGGATGAATCGGCTTTTCCATACTTGGTCCTGATAGGTAAGAGCATCGACAACGTTCTCAAAAGGCCGCAGCGCCACGTTTGACGGAATATGCGATAGCTTCTCTACGTGAATTGCCGTGATCTTCGTATTGCCATTCCGTACGTATTCCAGTACCAAACCTATGTTTTGCCCCAGTTCATTAGGAGCCCCTTTGACGTTTAAGTCGTTCGTGTACCACAGTTCGATGCTATTTGAATTGACCGAGGTAATTGCCTTTTTGCAACGATAACCTAGTATCGTTTTTGTTTCGTCTGTAAGTGTTATCTTATCCCGTCCAAGGATCGTCGTGTCAAGTGTAGCGAGCTCCTTTGAAGCCGAAAAGTTGGTCAACTTATAATATCCGCCGCTTTTTCGGTCGACATAAAATGTTTCATATGGATACGAACTAGTTGACTGCGTTATGTTATGCGTTGTGATAACCGTTTGGTTCGCGTCCGTGAAGACCAGTAAAGGATCCTGTTGAGGAGACACCTTGTCGTTATAACTCCGCTGATAGGTAACCTTATACGATTGTGCCGATGTACCGGTTAGTATGATGAGGAAGAGGACAGATAGCAGGTACTTCATATGTAAATGGTTATTCATTAGTGTGTTTATATTTTCATGGTATTCATCAGCCCACTGCGTTGATTTGTTGGCGCCTTAGCTCTGGCGGATAGAAAAAGGCTGGTAAAAAAATAGCCGCCCCAGACCTGAGGCAGCTATTTTCATGGTATAGTGATTAAGCTTTAATACTCGGTATTTCTACAACCTCGTTAGTATCAGCTTCATAGTCTATCTGATCAAAGTTGAACCCAAACAGATGGAAGAACTCACTGCGGTAGCCAGCGATGTCGGAGATTTCTTCCAGGTTCTCCGTTGTTGCCTGTTCCCACAGCTTAGCGACTTCTGCCTGTACATCGTCGCGCATTTCGAGGTCGTCGACGCGGATGCGGCCTTTTTCGTCGACAGGAATTTCTCCTTCCTTGTATAGGCGTTCTGCAAACAGACGTTGCATCTGTTCAATCGTTCCTTCGTGGATACCTTTCTCTTTCATGACTTTGTAAAGAAGAGATATATATAACGGAACGACTGGTATGGCAGAGCTGGATTGCGTAACCAGGGCTTTGTTTACAGAAACGTAGCTGACGCCGCCGATGTCCTGTAACAGGCTATTAAGTACCGGCACCGTACCTTCTAGATGGTCTTTGGCTTTTCCGATGGTGCCATTTCTATAGATCGGATAGGTCAACTCAGGGCCGATATACGAATAGGCTACTGTTTTTACTCCCTCCGCGAGAACACCGGCACTTTTCAGGGCTTCTATCCAAAACTTCCAGTCTTCGCCACCCATCACGGCAATCGTGTTATCGATTTCTTCCTGACTTTCTACAGGCTGAATAGAGATGTCCGATACAACGCCGGCATGGAAGTCAACGGTTTTGTTGGTGAATGGCTGTCCAATGGGCTTTAAGACCGACGCGTGTGCAACGCCCGTTTTTGGATGGGTACGGCGAGGCGACGCCAAGGAGTATACCACTAAATCTACTTGGCCTAAATCTTGTTTAATCAAGTCGATCGCTTGTTGTTTTACCTCGTCCGAGAATGCATCGCCATTGATGCTTTTCGCATAAAGGCCGGCTGCCTGTGCCTCCTTTTCGAAGGCTGCAGAGTTGTACCACCCCGCAGTACCCGGTTTTCCGGGCGCCGCCGGTTTTTCGAAAAATACCCCGATTGTGGCAGCTCCCGAACCGAAGGCTGCCGTAATGCGTGAAGCTAGACCGAAACCGGTAGACGCACCGATCACTAAAACTTTCTTGGGGCCATTTTGAATTTCGCCCTTGGATTTTACGTAGTCTATCTGTTGTTTAACGTGTTCCGCGGTACCCTCAGGGTGCGAAGTTAAGCAGATAAAACCTCTTACACGTGGTTGTATAATCATAGTTTTCTATCTTTTCGAATTGAAGGTGCAAATTAAGTAAATTTACTAGAATTATAGGAAAATATACGCGATAATCTTGATCGTTCTTTCGGTAGAAGACCGGCTAGCGACACCTAAGGGAAAGGCTCCCACCTAATCTGTACGGCTTTTCTGCATATCGACCCGCACGGTGTATGTTCCCTGGTAGAGACTTTCCTGCATCAGATTTTCTGCGACAATGATATGGTAAACTCCGGAAATCTGTAAACTGTCGGTATATGCTTTGCCGAACGGGCCGTCCGTTTCGCCGTCGGGCGAAACGATTTGTGCGAGACGGATATTCCCGGTATCGCCCGGTGTGATGATCCTGATTGTTACCAGTGTTGGCTCATTTAAGCGGAAGGATAACGTATCTTTAGCGCCTGCGGCTTTTTCCCGCTGGAACTGAAGACGGCTTCCGTTATCAGCCGAGTGTTGGCCTGCCGTGATCGGCAGGGTGTCGGGCGGCATCTCCGGAGTCTTTGAGGGCCGACACCCAACCAAAGCGAGAAGGAAAAAGAGTTTGTATGATCTATATTTCATGAGCAACGCCTTTCATCTGATAACGAAAGGCGTTGTAATTTGTTTGAAAATAAGTCCTTATTAAAGCAAATGAATGCCCTGCTGAATCAGTTGCTGTCTCTGTTGCTCGTCCCATATACTCACCTGCACTTCGCCGATATGAGCTTTCTTTAGCATAAACATGCATACTCTCGACTGGCCTATCCCTCCGCCAATAGATTGAGGCAGTTGGTCGTGTATAAGCATACTATGAAAAGGCAGACTGGCCCGGTCGATGCTATTTCTAATCTCAAGCTGCCGAAGCAGCGCGATTTTGTCAACGCGGATGCCCATTGAAGACAATTCGAAAGCCGTATTAAGGATCGGATTCCAGACCAGAATATCCCCGTTGAGTCCCCGATAACCTTCTTCGTTATCTGTACTCCAGTCGTCGTAGTCGGCCGCACGCCCGTCATGCGGGAACCCATTACTGAGTTCGCCCCCGATGCCGTAAATAAAAACGGCCCCATGTTCTTTAGCAATGGCGTTCTCCCGTTCTTTTGGTGTTGAATCGGGATACTTCGACAGCAGTTCCTCTGCTGATATAAAACGGATGGTTTCGGGCAGAACCGCACGTTTGTCCGGGTATTGCCTTTCGACTTCCTGCTCGGTTTCATATAGGCATTGGTATATCTTTAGGACGGTCTCTTTTAAATACGCAAAGGTCCGGTCGGTGTAATCAATATGTTTTTCCCAATCCCATTGGTCTACGTAAATTGAGTGTATCGGGGTGTAATCTTCGTCAGGGCGCAGTGCGCGCATATCGGTAAGGATACCTTCGCCCTTCTCGATGCCGAGCTCCCGTAAACGTACCCGTTTCCATTTCGCCAGCGAATGTACCACCACGGCCCGTTTTTCATTCAGCGATTTGATAGGGAAGCTTACGGGGCGTTCGATGCCGTTGAGGTCGTCGTTGATTCCCGTCCCGTCCAGTACGATCAGGGGAGAGGATACCGGAATTAAGTTTAATGCCTGTTTCAGTTTATTCGAAATAGTGTCCTTAACAAACGTTATCGCTTGCTCGGTTTTTAATAAGTTACGTCCCATAAAATGTGTTAACCCTCAAATACCATAATCCAGATTTAGTGAGGTGTTGGTATTTTTATAAAATTTCCCAACAAAAATAGTTATTTTATTAAATTTTTATGTAAAATTTTGAAGATATTATTACAAATAAAGGCGGTCCTTAGAACCGCCTTTATTTGTAATAATATGTATGTTTGAGGTTACACGGAAAAGCTTTCGCCGCATGCACACGTACGCGAGGCGTTTGGATTGTGAAATTCAAAACCTTTGCCGTTGAGCCCATCCGAATAATCAAGCTCGGTACCCGCCAAATAAAGATACGATTTGATGTCCAGGCATATCTTAATTCCTTTGTCCTCGCAAAATTGATCGCCCTTTTTTTCTTCATTGTCGAAGTTCAGCTTATAAGACAGGCCTGAACAACCGCCACTTTCTACCGCTACCCGCACAAAATAGCTACTGTCATAGTTTTCCTCCAACATGATCTGTTGGATGCGTTCTTTTGCTTTATCTGTTATGGTTACCATTCCGTCCATAGTTCTTCCTACTTTTAGACTACAAAAGTCGTCAATCTTTTTTTTACTTTCAACTGGCGCCGGTCGAGAAAATGTCACAAAATACGTTAGTCTATCAGTCCGTCCAGAAACAGCTTCCATATCGGCGACAGCTGGCGTACGTTGTACACCGTTTGAATAATATCCTCTACGGCACGTTCTACCTCGTCGCGTTCGGTAAATTTGCTAAGGCTGATACGGATGCTACTGAAGGCGTCATCGTCGTTTACGCCCATGGCTTTGAGTACGTGGGAAGGGTCCAGTAATCCCGATGCGCAAGCTGATCCGGATGATAGGGCAAGCTGTGGGAGGGATGTCATTAATTCGGCAGACCGTATATGGCGGAAAGCAATATAGCTCGTATTGTCGAGCCTATCAGCTTCTTTGCCATGGACAATCACCTGTGGTACCCGGCGCTGGATCTGCTCTTCCAGGTAGTCCCGGTACGATCTGATTTGCGCATGAGGCCTGGCAATATCCAAGGCTTTTCCACACCCCACGATGGCAGCCACGTTTAAGGTGCCTCCGCGGAGCCCTTGTTCCTGTTTTCCTCCGCTGACAAGTGCTGGAATCTGAATGGGTTTAGTTTTCCTTCGGATGAATAATCCGCCGACCCCCTTTGGTCCATGGAACTTGTGGGCGCTAAACACCAGTATATCGATGGGTATCCGTTCGAGGTCAAGCTCCCGCTTGCCTACCAGCTGTGTGGCGTCGCAACAATAAAGAACGTCCTGCTCCTGGCATATTCGGGCGATATCCTCATACGGATGTACGACGCCAGACTCATTGTTAGCAGCCATAATGCATACGAGAATCGTATCCTTCCGGATTGTATCCCGAAGCTGCTGTAGATCGATCTCGCCGTTAGCATTCACGGCTAAGTACGACACTTCCACACCCCGTTTTTCCAGATAGGCGCAGGTACTTAAAACCGCCTTGTGCTCTGTTTGGCACGTGATGATATGTTTGCCCTTTTTACCATACGTCTCGACGACACCTCTAAGGACCGTATTTATCCCTTCGGTCGCACCTGAGTTAAAAAAAATCTCGTTATCCTTTACGTTGAACTTCTGCGCTATCTGGCGCCTGGCCTGTTCAATAGCCTGGTTGGCTTCCCTGCCGGGTTTATGCTGTATGCTAGACGCATTTCCATAAGATTCCTGAAGAAAAGGTAGCATGCTTTCCAGGACGGCCGGATCTATTTTGGTGGTGGCATTATTGTCCAAGTATATCCAAGACATACGCTAAAGATAGGGTAAATATTATTAAAAGATTCATTCGGTCTAAGAAAATTTTATTTTTGTTCATGGAAAAACTCGAACGTAGTGTAGAGCGGCTAACCGATCTGGTTATCCTAAAGATGCCGAGTATTATTGTTGCCCTGGTAATCCTTATTGCCGGTCGGTATGTGATCAGTTTTACGCTACGTATGTTGGAACGTAGGTTTGAAAAGAAGGATATCGATCGCTCTATCCGAAGCTTTATCAGCAGCCTGGTTAGGTTTGCGATGTATTGTTTGCTAATCCTTACCGTGGCGAACACGATGGGGATACAGACGACGTCTTTTATTGCCGCTTTATCGGCCTTTGGGTTGGCTGTGGGGATGGCTTTGCAGGGGAGCCTGTCCAATTTTGCCGGTGGTGTACTTATTTTGATGTTCCGGCCGTTTGAGGTGGGCGATTATATATCGAGTAATAATGGATCAGAGGGAACGGTGGAGCAGATCGACATTTTGTACACCACCTTGGTCAGCGCCGACGGTATCAAGGTTTTCAGCCCTAACGGGACGCTGGCAAACTCCGTTATTAAAAACTATACAAAAATACTCTCCCGCAGATTTCAGTTCGTTATCGGTGTTTCCTATGAAGATAATATTAAAGAAGCCAAGGATACGATTGTTGCGGTTATTCAAAGCGACGACCGCGTATTGAAAAATCCCGCTCCCGAAGTTTTCGTGAGTGATCTGGCTGATAGTTCTGTAAATTTAACCATCAGGGGATGGGTAACTAAAGAGCAGTTCTGGGCGACAAATAACGCCTTACAGGAGAAAATTAAAATTGCGTTGGATGAAAAAGGCATCTCTATACCTTATCCGCAAACCGAAATGCGTATAAAGCAGGAGAGTACAACCGCGTCCGGCGCCGCTAAGGACAGCTAATCGAGCGAGCGTGTCAATACGTAATAACGGTAGGCGAGGACTGCTTGTTGCCACTTAGTAAGTTTGGCGGGGTCTTTCCCCGAGAGCTTCGGCAAAATAGCCTTATTGATTTTGTTCAGTGTTTTAAAGATTGCTTTTCTCATGCTACGCGATGTATGTAGGGATAACAAAAAGTCCTGCAAATCGTTTTGCAGGACGCTATTTTTGTCGGGAACAGTTGCGTTGGCGATCAATATTAGCTAATAGACTACCGTCCGATGATCTACCCCTCCAGTAGTTTCCGCTCCCGACTCCACGTAAATGCGGTGAACGTGATAGCCAGTATGCAGGCGCCCAGTATAACTTCGAATGCTGCATTCCATCCACTTTTATCGACGATAGCCCCTAACGCAGCATTCGCTAACAGATCTCCAATAAAATAACCAAAAAGTCCTGTCAGTCCGGCGGCGGTTCCGGCTGCCTTTTTGGGAACAAGATCGAGCGCCTGTACACCGATCAGCATAACCGGACCATAGATTAAAAAGCCGATTGCCCAAAGGGATCCATTCACCAGCCAAGGGGCGTTGATCGGCGATGTCCAATACATAAATACGGAGCACAAGGTAAGAGCCATGTAAATGATCGTGACGGGAGCTCTCCGGCCGCGGAACACTTTGTCGCTCAATACACCGCAGAGGATTGTTCCGGGGATGGCCGCCAATTCGTAAATAGAGGCAGACCATGCCGCTTCCGAAGATGAAAAATGTTTGGCTTCCTGTAAAAACGTGGGGGCCCAGTTGATAATTCCGTTCCGTACGAGGTATACAAACGCATTTGCGATAGCGATAAACCACAGCATTTTATTGTTGAGCACGTATTTGAAGAAGATTTCGGTGGCGCTGAGTTCCTTTTCCTGTGATGCGTCGTACGTTTTTGCATAATCGTTATGATATTCCTCGACGGGCGGCAGTCCGCAGGACTGCGGCGTGTCGCGTACCAATAAGACTACAACGAAAGCGAACAGCATGGCAACCATACCTGGGAAGTACAGACGTGCCTGCCAGTCTACAAACAGCTCCACTCCCCAGATGGTCAATGGGCCGACCAGGAACCCTCCTACATTGTGAGCAAGGTTCCATATTGACATGGTTGTGCCCCTTTCTTTAATGGAGTACCAATGAACCACGACCCTGCCGCAGGGCGGCCAGCCCATACCCTGGAACCAGCCGTTGATGAATAAAAGGGCGAAGATGATACCGATGGAAGAAGTGGCCACGGGCAAAAAGCCCATGAGAATCATGGTCAACGAGGACAACACCAATCCGGCAGCAAGAAAATAACGGGCATTGCTGCGGTCGGAAACATTCCCCATCAAAAATTTACTGAGTCCATAGGCTATGGAAAGAGCAGACATGGCGAACCCGAGCTCGGCCTTACTATACCCTAAGGTGTCTTGCAGATCTTTGACAGCGAAAGAGAAATTTTTTCTGACAAAATAGTAGGCAGCATATCCCAAAAATATGCCGGCAAATACTTGTATTCTCAGCTTTTTATAGGTTGCATCAATCTTGTCGGAAGGGAGGCGGTCTTTGTGAGGTGCGGGCTTAAATATATTTAGCATATCTTGTTGTCTTTCTAAAATAGATTTGGGTAATCACTGATGATGCCGTCGACACCCATTGATGTCAACCGCTTAATTTCGTTTTTATCGTTTACCGTCCATGGGATAATCTTAATGCCCCGCTGTTTAGCCTGTGTCAGGAAATCTGGCGTGACTAACCTGAAGTTTGGGCTAATAATAAAAGGGGTGAAACCCAGCTCTTCTACAAGGTCTTTGACCGACTTCGTGTTTTTGGCGTCGATCAGATAAGAAGTTCGAATCTGCGGATAAACTTTGTTGATGTACTGAATGGTACGCTTGTCGAACGACTGAATTACGGTCCGACTTGCGATACCCTTGTCGACAACGATCTGAAGGACTAGATCGGAAAATTCCTCTGGGCCGGGGTGATAGGTGTGATCTTTAGTGGGTGAGCTTTTGGTTTCAATATTATAAAACATGGGCTTTTTCCGTTTTTCCCTCGCGTACGCTTCAGCCTCGTCAATTAAGTCGCTTAACAGATTGATGGATGTTTTGATTTTTTTTTGTTCGGGAAAGTCGCTATACGGTTTGCTGCCAATGTCAAAAGCCCCGAGTTCATGATAGGTGTAACTGTAAATGATTCCCTTGATGTCTTTACCTGCGAGTGGCTCCCCGTTTTTGTATTGGACAAATTTGGGATTTAAGGAGTCGTCATGATAGACGACAACTTTTTTGTCCTTGGTGATATGGCAATCCATTTCCAGCGTCGTCACTTTCGGCAGATCAATCGCCGTCTTCATTGCGCCGATAGAGTTCTCCGGATAGAGCCCCCGGGCCCCTCGATGTCCTTCATAGGAAAATACGGGGAATGCTATTGTATCGCCTTGCATAGGAGTTTGCTTTTTTTGTGTTAGAATGGTGCATGCTGTACCTAAGAATAGGACAGCAAATGCGCAGGTTGTTTGAAGCTTGTTCGTGCTTATCATAATTAACTTTCTTAATGCATCTGATGGTGAAATGGCTTAGGTCGGACCATCGTTTCCTTAAATTCATGACCGTTGTCATCTGTCACTGATATATCCAGCGTTGTGTTGGCCTTTGTTGCTTGTGCTACAAACAGGTGAGACGTGTTCACTGACAAAAAAGCCGGTGTAGGAGTCGCGTTGGCGTTCAGACGAACCATCGTATAAGATATTACATGGAGGGGGTCTTTTTGATGGACCTGCTTGACCGGAAGTACCTTGCCATTCTCCTTGACTTTAATTTTCCAGCCGGGTCTGTAGCCCCAGATATTGAGCAAAATCTGGTTGGACTTATTGGGTGATGTATATTCGGCCGCATAATCCTTGACCATCGCCTGATGTACGGAGTCTGCTTTTGGAGCAAATCCGTTCGCTGTTATATGTACCGTGTTTAAGTCGTAAGCGCGAAATTGATAATCTTTTCCGTAGCCAATGCTTTTGTAATATATAGCTTGTCGGGAGCGGTCGGTTTCCATTACCGCGTATCCTCCTGGGCTACCATCCTTGCACACATGGTTTCCTGCGCCATGTTTGCGGCCGGTCCACCACCATGTCGCGCTGACCGCGCCGATATTATATTCGTCGAGCGCGCTGTGCACGTCAGCAATGCGATAATTGATGTGCGTATGTCCGGTAAATATTTTTATGTTGCTGAAACGTTGAAGAGTATTCTGTAAGCGACCCGCATTCTTTAAAACGATATTGGCGTTTCCTAATCTCGGATTACTATGAAGAGGAATATGCATGGCCAGCACAATTGGCGTTTTAGTGTCGGCGAGCATCGCCAGATCCCGTTCTAACCAGGCAATTTGGCGATCGGTGATTTCCGCCTCATAGCTGCGGTCGCCTATTGTCCCCGGCGCTCCGCCCGAGTTTTTAAAGACGACATTGTCTAAGACGACATAATGAACCTCGCCTATATTAAATGAATAGTACGTTGGGCCAAGGGTGTGGCGGTAAGCCGCTTCTGAAAGCCAATCGTTCGCTATGTAAGGGTCATTGTCGTGATTACCGATCGTGTTGAATACAGGAAAATCAAGGGATTCCATCTGACGTAAATACTCGGGTAGCCCGAAGCTGTTTTTGTACCAATATACGTCCCAGGACTGATCGCCTAATGTCAGTGCATAAAATTTCGTGCCTGCCGCCTTATATTGAGCGGCCAGTTGCTTAATATCATTTAAGAAGCCCTTCTTAAACTGTTGGAGATCATCATTTCTATTTGCCAAATGCATATCCGCCAGGAACGCAATGACGTGCTTGTCAGAGGTGGAAGGAAAAAGCTCAAAATCTTTTGTCTCCAGTTCGTTTGCGTCTTTGGAAAGTATCTGAAAAAATTGAGGGACCGTTCTTACCACAGGTACCTCGTAGTTACGGGGTACGGAGATAAAGACATAGCCATTTTGTTTATCGGAAGGGAGTTGGTAATTGCCGTTTTTATCCGTTTTTGTTACGAGGATTCCATCGGATACCACGGCATCGGGAATGCCCTTGCCTTGATGGTGTACTTTGCCCCGGATTGTTGTTTTTTGAAAAGACGGAACGTGGGATATTCGTGCAAGCACGGAATGATGGATCGATTGAGAATGTTTGGCTTCCTGTAGCGCAATTCCGCCTTGCTTTCCTCCCGTGACGGTGAAAAGTAGTATATACGGTAGTAGGGTTAGATAATATAGCGTCATTCTAAAGTTTTTTGCATCGGTGCGTTGTGCCAGCGCTTACTGTCATTGGAAGCGCCTAAAGCCTGATATTAGTAAACAGATACAACCCGCTTAAGCAAGTTGTATCTGTTTTTAGTTTTGTTATTCTATGTGTCTGGTCATGCCTTCGCCGGTTTCTATTTCACTAAGTGTCGCGTTCTTTTCCAGGTGGACCAGCGTGTGCGCGCGCGGAGATATCCACTCGCGGGTCGTTGGATTGAATTCGCCTCCCAGTTTAAAGAAGTAGCCCACGTCCGTGTTTGTTACACCGCCATGGTGAGGGAACCTAAAGTCGTTTTTACCCTCGCCCATAGAAAAGAACGGCGTGAGTTCGCCTGTTTCTTGAATATACTGCGCATAATGGTCGTTGTTCGTTATTCGATATCCAATGCCTTGTTCAACGTCTATGACGGATGCGGTCGCTGTGCCCCCGTAGAAAATAACGTCAATAGGAACCGATTTGTCGGATACGTTCGTGCCCACGAAAACGGCTATACCCGCGGCGTTACCGCTATTGGCCAAAAGGTTGGAGGAGGCATTGCCGACCCCGTCACCGATTTGAGTATGGTAGGCTATCGTTTTTATCCAATTTGCTTCTTGGATAGAGGTAGAGTTTGCGCCGTTAATGCGTTTGTTGGTGCCGCCGACATAGAAGATGTCGCCTTTCTTCACCGATCCCTCGGTTATATTGAATTTGTAAGTTCTGTTAGCGCCCGTGGCCCATCCTGCCGTATGCAGCACCGTGCCCGCATTGTTCGAAGTCACTAAAGAAAACGGAATTTCCGAAAAATCGATATCGGTATTGGCCATAAGCTGGATGTACTCGTAGTTACCATCTCCTCCGGAAGGGTCATTGCAGAACCCCGTGATAATGATCGGCCGTTCGCCCAATTCCTCCGGGATTTCGGGATCAGAGACGTCTTCAATATCCTGTGTATATCGTGGCCAGATACTAATGCGGCTGGGTGTGCCGGGTGCTTGAAGGAATATTCCGGTGACATTAACATTACGGGGTACCTGCATGGCAGCGTGACTGGCGGAGGCCGTCGTCTGTATGAGCAATGTATCTGCTCCACTCAGCATTTGTTTCGTCCCTGAAAATGTTTCGCCCTCGGTAGGCCGTGGATGCATCTCCCCGCCAATGACACGTACGATGGTACTTTCAAACTCGTTTGGACGTTGATAAGCGGCTGCGCCGGTGATGATTCTGCGCATCAGGTTGTCAACCCTGCCCACAACTTCGATATCGGCTGCCGTGACGTTGTCGATATACAGATAGCCATCCCGTCTCAAAATCTTGTTATCAATGTGGACGAGCACGGAATCGCCGGGACTATACTTGGAGGCATCGGCACCTATTTTGAGGCTGATACCGTGCAGTTTCGAGCCTTGTCTCCACTGCTGGATGACAATCATTCCGGCCGGCGCATTACCCGCTTGGTGGTCGGAGATAACAACGCCGGCGGTCATTTTAGCCTCAAGAAGATTTTGGGCGTTTAGTTGTACATCTTCACCTTTATGGATCATCCGAATATCCTCAATTGCGATATACGGACTTAATTGACCATCGATAAAGTCTCTTTTTTCGCAGGAAAGCATCAAAACGACGCATATCGGCAATAGGAGGGTGTATAATAGATTCTTTTTCATCTGTTTATTTATTGATGAGTTTAACTTCTTCATTTCTAACAATTAGGGGCGTTGCCACCAGACCAACGTATTGATATTGTCTGCACCTTGCTCTGCCACGGCTGCCCGATAGTTTTCCCTGTTGGTAGACTGTACATACACTGGATAATTGAGCCGGGCTGGCATTTGTCCATTGTTCAGATGTCCCGATGCTATAGGAAGTACGGGATGGCCGGTCCGTCTATACTCGAACCAGGACTGCAGGTCCGTAAAGAAAAGAGCGTAGTATTTCTGGATATGGATAAGTTCCATTTTTTCTTCATCTGAGTATGTGTCGCTCCATACGACATGTTCGCCCGTCAGATAATAGGAGGGCACGTCGAAGCCCCATAGTTCTATTCCTGCGACCGTTCCGCTTTCATAATACTCGCGAGCCGGTTTACTATTAATCCAACCTTTGACGGCTGCCTCTGCGAGGATAAGTTGCAATTCGCCGTAGTTCATAATGTTTCCTAATAACGGTTCAGACAACAAAGACGTTGGAAGGGTGGATTTAGCAACCGGCGGCTGTCCGACGGGATACCCGCTGGGAATCCCGGCATAGTCTCCATCGACGAGTGTCGCCCATTTTTGAATTCGAGGATCGCTACGTTTGTTGAGATTGTCGATAAAAAAGCTTGCCGATTTTGGTGTGTACCAATCCGCAGGCCGCCACGTTGCAAACGGCGAAACATAGGGGGCGGAGCCTGTCCAGCGCAAAATAGCTGAGTCGTCGTTGCTTGCCATTATCGGATATTCTGCTGGGGAGGTGTCGACAATTTTCGTGATAATGGCAGATGAATTGAGTTCAGTTTTATGGGCAACCCGCAGTGCCAGTCTTAAATAGAGTGAATTTCCGAACCTGCGCCATTTCGTGGCATCCCCGCCAAAGACAGGATCGGCCAATTCAGAGATGGCGCCGGTAGCAGGAATTCCTTTTAATAGTTCGTTGGCCTCTTCCAATTTAGCGAAAAGTTGGGGGTAAATATCTTGCTGCCTGTCGAACACAGGCATAAACTGGTTGAGATCTTTTCCTTGCAGAGCTTCTGAGAAAGGGACATCACCATAGGTATCCGTCAGCATCGAGAAAATCCATGCCTCGCAGATCTGGGCAACGCCCATATACGCCGGTTGATTGAGTTCTTCTGCAAATTCATAAATGTCGCGAAAGTTACGCAGCTGGAGGTACCAGTTATTCCAAAGGTAATCGGCTTCCGAAACCCGTACATCGTATCGGAATATACGTCCTTCGCCGTCGCCCATGTTAACGGTTACCTGCATAAGTTCGTTTGTTATCCGCTGGCTACGGTTCATATTATATCCCACAACCTTCGTAATTGCAGGTGCCAACAGATTATTAGGCTGCACTTTGGGGCTGGTGTTAGGATTGGTATTAATCTCCTTGAAATCCTTATTACAAGACGTTGAAAACACACAGGTAGTCAGCCCAAGTCCTAATAGATATATCGTTTTAAAAATAAGTTTCTTTTTCATATGTGAATAATTTACGACCATATGGCGCATCCAGATTGAAGCATCTTGCTTGTTTTTCTATTTCCGAAGCACACCTGCTCCTGGTGGTTATTTATATTTTTCAGCAACCATAGATGCACCGTAAGCAATGTTCTTGTTATAGACCGACGACCAAATTAAATCCAAAGGTGCGGGTGGCAGGAAACTGCCCAAGTTCAAACCCTCTGGTGATCTCTCCATTTCCCAATGTTCCAAATTCAGGATCAAATGCCGGCCAGCTGGACCAAATGAACAAGTCGCGGCCGAAGACGCCCACTGTGGCCCGCTGCAGGCCTATACGGTTTAGAAAGCCGGCGTTCAGGGAGTAGTCAAAGCGCACCTCACGGAGCTTTAGAAAGTCTGTCGAATACGAGGTGCCTTCTACATTGTCGCGTCCTAGATGCGCGTTGTAATAGTCCCAGACATTTGTTGCGACCACATCGTTCGGACGGTAGGTGCCGTCGCCGTTAGCAATGACGCCGTTACCGATGATACCGTTGTATCGCCCCCGTAGTGTATTTTTAGTTTTTCCCTGTTCAGCGAGGGTAGCGGCGGTTAACGAGTAGCCTACAGCGCCAAATTGTGCGTCGAAAAGGAATCCTAAGCGAAACTGTTTGTAGCGGAACTCGTTGTGTAAGCCCACACGCCAAGCGGGGTTTGTCTGTCCGATGTATTGTACCGAGTCCGTAAGCGTAGGAAGTCCGTTTTCATAAATTATCTGTCCGTCAGGGGCTCTATTGTAACCCCGCCCCCAAAGCTCGTCCATACGACCGCCAACTCTGGCCGTGATGACACCGCGGCTGCCAGGTCCGTTTTGAAGGATCATCTCGTTCATCTCGTCGGTTAACTTGACTACCTTATTTTTGTTGGTACTGAAGGTAGGGCTAACGATCCATTCAAGCCCTTCTGTTTTTCTTATCGGCACAATTCTCGATTCAATTTCCAGTCCGCTATTTTGAACAACTCCGGCATTTACCAGGACGCTGCTTGCGCCGGATGAACGGTCGACAACAGCTCGTAGATGCTGGTTGGATGTACGCGCTGTATAATAGGTCATGTTCAGTGAAAACCGGTTCTTAAACATACTGATATCGGTTCCCACTTCGTAACTCCATGTTTCAAGTGGTTTTAAGTGGAGATTGGGCATGCCGGTAGGATTCGATCTACCGCCTGGGAATGTCGGATCGACTTCATAATTATAGGAGGTCATATACGGATCCATAGAACCGCTCCCAACTTTGGCAGCTGACGTACGTAATTTCAGCAGCGAAAATTGAGACGGCAGTTCGAAAGCATCTGAGACAACGAAGCTTAGATTGATTGAAGGGTATTGAAAGGGTGAGCCGTTGCTGACGGGCGAAGCGAGTGTACTTGCCCAGTCATTACGGAAAGATAAGTCTGCAAACAGGTAGTCTCGAAACGATATCGTTCCGAGCGCATATAAACTGTTGAGTGCGATCTGCGAACGGTAGGGAGTACTGACGAGCACACCTGCGGCGTTGCCCAGATTATATATACCTGGATAAGCCAGCGAGTCAGCAGCGTTGCGCTCGATGGACCCTTCGTTGCGTAAACTGCTGGCACCAGCCGTTACTCTGATTTTCACCTCTTCAGAAATTTCCTTGTTATACGTCAACATGATGTCAGAGCTGACTTCGGTGTTATTTATCACTTGCGTGCGATACATGCCTTTTCTGAATTTTTCCGTGTCGTAAGGACGCTGCTGATTTCTTTTTTCGCTGTTGAGGTCTAAGGTTGTTCTTACCATTAGCTCCCATGCGTTGGAAAATTTATAGCTAGCTTCTATGTTTCCTGTAAGCCCGTGGCGCTTATTCTGATTCAACATTTCGTTTGTAATCAGAAACGGGTTGTCGACCAAGCTACTGAAAGGGTAATTTTGTACCATGTTTTCCTCGCCATGCTTCCAATAGTCCCTTAGCCAGTCTAAAGGGGCGTTCGGTTGATGAAAAATATTCCAATACATGAGTGATTGGTTATTATATCCGCTTGACGGCAAATTGTCGCTTCTATTTTGGCGGTAATTGATTTTCGCCTGGACTTTTAACTTGTCTGTAACGTTATGATTCGCCGTTAACGATACGTTGTTACGCTCGTATCCTGTGTTCGGAATAATCCAGGTATTACGTAAGTCTGTAAAAGAAAAGCGTAGCTGTGTTTTGTCATTTCCACCGTCCAGGCTGATGGAGTTTGTGAAGGTGGATCCCGTCTCAAAGAATTCTTTCCTTGCATTGGGGTAGGGTTGCCAAAGAGTCCGTTCGGCAGCACGGGTCTGTGTAACAGGATCATACTGAAAGTAATACTGTCCGTCAAACTTTGGGCCCCACGCGGAACTCGTGCTTCTTGTGCTGGCTCCATCGGGGCTTTCTAAAAAAGAATAGTATCGCACCCCTTCCGTACCTTGACCGTATTCAAATTGATAGTCAGGCCATCTTGAGATAGATTCCAGCGTCGCGTTGGATGTCACGGTTACACCGACTCCTTTCCGTGACCGACCAGATTTAGTGGTTATAACGATTGCTCCATTTGCACCCCGCTGTCCATAAAGGGCGGTAGCATTTGCACCTTTTAACACAGTTAACGACTCAATGTCTTCGGGATTAATGTCGTTTATGCCTGTTCCGAAATCTGAAGGAGAATCTCCCCCCAAATATGCGCCGTGGCCGGTGCCCACCTGATTACCGCTGCTGTTGCTGACTACAACGCCATCGATAACAATTAAGGCGTCGTTGGTTCCCGTCAGGTTGTTCTCCCCGCGTAAAATTATCTTGTTGGACCCAGCGGGCCCTGCGCCGGAGCGGACGAGGTTTACTCCTGCAACACGTCCAGATAATGCTTCAGACCAGTTATTGGGCAGTGCCTCTGTAAGTTGGTCGCCTTTTAGCTCAGTGGCCGCATACCCAAGGGCCTTTTTCTCCCGCTGTATCCCTAATGCCGTGACGACTACCTCGTCGATATTCTGTGTGTCTTCTTGCAAGATAACACGCTCGTTATCGCTGGCCGAGGAGAATGTCTTTGACAGAGATGTGTACCCAATCAGCTGGAAGGCCACAGTAGCACCGGCTTCTATTTCTATGCTGAAAGAGCCATCAGACTGCGTGGAGCCGACAACGGTTCCTCCGGAGCGAATAGAAACGCCTCCCAACGGCTGCCCTCCGCCGCCTTCTACTACTTTCCCGGTTATCTTTATCCTTTGCTGTTGTGCAAAAGAGGTATTAATAGTCGAGCCGAACACGGCGGCCTCGCCAAGATAACAGGTCATGGCGAGCGCAAGCAGTAACGACTTACGTCGAAACAAGGGGAATCGCCCCTTGTAAGTATTTTTTGTTAACATAGAGTTATGGATTATAGAACTGGTTATAAAAGTTTTTACATAGGTAGATGGTGTACAGTCTAATAGATGCACAGGTATAAAAACGCCGCTAATAGTGCGCCCAGTAGCGGCCCGATAACGGGTACCCATGCATATGACCCATTGAAATGGGCCTTGTTGCGCAACGGAAGGAGCGCATGGACAATCCGGGGGCCTAAGTCGCGTGCCGGATTGATGGCATATCCGGTTGTGCCTCCGAGCGATAAACCGATGACCCATACAAGAAAGGTCACCGGTATTGCGCCGATAGATCCCAGTCCGATCGGCGTATCGTCGCCCATAGAAGCATCCGTAAAATGTAAGATTGTAAAAATCAAAACAAAAGTGCCCACAACTTCGCTTACCAGATTGATAGGCAGGTTGCGGATGGCCGGCGCTGTACAGAAAACAGCTTGTTTTGCTCCGGCATCTTCCGTGTGATCGAAGTGGTCTTTGTACATGAGCCAGACGATGAAGGCGCCAAGCATCGCTCCCATGAACTGGGCGGCCATGTAAGATAAGGAGGTTAGGAGGTCCAATTTACCGAGCACAAGGTTGGCCAATGTAACTGCGCAGTTGAGATGTGCTCCGCTGTGAGGTCCCGCAATCGTGACGCCAACAAAGACGGCCAAGGCCCAAGCGGTACAGATGACAATCCACCCCGAATCGTGCCCTTTCGTACCCTTAAGGACGACATTAGCCACAACACCGCCCCCGAGAAGGATCATGGCTGCAGTTCCAATTAGTTCTGCTAAAAAAGGTGTCATAATGTTAAGGTTTAAAATGATATATTATTGCTGGTTGTAGTTTGCCCAGAATTTGACGGTATCCGTTGCTCTTTTCCATTCCTGAAGTTGGCTTTGATACTTTTTAGTTCTGTCGAAGGCAAACGTCTTCTCTTCTTCCCACAACGTTCGAAGCTGATCGATGTCTTTCCAGAACCCGACGGCCAATCCAGCGAGGAAAGCGGCGCCGAGGGCCGTGGTCTCTGTAATGGCCGGCCGGACGACGTTGGTTCTGAGGATATCCGCCTGAAACTGCATAAGAAAATTGTTTTTCGTTGCTCCACCATCTACGCGGAGCTCTTTAATTTTCGATTTGGAATCCATTTCCATGGCCTTCAAAATGTCATACGTTTGATAGGCGATGCCTTCTAATGCGGCACGCGCGATGTGCGCATCGCTTGAGCCACGTGACAGTCCAAAGAGAGTTCCCCGCGCTTCTGGGTTCCAGTGCGGCGCACCGAGACCCGAGAACGCAGGAACAAGATATACGCCCTCCGTACCCGCAACGCTTGTTGCTAATTTCTCGATGTCTTCAGATTTTTTGATAATGCCCAGCTCGTCCCGCAGCCATTGCACAACCGCTCCGCCGATGAAAATGCTTCCTTCCAGCGCGTAGTTCACCTCGTTGCCGATTTTCCACGCGATGGTTGTAACCAGCTTGTGGGTGGATATAACGGGCTTCTTCCCGATAT
Organism: Sphingobacterium allocomposti; assembly: GCF_008124885.1. Taxonomy (GTDB): domain Bacteria; phylum Bacteroidota; class Bacteroidia; order Sphingobacteriales; family Sphingobacteriaceae; genus Sphingobacterium; species Sphingobacterium allocomposti. Next base: position 133,246 of record NZ_VNHX01000004.1, read on the forward strand.
TCATCAATAAGAAACAACCGGTGCCGTACGTGTTTTTGACCATGCCCTTTTGGGTACACAACTGACCGAACAGCGCTGCCTGCTGATCGCCGGCTATTCCTGCGATAGGTATGGGACGGCTGCCTAACTCTGTGCTTGTTTCTCCATATACTTCGGAGCTGCTACACACAGTCGGCAGCATGGATTTTGGAATATCGAATATGGAAAGCAATTCATCGTCCCAAGCTAGCGTATGTATATTGAAAAGCAAGGTCCGTGAGGCGTTCGTCACGTCAGTAATATGCTTCTCGCCGTTTGTGAGGTTGTAAACGAGCCATGAGTCGACGGTTCCGAATGCCAGTTCTCCCTTTTCAGCAAGTTTTCGGGCGCCACGCACATGTGTAAGAATCCAGTTGATTTTTGAGGCCGAAAAATAGGCATCGATGAGCAAGCCAGTTTTTTCCTGTATCAGCTTGTCGAGACCTTTGTCAGCAAGAGACTGACAATACGCCGCTGTACGGCGATCTTGCCAGACGATCGCATTGTACACCGGTTCGCCTGTTTTTTTGTTCCAGACGACGGTGGTCTCGCGTTGGTTGGTAATGCCAATGGCTTTTATGGCCTCGAGCTTTATTTTCGATTTTGCGATAACCTCCGTAAGGACGGAAAACTGAGTAGACCAGATCTCTCTTGCGTCGTGCTCAACCCAGCCCGACTTGGGAAAAATTTGCGTAAACTCTTTCTGGGCGACATTTTCAATCTCCCCTTTTTTGTTGAATAGGATAGCCCTTGAGCTGGTCGTCCCCTGATCTAATGCGAGAATAAACTCTTTCTTCATACCGTATGGTTTATATGGTTATTATAAATCTATTTAACATGTAAGCTTAGAGCATGTAAGTCTTTACGAGATTTCGATAATCGTCCAGCTCTTTGTCCATCCACAGATCGTCTTTGCCGAGCTGGTCTGCCATTATTTTGGCCACTTTCGGTGCGGCATCCAATGAGGCCTGCGCATCGAGCAGCAGCAGTCTTATACGTCTTGCTAAAAAATCCTCCAGTTTGACCACCATTTCGTATCGGCAGGCCCAGATAATTTCGGCAACACGGAAATCATAATCAGGATGTATCCTTTCAGCGAAGCTGGTATGGGTATCCATTAATTTCCTGATGGGCTCGTAATCCGACCCGTATACCTGCCAATGGCCGGCCCTGCTTTCGGTGCTGTGTCCGTGCAAAGGTAGATCAGCGGTTTTACACCTCTTTTCCGGTAGTTTTCCCGTTTTAATCGCGAGGTCTACAGTTTCTTCGCCCATTTTCCTGTAAGTAGTCCACTTCCCCCCCGTAATAGTAATAAGACCGGAATCGCTTTTTATGAGCTTGTGGTCCCTCGATATTTCTTTGGTGCTTTCTACATTTCCGTCCTGAGGAGCCGCCAAAGGCCGTAAGCCGGCAAAGATACTTTTTATATCGCTCCGTTTGGGCGGATTCTCTAAATATGATTCAGCTGTCGTCAGGATGAAGTTAATCTCTTCTTCCAGTGGACGGGGTTCGATTTGGTGTTCGTTCAACGGGGTGTCTGTTGTGCCCAAGAGCACCTTTCCATGCCACGGTACCCCGAATAGTACCCGTCCATCGCTGGTTTCCGGTATCATTAGCGCGTCTTCGTTGCCCAGAAATTTTTTGTCGACGACGACATGGGCTCCCTGGCTGGGACGCACCAGGTTCTTGTGGGTTGGTGTGTCAAGCTTTAGGATATCATCAACAAAAATACCCGTTGCGTTAATAATCACCTTGGCCATGATATCGTATCTGCTTCCGGAGTCTCCGTCAATAACGGTGAGCCCATTTACGGTCCCTTTTTTGTCTTTGCGGATGTGGACCACTTCGGCGTAGTTAACGACAGTGGCACCGTATTCAACAGCTGTCTGTGCCAGGTTTATAGCGAGACGTGCATCGTCAAACTGTCCGTCGTAATATTGTATCCCGCCTTTTAATCCTTCCGTTTTTACTTTAGGCAATTTTTTAATTACTTCTTCTTTGTTAAGCAGCTTGGACTTCCCAATGCGCAGCTTGCCTGCCATCCAATCGTACAGCTTGAGCCCGATGAGAAATTTCATTTTGCTGATTAGGCCATAAGAAGGAATAACGAAACTTTGAACGAAAGAAACATGAGGTGCATTTTGGAAAATTAGACCTCTTTCTTTCAAAGCAGAATAAACCAGCTTAACATCTCCATTCGCCAGATAGCGAACGCCGCCATGCACCAATTTGGTACTTTTGCTGGATGTCCCTTTTGCGAAATCATATTTTTCGACTAAGAGAGTTCTATAACCTCTGGAGGCGGCATCCACGGCTATCCCGAGTCCAGTGGCCCCTCCGCCGATGATGGCGATGTCCCATTCCGGAGTTGATGCAAGGTTTTTTATTGCTTCGCTTCTTGTGAAATTCATTTTGCTTTCTTTCGTTGTTTGCTAATTGTATAGGTAAAATTAGTAAAAAACGTAAACAAACGAAACTTTATGAAATTTTTTTTGGTTTTGTTTGTTGCGAAATCGGGGTTAATGCTTATCTTGGAGCTATGAACAACGTCGAACGTCATCAGTTTATAATTAAACAAATAGAAAAACATGGCCACGTAGCGGTTGTCGACCTTTGCGAAGAACTAAAGGTTTCTTCTGTGACCATCCGGAAGGACCTGCAGTTTTTGGAAGATGCAGGGATTTTATTTCGCACGCACGGGGGCGCGACCAATGTTAATCCTTATCAAAAAGATCGTTCTATTAATGAAAAAGCCCACCTGCATGCGGAAGCAAAAAGACGTATAGGAATAGAAGCGGCGAAACTGGTGGAGCCAAACGACTCTATTATTATCGCATCCGGTACGACGATGCAGTTCTTTGCGAAGGAAATTTCTCCGCAGGACCGGCTGACGGTTATTACCTCTGCGATCAATGTAACAATGGAGCTCATACGGCATGATAATGTGGATATTATTCAGCTGGGAGGCCCTGTTCGAAAAACATCTTCATCGATTATGGGTCGTTATGCAGAAGACTTGCTGGGCGATTTCTTTTGCTCGAAATTGTTTCTGGGCGTTGACGGAATAGACGCCGAATTTGGAATTACGACGACAAATGCGCAGGAAGCGTTGCTGAACAGAAAAATGATGGAATCTGCCCACAAGGTCATCGTTCTTGCTGACGCCTCGAAATTTGATCGTAAAAGTCTCGGTAAGATCGCTACGTTATCGAAGGTGGATATGATCATCAGCGACGGTATGCCTGTCAAATACCAACAATTATGTGACAACTTAGGTATTGAATACAAAATATGCTAACTTCGAAACTTCAACTAAACTAGCTAATCCATAATGAAAGAAAAAAACACTTCAAGACGTGATTTTATTAAGAAGTCATTGATCGGTGCTGCTGCTTTTTCCATTGTTCCGCGGCATGTGTTGGGTGGCAAGGGTTTTTTAGCGCCCAGCGATCATCTGACCAAAGGTGTGATCGGTGTAGGTTCTATGGGCCGCGGGCACTTCGGTTATGCCGGCACCAAAACCGTAGCGATCTGCGACGTTGATACGCGCCATCTCTCCCTGGCCCAGCAGGCGCTGGGAGGCGGGGTCAAAGAGTATCACGATTTCCGTGACCTTATCCAGGATCCTAAGGTAGATATCGTGCATATCGCGACACCTCCGCACTGGCACGGTATTATGGCGGTGGAGGCGGCCAGATCCGGAAAGGATATCTGGTGCGAAAAGCCTATGACGCGTACCATCGGTGAAGGAAAGAAGGTGAAGGAGGCTGTAGCCCAGCACGGTAACATCTTCAGGCTGAACACCTGGTTCCGTTTTGATGCCAATTTTTACGGCATGAATGTGCCGGTCAGGAAAATAAAGAAACTGGTAGACACCGGTATGCTGGGATGGCCGCTAAAGGTGACAATCAGCAAGCATACGGGCTTTGACTGGAAATTCTACTGGGTAGGAAAAGAACAGCTTCCGGTAGAGCAGGTGCCCAGGGAGCTGGATTATGAAATGTGGCTTGGACCGGCTCCATACAAACCGTACAGTACACACCGTGTCCACACCACCTTCCGGGGCTATTGGGACTACGACGGGGGCGGTCTGGGCGACATGGGACAGCATTATCTTGACCCTGTACAGTATTTTCTCGGTAAAGATGAAGAGAGCCCTGTAAAAATAGAAGTGGACGCTCCGCAACAGCATTATGATGCCGTCGGCACATGGCGAAAGATAACCTATACCTATGCCGATGGATGCCAGATAATCCTGGACGGAGCAGGGACGGAAGAAGGACAGCCCTATATAGAAGGTCCGAAGGGTAAATTATATAAAGGTTTCGTGTCGGACATTCCGGATCTGGAGCGTAAACTGGCGCAGTACCCGGAGCCGGCCCCTCAGGTGACCGACTTTGTTGAAGCGTGCCGTACCAGACAGAAGTTTGCGCTGAACGAGCAGAACGGGTATTATTCGGCAACCCTCGTCAACCTGGGGCTGGCGGCACTGAGGCTCAACCGAACCCTACACTTCGACCCGAAAAAGCAGGAGTTCATAAATGATGAAGCAGCTAATCGATTACTCGACCAGCCGATGCGGGGACCGTGGACTATCTAATCTACCTATTGTAAGAAAATGAAAAAAGTATTTAATACATTATCAGCATTGCTGCTCCTGCAGGTGGCGGCATATGCCCAGCAACCTGCTAATAGAACGTCGGCAACGAAGATTGCCGACGTGTTGGCCCAACAGCCTGCTGAGGAGCGTGAAAAGTTTCTCGCTGCGATGAAGGAACTGGAAAATTTCACGGCAGAGGATGTTACCAACCTTCTTCTGCGGCTAAAACCGCAGGGGGGGAACAACGTCGCTGTCGAGTATGCTGCTAATTCATATTCATTTTACGTGATGCAGCCGGGAATGGATGCAAAGCGGCAGGCTTTTTCGCAGGGCCTGGTGGGGGCTTTGCAAAAGCTGGAGGACAGAGATAATAAGGCATTTGTGCTCCAGTTGATGAAGCAGGCCTCTAAAAACGAGGCGATCGCGGCTATTGTGCCTTATCTTACGGACGAGTACCTGGCCGGTAAAGCGGCGCTGGCACTAAACGGAATAGGAACACCGGAAGCAGCTCAGGCACTCTCACAGGCCTTAGCCGGAGCGACATCGGAAAAAATAACCACCGCGCTCGTTGCCGCGCTGGGCGACCTGCGTTCAAAAGCAGACGAAGAGGCGATTATCGCAGCCTTATCGAAATACACATCGGATAACTTTCAGCGCAATGCGTATACGGCGTTGAGCAGGATCGGGGGTACGAAATCGGCTCCAGTCTTTCTTTCGAAATTAAAATCGGTCGACTACCAGTTCGATAAGTCGAATATCGGCGGGCTCACCCTGGACTACGCAAATAATCTCTATAGCCAGGGCAATCAGAAGCTCGCGCTATCGGTTGTCAATGCCGTCATCCGGGGCGCCCGGAAGGCTGATGCGCCATCGCTGCAGGCCGGCGCTTTGGAGCTGCTGACCAAGGTAAGCCCTGCGAAGGCCCGAAAGCAGCTGATGAAAGCGGCCACAAGTGAAAATGCGTTATATAGAACAGCTGCGCTTGAGCTATTGAACGAACACGGAAGCATCAGTGATACACGTCGGCTGGTCGCGGCATTAGCGAAAGCTTCACCTGACGTGCAGGAGAGTATCTTCCGGTACCTGGCCGGGGATAATAATTTTGCCGACACGGCCGCCGTGGCCGGCATCCTAAGGAACGTGACCGATACCCGTGCCAGGATTGCCGGGCTGCAGGCCCTCTCGAGCCTGTCAGATGGAAGTAATGCAGATTATCTGATTTCGCAGATTGCCCTGGCCGATGAAGCGACAACCAAGGCTATCGTAGCGCTCCTGTTATCTTCGAAAGATGCCAATACCGTAGCTGCGATCAATAAGACCGTTCCCGGCGCGGACAAAAAAACACAGCTGGTATTGCTCGGTGTTTTATCGGGGAGGACCGCTGCGGGATCCTCAAAGGTTGTGCTTCCGCTGCTTGACAGTGACGATACCGACATCAGAGCGGCGGCACTAAAGGCATTACCGAACGTGGCTACACCGGACGACTATGACGCTATTGTGGAACGTCTGTCCAACGCTTCAGCGTCGGATGCGCCAAGCCTGCAACAAGCGCTCGTCAGGGTGGTGAACGCCAGTACGGATAGGGATGCAAAGATAGAAAAACTTAAGGGCACCGCCCTGCAGCAAGGGGCTTCCGGCGGTATTAACTACTATCCCGTGTTTGCCGGGGTAGGTGGCCCGGAATCGCTGGAAGCGGTCCGGAACGGGCTAAGGAGTGAGAGCCGGAAACCGCATGCCGTCAAGGCGCTGGCAAACTGGTCAGGACCTGAGGTGCTTCCAACGTTGATTGCCCTTTCCCGATCTGAAAAAGGAAGTGCAGATTTCGACGTTGTCTTCAAAGGGTTAATTAAGCAGATCAATGCCAGTGAGGATACGCCCGAACAGAAAACGCTGTTTTTGAAAGACGCATTCGATATAGCGGAGACCTCTGCACAGAAAAGCCAGGCACTGGCGGCCCTACAGAGCACCGGAACATACCAGGCCTTGGTGTTTGCCGCGAAATATCTGGATGATGAGGTGCTGAAACGGGCTGCGACAAACACGGCGATGAACATTGCGATGGACAATAAAGCGTTTGTCGGGAGTGAAGTACGGGGCATCCTGGAGCAGGCCATGACGAACCTTTCGGGAAGCGAAAGCTCCTATCTCCGTGAAGCGATCGTGCGCCACCTGGCAGAGATGCCGAAGGGAGAGGGATACGTGTCGCTGTTTAACGGGAAGGACCTGACAGGATGGAAGGGACTCGTCGATAACCCCATCGCCCGAGCCAAGATGTCCGCTAAGGAGCTGGCACAGAAGCAGGCCGTCGCCGATAAAAAGATGCGGGAGACATGGACGGCAGAGAACGGACAGCTCGTATTCAGCGGTCACGGAGACAACATCGCAACAATAAAGCAATACGGCGACTTTGAAATGCTGATCGACTGGAAGCTTGATCCAAATGGTAAGGAGCCGGACGCCGGCGTTTATCTCCGCGGGACGCCACAGGTGCAGATATGGGACATCTCCCGTACCAATGTGGGTGCACAGGTGGGGTCGGGCGGCCTGTATAACAACGTAAAGCATGCCAGGAACCCCTCGACAGTTGCAGACAACGCGTTAGGCGAGTGGAATACCTTTAAAATACGTATGGTCGGCGAGAAGGTGTGGGTGTGGTTAAACGGCGTTCCGGTAGTAGACGGGGTCGTGCTGGAAAACTATTGGGATCGCAACCGGTCTATCTTTCCAATGGAGCAGATTGAATTGCAGGCACACGGCTCCCGCGTATGGTATCGGGATATATATCTGAAGGAACTGCCGCGTAAAGAAGTCCATACACTGAACGCGCAGGAACGGGCAGAAGGATTTGAGATGCTGTTTGACGGGACGGACTTAGATAAGTGGACGGATACGCCGGCATATGAAATAACGCCGGAAGGTTATGTCCGGGCCAATCCTGAAGCCAAGTTTGGAAAGAATCTTTACACCAAAGAGGAATTCGGCGACTTTGTATACCGGTTTGAATTCAAACTGACACCGGGCGCAAACAATGGTGTCGGCATCCGTACACCGCTGGAGGGAGATGCTGCCTACGCCGGGACCGAAATACAAATCCTGGACAACGATGCGGAGATTTATAAGAACCTAAAGGAATATCAGTACCACGGGTCGGCATATGGTATCATACCGGCAAAACGTATAGCTATGAAGCCGGTCGGCGAGTGGAATACACAGGAGATTCTCGTGCAGGGAAGCAGGATTAAAGTAACCTTAAACGGTACTGTAATTTTAGACGGCGATTTGGCCGAGGCATCAAAAAACGGAACACTGGATAAAAAAGATCATCCAGGTCTGAAGAACAGCAAAGGCCACATCGGATTTCTAGGACACGGCTCGGAAGTGTTCTTCCGTAATATCCGAATAAAACGGTTATAGTACCGCCTTATGAAGCTTGCGACAAAACGCCCGATCAACTGATCGGGCGTTTTTCGTGATTAAGAGATAACGTCAGTTTCACCAGAGTAGTGGGAGGAAGGCTGACATGAGCGCCCGCGATATAACCGATACGCTGCCGAAGCCAAGGTGCCCCTGCTGCAGCCGTTGGAATGGATGCAGCAGGGGTATGGCCGCGTCTGCACGTGTTATACGGCCTAAGGCGTCAAAACAAAGGTATGGTTGACTCATCCCGGCTGTCTAAAGCGAGGCCGACAGGCGTTCCAAACTCTTCCGTGTCGAGTATCTTATCAGGTTGTACATTCCCGTTATCAGTTATTTTAAACCGGAAGATTTTTTTCGTTTTGTCTGCCACATAGATGTACTGCCCAGTCGCCCGGGAGTCAATAACCACATCGACGGGTTGCGTAAGTTGTGTGGCTGCGCCGGTAATGATACGGGTAGGTTCTAATTTAGATCCGGAAAGCATTGTTCCGAAGGCTTCAAAGATGAGAATACGGCCCGTTCCGACTGTTGTGCCATCGGTATAGTCGGTGATCGCCAAGACATTTTTTAATGTATCATAGCATAATCCGCGCAGATTTTTTGCACCATCGATTTCCAGTGTACGGCTCGGAGCAAACTGGGCAGAGGAATCCACGGGGTTTACACGTACCGTAGCGATATTGTCGAAAACATAGATGCCGCCGTTATCGCCCTGTTTAGAAACAAACAGCTGGTTGCTTTTGTATGCAGCTCCCCACATTGGCAGGTTTCCGGTGAATAGATTTTTACGTGGTTTTTGATTCCGGCTCATATTTTTGGGTCGGTCTACGACATAAATTCCGGAATTTTCGCCATTGGCATTCACGACAAACAATGCATCGGAAGCCCGGTGATAAGCTAGCCCTTTCACGCTGGAGAAAAAGTTGCTGGTCATACTAGCCGAGGTGTTGGCGAGCTCACCTTTATCGTTGATATTCACCACGTACAAGGACGGATCATTCGCACCAGTGGGGTTTGCACTGGCTTGGATTAGTGCTTTTAAAAAAGGATTAAAATAAATAGGTCCTCCGCCTCTTGCTGGTGAAAGATGAGTTGTATCAAAGCTAAATACCGTAGAATCAGCTCTTCGTACAACACGGATATTGGTGTCCGGTAAGCCGGAATTCGATGTTCCATACTCTTCGAGAGATACATAAAGCCGCGAAAAGTCGAATGCCTGCTGGTCGGGCTCCACCGAATCGTCGGAACATGATAGACAAATAAGTATGGCTAATAGTGCGGGAAAGGAATATTTAATCACTTTTTTCAACTTTAAACGTGTTCGACTATGCGTATTATTCAGAACGTTAAAATACGAATTTTCGATACACTTTTGAAAAGAATTAACGTACCTAACGGCTCATAGGCGGATTGAGGTTAAAAAAAACATCCAACCCGCGGGGTTCTTATGGATCAAGCATAATAATTGGGGTCGATAATCTTGGGCATTCGGGGAGATGCTAACCCCGCATTACTGTGTAACAGCTATCCGATTCTGAAATATAATGAACTCTTATGGAGTTCTAACGCGCAAGGCAAAATCAACCTAAAGTAACGTATAGCGTTACCGGACAGATATCGTGGGTACGTTTTTTTAAAATATAAAACAGTTCATTGTTAATTGAAAAACATAGCAATTTTTCCCCGCCGGAAAAGGAAAAGTGCTTTGCTGACGTTATTTGAACCAACGTGGACGACATTACGTTGGTGCTGCACGTCATTACGTCGCCCGCGGACGTAAATTCCTCGCCCGTGGACGTAAACTCCTCGCCCGTGGACGTAAGCACATCGCCCGCGGACGTAAACATGTCGACCGTGGACATAAACTCGTCGCCCGTGGACGTAAACATGTCGACCGCGGACATAAACTCGTCGCCCGTGGACGTAAATTCGTTGACCGTGGACGTAAACATGTCGCCCGTGGACGTAAACACATCGACCACGGACGTAAATTCGTCGACCATGGACGTGATTACGTCGACCATGGACGTGATTACGTCGACCATGGACGTGATTACGTCGAACACGGAAGAAATTACCTTAAATCTAGACATTATCTCGTCTGATGCCCACGTAAGTACGTCAGCATCCGGTGTAAAGTCATCCGCTGTCCACGACATAGCGTCCGCTCCGCATAAGTTTACGTCGACAGCTGGCGTAATATCCGCCAGCGCTGGCAAGATTACGTCCGCGCAACTTTTTTGTGCGTAGAATGCTTTTAAGCGGCTTTAAGAACAACTTCTTACAAATTTCTGCTCCTGCCAACAAGCTGATCAACGGACAATTTATTTCCAGAAGCATCGACCTTAATTCTAACTATTTAGAGGTGTGGTGATATCAGTTTCTCAAATTATTTGCTTAGTCCACAACTTTTGTACATGATCCCAATTTCTTCCTGTTCAGATTGACCAAATTATTTGCTTAGTCCACAACTTTTGAAACTGATCCAATAAAAGACGGTTCGAAATAAAAAAAAGCTCCAATCTTTTGATTGAAGCTTTGCGGAAGGAGCGGGATTGGTTCAGCCCCACGGGGCCCAGGGTAGCCCTGAACCCTCTTCGAGTCGAACCCGTGGGTTCTCATCCCTTGGGCATCAAAATAAAAGACGGTTGGAAATAAAAAAAGCTCCAATCTTTTGATTGAAGCTTTGCGGAAGGAGCGGGATTGGTTCAGCCCCACGGGGCCCAGGGTAGCCCTGAACCCTCTTCGAGTCGAACCCGTGGGTTCTCATCCCTTGGGCATCAAAATAAAAGACGGTTGGAAATAAAAAAAGCTCCAATCTTTTGATTGAAGCTTTGCGGAAGGAGCGGGATTATTGCATGATCCCCAATGGGGGAGGCTTCACAAAAAATAAAGCCATTCACTTCGTTCATTCTTTTTGTCGTTTAACCCTTTTGTTCAAACGTTGTTTGCAAAAGTCTATAAACGACAAAACCCGACAATAGTCGGGCTTTATTTTTTAGTGGCGGAAGGAGCGGGATTCGAACCCGCGGTACCGTTTCCAGTACGACAGTTTAGCAAACTGTTCCTTTCGGCCTCTCAGGCACCCTTCCGTGTTTCGACAGTGCAAACATAACGCAAATATTTTATTCTGCAAAGCTTTGAAATGTATTTTTTAACAAATTTTAATAACATTCTGACTGTCAAAATGATTAGGTTTTTACTGGATTGCAGGCGTTGTTTTCTTGTTTATATCGTAGTCTATCCGCACGTGGTAAATGCTTTTTAGCATGGACTTAAAGATCTCTGCAACCTCGGTGATATCGCGCATGGTGATATCTGCATTCATAAACTGACGCTGTTCGATTTTATAATCTATAATTTTGTCAACCAATTTATCAATGGAGTCCGCGGTAGGCTCTTTCAGGGCTCTGGAAGCGGCTTCTACCGAATCCGCCATCATCAAAACTGCTGTCTCTTTTGAAAACGGCACAGGCCCCGGATATCGGAATATACTTTCGTCGACGAGTTTATCAGGGTTGTTTTTGACAAAAATGTTAAAGAAATAATCTACCCGCGTGGTGCCATGGTGTGTTCGGATGAAGTCGATTACAGCCTCAGGCAGGAGGTTTTTCTTAGCCATCTCAATACCCTTGTGAACATGGGATATAATGATCTGTGCCGATTGCTCAGGGGTCAGTTCCGCATGCGGGTTGGTATCGGTCTTTTGGTTTTCGATAAAAAACAGCGGGTTGAGCATTTTGCCGATATCGTGATAGAGCGCGCCAGCCCTAACCAGCAATGGATTTCCACCGATCTTATAAATCGCCGCTTCCGCCAGGTTGGCTACCTGGAGCGAGTGCTGAAAGGTTCCCGGAGCTTTGAGTGATAACTCACGGAGGAGACGCGAGTTGCTATTGGTCAACTCCATTAAAGTCAGGTCAGAGACGATACCAAAAAGACGCTCAAAGGCATAGATAAGTGGATAAGCAAGAAGCGTTAAGCCCACACTGACGACGAACGGGACAATATCCGACCAATATATGGAATGAAGCGTTCCATTCCTTGTTAGCACCAGACCGACATACGCAACAATATATGTGGCCAATATGATTAATGACGAGATCAGGAACTGTTCCCGTTTTACAAGTGTTTTTATGCTATAGATCGCCACCATCCCGGAAATAAACTGTAGAAAAACAAACTCATAGCTGTTTGGCACAAACAGGGCGGCAATCAGTACCATTAGAAGGTGGATGTTGAGCGCTACACGTGTGTCAAAGAGCACTCTAAAAATGATCGGTACGCTGCAATAGGGAATATAATACAGACTCGGTATTTTCATATTAATGGCCCATGATAGTACGCCTAACATAGACACAATGACAATCATAATGATAAAGATCAGCCGGTTATTGTAGTAGATAGAGCCCCGAAAGAAATATAGGAACACCATGAGCAGGGCTATGCAGAGCGAAATCATCACGAACTGCCCCAGGGCCACGAAATTTTGATTTCCACTTATCCGTGCCTCATCCTCGAATACTTTTCTTAGCGATTCCAGCTTTTGGTAGGTTTCATTGCTGATGATCTTATCTTTCTCAGCGATCAGTTCCCCCTTTTGAACCACGCCACGGGTGGTCGAGATGTTTGCCAGGGCATTCTGCTCGACCTTGTTTGTGAGGTTTTCATCGAAGATATAGTTAATGGTAATGTAATTTTTCAAAATCTCGGCCAACCAGCGTTTTCTGTCGATTTTGCCGTTCTTTTCTAAGCTTTGTTCTATATACTGGTTGGCCGATTCAATGGTGAAAATATCGGCAGTGTTCTTCTGCTGGGCGATGTTTTCATGAACCAATGTGAAATTATACTGACTTTGTGTTCTGTCGACCTTTTCGGGGTTATTGCCCTTGTTCTGATACCTGTTATTGAGGGATATAATGCCTCGGTTATAGACGTAGTTCAGTAGGGCATTGCCGACTGACTGGTATACTTCCAGGCTCTGCTGGGAGAGGGAGTCCATGCTGCTGATCTGCCATTTTTCGGCGATGTCCGTATTGAATTGGTCGATCTGTTCCTTGCTGGCGCTTACATTTAGGTTGTAAATCGGTTGTACCGTTTTCAGAATCTGCTCCCGATCCCGGTCCAATTCCTCCTGCGTTTTCAGAATGGCAAAATTATAGGGAGATACGAGGTTGTCATGGTTCCAGGCCTTCCCTTTTTGAAATTCATACCGAAACCGCGGCTGCTTAGGGAGGAAGATACATATGAGGATAATGGCCAAGATGACCATGGAAAATTTAATCAGAAACGAGTTGTTCTGATGCTTTCCGCGAATGTAGTTTATTTTAAGTTTAGCCAAAATCCTGTTGTATTAAGTGCGTTTTACAAACTTAGATAAATTGCCCTTTAGATGCAATATAAACGCGCTAGATAGTAAAAGCAATTATCGATCTCTCCTCTGCCACCTAGAACTGTTTTATTAGCGGAAATCTTCTATAATAAAAGTAAATCGCTGACTGGATTAAAATACGAAATTTCCCGAAAATTAGTTTTGGACTTCCGTATCTTTGCGAAAAATAACAAACATGTCTACAACAAAACATTTGATTGCGCCTTCTGTTCTGGCGGCGGATTTTGCAAAACTTTATGATGACGTACAGATGGTGAACAGGAGCGAGGCAGATTGGTTTCATATCGACATTATGGACGGGGTTTTTGTGCCCAACATTTCCTTCGGATTTCCCGTTATGCAAGCCATCGCCAAGCACGCGAAGAAACCACTCGACGTTCATCTGATGATTGTAGATCCCGACAGATATCTGAAGACATGCAAGGACTCGGGAGCGGCGGTTATCACGGTACATTACGAAGCCTGTACGCACCTTCACCGGACCTTGGCAGCTATCAGAGAGCTAGGGTGCAAAGCTGGAGTAGCTCTAAATCCCCATACGCCCGTGAACCTGTTAAAAGATGTTCTTCAGGACCTCGATCTCGTTTGTCTGATGTCGGTAAATCCGGGTTTTGGCGGGCAGAAGTTCATTGAGCAGACCTATTCAAAAATAAAGGAGCTGCGTACGTTGGCAGCTGGGGTCAACGATCGTCTACTCATCGAGATCGACGGCGGTGTAGGTGCCGGGAACGCAGCGGCATTACTTGAGGCAGGGGCCGACGTACTGGTTGCAGGCAGCAGTGTTTTCGCAGCAGCAGATCCAGAAGAGGCAGTCCGCCAATTGAAAAATGTACAAGCCGGCCTGCAGAACGCATAGACGTTGCGGATGGCAGTGTGGGTTGATAGGTTTATCTTCGAAAATAGGCACTGACAAGCTGGATGCTTGCTTGTTTGGATTTATTCCAAATTATGGTTTAGCTTGTCTGAAATCTACTTAAAACCTATTCTTTTTTGTATTTTTGTGTGATTCAGAAATCGGGATAACCGGTTTAGTTTTAATAGAGTACATCAAATAATTATTAATAAATGGCTTTTGATATAGAAATGATCAAAAAGGTTTATAGCCAGTACGATGAGCGTATCGCCGCTGCACGTCAGGTTGTTAATAAGCCTTTAACCCTTGCTGAGAAAATTTTATATGCTCACTTATGGGATGGAAACGCGACTCAAGCTTATGAGCGAGGAAGTTCCTACGTGGACTTTGCTCCGGATCGTGTTGCCATGCAGGATGCAACGGCGCAGATGGCTTTGTTGCAGTTTATGCAAGCTGGACGCGCTAAGGTGGCTGTTCCTTCTACAGTTCACTGCGATCACTTGATTCAGGCAAGAGATGGTGCTGAGCAGGACTTAACACGGGCAAAAAACGAAAGCTCAGAAGTATTTAATTTCTTATCTTCCGTTTCAAATAAATATGGTATTGGTTTCTGGAAACCCGGAGCCGGTATAATCCACCAGGTCGTGCTGGAGAACTATGCTTTTCCGGGCGGTATGATGATCGGTACGGATTCACATACGGTGAATGCCGGTGGTCTAGGTATGGTGGCTATCGGTGTAGGTGGTGCGGATGCATGTGATGTAATGGCAGGATTGCCATGGGAGCTGAAATTCCCTAAACTTATCGGTGTTAAGTTAACCGGTAAATTAAGCGGATGGGCTGCACCTAAAGATGTTATTCTGAAGGTAGCTGGTATCTTAACGGTTAAGGGCGGTACCGGAGCCATCGTGGAATATTTTGGAGAGGGCGCTGAGTCGCTTTCATGTACCGGTAAAGGTACGATCTGTAACATGGGTGCAGAAATCGGGGCTACGACATCTACTTTCGGATACGACGCGTCTATGGAGCGCTATTTACGGGCTACCGGTCGTGCAGATGTAGCAGATGCGGCCAACGAAATCAAAGCTCACTTGACGGCGGACCCTGAGGTATACGCTAATCCGGAGCAATATTTCGATCAGCTAATTGAAATCGACCTTTCGGAGTTGGAGCCTTCTTTAAATGGTCCATTTACTCCCGATTTATATACGCCGGTGTCTCGTATGCGTGAAGAAGCTGAGAAGAACGGGTGGCCACTGAAGGTAGAGTGGGGGTTAATAGGTTCTTGTACCAATTCTTCTTACGAAGATTTGTCCCGCGCCGCTTCTATCGCGAAGCAGGCAATCGATAAAGGTTTGGTTACCAAAGCCGAATTCGGGATCAACCCAGGTTCCGAGCAGGTACGTTACACAGCCGATCGCGATGGCCTGTTGAAGACGTTTGAGGAGCTAAATGCAACGATCTTTACCAATGCTTGTGGCCCTTGTATCGGAATGTGGGACCGTGCGGGAGCCGACAAACAAGAGAAAAATACCATTGTACACTCGTTTAATCGGAACTTCGCGAAGCGTGCCGACGGAAACCCAAATACATATGCGTTTGTGACTTCTCCTGAGATGGTTGCTGCTATCGCAATATCCGGAGATTTAGGTTTCAATCCTGTTACGGATACACTGATAAATAAAAACGGCGAAGCAGTGAAGTTGGATCCTCCAACGGGTGAGGAATTGCCTTCTAAAGGATTTGACGTGGAAGATCCCGGTTACCAGGCGCCTGCCGCTGACGGCTCGGGTGTTCAGGTTGATGTTTCTCCAACGTCCGACCGCCTACAGTTGCTCGAACCGTTTCCTGCATGGGAAGGTACAGACTTAACAGGTCTGAAACTGTTGATTAAGGCGAAAGGTAAATGTACTACGGATCACATCTCCATGGCGGGTCCTTGGTTGAAGTACCGTGGTCACTTGGATAACATCTCCAACAACATGCTTATCGGAGCGGTGAATTATTTCAACGATAAGACGGATCTCGTTAAAAACCAGTTAACTGGCGAGTACGGACCGGTTCCGGCTACGCAACGTGCTTATAAAGCCTCAGGTATCGGATCTATCGTTGTCGGCGATGAGAACTACGGTGAAGGATCGTCACGCGAACATGCTGCGATGGAGCCTCGTCACCTTGGCGTGCGCGCAGTTTTAGTTAAATCATTCGCCCGTATTCACGAAACGAACCTGAAAAAACAAGGTATGTTAGCATTGACGTTTGCCAATAAGGATGACTACGAGAAAATTCAGGAGAATGACACAATCGATATCCTTGGATTGACGACTTTCGCACCAGGCAAGTCATTAACGCTTGTGTTGCATCATATCGATGGCTCTCAGGAGGAAATCGTGGTTAACCACACCTATAATGCACAACAGATCGAATGGTTCAAGGCCGGTGGAGCATTGAATATCATTCGTGCAAATCAGGCGAAATAATAGAATTCGTCACGATAAAAATCATGTCTCCTACATTTGTTCTAAACAAACGTAGGAGACTTTTTTGTTTTAGTCCTTTTAACTTTTAAGTTTACCAGGCGGTCCATACGGGCAGCAGAACCGAAGAAAAATGCCTCATTGCGAGGCTCAAGGTTTGCGGAAACGGATAAATCGATTAGGCGTTGTTATGTCGAACTGAGAGAGGGGGACGTCATTCCAAAAGGTGTGAAGTGTCCGCCGTGTGCCGATCTTGATGGCATCATACGTGTATAAGGGATAGATTGCTTCCCCGTTGCACCCGTCGACAGCAGCACCCCTTAACCGTAAATATGTTATCGAGGCTAAAGGAGATGGCAGGCATGGATAACCGGCAATTATGACGTCGTCGTCATTGCTCCTCCCGTTTTTCATATTCGCAATAACGACGACATCAGGCTTTGGACAGCCACTTTATGGACATTCTATCAAAAGGCGGAATAATTATTCTCCCAAATCGTTAAGCAAGTAATGCAATTTCTTGCTTAATAGCATTTTGGGTTTCTTTGCTAACCGTTACTAGTGGTAGACGAACGTAGTCGGAAGAAATTATTCCTTTCTCTTTTAACATATACTTTACGCCGGCAGGATTTCCTTCGACAAAACAAAGATCCGTAATTTTAAGCAGCTGGTTATGGATGGTCCGGGCGTCCGTATAATTTCCTTCCGCGCATAATTTGGTAAGTTTAGCTACTTTTTGCGGGTATGCGTTTCCTATAACGGATATAATTCCCGCTGCTCCGATGGACATCATAGGTAAAGTGACAGGGTCGTCGCCAGAGATCAGGAGGAAAGAGGCCGGCTTATCGCGCATGATTTCACTAAACTGCGCGAAGCTTCCAGAAGCTTCTTTTGTCGCGACAATGTTGCTGTATTCGTTTGCCAACCGTAAGGCAGTGGATGGGGCGACGTTGCTCCCCGTTCTTCCCGGTACGTTGTATAGAATAACTGGAAGTTTTGAAGCCTCCGCGATAGCTTTATAGTGCTGGTATATACCTTCTTGCGTTGGCTTGTTGTAGTAAGGGGAAACCGAAAGAATGGCGCTATATCCGTCCGTGTCAAACTGTTGGATCTGTTTTACAACCTCGGCGGTATTGTTGCCTCCTATTCCGGCAACCAGGGGTACGCGTCCGCTAACACGCTCCGCTGTAAAGTCCCAAACTTGCTTTCGTTCTGCTGCAGTTAACGTTGCTGTTTCTCCTGTAGTGCCTAAAGAAACTAAATAATCCATGCCCTCATCGATCTGGAATTCTATCAGTGCACCTAGCGACTCAAAATCGATTGTTCCATCTTCGTTAAAAGGAGTAACTAAAGCTACGCCTGCTCCATGAAGCTCATTCATTGTGTGATATATAATTTAATGCTATTGTTTAATCATCTGTAAAATATCCTGATCGGAAATGATAGGAATTTGTAGTTTTTCCGCTTTGGCTAATTTAGATGGCCCCATTTTGTCGCCGGCCACGAGGTAATTTAGTTTCGCGGAAATCGAAGAAACCATTTTTCCGCCATGCGACTCGATCAGCTGTGCAAGTTCTTCGCGGGAAAAGTCTGCGAAGACGCCGGAAATCAAAAAGGTCTTTCCGCTCAGGCTGTCGCCGGCAAGTGTGATCTGCCGTTCTTCTATTTCGAAGTGCAATCCCGCAGCCTTGAGTTTTGTAATCTCGGCCAGGTGCCCGGCATCGTGTAAATAGCTGTGCACGCTCTCCGCGATGCGCCCGCCGATATCTTGTACCCCTGCAATTTCTTCCACGCTGGCAAGGGCCATGTTGTCTATGTTTTTGAAGTGCAACGCGAGCTTTTTCGCAATGGTTTCGCCGACATGGCGGATGCCAAGGGCGAATAGTACCTTTTCAAATGGCTTCGTTTTGGAGTTTTCTATTCCCTGCAGCATGTTCTCGATCGATTTTTCGCCAAACCGTTCTAACGACATCAGGCGATCCCGGTGATCTTTCAATGCATAGATATCGGAAATCCTACGAAGCAGCCCTATTTTGTAAAAGGTCTCCATGGTTTCATCTCCCATGCCTTGGATATCCATCATTTTCCGACCTATAAAATGCTGTAACTTACCCACTATCTGAGGTCGGCAACCATCCTCGTTGGGGCAATAATGTACGGCTTCTCCTGCTTGCCGGATCAGCGGAGTTCCACACTCCGGACACAGGGTCGGGTAGGCTATTGGCTTCGTATTTAAAGCCCGCTTTTCATTGTTTACGCCAACAATCTTAGGGATAATCTCACCGCCCTTTTCCACGTATACCGTATCTCCTTCGTGCAGGTCTAAACGTGCGATTTCGTTAGCGTTGTGTAACGACGCCCGTTTTACGGTCGTCCCCGCTAGCAGGACAGGCTTTAGATTTGCTACAGGGGTGACAGCGCCGGTCCTTCCCACCTGGTATGCGATGCTGTTTAAGGTTGTTTCAGCCCGCTCGGCTCTATATTTATAGGAGATAGCCCAGCGGGGCGACTTTGCGGTAAAGCCCAGCTCTTCCTGTTGTGCGTAGTCATTAACCTTAATTACTATACCATCGATGTCATAGGATAAGGAGAGCCGCGCTTCATCCCAATAGTTGATGAAGTCGAAAATCTCATCGATATTTTGACATAGCCGGGTATGTTCGCAAATGGGGAAGCCCCAGTCCTTGACGGCCTGTATACTTTCCCAATGGGTGTTGAAAAGTTTATTGCGATTATCGGTATACAGAAAATAGAGAAAGCAATCCAGCGGTCGCTTTGCTACCTCTTTTGGATCTTGCAGCTTGATCGTGCCGGACGCGAAATTTCTAGGGTTGGCATATGTAGGCTCGCCATGATCTTCCCGTTGCTTATTGAGTCGTTCGAACGCGGGCCGGTGCATAAAAATTTCGCCCCTGATTTCAAACATCGACGGGTAGTCACCGTTTTTCAGCCGGTGGGGAACGCTATGAATTGTTTTTACGTTGTTGGTCACTTCGTCACCCTGTGTGCCGTCTCCACGGGTCACGGCACGGACTAATTTCCCCTCTTCGTAAGTCAATGATATAGATAAGCCGTCGAATTTTAACTCGCATACATATTGAACGTCGTCGCCTACAATCTTGCGGACGCGCTCGTCAAAATCGCGAAGTTCCTGCTCGTTATAGGTGTTGCCCAAAGACATCATTGGCCAACGATGACGCACCGTATTGAATTTCTGCGTAATATCACCCCCCACTTTAAGCGTTGGAGAGTTGGGATCTATATATTGCGGATATTGGGCCTCGAGCGCTTCGAGCTCCTTCAGCTTCTGATCAAAATCGTAATCCGAAATAACCGAGTTTGCCAATACATAGTACTGATAGTTATACTCGTTTAGCTCTTTCGTTAGAAGCTTGATTTTTTCTTGAATATCTGCTGACATAGTCTGCAAATTTATGAAATTAAGCGCGTATTCAAGTTAAAAACCTCGTTTTTCGGGAAATCTGCAAACTTCCGAACTTGTGGAAAGGCCGCCGACGGATGTCCATTCGACAGCGTGTGCACTAACGGAAATTTTCGCCTTTCAATCCGGAAAATTTCCGGATTTTATTCACGTAAAAGGCCCATAAAATGCTTTTTGTGTATAGCCCCTTCAAGTTCTCCGTGCTGTCGTATTTTTTTCGTTTTTTTGCGTTTTTAACAATGTGTAGGAAAAAATACTGATGTGCCCGGCTAATTGCCCAGGCATCCCGCGGTTTGCGGTCAACGAGAAATTTGATTAAAGCCAGCAGGTCGAGCCAGAGACGCGCGAAAATTACCCATACTGCGGTCAGCAATGGCAGATTTTTCTGAAGCATAACCAGATTGTTCCGGAAGTTCAGATAGGTCTTCTTGGGGTTACTCGCCTGCAGTGTTCCACCACCCACGTGGTAAACCGTAGAAGTGGCCACATATCCGATTTTATATCCCATGCGTTTGAGCCGCCAGCACAGATCGATTTCTTCCATATGGGCGAAGAAGTCGGCATCAAAACCGCCCGACTGTCGCCAGGCAGCTGCTTTGATAAACAAGGCCGCTCCCGTTGCCCAGAATATTTCGCAAGTATCGTCGTATTGACGCCTGTCCGCTTCGATCTCATGAAACAGGCGTCCCCGGCAAAACGGATAGCCGTACCGGTCAATATATCCGCCCGCGGCACCGGCATGTTCAAAAAGCCCCTTCTCGTGGTAGGCTAATATTTTAGGCTGGGCCGCAGCCATTTCGTGTTCCGAGTCCAGATATTCTACAACCGGTTCAATCCAGTTAGGAGTAACTTCGACGTCGGAGTTTAATAGAACAAAGTAATCGGCGTCCACCAACTTTAATACCTCGTTGTACCCCCCGGCGAAGCCAAGATTCGCTTCGTTACGGATAATACGTATCGACGGATAGGTTTCTTGAACAAAACGGACGGAATCGTCGGTTGAAGCGTTATCGCCGATGATAAATTCTATGTTAGGGTAGGTGCTATTGTATACGGACGGAAGAAATTTCTCCAGGAAAAATCTGCCATTCCAATTGAGAATAACAACAGCCACTTTTGGGTAATGTTTCATGTTCTGCGTTTTCTTTTCCAACGTCTATGCGACCAAAGCCAATACGCTGGCTGTTCGCGGATCATTTTTTCTGTAAAATGATTGTGAAGGTCCGTTATAGCGTGGGGCCGAAACTCTTCGGGCCTTTCCACGAGTGTCGTAAATTGGCAGTAATAGTGCCCCCGTTTGGGCTTTCGGCCAATATGGCAATATACAACCGGATTACCCGTCATCCGGGCGATCCGTTCGGTTCCGGTGTAAACGAGCGTATCCTGATTCAGGAATTCCATGAAATAGTCCGAGTCTTGGTAAGTCGGCGTTTGATCCGCAACAAACATGCTGATATGCGGTGCGTTCCGTAGCCGCACGATATGCCTCAGGATCTGTTTCATCGGCACCATGACCGCGCCGAAACGCGAACGGAGACTGTTGTAGACGTCGTTGAAATCCGTGTCGTTGAGCGGCTTGTAGATGACCAACCGTGGCGACTCCGTCATCAGGGACAAGCGGTGGATTCCCAATTCCCAGTTGCCGTAGTGTGCTGTTACTCCGACTACGCCTTTTCCATTTTTTAGATGCCTGAGTATCTCCTCTTCGTTAAGTAATTCGATACGTTTGATCACCTCTTCCCGGCTTATCGTCCGCATTTTTATAGCCTCGACAATCAGATCGGGGAAAAAGCGATAGAATTTTTTCGCAATATGATGACGCTCCACTTCCGATTTTTCAGGGAAGGAGTTTTTGAGGTTCTCGAATACCACTTTTCTACGATATCGTACCAGGTAGAACAACGTAAAATACAGTACGTCTGATATACTGTAGAGTACCCAAAACGGTAGCAACGAAAAAATATAGAGCAGCGAAGCTATGCTTTTTTTTCTCATGAATACGGTCAAATTCCTGGGATTCCCTGCAAATATCCCTAAATAAGTTTACTTTTGCCTAAAATAGTTAAAATCGATGGAATCACAGTTGCTTTTACCCGCTTTTTATCTACCGCCTGTCAGTTATTTTCATATTATCCAACAAACAGATCAGCCAATCCTGTTAGAAAGGTTCGAACATTATCCAAAACAGAGCTATAGAACGCGGACGAAAATTGCAACTGCCAATGGTACGCTTGACCTCATCGTCCCCATCATACACGGACGGAAAGAACATGTGCCGATGAAGGACATCCGCATTAACTACGAATTTGATTGGCAACGCCTACACTGGCTTAGCCTGCAGACGGCGTATCGTAGCTCGGCTTACTTTGAGTACTATGAGGATGACTTCCTGCAATTTTACAATAAGCGTCACGACTTTTTATTCGATTTCAACCTCAGCCAGCTCGAGCTTATTCTTAAGTGCTTAAAAATCCGTCGCGATATTGTGCCCACGTCGACATATATTCCTCTTGTGGAACCGCACGATTTCAGAAGGGAAATTCACCCTAAAAAAGAGAGCGTTTGGACCGCTCCTAAGCCCTATTACCAGGTTTTCTCAGAAAAGCATGGTTTTCTTCCTGAGCTAAGCATTGTCGATCTGTTGTTTAATCAAGGGCCTCAAAGTCGGAATTACCTGTAAAGCACGAATTGGCGAACCCCGGCTGTCTACCTTCCGGATATCTATTGCCCTCGTGCATAAGCTTCACCCGTCATTGGGGATGGACGCAAAAATAATTATCGGCTTTCCAAAAATATGAGAACATTTTTGCGCGCTCGCTGTTGAGATAGTAAACCGGATTTCATGGGAAAACTGTTTGCTCTTCTTTTCATAAGTATAGGGTTCGGAAAAGTAGCTGCCCAAACGGAGGCCGACACGCTGCACTTCCGTAAAATATACTACTTTGGAGGTACGGGGCTCTCGTTCCCTTTAGGTAAAACGGGGGAGGCCCTGACAACCAGGCTCTTTTCGGGAAGCGCAGGTTTAGATATTGCTTTAAAGAACCCCAGCTACTTTCTAACTCCGACCTTGTATATGTTAACCTTCGGGTATGACCAGCTTTTGCCGGATCCCGACTACAATTATATGGTAAAGAATGGCCGGGCGAGCTTCTACATGTTAAGCCTCGCCGCCGGACGCCGTAAGCAGTTCAAAAGGTTGAACACTTACGGATATATAGGGCCGGCAATTGGGCTGATAACCGAGCCACGGGGCGACGTTGCGGGAGAGATTTTACAGATGTCGAATAAACGCTCCCTCACGCTGGCGGGAAAGGTGGGCGTGGGATCCGACTATAAATTTTCCGGTTTTTTTATAGGAGCAGAAATTGGCTATCTTTATAATTTCCGAAAAATTGAAGGTAATCCAGTCCAGTTCCTGACGATTATGGTTGGACTAAAATCGGATATAACCCGGCTGAGCGAAAGGGTCACCCGCGTAATCGGCATAGATACCTATAAAGATTAATTATGTATGGCGTCCATAAAATAAAACGTGTCGGACAGATTTTGCGGATTTTGTCAAAGCACGGATTCGAAGAAATCATTTCCCGGTCGAATATTGATCGGCTCATACCTGACAGCTTTTTATTATGGAATACGCATACCCGAAAGATCTTTGAGGAAGATTTCAATATCCGCATCCGCCTAGCCATGGAGGAACTTGGGCCAACCTTTATAAAGCTGGGGCAACTGCTGAGCAATAGGGCTGATATTATTCCCCATGAAATGCGGAGGGAGCTGGTTAAGCTGCAGGATGAAGTACCACCCGAGCCAATTAATGTCATAGATAAACTTCGGACATCCTTAAATATCGAAGCATCAGACCATTTTACGCATATCGATGATGTGCCGATAGCAGCCGCCTCTATCGGTCAGGTCTATAGGGCCGTCCTCCGAAACGGTGATAAGGTTGTTATCAAGGTTAGGCGGACCGGTGTTCAGGAGATTGTATATGCCGATCTGGATTTTATACAGGACCTTGTCCGATTATTACGCAAGAAATACGAGGTTATCCAGAAAATAAACCTCTATGAGATTGTTCAATCGTTTGCCAGTGCGCTGACGGACGAGCTGTCGTTTACGAATGAACTGAATAATATTGAGCGTTTTAGGCGTAATTTTAAAGACAACGGACAAGTGTACGTTCCTAAAGTATATCGGG
The DNA here is from genome assembly GCF_008124885.1 of Sphingobacterium allocomposti. Lineage (GTDB taxonomy): Bacteria > Bacteroidota > Bacteroidia > Sphingobacteriales > Sphingobacteriaceae > Sphingobacterium > Sphingobacterium allocomposti. The sequence continues at coordinate 157,646 of NZ_VNHX01000004.1, forward strand.
AGTATAGTAATGATGAACTGTTGTGTATGGAGTATATTGACGGGATCAAGCTTAACGATATAGCCGGCCTACAGCAGTACGGCCTATCTTCTGCAGCAACGTTGCAACGTTGCTTGGACCTCTATCTCGAACAGGTGCTTCAACATGGCTTTTTCCACGCCGATCCGCATCCGGGAAATGTGCTGGTAAACGACAGAGGCCAAGTAGTCTTTATAGATTTCGGCTCCATGGGTTTTATGATTCCGCGCGATCGGGATATCATTGAAAGGATGGTGATCAACTTTTTGATGAATGACGCAAAGGATCTTATCCGCAATATCAAAAGGTTGGCCGTCCTGCATCACATACAGGACGAGCGCCAACTGGAAAGAGATGCGTACGAGATTTTTCAGATGATTGAAGAGAATGCGCTAGAAGATATTGACATTTCGGTCATGCTTCGAAAGTTGAATAAGGTGTTGCAGTACAATAACATTTTGCTTCCCGACTTCGTATATATTTTACTACGTGGTGTTTCTATCCTGGAAGGTACAGGCCGGCAGCTTGATGCACGGCTAAACATCCCTGAAAGCATTAAACCTTTCGCAAAGAAGATAGCGCAGGATAAAATGTCGTCTGACTATCTTAAAAAGAAACTGCTGGAGAAAAGTAAGTTTATCAAAGAGGTGCTAACCGAGGTTCCTGAGGATATGATTGCGGTGCTGGAAAAAGTAAAATCAGATAAACTGTCCTTCAACCACAGGATTCACGACTTCGACCGGATGCAGCTTATTCTTCATCGTATTGGAAATAAGTTCCTGTTATCTATACTTGCCATGACATTTGGCGTCGGCGCAAGTATCCTCGCACACGGCCGCGTTGGATACCTGCTGTGGGGCATGCCGATACTTTCCTGGTTGGGATTTTTAGTTAGCTTCATTCTTTCAGGAATACTTCTTATCTATCTGGTTAGAAGTAAGTAGCTGTTAAAATACGTTAAAAAAATATATAAAAAAATTCCTTTAGGTACTATGCGGCAGATGATGTCGTTATTTAGGTATACTATATAAAATTCATAATAGGTTAATAATTGGTTTGGTAAACGTCCGCAGTTCCCCGCTACGGACGTTTCTTTTTCCGTCATGTTTTTGAAAATTGCAGCGGGTGGAGTTCGTATGCGAGACCGGATGACGTAACCATAGAGTCGTCGACGTTGCGATCTCCGGTTCGGAAAGGGGGGAATAGATTGCTGATATTCATTCCTAACAGGGCCGCATGAATACCGCAGGGCGAATCTAAACCAATGCCCCTATTATGCAATAGTTTTTTTATACTATGGTGTTCGCGAATGTGAAGCATTTTATTTAGGTTTGGTAACCATTTTAAAAACGAAACAACATGAAGACACTGTTACTGTTATTTTTATCGTTCGGAACATTAACTACGTTTGGGCAGGACTACCGGACGGAAGAGAATATTGCATACGTGGAAAAAGCTGGTTCTTCCTATCAGCGGGAGCAATGTCTGGTAGACATATATTATCCCACTTCGGGCGAGCAGAGGCCCGTGGTTGTTTGGTACCATGGAGGCGGTCTTACCGGAGGAAGAAAAGAGATCCCTGAGTTTTTGAAAAACAAAGGTTTGGTCGTTGTTGGCGTAGGTTACCGGTTCGCGCCCAACGTTAAAGTAGAGGACATCATTTCTGATGCCGCCAAAGCAGTATCGTTTGTCATCAAGCACGCTGAACGCTATCGTATCGACCGCACCAAGGTGTTTCTCTCCGGTCACTCCGCTGGTGGTTATCTGGCCTTGATGTTAGGCTTAAACAAAGCTTACCTGCATGCTGAAGGGATAGATGCCGACCGGCTAAAAGGTGTTATTTCGTTCAGCGGACAGGCTATAACCCACTTCACCGCGAGAAAAGAACAGGGGATTGCGGAGAAACAACCAACGGTCGGGCCATTGGCTCCTTTATATTGGGTGCGTTCCGACGCTCCGCCGATTGTCCTTTTAACGGGCGACCGCGAAAAAGAAATGCTGGGTCGGTACGAGGAGAACGCCTATTTGAAGAGAATGTTGTCGATTGCCGGACATAATGATGTCCGTCTTTTCGAATTTCAGGGATATGGACATGATATGACTTATCCCGGCTTTCCGGTGCTTATCGACGAAATCAACCGCATATTAAAACAAGAATAAAAGGGTATAAGCATAGCTACACAGCGCTGTCCATATCTTCGTCCCGGAACCGTTCGTTTTTATAGAAGAACTGTCGGTCCCGCTCGGTAATTTCCCTGAGAACCCGACAGGGATTACCGGCGGCAACCACATTGTCGGGTATATCTTTTGTAACCACTGCGCCGGCGCCTATAACAACGTTTCGCCCTATCTGCACGCCCGGATTAACAACCGTCTGCCCCCCAATCCAGGTGTTATCGCCAATCACGATAGGTTTGGCGAACTCCCAGCCCGACGCACGCATCGCTGCGTCTATAGGATGACCAGCCGTAAAAAGCGAAACGTTAGGGCCCATCATCACATTGTCTCCGATACGTACAGGCGCACAATCAAGGATGGTGAGATTATAATTGGCGTAAAAGTTGTCACCAAGATATATATTATAGCCATAGTCACATCGGAACGGTGGTTCAATATAAAAACGTGAAGTGGTGCCTCCCAACAGCTTCTTTAGCAGTTGTTTTCGTGCCTTTATCTTGGATGGCTCTAAGTTGTTAAACAGAAATAGCTGCTCCTTCGCATGCTGCCGTTCTTCAAATAGCTCTTTTCCGGATGCTTTATAAATTTCGCCAGCAACCATTTTTTCTTTGGATGTTTTCGTCTTATACATACCACAGAAAAATAGCGAAAATTATTAACGTTTCTACTTTTAGAAAACAAAAGATGTAAAAAACCGATTCTCCTACTAGGAGACTCGCCATGAAAATAGCATATATCAGTACCTACGTACCTAGGCAATGCGGAATTGCCACCTTTACCAACGACCTCATCAAAGCGGTGTATTACAATGATCATCAACAGGTTATTGATCAGCACGTATTTGCCGTGTCCGACGAAAAAGGCGCTTACGACTACCCCAGCGAAGTGGTCTATGAAATTGAACAAGGATCCAGACAGCACTATATAGGAGCAGCAAGCATTATCAACAGTGGGGCATACGACGTGTGCTTACTCGAGCATGAGTACGGAATTTATGGCGGGAATAGCGGCGGCTATATCCTGTCATTGCTCAAAAGGCTGCGTATTCCGCTACTGGTCAACCTCCATACCGTGTTGGAGAACCCTTCTGTCGATGAAAAAGCCGTGTTGGAGGAGATCGTGCAGCGGGCAGACAAGCTGATTGTCATGACGACATATGCCGTGGGGATCTTACAGCGCGTTTATAGCGTCCCGCTATCCAAGATCGTAGTGATACCACACGGGGTTCCTTCTTATCCGCTCGGAAACCGCGAAGCAAAATCGGCCCTCGGACTTGCCGGCAAACGTGTGCTTTTGACATTTGGTTTTCTGAGCCGGAATAAAGGTATCGATGTTGCCATTAAAGCATTGCAGGAAGTTGTCAGACGTTTTCCCGATGTGGTGTACCTTGTGGTGGGCAGGACGCATCCCAATGTGTTAAAGCATGAGGGGGAAGAATACCGGCACCACCTGCACGCATTAGTCGACGAGTTGGGCCTGCGTCAGCATGTTGTGTTCGACAACTCGTTCATCGAGAACGAGCGGCTGGCGACCTATCTTTCGGCCTGCGATATTTACATTACACCCTATCTGAATGAGGCCCAGATTACGAGTGGAACACTATCTTTCGCTATGGGAGCGGGTGCATGTGTTATATCGACTCCCTATTGGCATGCGAAAGAGGCTTTGGCCAAAGGACGCGGCATACTTTTTAATTTCAAAGACCATGAAGGACTGAGCAGGGAACTCGTACACCTTCTCGAAGACGACCGTCGGTTGCAGGCCGTCCGGACGCGTGTAGCAGGCCTCAAATTTGATTTGTCATGGAACAAACTTGCACTTCAGTATATGGAACTATTTCTAGAATCAAGACAACAGTATGTTTTCGACCAGGACAAGAAATCGCATAACAAGAAGCTGGAGTTACCTCCATTGGATTTACAACACGTCCGCAGGTTAACAAATCAGGTGGGGATCATTCAACACGCGACTTACGCAACGCCCAATTATCATCATGGATATTGTCTCGACGACAATGCCCGCGCATTGTTGCTGGCGCTGATGGTTCAGGAAGACCACCCTGATAGGGACGTCATGGATCTGATCTCTACGTATGTGAGTTATATACATTACGCCCAGCGAGCGGATGGAAACTTCAAAAATTTCATGAGTTTTGACAACCGGTTTTTGGAAGATGTGGGATCGGAAGATGCATTTGGGCGCTGTATCTGGGCGCTGGGTTATCTGGTGCGGAGCCGGACAAACGCGAGCTTTCATCAGATCGGAAAGGAGATGTTTGAGCGGGCGAGGCCACATCTGCAGAAGCTCCGTTCCATTAGGGCAATAGCTTACTGTGTTCTCGGCGTAGCACATTATCTCGAACAGGCTCCCCAGCACGAAGGTTTCATTGCTGAGCTAAGAGGGCTGGTACAGTTTATCTGTCACGAGTTCAATGCGAACAAGGGCGTAGACTGGGAGTGGTTTGAGAAGATAGTGTCTTACGACAATGCTATTATCCCTACGGCTTTGTTACGGGCCAATGTTTATTTGCATATGGACGATGTGGAACAGATCGCCCTGGCATCGGCCTCATTCCTCGACGGAATACTTTTCAGAAAGCAAGAGCTCTCCTTGATCGGCAACGACGGGTGGTACGCTGCAGGTTCCCCGCTTGCAGAGTTTGGACAGCAGCCAATCGAAGTTTACAGTACGATGCTGATGTACGAGGAGCTTTATAAGATCGACCGTCGTCCAATTTACAGGGAGCGCGTGGAACGGTCGTATCAATGGTTTTTAGGAGGCAACGATCTGCAGCTTAACCTGTTCGATAAGGAGACTGGAGGCTGTTGTGACGGACTGGAATCCTATGGCGTCAACAGAAACCAGGGCGCGGAGAGCACGATAACGTTCTGGTTGTCTACCGTACACATGTATCGTGCTCTGAAAAATCACCCATTAGCCAAAAGTTCGGCTAGTAAATCCTCGACGTTCACGGTCGCGTAACTCGATGCATAGTCGGACATCGCATACGGAATGATGAGATGTCCGTTATGTATCATCTGCCCACAGGAGTACACGACATTGGGCACATAGCCTTCGCGTTCAGTAGTCGTGGGTGATAATATCGGCTGTTTTGATCGGCCAATTATCTTTGTAGGGTCTTCTAGGTCCAGCAGCGCCGCACTCAATGTATACATACGCATTGGGCCCACGCTATGCGTGATGACCAGCCATCCCTTTTCCGTTTCCACGGGCGATCCGCAGTTCCCCAGCTGGACAAACTCCCATGGCTCTTTTGGCTCCTGTAGGAGGATGATATCTTCGTGCCAGTTGGTGATGTTGTCGGAGAAGGAGATGTAGTTGTTCTCGCCATCCACACGGCTTAGCATGGCGTACTTGCCATTGATCTTACGCGGGAATAGCGCTGCTCCTTTGTTGGCAATCTTTCCGTTGATGGGCTGTACCTTAAAATGGATAAAGTCTTTCGTAGACAGTAGTTTGGGCAGAATGGAAAAACCATCGTAGGCCGTGTAGGTGGCATAATAGGTGATATGCCCTTTTTCGTCCTGAAATCTGACAAAACGGGCATCTTCGATCCCCCTTATTTCAGTTTCGGCCAGCGGGAAGATCACACGCTCCGAAATAGCAGTATCTAAGGAATAGGTCATTTCGTAATGCGACGATGCCAGCCACATCATTTGGTTCGCCAACGTTTCACTGTCCAGCGAAAGCGTGTGTTCCTCTTTAATTTCCCGCACAAAACGCCGAAGCTCTTCGTACGTGAATGTTTTTGTCAGTTTGTTGGTGATGATGCGGAGCATTTCTTCTTCTGGAGCGTGTAGCGCTACTAATTTGGCAAGGAAATCCTCTTTTTCATACTGGTGATTCTTGATCTGCTTGGGTTTCTCCAATAGACGTCCTACTTCATCTAAATGAATGTTGAGCTGCTCGTCGATCACGCCCGAGCGGAAAACAATGGAGGATACATGCCCTTCACCGGTCGCACGGAAGCTCAGTATCACGCGTTTTTCCCCATCTCTCAGCTGAGACTGGTCGATATCTTCAATGATCGATGGATTAAAAAAGGCAGCGGCCTCGATAGAATACTCCATGGTAAAGTAAGCCCCGATGATCAGCCTTTCTTTATATGTTATCTCCCGGTTTCCAAGGTTCATCTTTTTTATGACCGGTGTCAGCCGCCGGAAATTCTTTTCCAAAATGGAAACCACGCTGCGGTGCCTTTTTGAAAAATTGCGGAGAATCGTGTTCAATAGCTCGTTTTGCCGGTTTTTCGGCAGTTCCAAAACCCGCCGGATGATTTTTATCGATCTGTCCTCGCCGAGCTGAAAGAACCGGGCTAACACGCGTTTGGAGTCCGGACTAAATATAATAGGTTTACGTTCTACTTGTACAGCCATAGTTTTTGCTATTTATTATAATAATCGTTCTTGACAGAAAATTGTTTGGCATAAGTTGACAGGCCGTTGTTGGGAGAATGTGTATTTTTGGCCTAAACTACGATAACCATATGGATAAAATATTAGAACACATCGAACCCCGTGCGGTATGGCAGTATTTCGAACAGTTGAATGCTGTACCTAGAGGGTCGAAAAAGGAAGACCGTATTGTTCAGTTTATGTTAGACTTTGGAACTGGCTTAGGACTTGAGGCGCTAAAGGATGACGTAGGGAATGTGCTGATACGCAAAGATGCAACTGCCGGTATGGGCCACTGTAAGACGGTCATCCTGCAGTCGCATCTGGATATGGTTCATCAGAAAAATAACGACACCGTGTTCGACTTCGAGAATCAGGGAATTACGATGTATGTGGACGGAGATTGGGTAAAGGCGAAAGGTACCACATTGGGCGCCGACAATGGGCTTGGTGTTGCTGCTATTATGGCCGTCTTAGCCTCTACAGATATCGCGCATCCACCGCTTGAAGCACTGTTTACCATCGACGAAGAGACGGGCATGACCGGTGCGAAGGGACTCCAGAAAGGGTTGCTGAAGGGTAGTATCCTGTTGAATCTTGACACCGAAGACGATAGTGAAATTGATATCGGCTGCGCGGGGGGCGTCGATATAACGGCACGTATCAGCTATACGCCCGAAGCGGTGTCGCCGGGCTCTCAGGCTTATACCCTTGCGGTGAAAGGGCTGAAAGGTGGACACTCCGGAATGGATATACATAAAGGGCTCGGCAATGCAAACAAGATCTTAAATAGAATACTTTTCGAGCTTTTGCCTTTCGATATACGGCTAGCAGGTATAGAAGGAGGAGGGTTGCGTAACGCCATCCCCAGAGAAAGTACGGCTACGCTGGTGGTGGGGCGGGAGGATAAAGAAGCCCTGGTCGATACGATCAGCAAGCTGCGCAGCCTGTTAACAAAAGAGTACGGGCACGTTGAGCCTGAACTTGCGATACAGCTTGTTGAGTCGCTGGCTTCTCCCGAGGATGTGGTTCCACGCAAGATGCATGAGAAGCTCATAAAAGCCATCTATGCCGCACCTAACGGTGTATACCGAATGAGCCCTGCGTTCGACGGGCTCGTGGAGACATCCAATAATATTGCGCGCGTTGATGTCGGAGGTGGAAACATTGTTGTAAAATGCCTTACCCGTTCGTCGGTGGAATCTTCAAAAGAAGACCTTTCGAATGCCCTGAGGAGCTGTTTTGAACTGGCGGGAGCGCATGTAGAGTTATCGGGAGACTATCCCGGTTGGACGCCTGATCCGGATTCCGCGATATTGCGCACGGTAAAAGAAACGTATATGGACCTCTTCGGCGAGGAACCTCAGGTCGTCGCTTGCCACGCCGGACTGGAATGTGGTATTCTGGCGGGCATCTATCCGGGAATCGATATGGTGTCCTTCGGCCCGACAATCAGGGGTGCACATTCTCCGGAGGAACGGGTTTCCATATCGTCAGTGAGAAAATTCTGGTCGTTGTTGTTGGCCGTTCTTAGGAATACGCCGGCTTCCAGCTGATAAACAAATAAGGCATGCCTTTGGATACTTCCAAAGGCGATGCCTCTCGTTGTTGTTTAGTTGTGTCGAATTACGAAATCCTCTTTTGGTACACGCACTTTCTTAAGGTTTACCAACCAGTCGTTCTCTGCATCCCTATACCCGAGAGCTAAGATCGTCACCGACCTAAGTCCTAAAGCGGGAAGCCCAAGCAATTCGTCGAGCTGTGCATTGTCGAAACCTTCCATAGGCGTCGCATCGACCCGTTGCTCGGCCGCTGCTGCGATGGCAAGGCCGAAACCGATGTACGCCTGACGGGCGGCGTGGGCGAAATGCTGCTCTGACGTCTGCCGTTGGAGTGTTCCGAAAAGCTGATTTTTATAAGCATCCGAGAATCCTGCCGGCAAGTCCCTTTCCTGCTCCTGCTGAGCAAAAGTCGCATCTACCCGCTCTTTCGTATACTCATCATAGGCTGCGAACACCAACAGATGCGAAGCATCCTGTATCTGCGATTGTCCGAACGCAATAGGTTGTATTTTGGCCTTTAAATCAGGGTTTGTAATCTCAATGACTTTATACGGTTGCAGTCCCGACGAGGTAGGTGCCAGCCGCGCTGCCTCTACGATGTAGTCTACTTTTTCTTGTTGTACGGCCTTGCCGTTCATCTTTTTTGTAGCATAGCGCCACTGTAAATCATCTATTAAGCTCATTTTTTTGTTTATCTTTTGTGAATTAATGTGAACATAAAACTTTCTATAGCGTCTGTAAAGACAGGAGTAGGACCGTCCGGAATGCCGTTTCCGGAAAGCAGTTCGATGGATATAAATCCGTGAAGGATAGACCAGAAGGTTTTCATCTTCAAGTGCAGATCTAAATGCCCGTTTTGATATTCTATCGCGACATCTTCGATTACCCGATACATTGTTTCGGACATCTGTTTTATCTCGGAAATGCTATTCACCGTTTCACATGCCGGCATTCCGAGCCCGAACATTATACGGTAGTGCTCCGTGTGCGACGCCGCAAAGGTCCAATACGCATAGGCCAGCTGCCGAAGACGGGCTTCACTACCTACGACCGCCTGCTGGACCCGTAGCATTTCTACCGTCAGCTTGTCGAATCCATCTTTAATAAAGTATTCCTGTATAGCCTCCTTGTTTTGAAAATGTTTGTAAATAACCGGAATGCTATATTCGATAGCCTCCGCTATGCGGCGGATCGAAAGCGCCTGCCACCCCTCTTTCTGGATGATGCTCCAGGATTGTTGGATGATCTTCTGCCGAAGTTCTTCCTGCTGACGTGCCTTCCGTTCGGATATTCCCATTTGTGTTTAAACATTTAGTTAACAGTGTTAGCAAAAGTATCATAATTAATTTTTTAAAAAAAACGCTGGTGGATAAATCGACATTTTTCTGACATGACCGCTCCGGGGGATAGGATTTCTGTTGCAACTGAGGCTTATTTTGTTTAAGTTTAACCTCATGAAAGCTGCTAATAAGCAACAGAAGGTGTCCTTGGTGCTCGGAAGCGGCGGGGCGAGGGGGATTACGCAGATCGGCGTGATACAATGTCTGGAAGAGCAGGGCTTTATCGTGGATGAGGTGGTAGGATGTTCCATCGGTGCGCTGGTAGGAGCTGCATATGCGTGCCGGCGGGTGCAGGAGCTGGGGGATTGGATGAAGACGTTGACGAAGACGCAGGTATTCAAATTAATGGATTTTTCGAATCCCCGATATGGACTATTAAAAGGAGCCCGTGTCCTAAACACCTTACATCAGGTTTTCGACGATGTTAATATAGAAGATTTGCCGTTGAGATACACAGCAGTGGCGACCGATCTGGAACGGGAAGAAGAGGTTTTGTTCCGCGAAGGAAGCATATACGCTGCTATACGGGCGTCGATAGCCATCCCCGGGGTGTTTACGGGTGTTTCCTGGTCGAACCGTTTTCTTGTAGATGGAGGCGTTTTGAATCCAGTTCCGGTCAACCACGTATCCAAAAAGGAAAATATCGTGATTGCCGTTAATCTGGACGGGATCCCAGCGAAGGACGACGGGCTAGTTCCCAAACTTAACCCCGTTGCGCTATTGCAGGAATCGTATTACGCAATGCGCCGGCGGCTGAGTAGACTGACCTTGGAACTATATAAACCGCACTATACCATTACGGTGCCCCATAATTCCGCAGGTATATGGGATTTCCACCGTTCCAAAGAATTGATCGACATGGGGTATAATTTGACAGAGCAGGCACTAAAAAGCCAGCACCAGCTTAAACTTCCCTTAGAAAGTCGTCCAACAGCTGGTTGAAACGTTCAGGGTTTTCTAAGTTGGGGAGGTGCCCGCACTGTTCGATTTCAACAAATTTCGAGTTCGGTACGGCCTGTGCAATATCTTCCATGTCCTGACGCGCTGTTATTTTGTCTTCCGTGCCGCGGATCAGAAGTGTTGGCGCGCTGATCGAGGAGAGGCTATCGCTGGTGTCGGTACGCGACGCCAATGCCAACAGGGTCGCGCAAATAGTGCGGATACTGTTCCGCCGGATACTGCTTTTGATCAGTTCCACAGCCTCTGGTTTTTCTTCAATGCTATTTGCCGCAAAAACATTTTCCACAAAGCCGATGGCAAATGGCCGCCGGCCATGATTAAGAACAGCCTGGATGCTGTCAAAGCGTTTCTGTCTCCCGGCGTTAGTGTCGGCCTTGCTATGGGTGTCTACAAGCACGAGGCCATTGATCTTGTCGGGAAATAATTGGTAAGCGCGCAGTGCAATGTAGCCGCCCATGGATATGCCACATAATACGGCCTGTTGGATTTCCAATTTTTCTAAAAAGACGCGGAGATCCTTCGCAAAAACGTCAATGGAGAAAAAGCCGTGCCCGCTGGTGCTATTCCCATGTCCGCGTATATCGATGGCAATGCCGGTTACATCGTCGGACAGTCCGGTAAGCTGCTCGCGCCACATATTTTTATTAAATGGGAAACCGTGTAAGAAAATAATAGTTTTTAGTGAGTCGATTCTTGCTTTTTTGATGTAATAGGATATACTTATGTCACCAATTCGAATTTTGTTGCTCTTTATTAAGCGTTCAACCATATCATTAAATTTATACTAAATGTAATTATTTTTTAATCAACAATATATGTACCATTGCAATTTTATTTGTCCCGTTTTTTGAAAAATAATTTGGAAAAATAGAAAAAGTGGCGATATTTGCGTCACCAAAATCGACAGCAGGTCGATAAAAAAAGAGCGCTCATAGCTTAATTGGATAGAGCATCTGACTACGGATCAGAAGGTTAGGGGTTCGACTCCCTTTGAGCGCACGGTATAACGGGACAAAAGAGGAATTCTTTTGTCCCGTTCTGTTTAGAATGCGACCGTGCGCTTCTGCCGGTCCGGCAAAAATTCCATGGCCTTTTTGTTTGTCTTCCTATCGCCCCCGCGGGGAAACGATAAAGCGCGAAGCAGTCCTTTGCGAGTTGGGGCGATCTACGACAGATATAACCGCCATAAGTCGCTTACCCGCCCGTACTCCGGACGGATGGGAAGGCAAAAAAACGAAAAGCGGATGGGGCTGAATAGGAGATCGTTGCCCTTTATCTGTGGCATAAAGTGAAAAAAAAGTTTGGATACAACTTCGTTTTGCCTATATTTGCATCACCAAAACAATACGGGCGATAAGTCGAAATGTGTTGGTTGCCGCGCTCATAGCTTAATTGGATAGAGCATCTGACTACGGATCAGAAGGTTAGGGGTTCGACTCCCTTTGAGCGCACTTAGTTACACGAAGCCTAATCCGACAAGATTAGGCTTTTTTTTCGAACAAAGAACAAAAACAATACTACACTTATGCTAAACCTTGTCTTATTCGGTCCTCCAGGTGCTGGTAAGGGTACTCAATCAGAAAAACTCATCGAGAAATACCAGTTAGTTCATATTTCCACGGGAGATATTTTTCGGTCACACATAAAAAACCAGACAGAACTTGGACAACAGGTAAGCCAGATCATTGCGGAAGGTAACTTAGTTCCAGATTCCATTACGATTGCTATGCTGGAAGAAGAGATCAAAAAGAATCCAGGTGCTAAAGGATTTATATTTGATGGTTTTCCGCGTACCGTGGCGCAGGCCGAGGCGTTGGACAAATTTTTAGTATCAATCGGCCAACGCATCACAGGGGTGGTAGCATTGGATGTGACGGAAGAAGAGCTAACACAACGTATAGCCAAACGTCAGGAAATTTCGGGGCGGGCGGATGATGCCGCTGACAAACTGAAGAAACGTATAGAAGAATATTTCCAAAAGACGATCCATGTGTTGCCTTATTACGAGGCTCAGGGAAAGTTGTCCAAAGTTAACGGTATTGGTGATATCGAGACAGTTTTTGAGTCGTTAACAGCTATTATCGATCAATATTAATTAAAAACATAGATATTTACATATGGCCCAAGGCTCAAATTTTGTGGATTATGTGAAGGTGTGTTGCCGTTCGGGACACGGAGGGGCTGGCTCTGCGCATCTGCACAGAGATAAATTTACAGCTAAGGGCGGTCCCGATGGAGGCGACGGGGGGCGCGGCGGCCACATTATACTTAAGGGCTCAAGCCAGCACTGGACGCTTCTGCATCTTAAATATAGAAAGCATATCATCGCAGCGAACGGAGAACCCGGGGGAAGCGCGTTGCGAACAGGGGCGAATGGTAAAGACGAGATTCTTGAGGTACCATTGGGAACCATTGCCAAGAACGCCGAAACCGGTGAGATATTGTTCGATATCACAGAAGACGGAGAAACAAAAGTCTTGACGCCGGGAGGAAAAGGAGGGCTCGGCAATTGGCACTTTAAATCGTCCACCCAGCAGACGCCCCGTTTCTCGCAGCCTGGCCTGCCCGGCAAGGAGGAATGGATTATTCTCGAGTTAAAAGTCTTGGCCGATGTTGGGCTGGTAGGGTTTCCCAATGCCGGAAAATCCACATTACTATCCGTCGTTTCCGCGGCGAAGCCAGAGATTGCTAATTACCCCTTTACCACGTTAGTGCCAAACCTTGGTATTGTAGGGTACCGCGACAACCGATCGTTCGTCATGGCGGATATTCCGGGCATTATCGAAGGAGCATCTCAGGGGAAAGGACTTGGACATCGGTTTTTGCGCCATATTGAACGAAACTCTGTTCTTCTGTTTATGATTCCTGCAGATACCGACCGAAGCATCGAACAAGAGTACCAGATCTTACTGGATGAACTCACGGCTTATAATCCGGAGCTGATGGATAAGCCCCGGTTGCTGGCAATAACAAAATCGGATATGTTGGACGAGGAGCTCGAATCCGAAATGGCCGAAACGTTGCCCAAGGGTATTCCGGCAGTGTTTATATCGTCCGTCTCCGGAAAAAATATTCAGACATTAAAGGACATGATCTGGCGGGCCATCAACGGCGAATAAAAGACATTTCTACAAACTATAAACAACAAGAGAGGCTCCAAAAGCCTCTCTTGTTTGTTGTAACCACCTGATCCGGGAACGGTTACCAAGCGGCCTAGATAATGGGAAACAAACGTGTTTCTACCTCTATATGTCGAAAGGAGCGAAGCCGCTCGAAAAATATACTGTTGGCCCTAGAGGATCCGTGCTGTTCGATTAAGTAGGGAACGATCACCGTTTGACGTCGCAGACGGATCTTGTAATATCCGAAAAGTGTACCTCTGTTTTTTTGAACTGATTTTACTTCTGACACACCGATCGGGTCGTTTAGAAGGTTGAAATACAGGGTCTCCTGCTGAATGTATTGTACTATTACGTTATCTGTTGTCGGATCGAAATATATACGTTGGTTCCGCACGGTCTTCACATGGTTGGTCAATACGATTAACTGGCCAATTAAATAAAGACTTAGGGGCAGCGCAATCCACAATATTTTGATTTTCATGCCGAGGATGAGCACCAAAAAGAACAGGCCAATTCCAATGCCGACTGTCCATAAGGTATTGCGGGTAACCCGAGCCAGTATCTGGGGGGAAGTATCCAGATGGGTATAACTGTTTGGCTTGGCTGATTTAATTAGCCCCCCGGCGTCCTTTCTGAGGAAAAGCCGCCTTGACAGAAAATAAAACAATATAGCACATAAAGCTATTATCAACAGGATCTTCATGTGGCGCTAGTACTGTTCAGATTCATTGGGATAATCACCGGACTTTACGTCGGCAACATATTTTGCAGCGGCATCCACAACGTCACTGTACATGTTCATATAACGTCTGAGGAATTTCGGTTTAAAATCTTTGGTGTACCCCAGCATGTCGTTCACGACCAAAACCTGTCCATCGCATCCGTTGCCAGCGCCTATCCCGATGGTCGGTATACGCAACGACTGCGAGACCTCCTGCGCCAAGGCTGCCGGAATCTTTTCGAGAACGACGGCAAAGCAGCCTGCGTCCTGCAGAGCTAAGGCATCCGACTTTAATTTCGCCGCTTCCTCTTCCTCCTGTGCGCGCACCCCAAAAGTGCCAAACTTATTAATGGCTTGAGGCGTAAGCCCCAGGTGCCCGCACACCGGAATTCCGGCGTGGATAATTTTTTTTATGTTATCTAAAATTTCGACGCCTCCTTCCAGCTTCAGGGCGTGGGCACCGGACTCTTTCATCATGCGCACTGCCGCTTTAAAGGCGTCGTCAGCAGATCCTTGATATTCGCCAAATGGAAGGTCGACCAATACGAGCGCTCTCTTTGCACCCCTCACCACCGCACTGGCATGATAAATCATATGGTCCAACGTGATAGGTAGCGTGGTTTCATAACCGGCAAAAACGTTTGCAGCAGAGTCCCCAACCAGCAGAACATCCGTACCGGCCTCGTCCAAAGCTTTTGCCGTAGAGAAGTCATAAGCCGTCAGCATACTGATCTTTTCGCCCTGTTGCTTCATGGAAAGGATCGTATTTGTTGTTACACGTTTGATAAGTTTGTTTACAGACATTTTCGACGTTTTAGAATAAGCAAAACTACCAAAAAACTTATAGAACCAAGACACAAGGTTGAATAGTTTGAAAATGTCGTCCCGGCGGCTAGGCGCATGGCTTAACTTTCTCGCCTTTATTTTGTACTTTTGCAGCTATGCAGGAGAACGACAATCGTTTATTTAAGTTTCCAAAATTTCAGGATTTAATCATTTTTGAGGACGATAATCTCATCGTTATTAACAAGCCTCCTTTTGTAGCTTCCTTGGACGACCGCACCGGAGGCGAGGTAAACATACTTCGGCTTGCTAAAAAATATCATGCCGACGCGCAGGTCTGCCATCGGCTCGATAAAGATACCTCGGGGATTTTACTTATCGCAAAAAATCCCGAAACGTATAGATTGGTATCGATCGAATTCGAACGGCGACGCGTGAACAAAGTTTATCACGCCATCATCGGGGGGACGCACACGTTCAACGAACTTATGGTGGACTTACCGATACTGAACCAAGGGAATAAAAATGTGTCGATCGATCGTATCAATGGCAAGGTAGCCCAGACCGTCTTTAATTCTATTCAGTACTTCAAACATTTTACATTGGTGGAATGCAGGCCGATAACCGGCCGTATGCACCAGATCCGTATCCATCTGGCAACACAGCACGCCGCGATTGTTGGCGACACCATGTATCGCGGTAAGCCCGTATATCTTTCGCAGATCAAAAAGAGGGGTTTCACCATGTCAAAAGATCAAGAGGAGCTGCCTATTATGAAACGCTTCGCGTTACACGCAAGGGCCGTGCAATTTACTATCGATGGAACAGTGTACGCATTTGAAGCCCCTTATCCCAAAGACTTTGCTACGCTGTTAAAGTTGCTGGAGAAATTTGATTCATAAAGGACGACGTGGTATGGTTGATGTTGATAAGAAGAAAATAAGACGGATAATAAAAAACCTAGCGGTGGCCGCACTTATTCTTGTGCTCGTACTGCCCGCTGGCCGTATATGGGTGCAAAGAGGGCTGATGAAGATCGGATTGTTCCGGCCGGATTTAGAACAGCCAAAGGAGGGTTCCCAAACACCGTCGGCCGTCGGCCATACCGCACCGGAAGTCACTTTTCTGAACAATGAAGGGAATACCGTCAGGGTGTCGGATCTAAAAGGTAAAGTTGTTTTTCTTAACTTTTGGGCCACCTGGTGCCCCCCATGTAAGGCCGAAATGCCCTCTATCCAGATCTTAAAGGACAAATTTAAGGGGAACGGCAATGTCGTGTTTTTGTTGGTGGAGATAGAAGGTGAGAGACAGAAGGCCCAAATGTTCATGGAACAGGGAAATATGGATTTACCGGTGGTCTATCCCCAAAGTGATATCCCGCCCGAATGGCTGGGACAGTCTATCCCCACGACAGTTATCTTAAATAAAGAGGGACGTGTTGCGGCGCGCCACGAAGGGATGGCTGACTACTCGCGGACAGAAGTCTCCAACTTTATCACAGAGCTACTTAACAAATAACTTATATGACCAGAGCGGAACTAATTCGCCAAATCAAGCTGAAGAGGAGTTTTCTTTGTATCGGATTAGATACAGATTTAACGAAGATCCCGCAACATTTGCTGGATGACGAGGATCCCATTTATTCGTTTAACAAGGCTATTATCGAGGCTACCGAAGATCTTTGTGTCGCCTATAAACCCAATATCGCGTTCTACGAATGCTATGGCGTAAGGGGATGGCAATCCTTACAAAAGACCTGGCAGGCGCTGCCTAAAGACTGTTTGGGAATTGCCGACGCCAAACGTGGCGATATCGGAAATACGTCGAGAATGTACGCGCAGGCGTTTTTTGATGAGAACGTCTCGGGGCTAGGATTTGACGCATTAACCATTGCACCCTATATGGGACATGATTCTGTTACCCCTTTTTTAACTACGGAAGGTAAATGGGCGGTCGTGCTGGCCTTGACCTCAAACCCTGGAAGCATGGACTTCCAGAATTTTAAAAATGCCGAAGGGGTGCAGCTATTCGAATATGTCCTGGATAAGGTCAGCAACTGGGGATCCATAGAAAACACCATGTTTGTTGTTGGAGCCACACGGGGCGACGCCTTTATCAAGGTCAGAGAACATGCGCCCGACCACTTTCTGTTGGTTCCGGGAGTTGGGGCCCAAGGAGGCTCGTTGGCCGACGTATGCCGGTATGGGATGAACCGTGATTGTGGGCTCCTTGTCAATAGTACCAGAGCTGTTATCTATGCTTCTAGCGGCAGAGACTTCGCGGAAAAAGCCAGGGAGGAAGCGCTGAAGCTGCAGCAGGAGATGGAGGCGGAGCTGCAGAAGGCAGGCATTATTTAAGGAGCAGGCATCAACAATTGTCAGGTGCTCACGGCTATTGGCTACCATGCTGTTGCGAAAGTTTTTTCATAGAAGCAATTTGGCACAATAATTATGATATTAGGCTGATAGAAAACTATGGGGATCAGAACACTATATTTTGTCGGCCTGGCTGCTGTTTCGTTTTTTGCTTCTTGCAGCTCTCTGTATATGCCCAACGTGCCGGCGACTCCTATGTTTAGGGAGCAGGGCGAAGCGTATGTGGCAGCACATGTTAATGCAAAAGGAAACCTTAGTGGAAATGCAGGAGTAGCCTTGGGTAGGCATGTCGCGGTCATCGCCAACGGATCCTATATCGACAGGGGAGGTGAAAGTAGCAATCAGCTTTTTAAACAGCACCTTATAGAGGGCGGACTCGGATATTTTACAAAAATAGGTAAGGAAAAGCGACAGGTTTTAGAGGTTTATGCCGGTTATGGTGTCGGTTCGTCGGCTGAGATAGAACGACGGGCAACTACAATAGGAATGGAACCTGTAGAGAGCCGGAACATGGAGTTCGACAAAATTTTTGTCCAGCTGAATTATTCTTCGACGAATAGGAAAAAGATAAACCTATTTGGAAAACGGCGGAATCTAAATTATGGCACAGCCATACGTGCTAGCAGGGTGGCGATGAAAGATTTCACGATCGACGGAATGGCAAGCCAGCCAGAAGAGGCGCTGTTTATAGAACCGCTCTTCTTTACCCGTATGGAATTGAACAGAGGCTTTCAGCTCCAGTATACAAACGGATTCAATTTTAATGTGGTAGATAATACGTATCTCAAAGCGGGAAACGCGGTTTTTACACTCGGAGTCACGTATAACTTTACAAAGAGCAGGAAATGAGATCGAGCGGTCTCGTCTGTGGGCCGCGGAGCTGGACAACCGATCCGCAAGCGAGCGGATATAAAGTAACAATATAGATAACATGGATAAATATTCAAATATGAGACGGATTAAGATAGTGTCGGCCTTCGTGGCTGTACTCGCGGTTTTTATTTTAGGAGGCTGCGCCATTAACAGAAACCAGGTGGAAGCTTTGGCAAAATGCGATTATACGGTGGAATCGCTGCAGGACGTAAGATTAGCAGGACGGGTGATAGACAATTTCGCCGGCCCGGATGGCGTCAACCTGTCTGCTCTTCCGGGTGTCGCCCTCGCTATGTTGCGGAAAGACCTGCCACTTGAAGCCCGCATTAATATGAAGGTGAGTAACCCGACAACCACAAGGGCTGCGATCAACTCGTTCAAATACCTGATAGAAATACAGGGCAAGCCCCTGTTCGAAGGAACCGTTAATCAAAACCTGAACCTAAACACCGGCGAGAGTACAGTCGTTCCGCTGACCTTCAAAGCAAATATCTTCGGTACAGCTCAGGAAAGAGGACTCGAAAACGTGCTTAACGAAATTTTTACGCGGCAGGGCGAAGGTTTCTTAGTCCTCAAAATAAAGCCGTCAATTAGAATCGGGAACAGCAACATTTACTATCCCGGTTATATTACCGTTGACCGGAATCTGGCCAAAGGGATCGGTAAACTGGTTATGTAGTTATGCCCAATTTCAGACCATGCGCCGCCAAGTGGGGGCGTGGTCTGAACCAAGTAGAGATAGCGGACACCTGCATACCGGTCGACCCGCCCGCCCGCCGGCGCCGCCGATTAGTTCCGGTTGAAGGTGTATCCCACCGTCCACTCGATAAAATCAGCCTTTCCTTTATGGGCTTTAATGGATATGCCGGCGTTGAGGTCTTTGTAAACATAATATCGGGCGCCTGCACGTAGAAAGATCCGTTCTATCTCGCCGTTAAAATATTGCTTATGAAGGTAGTAGCCTATATTTCCATTTAGCACGAGATTTCTGTTCAGGACGTGCACGAGATAAAAAGACGGTCCTCCGGAAAGCTTTGCGCTGAGCTTGCCTTTGTCTTCTCCGGCGATCTCATCATTGTTCCCCGACGACGAATAAAAGACGTCGAAGCCACCGCCCATACGCCACTTGTGAGAAACATGTTTGCTGGCGTAGGCACTGACAGTTGTTTTGAAGAAGCGGCGGTCGCGGTCCCGCTCGAGCTGTTTCCAGCCTACACCATAGTTGATATGATATAAGATGTTGTCGGGATACGGGGTTACTTTCGTTTTGTCGGGCAAAACTGAACTGCCGTTAGGCTGGTAAGTTATCGAAGCGGTTACCGGTATAAGATTCACACCCTTGTTTGGCAGCTTTAACGCTCCATTAGAAAAATGATGGAAAGCCAGGCCTATTCCTGCCCGCCAATTGGGGTTAATCTTATATACCGACCGTATACCGAGATCAATGAACACATTATTCCTGGCGCCGATAACCAGGTTGAGCGGGTTGGTGTCTTCGTTGTACGGGTTAAAATTGCCCGATATGCCCAGGCCAATCCGGTAGTCAAACCCCCAGCGCCGATTGCTGAGGTTGCCGAAGGGCGACTGTACGAATCCATACACCGCGTAAGGACTGCCGATAATGTCGGTATTGAATGTGCTTGCATAGAAACCGATGCCGTATACGGGATTGTTGTAGAGTGTGAAATACTGATCGTCGGAGTGTTGGATTTTCCAGCCGACTTTTAGATTCACGCCGTTGTAATAGGCGCTTTGGAAAGTTGTCCGTCTTATTTCTTTGGAAGCCAGAATACCGCCATTTTCCACTTCCACCTCAATAATAAGCGGGTTTTTTGCCGGTCGATCATTTTTCAACGTATCCACCTGTGCCTGGAGCTGCGTCAGCATAAAGAAAATAAAAGAGAATATTAACGTATTTTTTTTCAAAGTTGCTATGGAATATGTATAATTTTGGCCGCAAAGTTATTAAATTTTGGGAAAGGGTGGAGGTATAACCCGATTATTAAGATGGCCAATTTTATTATCATTGTTTTTTGCCTGCTCTCGGGGTATATTCTGCGGATTTCCAAGGTCGTTAAACCGGATGGTTTTAAGGCTATTAATTCCTGGATAATTTATATAGGTTTGCCGGCTACCTCATTTTATTATCTTCCCGACTTAAAATGGGACCACACGTTGTCGCTCTGCGTCATATTGCCCTGCTTTATCTTACTCGGGGCCATCGTTTTTATTAAAGGGGTCGGAAAGCTGCTGCAGTTGTCGAGGCGCACAACGTATACGCTGATGCTGGTCTCCGGCTTTAGCAATACCTCGTTTGTCGGATTTCCTTTAGTTGCGTCTTACTTTGGCGAAGAATATATTAAATGGGCTATTATCAGCGATCAGACAACCTTTTTTTTGCTGGCATCGGTAGGCACGGTAATCGCCCTACAGGGCTCCGGCGGGGCACGTTCATCTGTCCCTGTATCGTATATCCTGCGGCGGGTGCTTACATTCCCACCCTTTGTAGGGTCGGTGTTAGCCCTCTCGTTGTCCTCGGTAGTCGATTTTTCAGGTCTGCAGCCGCTGTTCGCACAGCTATCGGCGACGGTATCGCCGCTGGCACTCTTCTCCATCGGTATGCAGCTGTCGTTTAACTTTTACCGCTCAGAGGTTGCCGTGATGGCGTTGTCACTATTGTACAAACTTTGCCTCGGCCCCGGTACACTGATTCTCGCCACCTATCTTCTCGGCTACAGCGGGCGGATAGCTCAAGTGGCAAATTTTGAGATGGCCATGCCAACGCTGGTGTCGACAAGCCTGCTTTTACAGGAGTTCCGCCTAAATGCCAAACTGGGAAATTCAGTCATAGGCATGAGCATTGTAGTAGGCTTATTTTCAACGTGGTTAGCTTATCAGCTTATTCACGTCCTTTTGTAACTTGATTGTTGTAAAAGATGCTTAGTGTATTTTTTACAATATATTTTCTATATTTAGTACCGATTTATAAAAATCTAGATTGATGACTACAAACTTTGTAAAAAAAGGGGCCGTGGTTTTTTCATTGCTCGTAGCTAACCTTCTTTCCTCTGCACAGACCCGGCATGAGCGCTATGTTCAAAAGCTCGACGGGACCAATCTTGCATTTTCGATGGAAGCAATTCCAGGAGGTGAGTTCATGATGGGAAGTGATAAGGGACAGAAAGACGACGAAAAACCCGTACATAAGGTGAAACTGGATCCATTTTGGATGGGGACATACGAAGTTACGTGGGACATATATGAACCTTTCGTGTATAAAGATCTGGAAGTGACCCAGTCGGTCGACGGAAAGGTGGCGCCTGAGGTAGACGCCGTAACGCGTCCGACCAAGCCGTACCTCGATATGACCTTTGGTATGGGGAAGGAGGGGCATCCGGCATTGGCCATGACGCATTATAATGCTATCCAGTTTTGCAAATGGCTGTACACCCGGACTGGGGTGTTTTATCGTCTTCCGACGGAAGCAGAATGGGAGTATGCCTGCCGTGCCGGTTCAACGACTGAATATTACTTTGGAGACGATGCCTCCCGCGTGGAAGAGTATGCGTGGTTTGCGGATAACAGCGGCGGCGAAACAGCGCCTGTTGGTAAGAAGAAACCCAATGCCTGGGGATTATACGACATGATGGGAAACGTAGCAGAATGGACCTTCGACCAGTATATCCCCGATTTTTATAAACAGTATTCGGGCAAGGTGGCCGACAATCCCGTAGCGGTCCCCACAACCTTGTATCCGCATAGCGTGCGTGGAGGATCCTTCGAAAGCAAAGCCGAAGACCTTCGTTCTGCGGCAAGAATGGCGTCAGATCCTTTTTGGAAGCAGCTAGATCCGCAGATACCCAAGTCGAACTGGTGGTTTCCAGAGGCGCCGTTTGTCGGACTGCGGCTCGTTAGGCCGTTAAACCCGCCGTCCCATGAAGAAATCATGGCGTATTATGACAAGGCACCCATAAAAGACTTCTGATTGATAAATTATAATACCTAAAACTGATGGATAATTTTAAAAGACGAGAATTTATTAAAGCGGGTTCTGCATTGGCAGGAGCTGCTGTATTGTCCAGCACGCCTGTATCAGGGGTGTTCGCCGCCGGAAGCGATGTCATTAAAATCGCTTTAATAGGCTGCGGTGGCCGTGGAACAGGGGCAGCTTTCGATGCTTTTGCTTCGGGGCAGAATATCAAGCTGGTGGCTATGGCCGATGCGTTCCAGGATAACTTGGAATCCACGTATAACACGCTGAAGGAGAAGTTCGGTGATAAGGTGGACGTTCCGGACAGCCGTAAATATGTTGGTTTTGAGGCATACAAGTCTGCTATAAAAGATGCAGATGTTGTCCTGTTGGCAACTCCTCCGGGATTTCGCCCTATTCATTTTGAAGAAGCGGTGAAGGCAGGTAAACACGTGTTTATGGAAAAACCGGTGGCGGTGGACATCCCTGGAGTACGGAAAGTTCTGGCGGCGGCAGAAGAAGCGAAAAGAAAGAAGCTGAATGTTGTCGTCGGTTTACAGCGCCGTTATCAGACCAACTACCGCGAGGCCATCAAAAGGATACAGGATGGGGCGATAGGCGATATCGTCTCTGGTCAGGTGTATTGGAACAGCGGCGGCGTTTGGGTCCGCCCCCGCAAGCCGGAACAGACCGAGATGGAGTATCAAATGAGAAATTGGTATTATTTTAACTGGCTGTGCGGCGATCACATTGTCGAACAGCACGTTCATAATATTGATATAGCAAACTGGATAAAAGGAAAATATCCCGTTTCGATTCAGGGCACGGGAAGTAGGGCACACCGTATCGGCAAAGAGTACGGCGAGATTTATGATAACTTCGCTGTCGAACTGACGTACGACGACGGCGCTGTGGTGTATAGCCAATGCCGCCATTTTGAGGGAATTTCAAACCGGGTTGATGAGACATTCCAGGGGACCAAAGGCCGTGTATATCTCTCGGCCGGCAATCAGGCGATCCTCTGGGATGCTAAAGGAAACGAGATCTACCGCCATGATCCTAAAGGGAATCCGAACGCGTACCAGCAAGAACACAAAGAACTGTTTGAAGCTATCGCCAAGAACGAGTACAAGTTTGATAACGCGGAATATGGGGCCTATAGCACATTGACAGGAATTATCGGACGTATTGCGTGTTACACCGGAAAGGTGATAAAGTGGGACAAGGCGCTGACGTCGGATGTCGATCTATCACCCGAAGTATATGCATGGGATGCAATGCCCAAAATCGTACCCGACCAAAATGGTGACTATATCGCCGCTATACCGGGAAAAAATACGGAATATTATATTTAAGTGGTACTCCGCGGCGTTTATATTTTGTTGTTGTTGTCTTTAAACTGCTTTGCTTTTGCGCAATATCCCCGGTTTTTGATAGAGGGTGCTGCGCAGGGTACAAGCTATCAACTGCAGTATTACGCGCCGCGGGAGCTTATACGTAAGGCTGAAATCGACAGTGTCTTGCGTGTTATCGACCGCTCAATGTCATTGTATGAACCGACGTCACTGATTTCTGCGTTTAATAACCCGGAGACCCTGTCGTGGTTCGAAATGGATGAGCATATGACGAACGTCGTCAAACGTTCTTTTGAGGTGCATAAACGTTCGGGTGGGATGTTTGACATCACCGTGAAACCGCTGGTAAGCCTTTGGGGCTTCGGACCGAAACGTCCAAAGCAGATGCCGGAAAGAGCGGATATCGATAGCGCGTTGCAGTTCGTGGGAATGGACAGGCTCGAATTAAGGAAAAGAAAACTCCGTAAGCGCGATGGCCGGATAAGTATCGATCTCAATGGGATCGCGCAGGGATATTCGGTGGATGTGCTCGCTGGTTTTATGGAACGGAGAGGAATTGAAAACTATATCATTGAGCTCGGAGGAGAGATCAGAACCAGTGGGCATAAAGGTGGCGGAGAGCCGTTTAACGTTGCGATCGAGCGGCCTGAAGGCGTTGCTGCCTCGCCGTTCATCCTGGCGTTGCGCGATAAGGCTGTGACGACCTCAGGAAGTTACCGGAGGGCATTCGATTTTGAGGGAAAAAAGATCCATCACCATATCAATCCGTTTGACGGATATCCATTGCAGAACGATACAGCGAGTGTAACCGTAATAGCGGAGACTGCTATGGACGCCGACGCTTACGACAACGTCTTTATGGCGCTCACTCCTGAAGAAGGAATCCGCCTGGCAGACCGCTTAAAAGGGATAGAAGTATACATCATTCACAGAAAGGACGGAACGTTCAAGGAAGTTTTTTCTAAAGGATTCTTAAAATTCATTAAAAATTAACCAGTTTTGGTATATGAAGAGATCAGATTTTATCAAAAGCGGAGCTGCACTCGTCGGAGGGGCAGTTCTTTTAGGAAACGATACTATGGCAAAAGAAACATATCAACATAAAGATAACGTATTTAAGCTGGATTACGCTCCGCACCAGGGGATGTTTTCTGCCAGTGCCGGCAAAAACTTTGTCGACGAAATCAAGTACATGTACGACCTAGGATTCCGTAGCATTGAAGACAACGGAATGCCGGGCCGCTCCGTCGACGAACAGAATAAAATAGGTGAGACCCTTGCTAAATTAGGCATGCGTATGGGCGTTTTCGTGGTTCCAAAAGGCGGAAACGGCGCCAACACATTAGCGGCCGGCAAACAGGAGCATGTGGATATATTTCTCAAGGGATGCAGGGAGTCGGTGGAAGTCGCCAAACGCGTTAACGCGCGCTGGGTTACCGTGGTTCCCGGAGACTACCAGCGGAATCTGCCGCTGGGCGTGCAGACCGCTAACATTATAGAAGCGTTGAAACGCGGGGCAGAGATCTTTGAGCCACACGGTATTACGATGGTGCTTGAGCCACTGAGTGACACACCAGATCTTTTTTTACGGTATACCGACCAGACGTATGAAATCTGCAAAGCCGTCGGAAGCCCATCATGTAAGATATTGTATGATGCCTACCACCAGCAGAAAAACGAAGGAAATCTAATCAACTTAATGAATATGTGCTGGAGCGAGATTGCCTATGTACAGGTGGGCGATAACCCCGGACGCAAGGAACCGACTACCGGAGAAATCAATTATAAGAACGTGTTCAAGTGGTTGAAGGAAAAAGGATATACCGGCGTTGTCGGGATGGAGCATGGTATGTCTAAGGCTGGCGTGGAGGGTGAAAAGGCACTGGTGAATGCTTATCGGGAAGTGGATAATTTTTAATGCTAAATTAATTTAGCCACAAAATATTTTTGTTATTTAAGGAGAAGTAATATATTTATACTATAAACCTATCATCAGATGTCAACGTCAATACGATTTAAACTTTCTTTTATGATGTTCCTCGAATTCTTCATTTGGGGAGCATGGTTCGTCACTTTGGGGACGTTTTTGATTCAGAACCTAAAGGCTTCGCAGTTCGAAATAGCCAACGTTTTCTCCACCCAATCGTTAGGGGCAATTATCGCGCCTTTTATTATCGGAATGATCGCCGATCGCTATTTTAATGCCGAGCGAATTTTGGGTATCCTGCATCTGATAGGAGCCTTTTTAATGTTTCAGATGTACAACTCGTCGGACGTGGCTGTTTTTTATCCTTACGTGTTAACGTATATGATTCTATACATGCCTACGCTGTCGTTGGTCAACTCGGTTTCGTTTAGACAGCTGACTAATCCGGAAAAGCAGTTTTCCAGTATCCGCGTGTTTGGCACGATCGGGTGGATAGTGGCAGGCCTAACGATCAGTACGCTAGGATGGGATTCCGCGGAAGGGGCAGCCGAAGGAGCCTTGAGAAACACCTTTTTAATGGCCTCCATAGCGTCGTTGGTACTGGGCTTATTTTCGTTTGTATTACCGAAAACACCTCCGGTAAAAGTTACTTCAGACGAGAAACCGTCTTTTGCCTCGGTCATCGGGTTGGATGCCATTACTTTGTTAAAAGATAGAAACTATCTGGTATTTTTTATTTCGTCTATACTGATCTGTATCCCGTTGGCATTCTACTATCAGAACGCTAATCCTTTCCTGGTGGAAATCGGACTGACGAATGCGACAGGAAAGATGGCCATCGGGCAGGTGTCGGAAGCTGTTTTCTTACTCTTGTTGCCGGTTCTGTTTGTGCGTTTCGGATTTAAAAAGACGATTATCATCGGTATGCTTGCCTGGGTTGTACGTTATTTACTGTTTGCTTATGGAAATGCTGGCGATTTATCGTTTATGTTGATTATCGGTATCGCATTGCACGGTATATGCTACGATTTTTTCTTCGTCTCCGGACAGATCTATACCGACAGCAAAGCGGGAGTCAAGTATAAAAGTGCCGCGCAGGGATTGATCACGTTGGCAACTTACGGCGTGGGTCAGTTGATAGGCTTTTGGGTAGCCGGTTTTATTGGCGAGAAATATCAGGGGCTGAAGGCGACAGATGTGTCGGCTTTTTGGCAGCAAACATGGATCGTGCCCGCGGGAATCGCCCTTGTGGTGATGATCATTTTTATGATCCTGTTTAAAAATGAGAAAGTAGAGAACAAAACTATATAAAATATAATCAAACTAAATTGAAGAGATATGGCAGATAATGTTTATGACGCAATCGTCATCGGATCTGGAATAAGTGGTGGTTGGGCAGCAAAAGAGCTGACGGAGAAGGGACTGAAAACCATCATGCTGGAGCGGGGACGGAATGTTGAACATGTAAAGGATTACCATGCAAATAAAAATACGTGGGAGTATCCACACAGGGGAGGGCGTACGAAGCAGATGGAAGCAGACTATCCGGTGTTAAGACGCGATTATCCGTTGAACGAAAAGAACCTCGATTTCTGGGTCAACGAAAAAGAGAGCCCTTATACAGAAGTGAAGCGTTTTGACTGGTACCGCGGCTACCACGTGGGCGGTAGGTCGCTGATGTGGGGACGCCAAAGTTACCGTTTTTCCGATTTAGACTTCGAAGCCAATCTGAAAGATGGACATGGCACTGACTGGCCTATCCGATATGCCGATATAGCGCCGTGGTATAGTTATGCAGAGAAGTGGGCAGGTATATCCGGAAATAGAGACGGACTAGCGGTCCTGCCTGACGGCGATTTCATGCCGGCAATGGAGTTTAATGTTGTAGAAAAGGACCTTGCAGAACGTTTGAAAAAGGAATACGGCGGGAAACGTCACTTCATCATGGGGCGTACCGCAAATATCACGAAACCCCACACGGGCCGCGTGAACTGTCAGTATCAAAATCAATGTTGGCTTGGCTGTAACTTTGGCGCATATTTTAGTACGCAGTCGTCTACGTTACCTCCCGCCATGGCAACTGGTAATCTAACGTTGCGTCCGTTCTCGATTGTGACGAAGATAATCTACGACAAGGACACACAGAAAGCAAAAGGCGTAGAGATCGTTGATGCGGAAACAAATAAAACGTACGAGTTTTTCGCAAAGGTGATCTTCGTCTGTGCGTCGGCTTTTAACTCCACCTGGATATTGATGAATTCGGCTACGGACGTCTGGGAAGGCGGGCTTGGTAGCAGTTCAGGGGAGCTGGGACACAACGCGATGGACCACCACTTCCGCTGTGGCGCTGGTGGACGGATCGAAGGATACGAAGACAAGTATATCTTTGGACGTCGTCCGACAGGCTTATATGTACCAAGGTTTGTCAACGTAGATGGTGATACAAAAAAACGCGACTATGTACGCGGGTTTGGTTATCAGGGCGCTGCAAGCCGCGGCCGTTGGTCGGGAGAGGTCGCTGAAATGAGTGTAGGCGGCGACTGGAAAGACGCTATGCTTGAGCCGGGAGATTGGACAGTCGGGTTTACGGCATTCGGTGAAATCCTGCCTTATCATGAAAATAGAATCTATTTAGATAAGGACAAAAAGGACAAATGGGGGCTTCCGGTCCTGGCCATGGATATGGAAATAAAAGATAACGAGAAGAAAATGCGTGGCGACATGCAAAACGAAATGAAGGAGATGTTGGAGAAGATCGGTGTAAAAGATGTTTATACATATGACAACGAATATGCTTTCGGTATGGGTATCCACGAGATGGGAACAGCCCGTATGGGAACAGATCCGAAAAACTCCGTTCTGAATAAGCACAACCAGGTGTGGGATGCTAAAAACGTTTTTGTTACGGACGGAGCCGCAATGACGTCGGCAGCCTGTGTAAATCCTTCGTTGACCTACATGGCATTGACGGCACGCGCGGTAGACTTCGCAGTGAGTGAATTGAAAAAGGGTAATCTTTAAAATCAACTTTAAAAACGTATAAAAAGCTAACTATGAAGGAAAAAAATAATTCACGTAGAGATTTTATTAAGGGCGCGGCGCTGGCGGCTGCCGGTTTTATGATTGTACCCCGCCATGTGTTAGGCGGTACCGGGTTTGTCGCTCCCAGCGACAAGTTGATGATCGCCGGTATCGGAGTGGGCGGTAAGGGACAAAGTGATATTGCGTCATTTCATGCCAGTGGAAAGGCCGAGATTGCATTTCTGTGCGATGTCGACGACCGCCGTGCAGCGAATTCCGTAAAAGCATTTCCAAAAGCGAAGTACTACAGGGACTACCGCGAAATGCTCGATAAAGAACATAAGCATATCGATGCGGTGTCGATCTCTACTCCTGATCATAACCACGCTATCCAGTCGTTGGCAGCAATGCAACTAGGTAAGCACGTATACGTGCAAAAGCCGTTGACACACGACGTATGGGAAGCACGTGTTTTAACCGATGCTGCAAAGAAATACAAGGTGGTAACCCAGATGGGGAATCAAGGAGCATCAAACGATGGTCCACGTGAGATAAAAGAGTGGTTTGAGGCAGGACTTATTGGCGATGTCCATACCGTTTATTGCTGGACAGATCGGCCGGTATGGCCATCCGGTATTCCATGGCCAACACAGACGGCGCCAGTACCGAAAGAATTGGATTGGGATTTATGGCTAGGTACAGCACCTTACAAAGACTATATTGAAAAGCTCGTTCCATTCAACTGGCGCGGCTGGTGGGATTACGGAACCGGTGCCTTGGGAGATATGGGATGTCACCTGCTCGAAGTGCCATTTAGCACGCTGGGGCTGCGGTATATTCAGGACGTACAGGCTACCGTTGGAACAATCTATGCCGACGAGTTCAAACGAGCCTACTATCCCGAGAGCTGTCCACCATCCAGCCACGTTACGATGACATTTCCTAAGACGCCGAAAACGGCCGGCCCCGTAACCCTACACTGGATGGACGGTGGCATTCAGCCAACTCGTCCGGAGGAACTCGGGCCAAACGAGATCTTCGGCGACGGAGGAAACGGTATCTTGTTAATAGGAACCAAAGGGAAAATTTTGGCGGACACATACGGCGACAACGCGCGTTTGTTACCTACCACAAGAAAAGAAACGGTAGCGCAGAAATATGCACGTGTACCCGGAAAAGCCAACGGACATTACGCCCAGTGGGTTGAAGCCTGTATCGCCGGGTACGGTAAGAAAGAAGTGAGTGCGCCATTTGAGATTTCCGGACCGCTAACCGAAGCATTACTGATGGCAAATCTGGCTATCCGCGGAGCAGACTTACGTATCGACGGAAAGTATCCGGGGAGAAACCTGAAATTGCTTTGGGACAATGATCAGATGAAGGTAACTAACTTCGACGTGGTGAACCAGTTTGTGAAACGTCAATATCGCCAAGGTTGGGAAGTAAACTATAAAATTTAACTAAAGACACTGAACAATGAATAGAAGAGAGGCAATTCAACGGGTGGCAATGTTGATCGGAGGCTCGGTGATCGGTGCAAACCTGTTCCTCGAGGGCTGTACGAGACCAGCCTCAAAAGATGTTGCGACCTTATTCGAAGAAGATAAGACAAACTTCCTGGGGGACCTCGCGGAAGCGATCCTGCCGAAAACATCTACACCCGGCGCTAAAGAAGCCGGTGTAGGTGAGTTTATACCTGTCATGATCCGTGACTGCTACAATGAAGCCGATCAGAAAGCTTTTATGGAAGGACTGGCAGATGTAGACGACCGCGCCAAGAAGGAGTTCGGTAAAAAGTTCCAGGAACTTTCTAAAGAGGAACAACTTCAATTCGTAAACCAGTACGATAAGGAGGCAAAAGCGTTCCAGAAGGATAGAGATGCGAAACAAGGCGAAATCTATGCGAAAGCTAAAGAACAAGGTAAGAAAGAGGAAGAAGCCGAGTACCTTCCTAATCACTTCTTCCATATGCTAAAGCAGTTGACGCTAACAGGCTTTTTCACTTCGGAGGTGGGGATGACAAAAGCCTTACGATATGTTAAAATTCCCGGACGATATGACGGAAACTATCCGTATAAAAAGGGAGATCGTGCTTTTGCATCGTAATCCTTACGTCGAATGATTTAGAGGCTGTCCAAAAAGGCTGACGTCGTCGTCATGGCGACGACGTCAAAAAAGTGCAGGTTATTCATTCGTGTCGATTTTCAAAGACATTCATGAGTTCTCTGCATTCGGTTTCCACGTCGCTTGCTCCTCGCAGTGATGGGGTTTGCCGCCGTTTTGGACAGCCTTCTTTACAGAACTGTTCCGGCCGGGGCAGGTCAATTTGTCAACTGCATTAAAAACACTGCTTTGTCTCCGTGTTTGATAGAAAAGTCAATTTTGTTTCCATCTATTGAATGGTTGATCGTTACAGATTCTCCTAGTTTTAACTCTTTAATATAGTTGATGTCAACGGTCTTAAAATGCCGTTTCAGCACGGTTTCCGGATCGAGTGTGTCCAGGCACCAGTCTGTATATTTTACATTATTGACGTGATTTACAATATCCAGGTCGGATAACTTCGGCGTATAGTGTACCGTTTGCTCACACAGCGTTTTCGCTTCTATCCGCTTGAAAGGCTCGTTTGTTGCCGTGCGGCCTGTCTGAATAATAACGGGATCGACGGCAGCTTTTAGGTCTTCCGACTTCCGCGATCTCACGTTGAACACCGCCCAGAAAGTCGTCGCTCCCGCGATCTTTTCGCCGTTTTGTAAAATTTCGAAATTACGGACAGACCGGTTGCCTAGAAAGTCCTGCACCCAAGTCCGGACGGTTATTTGCTCTAAGAAGCGGGGAAGTCTGTCGATCTCTATACGGACACGGCTAAGTACCCAGGATTGATGGCTTTTCGACATCTCCATATAACCGAACCCGAGAAGTGTCGCGTGATCGGATGCCGTGAGCTGCAGGAGATTGCTCAATTCGCTATACCTTAGATACCCGTTGGAGTAACATTGGGTAAAGTTTATCGTGTAGGAATTCGAATAAATTGTTGGCTGCATAAAATAAATGTCATAAAGTGTGAAATAATGTAAATAATTTGTTGTGCATTATGAAATATATTCTGTGAATATTTATATTTAGTTAATCAATAAGAAGCTTTCGTAGAATTGTTTATTTTCATTTTGTGATATGATTGGAGAAATTATAGAAAAGGAACATATAGGTGATTATAAAATTATTCCGGCGGCGGTAGACAAGACTGATTCTTTACACAGTAAGCTGTTGGCCGCACAACGTTTGGGAAATGAGTTTAAATCGAAAACGACGATGGTGTTCCAGACGGAAGACGGTCCGAAAAGAATAGAAACAACGGTATGGTCGCTGACGGAGCAGTATGTTCAGATAAAGGCCGGTGTGCTGATACCGCTCAAATCGATAATAGAGGTCGACTTCTGATAAGTTCCGTACAGACAGCATGGAGGCCGTTTAATGTTTAAAAGGTAATACGAACACTATCTTCGTGTGAAGCGGGGCATTATTAGGAAGGATCTTACGATAAAAAGGGAGCCTCAGACTCCGGTTTATGGGGGGAACAGTATACACCGCTTCTACTCTACGGACATGTAAAAGACTGCGTAGAACCTAGTATGTTGAAGCGGTACACGCCGAAACAACAAAAGCTCTTGCTTCTGCAAGAGCTTTTTGTTTGTCGGGATGGCCGGATTTGAACCGACGACCTCCAGCACCCCATGCTGGCGCGATACCGGGCTACGCTACATCCCGAGGATGTGTTAAAGATAATAGAAAAAATAAAATTCCGAAAACTTTCGTCTTGTTTCTATTAAAGTGAAGAGCCCATCTTACGACGAGCTCTCTGGTACCTAGGGCGGGAATCGAACCCGCACTCCTTTAACAGGAACAGGATTTTAAGTCCTGCGTGTCTACCAGTTCCACCACCTAGGCAACTGAGCGAAAGACGAGATTCGAACTCGCGACCCCAACCTTGGCAAGGTTGTGCTCTACCAACTGAGCTACTTTCGCTTGCGACGATGCAAATATAGACAGAAAATCTTATTCTTAAAATAATTTTACCGTTTTTTGATGTGGACAAAGCTAACATGCTATAAATGTGTATAATATTTTTTGATATTTAATATGTCCGTAGCCGGCAGTAGACAGCCTATCGCAGTGCTCCGCAGGCAGACCGCGGTCAAAACTTTGTCTTTTTGTTCAAGTGGTTCAATATTTGCTTATTTTTGCTGTAAATCAATATTGCTATGAAGGATTTCTATCGTTTTGTTTTGTCTGTTATAGGTGCGCTGTCTTGTTTATCCGCGTATAGTGATACTTACCCCGAGGTGATTTTTGACAACAGCTTGGTGAAAGGCGTGTATGCAAAGAGCAGAGTGGTCTATCAGGGGCAGTCATGGGTGGAAAACCTTAATCATCACCTGTTGGTGTCGGACACATTATTTTTCACGCCAGGAAACGCGTTGTCGTTAACGTATCGATCGGCTGCCGACGGAAATTGGGCGGTAGATCTGCAATACAGCCGTCAAAAACTGAACTATAAGGTCGAGAACAGCGATTTCCTCGTCATGAAAGTCTTTGTAAAAAGTGAGCATACAAAAGCCGGAGACCTTCCTAAAATACAGATATTGCAAAAAGGATCAGAGACAGATCTCCTTCTATTAGCCGATTTTGCTGAGGACTTTGAGCAGAACACATGGATAAACGTCAAAATTCCGATTACAAAGTTTAGGAATTTAATGGCCAATGAGCCGATTACAGCCATTCGGCTGGTACAAAACCGCGCAGGCAACCGAACACACCAACTGTTTATAGATCAGGTAGAGTTTTTGCCGAAGAACGTGTCGCATGTGAAGCTATCTTCGCCGGCCATACTCTCGTCGGCTGTTGCTTACGACAAACAGGTTCATTTACAATGGCAGCTTCCGCTGACACCCTCCATCCGATATATAAAAATATACCGGTCGGAAGATAACAAAGAGTACGTACCGGTAGGCATCCGCCCCATCTCAATGCAAAGCTGCCTCGACTATGTGCCCGATGTTAACAGAAGCTACTACTATAAAATAGCATGGGTAGACTACAACTATATGGAGTCTCCTTTTTCGGCAGTCAAGGAGGTGAAGACCAAACGCCTGGAGGAGCATGAACTGTTGGACCTCGTACAAAGTGCACATGTTAACTATTTTTCGGAGAACTATGATATCAATAGCGGTATGTATCTGCCGTTCCGTATGAAGGAGCGGGCGCTGGTTTCGATTAAAGAAAGCGGGAACGCGGTACTGAGCATGATCGTAGGCGTAGAGCGGGGACGGATAAATAGACAGACGGCCGTCAGCAGGATCTCCCGGATGGTCTTTTTCCTGTCGAAAGCCCAAAATCGCTATGGTATTTTTCCGGCATATTTCGATGGTCGTACGGGATTGCCCGACTACCGCAGCGATGAGGCAAGCTATGACGTGGTGGCTACCGCGGCGATGGTCGAGGCGCTGCTGGTTGCCAGACAGTATTTTACCAAGGAAGACGAACAGGAGACCGATCTCAGAAACAGAATTACAAAGCTCTGGGAAGGGATTCAATGGGATAAGCTCCTCGCACCGGGATACACTGACGTGCTGGTCGAGAAGATCTCCGGTGTGGATTCGACAAGACAATATCCAACACTCGGCGGGATTAACGAATCGCTTAACGCTTATCTGCTGGCGATGAGCGCGCCTACACACCGCATTCCTCTTTCGGCATATGAAAACGGCGTGAAGTACGTCGATCTTGCTTATTCTTCGTATTACAAAAAGATGGATAGCCTGGTTCGCGACACTGCATCTTTTGTGCGTGAGACATTCCGGCTGGCTTTTAACCCCATCGGAGGAAAAGACCTGCTCGGGCTGGGGGAACGGGTTCCGGTACGGAGAGACACCATGCTCTATGGAGAACGACTGCCCTTCGGTTATACCGGGGGCAGCCTGCTGGAATTTTATAAGCCGTTTTTCACCATACGCCCAGCGCTGCTGAAAGACCCCGACGTTAACTTCGAAGAAGCAATCCGCAGCTATATCAAGGTACGCAAGCGGAGAGACAACGAAATCGGTGTCGGATCGACAAACTCCGATATCTGGGGGTTTTATCAGCTTAACGACACTACGGGGAGCTATCGGATCAACCCCGCGATCGCCCCGTCGTCGATGTTTTTATTAGAGAATGAAGGAAAGAGATCTGTACTCGCACTTTATGACAACTTCGGTGAAAGCTTTTTCACAGAGTACGGCTTTAGGGCCTGGCTGGACCTGCGCAACAACGACGTGTCGGACGAATATTTTTCTACAAATCAGGCAGCTGTGGCCGTCTGTTTGGAAAATGCACGGTCGGGTTTGATCTGGAATCTTTACAAGGATATACCGGAAGTTAAGCAACTCCTGGCGAAGCTGTTTGAACGCCGGTAAAATCGCAATTAAATCAACGTTTACCGACGGAAATTATTATCTTTACGACGTTACTTAAAGCTAATTTCATGAAACATATAAGTACTGTTGCACTGATGGCAGCCGTAGCACTTGGCTTCGGCTCTTGTAAGCAGCAAGCGATTATGGTCAATCCCGGCGCTGTCGTTACGAAAGATGGAACCGACGACGGTTTGAAGAATGTCAAAAGCGAATTTGAAGATGCGACAAGGACAAACGAGGGCATCAAATTCACGATATCATCCGACCTTTTGTTTCCAACGAACTCCTCCTATCTGACAGATAAGGCTAAGGTAGAGCTGAGTAAGCTTGCAAAGCTCCTGAAAGAGGATACATCGAAGAAAATCCGTGTCGATGGCCATACCGATTCTACGGGGGAGGCGGGGTATAACCAATGGCTTTCCGAAAAGCGGGCGGCTTCGGTCAAGAAGTTTCTGGAAGATGCAGGGATCGCTTCATCGCGTATCACGACTAAGGGGGTAGGACAGACGAAGCCTGTTGCCGACAATAAAACCCCGGAAGGACGTCAGAAGAACAGAAGGGTAGAGGTCATTATCTTAAATTAATCCACCTACACTATAGTGAAGTTATTGTTACCTAGAAGTGGTCTGAGGATCTCTTCTAGGTAACTTTTTTAACGGGCATTCCAGTTGCCCTCCGGCGCCGCGGCCGCCCATTAACCTGCTACCGGAAGATTTGTACTTACCGCAATGCGGTTCCAACCATTTATGGTAACGATCGCGATGATGATCTGCGCTATCGTCTGTTCGTCGAACAGTCTGGCGGCACGGCGATAGGTTTCCTCAGATAAGCCCGCCTTCGGCAGTAGCGTGATTTCCTCTGTCATGGCCAACATTACTTTTTCCTCTTCGGTAAATAGGTTTGTCTCCTTCCAGGCGTTTAATAGGAATATACGCTGACTGGTTTCGCCCGCCGCCAGCGCGTCGCTCGTGTGCATATTAATGCAAAAAGCACAGCCGTTGAGCTGGGAAGCACGGATTTTAATAAGCTCTTTTTGAATTGTTGTAAGCTTACTGCCCTGTAGGTATACTTCTAAAGCATACATAGCTTTGTAAGCAGCTGGTTCTACCGCATTGATGTTGATTCGTGTTGTCATATTCTTATTGTTTTCGATACACAAAGGTAGATCCAATAGATCACAAGAAACTTAAACCAGTTTAAGCGTATGCTATATGCTTAAAAAAATAGTTATTCTGTTCTGCAAAAGCCGCGCTCGGCCTAGGCTTGTGAAGTCGCCTGATTCAGTTTACGTTTGATCTCGCTTAAATATTCAGGGGTCATCTGTAAATAGGAAGCCAGCATCTGCTGGGGTATTCGACGTGTGAACTCGGGAAAGCTGTTGTGAAACTTTACGTACGCTTCCTCTTTTGAGTAATCTGTGAGATATTTTATACGGTTTTGAGAGGCCGCGTAGGCCCGTTGATAAAGGAGGCGAAAATAGCGTTCCATGGATGGTACTTCTTTTAATAATGCTTCCTGCGAGGTATAATCTATTGCGAATACTTCGGCCGGTTCAACAGCCTGTATCGTAAAGGCTGACGCTTCGCGCTTTTCAAAAGCCAGATAGTCACTTAGCCACCATCCTTCGATAGCAAATTGCACCGTTTGTTCCACGCCTTTCTCCGTAATGAAGAACATGCGTAGGCAGCCCTTTTTAACAAAAAAATTGTATCGGCAGCGCTCCCCCTCGCCGAGAAGGATCTGCTTTTTCTTAACATGCTGGACATTAAAGAATGGTGCCAGCTTACGGGCTTCTTCGGGCCTTAAAACTATAAACTTATGTATATGCTGTATGAGGTCTTCCATCTTCTGTGCGTTGGACTATCGGACAATAAAGATAGAAAATTGTCGTTTCCCATTGAAGCATCCGACCGGTTAATATTTATTGATTTTCAAAAAACAAGTATCCTCCCATTTTGTTATTTATGCGTATCGGGCTGTTGTTCCAAAACAATGGAAGCCTTACACAGCGAAAAATAATTAATATACAAATGCGACAGACTGTTTTTACCGCACTGCTTATCTTTTTCTCAATCGGTGTTTCGGCGCAGCACCTTCGTCCCGGCTTCGACAAAGAAGAATTCATGGAGCTTCTGCGTATAAATGCACGCTTCTCGGAATCGGCTGCAAAAGCGAAGCTGATACCTTTGCCCAATAGATCTGTGTTTGTTTATAAAAGTCCTGTGATCGGTCTGGCCAACTTATGGCAATTATGGTTAAAAGACGGCAACGTCGGTGTAATAAGTACGCGCGGGACGACCAGAGAGGGAATCAGCTGGCTAGCTAATCTGTACGCCGCTCAGGTACCTGCAAAGGGTACGCTGACGATTGATACTAACTTCGTATTTAATTATGACCTGGCTCAACATCCTCATGCAGCTGTTCATGTGGGTTACCTGCTTAGTTCCGCATTTTTGATAAGGGACATGCTTCCTAAAATTGACTCCTGCTATAAAAGCGGAATTAAAGACTTCATTATTGCAGGGCATAGTCAGGGGGGAGGCCTGAGTTATATACTGACAGCATACTTTTTAGGGCTACAGCGGCTTGGTCAGCTACCTGCTGACATACGGTTCAAGACATACACAAGTGCGAGTCCAAAACCGGGAAATCTATACTTCGCCTATGAATATGAGCATCTAACGCGTGGGGGCTGGGCATTCAATGTTACCAGCACAGAAGACTGGGTGCCTCAGACGCCGTCCACGGTGCAGACACTGGAGGATTTTCCTACAGTTAACCCGTTGCCCTTATTGCAGCAGTCGATCAAGACGCAACCCCTCCTGAAACGTTTGTTCCTCAGGAAGATTGTGAAAAATGTAATGCGGCCCTCGCAGAAAACAGTAAGCGTATATGAAAAATACCTCGGCACCTTCACAGCGAAGAATATCCGGAAAAAGCTTCCACAGTTTAAAGAACCAACGTATAGCAGGGGAAGCAACTATGTTCGCGCCGGCGCACAGATCGTACTTTATCCCGATCGCGAATACTACAGAAAGTTCCCCGTGCCCGAAGACAACAGGGACATTATGTTTCACCATTCGCTACCTCCTTATTACTATCTTGTAGAACAATACGATGTGCCGGCCCCGGCTTATGACTAAATATGTCGGCGCTTTTGGCCGAAAATTTCCGATAGGGGTCGCTGAAAAGAAGGGGATCTATCGACGGGGACAGCTCCGGCCGGAACAGGACGATTGCTGGGAGGCGTACGCAACCTGGCGCAGTCCTTAGGAACACGAAAGGCGATCAAGTTCAGCCTGTATATTTTCCCGGGCGCGTTGTTCGTACCGCCGTTGAAAATCGCTGGTCTGGAATATTGCGGGTCGGGTGGATAGCGCCTTCAATACGTTAATCCGTCCCCGGCGGTAGATAGCATCCGGGTATAGGATGTACTCCTGGCGGACTGCGTGCATATATCGCGTATAGACGTCTCTGGGCTGACCTAAAATCGACAGGTCGGCATCCAGAAAAAGCTGTAGGTCATTGTCGGACGTAGGGCCATGCGTCTTGGTGGCCATGATGTACCGGCAGGTTTGCTGTTGGACCGTTGCATCCCGCCCCAAAAGGCGCAGACGCTTTTCTGCAAGGACTGCACTCGCCTCTTCGTTATCCTTCGCCGCCGGGTTATAGACGATGTCGTGATAGAAGAGGGCCAACAGAAAGACGTCCGGCGCCTCTAGTTGCTGTAAAAACGGCGATGATTCCTTGAGCATATGTTCAAGATGGGCCAGATTATGATAATGACGCGCAGAATCAGAATAGGCCGCCGCGATCTCCGACCAGAGTTCGTCTGTTAAATGCTCGTCAACGTTCAGGCCGGCCATAAGATCGTGGAACGATGATTGGACGGCAAAATAGCTGTTCATAAGTTACCCATTGTTTTTCTACCACACCTTCTGCGTGTAAGCAGCCTCCCAGAACAGATATTCGAGCTGCGACGCCCGGACAAAAGCATCGATCATGTGTTGCTGAATCGCCGGCGACGCCTGCGACGCTAAGGTGTCGGCATAACCTTTTGCAGCTTCCAGGCTTTGGGCGAACTCTTCGCTGCTGTACGTTTCGATCCAAGAGGCATATGGGTTGTCCGACTTCGTCTGCCTCCTGTAAATGAAGTCGCCCACCTCCTTATAAATCCAAAAGCAGGGCAGCACCGCCGCTACGCCAACCTCGATTGGGTCGAAGGCCGCCGTACTCTTTAAAAAATGTACGTAATGGTGACAAACCGGCTCAAGAGCTGTCGACTCGCCATCAGAAAGGCCAAACTGCTTGAAGTACGTACCGTGTAGCGCCCTCTCGACGATGAGCGCATTTTTGCCGAATTCGAAAAACGCCAGCGCCTGTTCGTTATCGGGCAGTTTGCTTCCGAGGTAAGCGAGCACCCGTGCAAAATGTTCGAGATATTTGGCGTCTTGGAGCATATAAAATTGAAATTTAGCCAGTGGGAGCGTGCCTTCCTGCAGCTCTTGTATAAAAGCCATCTTAAGAATATCATCAAATATAGGCTCAATAGATAGCCATGCTTTATCGGTCCATTTCATGTATAACGAGTTTTTGAGGGTTAAAAAAGTGATTTAGTGGTCCGCTGCCCTTGCCTATGCGGAGGTCTTTGCTTCCACGGATAGCGTAGTGGACGTATTCCAGGGCGCTGCCCACGGCAGCCTCAAGCTCGTAGTCAAGCGCGAGGTAGCTGGCTATGGCAGAAGAAAGCGTACACCCCGAACCGTGCGTGTTCCGTGTCTGGATACGGGGCGACTGGAAGGGGATAGGGGGTTCTCCGCGTTGGAGAAGGAGGGTGGTTAAAATTTCCGCGTCCAAATGGCCTCCTTTTACGAGAACCGCTTGGACACCGGTGCTTTGAAGCAGCTGCTCGCCGGCCTTTTCCATTTTTTCCACGTCGTCAACCCGTCGTTGGATGAGCTCACTGATCTCATCCAGATTGGGTGTGATAACGGTAGATAAGGGAAACAGCTCGCTGACACAGGCCTGTATTGTTTCATCCTGAATCAGCTTATGCCCGCTCGTGGAGATCATGACCGGATCAAATACGATCTGCCCGCGGTAGTCCCTTAAAAAGTGGCTGATCGTTTTCACGAGCGCCACACTATGTACCATTCCTATTTTAATGGCGTCCGGATAGATGTCGTCAAAAATCACCTCCAGCTGATCGCTTACAGCTTCCGTAGGTATATCGTATATAGTACGTACACCTTGCGTATTTTGAACGGGCAAAGCGGTCAGTACGTTCATGGCGTAACAGCCCAACGACGAAATCGTTTTCGTGTCGGCTTGTATTCCGGCCCCTCCACTACCGTCAAAGCCAGCGATGCTGAGAACGGTGGGAACGCTATTATCTCGTTTCTCTTTCATGCAATAACAGTTTTTTTAACGTCTGGCTGGCCTGTTGTGGGTTATCCTGCCGGCAGATTGCTGAAACCACGGCAATACTGTTTGCTCCAGCTAGGTAGGCAGACGGCGCAGTGGTTTCGTTCATATTTCCGATGGCAACCAAGGGGAGGTCCGTCTCCTCCCGGATACGGCGGATGCCGGCTAATCCCCATTCGGTAACCGTGTCTGTCTTCGTCGGTGTACTGAAGACAGGGCTTATTCCCAAATAGTCTACAGCCTCCAGCTGATTGCTATGTAGCTGTTCCAAGGCTTCGACCGACCAGCCTATGCGAAGTTTGTCGCCATAAAGCTCACGGATGGCTAAAGGACAGGCGTCGTGCCGGCCTACATGGACACCCCAGGCACCGACTTCCGCGGCCACATCCGCGTAATCGTTTATCACCAGCGGGATATCGTAACGGTCAGTTAGACGCTTCAGGGCCTCGGCTCGGGCAACAAGGTCGACCCGCGACAGGGATTTTTCCCGCAGCTGGATGATATCTACACCGCCTAGGATGGCCTGTTCCGCTACCCATAGCCAAGGCGCACGACAGTCGTTTTCGGAGAGAACCAGATACAGGGGATAGGGAAATCTATGGTCAAAAGGCATGTTGCTCAATGTCTAAGTAGGTAAGGAGTTCATCCGCCGAGAGCCGATATAACGTGTCGTATAGTTTCCATTGCAAAGTTCCCGGACCGATGGCGTCTGCGGCTGCCAGCTGCCCTGCAAGGCTTAAGACCGATACGCCCGCCACAGCTTCTTCAAACGGCGCTTTACGTAAACTTAAAAATGCGCCGATCAGCGCCGTCGCCGTGCACCCTAGGCCCGTTACCTTGGTCATGAGCACACTTCCGTTACGTACTTCCACCCATCGATCCGAAGAAATTATATAGTCTGTGTCGCCTGAAATGCACACCTCTGCACCGTACGCTTTCTGCAGTTCGGTGCCGGCGGCAAAAGCCTTTTCGCTTGGTAACGTGCTATCTACACCTTTGCTGCTGGACAGAGAGAAGTTGTTCAGCGCTATAATTTCCGACGCGTTGCCCCTGATCACTGTGGGACCTAGCTGCACGAGTTCTTTCAAAAGTTCGTTCCGAAAAGGAGATATTCCCGCTCCAACCGGATCTAAGACCCAAGGACAACCAATAGCACGCGCATGTTCGGCAGCGATAAGCATCGCTTCTGCCCACTGCTCGCTGAGGGTGCCCACATTGATGACCAGCGCACCGCTGATATTAACCACGTCGCGGACTTCCTGTTTAGCATGGACCATCACGGGAGAGGCCCCGACCGCAAGCAGTGCATTTGCCGTATTATTCATAACGACAAAGTTTGTTATATTATGTACGAGCGGATTAAGCTCCCGTAGCGCGTGTAGCTGTTGAACAATTTGTGTTTCCATTAATCTATTACTATCATTAATGGCTGCAGGGAGTACCCGGAAAGAATAAGCTAACGTGTCCAGACACAAATTGATGCTTTTCCCTACGCCGGTATGAACCGGATCAGGTGCAAAGGGACTCTCTCAATTCTTTACAGAATACCCCTAAAGCCGTATTTATCAAAAATAGTGAAAATTATGGATATTATATGGATTATCTGATGCTTTTTTTGAGGTCTGCGCATCTATTTATAGGCTTGTTCTATCAGCTCTATGCTTGCCGTAATATAATGGTTTTTGTAACGGACGATGTCGCGGGAGTTCGAAATATAATGTACGGTAGCGTTCTTAAATAGGTACGCTTTCGCACGTTGTTCCATAGCGCGCAGGAAGAATTCGAACTCCTGGTAAAGCAGCTTTCTTTCCGATTTTGAAAATTTGCTGTTTTTTACGATCCAAAGAAATTGGTCGTTGTCAATTTTGAAATTTACTGTGTTAACTCCTTCTTTTGAGAAATAAATTAACGGCGTACCCATGTTGTCCATGAATATAGCAAACCCCACATCGTCGACGTCGATTTTGACAACATATGCGTAAAAATGTACAGTTCCTATTTTCTGGTCATCTATGGCAATTAGTTTTGTAAACATAACGAGCTAGTAGATGTTTAAATATACGAACTTTGAAAAAAAATAACAAGTTGATTTTTCGAAAATATTCGCAGGAACTGTACGCGTGGGCTTGCTCGTACCTAAACCCTGGTCAGAAATTAATCGTTGTTGTAGTCCATCGCAGGGTATCCATGATCAGCCACTGGTTGTACAGGCACGGCAGACCGAGGACAACTTTTAGCACCTCCTGCGCCATCATAAGTCCCAGAATACCGGGCGTTGTGCCCATGACACCGTTCAGATCGCAACTCGGCACATCTTCTGGGTTTGGCGGTTCCGGAAAAATGGCACGTAGATCCTTTGAGCCTTGATAATTGAAGACGGCCATCTGTATTTCGAAGTTCAACACACTTCCATAAACCAGCGGTTTCCGCAGTTTGGCGCAGGCATCATTAACAATATAACGCGTTTCAAAGTTATCACAGCCGTCGACAATCACATCGTAAGAAGAAATATATTGCTCAATATTTTCGCCGCTAACCTTTTCCTCAATAGGCTCAAAGACTATGTCCGAATTCAGTTGCCCGATCTGTTTTTGCAGGCTGTGCACCTTTGCGAGACCAATGGTGTGTTCGGTGTGCGCTACCTGCCGATGAAGATTGTGGACTTCTACCCGGTCGAAATCCATGCAGCCGAGCTTTCCGATGCCCGCACCTGCCAAATAAAGTGCTATTGGCGATCCCAGGCCGCCGGCGCCGATAATCAGCACCTTTGCATTTTTGATTTTCAGCTGTCCATCTAAGCCTATCTGCGGCAACGATATATGTTTTTTATACCGGATGATTTGTTCTTTTGTGAGTCTCATCGTTATTGTCCTGTTAATTTCCTGCGAATTGGGGGTGCCAGTCCTTCCA
The DNA here is from genome assembly GCF_008124885.1 of Sphingobacterium allocomposti. Taxonomy (GTDB): domain Bacteria; phylum Bacteroidota; class Bacteroidia; order Sphingobacteriales; family Sphingobacteriaceae; genus Sphingobacterium; species Sphingobacterium allocomposti. Next base: position 201,055 of record NZ_VNHX01000004.1, read on the forward strand.
TACCGGTTGATAGCCCAGTTGCCTTATCCTGTCGACGATAGCCGCCACGGGACGTTCATCGCTGATTTCAAACTGTTCCAAAGACGTAGGTTCAACGACGTAGCCGCCCGGGTTGGTTTTTGAAGCCGCACTCATGGAGGTAATACCCAACGGAATGACATGGTCGCGGAAAATAGCATGCTCACGCGTAGATAGGGACAGTTCCAGATCGGGGTTCCAAAGGCGATAAGCACAGATCAGCTGCAGCAGGTCGGCGTCGTCCATACTAAAATTCGGTGGCGCAACACCTTCGGCAGGCCGAAGGCGCGGAAAGGACACGGCATATTTCGTTTTCCAGTAAGTACGTTGCAGATAGTCAATGTGCAAAGCATTGAAAAAGCTGTCCACCCGCCAGTCTTCGAGACCAAGAAGTACGCCCAGGCCTATTTTGTGTATACCTGCGCGGCCAATCCGGTCCGGCGTATCCAACCGGTAGTGAAAGTTCGACTTCTTGCCTTTTGGGTGGTAGTTTTTGTAAACCTCCCGGTGGTAGGTTTCCTGATATACAAGGACGGCATTTACCTTGGCTTCGTGCAGGGCCTTATAATCGTCGGTTTCCAATGGCTGTACCTCAATAGACAGCTGTGGGAAAATCGGGGCAATCAGCTGTAGTGCATTTAAAAAATAAGGCGTATTGACCGTATGATTCGCCTCTCCCGACACGAGTAGCACGTGCTGAAACCCCATTGTCCGTAACGCCTGCGCCTCCAACAGGATCTCCGCATCGCTCAGTGTCCGTCTCCGGATCTTGTTATCCATACTGAACCCACAGTAGGTGCAGATATTCTGACATTCATTGCTTAGGTAAAGCGGGGCGTACAGCTGTATATTTTTCCCGAACCGTTGCTGCGTGAGGTTTTGGGAAAGGTAAGCCATCTGTTCGAGAAATGGCTTTGCGGCAGGAGATAACAAAGCCAGGAAGTCGGTCAGCTGCCGCTTTTTTTTTGTCAGGGCGCTTAATACGTCTGTCGATGTCGTCTCCGCTATCCGGCGCTGTATCTGATCCCAGTCGTATTGCTCGAAAATATCCCGAAATGATCTACTCATGTCCGTAAGGTTGGTTTAAAAAGTGTGTCAAGGGGCTGCTGGGCGTTGCCTGCGCCATACTTTTCCGTAGTCCCGATTCGTAGGCTATCCGCCCGGCAATGACGGAGAGCGCGAATGCGCGGGCTGCCTCGGCGGGATAGACTGCCGTGGCTATCGCAGTGTTGACCAACACCGCATCGGCGCCGAGCTCCATGGCCTTTGCTGCATCCGAAGGTGCCCCGATGCCAGCGTCTATAATCACGGGAACTGAACTCTGTTCGATAATGATTTCCAGAAAGTCGATGGTTTTTAATCCTTGGTTGCTGCCTATTGGCGATCCCAGCGGCATGACGGCAGCCGTGCCGGCATCTTCGAGCCGTTTACAAAGCACAGGATCGGCATGGATGTAGGGAAGGACGACAAATCCTTCTTTGGCCAGCTCCTCACAAGCGCGGAGCGTTTCGATAGGGTCCGGCAGCAGATATTTGGGGTCAGGGTGTATCTCGAGTTTAATCCAGTTGGTTTCCATTGCCTCCCGGGCTAGTTTCGCGGCAAGAACGGCTTCGTTGGCCGTCCGTGCGCCCGAGGTATTTGGAAGCAACTGGATGCGGCCGGCCGGTATCCGGTCGAGGATTTCGTCTGTATTTGTTTCCATGTCTATCCTTTTCAGTGCCACGGTTACCATTTGTGTTTCCGAGACTTTGATAGCCTCTTCCATATCTTCGGGCGAGCCGAACTTTCCGGTGCCGAGAAAAAGCCGGGAGTCGAATGTGCGGTCCGCAATTTTCAGTTTGTTAATCATACAAGAGTGTCTTTAAATGTTCTAAATGGTTTTCATCAGCAAAATGCTGCTGCAGATGTTTTGAAAGGGCGACCCCATAAATCCCCAGCTTTCGTAAGGGCTCGATGTCGGAGGCTTCCACGCCTCCGATGGCAAACAGGGGGGGCGGCAATAGCGGCTTTAGCTCATCCATAATGGCAGCGTACCCTTCCAATCCCAGTATGGGGCTTAGCTGTCGTTTGGTGGCTGTATACCGGAGTGGCCCCAAGCCGATATAGTCGCACCCTTCGGCGATGCGCTGACGGACATCGGTAATGGTGTTCGCTGTGCCGCCAACTATTTTATTCTCCCCAAGCATACGTTTTGCTTCCGCTATGGGCATGTCGGTCAGGCCTAAATGTACGCCGTCTGCACCGACCTCTTCCGCCACTTCGGCGGAATCGTTGATAATAAAGGTAAAGCTGTGGTTTTCCTTCAGCTGTAATATCCGGCGGGCAAGCGTGCGCGTTTCGGCGGGGGAAGCATCCTTCAGTCGAAGTTGTATCCAGTCTATTCCGCAGGCGAGGGCCTGCCGGATATGTTGGTAATGCTCTTCTGCCGTGCTTCCGGATGAAATGTATTGTATTTTACTGTATATCATGTTTAGAAGATCTGTGGTTTACCTGTAGCAGCTGATAGCATCGTGCGGCTTCCTGCAGAGGATCCCGGGCTTGCCAGATAGCGCCACATAATGCAACGTCGTCGAAGTGGGCACCAGATAATGCCCCTATATTTTCAGCGCTGATTCCGCCCAGGGCGATAGCCTGCATCGCAAAGTTGGTACGCCCCGTAAACGCCAGCTGTTGGTGCGTACCGTATCCCGGTTTGGAGATGCTGGGAAAAACCGGCCCTATGAATGCGCTCCGAAAAGCCGTCCCAAGTTGATTAAACTCATCCCAACCATGCGTAGATGTACTGGCGTACACCCCTGGAGACGCCGCAGGCAGGCCAGCCCTCGCGTGCGCCGGCAGATGCATATGTGCGACACCGTTGTCCAGCGCAATGGCATAGTGCTGGTGTGTAATCAACCGGGGGCGATCCGCTTCGGAAAATTGCGAAAGATACCGCCCGAACGCCACTTCTGTGATCAGCGGCTTGCGGATATGAACATATATCCCGGGCCACTCCAACAGTTTGCGCAGCGTCCGGACTTCCTCCTTTGACGACTCGTTCAGCGTTATCACCCGCATGTTATAAATACAGTTCCTTTCCCGATTTCACGAACTCACTGGCTTTTTCCTGCAGACCTGATTCTACGCTGTCGCGGATCTCCTGAGTAATTTTCATCGAGCAAAATTTAGGGCCGCACATGGAGCAGAAGTGTGCTATTTTCGCGCCGTCTGCCGGAAGCGTTTCGTCATGAAACTCGCGTGCTGTGTCCGGATCCAGGGAGAGGTTAAACTGATCTTGCCACCTGAACTCAAACCGCGCCTTGCTTAAAGCGTTGTCCCGATATTGTGCACCGGGATGGCCTTTCGCCAGATCGGCAGCATGCGCTGCGATCTTGTAGGCGATGACGCCATCTTTGACGTCCTTTTTGTTAGGCAGCCCAAGGTGCTCCTTAGGTGTCACATAGCATAACATTGCGCACCCGTACCATCCGATCATGGCTGCTCCAATGGCCGAGGTAATGTGGTCATACCCGGGAGCGATATCGGTCGTTAGGGGGCCTAATGTGTAGAATGGCGCTTCGCTGCACGTCTCCAGTTGCTTATCCATATTCTCCTTGATGAGGTGCATTGGAACGTGTCCCGGCCCTTCAATCATTACCTGTACATCGTGTTTCCATGCGATCTTCGTCAGTTCGCCCAGCGTTTCCAGTTCCGCAAATTGCGCGGCATCGTTGGCGTCGGCTATCGAGCCGGGGCGCAGCCCGTCGCCAAGGGAGAAAGCCACATCATATTGCTTCATGATCTGACAGATCTCTTCGAAGTGGGTATAGAGGAAATTTTCCTGATGGTGAAAAAGGCACCACTTTGCCATAATAGAACCGCCCCGCGACACGATGCCGGTCACCCGTTTCGCCGTGAGGTGTATATAGCGTAGCAGTACGCCCGCATGGATGGTGAAATACGAAACGCCTTGTTCAGCCTGTTCGATCAGCGTATCGCGGAAAATCTCCCAGGTAAGATTTTCAGCTATCCCGTTCACCTTTTCCAACGCCTGGTAGATCGGAACAGTGCCGATGGGCACCGGAGAGTTGCGCAAAATCCATTCCCGCGTCTCATGTATATTTTTGCCCGTGGACAGGTCCATAATTGTATCAGCCCCCCACCGGCAGGCCCAGACAGCCTTTTCAACCTCTTCCTCAATACTGGAAGTAACTGCGCTATTGCCGATATTCGCATTGATTTTCACCAGAAAGTTCCTTCCGATGATCATGGGTTCGCTTTCCGGATGATTGATATTATTCGGAATAATCGCCCGTCCCGCAGCGATCTCCTGCCGTACAAACTCCGGGGTGATCTTGCCTTTAGGGGTGTTCGCTCCAAAGCTAAATCCCGGGTGCTGCTGGTAAAGATCCTGTTGTTCATTCCACTCGGCTATACGTTGGTTTTCACGGATAGCGACATATTCCATCTCTGCCGTAATGATGCCCTTCTTCGCATAGTGAAGCTGCGTCACGTTGGCTCCTTCCCGCGCGCGCTTAGGCCGATGCTGGTAATGGAAGCGAAGCTCATCTAAGCTCGTGTCATGGAGGCGTTGTCTCCCGTAGGAGGAGGTTATTTCCGGGAGTTCGTCGACGTCTCCCCGTTGTTTAATCCATTCCTCGCGTATACGTGGAATACCTTTTCGTACGTCAATAGCCTGCTCCGTGTCGGTGTAAGGGCCCGACGTATCGTAAACCGTTACTGGCGGATTTTCTTCGACGCCGCCATTGCTAAGCCGCGTAGGGTGTAAAGCGATCTCCCGCATGGCAACTTTAATCGGAAATAGCTGTCCGGGAATGTATATTTTTCTGGAGTTTGGAAGAGGGTCTCTGCTGATGGTGTGTGTTGTATGTTGCATGGGATCTTAATTTAGATGTTTTTATCCGCCTTGTGTGGCGGTAATGATTAACAATTCCGCCGGCTGGGGAAGCGGGGTCTCCGACCAGCGTTCGCGCGGTATAACCTGCTGATTGAGTGCGACGGCGACTCCTTTATCCTTTAAATCCGGGACAAGCAGGGCCAAGGCCTCCTGCAAATGAACAGGGTAAGGCTCCGTTAATTGATGAAGTTGATTGTTGATTTTTATCTGCATACCTAAAAAGTTTATTAAAATTCTACTTTAGGTATGCCTAACGACGGGCCCGTATCCGTGCCCAAAAGAAAGCGCTTACTTTTCCCTCCGCTAGTATGAACTAGATCAGGTTCCAAGGGTAAAATCTCAGCCCGCCGAAGCAGACACCCCTAAAGTATTATGTTACAAGTATAGAGATATATTTTTAAAAATAAAAAAATGTTTTGGTATGTCGCTGGTGCGGGTCGATTTCTGTTGTCGGTAATATGTTGTATATGAGTGTGTTTTGGTGCTTTGACGCAGGGGGTGTCGGTTTCAGTCGGCCTCCGGCTTCTGGGCAGCGTACCACGGCGGGTATTATTTTTGTATCTTCCGGAAAACTATCGTCGGATGCATATACGAAGCTTATTAGTCGTGGGCGTGATCCTGTTAGGCATTGGCGCCTGTACGGGGAAAAGAATGGCTGGCCAGCGGCCGGTAAAACACGGAGCGGATACCGTAGCGTTAGCACTTCCTATCGGCGAAACTGTGTTTTTAGAACGGGAAGGATTGCATGTAACCTTTTCTAAAGTGTTGGAAGACAGCCGCTGTCCACAAGGTGTAGCCTGCGTCTGGGCCGGCGTGGCTGCGGTGGAGATTACTGTTATGGGAACTTACACGCGTCCGCAGACCTTCGTACTGGCCACAACAGCGCTCCCGGCAAAGGGGTACGGTACAAAGCAGACTTTTAATGATCTTCAACTCGCTATGGCCGGACTGGAACCGCGCCCCATGGCAGACGATAGTGCGTCCATACATCGGAAATACGTGTTGAGACTTTTAGTATCCGGCGGACACCGCTCTCGCTAAGTCTTTACTGTCCTTCATGGGTTAAAGCGTATTTTATTTTGCTTATTAGTTTATTTTTGTTATCTTTGTGTCGTATTAGATAACTATTATAGAACGGAAAGCCTACCGTTTTCAAAATAACTAGAGCGTTTTGACAGAAATTAGTGTGATTGGTGGTGGTAGCTGGGCTACCGCTTTAGTAAAAATATTAACAGAGAACAAAGTACGTGTGTCGTGGTACCTGCGCCGTCAGTTACAGGTTGAAGCTATAAACGAGGAGGGGATAAATCCCGACTATCTCGATTTTGTAAAACTGGACACGCGATACCTCGAAGCGTCAACTGATCTCCAACATGTCCTCCGACAAACCTCCACTGCTCTCTTTGTTGTTCCTAGCGCCCATTTTCCCGCTCTTTGCGAAGAGATCCGGCCGGAGTGGCTTCGTGGCAAATCTGTACTGACATCGATCAAGGGTACGGTTGGCAAAGAAAATAACCTGCCATCGGCCTATGTATCGCAAAAATTTGCCATCGAGGAAATGCAGCAGGCCATATTGGCCGGCCCGTGCCACGCAGAGGAAATAGCCATGGGAAAGAAAACCTATATGACGATCTGCTCGCCCAACGACCGCTTACTCCAGTTGCTGGAACCCTGTTTTTCCAATCGATATGTGCACGTAAACCTCGATCACGATATCTGCGGGATTGAATATGCGGCAATATTTAAGAACGTGATAGGACTTGTCTGTGGCATGGCAAAAGGGCTAAACTACGGCGATAACTTCCTCGCCGTACTCGTTTCCAATGCTATTCACGAACTGCAGATACTGCTCGAAGGGTTATATGTGCCGAAGGCGCAGATTGGCCGTTCAAGTTATCTCGGCGACTTACTCGTCACGGCATATTCGCCGCATAGCCGGAACCGCACATTTGGCGAGCTTATCGGTCGGGGGTACAGCGTGGAGCAGACCCAGACCTTAATGTCTATGGTAGCCGAAGGATATGCCGCGACGCAGGGGCTTTTTCAAACAGCAAAAGAACTGGGACTTAACCTCCCGATTGTCAATACCGCCTACCGGGTGCTTTATAATCACATGCCGGTGGCCGCGGAATTTAAACTATTAGAAAGGAATATAACATGATGCTATTAGCAACAGATTTAGACGGAACATTTTTAGGCGGAAGTATGGAAAACAGGCTCCGCCTGTACCGCCTGATTAAACAACATCCGGATATTCAATTGGTGTTCGTAACGGGGAGGGGGCTGGAATCTGTCATTCCCCTACTAAACGACCCGCTTATTCCGACACCCAACTACATCATAGCTGATGTCGGCGCAACCGTGGTCAACGGTTTAACACTGGAATCTGTGGAGCCTATACAGGGCGAAATTGAGAGCCGCTGGCCTTCTACATATGCTATCCGCTCGAAAGTACTCGAGATCGCCGACGTTACGTTTCAGGAGGTGCCACAGCAGCGGCGCTGCTCGTTTTATTATAACGGCGATGTCGACCTGGAGCATATACGTCAGGTGGCCGCAGATTTCGACTGCGATATGATTACATCCGTAGACATGTATTTAGATGTGTTGCCACGGGGCGTGAACAAAGGAAGTACGCTGAAAGCATTGGTAGAATTGCTACATATCGAAGAAGACAGCGTCCTGGTTGCGGGCGACACACTGAACGACCTGTCGCTTTACGAGACGGGTTATAAAGGAGTTGTGGTCGGAAAAGCCGAGCAAGGATTGTTGGATAGGACCGCCGGTATAGACAGCGTCTTTCAGGCAGCAGAATCGGGCGCCGGCGGCATCATCGAGTCGTTGTCATATTTCGAGCGCTTTAGGAAATATGGCGATCTCGTCGGGAAACGTAACGTGGCTCAGGCAAAGAAAGGATCTAATCAGCTCGTGGTGGTTTATCACCGTCTGCCGTTCGAGCAGGAGGTAGTCAACGGCAAGACGATACGCGTAGCACCTAAGAGTCCAAATGGTATCATTCCTTCGTTGCTTGGACTTTTTGAGAAAGGACGCTCGGGGATCTGGATAGGAGAAGAGGTGTTACGAAAGGATAAACAAGAGGTGAAAAACGAGCTGATTGATGAAGACAAATATCCGAACCTCGTTGCCGCAACGATCAGTTTAGCGAAAGAGGACATTGATAAGTTCTATCGCGTGTTTTCCAAAGAAGCTTTTTGGCCAACGATTTTCTCTTTTGTCGATAAGGCCAAATTTAACCACGACGACTGGGAGCACTATCTGAAGATCAATCGGATCTTTGCCGAACGTATCGCAAAAGAGGCCGACGAGGATGCACTCGTGTGGATACACGAGTATAATCTGTGGATGGTTCCCGCCTATCTTAAACCGCTCCGCCCTGATCTGAAAATTGGCTTTTTTCATCATACGTCTTTTCCGGCAGCGGACATCTTTAACATCATCCCGTGGCGTAAGGATATTATCGGAAGCCTTTTGCTGTGTGATTTCATCAGCTTCCATATCCCCCGTTACGTGGAAAATTTTATCGATGTATTGCGCAGCCATACGCCCTTCAAAGTGGTGAAAAGGATCAACGCGGCGAAACAATTCCTCACCTACAGCTGTGCCCTGGGCGTGGACCAGATGACCAAAATTATCGAGATCGACGGCCGGCAGATACGGCTCGGGGCGCAGCCGGTCGGTGTGAATATGGAGAAAGTGGAGCGGATATTGAAAAGGGCAGATGTCCGGCAGCGGATAGGCTCGTCAATCGCCAGGAAAAAAGGTAAGGAGATGAATACCATCTTGTCTGTGGAACGCTTGGATTATGTAAAAGGCCCTTTGGAGAAGATACAGGCGTTTGGAGAATTTCTCGAAGAATATCCCGAATACCGCGGTAAAGTGGAGCTAATAAATATCTGTACGCCGCCGTCTCAGGGTATGACGATCTACGACGATATCCGCGATGAGGTTAACAGAGCGGTCGGAGAAATCAACGGCCGGTTTGCGACGATGGACTGGATGCCCATCCAGTACTTTTATCGATCGTTGCCTTTCGAAGAGGTTGTAGGCCTCTATGCTACCAGCGATATCGCCTGGATTACACCGTTGCGTGATGGACTAAATCTGGTGGCCAAAGAATATGTCGCCGTACAGGGCATAATGGAAGGCGCGGGGGCGTTGGTGTTATCCGAGTTTGCCGGCGCCTCGGTGGAACTTCCGTACGCCATCTTGACGAACCCGTACGACATGAAGAGCATGAAAGAGAGCTTGTTGAAAGCATTGCTTATGCCCGAAGATGAGCGTGCCGCCCGTATACAGCGCCTCTACGATCAGGTCAGGTATTTCGATATACACTACTGGGGAAAGGATTTTGTACGCGAACTTGAGAAGACGAGAAAGAAGATGACGGACTAGGAGCGCTGCACGAGCAGCTGCTGCCGTCGGCGGTATCGTATAAAAAATAAAATAGTACTTTTGTTGACAACAGCCTTCGCGTGCACCCGGCAGGAAGGGCTTTTTGGATACAAAACGAACAGATGACTTTTGATCTTCAGATTGAGCAGGTAGTAGCATCTTGCACGTGGCATATACGCCAGCGCGTGCTATATCCGCATGGAAGCCTGAAAGACGTCCTGCCGGATGGAGATTTTGATGCAACGCATTTCGGTGCCTACCACAGAAACCAGCTTGTGGGTGTGATATCCCTGTTCGCGGAAGGAACAGAATACCAGTTTCGAAAATTCGCTGTTTTACCAGATTACCAGCGGTGTGGCATAGGTTCGGAGCTCATGCGGGAGACGATACAGTTTGTTAAACAATGGCATGGCCGTCTCCTGTGGTGCAACGCCCGTATCGACGCAGTTCCTTTCTATGGGCGCTTTGGCTTAGCGGCCGTCGGGACGCCATATGACAAAGACGGTATCACCTATATACGTCTGGAAAAACAACTGATCTGACGATAAGCTCTAGCGACTATACTGTACTGCCTGCCTAAAGAATATAATTTAAAGGGTTTGCGGAATGCAAAAAATGCGTCATTGCGGAGACTGCAACAGATAGCTGCGAAGCAAGCCAATCCGAGCATTTGACGCCACGGGATTATTCATTGACGTTTATCCAATGGTCTCCCGTAGCTCACCATGTTCGGCTGCTTTTTAAGGTAGTTTTCCTCTGCAAAAACGACGACAACGGCTTACTAATAAGCGCCACGTCCGTCACCTCTGGGTCTGTATATTCACTCTTTTTGGAGAAGCACGCTATACTTCGCGCTATTATCCCATATTATCCAGAGGTTTATAAGCAGTAGGGGAAGTGCCACGACCAGCCCTCCGGGCTCAAACGTGAGGTTATGTGCGACAATTCCAACCATCACCGGAAGAATGACAATTGCCCCCAGGGCGCGCGTCCGTGGAAAAATAAAAAGCAGGCCGCCCACGATTTCGATAACGCCCGTGAGCGGTGTGATCCACTTTAGTTTAGCCATTGCCTCGTACAGCTCCAACTGCTCCGCGGATAATTCAGGCATAGGCATATACTGAAGGAATTTGTTCAGTCCGGCATTAATAAACATCAGTCCGAACAGTACGCACAGGATAAATTTTACGATCTTCATAGTTTTAAAGGGTAGTGTTAATAACATACACGTAAAAACCATGATTGTTTTAAATCCGGGCAAATTTTATTCCGCTCTTACCTCGGACTGCTATAAAAAAAATGCTGTCGGGAAATGGGGCGCTCTGCTGTAAAGCGATGCCATTTCCTGACAGCATCCCTAGGGGGCGGGCCGCTTACTTTTTAAGCGGTGTTTCCCTGTTTATTTCAGTTATGTCAACCTCGTTCGTTTTGGAGGAGTTCAACAGATGCTCCGAAAAGTAATCGGCCATTTTCCAGAAGAAGTACTCGGTCATGTTTCCGAAGGCATGGCGCTGTCCGGGAAGCAGAAGGAAATCGAAGCGTTTGTTTGCTTTGATTAATGCCTCTACCATGCGGATGGAGTTGGCTGGGTGTACGTTGTTGTCGATGTCGCCTGTGGCAATAAGAAGCTTGCCCTTCAGGTTTTTCGCAAGTTCCGTGTTACGTTCTATCTGATAGGAGAACGTGGTGTCGCCTTTGCTGTTTACCTTTTCCAGCACGCCGTGATGGCGTTCGCTCCACCAGCGATTGTAGATATTATTTTCGTGGTTACCTGCGCCGGAAACGGCTACTTTAAAGAAATCCGGATAGACGAGCATGGCAGCAGTAGACATAAATCCTCCTCCCGAATGTCCGGTTATGCCCACGCGGTTGACATCAATAAACGGATGCTTGCTCGCCAGCTGTTCTGCAGCAACTTTTTTATCTTCGAGGCCATAGTCGCGCAGGTTTCCATAGCCATAGGTGTGATACCATTTGGATCGGGCCGGGTGTCCACCACGGTTGCCGACGGTAATAACAATGAATCCCATCTGCGCGAGGCGGTCGATGCGGTCCATACTGCGGCCGAACGATTTGTTCACAGCCTCTGTCTGCGGGCCGGGGTACACGTATTCTATAAGCGGATAGACACGCGTGGAGTCGAAGTCGAATGGCTTATACATGACTCCATACAGATCGGTGATCCCGTCTCCGGCTTTTACTTTGAATGGCTCTGGAAACTTATATCCTGCCGCGAGCAGTTGCGACAGATCAGCATCTTCAAGTTTCATGATCAGCTGACCGCTTGTCGAGTATAGCGCCGATGCAGGTGCGGTGTTCACTCTGGAATAGTTGTCTACAAAATAATCTCCGCTCTCGCTGACTTCTATCTGGTGATCGAAGTTTCCTTTGTTTAGAAGCCTTGGCTCGCCTCCCGAAACAGAAAGGGAGTAATGATGTACATAATACGGGTCTTCGTCGCGCTCTTTGCCGTTCGCCGTGAAAGTGAACCGCTGCGTTGCCTGGTTGTAGCCCGTGATGTCGTTGCAGTTGTATTCACCCTGCGTAAGCTGGCGTACGAGCGTTCCGTCCTTGTCGTAAAGATAGAAGTGACCCCAGCCGTCGCGTTGAGACCAATGGATAAACTGATTGCCGTTGTTTATGAAGTACGGCTTCTTCACATCGAGGTATACGTTGGAGCGCTCCTCAACGAGTGTTTTTGTCTCGCCGTTGACGCGGACAGCCACCAGGTCGATGCGCTTTAGGTCGCGGCTCGACCGGCTGATGTAAAACTCATCGTTGTTGCCTAGCCAGTAGCTGATAAAGCGTTTTCCTTTGTAACTTGACTTATCGACGTCTTTGCCGTAGATGCCTACCGTCTGGTTTTTGAACGCGGCGACCGGAAGTTGCCTTGAGGTCAGGCTCTTTGTTTCAAATATATGAAGCTCTACCTCGGTGGAGTCGGTCTCTCCGGGCATGAGGTATTTGTAGGTCTCTAGTGTTGGGCGTTTTAACCCTACATGATTGATTACCCATAGTGGGCTAAGATGGCGGTTGTCCTTTCTGGTTAAAACAAAGTGCTGACCGTCGGGCGACCATAACAAGCGAACCGGGTGTCTTTTTTTTCGTTCATCGTCGTCCTCGCCGCCCGTAGTTGTGCTGTATTGGTCGCCTCCCCAGGCATAATATTGAACGCCGTCGGTGGTTATCTGGTGTTCTACAATCGTGGAATCGTTCTCATCTTTACGTGCTTTTTCCAGATTTTCGCGGTCCATCCAGAAGAGGTTGTAGTTCTTTGCGAAGAAGACGCGCGTCGTATCCGGAGAGAAGCCGGCCCAGTTGGGTAATTTTTTTTCTTTGGCGTCCTCCTTCAGTTCCTTCAGCTCCCGTGTGCCCAAATCATACTCCAGGTAGTATACCTTTTTCTTGAGCGAGTCGGATTTGTTTTTGAGTTTTTCGCGTTCTTCCTTGCTCTTCAGTGTATCTTTCGTGCTGCGTACCTCAAAACGGATTTTCTTCTCGTCGTCCGTAAATTCCAGATTCTCCAGGGGGAGGTGTTGCGCATCAAACGGATTTTTGACGATCTTCGTGACTTTCGCCGCTAAATCTGCGTTATCGAAAAGTAATTTTTTTGTTTTGGTCCGCGGATCTACAAGATACCAGTTTTTTCCGGCTGATGTGCGATATTCGTACCAGAATCTGTCCGAGTGGTTAATCCAGGATGGTTTTACATCCGTCGAAAAAATCATGGTTTGCAGTTTTGCCGGAGAAAATTTTGCGGCGAGATCGTAGTTTGCTTTGATTTTTTTGCCGGATTCCTGAGCAGAGGCTATAAAACACAGCCCCGTCAGTAAAAAAGTGCATAGTTTGCGCATATATGGAGTTAGTAATGTTGTTAGATGCGCTAAAGTAACGAAAAGTAGACGACGGGAGCCGGTTCAAATTGTAAAAATTTAAGGACAAACGTGCTAAAAATGTGTTTTTAGGACTCGCCGGAAGGTTGTTACCGTAAATTCGGACGGCTGGTTAGGGGAGAGAACGACCACGGTATCGAACTCAAGATCATCAGGAATATCCAGATGTACCGCCTCCAGAGAAAGGGGAAGCCTTCCGCCGTACCTATCCGCCGCCTCGACTGTATCGTAATGATGTTGGAGAAGAACAGGGCGAGCGTCATCATCGTGATATGTTCCAGTCCGAAGAACCGGAGCTGCCTGTTCTTTAGACCTGCTGTCCAATCGTTTAAAAAAGCTTTCACTAACGGGCTATGCATGTACAACAACACCCCGATCACCAGTTGAATGTTATAGACTATCGCGCAGGCGAAGAGTATATTAAAATGCTTTTTCTGAAACACGCTTCCCATGTATCGGTGATACAGAAGCCAGGAAAACTGAAAAAGCATTACGGCAAGGACGATCCAACGGTAATAGGAATGTAAGATCAGCAACGTCGACGGTTCCATGGTTTAGCTTCTAGTAATTTCCTCATGGATCTTCTTAAAATCCCGGCAGAACTGTTCGACGACCGCTTCTTGTGTGGCCCAGGATGTGATGATCCGGATGGCGTCGTGCTGATTGTCGATCGTTTTCCATATATAAAAAGAGTATAGGGCAGCGAGCTTGTCGATCACGGTCCTGGGCAAGATAGGAAAGAGCTGGTTGGTAACCGGCGTAGTCAGAAACGGATAACCGCACTGCTCTATAGCTGTAGCCATACGGTAGGCCATCTGGTTCGCATCATGTGCCAGACGGAAATAGAGCCGGTCCGCAAAAAGCTGGTCGAACTGTATGCCAAGTAGGCGTCCTTTAGCCAGAAGAGCCCCCTTCTGTTTGAGATTGTAGTCGAATTCAGGCGCTAACGTGGCCGACTGGAACACGATTGCCTCTCCAAGTAACGCTCCATTCTTGGTGCCGCCGACGTAAAAAACGTGGGTGTAAGCCGCTACATCTGCCAAAGTGAGATCGTTCGTATCGGCCGTAAGGGCATGTCCAAGACGGGCACCGTCGAGGAACAGCAATAAACCGTTTTCGTTGCATAGCTGAAAGAGGGCACTAAGTTCCGCTTTCGTATAAACCGTTCCTATCTCAGTCGAGTTGGATATGTACAGCATTCTCGGTTTGACCACATGCGGACGTAAATGGTATGCCTTTAGTACCTCTAACAAAGCCGCCGGTGCGACCTTGCCGTCATCTGTCTCCACAGTGATTATCCGGTGTCCGGTAGATTCAATGGCTCCGGTTTCATTGGCATAAATATGTCCCGTACGGGCGCTAATGACAGCTTCGTGCGGACGAAGGAGATACGAGATCACGAGAAGGTTGGCCTGCGTACCGCCCGAAACGAAATAAATGGCGGCATTGTCGTTTTGCATTTCCTCACGTAGCCGCGATCTCGCCGATACGGAAAATGAGTCTTCTCCGTATCCCGGTTGTTGCTCTTCATTGGTAGCCGCCAGCTTTTGCAGTATTAAGGGATGCGCCCCCTCTGAATAGTCGTTTTTGAAGCTATACATGTTTTGCGTATTGTTGACGCAAAAATACAAAAAACAGGGGCGTTTCCATGCGTTGATTTCCCGCGTCGTGCCTACCATCTGTCGTTCCGGTGCGATTGGACATCTGGCATAATGGCTTCCTACGGCTCAACGGTTTGAACGGTAACGGCCACCCTGGGGCACGTCTATCGACGGGATCGGTAGGCAAGAGGCATACAAAGAAGAGTTTTTCTAAACTTTATAACGCTATCAAGGTTTATTGATTACAAGCAAATAAAATATCTTACGTATGATCAAAAAAAAGTGGAACGTGGTGAAATCTCATTTTGCTATCCTTAAGAACGCGATACTGGGATTTATGAACGAAGACAGTTTGAAGTATAGCGCATCCCTGGCGTACTACACGGTATTCTCTTTGGGGCCGATCCTCGTATTGATGATCTCTTTAGCCGGTATTTTTCTCGGGGAAGAAGCTATCAGAGGTAAGGTGTTTTCGGAGCTGCAGGGGCTGATCGGTGCCAGCGCGGCAAGACAGATACAAGAGGTTATTAAGAACCTGTCTCTTTCAGGTAAGTCTAATCTTGCACTTATCACTAGTGCCGTGACACTGCTGATCGGAGCAACAACGGTTTTCGGAGATATACAGAACTCGATAAATAAAATCTGGCATGTTCGCCCGAAGGTGAAGAAAGGCTGGCTAAAGGTCGTTAAGGACCGTCTGCTTTCGTCCTCATTGGTCATCGGTCTTGGCTTTTTACTGGTCGTCACACTGATTATTAACGGCGTTATTTTAGCGTTTACGGAACGGCTGCAGCGGATATTTCCCGACATCACCGTCTTTTTCATGAACGCTATTAATTTCCTGCTTTCTTTCGGCATTATATACCTCTTGTTCTGCGTCATATTCAAAGTTCTGCCCGACGTGAATATTCGGTGGCGCACCGTACGGTCCGGCGCCCTGTTTACTGCGCTGCTGTTTGTTGTGGGGCGGTTTTTGATTGGCTTCTATATCGAAAGCTCCAGTACAGAATCCACCTATGGGGCAGCGAGCTCCATTGTTTTGATCTTGCTATGGGTATATTACACAGCAGCCATCCTCTATTTGGGAGCGATATATACACGCGAATACGCTACGTACAAGGGCGTGCCGATAGAACCGTCAGAGTTTGCCGTACATGTGGAGTTAAAGGAAACGGAGCGTGAAGTTGAACAGGTGCCCCCAGCGCCGCTGACGCCCGAAGAGAAAGCCGAAGGCAAAGGCCGTGAAGACCTGAGATAGGTCTTTCACGGTGTTACTTTAGCTTTTCTTTGTGCCAGTTTCTTTTCCAGATCGGTGAGGATGGCCGTAGCGTAATCCACATCATTGAGCTGGCTGGCGTGAAGCAGTGCTCCGGGGCTGAACACGTTAATTTCCATGATCTTATCCCCGACGATATCTAGGCCGACGAAGTACATGCCATCCTCTCTCAATTTTGCAGTAACCTGATTTACTGTGGCCAGGATATCTTCATCAATGTGGGCAGCCTGGGCTGTACCCCCTTGGTGGATGTTGCTTCGGATGTCGCCCTTTTGCTGCACGCGGTTCACGCTCGCGTATTTTCCATCGACGACCAATGGCTCGCCATCCAACAGGAAAAACCGGATATCGCCCTCTGCGGCTGCAGGCAGATACTCCTGCGCAAGAACGTATCCGTCGCGCGCTATAACTTCGACGGTCTGCTTCAGATTGTGCCTTTCATCCTTTTTCAACAAAAACACATTTTTACCGCCTGATCCTTTTAGGGGCTTCAATATAATCTGGTCCGGCTGTTGTTCGAGGAAGCGGACGACATCCTCGTGGTTTCGGGTGATCAATGTCTGTGCCCGGACACTTTTGGGGAAGTACTCCAGGTAAAGCTTGTTGGTGGCTTCTACCAGTTTGTCCGGATCGTTGATAACCCACGTTCCCTGTCTTTTCATCAGTTGTGCGAATTGTAGCGCCGTCGGCGAAGCCCAGGGGCGGCTTATCATGTCGAGGACCGGATCGTAGCGTATCCACAGGATATCAATACCAAGGGCATCTACAAACTGTTTCTCTTTCTTTCGTAGCGTTTCCAGAAGGTGCTTTGGATCCGTAACACGTTCGTCGGCATCGACAATCCGGCAATGCGCACCTACCGTCTGGTCCGTACTGTACGCGAAATCGGCCAGGCCGATATATAGAATGCGATGGCCGCGAAGATGCGCCTTAAAAGCCAATAATGTAGTCGTGAAGCTGGCTTCTTCTTTATGAGTTTGATTGATTAAAAATGCGATATTCATATATATAGTGTCTATTTATTTGTATTTTTCATTGGAACAGGCGACGCTGTCGCCCCGTTTCACTTTGAACGGTAACCCCCGGGTAACTACATCGCACACGGGTTCCGTGCCTTTCCTGTCCCGCACTCGTGGAAACTTTGTTCATCGGGCTCAATAGTTAATCATCTTAAAAATGCTGGCAAACTGGTTAACATCTTTTAATTTTTTAATATACGGAGGCTGCAGGTAACGCGGCTTTATTAATGGCTGTTTCAATATACCTCGTTGCATAAGATCTTCCACGATAGGTAGGTAGTCCTCCCGTATTTTGCCTATCGTTAGCAGGTCCAAACTTTTTCCTTCCTGGATATAATGTATCAATTCCATAAAACCCTGGAGATAAACTGCGTCTTTTGTCAATCCTCCTGACCTATAGACGCGCATCGTCGTGAAAAAGGAGGCTTCCTGGTCGAACCCGTATTGTTCCGTCAGCAGGTCGAAGGTGTCGACGAACGAGTGGCCCATCAGCATGGATCGGACGGCTATGACACGTCCGGCAAGTGTGCGCAGCCGCTCGTTGGTGAGGCCTCCAACCAGAAATTCCGCAAGCACGGCTAACCCTTCCTGTAGTTGCTCATAACCCGGTACCCCTTGTCGGAAAAGGCTGAAGGTTTGTTCTTTACCATTAAAATAGGTGATGATATGTGTACCCACTTCGTGCTGAATGAGGGCCTGTGCCCTTGTCCGGGATACTTTATACTGCTTGCTGATATTGAGCACGCCATGGTTCACCATGACACCGGAGATATCGTCGCGGATACGTACGCTGGTATGAAATGCGGGCGCCTGCTGTTGAAGGAATGAAATTTCTTCTTTTGCCAGCTGCGCAAAATCCTGCGCGTCGAGGTAAGCATCCGGATGCGCGTCTGCCGGCGGAGCAGGAATACTGTCAATGGCTATCAGTAAAGCTTTTGCTATGTCGTACAAGTGATCACTGACATTGCCATACACCATCAGGCTGCCATATTTGAAGTCGGGCGTCCCCCGGGCAGCCAGCATGGTCATCATGTCGTCTAGCTCCCGGCGTTTATCGCGGAAAAGATAGGCGATCGTAGGATCGTAGATATCCTCGATGCGTAAGTTGTACAGATTCCGCTTAACGAGGTCAGGGTCTATTGGTATAGGTCGGTAATGAAATATGGGCGTTTTCCGGTATTTCTCCTTTTGGAACTGGAGCCACGCCTCATGGGTGTTGATGGGCGTGGTGAGCAACAGGAAATCGAACTTTTGGCTTTCCTTCGCCAGAATGTTATCAATCTCGTAAATCTGGGCGTTTAACTGTTCGTGCACCTTCATTTTAAAATGTGCGGCGCGAACCGTGGTATAGAGCCTTACAAATTCAAAGAAGAGCCTCGATAGGCTCTTCGCCAGCGCTTCGCGGATGGTACGGGCCACGATAGGCAAGTGCCTACCTTCAAGGTCCTGATAGCCCTTTTTTATGGACAGGCCGATTGCCAATACAAGGTTCTCTTTTCCGTCCTTCGCGAATAATAAGGGCGGCTGTCCGGGGGCGGAGGGGAGTTTGGTATCTTTTTTTAGTTCGACAGCAAGGTCCACAGCCTCCGTCTGGATGTTTTTCCGCAGGTATTCAGCTAGTACGAGTGCATTTTTCTGAGAAAGATGTATAGCGATGTCCGACTGCTGTTCGTCGGGAGCGTTCCAGACTTCGATGAGCAGCGCGGTGCCGAATTCATCTGCTAGAGACTTCGCCAGCGTTGGGATTAACCCGTTTGTTTCGTCGTTTGGCCCGCTGGGCATGAAGATCGCACTGCCCAGCTCCGATTTCGCCAGGTTGGACAACATCCGATCCTTTCCTGAAGGGGGAATACGGTATATAAACAGATAGGGAACAATCTTGTTGAAGACGATTTTTCCTTTGTTGGCAATTTGCTGATGTATCGGCTTCTTTTCCTTAACTGCCTGTAAGAGCTGCGACAGTAGTTTATCGTGTGTTTCCATGGACACTGTTCTCCTGCAAATCCTTAAGCGCGTGTAGCATTAGCTGCTTATATTCCTGTATGGTCGGCATGTAGGGCAAGCCGGTCCACTCATCCATAAAGTCCTTCCGGAATTCCACGGAGAGAACACAGCCGTAGTCTCCGAATTTCTTCGTTAGATGCTGCGCCAAATTTCCTCCCTTGAACTTAACGTTCTCCCGTATATCAATGGGACTTTCCAGCAGCTGCTGTTTGGAGACGCTTTTTATAAATTCCTCAATTAAGGGGCGCCACAAGGGCTTATTGTAATGCGTGCCAAGGTTAACCTGTGGATTCGCAGCTGCGTCGATCACCTCATCCCGACTTTCCCTCTTGGCATTATAACTGTGCACATCAAAAACCACGAAAAAACCGTGCGTGTCGATCGTCTCCTGTATCCATTGGTCTATCTGTGTATATATCTGTTCATGCTCCTGATAGAGCTGCTGGAGGATGTGCTCGGGAAGCTTCTCCTTCCAAACCTGAAGTCCCCACGCTTGATCAGGGCGTAGATATACGGCCCCGTCTATGGCACGGTTGATATCCAGCTGGAAACGGGAGGTGCCTACAAAAAGCTGGTTGACGGGAAGCTCCGCCATGCAAGCGGTATAAGGGTCTTCCTCACGCAGCCGTTGTTCGTCGTCTAAAAGAAGGTAAGGGGCGAGCGGCGGACTGATCTGGTGGCCATCGTGTAGAGCGACGGCCCAAAACGGACTATCCGCACGCGTCAACCGGAATTCAAATAATGATGGCATACTATTCTGGCGCTTTACTGAATAACAGGTGATGAAGAAAATAGTTTGTATTCTCCCGGCGGGGTTACCCCAGGCCGGGCCGATAAACAGAACGCCGCTGCGGCAGCGCAAGCGTTTCTCCCCGGTTTAACCGGGGTTATGCGGAGAGTTTCTCCATAAAATCAACAAACGACCGAAGGGCGTTACGAAGAAAATCTGCTGTATCGGCATTATTTAGCTTCCCTTGGTCATCGAATAGTTCTTGACAGTTTGGAATATACACCTCCGGCTGTTGGAGGGTGGGCATGTTTAGAAACACCAAGGACTGCCGCAGGTGGTGGTTGGCTCCAAAACCGCTGATGTTACCAATAGAAGAGGAGATGACCAGTGCGGGTTTACCGTCCCAGCTGTTTTTGCCGTAAGGTCTGGATCCTACGTCGATAGCATTTTTAAGAACGCCCGGTACGGATCGGTTGTACTCCGGAGTGACAAAGATAACTCCGTCTACCGACTTAATCTGCTCGCGGAAAGGGTGATAACTTGCGGGACTATCTCCCTCATCGTAGTCCTGATTGTAAAGGGCTAAGTGGCCTATCTCTATCAGCTCCAGGTTATAGCCATCGGGCGCGTTTTCGATCAGAAAATTTGCGATTTTTTTATTGAAAGACTCCTTGCGTAAAGAGCCGACAACAACTCCTATTTTTTTGTTAGCCATAATGATGATCTTTTTATCTATATAAAAGAACAACGGCCTGGGAATTTGGTTTTGCCGGGAGAGGAGATGTGAAAAAGTTTAAGGTTGTTCCCTCCGGAATGGCGTTATACAACAAGCCGTAGTGAACAACCTTTTGTGTCTATTTTACTTCGATTGTCGTGCTGTCGCCGGTGGGTGGCTCGTCCGAGGGGGGCGTATCGTCTCCCTTTTGTTTTTCGACGGTAATCTTACATTCGGTCAATAGGGCGGCCAAGGCGCCAACAGCTGCAAATATAGGGGCGAATACAACACCTACTACACCTAAGGTAACCGGAAACGTCATGATCTCTTTTCCGTGCTTATCTGAAATACTGATTTTAGTCACATTGCCTTCTGCAATGATCTCCTTGATTTTCTTTAGTAGATTCTCGCCGGTGACGAAAAATGTTTCTTTGATTGACATGATGATATTTATTTGATGTACATACAATAACAATGATACGTGCGCGTTTGTTTATGGAACACGTAGTTTCTCCAACATCTTCACACGGACGTCGGTTTGGTGCTGGATGAGCTTGTCGTAGTCGGACTCTTTGTCCGTGAGCTTGATGACAAGCACGAACAGTTCGATCGCCAGAAAGAAAAACAGAAACAGGAGATAAACGAATAGCCCGATGCGCGACGAGGTGACAACATCGTGCAACAAATTGAGCTCGTCCAGGAAGCCCGTCGCCGCTTTGAGTTCTTTCTCCTTGCGCTCTTTGATCGTTGTGATGGACGCCGCCAGTTCAAACTTTTTGTTTTGTAACGCCTCAATCTGCCTGTGAAGCTGTTCCATCTCCAGCTTTTTAGGGTTCTCCATGACCGATTTGTTCGTAGATTGTGTTGTGTTTATCTCTTTTCCTTTTTCGTCCCGTGTTACACTCCGGTTGGTGTAGCTGGTGACAATCACCGGATTTTTCTTTAAGTCGGCACTTACGGCGTCGTATTTGTGATTGGCTTTTGCAATCATAACATCCAAATCGTGCAGCTGCTTCTGGATGTCGTTCTCCGACTGCTGTACCGCTGCTTTGACGCGTTGATCCATGACTTCGGCCTTTCGCAGCTCGATGTCGTCTTTGAACGTAATCTGATCCATTATAAAAGCTCCGAGGATCGACATAACCAAGGCTAGAAGTATGCGGAATAGGCTCGACCACGGGCTTATCTTCGTAGAAAGGATAATGATACGTTCAATCTGGATGATGACAAAGCCCATGAGCAGGCCGCCCACGATTCCGCCCCACGGCGCCAGATGGAGATACCGGGTAGCAAAGCTGTAGCCAATAAAAAACCAGATCAGCACGATCAGCAGCATGGCTGACGTATATTTCTTTACGTTTTTAGAAGACTGTTCACTTGAATTTTTGACAAGGCTGTAATTGAATCCCGTTAAGAAACAGCCGAATTTTAACCACCAATCCTTCATGCTCTTAAAATTTCTTTGTTAACAGATGGGCATGCGTTATAGAAGCCATTCCCTTCATAAAGCCTCTTTTATACGCCAAAATAGCTCTTTCGCAGAGGCCGCTATTGGTTTGAAGGGAGTCTTCAAGCTCGCGTACCTTATCGATGTGGGCCAGGAGGTCGGTCTGTTTAATTTTCAGTTCATCGACGAGGTCAATCAGTCCGGCACGGCTGCGGGAATGAATGTGGAACTCGAGGTCTTTCATCAACGAAGCATGATAGGTTTTTACCTGATGGATCAAGATCTCCAAGTCGTATCGGATAAGGCGTATGTTGTCGTTTTTATAGCCTTCATCCGGACTTGTTAACGCATCGTGGTAGCCCTTTTCTTCAAAGTCCTGCTGCAGGTAGTTATAGATCAGGAAGATGCCCTGACCATCGTGTACGGAGGCTCCGTTGAGCCGCTTCGTATCTACCTTCGTATCCGCCGTGTCTGCCGCCTGCTGCACTGCCGCTGCCGTTGGCAGAACAGCGTCCTTTTTTCTTTTAAAAACAGTAAACCATCCCATTGATTTTCTCGCGTTTATTTGTTCAAAATAAGCAGGGAACAGCGAGATAAGACATGGTTATTAGGTAAATTGGGAAAAAAAATAGGTGAACGCCCGCATCTTGCCGGTGAAACCGGCAAAATGCGGGCGTGCTGAACGGATGACACTTTTAGTTTTTAGACCATTCATACCGCACGCCCAGCGTATACCATCTCCCCGGCATCGGAATTGCTGCGGTTTCTATATATGTTACGTCGAAAATATTTTGTGCGTCAGCATAGATCGAGAAATTGGGTAGCGTGTATCCGATCCGTACATCAGACAGGAAATAAGACTTGTTGCTGATACGCTGATTGAAGCGGTTCGCAACAGACACGTTCCATTGTGGCCGCTGCATTGTCAGCAGGAGCTTGGCCTGATGTTTCAGGGTTTCGACGTTATACTTGGAAGTGAAGCCGCTAGGCTGTAGGATGGTCGGGTCGAGAAAGTTGTACCCCATATTAATCTGATAGACAGCGTGGTGTCCTTGAATGCTGTAGAGAACATTGGCGTTGAAGCCATTTACCCGGTTTTTTCCCATGTTAAAAGGCTGATAGGGGACATCGGCTGATGCTCTGATCCAATCAATGAAGTTTTTGATATCGCGGTAGAAAAATCCGGCATGTCCGATCAGATGGCGGTCTGTAAATTTTATCGCCCCTTCGATCTGCCAGGCGTCTTCTGAAAAGAGGGCCGGGTTGCCGATGTTTCCCTGTTGATTCAGATACAAGTCGGTGAAGGTCGGGATCCGTTGGCTGGACCCGGCGTTGAGCACCAATTTCCACTTTTGTGTCAGCGCATAGCCAAGATCGAAGCCTGGATAAATCTGCCATCCGTATTGTGTGTTGTAGTTGAGATAAGCGCCAACATTTACCGACAGCTTTTCAATCTGTTCGGTACGGAACTCCGTATAGATACCGTGGTTGCTACGGTCGTGGTTTCCCATATTGGAGCTGTTGATCCGGTCAAAGCGGGATTCCAGACCAAAACCGAAATCGCCGAACGAGGTCTCGTAGCGACTGTTCAGCTCGGCGGAGAACGCGTTGTTGTAATGCAGTGAGCGTGCCCGGGACAGGTCGTCACGAAAATAGCGGTAGTCGTCTTCGGTGTAGCGGTTGCTGATACGCGGACTTAAGAAGAAGCGGTCTGTCAGGCGGTGTTTCGACGCCACCGAAGCAAATACGGTCTCGACAATTTCATGCGCCTCCCTGTCGCCCGGCGCGGCATAAAAGCCGTTAGCGCCAAAACTGTTATATATATAGCTGCCCAGCCACTCCATCGTATGGCCGTTGTCGATGGCTAAGCCACCCTGATAAAAGACCCTATCGGCGTTTGACGCGGTGTTATACCGCTGGCCATTCGATCTGTCTTTGTTATAAAACAGCTGGTGCTGATGTTTTTCGCTGTACCAGCTTGCTCCTACCTGTGTGCCGGCATGATAGTAGATGCCATCTTTTTCTTCTTCGGCTCTGTTTTTTAGCGAGCTTCCTGTATATACGTTTGCCTGAACGGCGGAGTGCCGGATAGCCTTCGTGATGATATTGATCGCTCCTGTCAGTGCGTTGGCGCCATATATACGTGCGGCAGGTCCGCGGAGTACCTCTATACGGTCGATGGCGTCGAGAGGAATCGGTAAGTTCAAGGTGTGGTGGCCCGTCTGCGGGTCCGAAACTTTGGCTCCGTTCACTAACACGAGGGTCTGATCAAAGCTGCCGCCGTCGATGCTTACGTCTGCCTGCGTACCAAATGGGCCGCGTTGGCGTAGATCTACGCCATTGAGATAGCTTAGCGCCTCGTTAAGGTTCCGTACCGGAAGCTGCCTCACCTGCTCTCCGGTGAGTATCTCCACATTCCGGTTGTCCTTATTAAAAGGTATGTGAAGCCGGTTTTGGTTAATGATCACCTCGCGGATATTTGTTGTGTCCTGCCCCCAAGTAGCCAGAGGGAAGAGTATGAGTAATGTTGCTGTTCTTTTTAACATAGTCTTCATTTTGGCACAAATGTAGTTTTTGGCCGGCAGGTTCAAATGTGCCAGTTTTTATATTATGCCTAGTCCGGTTGAAGTCCCGTTTCGAAACGCGCACCTGATCGGGGCGGAACGGCAGCAGATGGTGCCGGCCGCCCCTCATGAGAGCAAGGGGCGACGTCCGCCGGATCTATACAGTGGCGGATTGGCCAATCCGCCTGTCGCGGCCGCTGCCCTGCGGGGGCCGGTCAATGCCATTCTTCCCGACCGAGGATTGTCTTGAGCAGCAGCGTGGTGTCTGCCGCCGGCCCCGGCAGCTCCGCTTTCAGGTTTAGGACCGGCTGGCCGGCGTCGATCCAAGCAGAGGTCCAATAAGAACCGATATGAAAGATGGCTTGGCGCATACGCCGCTCCACCATTCCCTGTAGCCGTCGGTGATATTCTTTTGCATAGGCGTCCGAGTAGGAGGCAATAAGCACATTATTGCGCGTCATGTACGTGCGTTGCAGATGTTTTGGAAATTGTCGGGAGAGCGCTTTCTCCACTTTTAAGACCGAATCGACCAGCTCGTGGCTCTCACGGATAATGTCCCATGCTAGCTGCAGGGGGTCGGAAATATATTGGGCCTTTCCGACAAACAGGTTGTAATCTTCGGCAAACATCTCGGGGAGGCGGCTCTCCCAGAACGCATGTATTCCCAGCTGCCCCGTGAGCTGTCCGTTATAGTTGCTTGTCGTATGCAGAGGAACGTGGGCATCCGCCACGTAGTGTCCCAGGTCTGCCGAATGCCGCACGATGGCTTCGACGTCCTTGCGCCTAAAGGCTGTCGTCAGCTTTTGATAAGTAAAATGTATCTGCCACGGCACAATTCCGTGGGCGAGGAGGCGCCGCTCGCTATACTTTTCCTTCGCCTTGCTCCAATGTATGGGAACCGAGTCAGGCGTTTCTTCTTCATAGTCGTCGAGGTCGATAAAGTGACGGGGCGATTCCAGGGTGTCTACATAACAGCGTTTGTCGGCATCGACTGCCTTCTCGGTTATATAATCAATGTGCTGTTTGTAAAACGCGGCCAGTTCGGCAGGAAGCGTAAAGACTGCTGCGTTATTGATACGCTTGTGTGCATAAAATCCCCAGGAGCAAAGCAAGATAAGCGCCAGTATTCCCAGGACGGTGGTTTGTCTGTATTGCATGGCGAGTTTATATTGGTTTCACTAAAATCAGAAATTTCTTCGAAACTTGGATGCCGATGTCGCAATTCACAGGAAATTTAGTACTTTGGACATACTAATTGCAGCAGTAGATGAAAATATTATATGCCGTTCAGGGAACAGGAAACGGGCACCTGTCCCGCGCTTTAGATATTGTTCCTGTATTACAGGGGCTGGGTGAAGTTGATATATTAGTCAGCGGTATTCAAGCAGACATTGTTCTTCCGTTTCCGGTAAAATATCGGTTGCACGGGCTGAGTTTCATCTTTGGAAAATCAGGCGGGGTTGATCTCTGGCGTACGTTTATGAGCTCTACCGTACGGAAATTTATACAGGAGATTAAAGATCTCCCCGTGGAAAACTATGATCTCGTCATCAACGACTTCGAGCCTATATCGGCGTGGGCGTGCCAAACGCGGGATATCCCCTGCATTGGCTTAAGCCATCAGATAGGAGCCCTGGACCCGGCGAGCCCTAAACCCGATGAGACGGACATGTTGGGCAAATTCATCATGAAGAACTACGCGCCGTCCAGCATTTCCTACGGCTTCCATTTCAAATCGTACAACAAGCATATCTTTACGCCCGTCATCCGGCAGTCTATACGGGCGCTCGAGCCCAACGATAAGGGACACTACACCGTTTACCTTCCTTCGTATGACGATGCGCATCTGCTGAAGAATCTGTCTAAGTTCAGTGATATTCAATGGGACGTGTACTCCAAGCATAACAAAAAGAAGTTTACCGTAAAGAACGTGACCATTAACCCGATTCAGAGCGACACTTTCGTACAGAGCATGGCAAACGCGTCGGGTGTCTTGTGTGGCGCAGGTTTTGAAACGCCTGCCGAAGCGTTGTTCTTAGGCAAAAAGCTGCTGGTTATACCGATGAAGAACCAATATGAGCAGCATCTGAACGCCGCAGCTTTAGAACAGATGGGCGTACCGGTTATCAACAGCTTGAAGAAAAAATACGATTTTGCCATTGAAGCATGGCTAAACAGCAAGAACAGGGTGCCGGTAGACTATCCGGATATAACAAAAGAAATTATTACGAACATTGTAGAAAAACATAAATGAAAATGACGAAGTTAGGATATTGTATAATAGCACTGGTTGCTGCACAAACATATGGGGCGAAGGCACAGGTTTTAAAATCAAACACTGATTCTGTTTCCTATTCCCTGGGTATGGATGTCGCATCATCGCTCAGTAGCACCGGTGTTGCTATCAATATGGATAGTTTTTTGAAGGGGATGACCGATGGTACAGCGGGTAACACGCGTCTGATCGCGCAGGAAGAAGGTATACGGCTGATCAAAAATGCCTTTTCGCAGGCCGCCGAACGGAAGGTGGCGGCTTTAAAGCAGGAGGAAACGACGTTTTTCGAAACCATAAAAAATAAAGATGGTGTCCGCCACCTGCAGGATGGTTTGTACTACGAAGTGCTGCAGGAGGGGACCGGTGCAAAGCCGGCCGACACGTCGGAGGTCACCGTACATTATAAAGGATCGCTGGCCAACGGAAAGGTGTTCGACAGCTCCTACGACCGGGGCCAGCCGCTGGAACTTGATTTGGACAACGTTATCCGGGGATGGCAGCTCGGCATCCCACAGATGTCGGTAGGTTCGAAATATAGGTTTTATATACCTTCCTCTCTTGGCTATGGAGAACGTGGGGCGGGCGGGGAAATCCCCCCATATAGTGCCCTTATTTTTGAGATCGAATTGATTGGGATAAAGGAGGGGGATGCAACGAATTAAAATCGGTAAATCTGCGTTGGAAGTCGCGCCCATCGGACTTGGTACGATGTCGTTGAAAGGAGGAGCGACCAAGCTGAACGTTGATATTCTGCAGCAGGCCTATGAATCGGGAATCAATTATTTCGATACGGCCGATCTATACGAACGGGGAATGAACGAGGACCTGCTAGGGCAGGCGCTGTCCGCCGTCCGGGACAGCGTGATCCTTGCAACCAAGGTAGGCAATCAATGGCGTTCCGATGGAAGTACCTGGGACTGGAAAGCTTCTAAGCCTTATATCATCAAGACCGTAGAAGCATCGCTTTCTCGCTTAAATACGAGCTATATCGATCTATACCAACTTCACGGCGGAACGATCGACGATCCGATCGACGAAATTATAGAAGCATTTGAGCAGCTCGTGAAAGAAGGAAAAATCCGCTACTATGGAATTTCCTCGATACGTCCCAATGTGATACGTGCTTATGCCGAGCGGTCAAATATTGTGAGCGTGATGATGCAGTACAGCCTGCTGGACAGAAGGCCGGAAATGGTGTTCCCGCTGTTGGCAGACAAAGGGATCTCCGTGATCAGCAGGGGCGCGATGACGCAGGGAATATTGGTGGATAAGCCGGTAGACAAGTATTTACAACTTACGTCCGGAGAAGTAGGTCACGCCAACCGGAATGTAGAAAAGTTGGCTGAACGGCTGGGAATCAGCAAGGCGCATGTGTTGCTGGCCTATGTGCTGGGCAGGTCCGAAGTGGCTGTCGCGGCAGTAGGTGTGCGGACCTTGGCTCAACTTCGCGACTTACAGCGGATCGCCGGAATGTTGCATGATATGACTCACGACGAACGGGAAGTACTGGAAAAGGGTATACGGAAACTGGAATATGTAGATCATCTCCTCTAGCTTTTCGGCGCAAGTTGGACGGTTTGAGCCAGCCATAAGGAGGCGGCTATTTCTTATCCTAGATCAATGCGTGGAGAACAAAGTTGTCGCAGTTTTGTATAAACAAATAAGAAAGGAAATGAATTATGGCGAATTACATTTTTCACGCGGCAGGTTCAAGAGGGGATGCGAACCACGGTTGGCTCCACTCCAAACATACATTTAGCTTTGCGAACTATTTTGATCCCGAACGTATGCATTTCGGTGCACTGCGGGTACTGAACGACGACCGCGTTGCAGGAGGAATGGGCTTTGGTGCGCATCTGCACGACAATATGGAGATCATCTCGATCCCGCTTGAGGGCGATCTGGAGCACAAAGACAGCATGGGTACAACGGCCGTGATCAGGCATGGCGACATCCAGGTGATGAGCGCCGGAACCGGAGTAACGCACAGCGAGTACAACAAGAATGCGGATCAGGAGGTCAAATTTCTGCAGATATGGGTCATTCCGAACAAACGGAACGTCGAACCCCGATACGACCAGATATCGCTGAATCCGGCCGATAGAATAAACAAAATCCAGGAGATTCTTGCGCCCGAACCGCAGGAGGGAAAGATCTGGATTTACCAGGATGCTTGGTTTAGTTTAGGTAAGTTCGACGAAGGTGTTGAGGAAACGTACGCCTTCAGGGGTAAGGGAACAGGCTTATACGTTTTTAACTTGCATGGAAAGATAACTGTCGATGGTCGCGAGCTGTACGATAGAGACGGCCTCGGTGTGACGGACGCCAACGCGGTACATATCAAAGCAGAGCGGGATGCAGAATTCCTGTTGATGGAAGTGGCAATGCTATAAACTTTTGACCCGCGGCGGGGATAGAAGGGTGTTTCCTATGTTTGCAGCAAGCAGATGTAGGAAACACTTTTTTGTGGTGTATCCCGGCTTGCCCGGGGTAATAAACACGTCGGGCGTGGACGGCCACTGCTCATGGGTTGACCAAATAGAAAAGCCGTCGCATGTAGATATGCAACGGCTTTTCAGCTGAAATTGGAAAAATATTTAAGAGAGTACGAACTGTACTTCCGCGTGAAATTTAACTTCTTCGCTAACCATCACACCTCCGGTTTCTAAGGCTGCGTTCCAAGTCAGTCCGAAATCCTGACGGTTGATTTTTCCGTGGACGGTATAGCCGGCTTTCTGATTTCCCCAAGGATCTTTTGCGATACCTCCGAACTCTGCCGTAAAAGTAGCCGGCTTGGTCACCCCTTTGACAGTTAGGTCGCCGGACAATTTGTATTCGTCGTTGTCTACCTTTTTAATTTCCGTAGACGTGAAGGTGATGAGCGGATAGGCGGCAGCATTGAAAAATTCCTCGCTGCGCAAATGCTGGTCGCGGGGCTCGTTTTTTGTCGTAACAGAATCTGTTCTGATTTCTACGCTTACTGTCGTTTCGGATAAATCAGCGGAATCTCCGTCTATGGTGACGTCGAAGTCCTGAAATTGTCCTTTCACGTTAGAGATCATCATATGTTTTACCTTAAACTCAAGTTCGCTATGCGCCTTGTCTAAACTCCATTTTGCCATAATTTTATTTAATCTTTTTGTTGTTTTAATAATAACAAATTTCGCTTAAAATCAGCTAGCCGATATTGATGTATGTTAAGAAATTAAATTGGAAAACCCTGTTTTTTACGTTAAGATGTTTTTGTCTCCCATATAACAGCCACCTGCGTCTGACCCTTCGACTACGCTCAGGGTGACAACTCGACTACGCTCACTCTTTTGTCATGGTGAGCGTAGTCGAACCACGACAAAAAGTTACTCTCTGTATACCCTCTACTTTTACTTCTTCCCATTCACTCCCTTCTTCAAGGCCATAATGTCCGCCAACAAATCCTTCGCATCGCCATCAGTAGGAAGTTGCGGAACGGGTTCGCCTTTGAATGCTTTGTGCAAAATAGCTTTTGGTAAATTGTTTATTTTTGCTTTTAGTGCCCCGGCTTGTCCCTGAACCTCCTTCGGATCGAACCCCGCCGAGCCCTTCGGTTCGAATCCTGACCGCTGTAAATCAAAAAATCCCTCATCTTTCGAGAGGGCACTGAAAAAGCCTCAATTTTTTAATGAGATTTAAAGAAATGACTGAGTATAGGTGTTCCCTTACTCGGTCATTTTTGTTTAAAGGGTTTCTGGAAGTTTGTTTTTTAATTGTTTTACTGAGGGTTTATTCGGGTAGGACTCTATATATGAGTTTTGAGCGTC
>NZ_VNHX01000005.1 GCF_008124885.1 Sphingobacterium allocomposti
ATGGTCGAAAAAACTCCTGAAACAACTTTCTCCGGACCAAACGACGAACCTAAATACAATAATCCGCTTATTTTATGACCAGTCATGGATAAATTGCCCATATCAACCGCTGGCGGCCTAGGCTAATCTCCTAAAACCATTACAGACCACAAGCCCATAATAAAACAAAGAAGGCGCCCTTTTTAGACGCCTTCTTTAATTTGGTGCACTAACTTAACATTAGAAAATATATCTTACACCAATCTGCATTCGCCATGTCGTCGATAATGAACTCACATTTTGGAAAGGTGTTACTGGTAATGCTCCATCTATAACATTCATGTTGAACGTCGGGATCCCCGTAGCGGGAGTAGTAGACGTGTTCAGAACAGGCTGCCCCTGACTGTTCGTCCCCGGTACGACATGATTTCCATACAACAATTGTCCATTGTTCAAACGGCTTGCAATACCCCAGTTTTTATTAAGAAGATTCCCAAAGTTTTCTAGGTCCAAGCTCAGCTGCAAAGTATGTCTGCGTGGCCCGATATTTTTGTAAATATCCTGCAATACACGTAAATCAAAACGGTTTAACCAAGGCATCAAGAAGCCGTTACGAGGCAAATATTTTCCTTGATATTTACTCAAGCCGTTTTCATTAACGAAAGCCTGTAGAGCCTCACGTTGCTCCGCAGCTGTGTAAGCTACGGTACCGTCGGCATTTGGCCGATCTACGAAGTTCAACGTTCCTAAATCTTTAGGTAAATAAATTAAATCATTATTTATACCGTCGCGGTTAATATCAGAATAATAAACGTAAGAGAACCTACCCTGATGCGCTCCGTTGTAAAAAACGCCGACGGTCGTAGCCAGCGAATTCGCATATTCAACACGGTAACTTAGGTTTGCCACTAATCGGTGTGGCGTGGCGAAAGCAGATGGATGTAAAATCTGATCGTTTGGCCCGTTTACGTTAGCCGATCCGCCCCATGCTGAGCTCGCACTCGATCCCGCATTAGCACTAACTTCGCGTGCATCTGAATAGGTATAGAATAAACTACCGCTAAATCCTTGATAGTTTGGAACGCTTACTCCCAGTGTTGCACTCACTGCGTGACCTTTTACATTCGTATTCGTCAAGACAGTCGCATTGTTCGCTCCAATCGCGCTATTATAACGCTGTACACCAGTAGGATAAAATATTCTGTTGTCTCCGTAATCGCCCGCTTCATCGGATGCCCCATAATCCAAGAATGTATTCGGTGTTGCTCTATTAGCACCAAACTGGAACACTGCATTGATATCCTTTGTGTACAAGAAATCTCCTGTCAACACCAGTGGAGTATTTGGAATCTGGTAATCCGCACCAATGCTAGTACGCCAAACCATCGGCATTCTGAAGTTGCGATCTACCAATGCAAACGAGCTAGGAGCACCGTCTCGTGGCTGTCGGATAAATACAGATTCTGCTCCGTTAGGAACATTATTAAGGTGATAGTAAGGATCTGGGTTGAAACGTATATTGCCAATCCAACCAGTAACATCATTGTAAGACCCTGGCTCAATTGTGTTCTGTAGTACTCCTGCATTGGTTGGCATATTGGTCAACCAAACGAAAGGTACACGTCCCGAGAAGAAACCTGTTCCTCCACGAAGTACCAATGAGCGGTCGCCAAACACGTCATAATTAATACCTAAACGTGGAGACACCAAGAGTCTGGATTTCGGCCAAAGACCAGAATCATAGTTCCTAGGCATGCCGTTAACATCCAGCAGACGCAATTCATTAATAGATGGATTCGGAGTCAGCTTATTCATGTAAATCGGCAACTCCGCACGTATACCATACGTAACTGTTAAGTTCTCTGTCGCCGACCAACGGTCCTGCGCATACAAAGACGCTAAACCGAAGTTGATACGCGCGTATGTATCCTGACCTTCGTAAGGATAGGTCAACCCGAACATAATCGGGGCTCTTTCATTTGGTCCACCAGTACTCAAGAAATCCTCTACCGATGCGTAACGGTAATAGGAGGTTCCCATACGGGTATAACTGTTACCGAAGTTTTGGATTTCAAAAGCCGCTCCAAAAGTGAAATTATGTTTATCAGCCTGTAAGTTCAAGTTGTTAATAAAAGAATAGTTATTATTAACGACGTCGTTGTTATACGAGAATAGTTCCGTACCAAAACTCATATAGTTGGAGTGAGGTGAACTATTGTTACTATGTGTTCCATCGCCGATATCGACAAACGGGAATAGCTGGCTATTTGGCGTTGTTCTGGTGTCTTGTATCCGTGTATAAGTAGCAAGGAACTGGTTGGATAACCTCGAACTGAAATTACTATTTAGTTCTGCAGTAAGAGACCTTACGACGTTTTTGACACCATAGTTACCATTTTCGAACGTGATGGAATTCTGACTAACACGATTTGTCTGGCTTCGAGGATAAGGTCCTGAGTTCCCGTTTGCGACTTGCATCGATTCGCCTATCACTTGGTTATAGCGAATAGCCAACTTGTGCATATCGTTGATGTTCCAGTCTAATCTAGCCAGGAATTTCGTACTAGATTCCTTAGCTTCGTTAGCATATCCCTCGTAACGACCTGGATCCCAACCCCACTGATTAATCAAGTGATTGCGTACAGCCTCAAGGTCAGCACGTGTGGTTCTAGCAATATTCTCTGCAGGAACAGCAACACCATTTTCGGACGGACGCCACAGATTCGATCCAGAGGCATTCCCTCCCGTAGCTTC
Source organism: Sphingobacterium allocomposti (assembly GCF_008124885.1). Classification (GTDB taxonomy): domain Bacteria; phylum Bacteroidota; class Bacteroidia; order Sphingobacteriales; family Sphingobacteriaceae; genus Sphingobacterium; species Sphingobacterium allocomposti. The sequence continues at coordinate 2,734 of NZ_VNHX01000005.1, forward strand.
TTCACGCTCCGCGTTCACAAAAAGGAATAACTTATCTTTTACGATGGGGCCGCCTAAACTGAAACCGTAGTTTCTCCTAGCCGCATCGACTTTCTCCAACGTTACGTCTTCGATCTTACGCCCTTGCAAATTCTGGTTTTGCAAGAAATAATAGGCCGTACCGGTTACCTTATTCGTACCCGATTTGGTGACAGCGTTAATACCTGCTCCCGTAAAACCGGATTGCGTTACATCAAATGGTGCGATATTAACAGAAATAGCTTCGATCGCGTCCAACGAAATAGGCTGTGAGTTTCCACCAGGTAGCGGATTGGAACTCAAACCGAAACCGTTGTTGAAGTTAGCACCATCGATTTGCAGGTTATTATAACGCGCATCACGTCCGGCAAATGAATTTCCATTAGCTTGTGGCGTCAAACGCATAAATTCCGTAACACTACGGCTGATCTGCGGCAGTTCCTGCAGCTGCTTTTGACCAACACTTGTAGAAGCTCCTGTTTTTTGTCCCCTATTTGCCCGTCCGGTGACAACCACATCCTCTAACGCAGTGGCGTTTTCGCCGAATACCGGATTCAGTACGAAAGGCTGCCCCAATTGGAGGTACAGATCGTCATAGACGACCGGATCCTGCCCTACGTAGGTGACTTCTACGCGGTAAGGGCCACCCACACGCATGTTTGCTAAATTAAAACGACCCGCTACATTCGCTGAACCTGAGTAAACTGTTCCGGAAGGTAAGTGGGTCGCTTTGATGGTTGCACCGGCTGTAGCATGTCCTGTCGATTGGGTGACGACCCCGGTCATACTACTTGTGGTAACCTGTGCCTGAATGGTCCCGTAGCTGGCGAGAACCAAGGCAAAGAAAAGTAGAGATTTTTTCATACTTAATTTTTGATGTCTTAAAATTAGTACTGCAAAGTTAGGAATCACGCTTGATATTCCTTAAACTTAACATAAACTTAATACACAGTAAAACAAATATTTAAGCCTTTTCAACGAATGTATACAAGAGGAGAGGCAGCTGTAGTTAACGACTCTAGTTTATTTTGCACGTTTTCATTTTAAAAGTTATAACAGATAATAGATTTCATTATCAAATTAACAAATTTTAACAGTTAGGGAATGTGGAAAACTTCTTTCGCCTCGAGATCCAATAGACAATTTGTCCGATACAGAGTTAACGCATTCTTTATTAAATACAGCCAATCGTTTATTTATTCCAACCATCGATGGCAGATGGCTAATGGCTGATGGCTAATGGCAGATGGCGAATGGCAGATAGCAGATGGCTAGTGGCGGATGGCTATAAATCGTGAAGTGGTTTTTGATAGCTACGAGCGTCATCTAACCATTCTAACCCATCTAACTACTCTAACTCCTAATAATAGCCGTAAAGGCGTTAATTTGTACAGTCGTAAAGCGAGAGGCTAATGGCTAATGGCTAATGGCTGATGGCTATTAGCCGTAAAGGTGTTAATTTGTAAAGTCGTAAAGCGAGAGGCTGATGGCTAATGGCGGATGGCTATTAGCCGTAAAGATGTTAATTTGTAAAGTCGTAAAGCGAGAGGCTGATGGCTAATGGCAGGTGGCATATAGCGGCTACCGTTCCAAACTCACTGCGTTCAGACAAGGAACGGTTTTTAACGGCTATTATGGCGGCCCGCTGACGCAGTCGAACCGATACCGGTCCTTTCCCTCCACACAGGGCTGCCTCGCTATAGGTAGCGGTAAAGTCGTTAAGCTGCTGATTCGTAAAGCTAATCCGTAATGTTAAAGTTGTTGATTTGTGAAGACGTGAGCTTATAAGCAACAATTGACCCTGTAGGGGTCATATATTCATAGAAAAATGTGACATCCATCAGACGACCCTGACGGGGTCGAATATATTCGCGATTGGGGGAGAATCGTGAAGTCGTTAATTTGTACAGTCGTAAAGCGAGAGGCTAATAGCGGATGGCTGATGGCTATTAGCCGTAAAGGTGTTAATTTGTAAAGTCGTAAAGCGAGAGGCTAATGGCAGATGGCTATTAGCCGTAAAGATGTTAATTTGTAAAGTCGTAAAGCGAGAGGCTAATGGCTAATGGCAGATGGCATATAGCGGCTACCGTTCCAAACTCACTGCGTTCAGACAAGGAACGGTTTTTAACGGCTATTATGGCGGCCCGCTGACGCAATCGAACCGATGCAGGTCCTTTCCCTCCACACAGGGCTGCCTCGCTATAGGTAGCGGTAAAGTCGTTAAGCTGCTGATTCGTAAAGCTAATCCGTAATGTTAAAGTTGTTGATTTGTGAAGGCGTAAGCTTATGAGCAACAATTAACCTTGTAGGGGTCATATATTCATAGAAAAATGTGACATCCATCAGACGACCCTGACGGGGTCGAATATATTCGCGATTGGCAGCTATAAGCCTACGATACTCAATACTCAATACTCAATACTCACTTCTAATATCTAATGTCTAACTTCTAATTTCTGACTTCTCACTTTATACAAAATGGATAACGGTCGAACGCAGTTTTTTAAACTTTCCTTCATAAAATCCGTTATATTTAGCAACATTATCCCGAACGGGACTAAAAATCAGAAATCATATGTTTGAGTGGCTAGAAGATACAAGATTGCAGAGCATATTGGTATCCATCGCATGCGGCGCCGTGGTAGGCTTTGAACGTGAATATAAAAATAAGTCGGCGGGCTTTCGCACCGTCATACTGATCTGCTTCGGTTCAACCGTCTTCACATTGCTTTCGAGGATGGGAAATGTCTCCGACGACCGTATCGCGGCAAATATCGTTACCGGCATCGGCTTTTTGGGAGCAGGCGTCATTTATCAGGGAAAATTTACAGTACAGGGCTTGACTACAGCGGCCGTCATCTGGGCCATGGCCGGCATAGGCATGATTATCGGCTTTGAGGAATACAGCTTCGGTTTGGTTCTTACCGCACTGATGGTGGTCATTCTATCTCTTTTTCAGAAAATGGAAAACCTCCTCGCCAATATTTATTTCATGCGGACCATCTACGTGACGTTCCAGGACATACAGGTGTCAAACTTAGGCGAATTTGAGAACTTCATGAAAGAACATCGCGTGTCGCTCATACGTAAAGGGCTCGAAAAAAAAGGACAGCACCTTACCGTTATTTATGAGATATCCGGAAAGAAAAAGGACATCCGCCTCGCGAATGACGCTATTATATCGCTCGAATATGTGTATGCATTTAACAACCTTTAAATGCATACCATAGGCCGGACGGCCAGATCCGGAACTATTGAATATAGGCGTAAGTTATGCCGTCTCCTCCCCTGTCCGCATGTTCATCCTCAAAATGAGACACGTGGTTATATTTACGGAGGTAGTCCCTTATAAATTTACGCAAGATACCGTCGCCCTTGCCATGTACTATTTTTAATGTCGGATAACCAATCATTACCGCTCTATCCAAAACGGTCTCGAGTTGGCGCAACGCATCGTCGGTACGCATTCCGCGGACGTCCACCTCGGGCTGAAACTCAGCTACCGACTCTGTCGACATCATTTTATTCTTACGTACAACTTTAGCGCGCTCTTTCCCCTTCAATTTCGTCACTTTCGTCCGCTTGACCACTGTGCGCAAATCCCCTAGAGCCAAGACGAGATTTGTCCCTTTAGACACTTCGATTACCTGCGCCTCCGTACCGGTGTCCAGTATCTTCACCCAGTCTCCCACCTCGAACACATCATCTGTCTGCGATGTCTCCACGGTCTTGGTCTGTGGCCTTTTTTCGACGTGCCGGTCGGTAGCACGGTGCAGTTCTTTGCGCAGCTCCTTGGTCTTATCCTTATCGGCCTGCGCCGACTTAATTTCTGCAATCGTGTTCTCCACCAAACGATTAGCATCTTTCAGAATCTGCCGAGCCTCCTCTTTAGCCTCCCGAAGAATCTGCTTCTTATTTTCTTCCAGATATTGCTGGAGCTGCTCGTATTCCGTCTTGAGGCTTTCCAGCTCCCGTTCCCTTTTCGAGATCGCTACTTTGGTATCGTGTATCAGCTTCTTGTCCCGCTCGAGGTCGACCAGTAAGGTGTCCACTTTTTTCTGTTCCATCCCGACCTTCTGCTTGGCTGCCTCCAGAATTTCCCTGCTTAGCCCAATTTTCTGGGCAATTTCATAAGCATAGGAGCTTCCGGGTTTACCAATCTGCAAGATATAAAGCGGACGCATTTCCACATTATCAAAAAGCATGGAGGCGTTTTCCACGCCGTCGGTATTGCTCGCGTACACCTTCAGATTCGAATAATGCGTCGTGATCACACCGCGCACCCCCTTTTTGTTCAGCGCTTCCAAAACCGCTTCCGCAATCGGTCCTCCGAACAATGGATCAGTTCCGGTACCAAACTCGTCTATCAGCACTAAGGTACGTGCGTTGGCAAATTCAGTAAAATGCTTCATTTTTGACAAATGTGCGCTATAAGTACTGAGATCGCTCTCGATAGATTGATCATCTCCGATGTCGGCGAATATCTGCTTAAAGACACCTAACCGCGAGGTCGGTTCGGCTGGAATAAGAAGACCGGCCTGCGTCATCAGCTGCAGCAGACCCACCGTCTTCATACAGACGGATTTACCACCGGCATTTGGGCCGGAAACCAAAATCACGCGGTCTTTCCCGTCAATCTTGATGTGCAGCGGCACCACAGAAGGATGACTGTCCTTTTTAGCATTGATCAATAACAGCGGGTGTCTTGCACCTACGAGATCGATCTCCGCTTCCTTGGAAAGCTCGGGCATCTCTGCTTCAATATCAATCGCAAACAGGGCTTTAGCACGAACAAAATCCAACTTACTGAGCAAACCGTGGTAAGCCATCAGCAACGGAACATGTGGGCGTAACACCGATGTTAGCTCGGTTAAAATACGGATAATCTCACGGCGCCGCTCAAATTCCAGATCTCTTACTTTATTGTTAAGGTGAAACACTTCTTCAGGCTCTATATAAGCCGTTTGTCCTGTAGAAGACTCATCATGAATCAACCCTTTGAGCTTGCGCTTATTCTCGGCCAAAATGGGAATACAGAGCCTTCCGTCACGGACCGTCAGGTTTCCATCTGCCGTCCATCCGTTTTGCTGCGCCGTTTTGAACACCTGATCAATGCGTTTCCGCGCTTCTTGCTCGCTTTTGAGAATCTGCTGCGTCAAGTCGAGCAACAGACGCGACGCGCTGTCCTTGATCTTCCCCCGTTCATCAATCACCGCCTCAATCCTTCTGATAATGTTCATTTCGATCGGTAAATGCTCGAACAGAAGTTCTAAATGGGCGTACTGCCCCTCTCGTTCCTTAAAATAGCGTATTACGGCATAAACCGTACGTAGCGATAGCAGGATCCGGTAAAATTCATCTTCACCAAGAAACGAGCCTTCGACACGGGCCTTTTCCGCCATTGGTTTGATGGGGTATAGATGATCGACGGGCAACGGCGCATCGTGTACCAGCAGGTCCTTAAATTCCTGCGTCTGACGCAAAAATCGGTCAATCTGGTCAAGCTTTACCTGAGGTTGGATCTTTTCTACCATCTCCTTCCCCGGCTCACTTAGACATTTCTCTTTGATAAGGTCCTTTATTTCGTTAAAACCTAATTTATCTATAGCGTTTTTCGGAAAAATCATATAAAATTCTACTTGTTAATGTTGGGCAGAAGGCTCCTTTTCCTCCACGGGGCTAACTTGTTCTTCCAACCTAAGTGGAGGCCGTGTAGGCTTTGGATGTTCATCTGCTGTTCGTGCTGCACTTCCTCCGGGCGGCGTAGCAGGCATAACCAACGGAGATGACGGGCCCGGTTGCGGGGACATCTTCGACGGATCATACACATTTAAATAAAGGCCCACCCGATCCATAAATTCAGTCCGATATAAGGTGGGTGTTAACGGAATGGTGTCTTTCTGCACCTGAAGTATAAGTTTATGTGCAGCGTCTTTCAGCTTGATGAAACGCTGTACGACACGGACGCTATCTGCAATCTTCGCATTACGGACCGAGTCGGCCACGCGGTACGCGTTGTCGTAGTCCATCAGCTTCTTATTAATGGTAACGTAGAGCTCTTTCGATAACACCGGATCGCCCAGGTAATAAGCTACATTCTGCTTAAACTGGGTCGAATCAACCTTAAATTTGCGGAACACTTCCGCATACAGACTTTCCACAACGCGTCGCGTACTGTCAAGAGGCAGCGTATTTAGATAGCCGTCGACCAAATGTACCTCCGTCATTAAATCGACCATGGTCCTTTTGGGGAGAATGCCTTCGGGAAGTGATTTTTTACAACCTTGGAACAAAAAAAACGACGATAATATAACGAGTAATAAGCGTTGCATTTTGTAAGTTTGTACAAATTTACGAAAACACATCTGAATAATCACGGATGGATGCACAACAAAAATCGGCTCCAGAAAAAAGTGGTATCTTTTTTGGCCGAGGCTTCGACAGAGCCTGTACTGAGCCTGCCGAAGTGCTCAGCCTGACAAGGTCACCTCGAGCAGTTGAAGAGGGTTTCGACAGCCTGTCAATGTCACCCTGAGCTTGTCGAGGGGTGGTTCGGGTAGTGCTTACCAGGACAACGTCACCCTGAGCCTGTCGAAGGGCGTCGTACATCCATCTCTGATTAAAGAAAGAAATCACACCGCAATGAGTATAGCAGCAAATATAGAATCCTTACAACTCGACTTAAAACCCATCGGCGTATGTCTGGTGGCGGTATCGAAAACGAAGTCTAACGAAGAAATTATGGAGGCCTATACGGCCGGACAACGTGTTTTTGGAGAGAATATGGTGCAGGAACTCGTCGACAAATATGAGGCTTTACCGAAAGATATAGAATGGCACCTGATCGGCCACCTTCAAACCAACAAAGTAAAATACGTCGCCCCTTTCGTGACCATGATCCAGTCGGTAGATTCTCTGAAGGTATTGAAGGAGATTGAGAAGCATGCCGCTAAGCATGGGCGCGTAATAGACTGCCTTCTGCAAGTACATATTGCCGATGAAGAAACAAAATTCGGACTGGATCACGCCGACCTCATCGAGCTATTGCGGAGTGAAGAGTTCGCCTCGTTGCAGCATGTACGCATACGCGGTCTCATGGGCATCGCAACAAATACAGATAATGAAAAAATTGTCAAAGAGGAATTTTACGAACTGAAGATGTTGTTTGATGGTATAAAAGCAAGTTTCTTTAATTCTGTCAGCTCTTTTGACACATTGTCGATGGGGATGTCGTCAGACTATCAATGGGCGATTGAAAAAGGCAGTACTATGGTACGGCTCGGCAGCACGATTTTTGGCAAAAGGGTTATCAAACATTTCAAGCTAAAAGATGGTGACAATTAGGCGTGCAGAACGTACAGATTGTGAAGCGATGATGTCCCTGATCAAGGAACTTGCTGCTTACGAAAAGGCGCCGGACGCCGTTACCGTAAGCATGGACGAGTTCGTCGAGAGCGGCTTTGGCAGCAACCCCGTTTGGGGTGCTTTCGTTGCAGAGCGCGACAATACAATTGTAGGACTAGCCCTTTATTACATACGTTATTCAACATGGAAGGGACGCCGGCTTTACCTCGAAGATCTCGTGGTCACAGAAAAGGAACGCGGCAACGGCATCGGTAAACAATTGTTGGATCGTACGATCGCTTGGGCGCGGGAAGCCAATTACAGCGGTATAATGTGGCAGGTGTTAAATTGGAACGAACCAGCCATCAATTTCTATAAAAAATACCAGGCCGAATTTGATGAGGAGTGGATAAACGTGTCTTTAAGCTTTCGCCAGTGATGAAAAGAAGTAATTTGTATAGCTTTTTAGTGGTACTGACTTCTACCTTATGGAGTTGTGTTACCGAGAACCGATCAACGCAGCAGCAGGCCGATCAGGGCCAGTCGTCTACGTCAGTAACCGATACGCTCGCCTACGAAATAACGTATTTCAAAGATTTTAGCCCCTACTTTTCCGGTACAGATACGCAGATAGATTCAACAATCTTTTCTGCCCGTTATCCTGTCTTCAAGCATGACGTAGACTCTCTGGTCAGAAAAGCTATCTTCGTTGACGGCGAGAGCGACGTGCGGCAGGTGGCGGAAAGCTTTATCGGGGGGTTTAATGAGTATGCCGAGGAACAGATCCAAAGCGGAAACCAACCGTCGCAGGTATGGTTTAGGCATCAGGATTGCCATGTCGTATTAAACATCCCCGGTTACTTAAGCCTGTGCAACAATATCGTGGAATATACCGGAGGAGCGCACGGCATAGAACTGATGCTGTGGTCTAATTTCGATATCAGCGAAAGAAAACAGCTGGCATTAGCCGACGTGGTACAGGATACCTCTGCCCTATTGTCCGTGGCCGAAAAGCATTTTAGGCAACAAGAACAACTTAGCGACACGGCATCATACGACGGCGCGTACTTCTTTGACAACAACGCCTTTTCCCTCGCAGAGAACTTTGGGCTGACAAAAGAAGGAATCCTCTTCCACTACAACCCCTACGAAATAAAGTCATATGCCGAAGGCCCTACAACCCTTATTATTCCCTTTGGGGAAATCGACAATATCCTGACAGAAAAAGGGAAGGACATAAAATCAAAAATATCAGCGAAGAAATAATCCTGTACAATCTACATGCAAGTATTTAAATTTGGTGGGGCATCTGTGAAAGATGCGGAAAGTGTAAAAAATGTCGCAGCAATAATTGCAGACTATAAAAAAGATGAGCTTCTTGTTGTGGTCTCCGCGATGGGGAAAACAACAGACCGGTTGATGGAGGTGACGACTCGTTATATCGAGCAGACGGGCGACGCATTCGAATCTTTAGAGCCGGTAAAGGCATTCCACCAAAGCATTTTGAACGATCTATTCGACAATACCGACCATCCTATATACAATGAGGTTGCTAACTGCTTTGTAGAAATTGAGTGGATTCTCGAAGAGGAACCACAGGATTCGTACGACTATCTTTTTGACCAGATAGTCTCCATGGGAGAGATTATTTCTTCTAAAATATTAGCAGCTTATGCAGCGGACTCCGGCATACCGGTGCGGTGGGTTGACGCGCGGGACTACATCTTCACAGACAACACATACCGCGAAGCTAACGTCGACTGGGCGAAAACAGAAGAGAAAATCGCGCGCGATTTACCGCCTATTCTGGCCAATCAGATCGTGGTTACCCAAGGCTTTATAGGTTCAACTTCCGAAAATTTCACCACTACACTGGGCCGCGAGGGCTCCGACTACTCAGCGGCTATTTTCGCTTCTTGCCTTCAGGCTGAAAACATAACCATCTGGAAAGATGTTCCCGGCGTACTCAACGCCGACCCCAAATGGTTCGACCGGACCGAACTGATTCCCGAACTATCTTATACAGACGCCATCGAGCTCACCTACTATGGAGCGACGGTCATCCATCCCAAGACGATTAAACCTTTACAAAACAAGAAGATAGCACTTAACGTACGCTCGTTTATCAATCCTGCGGCTCCCGGAACCCTTATCCGCACCACGAATAACGGGCTTCCTGTACCTTCTTTTATATTTAAAATAAATCAGGTATTTATTAATATACAGCCGTTGGACTTCTCGTTTATCGTTGAAGACAATTTAAGTCATATTTTCAATCTTTTTCATACACATCGCATCAAAATCAACATGATGCACAACAGTGCAATAAGCTTCTGTGTAAGCGTGGATGACACAGGAAAGAACGTGCTCGCCCTCGTGGAGGATTTGCAAAAGCGATACAAGCTAAGTGTAGAAAAAGGGCTAGAATTAATTACCATCCGTTATTTCAATCAGGAAACTATCGATCGGGTATTGGTTAATAAGGAAGTAATACGCGAACTGAAAGACAGCTACACCTGTCAATTGCTTGTAAAAAACGTCACGTAGTGTAACCCCGTTTTGATCACCCCGCAATGAATAAAGCAATTTTGTCGCCGGACGTACAGGCATTTATCTATGCCAATCGAGATAAGGATGTAGCCGCCATTGCGCTGGCGAAGAGCCCCTTTGACAATGTTCAGTCCCGGGAACTTGCCGCACAGGTAGATGGCTTGCAACGGATAAAAAAGAAGGTTGCGGAATGGCATAACGTGCCCGGGCTCTATTTTCCGGACAAATTGAACCTCGAGCAGGCTTCTTCCATGGCTACAGGCGGATTCAAAGCGTCGTTGATTAAACACGGAAGCCGCCTCATCGACCTCACCGGTGGCTTTGGCGTAGATAGCTTCTATTTTGCCCAACGTGCGCTAGAGGTTACTCATTGCGAAATAAATGAACATCTTTCGGCGATTGTGGCCCACAACTTTGATGTTCTCCGGCTGTTTAACATCACCTGTTTCTCTGGAGATGGCGTGCAGAAGATCCGGCAAAGCAGCCAGACATACGACTATATCTACATCGATCCTTCGAGGCGTGTGAACCAGAAGAAAGTCTTCCGGCTGGAGGACTGTGTTCCAGACATCATAGCCCTACAAGATCTTTTTTTCGAAAGGGCCACCTGTATCATTACGAAACTGGCGCCGCTTTTAGACATTCACCTCGCTTTAAAACAACTGGAACACGTCCGCGACGTCTATGTCGTGAGCGTAGACAACGACTGTAAGGAACTTCTCTTTATACAGCAGAAAGCATACGACGGAGAGACCACCATCCATGCTGTGCGTTTGCAGCCGGACGGTCCACAAGACCTCTCGTTTACCAATACAGAGGAGAAAGAACACGAAGTCCCTCTGAGTCCTCCCCGGACCTTTCTTTACGATCCGGACGTGGCAATCAACAAAGCGGGTGCCTTTAAAACGGTCGGTATCCGATACGGACTCCACAAGCTAGGCCTCCATACACATCTTTATACCAGTGACGAACTCGTCCCGTCCTTCCCGGGAAAGTGTTTTAAAATTGTCGCAGTTCATCCGTTACGGGCCTTGAAAAAAGAGATGCTCCTGAAAAAAGCAAATGTCGTCAGTAAAAATTTTCCCCTTCGCGTGGATGATCTCCGTAAAAAGTTCGGCATCCGGGACGGCGGAGATGACTTTTTATATTTCTGTACGCTTCACGACGGCGAGCATGTCGCCATACACGGTATCCGCCAGATTTCGTAAATGAAGCTTCCCTTCGGGCGTTGCTTCTTCAGTCAGATCCCCGGCTGTCCGGCGATCGTCTACGTATTGTCAAGCTTTTTATCGTGTGGCGACGATTTACACTAGGATTACAATCGTGCGCCAACTACACCGTAATTTTAGGTTATGAATACATTTAAACTCTCGGCCCTTGACCTGGCCACTGTACGTAAAGGACAATCCGTCCAAGATGCCATTGATCGAACCGTCGAAGCGGCACAATATATAGAAGACTTGGGCTACGAACGCATTTGGTTGGCTGAACACCACAATATGGAGCATATTGCCAGTTCTGCTACCGCCGTGTTGATCGGCCATGTGGCGGGTAAAACAACGCGAATCCGCGTCGGATCCGGCGGCGTCATGTTACCCAACCACTCCCCTCTTGTTGTGGCGGAACAGTTCGGTACGCTTGAAACGCTATATCCGGGACGTATAGACCTCGGGCTGGGACGTGCACCCGGAACCGACCAGATAACGGCAATGGCACTACGCCGGAATAACCTTAACACATCATTTTATTTTAGAGACGATATTTTGGCCTTACAGCGTTACTTCGAAAACGACGACCCGACGGAGAAAGTGCGCGCCTTCCCCGGCGAAGGACTGGATATCCCGATATACATTTTAGGTTCCAGCACCGACTCTGCCCATCTCGCTGCGGAACTTGGGCTCCCTTATGCTTTTGCGGCACACTTTGCTCCGGCCATGTTTACCCAGGCCGCAGCCATATATAAAGAAAAATTTAAACCTTCAAAATATCTGGACAAACCTTATTTTATCGCCTGCGTGAATATTGTCGCGGGAGAAAGCACAGCGGAGGCTAAATTTCTGTCGACAAGCCTATTTAATATATTTGCCGGCATCATCACCAATCACCGGCGACCGCTTTCCCCTCCGACCGAGAAAGTTATCTATGACGGCATACCTGAAATCGAAAGAGCAGTTTACGGAATGACAGCCTGTACGTTTATAGGCGACAAAGAAACAATCGCCGGCGAAGTCTCCTCATTCGTAAAATCTTATAAAATAGACGAAATAATGACAACAAATTATATCTTTGACCCAGGAAAAAGACTTGCCTCCTTCAAAATCATCAAAGAGGCACTGAACTAATTAATCAAATGAAGTACCTGGCCATCATCTTTCTATGTATAGCGGCGTCTTGTCAGCACATCGGTTCGAGCGCTCATAAGCTGGTCGCACAAACTGAATACGATACGGCTGACGGGCCCTCCGCTAAACAGCCTGCTACTTCGGACAGTCTTCAACACGCAGAACTTCTATATACCGAAGGGCACAGTCTTCTCGCCGGCGCTTACCGCATGTGGGAGGCCAAAGACAATCCGGGACTTATCCTGAAAAAAGGATGGCTACAACTATTCCGCGACGGACACGAAGGATTCAAGATTGATGATGCACAGTATTCAATTGCTAATGGTTATGATACCTGTGCCGGGATTGAAACGCGAGTGGTCACATCAAAACGGGAGACCCTTGCCTTTTTTAATATCCCTGGAATACACAAAGGAACGATTCCCTGTGTTCAGTTAGAGCAGCAACAAATATGGCCGCAAAAGAGGGTAGTGTTTGAGTTTATGGGCCACACCTATACGTTGCGTGGCGAAGGAGAAATTACCGCCACCGATACTTACACAGACAACGGAGATGCACAGGTCTTTCACCACGTGTCCGGCTATCGGCTGGTCCTAACTGACCGCCAGCAAAAACAATACACATTAGCAGCCGAGGATAGCTTTAACGACACCTTTATACGTATTGTTTTCGTCGGCGACCTTGACGGCGACCGAAAGCCGGATTTCATTCTATCGGCTCCGCGCGATTACGAAGAAGAGCGCATACTGATCGTATTATCCAGTAAGATGGACAACGAGACGCTCGAAGTATACGAGTGCCACCGGCAGTTCGACTGCTGAGGCATATCCATACTTATCAGGTGTTTAGTAACGCATGCTGGGAAGCTGTAAAGATATGGCGGAATACTATATTTAGTTCATTGTCCCTTTGGGCTCCCGCTATCCCGGCAAAAGGAAATAGCTCTACCGTATCCATCTTAATAGCGCGCACCAGTGTTCTGGTCAACATGGCTACCTCCGTAAGTAACGCCTCTTCGGGCGCTTCGGTGCCCCAGGTCTGTTCCATCAGCGAATAAAGCCGCTGATGTTTCTGCTCGAAAGTCGTGCGTTTAGCGTCAACAAGCCGAAAAAGCTCCTTTCCCCTTTCTTTTGCCCAGATCGGGTCGGCAGACTTCAAAAACAGGAGGCGTTCGAAAAGATCGAGAAATCGTCTGAACATGCCGATGTAGTTCACAGCCAATGTGCACTCGGCAAACGTCATAAAAGGATAGCGGTACAATAGATCGCCGTGTGTCCGGTTGTCCGGCTGTAAATCAAAGGCATGATTTTCCGGAACGTATATATCCGAGAGCGAGAAACTATGACTCGCGGTACATTCCAATCCGAACGTATCCCAATCGTAATGGATGAGTACTTGATCGCGACCAACAAAAAAAGAACGGTATACGGGCTCACCATCCGTATCTACGACCGGCATCCCTTCCTCATAGAGCCAGGCGTTCAACGTGAAGTGAGTCAAATGAGGTGCGCCGGTAGCATACTTCCAGGTCCCATTAAGCACAAAGCCGTCGCCGACCCTCTCCGCGCGTCCGGAAGGCTTTCCGCTACCTCCCCAACAAACCTTTTCGTCTGCAAAAACCAGAGAAGCAACAACAGGATCAATATATCCCGCAAACATATTGGCGCCTGCGCAAAGCGTAACCGTCCAGCCGAATCCACCGTCCACATAAGCGAGTTCCTCCAGCAACCTACATCCGCCCGACAGATCATAGCCGAGTCCGCCGTAGTCCTTAGGCACCCATAAATTAAACCAATTCCGTCTGTACACGAGGTCCAGCAGTACTGGCGTTAACCGTTTCTGTTCAATGGCCCGTGGGACTTCATCCCGGATCAATGCTTGGAGCTGATTGTCTAACATGGCATCGTTGTATGCTGTGCCGCCATCATCTTCTTCCATTTCAGGTATCCGGAAATGGCAACCACAAAAAGGAAGATCGTCAAGGCGGCAAATAGGTACAGTTCTTTATAAATCAATAGCGGTATGGCGATTAAATTACTGACGTTTAACAAGATCCAGTTTTCAATTTTACGCTTCGCCAAAAGCCACATACCCGCCCAGGCCGTGCTCGATACGATAGCGTCCAGCATTGGCACGTCGGAATCGGTAAACGAAGTTAATAGGAAAAATAGCACAAGGTATCCCCCAATGGCAATCGCCCCGACAATTTTCCAGTCACGGCTATCGCACCGCGTTATGGGCGCCTCTCGGAGCTCGACGTTCCTGTATTTCCAGTACCATAGGCCATAGAAGCTCATGATCAGGTAATAGATATTTAGCAGGATCTCGGCATAGAGCCGGGCAGCGTATAGCACGGATATCGTCAGGATGATCGACAGAATTCCAAAAAAGTAGTTTGAGATTTTATTCTTCCTGGACAGAAGAACCTGTATTATACCAAAAACGACGGCAGCTCTTTCCAGCCAGGAGGTCTCCTGAAACGCAGACCAGATCTTATCAATGATTTCTGTCAAATCTCTTGTTTGTTATAGATAAAACGGATCACGCAGCAAACTTCCGCCCGCTTTTTACGCGGAATAAGCCCATTCATCAGAAAACTTCTCCGGACAACCTGTTGCCTATCAGTTGCACTTCTGGGAACGGAATACATGCAGACAAATATAACCCTTCAGATGCGCCGCCCATCCCTGTCAGAGAGGGTACGAAAGTACCTTCGCAGCTGTCGTTTCATCCTTACACCATGTTTTTATAAGGCGAACTGCGGATGTATGAAGCGGCACTTATGCCAGTTGCAATGCTTCCTGCGAACGACGACGCACCTCGTTACAAAGCTCAGGATCATTATTTAAGCTTTTGCCCCATGACGGAATGATCTGACGCAGCTTCTTCCGGTATTCTTCAGACTTGGCACGCTCAGGGAAGCATCTCTTTAGCAGATTAACCATAATCGCTACCGATGTCGATGCACCTGGAGAAGCGCCTAACAATGCCGCTATAGATCCGTCAGCGCTAGATACCACTTCCGTACCAAATTCCAGTACGCCGCCATGTTTAGGATCCTTCTTTATCACCTGCACCCGCTGCCCCGCGATCTCAATTTCCCAGTCTTCCATCTTCGCTGTCGGCATAAACTGCTTTAAAGCGTCTAACTTGTCGGCGGGGCTTTTCATCACCTCCGTGATGAGATATTTTGTGAGATCTAAATTGTCTAGACCAGCAGAAATCATCGGACGGATATTCGACAATTTTATGGAAGCCGGCAAGTCAAAATAAGATCCTTTCTTTAAAAATTTAGTAGAGAATCCTGCGTACGGCCCGAAAAGCAAGGCCTGTTCGCCGTCGATGTACCGCGTATCCAGGTGAGGCACAGACATCGGCGGAGCACCTACAGATGCTTTTCCGTACACCTTCGCGTGATGCTGCTTAATGATGTCATCATTTTTGCAGCGCAACCACTGTCCACCAACCGGAAATCCGCCGTATCCTTTGGCTTCAGGGATGCCGGATTTTTCCAGCAATAACAGGGAACGTCCACCTGCGCCGATGAATACGAATCTGGCTTTGATCTTGCGTCGCTGCCCGGATTTTAAATCTTTCACTTCAACTTCCCAACGGCCGTCATCTTCGCGGTCGATGTCACGCACCTCCTGATTCAACGAAAGTTCAACATTGTCTTTCGCTTGCAGATGCTGAATTAAATCACGCGTCAGGGCACCAAAGTTAACATCGGTTCCAATTTCCATCCGCGTGGCAGCCATTACCTCGTCGTCTGCACGCCCATCCATCATCAACGGAATCCACTCTTTCAACACAGACTTATCTTCCGTGTACACCATTCCTTTGAAAAGATTTTCCTTTTCCATGGCTTCAAAACGTGTGCGCAGGAACTTGACGTCCTTCTCGCCGAAAACGGCGCTCATATGCGGTACCTGACGAATAAATTCCTTGGGATTTTTTAGAATATCTTTCTCAACCAAATAGGTCCAAAACTGCTTCGAAATCTCAAATTGTTCCGCGATATTGATAGCCTTGTCAATCTTCACGCTTCCATCCGGCCGCTCAGGCGTATAGTTTAATTCACATAAGGCAGAGTGTCCGGTTCCGGCATTGTTCCAGGCATCCGAGCTCTCGGCAGCCACCACATCTAACCGTTCTATGATTTCAATATTGATATCAGGACTTAACTCATTGATTAATGTGCCCAATGTTGCGCTCATGATACCCGCTCCAATCAGTACAACATCGACTTCAGATTTTGTAGTTTTTTTCCCCATGATTTTTAAATTCCGTACAAAATTAACATTCGAAACGATTTAAGTCGAATGAAAATGTCAAAATTCTTTCAAATATTAGATATGAGATATTAGATGGGAGATATTAGATGTGAGATATTAGATGGGAGATATTGGATGTGAGTATTGAGTATTGAGTACAGTAGGCTTATAATCTGCCATTAGCCATCCGCCATTAGCCATCCGCCATTAGCTATCTGCCATTAGCTTTCCTCAACGACTCCACAAATCAACGACTTTACATTTTAGAAGTTAGAAGTCAGAAATTAGGAGTTAGGAGTTAGGAGTGAGAATAGTTAGGTGGGTTAGAATGGTTAGATGACGGTCGTTGCTATCAAAAACGACGGACTTTTTATTCGACCCCGTCAGGGTCGTGTCATTGGGTACATGGTTTTCTATTGAAATATGACCTCTACGAGGTCAATTGTTGTGCTTAGCCCCACGGCTTTACATCTTCACAAATCAACGACTTTACGGCTTATAGCCATCTGCCATTAGCCATCTGCCATCTGCCATTAGCCATGTGCCATTAGCCATCTGCCATCTGCCATCAGCCATCTGCCATTAGCCATCCGCCATTAGCCACTCACTTCACGACTTTACAAATCAACGACTTTACGCTTATAGCCATCCGCCATTAGCTTTCCTCAACGACTCCACAAATCAACGACTTTACATTTTAGAAGTTAGAAGTCAGAAATTAGGAGTTAGGAGTTAGGAGTGAGAATAGTTAGGTGGGTTAGAATGGTTAGATGACGGTCGTTGCTATCAAAAACGACGGACTTTTTATTCGACCCCGTCAGGGGCGTGTCATTGGGTACATGGTTTTCTATTGAAATATGACCTCTACGAGGTCAATTGTTGTGTTTAGCCCCACGGCTTTACATCTTCACAAATCAACGACTTTACGGCTTATAGCCATCTGCCATTAGCTATCTGCCATTAGCCACTCACTTCACGACTTTACAAATTAACACCTTTACGCTTATAGCCATCTGCCATTAGCTATCTGCCATCTGCCATCAGCCAGTATTAGAAAAAATTAGGTTATATTATAGATATTTAACATTTTTGTGGGATTATTTAAAAAGGAACTACTAGATAAAATGAAATTATTAGAAGGCAAAACGGCTCTGGTGACGGGCGCATCAAAAGGCATCGGCAGAAAAATCGCAGAGGTCTTTGCTCAACATGGAGCAAACGTTGCATTTACTTATTTATCGTCCGTAGAAAAAGGACAAGCACTGGAAGAAGAATTACAGGCATTCGGCACCAAGGTAAAAGGCTTCCGATCTGACGCATCACAATTCGATCAAGCTGAACAGCTTATTAACGACATCGTCGCCGCGTTCGGCACAATCGATATCGTCGTTAACAATGCCGGCATTACCAAAGACGGTCTCTTAATGCGGATGACGGAAGAAAACTGGGACGACGTCATTAACATTAATTTAAAATCAATTTTCAACGTAACGAAAGCGGCATCCAAAGTCATGATGAAAAACCGCAAGGGCTCCTTTATTAACATGAGCTCCGTCGTTGGAATACAGGGAAACACAGGACAGGCCAACTACGCCGCATCTAAAGCCGGCATTATAGGATTCTCTAAATCGGTCGCGCGCGAGCTAGGATCGCGCAATATCCGCACAAATGTGGTTGCTCCCGGATTTATCCGTACCGAAATGACCGACGTCCTGGATCCGAAGGTAGTGGCCGGCTGGGAAGCAAACATCCCGCTAAAACGCGCCGGCGAAACGGAAGATGTAGCCAACGCATGTCTTTTCTTAGCATCCGATTTATCAGCATACATCAACGGGCAAGTTATCCCGGTAGATGGTGGTATGCTGTAAGCATTTTTATTATTATAGCCCGTTGTGCATTTACCGTGTCATCCTGGGCTTCGACGGGCCTGTACTGAACCTGCCGAAGTGCGCAGCCTGACATTGTCGAAGGATAGACATCACTTTACGCACAACGGGTTTATTATAAAAAAAGTAAAAAGTAAAAAAGTGAAAATTAAAAAAGATTCTATGCTCTAACTGTTCACTTCTCGATACTCACATCTCACTACTAACTTTACCTAAGTTTGTACGACATGCAGAAACAAGTTTTTACTATCGGCAATCAAGAGGAATTTAATCGTTGCTGTCTCGAAGCCTTCCGGTTTCAATACCAGCATAATGCGGTATACAGGCAGTACGTCGACTGTCTTGGGAAGCAGGTATCCGCCATAAAAGACGTAGACGATATTCCTTTCCTTCCGATTGAGTTTTTCAAAACGCAACGCATATATGCGTCGGACAGGGTTCCTCAGATAACATTCAGCAGTTCGGGCACGACCGGCATGGCCACGAGTAAGCACTACGTTGCAGACCTTGGGTGGTACGAGCAGAGCTTTCGCCGCTGTTTCGAACTATTCTATGGCAAGGCGGAAGATATGGCCATCCTCGCGCTTCTCCCCTCTTATCTGGAGCGTGCCGGATCTTCTTTAATATATATGGTCGACGACCTTATCAGACAAAGTACACACCCTGCTTCTGGATATTTTCTGTACGATCACGACGAGCTATATGCCGCCCTGATCCAGCTAAAAAATACGGGCACCAAAACCTTGTTGATTGGTGTTACTTATGCGCTGCTTGATTTCTGCGAACGCTATCGGGCCGACTTTCCCGACCTCATCGTTATGGAAACCGGAGGTATGAAAGGCAGACGTAAAGAAATGATACGTGAGGAGCTGCATCAGATATTATGTAGCGGATTTGGTGTCGGGACCATACATTCCGAATACGGGATGACGGAACTGCTGTCGCAGGCATACTCATTCGGAAACGGACTTTTCCGGTTCCCGCCCTGGATGAAAATATTAATACGCGATACAAACGATCCATTGAGCCTTGTCGCTTACGGCAGATCAGGGGCGATCAATGTCATTGATCTGGCGAATCTTTACTCGTGCCCGTTCATTGCGACGCAGGATCTAGGCAAGCTCCATGCCGATGGTTCATTTGAAGTATTGGGACGATTTGACAATAGCGATATCCGCGGCTGCAACCTATTGGTACAATAAACCTGCTTTTTATTGTAGGCTCGGGTCACTGAACGTGTCTCCTGCACGGATGTCGCCGGTATCGTATCCCTTTTTAAACCAGTACGCTCTTTGCTCCGACGTGCCATGGGTGAAAGACTCGGGGCTGGAGTGCCCATATGCCTGCTCCTGCAGGTGGTCGTCCCCTACGGCCGCTGCAGCCCTCATTCCGTCGACAATATCTTCATATGTCAGTTCTATGTTGCTGTAGTTTTTGACGTGGTGCGCCCAGACGCCGGCATAAAAGTCTGCCTGAAGCTCCGTCATAACCGAAATCTTGTTATACTCCCGTTCGCTCACCTTGCCACGCATCGCATTGGTTTTTTCCAGCACACCAAACACATGCTGAAGGTGGTGCCCCACTTCGTGCGCAATTACATAGGCTAAAGCAAACTCACCCTTCGCGCCATACTTTTCCGAAAGTTCTTTGTTAAAACCCAAATCAAGATAAATCGCCCGATCGCCCGGACAGTAAAATGGTCCAAACTGTGACTGCCCGTAACCACACCCTCCCGTTTGGGTACCCTCCCGATATATCACCATCTTCGGTTCGGGATAGGTCTGTCCTTCGGCCTTAAAAAGTCCTGTCCAGACGTCGTTGGTGCTAACCAACACGACGTCCGCAAAGCTAAGCAGCCGATCTTCCTCCGGCGATGATTCGTACGACTCAGGTGCTGCCGATGATGAGCTCCCCTGCTGCATCTGGCTAAGTATCTGCGACGGATCTCCACCCATCATCAGACCAACGATCAGGACGATGACGCCGCCGATTCCGCCCAGCGTCAGTTTCTGCCCCCCGCTCATCCCACGCCTATCTTCGATATTGCCGCCACGGCGGCCGCCTTGCCATTTCATAGTTCTGTCAATTAGTTACTCAATATTACAAATTAGTATTGAGATTTGAGTAGTGAGTAGTGAGATTTGAGATATTAGATTTGAGATATTAGATGTGGGTAGTGGAGACGCAAGATCTTGCGCCTCCACAGCCTCTCCACAGCTGCCATCTGCTATTAGCTATCTGCTATATGCCATTAGCCATCTGCTATTAGCCTCTCACTTTACTACTTTACAAATTAACACCTTTACAGCTTATAGCCATCTGCTATATGCCATTAGCCTCTCGCTTTACGACTTTACAAATTAACACCTTTACAGCTTATAGCCATCTGCTATATGCCATTTGCTATCTGCCATTAGCCATTAGCCATTTAATTTTCGTATTTTCGCCGCAAAACAGATTATGACAACAATAGAGAGCCTGCTAATAGAGCGAAGCCACAACACCTGTGAGCTATGTAAAACAGCCCAAAATCTGTCGGTGTACGCCGTTCCTCCAACGGAGCAGCAGACTGCTGACAACAGTATTTTAGCCTGCAAAACCTGCATCGACCAAATCGAAAAGCAGGAACAGCTTGATGCAGCACACTGGACAACACTCTCGGAAACGATGTGGTCAGACCATGCGGCGGTACAGGTGGTCGCCTGGCGCATGTTAAGCAGGCTACGCCAGGAGAGCTGGGCAGCCGACAACCTCGACATGCTCTATCTGGATGATGACGTGCTGGAATGGGCTAAGAAAACGGGCGATCATGAACAGGATGCTACCGTTCAGTTTCACCAGGATAGCAACGGTACACGTCTGTATGACGGAGACACGGTCGTTCTGATTAAAACGCTGGACGTAAAAGGATCGTCTGTCACGGCCAAGTTGGGAACCGTGGTCAAGAACATCCGGCTTGTGCAGGACAACGTAGCACAGGTCGAAGGTAAAATAGAAGGACAGACGATCGTTATCCTAACCAAATACCTACGTAAAGGATAAACATCAGTATCATATACCGGTTGTCGTCATGTTTGGACCGGCTCCGACAGGGGAATCAGCGGGCCGGGGCGTTGTATAAACCCTGCACGCCCGGCGATATCGGTCAGAGCATGCCGCCGCTTTTACTGTCGGGAAATGAAAATAACTTAGTTATCTAAATCCCATTGGAAGTAACTGCCCTGCGCCACTATGACATCCCCATCGTAATCAAACGTGAAATCAATGTAGTCGTCGCTGCAGCTCGTCACATCCGAGCAGCAGTAACGCCGATCGATCTGAAAATGCAGGCGGAACGAGCCATTTCGAAGGGCGTCGTCAAAGCGTAGCTTGTCTATATTCCGTGCTGAAATTCCGGGACCACCGTCCCTGTCCGCTAGCCTGTCGACGATAAAACCGTCTAACGCCTCCATCTGCTCTTTACTCATCAGCCTGAGCAGCAGGTCGGGCTGCGCCTGCCAGCGGTCGAACAAGGGCTTGGCCAGAGGCAGTCTAATGACGAATATCGGTTCCATATGCATACGCAATTAATTTTTCCAGAAACGCCGACGAGGGAAAGTATTTTTTTAAGACGGCACCCCGCTCGGACCCCGGGCTGTTCGCAAACAACAGCACAGCCTTGCAGACGCAGTAGTCAAGCAGCTCCTCCGACTGATCACAAAGCTTCTTATCGAAAGTGATATAGGTGCCCCGGTTACAAAGTCGGAATGGATATCGTGTGATACGGCGTACATTTATCTGTGGAACCAGTACGTTGAAGCGCTCTTCCCAGTAGCCTATCCTATCCATCAACCGCTGTCGGTACAAAGCTTCCCGGACGGCTTCTTTCTGTTTAGATGTAAGCGTATTTTTACCTGATTTACAATATATTATACCGCCCTTAATAAAGGGAGAAGGAACATGAGGCTCGCGTTTTAACCGCCAGACTTTATCGAACAGTTCAAGCGAATCGACCGACGAAACCGGATCTGACAAAACGGATGCCGAGCGAACAATCGAACGCAGCGCCCACGCTGCCTCCTCGCGGGATAGTAATGCCGGCACGCTTATTACGCGTTTATCTTCCTCCCATTGTATAACTTCAACATCTCCTCCGTCTTTTATCTTGACTACTACTTCCTGGCCATCAATGTCCCAAATCATAAGCGTAAATTACATAAAATAGGTTTTTGATACAAGGTCGTTACGATTTTTTCGGTTTTCTTTTACTATGTTTGCATATAAACTAAATAACTTCATATGAACCCATCATGGTTTATTCAAACCGCATAAAGGGGATGAATAACCTGAGAACTTCATTATTTTTTAAAAAAAATAAATTATACAGATGAAAAAATTTCTTGCTATGGCAGCCATTGTGGCTGCATCAGGAGGATACCTATTCGCCCAGGAACATCAAGCAATTAACTTGTCCTATATGGACAAAACTGTACGTCCACAAGATGATTTTTATAACTATGTCAACGGGAACTGGATGAAAACCGTCGAAATACCATCAGATAAGGCTCGCTGGGGATCTTTCGACGAGCTGCGGGAACACACCGACGTTGCTGTACTCAAGATTCTGAAAGAATCGTTAGGACAAACCTTCGAAAAGGGAACGGACGGCCAAAAAATTGCCGATTTGTATAAATCATATGTTGGCTTTGAGTCTCGTAACAAGCTAGGTATAACACCTATAAAGCCATACCTAGATAAAATAGACGCCATTAAAAACTTTGATGACCTCTATAATTATTTATTGGAGGTAGGCCCTGAAGGCGGAAACCCTTTCTTTGGTGCCTATGTGTACGCCCATATGAAAAACAGCGACGTAAACGCGGTGTACCTAGGCGGCGGAAGTCTTGGTCTAGGCCGGTCTTACTACCAGAAGGTTGACGACAAAAACACAGAGACGCTAGGACAATATGCTACATTCGTTTCTTCACTTTATAGCAAGGTCGACCAACGTACAAAAGATCTTAAAGGACCTAAAATCGTCGCGTTCGAAAAGGAAATTGCATCTTACCTAAAGACAATCGAAGAATCGCGCGATGCGCAGAAGCGTTACAACCCCGTGGCGGTAGCCGACCTCGGAAAAATGGTTAAAAACATCGACGTTGCGAAATACATCAAACAGCTGGGTTTTACAGCGGATACAGTTATCATCGGCGAGCTAAAATATTATCAAAACCTTGACAAGATCTTATCGCCTTCGAACCTGCCGCAAATCAAAGAATACCTGAAGTTTAACGTTATGAACGATGCAACAGGGTATCTTACTAAAGAATTGGATGAACTTTCATTCGACTTCTACGGACGAAAACTACGTGGACAGAAAGAACAACGCGACCTCGAGAAACGCGGACTGGAGTTTGTAAACGGCTCAGCAGGCGAGCTTTTAGGCAAGCTGTACGTGAAGGAGAACTTTCCTCCCGAAGCGAAGGCGGCATGTGAAGAAATGGTGCAGTACCTGATCAAATCCTTCAACATGCATATACAGAACCTTGATTGGATGTCTGACGCAACGAAGGCCAAAGCTTTGGAAAAACTGTCCAAGTTTAAAGTAAAGATAGGCTACCCTGACAAGTGGAAAGACTATTCTAAGCTGGCGGTGGGCAGCTCGCTATTTGAAAATGTCCGCAGTATTAGCCGTTGGGCATTTGAACAAAACCTGGCGAAACAGGGCAAACCTGTGGACAAGTCTGAATGGGGCATGACGCCACAGACCGTCAACGCCTACTACAGCCCATTGTTTAATGAGATCGTCTTCCCCGCAGCTATTTTGCAAGTACCATTTTATGACTATAAAGCTGACGCTGCCGTGAACTTCGGTGGTATCGGGGCGGTCATTGGCCATGAACTATCTCACGGATTTGATGATTCCGGCTCGCAGTACGATGGAAATGGAAACCTAAACAACTGGTGGACACCCGAAGACAAGGAGAAATTTGACGCAGCTGCAAATGCTTTAGTCGCACAGTTCGAATCGTACGAACCTGTCCCCGGTGTATTCGTAAATGGCCGCTTCACATTAGGAGAAAATATCGGCGACCTTGGTGGCTCTTCCGTTGCATTCGATGCATTAAAGATGTACCTAAAAGACAAAGGAAATCCCGGCTTGATCGACGGTTTTACTCCAGAACAACGCTTTTTCCTTTCATGGGCGACAATCTGGAGGACAAAAACTACGGATGAATTCGTGGTAAACCAAGTGAAGACTGATCCCCACTCGCCTGCTCAGTACCGCGCCTTTGCTCCAATCATCAACTTGGATGCCTTCCATGAAGCCTTTGATACAAAACCTGGCGACAGGATGTATAAAGCAAAAGAAGAACGTATCAAGATATGGTAAGTCAGTCAAGGTCCTACACGCGGACCTTTCCGCCCATCATCATGGAAAAACACCAATAAAAAAGAAAGAGGTTGTCCAAAAAGACAACCTCTTTTCGTTAGATATCAGATATCGCGTGCATATCCAGGCTTATTCATCATATTGTCGAGTGAATATCTACCTGAACCTGCCACAAGAAATACAAACAACAGAATCAATACAATAAGGGATAGCCACAACTCCGAGTTTAGAAAGCCGAAGCCATTCGTGATATTGATGAAGAAAACAGCACCGATCAAAATCGGAATCTGAAAAATTACCGCCGGCCGGGTCTGGAAACCAAGTATGATAAACAGTCCGCCAACAATATGGGCGAAAACAACATAGTGCACTGCCGACCAGATTGACAATTGGAAGTGCGTCTGTCGAACAAGTTCGGCTACCGCTTCCCGATCGCCGACAAAACTCACTCCTTTTGCAAAAATAATAATACCAAGCACGATACGTACGATGTCAAGCCACCGTGGATGATGGGTGTCGCCCCAACGTTCAATTTTTTGGACCAGGTTCATATGACCTCCTCTTTTATTGGTTAACGAATATTTTTATAGCACACCACATGGTACTACGACAGGTTTATAGCCTAACCACAGCAAAAATCGTGCTCCAATACGAAAACCTACCAGACGTATCACATTTCCGCTCTGTCCCGAACGTGCCAACAACGTTCATGTATGCAGACCATACCCCTCCTGAACCCACTACCGGCGGGCTATATGGAACAATTTCATCATCGATGTGTCGCGCGCTGGATTCCATTCATTATGTTGTCTTCTACCGGAAATTCTACTCTTCTGATCAAAAAAAAGCCAGCGCTTCAAGGGCGCTGGCTTAAACAATGTATATGCTTGTCTGCTTCTTTCTAATGCTTAACCGCCATCTCGTCAACGTAATCCTCGTTTTCCTCGTATTCCGCAACCATCATCTCGGCATAATCTAGTTTCTTCTTCTTTCCGAATCGTCTACCTAGACTGTCGAAAATAGAGTACACCACCGGTACAACAACCAAGGTAAGGAACAATGAAGACAACAGTCCTCCGATGATAACGATCGCCAGACCACGGTTCATATCCGCGCCATCTCCCTGAGCCAGGGCAATAGGCACCATCCCGATAACCATCGCGATGGTTGTCATGAGGATGGGACGGAAACGTGCATGGTTAGCCGCAATTAAGGCATCGTAAGTGCTCGCACCCGAATCTTTCTTGTGGTTGGCAAAATCAACTAGCATAATCGCGTTCTTCGCAACGAGACCGATCAACATGATGATACCCAGGATCGTGAAAATATTTAACGACTGATTAGCGAGTGCCAATGCCAGAAGGGCTCCGATGAACGACAACGGAATCGAGAACAGGACAACGAACGGCGTTACAAAGTTGTCATACAATGCAACCATCACGAGGTATACCAAAATGATGGAGGCCAACAAGGCGACCCCTAAGGTACCGAAACCTTCTTCCTGGTTTTCCATGTTTCCACCCCACTTATAGGATACGCCCGGTTTTAGCTGTACCTTTTCGAATTCAGCCTGCCAATCGGCAGCTACTGAACCTGCCGGACGACCTACTACCTGTGCCTGCACCGATACGGACGGCGACTTGTCGCGTCGCTCAAGCAATGTCGGACCAGAAGTATACGAAACGTCGGCAAACTGCTCCAAACGGATCGCCTGTCCTTGTTGATTGATGAACTTCAAATTCTGTACATCACCGATGTTACCGCGTCCGACCTCATCAAAACGGATATTGATATCATATTCTGTATCGCCGGCACGGAACTTGGTATCTGTATTTCCCGAGAACGCGGTCTGCATAGTCATACCGACCGTGGATACATCCAGCCCAAGCGTTGTCATCTTATCACGGTCTACCCTTACGCTGATCTCGGGATTTCCATCTTCCGATGTCAATTTAATTTCGGATGCACCGGAAACCTTCCGCAGAAGATCGGCAAACGTACGCGCCGTCTCCAACGCGTCCTCTTGCGACGAGCCGATAATTGTCAGCATCAGTGGAGCCTGTTCCGCCCCCATAATTCCCATGTTGACGGTCTTAACTTTTGCCCCAACCAGCACATTCTCCATTTCGCGGCGTAGTTTAGCAGAATATACCTTTGTAGGCTCTGTCTTATTAAACCCATCGGCCAAAATGATATGGATTTCCGACTTGTATTTAGTTCCCGACGCGTTCATCATTCCGTCAGATGCCTGCCCAACCGTGGTGATCATCCGTTGGATCTCCGGCTTTTTCGACAGATACTCTTCTGCCTTTTGGGTCATAAAGTTTGTTTGTTCCAGGGAAGCATCTTTGTTCATCTCGATCTGCAGATAGAATTCTCCCTTATCATTTCCCGGGAAGAAGTCGGAACCGATGTACCCCTTACCTACCAATACGAACGAAGCTATCAACAAGATTAAAGAAACCAATAGCGTAAGCACCTTGTTAAGGCGTCCTTTTAACGACCACTCCAGAATTCCAGAGATCCAACGCGTTAATTTCGTCAGCCCCGCCTCGAATCCGTGAAGGATGCGGCCGAAGAATGTGTGCTTATCGATGTGCGACAGCTTCCCTATCCGAGAATATAACCACGGCACTACTGTGAATGACACCAGTAAGGATAGCAATGTGGAAACAACAACTGTTACACAGAACTGACGGAGAATATCCGAAACAAGCCCCGACGACAGTGCTATCGGCAAGAACACAACCACGATAACGAGTGTAATAGCCGATACCGTAAAGCCGATCTCGCGGGCACCGTCATAAGCTGCGCGGACTTTGTTTTTGCCCATCTCCATGTGCCGGTGAATGTTCTCGATAACAACGATTGCGTCATCCACCAAGATACCGACCACCAGCGACAGCCCCAGCAGGGACATCAGGTTAAGCGTATAGCCTAAAATATTTAAGAAAATAAACGTCGCAATTAACGACAGCGGGATCGCTACCACCGCGATAAACGCATCGCGCAAACTATGTAAGAAGAACAACATAATAAAGGCAACCAGCCCGATCGCGATCATCAAATCGTGTACAACGTTGTCAGCAGCTGTCAACGTATACTCGGTGGTGTCGTTTGCTATCTCCACTTTCACATCCTGCTGCTGATAGTCCTTCTCTACTGTTCCTATCATTTGCCTTACCAACTCCGACACCTCTACGGCGTTTGCATCAGACTGTTTAAACACCTGTAGCATGATCGTGTTGCGACGATCGATCCGTGAAATCTTTTCGACATCTTTAATTCCGTCCTGCACGTCGGCAACATCGCTCAGACGAACCATGACGCCGCCCGGTGTCCGGATCGGTAAATTGCGCAGCTCCTCGATGGAAGCAAATTTTCCCGACAGACGTAGTGTCGTCTGGTTATCGCGGGTCTTCACGTTTCCTGTAGGAAAATCAAGGTTGGAAGCTGCAATCGTCTGCTGCAGCTGAACGATGGACAAACCATAGCCTTCCAGCTTGTCAGGATTCACGCTGACCTGGATTTCACGTTCCTCACCGCCGATCATATCTACTTTCGCAACACCGTTGATACGCGCAAAAACAGGTTGAATCTTTTGATCAAGTAGATCATATAAATCCTTTTCGGACAGTTTTGAAGTCACCGACAGATTCATGATCGGCACATCGTCGAGGGAGAACTTCGAGAGAGCCGGTGTCTCCACGTCGTCCGGCAGTTCGTTGACCACAGCATTGATCTTTCGCTGCGCATCCGTCAACAGAAAGTTAACATCCGCCCCCGTGTTCAACGTAATCATTACGACAGATACCGACTCCATGGACTTCGATTCGATCTTCTTCACGTTCTCCAAACTGGCCACAGCGTCTTCGATAACTTTAGTTACCGAAGTCTCCACCTCAGAAGGTGCCGCCCCCGGATATACGGTCTGTACCGTAATAACGTTGACCTCAAATTTCGGTATCAGCTCATATCCCATCTGCGAGTATGAAAAGATACCACCAAGTGTAAGTATAATAAAGAGTACTATAATTATACTTGGTCGTTTTATAGATATTTCTGCAATTTTCATCGACTAGATTTTCTCTGATTACTTAATGATTTCGATAGGTGTGCCATCTAACAAGTTGATCTGTCCGGAGGTGACCACCTGGGTACCCTGTTCAATACCGGAAATGATTTCAATATAGTCTCCGAAGCTTCTTCCGGCAACCACCTGCTTAAGCACAGCTTTTCCATTGTCTACGACAAATACTTGATTTGAGCTCACACTACCGACGAACGCAGTACGGGGAACTGTCAGCACATTTACAACCCCCTCGCCTCCGAAGTACGCCGTACCATACATACCGGCTTTTAAATCGTTGTTAGCGTTATTCCTTATTTCCAGCTCAACAGGAAAGTTCAGACTGGCATCTGCTTTAGGTGCTATAAACTTGACAACACCGTTGAATTTTTGATCAGGTAAGACGGCCGATTCCACGCGGACAGACTGTCCTGTTTTTACCTGTCCGATATTCTTTTCGTCAACATTAACCATCAGCTTCAACGTAGACACGTTTACGATCTCAAACATCTCCGTACCAGCGTTCACGTATGAGCCCGGCTCTATAGCACGTCTATTAACAACGCCCGCAAAGGAGGCTGTTACGTTCACATCCGAAGCAGAAATCTGTGCACTTCGTAGGTTATTTTTCGCGTTCTCCAGTTGCAACCTCGCCTGCTCCACCTGTTGTTGAGTTACACCTCCTGTAGCATAGGCATTCTCAAATCTAGCCAGCTCTGACTTCGCATTATCGTAGACAGCCTGTGCATTGTTCACCGTTACCGTTTGCTTGTCCCCATTAACAATAGCCAATGTTTGACCTGCCCGAACAAAATCTCCCTCATCTACAAAAACTTTAACCACACGTCCGCCGGCTTCAGCAGCTAGCTTAACCTCTTGTTTAGGCGCAAAAACACCGTTGGCAACATATTGCGCATTTACTTCCCGGATATCGGCAACATCTGCGCGCACAGCAACTGCCGCATTCTGTACTGCAACCACCGCGGTCTGCTCTTCATTTTTTGCCTTGTTTTTGTTTAGTATAAACATGATACCAGCCAATGCTGCTGCGATAATAACAACCGCAATAATTCCTCGTTTCATATGATAAGTTAGTTATTCGTTTACTAATGTTTTTAATTCTCCCTTTGCTTTAATCAATTGAACCTCAGCAATTTTATAGTTCAACAACGACGTGTTGTAGTTGGTCTGCGCATCCGCGTAGGAGTTCTCCGCATCCAATAGCTCTGTCAATGTTGCTAAACCGTTCCGGTAATTATTCTGTGTGTTCTCCAACACCTCTTTTGCCAGCTGTACATTGGCCTGGCTTGAGCTGATCGTTAGGAGACTATTCTTGATCTGTGTTTTGGCATTCTCGTTCGCCATGCTTAAAGCTAGTTTCGTATCTTCTAGATCCGCCTTTGCCCGTAAGATCTCCACGTTTTTCTGGTTGACTTGTGCCCGCGTTCTTCCTCCATTGAAAATCGGAATGGAAAGATTCAAGCCAAGCCCCGAAAAACCAGACCAATTAACGCCAACGTCTTTAGAAAAAATAGGAAACGATTGCCCCATACCCAAATAACCTAAATTACCGGTAAAAGACAAGGTAGGGTAATAATCAGCTATCGTCGCCTTCTTATCTAACTCTAGCAATTCCGCTTGCTTTTCCAAGAGACGGACTTCCGTACGGTTGTTTAAATTCGATGATTGAGTTTCCAGCACCGAAGCATCTATAGCGAACGTTTCTTCTGGCAAAACAATCTCATTAGTGATATCCATACCAATAGCAAATTTTAGCGCATTTTCCTGTATTTCCAACGTGTTCCTGGCCTGCTGAAGCTGCGTCTTCAAATTGTTCACCTGAACAGTCGTTCTATCCAGATCTATCCGCTTAGCCAGCCCTGCCTCTACCAAGCCTTGAATCACTTGACGGTTCTTTTCCGTGTTATTTAGGTTTGTTTCAATCGTTTTTTCTTGCAAACGCGATTGGAATACCTGATAATACGCGTTAGCCACTTTTTCGATCAACTGTTCGTCCGTGAGATCTTTGTTGATCTGATAAAACTCACGTGTTGTACTAGCAGCCTTGAGGCCGGTAAATAACGCCTGATTAAAAATCTGCTGATTCACTGTCAGTGTCGCATTGGATTGCCACTTTTGTCCAAATGCTACCATTACAGTCGTACCGGGTTGCCCAATGAGATCGCCTGGCAACGCACTTTTTTGTAACATCGGATTGTACGTCAATGTACCCGAACCACTCACTTGAGGCAGCGCTCCTGATCGAACTTCATCAACCTGGTATTGCGAGTTTGTTACATCAAGCCTGGCTTTCTGTGCCTCGACTTTGTTCTCCAACGCGTACCGAATCGCCTGTTGCAGCGTCAAAGTCTCCTGTGCACGAACCTCGTTCATTTGAACGAGTAATCCGGCCGCTAAAACACTTAAAAATTTGATCTTCATCTTAAAAAAAGATTATCTATAAACTGGTATTTACTATTACTTTATTACTAAATATAAAATTTGTCACACGCTTCTGACTTTCCAAAATCTTATCTACGTTGTCGGCGTTAGGCATGCCAGAAAGGACATCCGCCACACTCCGGAGCAGACTCAACCCTTTGACGACCTCCATATAAGAAGTTGCCGCCTCATCGATATTATCCAACGCTATCTCTCCTCGAGCCACAGCACGCTTAAACAGCTCCTGCATGACCTCCACTTCTTTATAGTGCATGTGTTCTAAAACCAATCCTACCCCGCGTCCTCTTATCCATTCCACATTCTCGCTAATATGCAGGACGTAATACTCTTTTAAATACGCTGCCCTCAGTTCCAATAATTGAAATAAAACTGTCAAAAGATCACCATCATACTGATCCAGTATACTGTACTCCTTCGCTACGATATCGTCAGAGATATAAATGAGCACGTCCTTAATCAGTGAATTTTTATCCGGATAATAGTAATAGAGGTTTGCCTTCGTGATGTTCAGATCCACCGCAATTTCACTCATTGTCGTTTTGTTAAAACCGTAATGGGAAAACCGTTTGAGTGCAATCTGGACAATCTGATCCTTCTTCGTATCCATTTTTTACCTTTATACTTTTTGACTTTTTTCTAAAAACGTTCAAAAATATAAAAAAGCTACATAGGTACAAAGAAACAATTCAATCTGAATTGTAATTTAACCGTAATTTAACACATGATGGCGGTTTGTGACTACATTTTCATTCTATTCCAAGCTGTTTCTGAAATTTTCGTTTATCGAATTTATATAGGCGTGCTGCCCGATAAGACACGCCTTTCTGAACCTCCTGCAGCTCTTTTAAAAACCCGGAGTTCGAGATTTTCTTGCGGAAATTCCGCTTATCAAGGGTTTTGCCTAAAATGGCTTCATAGGCTTGCTGAAGCTGCGTCAATGTAAATTTCTCCGGCAATAGTTCGTACACAGCCGTCGAGTAGTTGATCGAATCTTTTAGCTTGCGTAGCGATTGCTGGATAATTTGATGATGATCGAATGCTAGTTCGGGCAGCTCATCAATCGCAAACCACTTCGCCTGACGCATGTAGGAAGTAATGGGCTTAATCTTAAACTTCACATCCTCGTATTTTACAATTGTTGAAAAGGCGACAGTCAAAATCCTCCCCTGTGGGTGACGCTTTACGCCGGCAAATGCGCCAAGCTGCTCCATAAAAATATCCTTAAGCCCTGTGTGCTCATATAAGATCCTCTTTACGGCGTCCTCCATTTCCTCCCCTTTCTCAACGAAAAAGCCGGGCAATGCCCACCAGTCTTTATAGGGATATTCATTCCGTTCTGTAAGCAATACCTGGAGCTTCCCCTCGTTGAAACTGTATATAACACAGTCTATAGTAAAATGAGTCTGCAAAATAATCTCAAATTTAAGTGTGTCAGTGTATTTAGAACCGGCGAAGATTTATCTGGTCATTTTGATGCGGCTTGGTAGGCAACGGCCGCGTTAATTAGCGGGACCGGCCCGGGCCACCATCGGGGATTTCGTCCCCCCTGTGTTAAAAAAACCTAAATCTCAGCAGGCTCTGCATTTCTGTTCTGTATCAATCTTGCCCAATTATATCACAATAATCCAAAAAAAGCAAAAAAAATTTAATAGTGTAGAAAATACACACTATATTCGTAAAACCTAAAATGAGTAATCGAGTGAAAGAAATAAATAGAATAGGCGTTTTTACATCCGGAGGTGATGCTCCAGGTATGAATGCGGCAATACGTGCGGCAGTAAGAACGGCCTTATACAATGGAAAAAAAGTAACAGGGATATACCACGGCTATCAGGGAATGATCGAAAACTCGATGTTCGATATGAACAGCCGCTCGGTAAGTTCAATTATTCAAAAGGGAGGCACGGTACTAAAAACGGCGCGTTGCATGGAGTTCAAGACGACAGAAGGCCGCGCACAAGCCTATGAAAACCTAAAGGATGCCGGCGTGGATGCACTGGTAGCGATTGGTGGCGATGGGACATTTACCGGTGCCGAAATCTTCTCGCGGGAATATGACATCCCGGTTATGTGTATCCCCGGAACCATTGACAACGATCTTAACGGGACAGACCTCACGATCGGTTACGATACGGCTAATAACACAGTCATTGAGGCTATCGATAAGATCCGTGATACGGCTGCCTCTCATAACCGTTTGTTTTTTGTCGAGGTGATGGGACGCGATTCAGGTTGCATTGCGCTGAATGCCGGCGTTGCGGGTGGCGCTGAGGCCATTTTGTTGCCCGAGAAGGAGACAGCAATCGACGAGCTCATCGAGATGCTCGAACACAATGCCGGACGCGACAAATCATCCATGATTGTGATCGTCGCCGAAGGCGATAAAAACGGCGGTGCAACCAACGTGGCCAAGCGTGTCAAGGAAAAATTTGATTATTTTGACACAAAAGTTAGTATATTAGGACACCTCCAACGGGGTGGAGCGCCCAGCAGCGCAGACCGTGTGCTGGCTACACGGATGGGATATGCGGCTGTTAACGAGCTTTTAAAAGGTAATACCCGCTCTACAGTGGGAATCCGTGGTTCCGAAATCGTTACCACACCTTTGGAAGAAGCGCTGAGTAAAAAAGAGTTGAAACTCAATGAAGACCTGGTGGAGATTGCAAAAATAATGGCTATATAAGACGGTATGATTGTAGTTGTTTTCAGCGGATCGAGATATGCGGATTGGCGAATTGCCGACAAAAACCGTGTTTTACACGGCTTTCGTACCTCCGGTATCAATTCGTACATCCAAGACGAGCGCTATATACTACAGTTGCTAAATAAGAGCAATCACCTGATCAATAACGCCGAGAAAATCCGTAAAATTTATTTCTTCGGCGCGGGGGCTTCCTCGCCGGACCGGCAAGAGAAAATAGAACGCGTGCTGGCGCAGTTTTTTCGGAATGCAAAGGTGAAAGCTAGCCATGATGTGCTGGCCTCCGCAATATCTACGTTCGGCGACGAAAAAGGCATTGTCGGGATTATCGGTAGCGGATCAAACGCGGCGTACTACAATGGCAGAAAGGTGCTGCCCAATAATTATGGGCTGGGATATATATTGGCCGACGAAGGATCAACCAATTGGCTGGGCAGGCAGCTCCTTAAGGACTTCCTGACTGAAACCATGCCCTCCGGTATAAGGGAAAAACTCCTACAGAAGTACAACCTCGACCGACGCCTAATCTTAGACCGCGTTTATTACAATCCAAACCCCAACCTTTTTCTAACAAGTTTTGCTGACTTCATTTACGAAAACAGAGACGAGCCCTATATAACACAACATATCAAGAAAGGCTTAGAAATTTATATAAAAACCTATTTATTGCCTCTTTCCGAGAGCTACCCCGACAGCCAGTTTAATTTCACGGGGTCGGTGGCCAACAACTATGCGGATTGGTTACGCGAGTTAGGCTCGGAATATGGTCTGCATATAGGTTCCATTATCAAAGAACCAGTTCAAAATCTAGTAAAGTATTATATTAATAAAAATTAGTAACATGAAAATTGGAATTAACGGATTCGGCCGTATCGGCCGTTTAGCATTTAGAGCAGCGATCAACCGCAGTGATATCGAAATTGTTGGTATAAACGATTTGGTAGAGCCTGATTATCTAGCATACATGCTTAAATATGATTCTACGCATGGTAAATTTGATGGTACCGTCGAAGTAAAAGACGGCCACCTGGTCGTGAACGGACAAACTATCCGTATTACAGCAGAAAAAGATCCTGCAAACTTGAAATGGGACGAAGTCGGCGCTGAGGTTATCATCGAATCAACAGGCTTTTTCTTAACAAAAGAGCTTGCGCAGAAACACATCGACGCCGGCGCCAAGAAAGTGGTTATGTCTGCTCCTGCAAAAGACGACACGCCTACATTCGTTATGGGTGTTAACCATAAAGAATTGAAAGCAGAATACACGATCGTATCTAACGCGTCTTGTACAACAAACTGTTTAGCGCCTATTGCAAAGGTATTGAATGACAAGTTCGGTATCGTGGAAGGTCTGATGACAACTGTACACGCGGTTACAGCAACACAGAAAACGGTGGATGGTCCTTCTGCTAAAGACTGGAGAGGCGGCCGCGGTGCATATCAAAACATCATCCCTTCATCAACAGGTGCTGCAAAAGCGGTAGGATTAGTTCTTCCTGAGCTAAAAGGTAAGTTAACCGGTATGTCAATGCGTGTTCCTACTGCCGACGTATCTGTAGTCGACTTAACCGTTCGTCTAGAAAAAGGTGCATCTTACGAAGAGATCAAACAGGCAATGAAAGAAGCTTCGGAAGGTGAATTAAAAGGTATCCTTGGTTATACAGAAGATGAAGTAGTTTCTTCCGACTTCCTCGGCGACGCACGTACATCTATTTTCGATGCTAAAGCAGGTATTTCCCTGAACGATAACTTCGTTAAAGTGGTATCATGGTACGACAACGAGTGGGGCTACTCCAACAAAATCATCGACCTTGCACAAGAGATCGGTAAATTATAAGATCATAAAAAAGGTTCGCGGATAGCGAACCTTTTTTTATCGAACACCTATAAGGCGCTTATCTTATTTCATCAGGAAGCCTCCCCCCAGCAGGTCGTTTCCTTCATAAAAAACAGCCGATTGCCCCGGTGCGATGCCCTTTACGTTATGCGCAAAATCCACCTGCATGATATTTCCCTGCTGTGTAAGCGTCGAGTGCGCACCCGGATCTTTATAGCGGATCTTGGTGATGGCCTCCATCGGCTCCGCTAAAGAGGCATACTTGATCAGGTTGATATCACGTACAAAGGCCTGTGATTTTTCCAGCTCGTGCTCCTCACCCAATACGACCGAATTACTTTCCGGCAATATTTCGATAACGAACATCGGCTTTCCGAGGGCGATCCCGAGGCCTTTACGCTGCCCTATCGTGAAATACGGATAACCGATATGCTTACCGACGACCGTTCCATCGGACAAGATAAAGTTTCCCGGACCGATCTCCTCATCCAGCGTCGGTCTCTTATGCCGTAAGAAAGCGCGGTAGTCGTTATCCGGTACAAAACAGATTTCGTAGCTTTCCGACTTCTTGGCAAGTTCGTCCTGTCCCATCTCGAAAGCCATCTGCCGTATTTCTTTTTTTGTAAAGTTGCCAAGAGGAAACTGCGTACGGGCGAGGTTCTCCTGCGAAACGCCCCATAAAACGTAAGACTGATCCTTATGCTCATCCCGCCCCTTGGAAATCACATAACGCCCATTATCATGCATGCGGATATTAGCGTAATGCCCCGTAGCAATAAACTCGCAGTCGAGCTTGTCTGCCCGCTTCATCAGCGCCGACCATTTGATGTGTGTGTTACATAGTACACAGGGATTGGGTGTACGTCCAGCAATATATTCGTCGACAAAATTGTCAATTACAAAGTCGCCAAACTCGTCCCGGATATCCAATATGTAATGAGGAAAACCATAGCTCACTGCCAACGACCGCGCATCGTTAATACTATCTAAACTGCAACAGCCCGTCTCCTTAGAAGAACCGCCAGCAGAGGCGTAGTCCCAAGTTTTCATCGTAATGCCAATGACCTCGTAGCCTTGCTCGTGCAACATGACGGCCGCAACTGAACTATCTACTCCACCACTCATTGCGACCAAAACTCTTCCTTTTTTACTCATAATACTTTTGTGAAGTGCAAAGATAGCTTATTTGGGCTACAGCCGTGTTTATTTCATGTAATTTTATCCCGATCAAAAAAATGTTCATACCTACCAAATACCGGCAGCATGCATCTTATTGAAACATCACCGAGCACGAATAGTTTAGTCTGGACATTCCATATGGTCTTTTTATTGCGAATTTATTTCCATAGGAATCAACCACTTGAAAAAGGCAGTAAAAATAATTGTGACAAAAGTTTTAGAATTCAAAAAAAGAACCTAGATTTGCAACGCAACAGAAGGAAAAAGCTGTTGCAACAGGTGCCATAGCTCAGTTGGTAGAGCAAAGGACTGAAAATCCTTGTGTCGCTGGTTCGAATCCAGCTGGCACCACCAAATCTGAAAGTAACAGATTCCAAAAAAATACGTAAGGTGCCATAGCTCAGTTGGTAGAGCAAAGGACTGAAAATCCTTGTGTCGCTGGTTCGAATCCAGCTGGCACCACCACAAATCTGAAAGTAACAGATTTCAAAAAAACTTGAGGTGCCATAGCTCAGTTGGTAGAGCAAAGGACTGAAAATCCTTGTGTCGCTGGTTCGAATCCAGCTGGCACCACGAATCCTTCTCCTTAGTAGAAGGTTTTTTTTTACCTACAGCCTTCTGCCCCACTTCCGTCCTGTTTCCTTTTATTGTTTAAGCGTCATTACAAGCTATCTTTGTTTTCTCCACTATACGACACCCGTCCCCCTGGCAGCAAATAAAATTTGCATTGTATGCAAAAACAATTATATTTGTCATGTACTTCGAAAGTAGTACACTAATCAACACCTTCCAACGGCTAGGTCTTGATTTATAAAGAAGTGGCGAGAGACTGGCTCGATGACCCACTGGCAACCTTCAATGCAAATTGAAAAGGTGCCAATTCCTGTCCAGCATAATATCGTGCTGGAGCATATAAATGAAATAAGACATGACAGCATTACATTTGAAACACATCAGTACGGCATTATACTATCCAACGGGAACTACCTGTTGTTGTTTTGCGACAGGTATCCGAATGCGCTAGTCGTTCGTGGTATTGTAAGCATGGGATCACTCCTATCCCATCTACATGCCATCATACCGGACGACCAACCTTTCATTTGCGGAGTGTTTATTCAACATCATTAATACGATAAATCTTTATACTATGTCAACAAATAAAAACCTAAAGTTTGAGACCCTGCAAATCCACGCCGGGCAAGAAGTTGATCCTACAACTGGCTCACGGGCTTTGCCTATCTACCAGACGACGTCCTATGTCTTTGAAAATGCCGAGCACGGTGCCAACCTGTTTGCGTTGAAACAATTTGGCAACATCTATACGCGGATTATGAACCCAACCACCGATGTGTTTGAAAAGCGTATAGCTGCCCTGGAAGGAGGTGTTGCAGCAGTAGCCGTTGCCTCTGGGCAGGCAGCCCAATTTATCGCGCTTACAAATATTCTCGAGAGCGGGGACAACTTCGTCTCAGGCGCCAACTTATATGGCGGGACATACAACCAATTCAAGGTTTCCTTTAAGCGGCTAGGAATTGAGGCACGTTTTGCTGCTGACACCGACGCTGACAATATTGAAAAACTTATAGACGAACGCACGAAAGCCATCTATGTCGAAACAATCGGCAACCCGAGCTACAACATTCCTGACTTCGAAAAAATAGCTGCCGTCGCACGGAAACATGACCTGCCACTTATCGTAGACAATACTTTCGGTGCCGGTGGGTATCTTTTCAAGCCGTTGGAACATGGCGCGCATGTCGTTGTCGAGTCTGCGACCAAATGGATCGGCGGGCACGGTACAAGTATTGGGGGTGTAATTATCGATGGCGGAAACTATAACTGGGGCAACGGCAAGTTTAAGCAATTTTCCGAGCCGTCGGAAGGCTATCACGGACTTGTATTTTCTGATGTATTTGGCCCCAACGGTCCTTTTGGAAATATACAGTTCGCCATCCGCGCACGCGTGGAAGGGCTGCGCGATTTTGGCCCCGCCTTGTCACCCTTCAATGCATTTCTTTTGGTGCAGGGCCTGGAGACCCTTTCGCTGCGGGTACAGCGCCACGTGGACAATGCTTTGGAAATCGCTCAATGGCTTGAAGGGCATCCACAGGTAGAAAAAGTCAGCTACCCCGGCCTGAAAAGCCATCCCCATCATCAAAACGCTCAGAAATACCTTAAAAACGGATATGGCGCCGTTCTGTCTTTTACAATAAAAGGAGGCGCCGAAAAGGCGAATGAATTTATAGATGCATTGGAGCTGATCAGCCATCTGGCAAACGTCGGTGACGCCAAAACGCTCATCATTCACCCTGCGGCAACTACCCACCAGCAACTGTCCGAAGCGGAACAACAAAATGCCGGTGTATATCCGGGGCAGCTGCGCCTATCTGTAGGCATCGAACATATTGACGATATCAAAGAAGATATTCAGCAAGCATTCGACAAGATTAAATAAAACTCCGTTACGGGAACACGAAACAGCGCCATGCACTTAAAGACATACACATCTACCGACCCTTTCCTCTTCGAAAACGGAGCCAGCATCGACGAATTAACGATTGCTTACCACACCTATGGCGAGCTCAATGAAGACAAGGACAATGTGGTATGGGTCTGCCATGCCTTGACGGCAAACTCAGATGTGTTCGACTGGTGGCCTGGCCTATTCGGAGAAACAGAATTATTCAATCCGCACGACTATTTTATCATCTGTGCGAATGTACTGGGCTCGCACTACGGCACGACGAATCCGTTAAGTCTTAACCCGCGGACAGGCGAGCCTTACTACCTAGACTTCCCACAGTTTACTATCCGCGACATTGTTCGTGCAAATCAGCGGCTTGCAGACCACTTAGGGGTCGATAAAATAGATATCTTGATTGGAGGCTCATTGGGCGGACAACAGGTTCTCGAATGGACGGCTGCAGGCACCATCCGGATAGACAAGCTGATTGTCATCGGCACATGTGCACAATCCTCTCCTTGGGGTGTTGCCTTTAACGAGAGCCAACGTCTGGCCATCGAAGCGGATCCATCTTTCCACAAAGGTCTTCCAGAAGGCGGAGCGCAGGGGCTCAGGGCTGCACGTAGCGTAGCCCTGCTCTCCTATCGCACCTATGAAGTGTATAACCTCAAGCAAGAAGAATCAGATAGTTCCAAAACAGACGATTTCAAAGCCTCCTCTTACCAACGGTATCAAGGAGATAAGCTGGTCCGCCGTTTCAATGCCTATAGCTATTGGTATTTAACGAAAGCGATGGACAGCCATCACCTGGGGCGTGGACGCGACAGCGTGGCGCAGACACTGTCTGCATTTAGTCCTCAGACGCTCGTCGTCGGAATTCCGGCCGACGTCCTGTTCCCGCCCAGCGAACAAGAGTTTATTGCGGCACATATTCCCGGTGCACGTTATTACGAGCTGCATTCGGACTATGGGCATGACGGCTTTCTTATTGAAACCGGCACGTTAACAGCCGTTATCAGTGACTTCCTAAAAACAACGCAAAGTAAATCAGGTAAAGACATTACAGAAAAAACATATATAGCAACATTATAGAGAGAAACAATGAGTAAAAAATTAATCATCGGGATGTTCGGGTTTGGTGTAGTTGGGCAAGGGTTGTACGATATTATAAAAACAAAAAAATTAAATCTTGAAATCAAAAAGTTTGTCATAAAAAACGCAGACAAACAACGTAGCCTACCAGCGGAACTGTTCACAACAGACGCAGAGGCGATCCTATCGGATAAAGAAATCAATACGGTGGTTGAGTTGATCGACGATGCTGACGCGGCCTTCGAAATTACCAAACGAGCTCTTACATCTGGCAAAAATGTAGTTTCTGCCAACAAAAAGATGATTGCTTCGCACCTTGAGGAGCTGGTAGCGATACAGCAGGAATTTGGTACCTCCCTGCTGTACGAAGGAGCTGTCTGTGGAAGTATACCGATTATACGGAATCTGGAAGAGTATTACGACAACGAACTGCTGCATTCCGTCACCGGGATTTTCAATGGGTCATCCAATTATATCCTGTCAAAAATTTTTAACGAAAACCAAAGCTACGACGCTGCCCTGCAGAAGGCACAGGATCTCGGGTTTGCGGAGACAGATCCGACCTTGGATGTCGGTGGATACGACCCCAAATATAAATTGGCCATTGTCGCTTCCCACGCCTATGGTATCTACGTCGATCCCACAGCGATTCTCAACCTTGGCATAGACAAGCTGGGAGAACAGGATATCCGCTTTGCGAAAGAAAAAGGTTATAAGATCAAGCTTCTCCCATTAGCCCGGGAAATTGACAACCGTCGGGTAGTACTGTACGTTCTTCCACGGTTTGTCAATAAAGACAATATCCTTTTCAACGTGGAGAACGAAAACAACGGCGTACTCGTGAAGGCCGCCTTTGCGGACGAACAGTTCTTCTACGGTAAAGGCGCGGGCGGACATCCGACGGGATCAGCTGTACTCTCCGACATAACCGCCCTGCGTTATGGCTACCGCTACGAATACAAAAAGCATCTGGATGCCGGTCAGGTAGCCTATAGCACCGACTATAAGTTGAAAATATATTTACGGTACGCCGAGGAGAACACGCTCGAGCAAATCAACTTCG
Organism: Sphingobacterium allocomposti; assembly: GCF_008124885.1. GTDB lineage: Bacteria > Bacteroidota > Bacteroidia > Sphingobacteriales > Sphingobacteriaceae > Sphingobacterium > Sphingobacterium allocomposti. The sequence continues at coordinate 44,389 of NZ_VNHX01000005.1, forward strand.
ACACGATATCCGAACGATTCTATGGCGAAAACTTCAAATACGTGATCGGGGAAATCAGTCTGCAGGAAATCATAGCAAAAAGAGATATAATCAACCAGACCGGAAATTTCGTCGCTGAACTCTCCTAGCGGTTCAGCGAAAATTTCCCTCTTTGGGCCAGTTACAAGGTCGATAATAGAGGAGCGGTCGATCCGCGCCTCTATTCAATGTTTTTTCGTGGACTTGCTCCGTAGTTATCCCCCGCTTTAGACGCTATCGTGCTGCCTCCCTACACTAGAGCGTCCGGCAGAAGCTTCTACGAAGGTTGAAGGCGTTCCGGCATGTCAGCATCGCTATCCCGCGTACCGCCCCTGTGCAACTACGATACACACAGGTTGTTAAAAAATGTTAAACGAACATTTCTACTGTACTAATCGGACGACAACACCGTTTTATAGGTACAAGAAAATTCATAATTTCATAATTTAGGTTAATAATTGGTTTGGTAAACCTGGAGCTCCCCGCTTCAGGTTTTCTTTATTACAGACCTTTATTGCAAGGCGATCGGTGCGTCATTCACCGTGCTACCGTCGGTCCTCTATCAAAACAGTATAATACAGCTTGGCGGTGATCGTTTCCTCATGCGGCTTTTGCTGTAAGAAGGCATCCTGTTCAAACGGGCTCATCACGTCAAACCCCTCAAAGATAGCCTCTACGCAGTTTTCAACCTCGTGATTCCTTACCGTTTCTTCCAAGGCAACTCCTTGATGATAAAAATAGGGGCCGTCATACTTGTCCAGCACCGTCTTGGGCACCGTAAGAGGAATAAAAATTCGATCTTGTCTCATACGCATAACACAAACATAGATAAAGTCCGCGGAATCCACCGCTTCCATCCGAAAAAAATTAGGTACGCCGGCAGTTTCATTTAATTTGTACGATATTGCAGCGTGAAGGCAGAAAAACAGCGACCAATGAAAGAAGAAAGCTCCTCAACACCTTTTTACCATGGCACCAAGGCCGATCTGAGCCCCGGCGATCATATTACCCCTGGCTACCGGTCCAACTACGGTCAGCGCAGGGAAGCCAAATATGTATACTTTACAGCTACGCTGGACGCCGCGATCTGCGGCGCCGAACTCGCACAGGGCACGGGTCCGGAAAGCATTTACCTCGTAGAGGCTACAGGCCCATATGAAGACGATCCCAATCTCACTGACAAGAAATTTCCGGGTAACCCAACACAATCGTATCGTACCGCTCATCCGCTGAAGGTCGTAGGCAAGGTAGAACTGTGGCAGGGACATAGCCCGGAACAACTTCAAACGATGAAGGAACATCTTCAACGGCTCAAGGAACAAGGGATCGAAGCCATAGAAGAGTAATAGCGCCTGCTTCAACGATCCTTCAGCTCCACCTGTTTGAACCAATACCCATATACATTGTTCATAATAAAAGGGAGAACAAGTATGGATATCACAAATTTAAGCGACAGCCAGCTCGACTACATCATCGAAATCGTTGACCATGAGCATGCCTACTACTTCCAGGGCAGCGCAGCGGAGAAACCCAGTCTGCGTCCCTATTTCTACCAACAGTCAGCCGACGGAACAGCGGTCCGTCTCGTCGATCAAGCGGCATTCAACAAGTTACCTCCCCGAATCAAAAGGCGGATACAGGACCTGATTTTCCGTGTCCAGGATCAGGAGCCCTAAATCTCCGTTCTCCTGCCGGAGAAAAGTTTGCTTTTCATCCTAGAAAAGCGTATATTTGTATGTATTCCTTAGAAAAGCCTCTATTCCTTTCCGAAAGCTATACTCTGCTGTTTTAAGATCAATACCCACACATTTTTTTATTCATTCAAATTTATTATATGGCGACAAACCAACTGACATTTAAAAAGAAAGAACTCGCAAAGAAAAAACTGCAGAAAAAGCAGGATAAACTAGAACGACGCAGCCTCAAAAAAAGTAACAACGACAAAGGGAAGACATTAGAAGAAATGTACGCTTACGTTGACGAATTTGGGAACATTACGACAGTACCACCGGATCAGCGCGAAAAGCCTACCGAAGAAGAAATCCAACGACGGTTGAATCCGGTTAGCGTAGACGAATACAGCTTTGGTAAAGTATCGTATTACAACGCTCAGGGACATTACGGGTTCATTCGTGACAACCTGACAAAACAAACTGTATACTTTAACGACCGACTTGTCGGAAAAACCCTGCAGATCGACCAGAAGGTAAAATTCAAATTTGTACGCAGCAAACAAGGTAACCAAGTTACCGAAGTCGAGCTGATCTAACTTCCATTCCGCGCGTGAAACGACGGTCCTCCACGGACGGCGCTTTCAGTGAAAAAGCGTGGAAATTAAATTTGTCACAAAACGGTAGTTTACGTGTACGCACGGAGCTATCGCCTTGGTGACGAGCGTAACAGACAAAAGCAGCCTATCAACAGACATGGAATGCAATCGCTGCTACATGGCAAGCCCGTGTACAAAGCGAAAATATCTTCTCCATGCAAAATAATTTTCATACCGCCCATGCGGCCTGGCAACGGCATATGCCCGTTACTGTCTCTCACGACAGGCTATTCCGCATGGCAAAACAAAACAAAAAAATAGCAGGCAACATCCCGTTGCCTGCTATCCTCGTTAAAAATATCTAGTGCTGACTATTAACGAACGATACGTACGTTAGTCGCGTTGATACCTTTTCTACCGTTTTCTACTTCGAATGTTACGGTGTCGTTCTCACGGATCTCGTCGACAAGACCTGACGTATGTACGAAAACATCCTGACCACCATTAGCTGGTGTGATAAAACCGAAACCTTTAGTAATGTTGAAAAATTTTACTGTTCCTTCTTGCATTTTGTTATTATTTATTAATGAATCAATTTGTTTACAATTATCGAGCCGATTTCCAATTGGAAACCGATTAGTTTTTGAATACCTTTCAGGTTACTTTTTTCATCCTCGCTGCAGAACGAAATCGCGACACCGTCTTTTCCGGCGCGGCCCGTCCGCCCGATCCGATGGACATACGTCTCCGAGTCGTCCGGAAGATCAAAATTAAAGACAAAGGGTAGATCACTTATATCGATGCCACGGGCCGCAATATCAGTCGCGATAAGCAATGTTACACTCCCCTTTTTAAAATCGGCCAATGCTTTTTGCCGGGCATTCTGTGACTTGTTACCATGAATTGCGGCCGTCTTAATTCCTTTCTTAAGAAGCTGTTTTGCCAGCCTGTCTGCCCCGTGTTTGGTGCGTGTAAACACCAGCGATTGCTCAATCCGGTGTGCGTCGATGAGCGTACACAACAAGGCCATCTTCTCTTTCTTCTCCACGAAGTACACGGACTGGTTGACCGTCGTAGCTGTTGAGGATACCGGAGACACATTTATTTCTACGGGGTTGGTTAACAAGGTATCCGCAAACTTCCGGATGCTAGCCGGCATTGTCGCCGAAAAGAAAAGCGTCTGACGCTGCTTCGGCACATGCTGTAACACCCTCTTGATGTCGTGGATGAAACCCATATCGAGCATCGTATCTGCCTCGTCCAACACCAATGTCTTTACCTGTGCAAGGCTCAACAGTTTCTGGTTAATAAGATCGAGCAGCCTTCCGGGGGTTGCAACAACAATGTCTACTCCTCCTTTTAGTAGCTGTGTCTGACTGTGTTGGGAAACGCCCCCGAATATCACAGCACACTTAACCTGCAGATAGCGACTATACTCTTCCAAGCTCTTTCCGATCTGGATAGCAAGCTCACGCGTAGGTGCCAAGATCAACGCCTGGGGGCACTTTTCGCCTCGCCTCTGCTGAACCGAAAGAAGTTGGAGAATAGGGATGCCAAATGCTGCTGTTTTACCTGTACCGGTCTGCGCGCATCCGATAAGATCGTCTCCGCGTAGAACAACCGGCATAGACTGTTCCTGTATTGGAGTGGCGGTAATATATCCGAGTTCGGTTATCGCCTTTAAAATAGGATCAGATAATCCTAATGTGTTAAATTTCATGTAGTCGTTTTCTTATTATCACAGACGAAGGTGTTTGCCTAGACACACATTCCACTTCATCTGGACAATATCATTAAAAATGTTAAGGAAGTCCAGAAGCTTATCGCCTTTCGCGCAGCCATGCTGAAGATTCCAATATAGTACCGAGCGTGCCTCTGCACATAGACAGCGAACACACCCCTGTACAACTGTAGGTACCCTTCGTGGATACACAGTCTGTACCAACCGAACAAGAAAATACTGTAGTTTACGGTGAGATCTGACCGCCCCGCGGGCAAAGCTTCCGTTTACACAACATATCGTCAAGACCATGGGCAGCTGATAAGCCAAGACTGATATAACGGAAAAGTGCAAACTAAACGATCTCAGAAAAAGCCAGGCAGAGCCTATAATGGGTCAAAGGTAACGATAATATCTTGGATTTCGGCGCTTTTTGTTTTATTTATCTAGAACAAATCCGAGGTCATCTCCGTCTATCTCGACATCTGATGTATCACAGCGACGTGCGAACGTAGAGCCTGCCAGAACGAATTAAACTCAATATACGGAATATTGTATTCCCGGCATGTCTCCACAACGATAGCGTTTATTGCAGGGTAATGAACGTGGCTGATCTTCGGAAACAAATGATGTTCTACCTGAAAGTTCAGTCCGCCGAGCAGCCAGGTAAGCACCCTGTTTTTTGTCGCGAAGTTTGCTGTGGAATGCAGCTGATGAACCATCCACTCTTCCTCCACGCGCGACTCTTCCACTGTCTTAAACTCCGTTCCCGACACGACATGAGCCAGCTGGAACACGGTCGCCAGACACAACCCGCAGACAATTCCAGCCACTAAAAGGCCGATTACAGTCGGTAGCCAGCCGACACATAGCACAGGAATGGTAACGAACAGCTGCAGGTGAAGGATCTTGCTGACCCAAAATATCACTTTTTCGCGCAGCGGAAAGTCGAACGTGTCTGATTGGTTGCCCAGCTTCTGCCGAAAATACTTCTCATAGTCTTGATAAAAAATCCATGCGAGATACGATATACCGTACAAGAGTGGAAAGTAAAAACGCTGGTACCGGTGGTGTTTCCGAAGCTGCTGATCATGATGTATGCGCATAAACTTAATCTCGATATCGTGGTCCTCGCCGTCGATATTTGTGTAAGTATGGTGGGCGATGTTATGCTTTAGCTTCCAGAAATAAATATTTCCGCCCAGTAGGTTAAGCGTATAGGACAGGAATGTATTAAGTTTTTTGTTGTCCGAAAACGAGTTATGCCCCGCATCGTGCATGATATTGAAGCCGATCGCGGCCAGGTTGACCCCAAACAGGGCGCACAGTACGAGGCTGATCGCCCAGTGCGGCTGTACGAAGACAAGGAGACTATACAGTACCACAAAAGACGTCAAGAGTATCGCTGCCTTCAGGAAAATCCTGCGGTTGCCCGTCCTTGCCTTTGCGGCCTGTTTAAAGTAGTTGTTTGTTTTAAGTTTAAGGGATTTGGAGAACAACGTATTGCCGTTGTTAAATTTGGGGGATGACTTCATTGTACCAATAACGGGGGAAAAATATATTAAAAAAGTAAACGTCTCGGGCTTTAGACATTAATTGGCTAAAAGTTGAAAACGTAACAAATATACCTTTTAATTACTTAAAACACTAGTTCAATGCGTTAAATATATGTTAATTCCGCTGGCGCGGGACATTCGATCTGAATATGCGGGCCCGTGAGATAGCGCGGCCGATCTCTTACATGGCACCTGTGCAGAAGAGATCCATAGTATACCAAGTCGGTAAGAAATACGGCTACAACGACGCTGCTGATTCAGATGTTCCCGCCGTACGGCGCGGTTCCGCCGTATCTGTCGATACGATAGCTTCGCCTGTCTTCAATCCCTTTGCTTTTGCGATCAACCTGATCACGCCTTCCGTCTCGCTCGATTGCACAATGGCCGTTAACTGACCGCCAAACAGCCGCATTTTTGGCATATGGAACATCTCCAGAGACGTCGGGTCACCGTTGGCTGCTGCTTTGTAGGTTCCTGCCCCTTTTACCGAAAATGTCACCAGCGAGGTATCCAGCGGACATAGGTTGCCCTCCCTGTCCACCGCCTTCACGCGGATATAGGCGAGCGAGCGGCCATCCGCTGTAATATGGTCCTGTGCCGGCTCCAGCACAAGCTTGTAAGGCTTTCCTGCCGTACGTACAACCTTCTCTTCGGCCACCTTTCCCTGATCGTCATAAGCGATCACCTTGAGTTCGCCCGGTTCGTATCGAACATCCATCCACATCAGCCGATAGCGATGCTGCAGAGAAGCCTTGCTCTTTGTCTGAACTCCTTGGCTCTTGCCATTCACGAAAAGTTCCGCCCGTGGATAACTGGTATAGACAAAAACAGGCGTTACCTCGCCGGTGCGGTCGGGCCATGTCCAGTGAGGCAATATATGCAGCGTGCTAGCTCCCTTGTTCCACAAGCTCCGATATAGATAGTAGCGGTCCTTAGGAATGCTTGCGAGGTCGATAATGCCGAACATGGAACTGTGGTTGGGCCACGCATCCGTATCATAAGGCGACGGTTCTCCTAAATAGTCAAAGCCGGTCCACACAAACTGTCCCATTGTCCAATGATGATCCTCGGCCAACGCGAAATCATCGTCAGGCAAGTTAGACCATGAACAATGTTCCATGTCATATGACGATGACTGGTGGTCGGGATACAACGCATCCGCTCTCTTCTGTACCGGGAATTTATAGATACCCCTTGAACTTACTGTCGACGAGGTTTCACTTCCCAGCAACAGGTTCTGCGGCAACTTCGCATAAGCTTCTTCATAACGATGGGCGCGGTAATTCAGGCCCGGCACGTCTAATAAGGCTGCAAAGCCGTTTTCCAATACACAGGATACCTGATCCATCCCACACGTAACGGGCCTTGTCGGATCCTCACGATGGCATATCTCCTGCAGGAACGAAGCAACCCGATATCCGTCGGGCCGGCACTGTGTCGGCACTTCGTTGCCAATGCTCCACATCACCACAGATGGATTGTTACGGAAATGACGGATCATATTAATCATATCCCGTTCTGCCCATTCGTCGAAAAAACGATGATAGCCGTTCGCGCACTTGGCAATATCCCATTCGTCAAAAGGTTCGATCATCATCATGAAGCCCATCTCATCACACAGTTCCACCAACTCCGGTGCAGGCATATTGTGCGCCGTCCGGATGGCATCACACCCCATATCCTTCAGCAGCGTTAGCTGATGCCGCAATGCCGACACGTTGATTGCAGTTCCGAGCGGCCCCAGATCGTGATGGTTGCACACACCCTGAAACTTACGCAGCTTACCGTTTAGTAAAAAGCCTCTGTCAGCTACGACGCGGATTTCCCTGATGCCGAAACGTGTGCTTATTCGATCTACAAGCTTGTCGCCCACATAAATTTGTGACACGGCAGTATACAGCTTCGGGCCCTCCGGGCTCCAGAGCGACGGATTCCGCACATCGAGATGCTGTACGAAAGGTTTATCATAGTTGATCTTTTGTTCATTTTCACGGTGCGCAACAACCGCCCCCTCCTCGTCCAGAATGTCGGTCACCATGCGTACCTGCTGCCCGCTTGCACCAGCAACCGTGGTCTCCAGCCGCACGGATGCCACACTGTCCGACACGAAGGGTGTTGTGACATATGTACCCCATACAGGCACGTGAATTTTCTCCGTCACGATAAGATGAACATTTCGGTACAGTCCGGCGCCCGGATACCATCGGGACGACTGCGTCTTATTCTCCAGACGTACAGCTAACGTGTTACGTTGCCCGTCCGCGGTAAGCAGATCGGTCACATCGCAGTGGAAGGCATTATAGCCATAGGGCCAAAAACATGCTTCCCGCCCGTTTACATATATACGGGCCTCGCTCATCGCGCCGTCAAACTTTAGCACAACCCGTTTCTGTCCAGTCCTGAAGCCGGGCACGTCAAAGATGCGCCGGTACCACCCTACGCCCGCGTATGGCAACCCACCCGTGCGGCCCGTCTTGACGGTAGCCACCTTCTCTCCATTCTGCGTAACCGCCACCTCCTGCAGGTCGTGCGACCGGTCAAAAGGACCGTATATAGCCCAGTCATGGGGCACTGTAACCGGTGTCCATCCGTCGTCATCAAAACGTACTGACGCTGCCCCCTCCACCTCGCCCTTGAAGAAGCGCCAGCCTTTTTCCAACATATACTCGCTGCGGACGGTTTGTCCTTGTAAAGACAGTGGGAACACACTACATATCAACAGTAATCCGTGCCAAACGCTCATCATATCTCTTTTATTTAAATTGTTATAACCGTGTTATCACCGACAATATTCCTCCTGACGACATCCGATAACCATGCCCAATAGAAACCGTGCGACGGTTGTTTCTCCCCGTACCTACGTCTGATTTCAACGAAACGAGATCCGTTCTTATCAGCAAAAGTGGCCATAACCTGCGATCCGGTCGCCACCCTGCTATCCGAATATATAATTTTACGGGCTTTGTTCCAATTTCTTCTGGTATGATCTTTATCCTCCGTCCGCCGGCAAGGGGTGCGCAGCCGCGGTTGCCACTCCTTCCATGCCGATGCGCCGTTCCCAGCAACCAAGACAGGAGGCCGATTTCCGATGTTCCAGAGGTAAATTGCTAACTTTGCGTAAAACAGTGCTATAATGAAGCTAACCTATCACGACGTCCCGCCAGATCTGCAGCCTTACATCGAGCGCATATGGCAGTTTGAAAGCCCGCAAACGTTACATAAGCGTGAGCGGGCCGCAGTTATACCCAACGGACGGTGTGTGATGATCTGGAACTACAAGGGCGGATACTGCCATCATCTGGGCCAGCAAACCTTTGTACACGACCCGTACGACCTTCACCTCATCGGACAGCATACCCAAGCTTTAACGCTGGTCGGGAGCGAGCCTGTCTATGCACTGGGTATCACCTTCCGTGCCTATGGCTATTACGCTTTTCTGGACGACGGAGACGCTATTCCTACTGCTGTCGTCTCCTTTACTCCGGAAGAACGTATACGCTACGGCTTCCCGTCCACATTTGACGGAAACAGCAGTACGCTTGTGGAAAACGTCATCCACAGTCTCCGGCGGAACCGTAAAAGGCAACCATCTCCGTGGGTAACCGAACTGGCACATGCTATAGAACACGACCACGGAAAGATCCCGATCGGTCTGCTAATGGAGGGGATTCCAGTATCACAACGTCACCTGAATAAGCTTTTCAAAATTCAGGTCGGGCTAACGCCCAAAACGTTCGCCTCCATCGTTCGTTTCCGTCGTGTGTACAACGATTTTCTCCGGGACAAAAGTCGGGAAAAGAAAACGAGCTTATACGATTACTATTACGACGAATCACACTTCATCCAAGACTTTAAGCGTATCTTCATGACCAAGCCCAAAGCCTTCCTCGAGCAGATGAACGCATTGGGAAACCAATTCATTATTCGATAAAAGGTCTATTTTTTCCAATTTTCCGTGGTGCTGAATACGGAGCTTTGTGAACGTTTTTCTCATGCCTCCTTCAACGATGGCGGGCAGAACTTTAATGGCATTCTGAACCATAGCACTTTCAATGATGCCGTTGAGAGGAACGGATAAAGCAGACAACTAAAAAAGAAAAATATGTTAGCACACGTTACAGACACCGCTAGAGAGCTGATGATTTTTAAAGCGCAGACCACCACAATCCCTTACGCCAGGGAAGTTGCCGAACACTTCAAACTAGCCGCACCCGAGGGAGCGTTGAAAGATTTCGGCTTCTGGGCAAGCGTCGTCCATTTTGAAATGCGCTTTCGGTCCATTGAACATTTCATTGAAAAGTCATCTGTTCCGAATATACTCGAGCTGTCGTCGGGCTACGCTTTTCGGGGGCTACAACACTGTCTCCGGCGGCCGGATATCGTATACATAGATTCCGATCTATTTCCGGTTGTAGCAGAAAAAAGCCGTATGCTGCAGACATGGGGCATACCCCTACCCCCGAATTTACATCTTAAACGGATAGACGCGACCATGGCCGAGACCTATCCCGCGCTGTCCAGCCCTGTAAGCGTCGTGAATGAAGGTCTCCTGATGTATTTCGATAATGAGGGGAAAGCGCGGATCATGAATAACATCCGGGCGATATTGCAGGAACACGGCGGCAGCTGGACTACATCAGATATCTACGTGCGGCATGACACCGATACTGTTGGAAGTGACCGCGATAAAAAGTGGGGCACCTTCTTTCAAAAGAACAAGGTCAACCAGAATTATTTTGCAAGTTTCGAGGCGGCAGAACAGTTTTTTTACGATAACGGCTTCACCGTACGCGACCGCTATGAACCGGAGTTTGAAAAGCTCAGCAGTGTTCCGATGTTATTCCAGTATGGAGACGAAGCACAGCTACAGGCGCTCCGCGAGCGTGGGCGCATACAAGAGACATGGCAGCTTGTGCCTCGCCATTGAGATGAGAGAGGCGCCCCGAAGCGCCTCATCTGACCTTTATTAATGCAATTCGACAACAGTGATACGGTTGCCGTATAAGTCGGCACAATGGAAATATGAGCTCTCATCCGTTTCCTCTAATGGCTCCAGAATCTCCACCCCGTTGTTCTTTACGTGTTCGAACAGTTGTTTGCTGTTGTCTGTATAAACAACCAGTAACGGCTGCCCGCCCGTCTGCCGGCCCACTAGCTGCTGTTGTTCGGCATCTGTCGCCTTCAGAAACCAGATACCAGATTGATCATCATCGCTGAAGCGGACATGCAAGAAGCGAAGCGTGTCAGAAACCGTCATATCAAACAGCTTTTCACAGAAAAAGTTAGTACGGTAAAAGTCATACGCTTCGTCGTAATCGTTTACCAAGACGATAGTTCGTCCAAGAGTTGTTTTCATCTATTTTCCTCGTTAGCGGTGGCCACGGCGGATGGACCTCCATTCGGCAAACCGACATGCCACCTTGTAGTACAGACGCAGTACCCGTCAAGTACTGATGAAGTACTAGTATAGTACTATTTTGTTACAAAGAGAAACAACAACTAGCTGCTTCTCATCCATGCGGAAGGCCCACCTCCGCTGGAGTAGGCGTGCCGACTTTCGGACGGCACGCCTTTTTTTGAATTACAACCGTGTTCCTGCTTTATAGAACAGCTCGGCGAGGGCTTTCTGATATGCCGTTATCAATCCCTCCTGCTTTATCTGCATATCTATCAATTTACTTTCCCGTGTATTGATGAGAAAAAGGGTCGTCTCTCCCAGTTCAAATTTTTGAAGTTCGCCCCGCAACAACAGCTGCTGATTTGCTATATTGTCTATCTGCAGCTGTATCTGCCGGCTGTAAGCCGTCAGGTCGTTGTACTTTGTTGCTACATCGTTCTGAATAGCCCTTCTCTGAATGACCTGATCGTAACGAAGCTGGTCTTGTTTTAATCGAACTTCCTTTAGATAGCCCCGTTCGGCCCGCAAAAATATAGGAAAGACAAACTCCAGTCCGAACTTATAATTGCTCCAGTTAAAATCGTAGTAAGGAGGAATGGTTTCACCAAAACCTCTGCGGCTCGAGATGAGCGTGCCCGAAAGATTAAGCTTAGGCTTTAACATTTCCCTTCTATAGCGTTCTTCGATAAGGAGCTGTTGCCCTTTGCTTTCCAGCTTAAGCAGTTCCGGATGGAACTCCTGAGCCTGTTCCAGCAGATCTGCCAGCAACTTGCTTTCTGGGTTAAGATTTCTATCGTCAACCTCCTGGGGGACCGCGTTGTCGGGCAGTTCGACCGGCACTTCGTTTTCGTTCCAGAGATGATTTGACAATATCAACCTTGCATTTTTTAGCTCAACTTCATATTTAGCAAGTTCCATCTTCCGCTCTTGCACGGTGACAGCTGCCTCAACCGAGTCGATGGCAGGCTTATCGCCTAATAGTGTCTGCTCGCTTATCGCGCGAAACCTTGTTTCCGCCAGTTCAACCCCCTCTAAAAGCAGCTGATATTGCTTATAGGCATAATACCAGTTCCAATAGTCGGATACTGCCTGAAACCAAATCGCATTTATCTGCTTGACCTGCTCGGCCTCGGCATAGCTAAGCATGGCCTTAGCCTGCCAAAGGGTATTTCGGCGGCTATCGATAAAGAGGCCTTGACCCAGTGGGATGCTTAGGCCTACGGCAGACAATCCCGACCGGCCTGTCGCCGATTGCGGATTTGTATAAGCACCTACATTCCTGTCGTAGGCCACTTTTAAGTCTGCCCCGGCCAGCCACAAAGGTACCTTAAGCTCGCTATTCCACTGGTTGTAGTAAGCCGTATTACCAAAATGTTTATTTTGAAACGCCGCATATATAGTAGGATCAAACTTTCCGAGAGCCTGAGCGACCTGCGCACGTGCGGATTCGCCCAATAGACGGGTCTGTTTTACGACAGGATGATTTGCCATCAGCAGATCTTCAAGATCCTCTACCGTAAAGGTAGCCCCCTGCATACCCCGTTTATTTTCCTGCGCATAGACAAGCGCCAAGGAAAACACGTAGCAGGCTACGATACAATAAAACCTAATCATACGGTCCGATTATTTTAATGTTTCCTCCTTGGGCTCCCTTTCCAGACTGGGCGGGAATCCGTTCAGTTGCCTCCATATCTCATACCACAGCGGCACGACATTTAAGATCACTCTGCCGTAGACGCCGGAACCTAACCGCAGCTGCACCGGCCAAGGCTCGTCGCCCTCGGGGACGGGGTCAGCAGGCTTTATTAATAACCGGTATTGCCCATTCGGGCTGCTCACTTTATCGATAACAGCGACCTTTCCCGCGAAGGTACCAACAGCAACCGAAGGCCAACCCGAAAACTGGACCGATGGCCAGCCTTCAAACTGAAGGCGTGTATCGCTTTCCTTCAAGATTAAAGGTACATCCATGGCGTTAACATACAGCTCCGCAGCCAACAGCGGTTCCTTGGGCTGCAACGTAACCACAGACTCCCCTTCCTTGATATTCTCTCCTATACCCGCTTTCAGTGTTTTAACAATAAAGCCGTCTTGCGGCGCTCTGACGACATACAGTCTGCGGCGGATATCGATATTGGTTATTTCATTGCGAAGCTTGGAGACGTCGCCTTGCGCGGCGGCCTTCGACGATAGCGCCGAACCAAGATCCGACTGGGCTTTAGCTAGGGACTCGTTGTACTTGGCCCGTATATTATCCAGCTCAATCGTTGCGTTCACCAGCGACTGCCTCGAGTTGGTAAGCTTGTTCTCTGCGCTGACCACTTTTGCGCGGTCATTCTGTAGATTTAGACGTCGGGTTTCAATGTCTGTTAACGAGAAAAGACCATCTTTGTATCCTTGTTCATAACGCTCCAACCTTGCCAAACTGGTTTCATATAAACTTTGCGCAGCCAGCAGTTCTGCACTGTCAATTTTCACTACATTTCTGGCCTGCTCTACTTTATTCTGTGCCGCCTTTAGCTGGTACTGAAGGCCACTATTAAGTGCCTGAATCTGCGCCTCCGTGGCCTTCATCTTTTGTAACGCCGCTTCTTCGCTGTTGCGTTTTGCAAGGAGCTGCTCCTGCAGGCGCTCTGGCAACTCCGGGTCAAAGTAGGACTGAGATGTTTCGGAGAGCACTAAAATAGTATCCCCCTTGGCCACCTCGTCGCCTTCCCGAACCGCCCATCGCTCAATGCGGCCACCGATCTGGTTCTGCACGGTCTGCGGTCTGTCCTCCGGACGTAATGCCGTAACAATGCCACGGCCCGGGATGGTCTGCCGCCAAGGAAGGAAAAGAACAATTATAAAAACGACTGCCGCTATGGTTAATAACCTTCCCAGAAAGATGGATCCGTGCTCGGGCAACAGGTGCTTATATGCTTCGCGGGAAAGATCCTTCCAGCTAACTGACTCGCGTATCGTATGCTTATTCGCCATAGTCTGCTACGCCCTCCTCCAACGCAAGATCCGTTACAGCGCCGAGCTTTACGGCGCCGGTCAACATATCGAAAATAGTGCTTAAGTTTGTGAGCAGCTTCTCAATAGCGTACCCTATTTGCACGATTACAACCTCCGCAGCAACAAACTGCCCGAAAGTCATCTGCCGTTCCACAACAAAGTAGGACCCCAACAGAAGCATGGCTCCAAACAAAAGCGTACGGATAATCATCGATCCTGTAAAAAACCGTTTGAGTACTTTAAAGTGCAGATTACGAAAAGTTAAATACTTGCTCGTAATGTGATCGGTCTTTGCCACCACTTCCTGCATCTTCTCCGGATTACCCCGGTAAGCCTCTATATTCGCCGCCACACTTTCCAGATATGCTACTGCTTCATATTTCTGTTGCGACTCCAGAACACTGGAATCCACCCCCCTCCTGTAATACACCACAAGGAGTATGATGACAGAAGCAATTACAACAAGTCCGAAGCTAAGAAACACGGGGTGGTAGAACGAAAGTAATACCACGCTAAAAAAGATCGTTACAACGGCTGTCATGATATCCATCAGCAACTTAATAATTCCCTTCTGAATAATGATAACATCAAAAAATCGATTCACGAGTTCGACAAGGTTCTCTCCCTCCAGTTCCGCCGGCTTGATCCGGGGCAGACGGTAGGCGAACTCGACCGCGGTCTTTAAGAAAATCTTCTGTTCCAGATACTCTACCAGGCTCAGCTGCCCTATTAGTAGAAATCCGGCTACAACAATGCCGAACAAAACAAAGGCGATCAATATATAGGTAGAACTATACATTGCCCCATTATTCAGTAGGTTAAATATCGCCGTGATACCCACGGGTATGGATAAACTGAACACGCCAATAACCATGGCGTAAATGAAAATATAGTTAATAGTCCTCCGCTCGGGATGAAATAACTTCACCAAGCGCTGAAAAGGTGTAGGACCGCCTTCTTTATGCGTCATATGTGTATTAGATATTAATATAAAAAGTTAGTACAGGTTCCTATGTGCCAATGAGGCTCATAACCGTAAAAAAGCATTTCTAGACACCCTGATCCGGAGGCGGAGAAGGGATTGTATCGAAATGCTCAATCACGCGCGGCGTTTCGTATCCGCCACGGCTGAATTTTCTATAGTGTTCTGCGATCCGCATATCCGGCATGGCATCTACTATTAAACAAGCTAATTTACTATAATTTTTGTTTCCTTCTTTATGCTCTTCCTGTTCTGCTTCTTCCGCCGCGTCGAGCGCTGCCCCTGCAGCCACCCAGCACTTCCCTCCCCAAATACTGAAGGGAAGGCTCCCTGTTTTAAGCAGAAATACGCCTAAGATAAAAACGCTAATGAATCGAATCAGAAATTTGTTCCCATCTCTCAGTAAACTCAACATGCCGCAAATATAACCGAGCAATAATACGAAATTGTCAGCAGATTGTTAATTATTTGCATTATTTCGTGTCATATTTATGGTCTGATTTATAGAGCCGCTAAACGGCACCATCCAACGATATCGAGTATCGAGAACGATTGCCATTTTTAAAGTACGGCATATGTATGGCAAGGAAGACACGTCTTCAGGCCTTTCGGGAAGTGTAGAACGAAAAAAAAACCGCAGGCAGAGATTAAGCCACGTAGACGCCGAAGCTCCGCTGAACGAGCTCGGCGAGAACCTCCACAGGGATCGAGGGTCCTGGTCCGCCCTGCGTGGACCATACTTTGGTTGACGGATTATAGATCAGGACGTAATGCAGGTTATCGTCTTCCGAAATGTCAAAGAAATGGGTTTGCGGATTATAGGTTGCGCTGAAATTAATTACATTTCCATTGTGTGTATGCTGAAAGATCCTGTTGAAGTTCATAGTTGTATATAGTTTACTATCATCGGCATATAGCCCGGCGATAACACGGGCTCTAAAGATTACTCCTCTATAATGTGTCCCCTTCTATTACGCTGTCCCCTTTTATCGAGCGGAGATACGCCTGAAACGCGATATCCAGCCCTTGGTAAATCAGCTGATATTGTTCATCGCTTGTTCCATAAGATCCAAGGACAATCCTGTCATCGTAACTGTCGCCAATAATTGCCAGAACACACTTGTCACTATCCGGCAAAAAAAGTCCAACACCTACGATTTCGTCTCTGTACTTAACGAACCAGGTTTCCTCCACCTGATCCTCGACGGTCTTCGGAATATTGGAATCTTTCTCGAGATACTCCAGCTGCAGGCTGTCAAAATTGATATTTGTCATAATCATAAAGCAATGTACAATATAGACAATTATCAGCGGCTTTTGTTCACAATACCTTTAGGGAAACTTTTTGCTGGCCGGGACACCTAATATCCAACGGACATCGAATGGATCTGTCACTTCGACCAGTGCGTCGGTAACATCTGTACGGTCGCGGAGCGCATCGTCGGTACCGTTCATTAATCTGGATAGTACTAATTTTCTATCTTCCAAGCCGTTACACAACAAAAACACCGATATGTAGTTTCCGATTTTTCTTCCATCGTCGTGCAGCAGGTCTGAACCATAGATCACCACGGTGTCAGAGATCAGGGAACCACAGACCAGCGGCGGCGCCGTGCGGCCGTAAATGATTTCATTCGTGTTTTGGAGATACAGCGTACCTCCAAAACATCGTTGATAAAAAGTCAGCGCTTCACGGCAATTTCCAGGGAAAGAAATAAAAACGCCGCTCTTCGGCTTCCAATCCTGTCTCATTAACCTACGCGTCGGGTATCTGCGGTTCCACCAGTTTCTTCATTTTTTCCAAAGACTCCTGCCAGCCCAGGTAACACATTTCAACCGGAATAAGCTCGGGTATTCCCGTTTGTACAATATGGAGTTCAGTCCCGCAGGACACCTTTGTCAACGACACGGTTGTTGTCATCTCGCCGGGCAAATTATGATCATCAAAGCGGTCGCTGTACTTAATAAACTCATTTTCTCTTATTTCCAGGTACTCTCCCCCAAAAGAATGTCCGTTGCCCGTACTAAAGTTGACAAAGGTCATCTTGAACCGTCCGCCGACGGTAAAATCCATCTGCTGTACAGAGCAAACAAAGCCGTAAGGAGGAAGCCAGCTTGCATGCGCCACGGGATCCGCGAAGGCACGGAATACCTTTTCAGGCTCTGCCTGAATGATTCGGTGTAAGGAAACACTGTTCGTTTTCATTTTTTTTGATATTTTAAAAGGTAAATAGTTTCATTTTTTTATCCTTCCTACGTCATGCCCTTTCTGGACATTCTTTCGAAAAACTTATCGCGCGAGGTTCAGAGGGCGGACACCTCCTGATATGCATTTGTGCCGGCCCCCGCTCGTTCTACCTTGCCGGCCTTCTTTATCTTTTTATCATATATATAGGCAATGGCGAGGATCCCCAATACGACGAGCGGCATCAGCATAAACTCTGCCTTCCTGTCTACGCACGCGTGACTGATAAACGCGAAGACCAAATTGAACGTCAGTCCGGCGTATGCCCATTCGCGCAATTTTTCCGGCATTTTCGGATAACTGATCGCGGCGACTCCGAGCACCTTGCAAATGATTAATGCGTAGGCAAAATAATCGGGATAGCCCAACGGCTTTGTGCCGGCATTTACATATTGCGGTGCGAACAATACAGTAGCGAGTGGCATTAAGCCCTCCCACACGACGAGGAGCGATACGGCGCTCCAGAAGATAATTTTGTTTTTTTTCATGTTATTTTAAGTTTGTTTAACAATTACTCATTCTGCGTTATAAGCTATTCTACGTGTAGTCGGAGGCCCGACCTTTTTCGGGGGCTGGCGTCGACGTTCCGGTAGCTTTCCACTTCCTGACAAGACAAAGATCCTATAGATTCCGCGATTTTAGATGTTGTAAAAACGACAACTTCAAGGGTGAATCGCGACAAACTTATGTGTATCTTTATTTACCAATAAAAGATACACATGCAAATCGCCATTTTCGTTCCTCAGCACGGGGCTATAGAGGGTATTACACCCGCCTTTAGAGCATTTCAGACTGCCAACGAATTTCTTACTGTCTTCGGTAAGAAAGCCATTTTTGACGTGAAATATGTTGGCCTCAAGGAGCATGTCTCTGCCAACGGTGGCGAATATACCGTCAGGACACATGAACTTCTTGCCCGTGTAACCAAAACGGATGTAGTAATTATTCCGCCGATTTTTGGAGACATAGACGCCGGCATCCGCGCTAATGCCGAGGCCATTCCTTACCTGAAAGGCCTTTACCAGAAGGGCGCCAGCCTCGCCAGCCTTTGTATAGGGGCCTTTCTGTTAGCGGAAACCGGCCTATTATGCGGAAAAAAATGCTCCACACATTGGGCATATGTTGGTGCTTTCAGAGAACGATATCCCGAGATCGAAGTAGAAGACGGAGCCATCATAACAGAACATGACAACATATACAGCAGCGGCGGAGCAAACAGCCTGTGGAATCTAATCTTGTATCTAATAGAAAAGTTTGCAGATCGAGAAACAGCGGTTCTGATTTCCAAGTACTTTGCGCTGGACATCAGCAGAGACAGTCAGGCGCAGTTTGCTATTTTCAGAGGACAAAGAAACCACGGCGACACCGAGATCCAGAAAGTGCAGGATTATATCGAGCGGCACTATGGCAGCAAAATTATTGTCGACGATCTTTCCAGGCTCATCAACACCGGCCGCCGGACGTTTGAGAGAAGATTCAAAGATGCGACGAACAACACGCCTATCGAGTATCTGCAGCGTGTTCGCATAGAAGCTGCCAAGAAGTTTTTTGAGGCGTCCAGGAAGAACGTGTCCGAAGTAATGTACGATGTGGGCTATACTGATACCAAAGCCTTTCGCGACACGTTTAGAAAAATAACGGGGCTAACGCCCATAGAATACAGAAATCGCTTTGCCCATGTTGCAAGCCCTATGTAAGCAGAGGCTGTCCAAAACGGAAGCAAAACCCGAAAATGCGTCATCGTACGGAGCAAATCGATGAAGCTATGGAACGCAGAGAGCCCATGAATGATTTGACGGCGATGTCAAACGAATAACCTGCATTCATTTGACATCGCCGTCACTGGCTCACTTCGCAGCGGCTTTCGGCGATCACCTTCGTTCCTCCGGATGGCTACGACGGCGATGTCAGGCTTTTGGACAGCCCCTACTATGGGAAAGCGTTACGCTTTACTGCACACGTTCAGCTTCTCAGGGCATACGCACCTTAGCCATAACCGGCATATGATCCGAGGGGAAGCGCATGTTTAATGCGTCTACGAGTACACCATACTTCTCCACGCCGATGCCCTGCGTAACAAAAATATAATCTATCCGCTTTTTTAACGGAGCATGCCAATTGAAAGCGTTGGTCGTCCCGACTGGACCATAAGGCGGCTGTTCCGTCGCTTCATAAGCGTCCAGCAGATGGTTCTTTATCGTGACTATCGGGGCCGCCTCAGGAGTTGCATTGAAATCGCCGGTCGCGATAACAGGCAGCTGTCCGGCTATTTCCTTGATTTTCCTTACGAGCAGCTTGGCCGACTCTTCCCGCGCTATCTTCCCTTGATGATCAAAATGCGAGTTGAACACAAAGAACTGCTTTCCGCTCTGCTTTATGCGCAATTTGACCCATGAGCAGATCCGGTTACAACAGGTCGCGTCCCAGCCGAGCCCAGGGATATGAGGTGTTTCGCTATACCAAAAATCTCCTTTATCTAACAATTCGAACTTGTCCGTGTTAAAAAAGATCGCCGAATGCTCTCCCTCCTGTTTGCCGTCATCCCTACCGACGCCGACATATCGAAGGTTCTTGATTTCGCCTATGTCCTGCAGCTGGTGCAGGAATCCCTCTTGCGTACCGACAATATCGATGTCATGAAACACAAGTAAGCTTTTAACCATCTCTTTGCGGTAGGGCCAGGCATTGAGACTATCTTTCGGTGTGTCCATACGAAGATTAAAGGAAGCCACCCTGAACCCGTCCACGCCCGCCTCCTGTGCAAACGCCGCTAAGGAGAAAGCACAAAGGAGGCATTGTATAATACTGAATAGTTTCTTCATAATTTGCTTATTTTCTGCTTATTTCCAACCGTCGTTCTGCCCTAAATTTGGATTTCGCTCAATATCTGCCAAAGGTATGGGATATAGATATTTTCGGTCGGCCCACTCGCGTTGTCCCGGATTCCAGATAACTTCTCCGGATGTGCCGTTCGATAGTTGCAGCTGCCCCGCTGCATTGGAAGGAGTCACATTTACAAAAGCTATTCCCGGCGTAGAGGATGTAGGACGCTGACCCTGATAGAAATAGACGTCGTTAACGCCATCGCCGTTCAGATCGTGCTCCCCTAACGCGGGAACATACATGCCATTCATGCGTGCCGACTGTAGCAGGTCGCCGAGCCTCCAGCGAATTAGATCATCCGTGCGCAGCCCTTCGAAAATCATCTCTACAGCACGCTCCCGAAGTACCTCAAGCAGAATAGGATCCGTAAACCTACCTTTATAATAAGTAAGCAGGTAGGGATCTGCGGTTACAGGCAAAACCGATGCAGAAGCTGCTGGGATACCGGCACGTTCACGGAGTGCGCCAATTGTATTTTTCCATTCGGTATCCGTCATTTCCTTTAGCTCTGCCAAAGCCTCGGCTTTATTAAGCAGCACCTCAGCCCACCGCATGATGATGTGGGCGTTATCGTTCCGGCTTTCATCGTCATATGGAAAACGCTCATCGTAGCACCACTTTATTGGCTGATATCCCGTGTACGTCTGCGAGAAGTTGGGTGGAGCGATGACCGGAACACCGTTTTCCGTACGGTGATAATTACCGGAACGGATGGTCTGCCTGAGTCGTAAATCCCTATTTTCCACCTCTTCCGCAAAAGGCGTTGTCTGATGATCCGGAGCATCCGTGAATCTTGAACCGTCCAGATTCAGATACATCTTCACAAAATCTCTCGTTAAACTCGGCCGATTACCGTAGGTAGGACTGATAAACCTTCTGTTTGCTGAGCTAAAAACCTGCAATCCAGCATCTAATGCCACGGCCAAGATTGTCTCATCGGCATAAGGCACTTTTGCTATGAAAAGTTCGCGATATGAATTTTCCAAATTCGCTGCCCGGTGCAGGGTGAAGCCATTGATCTGATTGGCCGTATTGATCACTTCCCGGTACCACCGATCGGCAGAACCCGTTTGTTGATATCCGGTATGATATTTACGCACGGATGCTTCGTACAAACAGATGCGCGTTTTGTAGGCCCGCGCGACGTTCTTCGTAATGCGTGTTGAGGTGGCGTCAGATTCGAGAGCTATATTTTCAATAGCATAATCCAGATCGGACAGCACTTTCTCCATCACCTCGAATCTACTGTCCCTGCCGGCGTACAACACGTCGTCGTTATCAATCGCTATTGTGTTTTCTATCCATGGCACATCGCCAAATCTTTTTACCTTATCGAAATAAAATAGGGCGCGAAAGAAGCGGGCAAGGCCAATAAAATGTTCTTTGTTCTGAACGGGGCTATTTTCTGCGTTCTCTATAAAATAGTTGATGTTGCGAAGGTCCTCCCAGTTCCACCCGCTGCTTGTAATCGGGCTTAGTGCGTTGGGGGCTAACAAGGCATCAACGCCGTTACGCGCAACGAAATCGGATACGTCGTCCCGCTGAAAGACGCCGACATCTGTACCAGGTAGTATATCGTAAAAGG
Organism: Sphingobacterium allocomposti; assembly: GCF_008124885.1. Classification (GTDB taxonomy): domain Bacteria; phylum Bacteroidota; class Bacteroidia; order Sphingobacteriales; family Sphingobacteriaceae; genus Sphingobacterium; species Sphingobacterium allocomposti. Next base: position 66,045 of record NZ_VNHX01000005.1, read on the forward strand.
AATTGGCATATAGCTGCATACCAGCTTCTGACCCAAATATGGCCTGGTTTGAAGCCGTGTCGACCGGTGCCTCGTCAAGTTCGCAGGAGACAACAGCCATGGCCAGCAGTACGTAAAGATATCTTAATTTTTTCATCTGTATAATTTTACTTAATCGGAGATGAAGCATGCATAAATCGCTCTTGTCCTTTTGGTTACGACAATTCATGCAGGTTCACTGTAATTTGCATTTTTAAAAACCTACCATAAGACCAAAAGATACTGCTTTAAGCATCGGATAGTTATAGCCGTCGCCACTCGTACCGCCGCTTAAATCTCTATCTGATCCGTAAATATTGGTCACATCCGTATCTTTTGTCCACTTATACATGGGCGACCATGTCCAGATATTCTCAGCAGACATATATAGTCTCACGGTCGATGCCTGAATTTTCGACGTCACGGTTTGTGGCAGGGAATAACCTACCTGTAGATTTCGCAGCCGGATAAACGATGCATCCTGCAGAAATCGGTCATTGGGAACATTAAGCGCCCTGCCTGATCCTTGCGCGATGTAGCCTACGAGCCGCGGCAGGTATGCGTCGAAATTACCCAGCTCCTCTCTGTACATGTTATTTTCATGCCATCTCGGATAAGCATTGTACGGCCGGTTATATTGTCCCCAAAAACGAGACTCGGGAGACGGATACCAGCCCTGTTTTAACACTCCCTGGAAAAATGCAGACACAAAAATCCCGTTCCAATCACCTCCTAGATTAACCCCAAACGTATACCGGGAGGTAGAGTTTCCTATAATCGTCTTGTCTCCCGAATTATCTGCCTGATTTAGTCCTTGATAGATAACGCCATCCCCGTCCAGATCTTTGAATTTTAAGTCTCCAGGATAATTCCGCCGGGTATTGGTGTTAGGAATGTTGGTTTGGGAGGCTGAATTTTGGATTTCCTCTTCCGACCTGAAAAGCCCTTCAACCCTGTAACCCCAGATTTCTCCTATACGCTGCCCGACATAGTAATCTGTCAGCAACTTATCTTGGTTATTATATTTTGTAATTTCAGCTGTATAATCTGCTAAAACAAAGCGGATATCGTAATTAAACGGTTTGTCCTTTAGTCGGAAGTTATCTTTCCAGGTCGTGTTGATTTCCCATCCCCTTGTTTCTAAATCCGCATAGTTCCCTTTGGGAACAGCCGTCCCAAACACAGCCGGCAGCGTTGGCCCTAACGTGTACATATCGGTAGTGAAACGCTTGTAATAGTCGCCCACAAACTGCAGTCTGTTATTAAACAGGCTAAATTCCAGCCCGAAGTTCATCGTTGCCGATTTCTCCCAGGTTAATCCTGCCGGAACAACGTTAGGCTGGTTGGTTCTTTGAGGTCGGGATCCCGCAATAATCCGGCCCGACTGCGATATGGAAAAGTTCTCCATAAATGTGTATGGGTCAATATTCCCGTTGCCCAGCAACCCGTAGGATGCCCGAACCTTCGCGTTAGAGACATAAGCGGGCGCAATCTTCCAGAAAGGTTCTTCTGAGATCCGCCATCCTGCAGATGCCGAAGGGAAAAATGCCCACTGTTGATCGGAAGGGAACTTCGACGAACCGTCATATCTGCCATTCACTTCCAGCAGATACCGCTCTTTGAAATCATAATTCATCCGGAAGAATCCGCCGGCGATAGCCCACTTCTGCAAGCCTCCGGTAGTAACTATGCTTTGTCCGAGGGCCAAGTTGATATCTTGCGCATCCGGATAAACGATTCCGTTTCTTCTCGCGGTCAAATTGCTATACCGGGATTGCTCGTAATTATAACCCAATAAAAACGAGAAGTTGTGGGCATCTTCGATGGACACCTTGTAATCGGCATAAATATTTGTTGCCAGATAAGCTGTTGTTCTCCTCCTTTCTTCGAGGTCGTTTGTGTTGGTCCCCGTATATCCGATGACACCTTCGAAACGGCTGTAAGGCACCTGCACACGATTTTGTTGCGATGCTATATCGGTTGTTTGGAAGGTAAAGTCGCCCCGCAGATTAAGTCGATTATCCATGAAGCTTGCTACCGCGCCTGTTCTATTCTTCAGAAACCGATGTCCACTGCTGATACCGTTCCTGCCGATATAATGATCACCTACGGTATAGGCGGCAGAAAAAGACAATGTACCGTCGGGGTTTAAGAGAGGGGCCAGCGGATGTCCCTCGTCGGCGATATTCCTCCAAATACCGCTTCCCTCGCCGACGTTGATCGGCTGGTAATACGCCATATTTGAATACTCTGTATTGTTGTCAACTTTCAGCCATGACGTTAGATTGACAGCGCCTTTGGCTCTGAGGTTGTACATGCTGTAATTGTCACTATTATAGCGGAATAGGCCGTCCTGTCCGTTATATCGTCCGCTGAGGTAGTAAACCACTTTATCGGTTCCACCCGACACGGCGATGTTATGATCGTGGGCCATAAAGTTGTTTTTATACAGCTCTCTGTACCAATCGGTGCTATAGAAATACATATATTCGCCGGTAGTTGGGTTTACTTCTACTCTCGGCAACGAGGGATCCTCCCAGCGCCTTTTTATTTCTGCTAGGTACGCAGGCGAAAAAGGCAGGGTCTTATTGACGGCTGTAGGCGTGCTTCCGCTATCGTTCCACCTGGACCAGGCGTCGCTGAAGCCCTGCGCCCACGGATAGGACTCGGTGATATTGTCCGGCACGGTTGTCGGCGACTTCCACGACATGTTCGCGTTATAGGTGATGGAAGTCCGTCCTTCCTTAGCAGACTTGGTCGTGATGAGCACCACTCCGAATGCCGCCCGTGCCCCGTAAATTGAAGCGGACGCCGCGTCTTTTAACACAGATATATTTTCGATATCGTTAGGATTGAGCATGCGCGGATCGCCCTCAACTCCATCAATAAGTACCAAGGCGTTCCCTCCCTGACCAATAGACGTTGTACCACGAACATTGAAGGCCGGCGACTGTGTGGGCTTCCCATCTAGCATCTGTATATTTAGGTTCGGAACGGCGCCGACCAGTCCTTGAGCTATATTAGTGATCGGCCTGTTTTCAAAGACTTCCGGCCCCACCTGGTCAACTGCGCCTGTGAGGTTCACTTTCTTCTGTTGACCATATCCGACGACGACCACCTCGTCCATATTCTGTATAGATTCCGTTAGCCGGACTTCCACATTACGGTTGCCGCTTATACGGACTTCCTGCGTGTTATAGCCCAGGATAGAGAGTACGAGCACAGGATCCGATGATACTAATGCGAGTTCGAAACGTCCGTTAGCGTCCGTAGCTGTACCGTTGGTTGTCCCTTTTTCACTGACCGTTACGTTTGCCAATGCCTGTCCCTGGGCATCCATCACGGTGCCTGATACAGAACGTTGCTGAACGACATTTGTCCGGCTGGGTTCTGGATTTTGCCTCTGCGTGATCGCAGTTGCCCTGGCCGCGCTAAGAATGATGTTCTTGTCGACTATTTTGTAATCTAATTTTTGCTCGGCCAATACATACTTCAACGCCAGTTCTACCGTCGCATTTTTTAGGTCGACGCTGACCCTGTTTCTATTTGCGACCAGAGATTCGGAGTAAAAGATATTATAACCGCTTTGACGCTGTATATCTTTGAGTACTGTACTCAATTTCGCGTTTTTCTTTTCCAATGTTATACGTTGTGCAAACGTAAATGCATTGACTTGTATAGTGGCGGCCAGCAGGAGTGGTATCGCCAATGACAGCTTCATAGATGTAGAAATTGGAATAGGGGTAGTCTTTTCCTTTTTTGCAAAAGGATATCCTACCAGATTTTTTTCGTTACTTTGCATCTGGTTGATTATTTATTTCGTTTAATGTTCAATCACACGTCTTTGCAAGACTAAGTTCAGGGGCGGTCGCAACGCTCCTGATCTTTATGCTTTTTTTGGTTAGTTTATAACATATATCCTCCTTCCTTGTCGTTCAAAATGAATCCCCCCCGCAAGGGCAATCAGGTCTAACAGTTTGTCGATATCTGCGTAGCGAGAGATGGTGCCCGAGAACCGGGTATCGATACGTTCATCTTTGTAACGTATATCTACGTCATACCATCTGGAAATATCGTCCATCACGTCGCGGATACTCGCGTTGTTAAACGAAAAGTTCCCGTCTCTCCACGCCGTGATGTAGAGGGGGTCGACCTTTCGTTGTATATAACGGTTGTTTTCTTTATCAAATAGCACCTGATCGTTTGGCTCCAGGTATTTGTCATCAAGACCGGCCGGACTAAACGATAATCTAACCCGTCCTTCAACCAGCGTCGTGACCACATTTTTTCCATACGCGTGAATATTAAAGACGGTCCCTAAGACTTCCAGCCGTTGTGTTCCCGTTTCTACAATAAACGGCACGCGCTTACCGTTTTTCTCCTGTTTATGCACGTCGAACAACGCCTCACCCTCCATTTGTACGAGGCGCTCGCCGTCGGCAAAAGCGATGGGATAACGCAAACTGGTAGCTGCATTAAGCCAGACCTTCGTTCCATCGGGCAGAACCAAAGCATATTCCCCGCCTTTAGGTGTCACGATCTGGTTGTATACGAGTCGCTTTTTATCGCCCATCTTTTTGTCCAGGCGGTACGAAATTGTTCCGTCAGCACTTTTACAGATGGAGAAACCCTCCATATGAATGACAGTATCGCCCCTTAAAGTTTCCAGATCTATAGCCGAACCGTCGTTCAACACGATCTGCGCCCGTTCCCGTCCCGGAACGACCGGAGTATCCTCCTGTTTTTCTTCTTGGACCAGGACAGAATGGTCTACGTGTCCCCTTTTGTATATCAGAAAAGCGAAAGAAAGGCATAATACGAGCGAGGCGGCGAGGGCGGCATATTTCCGAAACGGCCAGTGCCTCGCGCGCCTGACGAGATGGGGTTCTACGCGTGGGTCGCCTTTTATCCTTTCGAACATAGAGCCTTCTGTCCAGCCGTGCGAATCGTCGGACGGAGAAGTTGGCTCCTCTAGCCAGACTTCCTCCCATGCCTGCAGAAAATCCTCATCGTTCAGTAAAGACCGAATCTTTGCGAGATCTGCATCGGATGCATCCTTTGCGTAAAACCGTTTGATAAGAAATTTGTATTCGTCGATTTTAGACATTCTTTATCTGTGCTTCTATTATCATTATCGCACCGCACAGAAAAATGTACCAATGGAAAACTGACTTTTTTTAAAATAATTTTCGGAGCCGGCGCAAAGGTCCGGGAAGGTAACAAGCAACTTATTGAAAAACGCCCAACAGAACGATCATGCCGATGATTTTCGTAAGGCGGAACCTGACAAACTTACACGCAAGGTTTAGGTGATTTCTTACCGTGTTTTTGGATAGCCCTACCTGACCCGCTATCTCCGCATAGCTATAGTTTTCCAGCTTGTGCATACGATAAAGCAACTGCTGTTGCGGAGGTAATTGTTGGATGGTCTCGTGGACGAGGCCGTGGAGCTCCCGATAGGCGATCTCCTGCTGGGTCTGCAGATGCTCTTCCTTCCACGTTGCCTCCACTTCACTTTTATACGTCTCTTGCAACACATGTTTACGGAAAAGAGAAATCGATAGCCTTTTGGAAACGAGCAACAGAAATGGATAGATACCGTCCGGCTGATCAATTGTCCCACGCTTGAGAAAAAGCTGCACAAAGGCTTCCTGGGTGACCTCCTCTGCTTCGGCTCCTAGCCTGCAGAACTGTAGAACTTTGCGATAGAGAATGGGCTGGTAATAGTCGAAAATTTGTCGAAAAGCGATTTCGTCGCCAGATTGAAACTGGACAAAAGTATCTAAATCAAAAGCCTTTCTCTTCAACAACATCCTTAAAACGGTCGTAGGTTTTTATATGGTCAAATAAACGACGTTATTATTATGCGCGTTTAAAATTAAGGTTAATTTCTTATAAAATCTACAAGATATCCAAGAGAAAAATTACTGGCTCAAAATGGGAATGGAACCGGCCTTAGACTTCACGGATACGGTTCCACATCGCCTACGGAGTTCTTAGTGGATACCACGCGCTTTTTTCCATCGGCGTATTCTGGCTCTCGCATTGCCATAAGGCGATGACGTGTTAAACTGTATCATCCTCCCTAGCGGCCACTGCTTATACCAAGGCATTCCATATAACTCGGTATCCGACTTCTGCTGTACGATATCCCGAATAGCGGAGACCACCTGTTCTAATCTGTCCGTTAACGCATGAAAACCGTGTCCCTCATAATCTTTATAAAATTTTTGGGCCAAGCGCCCAAGCTCATTCCATCCGTACCCCGTATCCGGAAATTCTACTGCCTCGCCAGCCTCTTTTTTAGTATACCACTTAATTACCAGTTCTCCCCACCCTATCAAATAGGAAAGAAGATTATTTACACTGATTACAGACCCTTTGACATGTCCTTCCAGCTCTGCGGCAGCAGTCAGTTCCGGCGGAATGGTCAGTAGTTCGATTTTCAGCCTTTCATAGGCCATATCGATTGCCTGCAGTAACTCGTTCTTGTTCTTAGGGATGGCCATAGCACGGGAAATATCAGATAAATTTACTAAAAAAACAAGCGCTACCTCAAGCTGGCCGACAAAAGCCAAAGCCCCGGATGCAGGAGGCATGGGGCTCTGACGCCATTGTCGTATTGTCGCAATCAGATTCGGAGTTATTTGACGACGGTAGCTTCAAATTCAATCGACAGCGTTTCGTAAAGACCATTTACTTCCACCAATGTCACGGCAGTTGTTACACTATGTTTTCTGACCCACTGTTTATACAGATCAAAGCAATTCTCAACAAATTCTTTCGACGAGGTCGTAAAGACATTTAGCCGCACAATGTTTTTACAGGCGTATCCTGCCTGAGAGATTACCTCTTCTAAATTCCCGAGCGCCTGGAGCATCTGTGTTTTCATGTCCTTTTCGCTGGATGCCCCGTCGGGAAGCACCGCTGCCTGCCCGGCACAATACAGTATTGCCTCAAAATTCTTAACTTCGACAGCCTGAACATAGCCCCTTTCTTCCTGCCACGTCCACGGATTGATAACCTTCTTTTTCATTTACTTTACATTTTAAATAGACAATGCAAAGATGGGAAACGGGCGGCCTGCACCGATGTGATCTAGATCACAATTTTGCGTTCTCCCCGAAATTAGGAAGAAACCTGCTTAATGTTTCGCGGGACACGCCTAAATAGGCAGCTATCAAGGATTTAGACACTCTCTGAAATAAAGAGGGATAACGTCTAAGCAACGCTTCATAGCGTTCCTGGGCGCTAGCACGCAACAGGGATAATATGCGCTGCTGCGAGGCAATATGGCCGGAGGTTGCTTTCTGGAGGAAAAAAGAGACCATTTTTGGGTGATCGGCGCAAAGCGCTTGGTAATCGCTCAATGTAATACAAAGAATATCGCTGTCTTCGAGGCACTGCAGCGACATGGAAGCCGTCGATCTGTTGTAATAAGCCCAATAGTCTGTTTCCCACCAATCTTCCATAGCGAATGAAAGGATATGTTCTTTACCCGATTCATCGTTGTATACCAACTTGAGTAGTCCGGAAACCACAAAATACATGTAGTATACCCTATCTCCCTGTCGAAATAAGAAGTCTCCTTTATTATACCGCCGAGCAGCGAAATACGATGCTATCCGTTCGAAATCGTCATCGTTTAATGTCACGATCTCTTCTATATGCTGTCTGAATTCCTTCTTCATGTTCTGTTGTTACGATGGCCGGTAACGAATAATGCCGGCTTACTGTGTTGTCTTTTCAAACATACATAATTCGTTTTATATACAATTTTCCCATAACAGGACTTGTTCGTCGCCGTTATCTATTGGGACGATCTATTTGAGGACCTTTGCTAATGTCGGGGTCTGACATACAGCTGTCACCGGCCTGTCTTAACTTCGTTCTGTCTAAATAAATAAACCAAAATAAGAAGCGTTATGAATATAATTTTAGGAGCTTCCGGCCAGATAGGGTCGACACTCGTTAGCGAACTAAAGAAAAAGGGACAACCCGTAAGGGCGGTCGTACGGGATGTGCGCAGATTTACGGAGAGGGCAGTTGAAACAAGACAGGCAGACATGTTTAATGCAGAAGAGTTAACGAAGGCCTGCCTGGGCGGAACGAGCATTTTTGTTTTGACGCCGGAAACGCCGACATCTGACGATATCATCGAAGATACGAAACGGATAATCGACAATTATAAAACCGCAATCCGGTCCGCGGGCATAAAGAAAGTAGTTGCCTTATCCTGCATCGGCGCCCACCTCGACGGAAAGACCGGAAATGTCCTGATGTCGAAGATGCTGGAACAGGAGCTAGCCGACATAGACGTCGAAAAGGTGTATGTTAGACCTTCGTATTATTTTAGTAATTGGTTAGCGTATTTGGATACCATCCGACAATCGGGCGTACTCCCTACTTTTTTACCTGCTTCCCTAAGGATGAACATGTTATCACCCGTGGACGTTGCCAAATTTACAGCCGAAATATTGTCAGATCCGTTACCACAGGACAACAAACAGATTTACGAGCTGGAAGGACCGGAGCTATATAGCCCGGCTGATATCGCCGGCACATTCTCGAGGCTGCTAAATCGGCCGGTCCGCGTAGAGCCGATACCGAAACACCGTTGGCTGGACACACTGCTAGCCGTGGGCTTCACCGAAAACACAGCACAACACCTCGTTGATATGACGCAGGCTGTTATTGAAAATCGGCTCTCCCCCGAACATCCGGAGAAAACGATAAAACTCCAAACGACTTTTGGCAAGTACCTTCAGCAGTATGTACCGCTACCTCGATCTAACGAGTGAGCGAAGTGGCTATCCGTATTCTACACGGAGACACCCACCACACGAAAAATATGTGCGGCTAGCCTTCCGCGACCGATCAATCAATGGGAAGGCTACCGCCCTACTCCGTCTTAACATGCCGTTGCAGATCGCTCCATGCACCTCCGTTGTACACCCTACGAAAACCCTTATCTTTGAGAATATTTTCGGCCTTCACACTTCGTAGCCCATGCGAACAGACAGTAATATAAACCTTCGAGGTGTCCAATTCAACGTACCGATCTCTGATTTCTCCTAAAGAAATGTTGACCGCTCCCTTGATATGCCCTCTCTCAAACTCCTGCGCCGTTCTCACGTCCAATACCACAGCCCCCTCATCTAACAGTCTCCCGAGCCCCTGCTCTGCAGTGTATATCCGGAAAATACGGTATCCTATATACAGTACAGACAATACACCTAAAAGCACTATCGTAACTTTCATATTCTACGTAGTATCTTATAGTCTATATAAAATGTTCCGAACGGCACGAAGCAGGCAAAGATAACCTTCCAGGTGACCTCCATGAATTTCCAGCGCTGTACTATCCCAACCGCCAACGTGTTAAATATAAAAAGGAGGAACAGCGCTCCATGAATTGGTCCGACAAGTTTTGTCAGCTCCGGATTTCCGGCCCAATACTTCAGCGGCATGGCAATACCAACAAGAACAAGAAGCGAAATTCCTTCCATGTATCCAAGGAGACGCAGACGTCCTATTTGTGTTGAAAGCAGTGTTTTCATAGCGTCTATCTAAAATAAGGTCTTTGGGCCAGGGGAGAAAAAGGCCAGGGAACGATCATGATGATGATAATAAAAGCAGCCGTGTACCAGATAAACATTGTCCGGAACTTATCCCTATCGATGGATTGCCTTTTTGCCAGTGCTGAACCAACCGTAAGTAGCACGATAGCAAGCAGCATCACGACACTGTGTATCAACCCAAAGTATAAAAGCTCGATGCTTTCTTTCGCTGTTTTGAAGTTTCTTAGAAAATACTTTACCAGAGGACTTTGGAAATACAACGTCATCCCCACCATAAGTTGGACATGCGCGATCGTCGCCGTCCAATGTCTGGTAAGATTATCGGTCTTCGTAAAGCGTTTGTTCCAATAATAGCCGCGTGCAGCTCTGAAAATCGAAATAATCAGAGCGATCAGAACGAGCCACCGTAATGAGGAATGGATAAGTGTAATTGATTGATACATAACAACACATTATAGCAGTTAAAACCTTCATGAATTTTCGTTTGAAAAAAAGACATGAACAACCGAACGTAAAAATTATTCCAACAAAAAAATATTGCCGAATGCGGATACCGGCATTTACAACACAAAGATAGGATAAAACATACTAGTCAGTATGTTTTTGTTTAAAAAAATTATTCCAATCCGTCCAAAAACGCTTTAAGCTGCTCTAAATAAGTTATGTACACGGATTTACTATTTACCAGTTTACCCATATTTCGGATACCCCAGTATCCTGACATAACAAATGTCGCTACCCCTTCGGAAGAAACATCATGACGCACCATCCCCTCCTCTTTTCCATTATTTATACATTGAATGATCGCGTTTTTCCATCTGTTAGACAGTGAATTTAAGGCCCGCGTGAAATCGCTGTTCCACGGTGCCATCTCGAAGGTAAGGTTCGCGGCCGGACAACCGTATTCAACCTTTAAAAAATCATTCTCCATCAAGATGTTATACATCATATCGTAGATAACCTGAGCTGGCCTTCCCTTGGATTGGACGGGTCTTATAAAAATATTTTCAAAAGAAGGGACAAGCAATTCATTAATGATCGCTACTCCCATTTCGTCTTTATTTTTGAAATGGTAGTAGAAGGCTCCTTTCGTCACGTCTGTCGTAGCTAGGATATCGTCTATACTGGTAGTTTGATAGCCTCTGACGTAAATCAATTCGAAGGCTTTCTGAAGTATATTTAAACGGGTGGCTTGAGCTTTCTTCATCAATATACGATTATCCCTCACAAAGAAATAAAAATTTATTCATCACACAAACTGTTCAGCTATACATTCTTCGAACAGAGCAGGTAGTTCGTCGGCTCATGGATAGCCCCGATCGTCGGCAGACGTCTACAGCCCTTGCTTTCCTTCGAGCCAATACCCTTGAAACGACACCTTCCCACGTGCCCATCCTTTCAGTACTTTTCTGATATTTTGTATGGACGCTACGTTGCCCGTCAGAACGAAGTTTGCTTCCTGCCACCGATCTGAAGCAAAAATCGGCAGGGTCCTCAGCTCTGGCTCGCTTCGGAAGATGCCACCTTTTGGAAATACAGCGACGTTGTCTAGCTCAAGAGCGTCCGGCGCCCGTCTGTTTTCTTCGTCGAGTTCAAAATAAAACCGGTAATCGTGTTTGTTCGACTTCAAGGTTGGAAGAAAAGCGTTTGCCAACCCGAGCGATGTTTCATCCCCAAAAAGAACATACTGACTGGCGGCGCCCTCGTAGAATTTTTTACCTCTCGGAATGCTCATGTAAAGTTGATCTCCCGCACGAAGGCCATCCATAAAACGGCTGCCGGTACCTTTTCCGTGGATGTGGCATAGAATATCTATTGTTCCTCCAGCGTCGTCATAAGCAGCGACGGTATAATTTCTAAATTCCGTTTCGCTAACGCGGATAACATTGGCGTAGCCCAACTGAAAATTCATTTTTGAGATATCGCCCCGCAAGCGTATTTTTTTTATTTGCGTGCTGACATAGGTAGTTTCGACGACGTCCATGTTTGGACGGAGCGAAGTCTCGAACAGATTTCCGAGCCATTTGGGTATAGAAGATATCATCCTTAATTATTTTTGAATATTTCTTCAAAAAAACGATGAAATCTACAGTGTGGCAATGTATAAAACAAAGCAAATGATGGACAATTCGTAGTTTCAGCATGTCCAATGCTACCGGTCAAGCAGAATGACAATCAGCATAATCAGCCTTCCTAGAAGATATATGGATACCGGAATAACGAAGAACCACTTAAAAGCCCAATATTGCCGTCTACTCATCCCCGAAAATATCTTTGGTCTTTTCATAAATACCTCCTGTCTAAACAAGCAATATCCGAACCAAAAAGAGCCTCCCCTCTCTCCAGATCCGCAGTTCAACCAGCTGGTATGAGGAGCGTAAGAGACGTCGTGTGCACCGAAAAAAGGTTGCTGCGACGTCGCATTTTTTTTTCTTCCTGAAAACTATCTGCCTTTTTTTCCGTCCTATTTATGTCACTGCTTGTGACATGCTTGAAACAATGTTTGCTTGTCCTGCGTCATCAAAAACGCAGGATTTTTTATTTTTGCTACTCCCCTAACGGTCAGGCGCTGCAGGTTCGGTCAGATTCTCACTAAGCGCTGGAACGGATAAATAAAAAAGAGTAGGCATAACGCCTACTCCAAATAAAATGCTAATCATATATTACTATCGGCAACATGCTAAAGCTGCTGTTCGTCCTGCCCGTTTGCTTCGGGGATTGGCGGACTCAAGATCGGTTCGTCTCCAAAAGGAGTTGCGTGCCGGAATTCGAACTCTCCCTTTCCGTCTATTGAAGGTCCTGATGCCCAACGTGCTGCTGGTGGTTCGGGCCTGTTGACGTTGGTAGAAAAGAAGGTATAACTGAAATCCTGCGTTTCCTGACTTTGCGGAAAAGAATTCGGTATCGGATGTACCCCTGTCGGACCGCCTAGTTCCTCAAGCACGGCCAACCATTGATTCTGGTGCATGGTGTCCCTGGCTATCAGAAAGGCGAGCATATCTTTCATTCCCGGGTCGTCTGTCGACTCCCATAGCCGTGTAGCCAACAGACGGCCAGTGGACTCCGCCATAACATTCGCGTACATATCTGCAGCCAGGTTACCACTGGCCACTACCCATGACCCATTGAAAGGAACTCCGTTTGCGTCGGACGCCATGGCTGCCAGCCCTGCGGAAAGATAGTGCCGGGGATCCATCCCTCCCATTATTTCCTTAACCACGGGGTTCTCGGAGACAACGCGGTCGATTAGATCGCCCTTAGCGCCTTCGAGGTTTAAAGCGACTGCCGTACAGAGCATCTCAATATGAGATATTTCTTCGGTGCCGGTTTCCAGTAACATATCCCGGTATTTAGCCGGCCCTCTGGCACCCCATGCCTGGAAAAGGTATTGCAGACATACTCTGATTTCGCCTTCGATTCCGCCAATCGCCTGCTGCAAAAGACGGGCAAACTGCGGATTCGGCTTGTCGACCCGCACTTTGTACTGTAATTTTGGTTCGTGATAAAACATAAACTATAATTTTTAATTCAACCTTTTGTTGTGCAATATTGAACTCCGTCGTTCACTAATAGTTTAGGGTATTAGTACCTTATCCCGAGATATTACAACCGTGGCAAGCCGTAAAAACCATGCGCCTGAAGCTCCTTCCAGTCTACGTACGACGCCCCACCGGAACGGGCGGCCTTCTTTTTTTTACCGAGGTACGCGTGAAGATTCCTGACCCTAGAATAATAAAGCCCATCAGCATATGGAATGTATAGACCTCCGCGCTGAAGCCAAAGATAAACGGCGATAGAATCAGAAAGACACCTAAAAATATATCCAGTATAAGGTGTATGTTCATCGGAATCACCCGAACAATACCACCTTCATTGCACGTAAAGATCGACAGGCCAGCAATAGCCGCTGCGCTCCACATACTAACTTTGGTGGCTGCCGGGACATCATCGAAACCGGAAAGCCAAGGTCCTCCCAATAGGATCAAGACCAACAAATAATCCATAATCGCATGCCAATGTGTAGGAATAAACTTTCTCATATGTTATAATTTAAATTAATTGTGTCTGCTGTTAGGGCTACTGAATGTTGCTGTAGCTCATCATCGACATCGCCCGATACTATGAACCGTCTAAGCTGACCTTCCGGCATCCGCCGTACTGTAACTTCTCCTCACTCTCCGGCCAATCCCCGTCATCAGGACGACTTTCCTTTTCTTTCCCAATGATCCTTGATAGGATTTCCCTTGTCGTCTGTTTTCAGCCGACGGCTGTAACGGTCGCCGACGATCTGTCCCTGCTCGTTTTTTTTACCGATAAAAAGAAGAATCGGTCGACCTTCACTGTCGGTTTTGAACGCAAGATCGTAACGCCCGAACTTTCGTTCCACCATCGTGGAAGGCTCATATATTTTGTTCACAATGGCAAGAATGGGATCTTTCAAAGACATAATAACACCTCCTTTTTTTAGTCTACAAAGCGCCCGTGATCGGGCTTGGCCAATTCGTCGAAGTTCTGTAATAGCTCATCCAGCCCCTGCTGCAGGGCTTCGCCCTCCATATATTGGCCATGTCCTGCGATGACCGTCGCCGGCATCAGATCGCAAAGACGACGCAGAGATTCCCTTGCCTGCGTCCAATCGGTGGTGAGATAGCGGGGCGGGCCATGCACCTCCTCTTTCTGTACCAACACCTTATACAAAGCGTCCTGCCGGACGGTGACAAATGCGTCTGCCGACAGCAGAAGCCTATCCCGCTCGCGGAAGAGTGCTATTTGCCCCGGAGAGTGTCCGGGCACGTGTACCCACCGCCATTCATCCAGAAACGGAACCGCCCCGCCATCGGGCAGCGGTAACAGCCGTTTGCTGATATCGATTGCCTCATGTGGGTACAATGCCGAAAGTTTTGCCAGCAAACCGCCTTCGACAGAAGTGTCCGGAGCGGGGTATCCTTTTTCGCCGGTCAGATAAGGATATTCCAGCGTATGGGCGAACACGGGAACATCCCATGCTTCGGACAGGTGTACAACATTGCCAACATGGTCGAAGTGTCCATGCGTCAGAATGATGGCAGTAGGTGCATTACCTTCGCCAAAACGTCCCTCAGCTACGTGCATAATCTCTTCTGCGCACTGCGGCATCCCCGTATCTATAAGTATCCAATTGCCCCCACCCGGCTGGCCAATCATTATCACATTGACAATCTGATTGGTGTAATAGAACACGTCAGGGGCAACTTCCTTACCGGTCTTGCTCGCAACGGATGTCATCGGTATCCACCTGTTGTCGTCACTTTGTCTCATTTTGGTCATCGCATTCCTATTTTCCGCAGCCATCTGGGGCCGCTGGCTATAGAACACCTATCCATACGCTTGGTTCAGCGATTAGCCGAATACTGTATTTTTCCGGACATAACAGGTATAAGCAGAAAAAGTAGGCGTGTTAACCGCGACGAGGCGGGCAGCCCTGTTCTCCGGCGAATTTTGCCTCCTGAGCGCTCCTTGCATGCGTATTTATTCTTTAATTCGGGTACTTAATGAGTGAACCTCCTGCTCCTTTCTCCGTTGTTCTACAGAGTTTTAAAAAAAAACACTATGAAAGAATTATTAAAAATCAGAACACTTTTCGTTGCCACCGCTCTTGCACTGTCGGGAGGTCTTGTTTCCTGCGACGACGATGACAACCCTGACCGGCGAATGGACAACCAAATGTTTGTCTCGGAAGCTTCCAGTAGCAATATGCTCGAGATAGAGGCAGGCAGACTGGCCGTTTCAAAAGGACAGCGCGAGGCTGTTCGTATGTACGGACAGCATATGGTAGAAGATCACACCGCGGTGGGAACGGAGATGAAAAACCTGGCGACCCAAAAAGGTTGGACAGTGCCGACGGAACTTCTTCAGAAACATCGGAACCAACTCGCCGACTTGCAGGCAGCAACCACCAACGAATTTGACAGGAAGTTTGCACAACTGATGGTAGACTCACACGAGGAGGCTGTCGATCTCTTTAGCGATGCGGCGGAAAATGACGATGGTGTAGCAGACGTTGATTTGAGAAATTTTGCGGCAAGTAAACTTCCGGCCTTGAGAAGACATCTGGAAGAAGCCAAAGAACTACGGGAGGATGTTCAGGATTAAAGCACTCGCCATCCAGCACTTTTCTTTCCAGCTTCCATGGTTCCGCGGGGATCATGGAAGCTACCTGCCCTATATCGCCTCCCGACACGTTTCACCCGCACGATGTGTTGCCAGGTGTAGCCCTATTTAACGCGCTCTTACTTTTTTTTCATTTCCCTCTTGAATTTATTACGGCCGATTTTTATCTTGCGCAAATTTTAAACTTATCAGGTAAGACTTATTCAAACGACATTTTTTAAAGCTAATATTCTATTAAAATATAAATTTTAGTTATTGGATTATGTTAACAGGATTACAATTTACCAATTTAAAGCGGCCGTCTTTTCTAAGCTTATTTATCGGCCTTTTTATTACGCTTTCAAACACGGTTTGCGCGCAGGCGCCGAACGCGTCTACGACGCCGAAATCAGGCTTTGCAGCACGGCTTGTAAACATCGAGGCTCCGGCCAACGAGACTTTCCGTTATAATGCAACCCTGACAAACGGAACGTCGCAACCACTCGTGTATGAATTTCATGCTAAACTACCAAGTGGGTGGCAGATCAGTTACCGCGTAGACGGCAGTCTCGTTACTTCCCTCCGTATGGAAGCAGGTAAAGTACAGGACGTCGGAATCGAGGTTAACTCGACATTGGCAGCGAAACCCGGTAAATACAATATTCCGATTCAGGCTATATCTGCACAGGACACCTTATTGCTGGATTTGGAAGCTGTTGTAAAAGGATCGTATGCCGTCGAGTTGACGACTCCCTCCGGCCGTCTAAGCGACGAGGTTGTCTCCGGCGGAAGCAAAGATATCAAGCTCGTTGTTAAAAACACAGGCACACTCCCGCTGAACAGTCTCGATCTCTCTTCACAGCTACCAAGCAAATGGGAAGTGACATTCGAGCCTGCAAACATTAAGCAACTCGAGCCCGGCCAATCAATGGAAGTTAAAGCGTCGGTTCAAGTACCGGAAAAAACGATCGCGGGGGATTATGTTGCGAAATTAAGCGTAAAAAATCCAAATGCACAAGCTGAACTTTCGTTTCGAACGATTGTCAAGACGTCGTTGCTTTCGGGATGGATCGGTATCGTCATTATTCTACTGGCTATTGGTCTAGTTTATTACCTCATACGGAAGTATGGCCGTCGGTAGCTATCCGCCCATCGACATTCATTAACAAACTACAGGCAATGGATCTGCTTTTTTTAAACCATTGCAGATGACATCACAATAGAACGAAACACAATGAACGAACCTATCATTGAATTGAAAGGTTTGACGAAAAGTTACGGCTCCGTAAGGGCCGTCGACCAGTTAGACCTGACAATATACAAAGGAGAGATCTTCGGCCTTCTTGGTCCAAATGGAGCCGGTAAAACGACCAGCATACTGATGATGTTGGGACTGACCGAGCCCACGGCGGGGACGGCATATGTCTGCGGTAAAAATGCTACCAGAAATCCCATTGCGGTTAAAAAGAAAGTTGGCTATCTACCCGACAATGTTGGATTCTATGATAGCATGACGGCACTGGAGAATTTAAGCTTTATAGCAAGGCTTAACGGGCACGCCCCGCTCGACGCCGAGAAAAAGGCCATCAGCATGTTGGAACAGGTGGGTCTGTCAAACGACATCCACAAGAAGACGGGGGCCTATTCCCGAGGCATGAAACAACGTCTTGGTTTAGCTGACGTTTTAATTAAGGATCCGGAAGTCGTCATCCTCGACGAACCTACGCTGGGAATAGACCCCAGCGGTGTCAGTGAGTTTCTGGCGCTGATTAAACAACTAAGCCGTCAGCAAGGACTGACAGTTCTGCTGTCGTCTCATCACCTGCAACAGGTGCAACGTGTGTGCGACCGCGTCGGAATATTCGTCGGCGGCAAATTGCTGGTTGAAGGAAATATCGACACGCTCGCGAGAAACCTCTTAAACAAAGAAGGTTATACAACGTCGGTATCGCTTCAAGAGGTCTACCAAGATACCCAACTGTTCGAATCTGCGCTCTATCATCTAGAGGGCGTCCGAACGGTAGCCGTTCGGGGGGACGTGATCGAGACGGTATGCGATCGCGATATGACGCCGGAAATTGTGCGCACGCTGGTAAACAATGGAGCAGATATCGTCGCTGTCCATAAAAAGGACTATGCATTGGACGATATCTATGAAAAATATTTTGAGAACAACAAAACGGAGAACTACACGCATGAAAAATCCGATCGGTTATTTGGGAAATCGCTTTTTAGGAAAAGAAAAAGCAACGTCTGAAAAAAAAATAGAGCCGATGGCACCCATAAATGTATTGATTAACAAAGAAGTGGCAGCACACATCCGGAGCTGGCGTTTTATCGTGCTGATCGTACTTGTTGTCTTGACATTTGTCGCTTCCCTGTACGTATCTTCGGGTAACCTCCGGAGTGCTTTTGGCAACCCACAGGACCCCGACAAATCGTTTTTATACCTGAAATTGCTGACAACAACCGATAATTCTATTCCGCCATTTCATGTGTTTCTCAACTTCCTTGCGCCTCTGCTCGGCATAGCTTTAGGATTTGATGCCGTTAATGCGGAGCAGAACGGAGGAACATTAACAAGACTAATGGCGCAACCCATCTATCGTGACAACTTGCTGTTTGCGAAATTCGCAGGGCCGATGATTTTAGTAAGCACCTTGTTTACCTCGTTGGTTCTGCTTATGCTGGGCGGTGGACTCATTTCCACGGGAGTGAGGATAGAGCCACAGGAAGTAATCCGCATCGCGGGATTTGTCGTGATCAGCTTGATTTATGTCGGCTTCTGGCTTAGCCTGTCTATTTTTCTGTCTATAAAATTTAGGCAGTCGGCAACTTCTGCGCTGACCGCAATAGGGATCTGGCTGTTCTTTACTGTCTTCTTCCCTATCGTCATTAATCTGATCGTCCGATCATTTCTACCTAATCCCAACTATATATCCGAACAGGAGTTTCTAAAGTACAATGAGCTAATATTAAATATGCTACGGCTTTCACCAAGCCAGCTTTATACCGACGCAACAACCACATTGCTCTCGCCTTCTGTGCGCAGCCTAGGCCCCATCACGATGGAGCAGATGATTGGAGCCATACCTGCCCCCCTCTCATTTCGGGACAGCCTGATGATCGTCTGGCCTCAGGTAAGCGGGCTCACCGCAGCAACTGTCGTGTGTTTCGCATTGTCTTACTTCGTGTTCATGCGCAGGGAAGTACGCAGCTAAAAGCGATCGTTCCAACTTCTCATACAGGTAGACCTTAATACAACGTAAAGGAGACATTTTGTCTCCTCTGCGTTGTTATACTACCGTTCCTGAACATATTTACTTTCACGCAGAAACTCACCATCCTGTGTTACATATCCGGCTGCTACCGCGGTTTGTATACCAGCGAGCAGATGAGCCCGTATGTCTTCTGTTAGTCTTCCAAAACCGAACAGCTTTGCCACTAGAACCGTTGCCGCGAGCGGCTGTATTGCCACAGCTTCTCTGACTACCTGTGCCAGGGCATGATGCAGCTCTTCCGGAGCGATATAACTAACCTTCCGCGAACTCGCCGACAGGTTGCTTCTATCCCGCACAACAACCTCGCGATGTCCCGGAAGCCATAAAAAGTCGCCTCTCCGTTCTATCATACCAACCTGCTCCGCATACCGGATGGCGTCGCTAACGACCGCCCGAACCCTACTCCCGATTTTTGAGACACCGTAAGCTTCTGCCAGACGTCTTATAACCTCGTCTTGGTGCACCGGGCTTTCCTTCGAAACAACCTCCGTAACCCATCTCCCAAGGTTGCCCGCAGATTGTTCGTATAGATCACTCCGCGCAATATCCCCCGGAAGGACGGCAACCTCATAAAAAGAGGGCTTCTGTGTATCATCTTCTGATCTCGCCTCCCGCACCAGTTCTTGAAGTTCTTGTTCTAATTCCTGTTCAACCATGTCGTCCTCTTCGACCTGCAATCTTAATTTTTCTATATGCGCGATCAATGATTGCAATTCGGCAGCCGGATTTCTATACCAGTCTATACTCCAGATCTGATATAATTTCCATCCCATTCCTTCTAAGACTTCTTTGCGTAACCGATCTCGGTCTGTAGCCGACTTTGCCGACGCATACGACTTCCCGTCGCACAGGATGCCTAAGATGTAACGTCCCGGATGTTTCTGATCCACGACGGCTAAGTCGATGTGATACCCCGCACTTCCAACCCTCTCGCGAACGACGTATCCACGTTCCTTCAGGCTCATGCTGACGACCTCTTCGAACGGTGTCGACACAGCCCCTGTTGGAAGGCTGTCGCTTTCGAACTTTCCGTGCTGCGCAAACCGCAGAAAATTTTTAAGCGCTCTGATTCCGAACTTCGTGGCGGGCCCTACCACGATGTCATCGGCTGTGACATTTGTAAAAACCTCGCAGCGGGTTTTGGCCCGCGTTATAAGTACATTCAAGCGGCGCTCTCCCCCCTCATTGTTCAGTGGACCGAAATTCATCGACAATGATCCGGCCTCTGTACGTCCGTAACCAATACTGATAAAAATAACGTCCCGCTCATCCCCCTGTACGTTTTCCAGATTTTTCACGAAAAACGGTTCGTCTCTGTGCATGCGGAAAAAGTCCTCGACTTCAGGGTTCAGACGTCGCCGGACCTCCATAGCTGCATTTATCGCCTGCATCTGCGGCGTACTGAATGCTACTACCCCTAGACTCTGTTTAGAGTGCTTTCTGGCGTGTTCTATGACCGCGTCGGCCACACGCTCGGCCTCTTTTTCGTTTGTCCTCGTCTTTCCTTTGTCGTAGTAGGTGTGCGGCAGATGGTGAAAACACAACCCCATGCGATGCTTCGACCCCGGGCTCGGAAAGATCACAAGCTTATTCTCGTAAAACTCCTGATTGGAGAGACTGATTAACGATTCATGACGGCTTCGGTAATGCCAGCGCAGCATCGTCTGTGGAGCCCCCTGTGCGTCGCACATACCCAGGATACTCTGCATATCCGCCGTGACGTTGTCGTCTTCCTCTATGTCAAGATTCAGTTTATCAAAAAAGCTCGTCGGCGGCATTTGTTTCGTGTCGCCCACCACAACCATCTGCTTGCCGCGAAGTATGGCTCCCAGCGCTTCTACAGGCCGCACCTGGCTCGCTTCGTCAAAAATAACAAGATCAAATGCTATGCTATCCGGAGGTAAAAAATTAGCAATAGACATAGGGCTCATCATAATGACAGGCTTAATAGCCTGGATAGCTATTCCGGCCTCCTTCATTAGCTTCCGGATGGGCATATGCCGCGCCTTCCTATTAAACTCGTTGCGAAGCACGTTTATCTGCCCTCCTCCATCCAGCTTCGGCAGATTCTCGTAGTGCTTTAACGCGATGATTACACGATTGTAATGTTGTTTGAGCACATCGAGACGTCTGAACCGGGCTAAAATTTCTTCGTGACTCGACCGTTCAAACCTACGTAGCTCAGGGCTATGAACAAGCGCACTTTCGAGCAGCCGCTCATACCAGTTTTTTTGCAGTGCCACTTTTAAATGGCTATGAGCATCCGGCCACTCCAATACGGCGTCTATGAGGTAACCCGCCCCTTTGGACACCATGGTCTCCTTCAGTACGTTCCATTGAATTGCCCGATGCAACTCAGGCAATCTTTCTTTCCAGCGTTTAATTATTCCGGACTGTTCCGCGTAGTTCGACACTAAAAATTCGCCAGAAAACCCGAGGCGATCGATAAGCTGCTGCAGCTGTTCCTCCCTAAGCTTATTTATTTCTGATAGCCCTGTGTGAAAGCGCAAAGCAGTTTCGGTGAGACCAGGATATCTTAGTACCGCAAGAAAACTTATCGGCTTCGCTCCGGTGCGGATGCCTAAATGAAGCGGGCACAGGTAGTCGGCGGCCTGCCCGAAGTGTTCCCACCGGACCGTTTTAATGGAATGATCGTGGTCCAGAAGCCTGTTTAGCAGCGGCCTGTATTCGTCCAGCTTTTCCGTAAGGCGTTTCGCTTCCAGAATGGCGTTCACATACTCCAGTTTTTTTTCGAGCTCTTTAGGTACGGGCGACGACAAAAGCCCTGCCAGCTGCCGCACACTTCTTTTGTATTCTCCAATGGCAAATCTATACCACTTTGTTCCGTGCGAAACCAGCCCCATCCTAATGGGAAGGACGTCAAAATTCCATGCCTCTGGAATGATGTCGTTTGCGTATTTTTCATGCAGTCCGGTCAGCCGCTTGCCCGCCTCGACGACCTCTATTATGTCGTCCTTGTTATCTGCCCATTCCCTGGCGTCTATAGAAAACCCCGACAATGACGGGCTCTGCCTGGCCAAATCAAGCAGTTCAAAACAACGGGCAAGGTCGCTTCGGTCTTCGGGATTATCCAGCAGGAGAAATTGCGCAACCTCTTGTTTAAGCAAACCAAATTGCCCATCGGTATTTTCTACCTGCTCCAACAGCTCTTTCAGCGCCGCCTCCTCTGCCGGCAGCAGTAAGTTTTTTGCCGTACCGTAGAACAGGAGGTGCCGCGGCTCTCCTATAGTTTGCAGACGCGCCTGAACTTGGTCGGCCAACGCCTCGGCTTCCAGCAACCGCGCAATGTCCCAGTCCAGCGACTCCTCACTTCCAATTTTCGGAAATTTATAGTCGCCATAATGCCTTGCTATACGAAGCAGGTTTCCGATAATCTCCTGCGCCGAAAGACCACTTTTTAACACTCCACGATTAATAGCGTTACAATATCCATTCAGTTCCTCAATCAGCGGGGCAAGCATCTGTATTTCGTGTTCTAGCTTCTCCACAGCTGGTTTACCAAGGTCGAGCACTTTTTTGAGCTCTTCATGCAGTGCCCTCTTGTTGCTCTTATGACTATGGAGTTCAAGGCAGGCTACACCAAGGTGAATGTTATCCAGCCTGCGTTTTACAACTTCCAGTGCAGCCATTTTCTCCGCAACAAATAGCACCTTCTTACCGGCGCCGATGGCGTCGGCAATTAAGTTGGCTATTGTCTGTGACTTTCCGGTCCCCGGCGGCCCTTGAATAACGAGGTGCCTTCCCTCCTTGACGGCCATCATAGCGATTAACTGCGAGCTGTCCGCATCGACGACGGGCGACAGATCGTGTGCAAGACGCTCATTGTCCAAATGTACGTCGGACCCTACTGTCGGTGGCGGTTGCCTAAAGCCGTCTGCAAACAGTGCCTTGATAACCTCGTGGTCGTATGGCTTTCGATCCTCGGGCCAGCCAGCTGCATCCAGATCATGATATATTAAAAACTTGCCAAAGGAAAAGAAACCCAATACCATGTTGTCCTCCAGCACATCCCAGGACGGTTGGCCTGCAATACACTGTTTAACCATACCAAAGTATGCATCTACGTCCATTTCCTCCTGGTCGTCCAGATCCGGTATCGATATACTGAACTCAGCCGACATCTTTGCTTGTAAAGACAAGTTCGATCCGATATCCGATCCCGAATAGCGTAGGCGGAAGCGCTCGCTGGCGCTCGAACGTTCGAGATTTACGGGAACCAATATTAAAGGCGCCAACCGCGGGTCTGTAACGTTTCCTTTTTCGTACCATTTCAGCATGCCCAAGGCGAGATACAAGATGTTGACGCCTTGTTCCTCAATGCTTGTTCGAGCAAAGTAAAACGTATTCAAAAGACGGGTCTGGAGCTTTTGTTCTACCTCGTCGGTCTGAAGTCGGGTGTCGTTGTGCACCTCTGTCAGTTCAGGCTCCGTCAGCTCCGGAAGCCCGTCATCTCCGTCGTTCCCAACTCGGGGAAGGAATGTCATAGCTCTATTCTTACGGACCAACAGGTCAAATACTGCAGATGACTTTTCGTGCACGATATGCAGCCCCTTAGCCGTAGTCATTTTGTAGTTTAGTAGGGTATTACGCATGCCCAGGTCGAGCAGCTCTTTCCTTGATGATTCAAGTTTAGCTAATATTTCTTGTTGCATATGTTAGTATGGCATTCCTTGTAAAGCTCTTGTTATCAAAAATCTAAAACAAAGTGGCGGTCCATCGGCTTCGCGGCCGGGATAATGGACGCTGGCTGGAAGCTTGTGCAAACAGGACAGACCTCAACTCCTAATTTAAGAAATTAAATATTAAACTTAAAATATATCCTAAACCTAAAAAAGATCAAACGACAATGAGAAGGTGACTTCTTTGCCCGTCACGTTAAGGACATAACTGTGCAGAAACTGCGGAGATTCCATTATCTTTGCGACTTAAATTAATAGTATTGTGATCGACGTAAATAACGTTTCCGTTTCTTTCGGAGGCACCACTCTTTTCAGCGACGTTTCTTTTTCTATTAACGAAAACGATAAAATAGCCCTAATGGGCAAAAACGGCGCAGGTAAATCAACTTTATTAAAAATAATAGCCGGCGTCGGAAAACCTACGTCCGGGCACATTAGCGGTCCGAAAGATGCCGTTATAGCATATCTGCCACAGCACCTCTTGACCCAGGACGGCCTGACTGTCTTTGAGGAAGCATCCAAGGCTTTCGAAGAAGTTTACAAGATGCGGGATGAACTCGATAGTTTAAACGAACAACTTGAGGTGCGTACAGACTATGAAACGGATGATTACATGCGGTTAATTGAACGCGTTTCTGAACTTAGTGAGAAGTTCTATTCGATCGAAGAAGTCAACTACGATGCCGAAGTCGAAAAAGTACTAAAAGGTCTAGGCTTTGAGCGCAGCGACTTCACACGGCCTACGTCTGCTTTTTCAGGAGGATGGCGTATGCGTATTGAGCTGGCAAAGATTCTGCTAAAAAAGCCTGACCTTATTTTATTGGATGAGCCTACAAATCATATGGATATCGAAAGTATCCAATGGCTGGAAGACTTTTTGCTAAATTCTGCAAAGGCGGTTATCGTCATTTCGCACGACCGTGCTTTTGTAGACAATATCACAAATCGCACCATCGAGGTGACAATGGGAAGGATCTACGATTATAAAGCGAAATACAGTCATTACCTTGAATTACGTAAAGAACGTCGGCAGCATCAGCTGAAGGCGTACGAAGAACAACAACGGTTTATAGCGGACACCCAGGAGTTTATTGATCGTTTCCGGGGCACCTACTCGAAGACGTTACAGGTACAGTCCCGTGTAAAAATGCTGGAAAAGCTGGAAATTATAGAAGTTGACGAGGTTGATACGTCTGCCCTGCGCCTGAAATTCCCTCCCGCGCCGCGGTCTGGCCAATATCCCGTTATTGTCGAGGACCTGACAAAAGCGTATGGCAACCATGTCGTATTCGAGAAAGCATCGATGGTCATCGAACGCGGGGAGAAAGTTGCATTTGTCGGAAAAAACGGAGAGGGAAAATCCACCATGATAAAGGCCATCATGGGAGAAATAGGTTTCGAAGGAACCCTAAAGATCGGGCACAACGTCAAAATTGGCTACTTCGCACAAAATCAAGCCGCCCTGCTGGACGAAGAACTGACGGTCTTCGAGACCATCGACCAGATTGCCGTGGGCGATGTCCGCGTAAAAATTAAAGATCTCCTCGGTGCCTTTATGTTCAGCGGCGATGACACCACAAAAAAGGTAAAGGTATTGTCCGGAGGAGAAAGAACACGTCTAGCGATGATCAAACTGCTGCTAGAGCCCGTCAATGTTTTGATTCTTGATGAGCCCACCAACCATCTCGACATGAAAACAAAAGACATTATCAAAGATGCGCTGCAAGAATTTGACGGCACGTTAGTCCTCGTGTCGCACGATCGTGATTTTCTCGACGGCCTCGCCAAAAAAGTATTTGAGTTCGGCAACAAGCGCGTCCGCGAACATTTTGAAGATATAAAAGGCTTCCTCGAATACAAAAAAATGAGTAGTCTAAAAGATATAGAGCGCTAGTCCTCCTTTGTGGCGCCCGAAGAATCAGCGTTGGCGCCGGTTTGGCAACAACGCTTAGAATAGGATGTCGTGCTTCGCGTCCCCCGACCGAAGCACGACAGACAGCCCGTAATGTCATCTTTGATCGGAAAGACGACATTTCGGGCCTTTCAATCCGCATCGCACTGCGCAGTTTCCGGCAACGATTGCGTAGATTGTAGCTCCAATTATATTCCTTAATTCTCTTTTTTATGTATTTTCAAATTGCTAATCATCTCCGATCTAGCTTCGGAAAGACATTATAAACAAATAAAATGAGCAGATACTTTGCATTGTTAAACGCACGATATCATTCATCGAGAACGGCTTCTTCTTTATTTAGTTACCGCGCTAACCATACAATTTATATATCCTATGAGACAACTTATCATCCTTTTAGTATTCCTGCTCTATGGAGGAGGTCTTAACGCACAGACGCGCGAGATCCAAGGCAAAGTGACCGACGAGAGCGGAATGACATTGCCCGGTGTCAGTGTGCGGATTGCCGGATCTACAACAACAGGTACAAGTACCGGTGCAGACGGCTTATTCCGGCTTTCTATACCCGAAGGTGGTGCGACTACGCTTCAATTTAGTTTAATCGGTTACAGACCTCAACAAGTAACAGTGAACGAAGAATTGCGAATCGATGTCGTCCTATCCCCGAGTGAGGAAATTGCCATAGACGAGGTAGTAGCAGTTGGTTACGGGACCGTTCGTAAATCCGACTTGACCGGGGCGGTCGGCTCAGTGGAAGGCAAGGATCTGCAGGCTAGAGGGACGACCTCTCCGATGGCAGCACTCCAAGGTACAGTGCCCGGCGTAGACATCAGCAGCAATTCGGCGCGTCCGGGAGGTTCCTTTAATATACAGATCCGTGGGCAGAATTCGCTGCAGTCGGGAAGCCCGCTTTATATCGTCGACGGCATCGCTACGTCCAATATAGACTTTTTAAACCCTGCAGATATTGAGCAGATCGACGTATTAAAAGACGCGTCCTCAACCGCTATTTATGGCTCGCGCGGGTCTAATGGTGTCGTCATCGTAAAAACCAAAAATGCCGGCAAGCCGGGGTCTACCCGGACGACCGTTACATATGACGGTTTCTACGGCGTCCGTGATCTAGCCCGTATCCCCGATTTTATGGATGGTCGGGCGTGGGTCGATTTTCGAACATCCGCCTTTTACGCCTATGCTAATGGACAATATAGCTTGCCCACGCCGCAAACGATTCTGCAGAATAGCCCGCTGCTCGAGTCTAGACTATACAACGAAGACTACGAAGACTGGCTGGCCCTCGGTACTAAACGGGGGCATCAACAGAATCATTACATCGGTATTGCCGGAGCAACCGAAAAGATGAATTACAACCTTGGTGTGGGCTATCAACAGGAAGAAGGCAACTTTATTAAAGAGAATCTCGATCGTTACACGCTAAAGCTTTCAGTCGAGCATCGCGTATCCGATCTTTTCAGCACGGGTGCAAGTATCAACTTCGTTCACGGTATTAACAACTTCGGCAGTCAATACGGGTATAGGGATATATTGCGCATGCCGAATATTTTGAAAGCACATGACGACAATGGCAACTTAATAGCGCAGCCGGGGATAGCCGCTTCAATTCAGGGTATCGGCAACTTCACCAGTTCCCCTAATCCCCTCAACGAGATAAACAGTGGTACAGAGGAAGTTCGGCAGTACGACATCCTGTCCAGCATTTTCGCGGAGATACGGCCGTTACCGAATCTATCCGTACGGAGTTCGTTCTTACCACGCTTTAATAGGACACGTACCGGTCAATACTATGGCATCGTCCCGGGCCAACGCAATCAGGATATTGCCTACCAAAACAACGAAGAAGCGCTAGAATGGACATGGGACAACGTTGTCAACTACAACGCCCATTTTAATCCGGACCACAGACTTGATCTGACCTTGATTCAAAGCGCTTACAAAACCCGATATGAGAACCTTGAAGTTCAGTCCAACGAGTTACCCTATCCGTCATCGTGGTATAACCTCTTCAGCGGAACGCTCGTTCCCGACGGCTCGGGCTCCAGTTATAATGAAACAAGTTTATTGTCCTTTGCTGCACGCGCCAACTACGATTTTAAAGGACGCTATCTATTGACGGGAACCATCCGTTACGACGGAAGCTCGAAGCTACGCAATAAATGGGCAGCATTCCCTTCTGCAGCATTTGCATGGCGCCTCTCGGAAGAGAGCTTCATGGACGTCCCGGCGATCAACGATCTGAAAGCACGGGTAAGCTTGGGATATTCCGGAAACAACAACGGTGTCCACCCTTTCGGCACACAGCAAACCCCTTTGACTGAAACATTAGTATGGTATGACTTTAACCAGCAGCCCGCCGTGGGATTCCCGACCGGCAGACCAATTAATTCCGCGCTTACTTGGGAAAAAACACGCGAGTTGAATATAGGCCTTGACTTCAGCCTATTCAACCATCGGGTACGCGGAAATATAGAGTGGTACGACAAACTATCGGACGGCTTGTTGATGCGGCGAATTTTAGCCATCGAATCCGGGGTTGATTACATGATTGACAACATTGGGTCTGTTAATAACCGCGGCGTTGAAATAGGCTTACAAACCACTAATATTCAAAGGGGCGACTGGGAATGGACGACATCCTTTATGTTTTCGCATAATAAAAACGCCATCAGAAGCCTCTACGGAAAAAAAGAAGATGTAATAGCTGAAGCGAGGTTTATCGGGCAGCCGATAAACGTGATCTATGATTATCGGATCGTCGGACTTTGGAGAATGGATCAAGCACAGGAGGCGGCGCGCTACGGGCAGCAGCCTGGACAAGCTATCGCTGCCGACACCGACGGCAACGGTACTATTACACCAAACGACCGTGTGATACTAGGTTCCCCTGATCCGCAATGGATCGGAAGTTTTACCAGCAACTTACGTTTTAAAAACTGGGACTTCTCCATCAATTTATACACCAGACAAGGCGTTTTTGTGAGCGATGCATTTTTAGACGAATTTGGGCCAAACAATACGCAACGTGGCCGACCAAAAATCAACTACGACTATTATATCCCTCCTGGTGTTCCGCGTTATGATTGGACCCAATGGGATGCACACCCCGATGGGAGTCCAAAAGCTGTATGGGGGACTAGCGGCCAAGGAAACGAAAATGCGAAATATCCCCATCCCCAAAATAAAGGTCCCTACTATGGGAACAATGGCCGCTATACGGACGCCTCATTCGTTAAGCTCCGAAACATTATACTCGGCTACACCCTGCCCCAACCACTAGTTAGCAAATGGAACATGTCGCAGCTGCGCGTATATGCGAACATTCTAAATCCATTCGTATTCACCAACTATGAAGGATGGGACCCTGAATACGCAACGACAGCGCTGGAGAACGGGAACGGGCCGAGTAGCATTACTTACCAACTCGGTGTAAATATTAGATTTTAATTAGACAACCTATCATGAAAACACTATTATATATTTTGCTTATCGGCACATTATCGCTCAGCGGCTGTGCTAAGTTCCTTGAGGAAGACAATCGTGGAGGTACCAACAACGACGAGTTTTATCGTACGCAGGCCGGTTACAATACGCTCTTGACCGCTGCGTATAGTTCTCTTCGGACTACATTTGGAGGCACCCCGTGGCTACTGCTGGCCGGAACAGACACCTATCAGATGAATCGGGAAATGGCTAATCGTGCACTTATGGAGTACACGCAGCTGTATGCAGACAATGCAGATGTGTTAACCTTTTATACCAACTGCTACAACGCCATCCAGACAATCAACGTAGGCATATATTATAATGATATTGTGGAGGTGGATGACGCGACAAAGGCGACCTGGCTAGCGGAGCTACGCTTCCTACGCGCGTTTTATCACTTTCTTTTGATTGAGCAGTTCGGCGGGATCGTAATCAGCAATGAACCAACACTAGAGCGCCCCCGGATGAATTTACCACGGGCGACACTCGCCGACTCCTATGATTTCGTAATAACAGAGCTGGAAGCGGCCCTGCCTTACCTGGGAACAGAGAAAACACGCGTCAATCGAACCGCTGCAAATCACTACCTAGCAAAAGCTTACTTAACCAGAGGATGGGATCTCGGCAATGCCAACGACTTTACACAAGCCAAAGCCTATGCCCATGCGGCGATCGATGGCTACACTATCCACATTCCTTATGAACAACTATGGGCACCGAACAATGAAATGAACGACGAAGTTATTTTCGCCGTTCAATACGACGCCGGATCTATCCCGAGTACGGGGTCGGGTAATAGCCAACAGTCGCTCTTTGGTCCCTATTTGGGAGGAGCAGAACTGAACCACAAATACATGGTTTCGGCCCTCATCCCTTCCTGGAGTTTCCACAATTATTACACGGAGAACGATGCGCGCTACGACGCTACTTTCATGTTGACAATCTATGACCAATACTTTGATTATTACGATGCTAACAAAGACAAGAGCGTTATCCCGATCCGGGCCCATTATCCCCGGGTTTGGGGGCGCGACTATACAAGAGCCGACTCTCTTGCGTGGGTAGCTGGGAAAGAGCATCAGATACCAACAAATTTTAGATTTTATCCATTCCGAAACAATGAACTGGCATACAGAGCTGCCTACCAAATTGACATGAGCACACCTGTTATTAAAAAATTTGACAGCCCTACCACACGACACGTCTTTCACACGCAAGCTAGCGTCCGGGACATCGTGTTGGCTCGAAAGGCCGAAAGCTTCTTCATTTATGCGGAGGCTTGTATTGGCCTTAACGACTTCCAAGCTGCTGCCGACTACGTAGGCAGAGTATTGGCACGGCCGGGTAATGGCAAAAACGGACAAACATTGGCTCCGCTCGTTAGCATTTCTGCAGCTTCCAGCCAAAGTGATGCCCTAGACGCATACTTGATCGAGAGCGCCAAAGAGTTTATTGGAGAATATATACGATGGCCCGAACTACGGAGAACAGGAAAATTAAAAGAGTTTTGCGGTCGTTATAATTACGACATTAGGCAGGTTGGAGTTGAGGAGGCTTTTAGGGGACTTGATGGAGCGGATAAAATATATCGTCCTATCCCCCAAGCAGCCATTGACATCAACGAAGCTGATATTGTGCAGAACCCAGGATACTAACTTCCATCGCCGCTGAAATTTAGACTTTAAAACACAAAAATCCGTTAACATTGCTATAAAACTTATGACTATGGATAATACAAGAGTTTACCGGATGACATTCGCGAGCGTCTATCCGCATTACATGGCTAAAGCGGAGAAAAAGGGGCGTACTAAAACGGAAGTAGATGAGATCATCTTCTGGCTGACGGGATATGATGCCGAAGCTTTACAGGAACATATAAACAAGAAGACAGATTTTGAACAGTTCTTCACACAAGCTCCCCAGATCAATCCCAATGTTGAGGACATCGAAGATCCCCTAATGCAAAGGGTTCGCTATTTGGACAAGCTTATAGATGAGCTGGCGAAAGGAAAATCCACGAAGAAAATTTTGCGGCGGTAAGGGACGCAGATGTCCTTCTGTCTGTGGCCGATGCCTGCCTGAAGTGGATGTCTATGAACCTTCTAGAAAAAGGTGCGTTCTATTAAAAAGAAAGTAGATATCATGGGAACAGCGAAAGACAACAAAACAAAAAAGGAAATTGAAAACGGAGTCGGCGAAAACGAGAAAGCGAATTACAGCGATCTGACCCCCGATTCCACGGAAAGCAGAACTGTGGACAAAAATGTCCGCGAAACATCCGACCGTTCGGAGACAGAAAACGAAGGTGGCGACATCGCCGGCAACGCGGCAGGCAATAATGGCCGCTGATACGCGGGCTGCCTATCTAAACAGGCAAAACGGTCGCGACGGATATGTTCATTACTCCGTCGCGACCGTCGCTTTTGTATACCGGCCGTTCTTTATGGCTGTCCGCCGCCGCCCGACGCGCCAAAGATCTGTCCTGTCGAATAGCTCGCCCGATTATCCGCCAATTGAACATAGATGGAGGCCAGCTCTGCGGGTTGTCCCGCTCTTCCCAAGGCCGTATCGGCACCAAAGTCTTCAAGCATCTCCGGTGGCTTGCTACAAACCTGAAGGGGTGTCCAGACGGGTCCCGGAGCGACTCCATTAACCCGTATCCCTTTTTCGCCAAGCTGCTTGGCCAGCGCTTTAACTAAGATCACATTCGCAGCTTTAGTCTGCGCATAATCCAGCAGTACAGCTTCGGGCTCATACGCCTGTACGGAGGCCGTCACAATGATGCTTGAGCCCGGGGGCATATGAGGAACAGCGGCCTTAGTAATCCAAAATGGCGCATATATGTTCGTCTTCATGGTTGCGTCAAAACTCTCGTCCGGGATGTCTACAATCGTTTCGTAAGTCTGCTGGTAAGCGGCATTGTTTACCAATATGTCGAGTCCTCCCATCTGCTCGACGGCACGCTTCACCAGCTGCTCGCAAAAATCTCTATCTGTAATATCCCCCGGGATAGCAAAGGCACGTCTTCCAGCCCGCTCGATCAGTTCGATGACCTCTTTAGCATCCTCCTCCTCTGCTGGGAGATAGTTGATCGCGACGTCCGCGCCTTCTCTCGCGAATGCTATGGCGGCAGCCCTTCCGATACCGGAATCGCCACCGGTAACCAAGGCTCGTCGATCCGTCAATCTACCTGAGCCCACATAGGTGTCCTCGCCATTATCCGGTATAGGATCCATTTTACCGGCAAGTGCAGGAAACGGTTGCGATTGCCGCTTGTATGGCGGACGAGGATATTTGTCTCTGGGATTTTCAAGTGTAGGTTCTCGTTGCATAATACTTAAAGCTTATATATTTCTTTCAATGAACAGCGCACAGCTGTTACAGTTTTCAGTTAATGGAAATACCTGCTCAAGATATCTAGCGGAACAACTGCTTTTGCCGGCGGATGCACATAAGACAGCAAGCGCATTCAATTTGTGATTTCAGCGGAAACTATCTAAGGGGTATGACCGTTCATAAAACGAGTTTACTCCCAAGCATATTGATATAATGAAAATAGGATACCACGCTTCTCACGAACAATTTGCGCCAAGCGAGCTGCTGACATTTGTCCAGATGGCAGAGCAGGCCGGCTTCGACGCCGTACTTTCTTCCGACCACTTTCATCCATGGAGCGAATACCAAAGTCAAAGCGGATTCGCATGGAGCTGGCTGGGTGCTGCTATGCAGGCCACAAGTTTGGAATTTGGCATTGTCAACGCTCCGGGCCAACGTTACCATCCCGCAATCATCGCGCAGGCCGTTGCCACCTTAGACGATATGTTTCCTAACCGCTTTTGGATTGCCGTCGGTAGCGGACAAGCGCTGAACGAAAAAATTACCGGCGGGAACTGGCCGGCTAAAGAGGTACGCCACAGACGGCTTGAGGAATCGGTACAGGTAATGAAACGGCTTTGGACGGGCGAATCGGTCACGTACAGCGGGCATATTGAAGTAGAAAACGCAACTTTGTACACCAAACCGAAATCGCCGCCACTCCTTTACGGGGCCGCCCTTACCCCATCGACCGCGTCCTGGGTAGCTAGCTGGGCCCAAGGGCTGATTACGGTTAATCAAAAAACGGATACGGTGCGGCAGATTGTAAATAGCTTCCGGGAGGTGAATCCCCAGGGAGAGCTTACACTGAAGCTCCAGGTTTCTTATGCAGCAACCGATGAAGAAGCATTGACCTTGGCGTGGACGTCCTGGCGTAACAATACGCTGGGACAGAGCCTTCAGGCGGAACTGGCCTTGCCCCAGCACTTCGACCATGCGGGAATGCACGTTTCGACCGACCACGTAAGCGACGCCGTACTGGCCAGCGCCAGCGCCGCGGCTTATATTGAAGCCCTTCGCTTTTATCACGATGCAGGATTTGACCGCATCATCGTACACAATGTAAACCGGAACCAAGAAGCTTTCATCGATTTCATGGGCAGCCATGTTCTCCCATTTGCCAAACAACAGAACGGAATATGAATAAATTATGGTATAAAGACGCGGTCATTTACGCGCTCGCTGTTGATGCGTTTAAAGACTCCAACGCCGACGGCAGGGGCGACTTTTTTGGACTCCAGCAAACGCTGGACTACTTTAAGATATTAGGTGTTGATTGCCTTTGGTTGCTTCCTTTTTATGATAGCCCGAATAAAGACGGTGGTTATGATGTTCGGAATTACTATGACGTGGATCGGCGACTCGGGCACCTGGGCGACTTCATTGAATTTATAGACGCTGCCAAAGGGGCTGGACTAAACGTTATTATTGATCTGGTGGTCAACCATACTTCTAAGGAGCATCCTTGGTTTAAGGATGCGATAAAAAATCCGCATTCGCCATACCGCGACTACTATATCTGGTCGAAGGAAAAGCCAAAAGACGACGGCCGACATGCTATTCTTGCGGAAGAGCAGGACTATACCAACTGGACGTACAACGAAGAAGCTGGCGCATTCTACTACCACACCTTTTATAACGACCAGCCTGACCTGAATATGACCAACAGGAAAGTCGTTGAGGAGGTCATGAAAATCATGCGATTTTGGCTGAAGTTGGGGGTGGATGGCTTCCGTATCGACGCTGCTCCTCATATCATACGGGAAAAGGGTAGCTATAGATTTAAGCACGATCCTCACGACATCTTCCGGGAATGGCGGACGTGCGTCGAAGAATTTAATCCGCATGCCATCTTTCTGGCCGAGGTTGATGTCCCCCCGAATCGCTATTCAGACTTCCTGGAGCAGGACCGTCAGATGCATATGCTATTCAACTTCTATTTAAACAATTACTTCTTCTTAGCTTTCGCCCGGGAAGAGGCAACTCCCATAGCATTGGCACTGGAGAAAATACCATCCCTCGGACCCGAAGAACAGCTGGCTAACTTTTTGAGGAACCACGACGAACTTGATCTTGGACAACTCGACGAAAACGAACGTCAGGAAGTGTTTGCTGCTTTCGCCCCGGAGCCCGACATGCACATCTTCGACCGCGGTATCCGACGGCGCCTTCCGCCGATGTTCAAGAACAACCGGCAACGGCTAGCCATGGCGTATAGTATACTATTCTCACTGCCCGGCACACCCGTTCTACGCTACGGGCAGGAAATAGGTATGGGCGATGACCTGGAAAGGGACGGAAGAACGAGCGTACGGACCCCCATGCAATGGAACGACACAGAGAATGGCGGCTTTTCTGACGTCATAACCGGCGCAATAGAGGACGATATCATTTCTGGTGGGGACTACGGCTATAAGAAGATCAACGTACAGCAACAGCTGTCAGATAGTAGTTCACTTCTCCATACCATCCGCAGATTTATAGAGCTGAGAAAAAAAACAGGTCTTCACAAAGGGACTTTTTCCGTTATCCAGACGAACAACAGCAAGTGTCTCGCCTACCATTACCAGCTCGCGAAAAGGAGCATTCTGATGGTTCACAATCTCAGCAGCGAAGCGATCACCGCGAAAGTAGAGCTTGATGACATTGACCGGTACTCGGTTATCCTTTCCGATAAAAAATATAAGCGACCAGTGGCCGCTAAGAAGGGTGTAGAGCTAGGCCCCTATGGATATAAATGGATGGTAAGCACATGGGGGTTCTAGCTTTGATACCGGCCCCGACGGTGACAAGAATATGGTACATGCTAACCTGTAGGGACAGGTGGAGCTACCACGGCTTTACGGATGGCGGCCACCAGTTGGTGGGCGGAACATTGCCTGTCGAGTGTTCCGTCAACCAAATTGCCGTAGGCTGACGCGCACGCAGGATCATCACACAGTAGGATTAGCTTAACGCCGTCAAACATATCCCGGAGATAATTGAAATAGATCTTGCTGCCAATCACCTGATCGCTATCTAGCAGCAGTACGTCCAGCTTCTTCCACGCCCCTCCTTCTCCACCTAACTCATGAATGGACGTTCCTTCCAAAACAACATGGACACAATGATTAGCACATTGGCTAAGAAGCATCTTATAACAAAAACGTAGCTTTCTATTTATACTAATAATACCGACTGAGATCGTGTTCATGCTGTATCCGCTTTACCTAATTGTCGTGTTTACGTAGCTTATAACTGTTTATGGAGAACGGAGAAGGTAATCAATAGTTTTGTTAACATAATGATTATAACACTGAAATTTCGGCAAATCGCCGGCGAGTGAAGTCAGCGGGCTCCAATACGAAAAACGAGCTACTCCGTCAGGGAGAAGCTCGTTCTACACAGGTAGCCACCCGTATTATAGTATCATTTTGATTCTTCCAGCGGATACAGGCTTTTTGCCGCTTCTTCATGGAAGCTCTTTGATAGCGACCTGGCATCACTTTCTACCTTCTGTAGTCTCATTGATTCTTTCCTGCTGACCACCTGCCGTAAGGACTGGCTTGAAAAGCGATGTTTCCGCTTCATGTACACAAGTTCTATGCCCTCCTCAATACAGTAGTCCTTTCCCGGGAAATCGATCATCCGGTATTCTTCGCCAATAAACCGGACATCTACCGAAAGCGACTGCAGCATATCCAGAATATCATCATCCGATTCATACGGTATAATCTCATCCACGTACTGGCATCCCTCCAGCTTTATAAACCGCTCGACCACCGTCTGCGCCGGCTGCAGACCACCATCAGCTGCATGTGCCGAGTCTGCTTTAAGACCGACAATTAGGTAATCACACTGTCTCTTTGCTTGTTCCAGCATCACCAGGTGTCCCAGATGCAGCAGGTCGAAGACCCCAAAAGTAATTCCGATTCTCATAAAGTTATTCTGTTTATCTATCTCTCTAACTATGCTTTAGCACGCTGCAGCTGAAATTCTGCATTGTCTTTTAGGTGGACCACACCACTCTGCTTATCTTCCTGCTTATTCGCAATAATCCGCCGCAAAGAGGAACTAGAGAAGCGGTTCTCCCTTCTGTTGAAATACAGCTCTATCCCCTTCTCTTCGCAGTATGCGCGTCCGGTGAAGCTTTTGTACATGTATTCATCGCCCAGAATTCGGACATGTATTTTATAGGAACGTAAGATATCTTCAAGGTCCTGTTCTGTCGCATAAGGGATAATCTTATCTACATGTTTGCACCCTTTGAGTTGCATATAGCGTTCGAATACAGTCTGTGTCGGCTTATTCTTTTCAGGACGGTCCAAGGTAGGGTCGGTCTGTAAACCACAGATTAAAAAATCGCACTGTTCCTTTGCATCTTCGAGCATTTTGATATGCCCGGCGTGCAGAAGATCGAAAGCAGAGAAAGTGATTCCTATTTTCATCGTAAATTCGCTTTTTATTTTTCTTATTTAACTTTCATCGGATTATGACGGTACGCACGATATATATTCGCCGAAATCAGGCGGGAAGTTGCATTTGTATCTGCAAGTATGTATAGAACGCAGATAGCCGCAACTCGTTTTGTTTTTTTGCTTTTTATTTCTATAAAATTTCGCACCCCTGCGACGGTTCCACTAGACCGATGTACGCTTATTACACCGGCTATAGACCTTGAGGTTTGTATTGTTTTTCCATGAACTTATTTTATGAAGGGGCGTTATTCATGTATGAGAAATGTAGAACCTTTTTTTGCCTTATATCGTCCATGAAGACACCAAACTCAACCTATCGCTTACAGCTTCATAAGAATTTTACGTTTCGTCATCTAGAACAGGTGACTGACTACTTACAGACATTGGGCATCGACACGGTCTATGCGTCTCCTATCTTTCAGGCAGCCCGCGAAAGTACACATGGCTATGACGGCGTTAATCCCAATGTCATTAATCCTGAACTGGGCACCATTGAAGCACTCTACGCACTAAAAAAGCGACTGGCCGCGAGCGGGCTCAAGTGGCTACAAGATATCGTTCCGAATCATATGGCCTTTGACACGGCCAACCCTTGGCTCGCGGATCTGCTGCAGTTTGGTATATATTCTGCCTACAGCTCCCATTTTGATACCTTGTACGCACATTCCTTCGTTCCGGCCGACAAACTTATGGTTCCTATCCTGGGAAAAGAACTGCCGGACGCCGTACATACCGGCGACCTTAACATCGTATACGAAAAGGAACAATTTTATCTTAGCTATTTTGAAAACCGCTTTCCAATACGTCCCGGTTCTTATATTCATTTGCTGAAGGCAGTCGTAGAACCGTCAACCTATCAGCTTTCGCAAAGCACTGAAAGACAAATCAAGAAGCTCGATAAAGAAGGCGACCCGAAACGATGGGACGACCTCCGCAGTAAGATATTCGCGGATATCCTGACTGCGGCCGCTGACACGGAACTCTCCGCGATGACAGCTCAGTTCAATAGTGCTAAGGAGCGGCTGCTCGAGGTTATTGAGCAACAGCATTATCGACTTTGCCACTGGCGCGAGACGGATGGACAGATAAACTTTAGGCGCTTCTTCACGGTGAACGGTTTGATCTGTATGAATACGCACATCGAAAGCGTATTTGACGACCTTCACCACCTGATTGGAAAGCTCGTCGCTGATGGCATCATCGATGGCCTCCGCATAGATCACATCGACGGTCTGTACGATCCCACTACATATGTCGGGAAACTCAGAAAACTATGTGGATCCGACACCTATATCGTGGCGGAAAAAATACTGGAAGAAGACGAACACCTCCCTGACGTATGGCCTATACAAGGTACTACAGGTTACGATTTTCTTGCGCTCTGCAACAACCTCTTAACCTTCAGAAAAAGCGAAAAGGCCTTTACAGAATACTATGAGCGGATCGTCAACGCCAACGAACCCCTGCGGCAGCAACAGGTAGCTAAGAAAAGATTCGTACTGTCCCAACATATGCGGGGCGAAATTGAAAATCTTTGCCTGTTATTCCATGAGCTACAGCTTACCGAACATCCATTGTCCCATGGTAAACTGCGGAAAATCATCGAAGCATTTTTAGCTTATTTTCCTGTGTACCGAATCTACGAGACCGCATTTCCCCTATCGCGGCACGTATATACCTTAGTTACGTCAACGCTGTCGTCAATCAAAGATGACCTACCGGCGTGCGGCGGAGAGATCGATATTGTGCAGGAGATTCTCGCCAAGGCCCAGCGGCTGGAGGACGAAGACTTCAGCCAGCGGACAATGCGTTTCATACTGCGCTGTATGCAATTCACCGGACCCGCTATGGCTAAAGGCGTGGAAGATACCTTAATGTATACCTACAATAGGTTTCTGGCCCACAACGAAGTGGGCGACCATCCGTCGCGGTTTGGTCTGAAAAAGAAAGCCTTTCATGAAGCCATGCGCCGACGGCAAAAAGAATGGCCGCTAGCTATGAATGCGACGGCGACCCACGATACCAAACGTGGCGAAGATGCCCGATGCCGTCTACACGTCCTAACCGCCCGTCCTAAACAATGGTTTGCGGCAGTAGATCGTTGGCGTGCCGTAATACAACACGAGTATACGGACACACTTCCGCATAGCAATGATGTCTATACCATCTTGCAGATGCTCTACGCTACATATCCTGTCCATATGGAGTCTGGGCAAGTTTACACGGAACGCTTTACGGAATATATCGTAAAGTACCTACGCGAAGGCAAAGAGCGGTCAGATTGGTCGCAGCCCGACACCGATTACGAGGAGTCGACTGTCCGATTTGTGAAGTTCCTGTTAAACAAAAATGGCACCTTTTTTGGCGATTTTTACGATTTCCTGCGATCTACGGCCGATTTTGGAATTGTCAATTCGTTAGTACAGCTGCTGTTAAAATTCACGTGCCCCGGCATTCCCGACGTATATCAAGGTTGCGAGCTCTGGGATTTCAGCTTCGTAGATCCCGACAATAGAAGACCGGTAGACTTTGATATACGACGGCGCTATCTCAATGAGATCCGCGCTCTTGCTCCGGCAGATCGCCTGCCTTCCTTATGGAGCGACCGGTATAGCGGAAAGATCAAATTATGGTTATTACACCTGCTCGCTACCCTGCGAAAAGATTCTCCTTCGTTATTCAACGAAGGAGAATATATTGAAATCGATGTGAAGGGAAAATACCGGCGTCATGTCCTGGCATACGGCCGGCAACATGGGGACGAGGCACTTCTTATCATCGTCCCGCTGCACCTCGCGGCAGCTTCCGCCGATGGAGAAGAAGATATCAGTCAGCTCGCCTGGGCAGACACCCGTGTCGTACTGCCCAAGCGCATAGGCACGAAGTGGGAACATCTGCTCCAACCGATGTCCGGCGAAGACTCAGAACTTATGCTATCCGTAGTCTTCAAACACCTGCCCTTGGCGGTTATCCGGCTGCAGAAGAAAAAGACCTCTAGGAGTGCCGGCATCCTCATGCATATCAGCTCCTTACCGTCGAACTACGGTATCGGAGACCTCGGCAAGGAGGCCTACCGTTTTGCGGAACAGCTACATGCTAGTGGACAAAAATGGTGGCAGCTGCTGCCACTAGGCCCTTTGTCGAGCGAGCAGTGCTATTCTCCCTATAGCACATGGAGTGCAATGGCCGGAAATCCGCTATTCATCGATCTGGAAGCCCTTTCTGAAGAAGGACTGTTAACAAAAAAAGATCTAAAAACTGCGCATTCAACGCCCTCCCCTCGGGTCGATTACGAAAAGGTTGAAGCCGTTAAATATCACTTGCTGGACAAAGCTTTCGGGCGACTCGACACGAGAGATATTCCCCGGTTTTCGCAGTTCTGCGAAACGGAAAAATCATGGCTCCACGATTATGCCCTTTTCGCTGTTTTAAGGGAAAAGTACGGAGAAAAGCCATGGTATGCGTGGCCGGATAACCTAAAAAAGCGAAAAAAGACGGCGCTCGCCGAAGTCGAAGCAGCGCACAGCAGGGACATCCTCAAGCATAAATGGATGCAATTCGTCTTTTTTCAACAATGGGAAAGGCTGAAAGACTACTGCCACCAACTCGATATACAGATTATGGGCGACATTCCCATCTATGTTGGACACAATTCAGCAGACGTATGGGCTAATCCAGATCTTTTTTCTATTGATAAGGATGGTAGCTTACGCGCAGTAGCCGGTGTTCCGCCCGACTACTTTAACGAGGACGGACAACTCTGGGGCATGCCCGTTTTTAACTGGGACCTATTAAAACAACGCGGATACACGTGGTGGGTTCAACGTGTCAGGCACAACTGCAGGATGTTCGATGCCGCCAGGCTTGACCATTTCCGCGCTTTTTCAGCCTATTGGGAGGTCTCGGCAACCGAACATACGTCAAAGAACGGCCAATGGAAAGATGGCCCCGGAGCGGACCTTTTTAATGCGCTTCGGGAAGACCTGAAAACACTTCCTTTTGTTGCAGAAGATCTCGGCGACATCGACGAACCGGTTTACGAGCTCCGCGATGCATACCAGCTGCCTGGCATGAAGGTTTTACAATTTGCCTTTGGCGACGATATGCCCGTTTCACAGAACATTCCACATCATCATGATCGGAACTTCATTGTATATACCGGCACGCATGACAACAATACCGTTCTAGGCTGGTACAAGAATGAGCTAAGTTCACAATCTAAAAAATTGATATCCAAATATGTTGGCTACCACGTAAATGCTATGAATATCAATGCGACGCTTATACGGCTGGCATATGCATCTCCTGCGATCACCGCTATTATTCCGATGCAGGACATCCTCTGCCTTGGCGAACAGCACCGTATGAATAGTCCCGCAACTACTGCTGGTAATTGGACCTGGCGAATGCTACCGAACGCGT
This sequence comes from Sphingobacterium allocomposti, assembly GCF_008124885.1. GTDB lineage: Bacteria > Bacteroidota > Bacteroidia > Sphingobacteriales > Sphingobacteriaceae > Sphingobacterium > Sphingobacterium allocomposti. Next base: position 107,421 of record NZ_VNHX01000005.1, read on the forward strand.
TCCGGAAAAAGCTTCAAAAAGAGCTTCGCCTGTACACATACGTATACGACAGATAACATGCAGCTAAAAATTGTACTCCTTAAAAAACTTAGCTGCGTAGCTATTTGTTCTCGATTTAACCCAACCGTTAGAAGAATATAACTATGGAAATAAAAACACGCACGGGATCGCCCTACCCTTTAGGGGCCACCTTTGACGGCAAAGGTGTCAACTTCTCGATTTACAGCGAAAATGCGGAAGCGGTAGAGCTATGTCTCTTTGACAGCCCCACAGATGCCGAAGAGTCTACCCGGATACGTATAAAAGAACGTACCCATCAGGTGTGGCACGTTTACATTCCCGATATCGGTCCCGGACAGCTGTATGGCTATCGCGTCTATGGAGCCTATGAACCCACCAACGGCTTACGGTTTAACCCACACAAGCTATTAATCGACCCGTATGCAAAAGCTATCAACGGCACCCTGCAATGGAACGATGCCCTTTTCGGCTATGAGGTGGGAAATCCAGATGGCGATTTAAGTTTCAGCGAGATAGACAGTGCACCTTTTATACCGAAGTGTGTCGTAATCGACACATCTTTCGACTGGGAGGGTGATACACCGCTACGGATTCCCATGCACAAAAGTATTATTTACGAGACACATGTTAAGGGATTTACTGCGACACATCCTGACATCCCTGAGGCGATCCGGGGAAGCTATTCGGCTCTTGCGCATCCAGCCTCTATATCCTATCTAAAGTCCTTAGGCGTAACCGCTATCGAGCTCATGCCGGTGCATCATTTTATTACGGACAGACATCTTCAGGAAAAAGGGCTTACCAACTATTGGGGATACAACACGATAGGGTTCTTCGCGCCGGACGTCCGCTATGCCGCCACGGGCACACACGGTGAGCAGGTCAGGGAATTTAAGGAGATGGTTAAAGCACTGCACCAAGCCGGCATAGAAGTAATACTGGATGTTGTATACAACCATACCGGCGAAGGAAACGAGATGGGACCCACCTTATCCTTCCGGGGAATAGACAATTCCGCGTACTATCGTCTCGCCGACGAACCACGATATTATATGGACTTCACTGGCACCGGAAATACGCTCAACGCACGTCTGCCAAACGTTTTACGACTGATCATGGACAGCCTCCGCTACTGGATACAGGAAATGCACGTCGACGGATTTCGGTTCGACCTGGCGTCGGCGCTTGCCCGGGAGCTACATGAAGTGGATAAATTGAGCTCTTTCTTTGACGTCATCCACCAAGATCCGGTCATATCACAGGCTAAACTCATCGCCGAGCCGTGGGATATAGGCGAAGGAGGCTATCAAGTGGGCGAATTTCCTCCAGGCTGGGCAGAGTGGAACGGAAAATACCGGGACTGCGTACGCGACTACTGGATCGGCGCGGATAGCATGTTAGGCGAGTTCGCCAATCGTATCACGGGCTCTTCAGACCTGTACCGCGACGATTACCGGACGCCAGCGGCAAGCATAAATTTCGTGACGGCACACGATGGCTTTACGCTACATGACCTCGTTACCTATAATGAGAAACACAACGAAGCGAATGGCGAAGACAATAATGATGGAGATAGCCACAACCGCTCCTGGAACTGTGGTGTGGAGGGGGAAACGACCGATGGGGAAATCAACGCGCTCAGGGCACAGCAGAAACGCAACCTGCTGACAACGCTCTTTCTCTCGCAAGGTGTTCCTATGCTGGTCGCAGGAGATGAATTCGGACGCACACAAAAAGGAAATAACAACGCCTACTGCCAGGATAACGAGATATCGTGGCTCAACTGGAAAGAGCAGGACGAGAAACTTCTGACCTTTACGAAACAGCTAATTGCCCTCCGCAAAGAGCACCCTATATTCTGCCGCAGAAAGTGGTTTCAAGGCATGCCGATTAAAGGTGCCGGTCTGGAGGACATCGCATGGTTTCTACCCGAAGGTACAGAGATGGAGGACTCTCACTGGCAAAACGACTTTGCCCGCTCTCTGGCTGTATTTTTGAATGGTCAGGGAATACGATCGCTCAATGACGACGGCACCAAAGTCGTGGATCAAAGCTTCTATATCATGTTCAACGCCTTTTGGGAACCTATTGAGTATACATTGCCGCCCATGAAATACAGTAAACGATGGGTGAAGGTACTCGATACGGCTTTCGAAAAGATTGAACGATCGGAAGAATTCGAAGCCGAGCAGAAAGTAAAGGTCGGCCCCCGTTCTATCGTCGTGCTTATGGCTACTGAAAAAATATAACACGCAACATGGACACTACGAAAGGAAAACAACCAGGTGTAACGCTACGTGACGGAACAGCCCATATTCAAGTATGGGCACCGCTGGCGGAGGCTGTATCGCTACACGCCTATCAACCAGATGTTGAGGTCGAGCTGGCGAAAGACGAGCACGGATACTGGTGCGGCAAATCGGATCAGCTGCACGACGGCCAGAAATATCATTTTCGGGTCGATGGCCGCATGTTACCAGATCCGGCCTCCCGCTCACAGCCCGAAGGCGTGCATGGACCATCAGCAGTCCTCGACATAAGCTACGATTGGACAGACTACGACTTCCGTCCGCCCCACCCTCGCGATCTCATCATCTACGAACTGCATGTCGGGACGTTTTCCCAACAAGGAAACTTCGATGGCGTTATTGAACGTCTTCCTTATTTGAAAGCATTGGGCATCAATGCGATTGAAATTATGCCGGTTTCGCAGTTCCCGGGGGAGCGCAACTGGGGTTACGATGGCGTATTCAGTTTTGCCGTTCAGTACAGCTACGGAGGCGCGGGAGCCTTGCAAAGGTTGGTGGATGCCTGCCACAAGCACGGAATAGCTGTTGTCCTGGACGTCGTATACAATCATTTTGGTCCCGAAGGAAACTATTTGCCGGCGTTTGGCCCTTATTTTACGGACAAGTATCAAACACCATGGGGTCAGGCCGTCAACTACGACGATGCCTGGAACGTCGGTATCCGCGACTTTGTGGTGGAGAACGTGCGTATGTGGTTTCGGGATTTCCACATCGATGCCCTGCGGCTTGATGCTGTACACGCTATCCGGGATTTCAGTCCGTCGCATATTTTACAGGACATACGGAGAGCGACGGATCACCTCATCAAACAGAAGGACCGTCCATATTATCTGTTCGTAGAGTGCGACCTAAATGACCGGCGCTTCCTGGAGCCCTTGGAGAAGAACGGGTTTGCCATTGATGCGCAGTGGCTGGATGAATTTCATCACGCCCTACGTGTATCCATCGGCGAACAGCGGATCGGATACTACCGCGAATTTGAACCTGTGTCGCATCTCGCAAAGGCGTATCACACAGCTTATGTCTTCGATGGAACGTTCTCCTCCCATCGCAAAAAATTCTTCGGAAGCAGTGCGGAGGGCTTGGCCGGTGAGCGCTTTATCGTGTTCTCACAAAACCACGATCAGGTTGGCAACAGAATGCTCGGAGAGCGAAGCAGTATGCTCTATACCGCCGACGTGCAACGTCTGGCAGCTATGGCTGTTCTTGTGTCCCCTTTCATCCCTCTCCTTTTTATGGGCGAGGAGTGGGCTGCTAAGACGCCATTCTTATATTTTGTCAGCCACAGCGACAATAAACTTATCAAAGCGGTACAGGAGGGCAGACGTGCTGAGTTCGCCGACTTCCACCATGAGGGCGACGTACCAGACCCGCAATCGGAAAGCACGTTCGAACGGTCCATACTGAACTGGAACGAGATAGCAGAAGAGCCACACAAGCGCATATTAGCGTACTATCAAGCTCTTATCCAGCTGCGCACATCTAATCAGGTACTAAAGAACTACAACCGTCGGGACCTGCGGATAGACTACGAAGCACAAAAGCAGTCAATCGTCCTGACTATGACGCATGAGGCTTCTGTACTTCTATGCGTTCTTAATTTCTCGACGAGTAATCAGACCTTCCCGCTGCCCCATGGAAAGTGGACCAAGATCTGGGATAGTGCTGATGCCAGGTGGGGCGGCCGTTCCGTAAGCCCCCACCAATGCCAGGGCGAGCTCCCCGTAACGGCATTGTCGGGAGCCATTTATCAACATGATTAATGTCTCCTATAGAAAGGAAGCCGGTTCTGGGACAAGCTTCCTTTCTATGCGTTTTGGCTCCGATCGGCCTCGTCACGAAGCCTTTTTATTTCATCGTGTGCGTTGTTAATTGCGACCGCCTGTTCCTTGACCAGCGCCACCGCTTCGCCGCCCAGTGCGCCATCCGACAGAACGCTGTTATAGGCGTCTGCAATGGCATCCTCGCCACGCTCAGCCTCACGCAGGATGCTAAGCCGGTCGTTAGCTCCGAACAGTGTCTTTACGTCGATCCATACGCGATGGAGCGTCCCTGTCACCGTGTTTCCTGTTTCGATGTCGCCTCCGACGGCTGCCACCAACGTATTTAGCTCCGCCGAAAACCGTCTGCTCTGCCCGCTGTAACGCTGAAAGAGTTCTTTCAGGTCGGCATTTTCGTCGGCAATATCCTGCATTGCCTTTTCGAACCCGGCGACGCGATCATTGTTAAGTTCTATCAGGTCATTTAGTGCTGCTATTTTTGCCATGATGTGTCCTCCTCTTTCGGAATAAACTGCAAAATTCAATCCATGTTGTATTTAGTTTGTACGCGTTACACGCGGAAAGATACGTAGCGGGATGGCGTACTATATTTTTTATTACCGTATTTATCAGACTCGGCAAATTCGTCTCTCAAGGTAGCTACTGCGTATCTTTGTGGTAAAGGTGAATATGAATCGCGAAGAGTTAAAAAGAGTTGGACCGCAGCTGTCGGCCAGTAAAAGTGGGGACGGCACTATTACCAAAACTATTTATCAGGTGAGTTTCGGAGGCGACGTGGTGGGAGTTGGCATGTTTGAAAGTGATAGAGACGACTGTAAGTTGGCGTTTGTCAAAGCTGCAGCTTCGCAACGGTCTCTTCTTTGTGAGCTCACGGACGATTTCCCTATCGAACCGAATGACATCTACCACTTAAAGAGACTTTATACCGAACTTTTTCCCGCCTCCTGATCATTAAAAAAACGGCCAGCCGATCGGCTGGCCAGACATAAAGTTATTTTACTTCGGAACGTATCTGTTTGATAAGGTCCAGATGATGCCGGACGATCGGCGTATTTTTTTCTGCAAAGGCTTTTAACGCGGAGTCGTTTAACTTTGTACTGCCTTCTTCCATTAAAGACAACGTCTTCTCGTGTCCCTCGACCATCGCTTCTACATAGGCTTTATCAAAGTCGGCACCGGATTTTGTCTTTAGCTGGTCCAGTTTGTTACTATGCTCCAGATCCAATGTCGCGGGCAGCATAATCTGCTTGGCGCCAGCAATACTTTTAAGCTCTTCATTCGCTTTGTCGTGATCCCGCACCATCATTGACGCAAAATCCTTAACCTTGGCATGGTCTGCTTTTTCCAACGCGAGCTTCCCGAACTCCACTTCGGCCATACCACTAATAGCAGCTTTAGTTGCAAATGTCGTATCACCAGCAATGATCGCGGCGCTATCGGCGTTGGCGCCGACACCGCTATCTACTGCCACCGAGTTAGAATCTGCAGCATCCGATTTGTCGTTGCGGACACCGTTGTTACACGCGGCTGCCAGGCACATCGTGCTTGTTACACCAAGTAAATAGATTAATTTTTTCATAGGACTGTTTTTTATGAGTTTTTCATTGTTTATTCGCGACCTCTGCCTTCATAATGACCAATAACCCGAGGCCCGTCGTACGTGTCTGCGTCCTGATACCGCCCCTCCGTTCCGTCAGGGCTGGACGCCCCCTAGACCCCTTACAGCTTTGCGGATAATTTCTCAGTAATCTTCTTCAGGTCGATTCCTTTCCCAAGTACCGGCTTAAAAATATCTCCTTCGCTACGGACGCGGTCGACGGCGTTAAAAATGGTGAAATCGCTTATCTTAAGCCCCTTCTTAACTTCGTCCCAATGAAGCGGCATCGACACTGTCGCGCCGGGCTTAGGACGTACCGAGTACGCGCAGGCAATCGTCGCATGAGGGCGGTTCTGCAGAAAATCCAGATACATCTTCCCTTTCCTATCTTTTATAATACGCTCTATACTTGTGTACTCAGGCAGTTCATGGTGTACGAGCGTAACAATCAAACGTGCAAACTCCTTAGATTGCTCATATGTGTATTTATTCCCCAGTGGAATATAGATATGTAGACCTGTGGAGCCGCTTGTTTTGCAATAACAGGGAGCGCCCATGTCGTCTAGAATATCCTTTGTGACGCGGGCTGCTTCTATCACCTGATCGAAAGAATTCTTATCGGGGTCGAGGTCGATGACACAAAATGTCGGATGCTCCGGTTTCTTCACTGTGCTTGTCCAGGGGTTCATCTCGATACATCCAAGATTGGCCATATACAAAAGCGTCGCTTCGTCTTTTCCTACCAGATAATGCCTATCGCGGTTATCGGAATCGCTCGTATAAAGATAAGTTTCCATCCATGCGGGCGCTTTTCCTGTGACATCTTTATAATAAAAGCCCTCTCCGCGGATCCCGTCGGGAAAGCGATTCATGCTTTGAGGCCGATCTTTTAGATAAGGCAAAATATACGGAGCCATCTGGTAGTAGTAATTAATCAGGTCACGTTTAGTTATCCCTTCATCGGGCCAAAATATTTTATTTAGGTTTGTGAACTTCAGCTCGTGTTTGTTCACCGTTCTGACCTGCGTTTTGTCCTTGGGATTGAGCAGCGTTTTCCGCGGCGCCTTTCCCCGTGAGGGCACTACGTTCGGACCGGCTGACGGCACAACGCCAGCCGAATGTTCTTCTCTCTCGAGTACAACATCTTGAGCCCGCTTATCTGTGCGCATCCCCTCGAACGAGGGATGACGCATTACGCCGTCGCCCGTCAGCTCGGTGTAATTGACCTCGCACACCAGCTCGGGGCGTAGCCACGTCACTGTTGCGTGCGGCGGATCATGACGGAACCTAGAGGGTTTATTGATATCAGGTTCTTCCGAAAACGGTGTCTTATCGATGACGAGAGGCTCAAAAAGCTCGATCATCTCCGCTTGCATCTTTCCGTTAAAGCCAGTTCCTACCTTGCCGGTATATACAAGCGTACCGTTGTCATAGACACCTATTAACAAACTACTGAACAGCTTTTTAGATCCTTCGTTCAAGGTGTATCCTCCGATCACCACCTCTTGGCGTTTACTCGCTTTTATCTTTAGCCAGTCCTTGGTCCGGTCGTGCAGGCGGTAGCGGCTGTCCTTCCGTTTTGCCATAATTCCTTCCAGTCCCATATCCCTCGCAGCTTCCAGAAACTGTGTACCGGAGGTGTCGAACTCCTCGCTGATCAGCACCGTGTCGCTTGACGGAAGAATCTTCCTTAAAACGGCCTTCCTCTCGGTCAGCGCAAGTTCTTTTAAATCCTTGCCCTCATACCACAAAATATCGAATACGTAATAGACAAGATCACCGTCGGCCTCGCTTCGCCAATTCTGCAAGGCGCCGAAATTAGCCTGTCCGTTTTCCCGAAGCACGACGACCTCACCGTCGATCACGGCCGACAGGTTCATCTGCTTAAGTTCATCATATATGGGGTAGAACTTTTCGTTGAAACTCTTACCGTTTCTGGATTTTAGGTCCACCTGGGCCCCATCCATGAACGCCAACGCACGATACCCGTCCCACTTCACTTCATAAAGCCAATCCTCGCTGTCAAACGGTCGATCGACCAACGTAGCCAGCATCGGTTCCACCGCTACGTAAAATGGTTGTATTGGACATTTTTTCAGAAGGCCCGTAATGGAGGCGCTTCCACCCTTCTTTTTTAGCGGTTTGCCGTCGAGTTGCGTGTCAATGACCTTGGACGCATCGCTCTTCGTCTTCTCTTTTGCTTTTTCCATATTGCTTTTTCCATTTCGTTTGTCCGCCATAGCCGTTAAAACACAAAAAACGGATCTGTCCCGCATGGCGTTCCGACTCACCTGCTCCCGTCCTGGGAGACAGTCGGCTTGTTAAAGCACAAAAAAAGGGTGAAAAGGTTTCATCTTCCGGCGGAAGACGGGTATCTCGCCGTAACCATGGCCGCGATGGATCCGGGTCTGCTATACAATAAGCACTGGCCGTAGGCGTTCAACATTCGGAAATAGCAAGATACCCCGCTCTTAGACGGGGATATCTTCTGTTTTTGCACACTAAACCGCATCAGATGGGTTGTGATGAGCTGCTGCCATGGGCAGCGGCACTTACGGCTTCTTGTTCAGCACATCGAAATAGTAGCTTTTAATGGCATAAGGAAGGTTGACCGACTCACTCGGTATATAATTAAGGAGTGTGATCGTGGCTGTGCCGGCGGTGGTCATGATCATGGTGGTCATGATCGTGGTGATGCCCGCCAAATAGCATGCCCCCCAACGATAGTAGAATGCCGATAACAATTGCCAGTATCTTTTTCTTATTAAAGGTATGATGATCCGGCGATCCCGATTCAAAGAGTATGGTTGTAGAAACGTGTAGAAAAATGCCGATCACAACAGCCATCATCTTGTCGAAATACAGGGAAAGGTTACCAACGGCGTGGTCGCTTATTCCTTTACTTACCAAAAAGCCGGCAGGTGTCATTACTGCAAATAGAGCTATACATACAATAAGCGTAGAGCGCGGCACATTAGCCATAAGGAGCAAGCTCCCCAGGGCGAAAGCGGCCGGTATATGATGTACGGCGATTCCGAACACGAGCTGCATCTGTTGTTCGGCAACAATTGGCATCCCTTCGAGAAAGCCATGCAGACATAAACTCAGGAGCACAGCGAGCGGAAATGCAGCCGTCCGACCTTTTTCAATATGCACATGTCCATGCTCAACACCTTGGGAAAAATACTCCAGAAAAAGCTGAAACAAAAAGCCGCCGAGCACATATAGTCCAATCGTATGTATACCCTCACCGGTTCCACTGTAAACGTGCGGAATGAGATGAAGTATAGTCAGTCCAAAAAGATAAGCGCCGCTAAAGGACAAGACCAGCTTTAAGAAGGTAGAACTATCTTTTTTTACAAAAAGAACAGCCAGCCCGCTAATAAAAGCGGAGAAAAACAGCACCGCGACAACGACAATAGGATTCATTTTTTTATTTTTATTTTAACGTTAGAAAAGCTTAAAGCCTTCAGCATTGCAGCTGCAATTAGTGTGGAGATTAAGTGGAAGCGTACCTATTACCGTCCATTATCCATACATTGCGACCGGACCTGTGTCCGGCCGCAAAATCTATATCGCATCCTAAACATCAATGGCTATGCCCGTGTTCCGCATGGATCTCGAACTTCAGCTCTAAAATATTTTCTCCCGGAAAAGCGGTCGTGTAGTCGCTCCGGTTCCAATCGGTACGTTCAATTTTGGCTTTTGTTTCAGGCGTTACTTTACGAAGTATGTACGTAACATTTTTCGTGGCTCCTTCGTTATCATGCCCTACAGTAAAATAAGACAAAATACCCGTTACCTCGTATTTGCCATTCACGGCTTCGCCGTTTCCGTAAACTTTCTCGCGTGGCTGAAAGATTGCACCGCTTTCCGTTGACGAATTCGGATTTAAAATAAAATTGCCACCTATCAGAAAAGCTTTATACTGATCAGCTGTCGGCTTATCAGCGATAAAATCGCCCTGCACTTCCCTACCTTCGTGGTTCCACGCTTTTAGCTCGATTTTGTAGGCAGCGTCAGCCTCAAGATGAAGATGCCCATTTTTTGTAGCGTTCCCGTTTTCATCAAAAGATACCGTGATGGATTCCCCTTCCACGCCGGCATCCAGACCATGGAAATGGTCTCCATGCGCTTCAACCGATTCCCCTGTTACTTCTGTGAATACTAACTCAGACCGGACGATACCTTCCTTGACGGGCTCCACATCATCGTTGTCGCTGCTGCACGAAGTAAAACTTACAGCGCCTAGACTGATGGCCACAAAGGCCACAAATAACCTAATTTGTTTTGTTGTTTTCATATTTATATAATTTATCCTATTTGTTATTTCCAATTAAACTCTATATCGATTCACCTGTTAAAGTGGCTATTAAAGCAACAGAGTTGCAAACATATAAAAAATACACTTTAAAAGCAACAAAGATGCGTTTATTTAAAAGAGTCGATATGGGTGGGATAAAATTAAGGCGGACATATGCCCGTATGAACCGGAAACCGGCGGAAAGAAAGAAGATGTATGGTCAGATCCTATTGTGCTTTGATAGGTAGAGGATGTCGTTGGAAGTGAAAGGTTGGAAGGCGCTATTTAAATAGCATGGCGTAAAGTCGTCCTAATTGGACCATGTCAAACCGGTCAATAGTATAGCCACTGGAAAGGTGGCCTAATATGGTCTTCGTGCCCGAGCTGTCTGTAATGAAGGCAAACGTACAGTCGGCATTATCGTTATGAAATAGTCCTACCCCCACCACCTTACCATCGAAAGCTACATAGTAAAAACGTTTCGTCAGGGTTCCATCCGCCGTAGTTCCTTCAAATAAAGGGTCTCCAACCTTCACAAGGTCTTCTCTTTCCATTACATAACTAGATTAATAAACGCTAATATAAGTGATTAGGTAGTTAAAAAATGTTGTTTTTTTCTTGTAACAAACAAGTTTCGCAATGGTTTGCCTATTACCTCAAATATCTGGGAGACGTGTAGCAAATCCCTAACGCTCCGGCGGTTGTTTTACGCTGTTATGAAACTAGTTAACGCGGCACGCTTAGACTAGCGTCCTGTGTTTCTTCCCCCATTGTTCCAATTGCTCAATAATGGGCTTCAATTCGTAGCCAATTGGAGTAAGTTCGTACTCTACTCGAGGAGGTACCTCCGCATAAACCGTTCGGGTCACGATCTTTCGCTCCTCCAATTTACGCAGCTGTAGCACGAGCATACGCTCCGTAATATTGGGCAGTTTATTCCGCAGCTCGCCAAACCGCAGCTTACCCCCCAACAGCCAGGAACAGATAACTAAAGCCCACTGTCCGCCGATGATATTCGCCGCGTAAACTTCCGAACATTCTTCAGCCAACGCCTGTTTATTCGCAAAATTTGTAGAGGTTTCTTTTATCTTCGACATAGCTTACATTTCTTACAGCACCATATAACCGAACGCTAATCTACTTATTCTAGCCGGCCTATTTATTTTTGTATTGTAATATTTTTTCTTGACCACAAAAACTCACCGGCGTTAACATGCCGGCGTACGCCACTAGCTTATCAATAAACGGATGGGTGAAGAACTCAGTTATCCCGAGAAGTCGCCCATGTGTCAGCTCCACGAGGAATATCCCGACAAAAAGGCTAATGTGAGACTAACAAAACGGATAGAACAATACCAAGGAGCCCGGTATCGCATTTCTAACCCTAAAAGTGGACTACGGAAGTTTTAACATACGGCCAGGCCTAGATCAAGAGCATCTGAATGACATATATATAGCTGCGACTAACCGAAATCTCCACGTTATTTTCCAGCACCAAAAACAGCCGGCCTCTTTCTTTGCGTATGGCTACGACATAGGAAAGGCTGACCAAAAACGATCGGTGTACCCGCAGGAAAATGGACGGGTCAAGACGCTGTTCAATAACGCCGATTCCGTAAGCGCTTACATATTCGCCGCTTTCCGTGTAGATAATGCTATAGTCTCTCGCGGCTTTGATATAGCGTATCTCTTCTACCAGGATTTTCTTGAACCGAACGCCGTCTTCAGCAAACACCGCTGTGGGAAACTTCGCACTTCGCTCGAGCCACCGTGGCGTCTGCTGAAACAAAGCTAACGCGAGCTGTTGAAACAGACGGTCTCCCCTCGTCTTGCTAAGCGGAACACGTATGTAGCTAAAAACAGGTTTTTTAGGAACGTGAATAGGATTCATCCCACACCCGAGCAGCACGACCGTCAATGGACTGTTGCAAAACTGGTCCGCTATCTCTCCTTCGTCTGCCCAATACAGCGACGCATCGATCAACAGGACGTCAGGTACAAAGGAGTTAACCAGTCGAACAGTGTGCGCGCTGTCTGTCGATTCGCCGACAACACGGAACCCCTTCTTAAGATTAAGGAGCGTCCGTACATCGTCTATCGTCGCCGATTCGGGATGTGCTATTACGACGGTCTTTGTTAAGTAGTTCATAGTTTTCGCACGGAGGATGTTGATGTTGTTATCTACGCTTCTTTCACCGCTTTTCACGCATTGACTTAATCAACCTATAGGAGACTGCTGATGCTACGGCACACAACAGAATATTGCCCAGAAGAAAGCCCGCCCCGAATGCGCTTAGATCGCCTTCCGTAAAATATAGTGTATTATATACTTCTGCCGTGGTTATGAACACCAAGGCCAGGAAGGCTGCCTGCATGAGACGTAAAAAGCCGTATCGGACGAATACGCGGAATACACTTCTTTTTTTCATACTGTGTTTATGTAGTTTTACAATGCACGTCGTATAAACCCAATGTCATACCGGAAAGCAGCCCATCCATAAATGGCCTCATACGGGAGCTATCTTTGGGACGGAGGCTGGTTTTCATTCCGGCAGATCCTCCTTTGGACGACGTACGTTTATATACGGCATAATGGTAACGCTTCACTTCATCCTGGTCTCCGATCTTGCGGGCGATCCGGGGCGATGCTGCGTGCGCTGTATCGCATGGCAGGATAAGCAATGCTGTAGAACAGTAATAAATCAGTATTCTTTTCATGATATTCATTTGCAGATCTAAATACGTGCTGACGTGGCCGCATCAAAACCAGGATGCGACATATCAGCAACAGCCATTTTCACGCGACGCTTCTCCGTGTCCTTCATGCCGAATAGAACAATTGTAATCCAAATAAAATATTTTCGCACGACGATCCTCCTTCTCTGCCTCCACAGCCTCCTTTTGTCCTCTACGCAATCGCAAAAGTCGTAACAATAGGGTTAGAGCTTTATTTATAGTATTTTTCATCCGGTTTAGTTTTTATGTAAGAGACTTTACGTTGGCACCGCGTCGGTGTTCCGCTTAGAGCACTGCGAAACTAAGAGGATAGGGCTCGAAAAAAAACTGTAGTACCCCGTAATCGGTCATTTTCCGTATTGCTACGGAACACAGGCATATCTGAACAGCTGATAGCCGGTAGCCCGCTCATCGATACAAATCTAGGCTTGGTCGATTGCTCCTGCAATTTGTCGAAACGGCGACATATAAATGTAAAACTAGTTCTATATTCACCTTGAAGTTGATCATATACAACCTACGGACGATCTAAACTGGGAGATCTCATGTATGCATCAATCAAACACGTAAACAGAATACATCTTCGACGAAATATGGGCATATGCCGGCTAACATCGTTACACATGCACGTACATTGCGTATGTCTTTTGGCTCTCGCCTTACCCTCGACCGCCTCGCCGGCAATCGGCCGCTCGGATACTTCGAAGGTTTTTGAATGGGTAGAACTAGCTAAAGACAAACAAAAAAAAGGAATGCCCGACTCGGCCGAGTATTACTTCAAACGCGCCGGCGAACTGGCCACTATATTGGACTATGATAAAGGAAAGCTCTCTTTTGCAGGAAACTATAGCGTCTTTCTTTACGAGCAGGTCCGCTTCGACGAGGCCATGGAATACGCGCAGCAAGCTCTCGAAATCAGTCAGCGCCTCCAAAACCGCACGAAAATGGCAGCGGCGTACAACAATATAGCCTTGCAGCACCAGGCGCGGGGACGCCTGAAAAATGCGGCACATCATCTGATGAAAGCGCTCGAGATTTCCTCAGGAATCCAAAATCCGACCAGCCAGAACCTTTCCGACAGAAGGAAGTACCTCAACAACCTGAGCTCGCTGTTCCTCGATCTTCACGATCTGGAAAAAGGACTCCAATACGCGTGGCAGTCGTTCGAAATTGCCCAACAGCTGCGCGACACGGTATCTATGGGAAATAGCCTGATTAACGTCATGGTAGCTGAAGCGATGTCGGGAAAGCTCGCCAGTGCGATACGACATGGTAAACAATATTTAGCCATTGGCCGCGCTTATGGTGATTTACAGATGGAAATAAAGGCCCTAAACAATCTTGCCGACGTCTATCGGATGCAAAAGCTGTATGCCCGCGCACTGACAACGTTCCAGCAGGCGCTTTCCATCACCCCCGCATCCATGCCCGGAAATGAGGTTTATACCCTATCGGGAATATCACGTGTCTATATGGAAATGGGAAATCCCCGTAAAGCAAAGGAGCACTTCGTGCGTGCATTCCAATTGGCACAGACCGAGCTGGCCAAGCCACAGCTCGTTGACATGTACGAAACCGGGGCCGACATAGAAGAAGCACTCGGTGATTACAGGCAGGCACTCGATCTGCATAAGAAACATGCCGCACTGAAGGACTCCCTCCGCGATCAGGAGACAGAGAAAACCATACAAGAACTTGAAGTGCGTTACGAGACAGCTCAACACCGGAAGAGTATTGCCGAACGGGACCTTAAGATCGTTGAGCAGGCAGCCGAATTAAGCCGAAAGGACAAATGGCTTGTGATTTATATTTTTTCGTTGTTGATTCTCATATCCGGACTTGTCGGCATCCGCCTGCTCAATAGGCAGAAACGTCGTGTCCAGGCTGCCGAGCTGGAGAAAAAACTCGTCGAAGCCCAGCTCGCCGGCGAAGAAAAAGAACGGGCACGGACAGCTAAGGAGCTGCATGACGGGGTTGCCAGCATCTTGTCGGCAGCAAGGATGCAAATCGACACACCGCTGTCCTACGACAATCCGCGCGCCGCCTTCCAGGACGTCGGACAGCTCCTAGACATCGCCGTGCGGGAAGTACGTAACATCTCCCACAACCTGGCGCCGGAGATGATTCTTCAGGAGGGTTTCGCCGATGCTATCCATTCATTCTGCAGACGCATAAATAAACCGGGCTTTCAGCTGGACTGCTACATACTGGGGGAACTGCCCAACCTGCAACAGAGTGCACAGCTTGCCATTTACCGTGCTATCCAGGAATGCGTCACCAATATGCTTAAACACGCCGACGCAACCTGCGGCATCGTGCAGCTTGCATGCGAAAAGGATCGCCTGTCGATTACTGTCGAAGACAACGGCAAGGGCTTCGACGCAGAAGGCATATGGGTTAAAGGCATCGGCTTCGCCAATCTACAATCCCGTATGCGGTTCTTAAACGGGACGCTCGACATCCGGTCTTTCCCTGGCCGTGGCACGTCCGTATTCATGGAGATCGACTGCTCCGTCCATAAAGACCGTCAGCAGGGAATAGCCATTGAACAAGAGCTGGCGACAACATCGTTAAGTTAGTCATTACATCACGTACTGTACCAATGGAAAACCAACAGCCATTCACACCATCCACGACCATCGGCATAGCCGACGACCACCCATTGATTATACATGGCCTTCAGCAGATGTTACGGGAGGAAATTTACGATATCCTGTTCACCGTACAAAACGGATCGGAGCTCTTACAGCAGCTAAATTCATACACTCCGGATGTGCTTCTGCTCGACATCGAACTGCCCGACGCCAGCGGGATCGACCTGTGCCTGACGCTTCGCAATCTTTACCCGCATCTGGCAATCATCGCGCTGACCAATCACGATGATATCGTGTACGTACGGAAGATGATCCGGAATGGAGCACATGGCTATCTCCTCAAGGGTACGGAAAAACAGCAGTTAGTCGACGCCATTGACAGCGTTGTGTCAGGCGAACAATACATTGACAGGCAAATTGAACACCATATTCTGCAGCAGTCCCTTCATGGAAAGAAAGCGTCCGCCGCTGTCAGGTTGACCAACCGTGAGGTGGAGATTCTGGCCCTTATAGCCAATGAGTATTCCAATCAGGAAATTGCCGACCGGCTTTTTTTGAGCGTACGAACAGTAGAATCGCATCGCCACAGTTTAAACCAGAAGCTGCACATCAAAACAACAGCAGGCCTGGTGCGGGAGGCTTATCTTCGGGGGCTCATTTAGCCGCGGTGGGCCAGGTTCTTACGTATCCGGCTTAAGCTGTCCTGATGGATGGCCAGCAGCGAAGCTATGTATTTAAGCGGTACCTGCTGGATAACAAGCGGTTGTGTCTCCATCAGATGTATGTAGCGTTCTTCGGCCGTCATGCAGATCGAATTGATCTGGTTGTCCTGCAGCCAGTTCAGCAGTCTGTCCATTATAGCCAGATCCATATCATGCATCTTCGCGATATGCTTTTTCAAGAACAACACCGCTTCCTTGTCCCACATTAAGACGTCGATCTCACTTAAGGATTCCAGCGCGCAGGTCGAAATCTGCCCGCTTTGGATATACAACGGGGTTGATAAGAAATAGTTGGTAGAGACGATTCCCAATGTATGGTCTACACCATTATGCTCCCGATACAGGCGCGCAATACCCCGATTTAAAAAGTACAGCATATTCACCTGTTTACCTTGCTCCATCAGCACTGTGTGTGCCGGAAGAATCGCATGCCTCGTGTAGGCTCGGATCAAATCAAACTCCTCAGGCGTAAAATGTATGTTATACCCTGTTGCAAATTGGCAGACCTTCTCAAAATGGTGACGTAAAAGCATAGCAATGGTTGGTCAGTAAGCTCCTATACGAAGATAGCAAAAATTTGCAACAGCATCACTTTCTGACATATGTCAGTTCGAAATAGCGAGGCTGATACCTATTTTTGATCCACGTCTAAGCACGTCTAAATACAGGATAAACCATGAAAAAACAGATTGTTCTCATTGTAGACAACGACCGTTTGTTTCGTACGCAACTGATCGACGAACTCAAACGGATTTCGTATCCGGCGGTATTTTGGGAGGCCGCTAATGGAACAGAAGGTCTCCGGAGTATTAACGCGCTCCAACCTGATATCGTCTTTCTCGATGTTGAATTGCCCAGCCTTGGCGCGTTTGAGGTACTCGATAAAATGGAGCATTCACCAGCAATAGTGCTGATGTCGGATTCCGCCAATTATGCAGCGAAGGCCTTTGAGTACGACGCGGTCGACTATCTCGTCAAACCACTCACCCATAAGCGCCTTCAGGCTGCTTTGCAACGGGCGGCGAACCCAACGAAGATGTTAATGGGCCTCCCCTCCGCAGAACAGACATACCCGAAGCGTATCCTCGTAGAAAAAGGAAAGAGACTCACCAGCATCCCTGTGTCTGCCATTACGCACCTCAAGGCCGACAGAGATTACACATGGATACATACCCTGCAGCAAGAATCTTTCTTAAGTAGTTATGGTATCGGTGAATTTACTGAAAAGCTCGATCCACACCAGTTCTTACGGGTACACCGATCGTACATCGTTAATATCGATCATATTCAGGAGCTCTACCGTGATATCAACAAGGTGTTTCTAACACTCCCCAACCGCATCGAACTGAGCGTTAGCAGAAACTACATGCCATACATTAAAGCGTATATCTTTTGATGCCCTCTTCGCTTATCTATACGCTTCCAACAACTTTTTAAGGTCGTCAATATCCCGCTGCTCGATCCCTTCGCCATCGGTAATCTGCCAAATCAGATCCTGAATGGTATTATAGATCCTCATCCAGGGCGGCGTCACATAATCCGGTTCATGAGCTGCCACTGGATCCCAATGTTGCGTAATCCGCAGCTTCGGATAATCCTTGAGAATATCGATAAACTGCATCAGGTTCTTGTCTGAGGTGACCAAAAAGTCCCGAAAGTTATTTCTCGCAATCGGATAGCGCATCTCTTCGCCCTGATTGTCGTACCAGGGCATGGAACGATCTGCATTGATGCAGGCCATACCGATATAGATGGTTGTTGTATCACGACCACCACCAAATCGTTCGGTAGGTGGAACCTGCACGAGATACTTACTGACGCTGATTCCATTCTGCTTGTCATGATCCATGCTGACAACTACCAGCCCCGGAGGGAACTCGACTGTCACGGGCGGCGTTCCGGGCATGCGGTCGTTGACCAGGTTGACATCCACATAAAAGAAGTTGACGTGTGCGTACAGCTTTTGCAGGTCGGGATCGAACGGGTGATGTCTTCTTTCGACAATCCGTATACCTTCGGGTAGGCTTAGCGGTGTTCCGTGGGGAAGAGCATCGCTTGGGCCTATCCCCGGCTGGCCTTTCGAACTCGCCACCACAATCCGGTTGTTGCCCTGTGGATCGGGTATCTGGGGCTTGGGCTCCTCAGCCGATCCCGAGCAGGCGTATTGTATTATCAGTACGCAACAGAAAAGTAATTTTAGGGTAAGGTATCTATTCATCGGTTATATTCTAACATAAAACAATTATCGCATTGTCCGGCGATCTGAGGTTCGAAATCAAATGTCAGCGCATCCTGAAACGTATCGTCGCTGTTCCAGCGCCGCAGTGTTAGGCGCTCAGGGCCATAATACGCGGTGACGGTATACCTGCCGATCGGTATATCTGTGATCTGATGACCGTCTTCCGCCCTTAGCGTCAACGGTTCGCCGGCAGACCCGTCCACCCGTGCTCCTTGCGGTGTAAAGCGAAAAACAATATCCCCGCTTTCCAAATACACCCCCGGAGAGTTATCTATGGTCACTAATCCGCCATAGTACCCTGTTAGGGGCGCGGGCCTTTCTCCCGTCAGCCTCCATGTAAAATCGCGAATACCTCCCTCCCCACCGAAACTTGCTGAATTTTCAGGATGCAGATAGAACGTGTACCGGCGCCCGTGGTAAGTTTTCTGTAGCTGGGCAAATGCGTACCACGCCCCGGTAGGTACAGTCAGGGTGTAATATCCCTGCCCATCAGTTTTAGTCGACAGGTGACTGTTGAAGAAGATACTGTTATCCACTAAAATGGATACACCCGCCAGTGGCCTACCATCCGCCTGCCGGACGCGACCTTTTACCGTCCCCATTCCATCGGTCGTATCTTTGGAGGCACAGGCCACCTGCAAAAGAACCATCGCTAACATATATTTTTTCATCTGTATATTTTTAGGGATGATGAAGCTTGTATAGAATATTCATCCGTGTTTATTCCCAATAGTATGCATAAGCCCCGCTACGTCTGGTATCCATGGATTGTATACGGCGATTTATGCCAATTTCATAGCAACAAAATTAAGGCTGTCGCCAGCCCATAACTAGCGTAGTTGCCCTGTATAACCGACTTCCGTAGTAATACGGAGCCATTTTATGATCGATCTTCCACCTGTCTGGTCCGAAGGTGCTTTCGGTATACTGATTTTTCAGGTTTCCGTAGTACCACGCATATTTCGGACATCACCGTGATCTAAATTTGCCTCGATAAAATTTATATACACATCATGATCAACATCAAAAAAATTGCATGTTTTACTTTAGCTGGCATCTTATATGCCACAGGCTCGTTTGCACAGTCTTTTCAAAAGGGAGATCGGACACTCCAGGTGGGCGTCGGCATTGGAGGTGGTTTTGGTATCCCGGTAGGTCTGGGTTATGAACACGCGGTCTCCGACCGCATCGGTATCGGTGCATACGCGGCATTCTCTACTGAGAGAGAATCGTTCGGCGGGTATGGCAACTGGAGATACACGCATATTCTTGCGGCAGCGCGTGGAGCTTACCACATCCCGGTTAAGTCGACCAAATTCGACCCGTACGCGGGCATCCTACTTGGCTACAACATCGCCACAGTAAAATGGGACGGCGCCGACGAGGCTCCGATTTCAGCTTCAGCTGGCGGCTTCCTGTGGGGAGCCTATGTAGGCTCAAAGTACTGGTTTTCGGATAAAATCGGCGCCTTCGCAGAGGTTGGGTACGGTCTCGGCGTTCTCAACGCCGGAATAACGTTCAAGTTAAATTAATCCGGCCGGCTTACTTCTCCTCCTTGTTCAGGGTTGTTCTATCGCCGTTATCGTACGCTCGGCGACGCTACATGCGCTTAATCGAAAAAGGCAAATAAACGATCTATTATACCGTAAATTAGAATAAAAATCACACACCAATGAAAAATACTACAACGTGGACAAGCGCACTCTTAGCTTACGGCATATTATCAGTGTGTACATGCGGACCTGCCTACTCTCAAAGTATCCTTAAAGCTGTAAAAAACCGCGCTGAGCGCGCCGCTACAAACAAGGTGCTAAACGAAACAGAGAAGGCCGTCACAAAAGGGATAGACAAGGCCATCGGATCGGTAGCCGATAATGGAGAAGAGGCAACAAAAGCGCATCCGGATCCAAAAGATCAGGCGGATTCATCGGAACAAGAACAAAAAAAGATACAGTCGTTTAGCAGATACGATTTTGTTCCGGGAGATTCGGTACTTTATGTGCACGATTTTTCGTCCGACGCGGTTGGCGAATTGCCCTCAGGATGGAATGGCAACGGTAGCTCCGTGGTCGTAGATCTCAACAGTATAGGGGGAAAATGGCTTCGTATGGCACAACGCAGCGTCGTCCTTACCGCCAACGAGGCCAACTTCGGACAGGACTTCACCGTCGAGTTCGACCTGGTGGTTGATATCGATTTCAAAGGATGGATGCCACCGTCGTTCCAGTTCGGATTAATTGCATCGGGCGACAAATCGCCCACTGCCAACGCATTGCTAAATGAGCAGAAAGGCGATAAGTCGTTTTACGTCGAACTTTCGCCACAATCGGACGGAGGAAACTATGCGTTGGAGTCGAGTGAAAACTACACGCGGTATTTCAACAGTCCGCCCCGATCCGACAACCGGATGAAAAACTGGTACCGCCGCCCCGTACATGTGGCCATGCAGATACAGAAAGAACGACTGCGCATCTGGATAGATGGAGAAAAGCTATACGATGCACCTAAAGGAGTAGCAAAAAAAGGAGAGTTCAATCAGTTGTTCTTTAAATTGGCTAGCAGCCCGTATTCGGACGAACAAATAGGTATTTACGTAGGAAACGTCAAGATAGCAAAAGGTCTCGTTCCACCACAACAGCAACTTCTGCAAAGCGGTTCGTTTACAACTACGGGTATTTTATTTGATACGGGGGCTGCCCGTGTCAAACCCGAATCTTACGGCGTACTAAAAGCCGTAGCCGATCTTTTAGCCCAAGACAACACACTGCGTTTCGAGATTGTGGGACATACTGACAACGTGGGCAACGAACAACGAAATTATACATTAAGTGAGCAACGCGCGGCCGCGGTCAAAGAGGTGCTTATAAACACGTTCGGGATTACGGAAGACCGGCTGACAACGGCCGGTAAGGGAGCTTCTGCTCCCGTGGCTTCCAACAGCACTGCCGCCGGCAAAGCACAAAACAGACGGGTGGAATTTATTAAACAATAAACCCGAAAAGGTATACGCATAGGAACTGCGTATTTGATTCAAGTAGAGATAGACGGTTCATACACGTCTTAAAATTAGTGAGGAAGGCGTCTCCACCCAACGGAGCGCCTCTTCTCGTTGGGGCGGCGGAAATCCACCGCCCTGCCGCGGCCGCTGGCCATAGAATAACACCCAACAGACACCGCCCTTTAACCGCTCCTTCGCCGAGGCAGCTTTGGGTCGGCTTCGGCCCCAGGTAGGAGCCACCCCAAGGAAAACTCAAAGGAAAACTCAAAGGACGCCCCGAAAAACGACAGGTGAAAGGGCGAAGGAAGGGTGGTATTGGTCAGGTAAAGGGGTTAGCAAACAAAACTACGAGGTGTTTCCACTATGGTTAGCAACGTTGAAAAGTCGAGAAATCATTGGAAAACCGTAACCCACCGTCACCAGAAAAAACAAAAAGACTGCCGGCTCGGCAGTCTCCTATAAGCATGAACAATTAGGATATATTATTCGGTCGGTTTTGCCCACAGCCCCCGTTTACTTTCGCGGGCCTGATTTTGCAATTCGGTAAACAATTCGACATATTTTACGTTGGGCGGATAAGTGTCGACCACCGCATACCCCTGCGCGACTAAAGCGGCGTTTAAAAATGTACCGTCCTCGAGATAAATGTAGGCTAGCCTGCGCTTATACCTGTCCGCGGATTGTACATCGAACTCCAGACGTACCCATCGATGTTCGGTCTTGGTCCGTACGTATTCTTTTGCTTCCTGCGCATAATATCCCTTTTCTTTCCAGCGCGAATTTCGGGTTTCCGGCGCATCAACTCCTATGAAACGAACTTTAAAAGACGCCGAACCATTATCTATCCAAAAAGTGTCGCCGTCAATAACTTTTGTTACATAACCAAAACCTTCCTTCCAGCGTCTTTCTTTTTCCGCTCGGGAAGGCCCGTTCTCATCGGCGTTTTGATAGATTTCGTCTTTGACGCCATAAATATAATCCGACTGGCTCTGGCAGGCTATACAAAGGTAGCCTAACAGCAGCGATAGAATGGTGAACGTATACAGTTTTTTCATCGCCCTAAAGATAGCCACTCACAGCTAAATGATTCCAGCATCGAAACCGGCTTCTCATTTTTTGAAAATCCCAAGATAGTGAATGCGCCGTCACAGTACTAAACATATTTAGTATCGTTAATTCCCAACCCGTGCAACGTTTTCTGCACGGAAATGTTGGCTATTTCGTGTTCCTCAGCAATTAATATTTTGTTGAACATACACCTTTCTCTTTAAGCTGTGAGAATGGAAATTTTGATTTTCAGTCCCTTTCCCGCTTCGCTGACAAAAATAATGTCGCCACCTAGACTTTTGATACGGGAAACCGTATTTTCAATCCGTTTCCATGTACGTTTTCATACCGATGCCTTTTTTGTAAAAACTTTGAAGCACCCGTCGACTGTGCCATAATGGCTCACCACAGGGCCGGTCTTGCTGTGTTTACGCATGTTGACCAACAACCTCTGCAACAGATCTTTCACGTTCGTTTTTATATTTTCATTGATTCAATCCCAATAAGGCAAATTGATTCTTTGCAGCTGCCTGGGCTTGACGCGCCTGTTAGTGAGCGACCGGTACCTATGTAAATATTGGTTGACTTCTCCTTCCGGTCTGAGCTCAATGAACTTACTTAGCGCCTAAGCCTGGTCGTCTGCGCTTTGTATGGCTTTGGCTAGTTGTACATTTAGAGTGTTTCCGTGAGGAAGAAAAAAGGTATAATACAAAGAAGAAAGAAGTTAGAAAAGCAGATCTGACGGCGCCGATAAAACAATCTACCACGACCGGCATTTATACAAAGTCGTCCGCAATCCCCTATTATGGATTCGTGGGGGACTGTTAATAGTGGCCATATTGTCTCTGCTATATCTATGATATGCCAAGCAATGCATGTACCGGGTTGGAGATCCATATATCGAGGTGTCGTGCAAAGACTGGACAACTCTATCAACAGTTGTAGCGTCAAACAGCGAAAAGCTACGGCATTTAAAAAGATTCCGCGTCCGGACACCCATACCAGAAATGATGTTAACAAGTATGGTATTCAAAAATCAATAATTAGGTTGAATTCTTCACCGGCACCCACATGCATCCGGAGCAGGCCAGCCGCTCGCTAGAAGCCGATACATCATTGACAGGTATGCCGGTAACAACACGGCGTTGGGAGACGATCAAAGCAGTGCCCCGGTTACGTCATCAAACACTTGGGTAGTACACTTGATAATCCTCAAGCTCAATTTATAACAGAACAAAGTTAAAGATCACGGTGCCCGCTTACGAAGGGACAATGGCAACGTCTTAAAGAGTAACCTGACACTCCCCTATCATATTCATTTTTTAAATAAGATCAACGACCTCACCACCTCTTCACCACCCGATTCGAATATCAGCCCGTTAAAAACTTCCAGATAACCGACCGTATCTGGAAGTTTAGGTTTTTCAAGAATAACAAAAATCGTTATAGAACACCTTTTTTCATCAACGTAAGTGCGTAATCAACAGCTCTAGCTGTCAGTGCCATGTAAGTCAACGAGGGATTCTGTGTAGCAGTGGATGTCATACAAGCGCCATCAGTTACAAAGACATTTTCACAGCTGTGCAGTTGGTTCCATTTATTGAGCAATGAGGTTTTGGGGTCGTGCCCCATACGCGCTCCCCCCATCTCGTGGATATCATTTCCGGGGCGGCGATCGTCGTTTCTCGTTTTAACGTTCTGGAATCCGGCAGCCTCAAACATCGCTGTCATCTGCTCAAAATAGTCTGCTCGTATTTTCCAGTCATTGTCGTCATATGCTACATCGATATGCAGCAATGGGACGCCCCACTGATCCTTTTTTGCCGTATCGAGCCAAACTTTGTTGCTTTCTTTAGGAATAGTTTCAGCCATCATATGCGAACCTACCCGCCAATTTCCCAGTTTTGGATGCAGTAATCGATTTTTCAGCGACACGCCGACACCGGAAGTATCCGTAGACGGGTTCCTGCTGGCATTAAATGTCGCTGCCCAGCCCCGTAAGAAATCGGTTTCCTGTCTGTAAACATTGCGGAATCGGGGTATGTATCCCCCTCCGGCTGGATTTCTCCCATCGGTACGGTATGCCAACTCACCATCGTATTCGCCGGTTATGACCGCCGTATAACTGTGGAATGCGATATACTTACCAAGCAATCCATTATCGTTCCCCAATCCATTAGGAAAACGGTTTGAAATCGAGTTAAGAAGAATCAGGTTGCTGTTCAAGGCGGAGGCATTGACGAAAATCACCCGGCTATAAAAATCGATTGCTTCCTTGGTGTTGGTGTCAATTACCCGCACCCCTACCGCCTTGCCCTTTTGCTCATCATATATAATGGATTCCACGACAGAAAACGGCCGAAGCGTCATATTACCCGTTTTCTCTGCCCAGGGCAACGTAGACGCGTTGCTACTAAAATATCCGCCAAAGGGGCAACCTCGCTGACAAAGAACACGATTTTGACACTGGACACGTCCCTGTTCTAAATGGATGGGTGCCGGCTGAGATAGATGGGCACATCTCGCGCTTATTACATGACGGTTATCGTATTTCGATGCTACGACACGTTTAAAATGATTCTCTACCGCGTTTAACGGATAAGCGGGCAAAAAGTCCCCGTCAGGAAGCGCAGCCACACCATCCCGATTGCCTGCGACACCAATGAAGCGTTCTACATGATCATACCATGGGGCGAGATCACGATAGCGTATCGGCCAATCCACAGCAAACCCATCTCTGGCCGGGCCTTCAAAATCAAAATCGCTCCACCGTTGCACTTGCCTAGCCCATAACAGTGACTTTCCTCCTACCTGATATCCCCGTATCCAGTCGAATTCCTTCTCTTGAATATAGGGGTGCTCATCATCCTTCACAAAAAAGTGTGCGGAATCTTCTCGATAAGCATAACAGCGATTGGCAATCGGATTCTTTTGCTTATCTTCATAGGGCATTTCTAACCGATGCTCAAACTCATAAGGATACATATTGGTTGTAGGGTAGTCCTTTACATGCTTTACATCCCGTCCTCGTTCTAAAACCAGTGTTCGTAATCCCTTTTCACAGAGCTCCTTGGCCGCCCATCCGCCGCTAATTCCTGAGCCGATGACAATAGCATCAAAAGTCCGTTCCTTTATGCTATCTATATTGATATTTGCCATTCCTTAAATTACGTCCTTTATATTTGTTCAAACTTTTGCATATCCGTTATAGCGTCCGGGAACTAGTTCGTATATCAGCTTATTTTTCATTACATACGCCGAATTCAAATATCCCTGTATAGCTCTTCTTTTTGTCATCATAAAAAAGCCAGACAATGGATGTGCCTTATCTTTTTCGATATCCATCAGGTAAGATTGTCGTTGATCCGAGCTAGCAAGCAAAAAAGACTTTCCGACAATATCGTTCATCTCCTGATCCCAATCCTTCAGTCCTTGAACAAAAACCTGCTGGTCTTCTTCGCTATGGCAATCGTCAATCATTTTTAGTACAAAAAGGTGTAGATGAAGTGTTCTTCCTCCCGGACTATCGGTTTCGGGTATAATGGATTCCACTATTTCGGCCAGGAGATTTTCTTGCTCCGCATTAATATGCAGTTTACGTAGGGCGATAGAAGCTTTATTCGCCCTTCCCCAACATGATGGAAACAGTACTATTCCGCCTGCTATGAAAAATAATTGCTTTAGAGCTGTTCTACGTTGCATATGTTGATTCTTTGAAAAACGCTACTTCTTTAATTCCAAAATTAGAAGACAATCATCCATCGCAGCTGGCGGATTGAATTCCACAGGCCCGTTTGATACTACTTTTTCTCCATGTTGTATCTCACCATGACGAGGGTCAAACCAACTGACTTTATAAACGGTGTCGGCAGATAAGGACAAATTCAACACAATCACTTGATTAACTGGCGTGTAGACACATACACAGGACTTATCCGCATTCGTCGCTGCCCTGATGTGTGATGTCCCGTGCCGGTTAATACCATAAATTAATGATTGATCCGGAATCCGGGTTGAAAAACCCCAACGTTCCATAAAAAACCGAAGATGCTTTATTTGTTCGGCGCCCGGCCTTGTGAGTGCTTCCTGCCAGGTATACAAACTAGGAATCACCCATTTCTTCCCTGTGCCTACAAATTGCCATACGGCGTTATTCCCGTAGCTAAATCCCATTGCCCCCGACAAAAGCCCCCAATATGCCTGTTGGCGCACGTCTTTATCAGTAAAAAATCCTGCCTCGAAATAATCCCTGTTTATGATTATTCCCGACGTATCGAATACCGACCCGATAAGTTCCTCTGGTGATCTTTTTGATAAGTATTCCCAGAACTTTATAGGAATATCTTCGTAGGCCGGTTCCGCGTCTAGAAACGCCTTTTGCGGATCTAACAGACGGTGTGCCTCTGCATATTGATAGCCGGGTATCGATCGGCGGGCATGGCCCGTTTGGTACATATTAAAATCCAGCCAAGTAGATTTATGAAACCAATAAGCAGAACTGCTTTCTCCAGCAGGATGATAACTTATCAGTTGCTTGGCATCATTGCCTGCCCGGACTCCTTCCGCTAGCTTATCCCAAATAAGCCTTGCTTGATCATTATCCACATTACGGTCTCCTCCGAGTACCCAGATAATGGGTTTATCTTTATAGCGGTCACCAAGAAAGTGACCGTATTGATAGGCATTTTTAGGCGTGAAGATATAAGAACGCTTACCATCTCTTGCATTTTGAACATTATTCCCCCAGGTAGGTAATATCGCTAAACGAAGTCCCAAACTTTGTGCCTTGTTGATGACATAATCCACATGTTCAAAGTATCGAAGGTTAGGCTTAGCCGGATCCTGTCTGTACAATGGAACTTCACCATAGGCATTAGGTAGCGTCAATCCTTCATGTTCCGCTAATATTACCGTATAGATAACGGTGAATCCTTGTTTCATCCGCACCGTTAAATAATGATCTACCTCTTCTCTATTTAATTTATGAAATAATTCCCATGCTGTGTCGCCAATCCATATAAATGGTTTTCCTTCTGGCGTTTGTACATAGTTTTTCGATGGTGCGACAACGAGCTGTTGGGCACTACCCACCTGCACGTGGACAACGATCAGCATACATATAGTGATCCAAACCGATTTAATTATTGCCATTCTCTTTTTGATCCTCTTTATTATACTTATGATTACGGTTTAACGGGCCGCAATATATTTATCGGTACCTGCGGAATCAACGATTTACTTACTTTTTCCGTTATCTGCGATTTCGCTAAGCGGAATTTGCCATTTGCTACTATAGTATCGGAGGACACCGCTATCATCAAATCATAAACACCCTTTTCTGCCACCCAAGCAGAAGCGCCCGTATCAAACGAAGAAAGCATACGAGGGGTAATCTCAAAACGAAGCGTTTCGCGCTCACCGGGTTGCAACAATCTCGTTTTCGCAAAAGCTTTCAGTTCCTTTTCGGGATGTTCCAATTTACCTGAAGGTGCCGTTGCATATACCTGGACGACCTCTTTTCCCGGATATCGACCTGTATTCTCCACCGTAACCAGCAGTGTCGCACTTCCCCCTTTTCCTTTTTCAATTTTGAAATTAGTATAGGTAAAGGACGTATATGAAAGTCCAAAACCAAAGGAAAACGATGTTGGAACACGAAATGTATCGTAATATCGGTAACCTACATAGATATCCTCTTCATAAACAACTTCTGTTGGATTCCCGATAGGTGTACCAGGAAAGTTTTTGGCAGATGGAGCATCGGCATAGCGCACGGGAAATGTAGTGGGGAGTTTTCCCGAGGGGGTAAATTTACCGCTGACTAAATCCGCAACAGCATGCCCACCCTCCTGGCCAGATTGCCAGGTCAACAATATACCATCTACTTTATCCTTCCAAGATGCCGTTTCCACAACACCACCGACGTTCAGTAGAACAACTACTTTTTTACGTTGTGCATGGTATGCATCCGATACACGATCGATTAGGGACAGCTCCTCGGTTGTTAAATTAAAATGATCGACATGACGGTCACCGCCCTCACCAAAGATGCGCATAATCGTGATAATGGCCATATCGGTTTCCTTGGCGCTTCTTTCAATTTCATGATTATCCCACGCTAATTCACTTAAAATGCTATCCCTTGGGGGCATGGCCGTTATGAGGCTATCTGCCTTATCCCGCAAGGGCTTTCCTTTATCCAGATGGGTCGTATATTTTTTTTCTAGAACCGGATCTAGTTTAAATCCGGCCTCCTTCAATCCTTCCGCGACAGACACGGCATGCTCATAATTGACCGCTCCGCTCCCTGTTCCACCGGGCAGATTTTTGTAGCTATAATTGCCAAACAAGCCTATTGATGTAGATCCGGCTTGGATAGGCAACGTATGCTGTTCGTTTTTTAACAAAACCATACTCTCCCGCGCTACCCGTCGTGCGACTTCCTTACTCTTTTCAAAATCGGGCTTCTCCGTATAGGGATAATCTTTTACCGTACCTGTTTTTAATGCTACGTTGAGTATATTTTCTATATTTTGGTCGATTACATCCATACTAAGATTTCCGTTGCGCAATGCATCTGCAATCGTATCCGTCCATACTTGTAATCCCGGCATCAGCAAATCATTATGCGCTTTCATCTGTTCAACCGGATCGTCTCCCCCATACCAGTCCGTTAGCACAAAACCATTGAATCCCCATTCTTTTCTCAGGATATCGACGAGCAATTCTCTACTTTGCGGCGTATATACACCATTTATTTTATTGTAAGAGGACATGACTGTCCAAGGTTTTGCTTCTTGTACCACGATACGAAACCCTTCTAAATATATCTCCCGCAATGCGCGCTCGGATACGATGGTGTTGATATACCGTCTGCTCGTTTCCTGATTATTGGCTGCAAAATGTTTTATAGAGGCTCCTACGCCTTGGGATTGTATTCCTTGCACATATGCTGACGCCATTTTACCTGTCAATAAGGGATCTTCGGAATAATATTCAAAACTCCTCCCGCCTAACGGATCCCGATGAATATTCATGGCAGGGGCCAGTAAGATATCCACGCCATATTCAAGCGCTTCGTGTCCCATGGCTTCCCCTATTTCCCTAGACAGCGAGGTATCCCATCCTGAAGCCACCAATGTGGCAACTGGAAAAGCCGTAGCGTAATACGTTTGGCTGTCACCTGAACGTCTTGGCGCAATACGTACACCCGCCGGCCCATCAGACAGATAAATGGGTGGTATCCCTAAACGCAGAAAAGGATAGGTATATCCACCTACTGCTACAATATTTTTCTGTTTTTTGCCCGGCAAGGCGGTTGGATAGACTTCCCGACGTTTTGCTCCCGTCACCATCAAAGCCTTCTCGTCTATCGTCATCGCCGCGATAACATCCTTTAAAGGGTCTATACCAAATTGCGGGTACTTTTGTTGGGGCAAAGCCTCTTGCATAGTACCGATTAGCCCAAACATGATGGCGATGAAATAAAATCCTATATTTTGATTATTCTTTTGCATAATTTAGTTTTCTTCTAAGTACTTCGTCGGTATCTTATCTTTTTAAAAGCTTAAAAATTTCATTTGCGATCAACTCATGCCCTAAGCGATTAGGATGGTTAACGTGCGACATGAGCGGTGCTATCGTTCCCTTGTCTTTAAATACGGATTCAAACGCCGTGTAAGAATCAGCAACGGGCAATCCATATTTTACCGCTAACTTTCTAACTTGCTGGGCATGCTTGCTCAGCAGATTTCCCGTATTTCCCATATCTTGCCGCTGATCGGGCGACGGTGTGAGTAGCACAACCGATTTGTCTTGTGCTTTTGCCTCCCTAATCATTTGTTCCCAGGCCACATGCGCCCGTTCCAAACCCAATCCTAAATCATTCAGCGCGTAGTCAATAAATATCACATCCGGCCGATGAGGCAATACATCGGATGTGAACCTGGCAGCACCTTTTTCAGCATGTTCTCCACCAATCGATGTGGTAATGATGTTAATCACCGCTTTTGGGTATTCTTTCTTTAGCAGACTAAGTAGGATATAAGGATAAGAATCTAACGTATGCACTTCCTGATTCGACCAATAACCAGATGGAACGGAATGTCCATGGAAAACAAGATTTATCGTTCGGTTATGCGGAAAGACCTTCGTCAGCTCCTGTTTCAGTGCTGCGAGATTATCTATAGCGCCTTTTTGTGCATTGGCATTGATAGCCAAGCACATAAAGAAACAAAATGTATAAAAAAATACTTTCTTCAACATTGTGTATTCATTTAATCACCACGCGACGGTGACATGCCCCGTCACATCTTTGATTACAAAATGGTGCCCGTATTTCGGGTCCCCCAATTCAAACGTTTGCTGTCCCCTCTTCCACGGATAGCCTGCGTTGAGGTACGCTCTAAAATTTTCGGCAGTGATATTCTCTTCCGGATAGATTCGAAGTGTCGCGTTCTTCAATCCAGCTATCCGAATTCTCCTGCTGATTCCCAATTCGCCCGAATGCATCTCTTTGGATGATACGATTCCGCCTTCTTGCTCTACAAAAACACGAACCTCATTGTGCCAAGCGGTCGGGAGTTGATATGTGGTCATACCATTTTCTATTTTGCTATCATATCCATGTAATAGGGGAGCTCCTTGTGGAAATTTAAATTTTTGCACTACCGTTGTATTTGGAGCATAACCCGAAAAGAAAAAGCCATTGTGACTGCGCGCAATACTGAGCATGGGGCTCTTAATGGAAATATCATCTTTTTCAAAGGAAAACAAATAATCAAACTCTTTCAAGGCGTGGCGTGCCAGTTTTGGACTAATCGCCCATTCTTCTGGATTGTCCGGCCGCAAAAGCATCCCTCCTTGGAAACTACTCGAATTTGTTCCTCGGATATACACCACTTTACCGCCTTTCCAATCCGGTAGTGATCTCGACCATACTTGATCTCGCGTCTCATTTCCTTGCGTAACATGTACCAAACGCTTCGTATAGAGATCTTTCGTATTGGCAATAGCGGTGCGCATACTACCGCCTGAGAATAGCGGATTGTGTTTAATATTCGTAGGGGTATCGCCCTGCACCTTATCGAGTTCGATATGGCTGGTTAAGCGAAAATTGCCTTCTAATCCGCTCATATTTTTAAGGTTCAACAGGTCTTTAAAAGCGTCGCTGGCTCGATCCGCAGGTCCATATACCATAACTTGTCCGCCGTTTTTAATAAACGTTGTCAACACATGCTCCTGCTCGGAACCTGCATCAGGAACGATGGTCAGTATAATGGATTCTCGGTAATAGTCAGGATCCGATTTCAACAACTTCGCAAAATTGGTCGTCGATGTGATCGTGTTTAAAGGCAATCCGTGGTTGATCGCTTGCCTGATAAACCAATCGCCATAGTATATTTCCGGTAACAGCTCCTGCTGCTTTTTTGCCCAATCGTGATATTCGTCAAACGGATATACCCAGACCAAGGGTCCGGCAGCGGTGGGTGAGTCTTCCCGACCTCTTAAAATATGGGGAATTACTTCATTTGGAACGACATCCGGAATATTTCCGAACGAATCATCGATCGTCAAAAAGTTCAAGGTAGTAGGAAGGCCAACTTGGCCTTTTTCGTCAATCCGAGCTACGGACATCGGCATGTAGATATCGTGCGGAAAACGCCCATACCTATCCAACCAAGGGCTATTCAGCCACCACGGATCGTGGGTATAAAACCGATAGACATAACGATCGTCCGGCAAATCGGCAATATGGGACATATACCCCACCATCTCCAGTCCAAAATCACCATCAATGGCTGCCCAAGGAGAATTTGGCGGCGGCAGGATATCGAATCCCGACTTGTATATGGCCCTCAAATCCACCCCATCCCGTGCCAGATCGATGCCAGTAGAAAGATTGGAGCCTCTGGTCTGGATTTCGAAATCAGGGCACTCCTTTCTGAATAGCGTCCAAAAATTAATAATCTTTTGGCGCGTATCTTCCAATTTTTCTTTTAAAAAGCCTTCTCCTGTAAAAACCGCTCCGGTAGAAGACCAAGGCTCTACACCAAATCCGAACCCATTGCTTAACCAAAGAAAATCAAAGTTCAAATCTTGTAGGAAATGCTGGCTTTGTTTACCAAAAAAGGTTCCAAATGGTGTTTGATCTGGTATTCCGTTGGGATACGCCGCGTACGAGACGTCATCCGCACGTAATACCGCATAACAACTGACAAATGATTTGTGCCCCATGGCGTTGCCTTCCAATATTTCAGGATGCCGTACATATTTAAATTCAGATTTAGCAAATTCAGGTCCCGGATCAAAGGTCGCACCTATTTTTATCTCCTTGCCCGTTAATTTTCTGCCCTTTTCGCGCAAGATTTCGATAATCAACTTCAGATCTGCATAGGAAAAATCGGGCGGGTTGTCCATATAAAGATACGCCCGCTCGTGTAGGGAAAGTTCTTTCGGGCCAGCGCCTATTTCATGATTCGTGTTGGGATTTCCGATGTACTTCGCCCACTCTAGCGATTGATCGAGTTTTCCGGTATATTCCAATATTTCTGAGCCATCGGATATCCACAGCATAACAGAAACGGTATCTGTATGAACCAATAAGTTCGCCCATTGCCTAAACATGTGTTCTGCTACCTGCTCGATATATGCTCGACCTTTCTGCTTAAATGGTTTCAACGATGTCTCCAACGTGATATTTTGAAACTTTACAGGCTTTTTGGGATACTTCTCCAGCCAGGAAACAAATAGCATGTAGAGCGGAAATAGTATAAATGCCAGATAAATTTTTGAGCCCTTCATATTATCTTATTTTACAAAAACAGTTTCTATATTAAGGTATCTTCCGATCTTTAGGATGGTTTCTGCATGATGCCCTATACCCAATGCAAAATGATGTGTAGGCCCTTCAGCAACCCAATTTTTCAAAAATTGACGTATATCTTCTCCAAAGAATCCACGTGTATTGGTATTGCCGGTCGGCGGTATAGGTCCTGCAACAGATTCACCTTCCGCTACGATGAATTTGAACCGCCCATCAAATGTAGAGCTGATGCTTAACATGGTGATCGGCCCTTCTTTAATTTTAAATTCTACGCCTGCCCCAAACCCCGGTTTACCATGATATTTTTTTAGGCTTCTTAATATCGGCTTACCCTCTGCAATAGTAACATTGTGTGGTCCATCATGACCAACCAACACAAAATTTTCGTTGAAATCTACTGGATGAAATTCTGCAAAACTACCGCCGATACCCAGTCGATCCATTACCATCATCGCTACGCAGGTTTTAAGATCAGATTCTCCACACATTGGAAACCCCGCCGCAGTAAGAAGAGAATTTCCAACAATCAAGTTTGACATGACGAGTTGCTCCATACTTTGTGCAGCACCTTCATAATAATAAGCCAGGCCATCTAGTTTCTTCCTCGCTACAAAAGCTTTCAACGCTAACGACACTCTTGCTGCTACTTCCAGATCGGCAGGTTTAAGCTTATCCGATATCGGGTCGGAAACCGGATCGGGGGTATCAAAGAAATCCAGTATAAATTCCTTTTCTCTTTCCAGATCGATCACATCGACCTCCTGATATTGCTGAATAATCTCATGCGATTCACATTGCACCACGTGCAAGCCGAAATGGGCGGTCAGCATAGTAGAGTCGGTGTGCATGTCCAACATCGCTTCTATGGGGTGTCCAATATGTCCGATCCTGGCATTCTTCAAGCTGTGCAATACATTAGCAATGCGACAGTATTTACCAATCTCATCCACGGCTTCTGCATCATCATATAACGTCCCGATAATAACATCGGGTACCGGACGCCCCAACCGCACGGCAACTCCCGTAAATTCAGGCAAGGAACAAATATCATCGTTAAAAAGCTGCTTATAGGTAGACGCCTGTTCGTAATTAAGTGCCTTATCAGGTTGTAGTGCTACCAAGATTAATGGTACTTGGATGTTCTTTACTATTGCTCCGAAGGTACTCGAAGTAGCATAAGTAAGCATATCGCAAAAAATAAGATCCAGATCGGCACCCAAGAGCCTGGGGACAAGATCATACGCCGATTGCGCATCATCTACCATACCGAAGTCGACGACTTCGACATCAAATTGCTCCACCATGCTCATAAACACGGCTTGTTTCTCCTGCATATCAGCAAGCAGTCCATCAAATTGTGCCCAATATTTAACATATCCTACACCAAAAACTCCGATACGCGCCTTGCCTACTTTCTTTGATAGTGGTTTATAGAAGGCCGTATTTGAATCCAATTTTATTTCCATAATTATAGTTTACACTTAACGCACTAAGTTATTTCACTTCAAACATAATCATTAAATGATTATTTCACAAAAAAAATCCAACTATTTTATTTCGTCTTTAAAACAATGCTTTAATCCGGGGGAGAAACACCAAAAAAAGGAGAAAACCTAGGGGATACATTAACCCTGCCGTGACCCATAACGGTGTATACGAATAGCGTGTCACGATTTCTCCGATAAACGGGTTTATCAACAAACTAGACAACGCACCCGCAGTGCCGGACAGCCCTACGACGGTCGATGTCGCTTTACTTCCGAAAATATCGGAAATAGCGGTAATATAGTTCGTAATCCAAAATCCATGTGCAAATAGCAACAACGTTAGTAAGGCTATGGCAAACTGATAAGACCCGACGAACGCGATAAAAGGTGCACAGAGTGTCAATCCCGCCGCTATTCCCATAACCCATTTCCTTGCTTTATTGATGGAAACACCTCGCTGTATTAATTTGTCAGATATCCAACCGCCAAAGATGTTCGAAATTCCGAGTGCCAAAAAGGGAATCCAGAACAAATCGCCGATACGTTCAAACGACATCCCTCGATATTCGCTTAGGTACTTAGGCACCCAAAACATTAAGAAATACAAAACCGGATCAAGCAAGAATCGTATACTGACAAAAACCCATAAATATTTGTTTTTCAAAATGCTTGCAAAAGAAACACTTGGAGATACGATCTTTTCTCTTTGCGTACCGATATATCTTTTCCAGGGAATCAGAAACCAGCCAACCACCCAAATCATCCCAACGATAGCCGGAATAATAAAGCTTGCTCTCCAACCAAAGCTAGAGGCTACATAGATGGTTAAAGGTGGCGCCAAAACGGCACCGATTGCTGACCCACCAATGGCAATACCGTTGGCCATTCCTCTTTTCTTTTCGTCGAACCATTCATAAACGACCTTCGCCGCTCCGGGGAAACACCCACCTTCTCCGAAGCCTAAGAGAAACCGGAAAGCAATTAACTGGTAGAAGTTCTGCATAACTCCGTGCAGAAAACAAGCGATAGACCAGATCAATACCGCCAGTCCCAGACCAATTTTTCCACCGACAGTATCGATAATACGTCCCCCTATGGTAAACATTAACGCATAACTGACCAGAAAACTCGTATTTATCCAACCATATTGTACATCTGTAATGTGGAATTCCTCCTGGATTTTAATTATTGTCATGGACAAGACTTGCCTATCCAAAAAATTTAATCCTGTCGCAATAAAGACCAGGACCAACACTAACCATGCTATTTTATTCTTCATCTTGTTAACGCATTAAGTTGCAGATCATCAAACATAGTGAACACATTTGTTACACAAACTAATTATTTTATATTTGTAGCAGAATCGTTTTATATTATATATGGATCCCAAATTTATTCTCATCAGCGAAGAAATCATCAAACGCATCAAAGAAGGCGATTTAGCGCCCGGCGATAAGGTTCCTTCGGAAAATGAGCTAATCAAAACCTTCAAAGTCAGCAACACAACGGCACGGAAGAGCCTCCTAAACTTAGAGACACTTGGTTGGGTACGCCGAATTAAAGGCAAAGGCACATTTGTACTTAATCGCACCGGTGACCACAAAATTGTTCGCACATTGGGTTCGGTCGAATCAACGCGGAGGGGGTTCAATGAAAGTTTATCACAAGAAGGGTTCGCGCCTAAAAATATTGTCATTGAAAAAACGATATTACAAGAGGGTATTTCTACCATGATTCAACATAAACAACTGACGCTCGAAGGTCCGGTTTTGAAGATCCGCATTCTTCGTTATGCTGATGACGATATCCTGAAAGACGAAACACGCTATATATCCCTTAAACAATGTCCCAAAATCGAGCGTGTCTCGCCCGAAATTTCTTTTTTCAAAACATACGAGCAAACCTATCATATCAAAATAAAAACGATAGAGCAAACGCTTAAGACAACGATATTTGACACCAACACGCCGGATAATTACTTTGAGAACGACAAACCTCTCCCTATTTTTATCCTGGATGGAGCTGTCATAGCAGAGGACGGAAACATCATTGAAATAGAACATTCTTTTTATAGCGGAGATAAATACCAGTTTGGCGTTATCGCGCACCCTAATTACTAAATCACTTCTCATTGACTTTCAAGTATTTTAAGAGTACTTTTAGCTGCGGACGATCTATCCCATCTCTTGGCTCTATCGCTAATTTGTACGTGTTCCACCAAGGTCCCGCAGCCCAGTATGTTCCATTCACGCCATTATCTTTGAGGTAGTTCAGCATATTATCAAGCGTCACCAACCAACGAGGATCATCATCGGGAACCCCGTATTCCCCGACAAAACCTTTTAAATTATTTTCTTTTAACCATTCTACAAACGGGCGTGCCCGAACAATACCTGTTTCTGGCGTTGTTCCTTCCTCGTCATAGGTGCCTTTATATGTTCCGGAAGCGTCTTTATCAAAATAGAGATGCCCTTCAAAAATCAGGTTAGTGGATGGATCTACCAAATCTTTCAGTTTGCCACTGGCTTGTTGCCAACGGTATGTCGAACTCCAACTATCGCCTCCTACCATAATCGGCGTATTCGTATCCATTTCCCGGATCTTAAAAATAGCCTGTTGCGCTATATTAAACCAAGGTACCGAATCTAACATGCCATGGGGTTCGTTCATCAATCCGTATGCCCAGATATTTTCTTTCGTGCGAAATTGTTCGGCAAGTTTTCCCCAGACATCTGCGAAGTGTTTGATGGGCAGATTGGCTGAACCGATAATTTCCCGAGTACCATTTACAAATCGACGTCCATAATTATGCATATCCAAGATAACCCAGAGGTTTCTTTCCCGCGCGGCATCGACAAAAGCAGTCATTCTGGCTAGTTCCGCTTCATCCAAAGGGCCGTCCAACTCATGCTGTAGCCGCTCCCATAAAAATGGCAGGCGGAAAAGGGTTAATCCTTTTGATTTGAAGTAATCCAGTTCGGCAATGGTGGGATAGGTATAATCACGATTGTAAACGCCCGGTGTTTTCTGGTGCGCAAATTCAGCTCCCGCTAAGTTTACCCCAAAAGGAGCTTCATTACGATCCGGCATATTTAAGTCAGCCTTTACCAACCGAAAGCGGTGCGATTGCGGCTGATTAAACTGATATATTGTCTCCGGTAATGCTTTCGCCTGCTTTTCCAAATCCGTCTGGTGGGGTTTGTTTCTCAAATATGTCTCAAACAGGCTATGGAATGTTTCGTAGCGGGCATCTTTTGACACCTGTAAAAAAGAAAGGTATTCCGAAATAAATGTTTTAATCGGCTCAAGATCTCCACCCCATAGCTCTTTGGGAAGATAACTAAATTCTACAAATTTAATTTCTCTCAACTGCCGCTGTACATTACGATAAGCTACCGCTTCCTTAAAGACTTTTAATGCTTGTTGATACGGAGGTGTATTTTTTCTCTCTGCCAAATTTATACCTTTCACCAATTCCTCCTGTGTAAAATTGCCGATAAGGATATCATCGATCGTAAGCGCATACACACCCTCCTTTAAATCTTTTACCTGTAGTAATTGTGTATTAAAATCGCCTGTAAAAGGGACCAGGGTCAATGCATTTTCTACTTCGGGAGGTACGGGAAAAGGCAGCCTTTCTTCCAGATAATCAAATGTCAGCTCTTCTCCCTGCCAGTTTAAATTACTGACCGAACCATATTTAACATCAACTACACCGTCCTCATCAATCGTAAGTGATGACACGTAACTAGATGCATTTATAGTCTTAAGAAAGGTGTAGGCCATCACAAAATGCCCTACGGATCCTGGATGGACCCTATCTTGGCCGACAAGGGTAGATTTAATATCTTCTTGCTGTAGCTTGGCGTTGATTGCATTCATCATCGTCCAGTAATCAATTACCATGACCTTGTGTTTCTTTGCCAACTTATCGATGATTTTACCGCATCTTTCCAATGCATCATTTACGCCCACCAAGTTGACAGCAGTCAAATCTCCGGTTTGATCATAGATGCTCGGTTTCTGTAAGATTATATTCGTTTTTGTCCGTTTTAAACGCGTCAAAAACGAATCGTAATACGATTCAAAATCTTTCAACGCTCTCTCCTTCCGTTGCTGAATATCCGGCTCATTTTGTTTTTCCGGCGCGTACAAACCCCGATTGACATCGTTCATCCCCGCCATGACGATAGACCAGTCTGCTTTATGTGGCACGATATCGGCATCCATCCTACGCAGGAAACTATTGGCGTTGTCACCTTTAATCCCCAGATTGTAAAAAGTGACTTTCTTGTCTGGAAAACGGGTTGCATAATACAGCAGAATATAATGATGAAAATCGCCATTGTGGGTAATGCTGTTTCCGATAAACGCAATCTTATCTCCCGATTTGAATAGACTGTCCTCTTTCTTTTGTGCATAGACACTGCCGATAAGGGTTATCAACACCCATAAGAACATCATCTTAAAACCGTATTTTACATACACATGCTTCATCATTCAGGTACTATCGTAATTTCAAATTCCCGCACCACGGATTTGTAATCGTCGGCACTCGCATTCGAAGCCAAAAAAGCAACGTGATAGGTTCCCGGAGTCGTATATGTATAGGAATAATCCGAAAGAAGATTGGAACCTATATTTTGAATTGGAGTCCCTGTATCCGGCGGCACCTTTGTAAAATAGAGCGGCTTTGTAATCAGCCAATCTTCACTGGGATCCGCATTACGACCACCACCGATAATCACCACATCGGTTGCCCGGATGGTCCATACAGAAGCAGGGTTCAGCACATCAATGATGCTCCAACCGGCATTTACGCGGTCGGCCACTGGAATTTCTGAACCATCAGGAAGCTCCGTAACAGCCTGCAATTCGCGGACAATCCAATTTCCAGGTACGGTAATGGGATCTTTTTCGCCTACAAATTTGAACGCTATAAAAAAAGGCTTTTCGGTATCGACCCATGGCGACAAATCCAAGTAATCTGATTCGACAATTGTCGGATTTGTTGCGATATCAACCTGCGAAGTGACGTCTGTCCAGGTTGCCTGCGCAATTCCTTCCGCCGTAAGTTCTTCCAAATCATTACTCACCATTAATCGAAGCGATTCTAATTGATTCCCTCCCCCTCCATACTGCGTGATGACCTTGGCTTTAGGAATGCCGCCTTCCACCTGCGTACGTTCTCTGAACCTATAGTCGGCACCGGGCAAGCCGGAATAGAAAGTGATGTTATCGGGAGCTCCGAAAAATTCAAACCGAATAGTGTCTCCTACCTTATAGGTGGTCTTGCTCAACCTCACCTCAAAATCGGGCTGGTCTACTTGCAGATTCTTTTCACAGGATACCAAGCCAATAAAAAGAACCATGGACAGGATGTGATGTATATACTTCATAATTAAGTCTTAAAAAATTAATACCCTGGGTTTTGTGTCAACGCTTTATTCAAAGACATATCATACGTAGGAATAGGCAGCAACACGTTTCTGTCGGAGACATTTCGCGAACCGAGCACATGTCCCTCTACCCCCCCATTGGCCAATGCCCATGTGATGTATGCTTTCATATCTCCTACAAAATTTCCCCACCTGATCAAATCTGCGCGGCGCGATGCCTCGAAACAAAACTCCCTGGCTCGCTCATCTCTTATAGCCTGTCTAAACTCATCTTTTGATAGCCCAGATAAGTCGGCATTTACATTTGGGTTAGGCGGCTGAGGCAGTAGAAGCCCGTATGCGCGTCTTCTCACCTCGTTGATATAGGGATACGCATTAACCGGTCCGTTCAATTCATTTTCTGCTTCAGCAGCCATGAGCAAGATGTCTGCGTAACGTAAAATCGGAAAATTCTGAGGTGAGGTAGAAATATCTTTAGGTGACACGACCTCGTATTCACGTCGCCATTTGCCCATGTTCCTTCTCCATCGATCATTATTGGGTGTTTTTACGCCCGGCGTACCCACATAGGTGTAAGGAGCCAAGTTCCAGTCACGTCTTAAATCATATGAATCTTTCAGCGGTACGGTTGTGCTATTAGGATCAAGTTCATAAAGATCGAACAATTTACCGCTACCGTTGATTAACCCTCCGCTACGTCCAAGTTCAGCATCCTGCGTCCGTATTCCCCCTCTCGCCCCTATATAGTAAGTATACTCTTGCATAGCACCCTGCGTATTTCCATAAAATTCGACTTCCCAAATACTCTCCCGGATATCGTATTCATCCTTTGCATATTTAATAAATACATCAGTATAATCGGGATTCAGGCTATGTAATCCTGAATTTTTTACAGCTAGCGCCCATTTTAGAGCATCAGCATACTTGGACTGGTCCATCAAAGGATACCCCGCCATCTTGAGATAGACCCTCGCCAACACGCCTTGTACAGCAGACCGCGAGACCCTTCCTCCAAAATTCACGGTCTTCTCGGTATTACCCCCTTCCACTTCGTCTACCAATTGCTCGGCCTCCAGCATATCCGCCACAACCAAATCGTAAACTTCTTTCATAGGCGTTCTCGGCACATCCATTTCATTGATGGAGGGTTTGGCGCTTAGATACAAAGGAATATCACCGTAATTGCTTACTAACATGAAATAGTAATATGCCCGTAGAAACAAGGCCTGCCCCTTTATCCTGTTTTTAGAGCCATCGTCCAAATCCGTACCGTCTACCACATCCAAGATAAGATTGGCGCGATATACACCTGTATACAAGGCTTTCCAAAAATCAGTTACGTTTGCTTCCGCCGGGCCGTATATATATACAGTAGCATTGGCAGACCCGGTATTGGTGTATTCGATATCCGTACTTACATTGAGCCAATATGGCCACACATCGCCGTAAAATGTCCGATTTCCAAGGATGTCGTACACTCCGGCAAGTGCCAGTTCAAAATCGTTGACCGTCTCATAGGAGGGTGTTACAAAGTCAGTAGGTTTTGTGTCGAGAAAATCTTTGCACGAAGATGTTCCTATCAACAGTGCAATTAAAATATAAGTGAATCTCATCATCATTTACGTTAAAAAGTTGTGGTCAAACCAAAAGTTATTGTCCGGGCCAAAGGATATGCGGAAAAATCAAATCCGGGTGTCAACGCAGAATGCCGTACAGATACCTCTGGATTTGAACCTGAATAGGTTGTCCAAGTATGCAGATTTTGTGTCGAAGCATATAATCTAAGCGAGTTTACCTTCAAACGGCTTAACACATGATCTTGGAAAGTGTATCCCAAGGAGACCGTTTTGAGACGCAAGAATGAACCATCCTCTACCGTCCGGCTTGAGTAGTAGGTATCCCGTTGTCCACCCGTTCTAAAAAGTTCGTTACTAGGGTTCTCAGGCGTCCAGCGATTTTCGTAACTCGCATATTGATTTAAGGAACGGTGACGTTTTGCATTTCCCTCGAAAATCAATCTATTTGCATTCAGAATATCATTTCCGTAAGACCATTGAAAGAATATATTCAAGTCAAAGCCTTTGTAATCAAAACGATTCGTAAAACCACCCACATGAATAGGCAATCCTCTTCCGATTACCGTAAAATCCATCTCGTTGACGGCCAAATCACCATTTATATCTTTATATTTGATATCGCCCGGTTGAATATTCTCCCGTGGTTGACCATTTGTAGTAATATGATCCTTTAATACATAGTTTCCCAGCACTT
The DNA here is from genome assembly GCF_008124885.1 of Sphingobacterium allocomposti. Taxonomy (GTDB): domain Bacteria; phylum Bacteroidota; class Bacteroidia; order Sphingobacteriales; family Sphingobacteriaceae; genus Sphingobacterium; species Sphingobacterium allocomposti. Next base: position 149,750 of record NZ_VNHX01000005.1, read on the forward strand.
GATCAAAGTCATTATATTGGTAGACGCCATCCCATACCAATCCGTACATCTGCGCTAAAGGGCCTCCTACGACGGAAATGTAAGGGAACACATTTCTAAAATCGGTATCAAATGCTACCGGGCTCAGTAACGCTGTTTGGTTTTCGTTGAGAGCGATAATTTTATTTTGGTTAAAACTGATATTGAAATTTGTACTCCATTTAAATCTGCCATTATCGATATTGGTTGTATTTAACGTCAGTTCCAAACCTTGATTGCGCAGCTCTCCAATGTTTTTGTATGCAGTAGCCAAGTTGGTGGCGCTACTCGTCAACCCGGTAGCGTATGGAAGTGTCGCGTCTAACAATAAATCTTTTGTATTTCTTCTATAGACATCTGCTACAAATTCAATCCTTCCTTCCCAAAAGGAGAGATCTAAACCGATATTGCTTTGGACGGTAGTTTCCCATGTTAAATCGGGATTACCATATTGCAAAAGCAATGCTCCACGTGTAGGAGCGGCGTTATTAAAGGAATACCCTCCAAATCTCGGAACACTCAACTGGGTAATATACGGAAAATCTGATACCCGGTTATTCCCAGTAGCTCCATAACTCGTTCTTATTTTGGCATTATGCAAGAAAGAAACGTCTTTTAAAAAATCTTCTTCTGACACGGTCCAGGCAAATGCTGCTGACGGGAAAAAGGCCCAACGCTTACCCGGCGCAAATTTCGAGGAGCCGTCGTACCTAAAGGAAGAGGTTAATCTATATTTATTTTTATATCCATAGTTGAATCTTCCTAAAAACGACATCAAAGCCCATCTGGAAGATGATGAAAATCCAACATTCGTTCCCGCTTCATCCAAACCGTCTATCCCGAGTGATTCATTTAACACGTTCAAACCCTGGAAACCGTAATCTCCACTATCGTATTGCTGCAAAGAAAAACCACCGACAACATTGAGCGTATGTCCTTGTTTGAAGGACTTTTTGTAGGTAAGAATATTTTCATTCACCCAAGTCGTTCTCGGGCGAAACGCAATCGAGCCGTTTACGCCTTCGTTACGTCTTATGTTTCCGTTTGCCGTTAGGGAATTGAAAAACATATCTTGCCGAACCATCACATTGGTGTAAGCAGCCGAAGATCTGAAAACGAGATTTGGATGAAACGAATATTCACCGTATCCATTTAAAGTCAAGGTGTTCACAAAAGTTTCCCGAAGTTCATTTTGAGTAGACAAGATGGGGTTTACACGGAAGTCATTTTCGGGAGCCGTCGGATCAAACAGATCTTCCAGAAGCGATTCATTCAGACCTTTTACCGGCCGAAATCCCCACACCGAAGCAAGCAAGCTTAAACCACTATATGTAATGCGCATCGAAGGTTCTCCGACGATGATACCGTACGTTTTATTTGCGCTATAATTTGCGATCGTTCCGATCTTAAGTTTTTTACCCAATTGTTGGTCAAACTGAAATCGAAGCTGTTTTCTATCAAATCCCGAATTGGTGACCAATCCATTGTTTTTTAACAAATTTCCCGAAAGTGAATAGGTCGTACCTCCACTACCGCCCCGCACAGACAATTCATGGTTGTGCACAAATGCTTGTTTATAGATCTGATCCTGCAAATCTATACTAGGTTCGTCCCGATAACTTTCCAATGTACGCCCTGCCAAATAATAATCAGTCGTAAACTGAGGCTCGAGTTCATACTGATACTTTACGAATTCATAAGCCCCCATCAATTTAAGAGGTTTCGGGTTTTCGGCGAAACCACCGTATGCATTATAATTTACCACCGGTTTTCCAGCTACCCCTTTTTTCGTCGTGATCATAATCACACCGTTTGCACCTCGCGCTCCATATATTGCGGTTGCTGACGCATCTTTGAGTATTTCAATAGATTCAATATCTCCTGGGTTGATACTGTTACTATTGGCATCTTCTAAAGGGAATCCATCAACCACGTAAAGCGGTGCGGTGTTTTGCGTGATAGAACCTGAGCCACGTATGACGATGTTGGTATTTGATCCAGGTTGTCCGTCACTAGCCGTTACGGTTACACCTGCCACCCGACCGGCCAAGGCTTCATCAAAGGATTTAACAGGTGCCTGAGCGAGGTCTTTCATATTAACAGAGCCGACTGATCCCGTCACATCTCGTCGGGTCGTTTCTCCGTAACCGATGACCACCACATCATCCAGTGCGGTAGATTTGGTCGCTAGGATAATATTAAAAAAACGTTGCTTCCCTATCTTTATTTCGAGTCTATCATACCCCAATGAAGAAAATACTAAAACAGCCTCCTCGCTATCTACGGACAGGGAAAATAAGCCTGCTGCATCAGTTTTCGTAGCGGTAGTCTGATCTTTCACAGAAACACTTACTCCTGCCAATACTTCATTTTGTTGATTGACGACTTTTCCGGAAATCGGAATTGAACCTGACGTTTGCTGGGCATACGCCAAACTGTTGCACAACAGACCACAAAGCATCAGTTTGCAACTTATTAATGATATTATTTTCTTCATCATTTAGCTATATTTGGTGTAATAAATCTATTTATAATCTCATAGGTTAATGTCTTATACAAGTTAGTAGCCTTCATTTTGTCCTAATTCTGGATTGATATCAATCTCTCTACGTGGAATAGGAAATATCAATTCATGGTTTTGCACGGTAAAATTTAAGCCCTTGCCCACAAAAAATGCATTCATGGTTTCCTGGGTTTTTCCTGTCCGCAACAAATCGAACCAACGATGCCCCTCATACGCCAGTTCCAGTCTTCTTTCTTTCGCTATGGATTCACGCATATCCTCTTTATTACTGATTTCCACCCCTTCCAGATCTGCGCGGGAACGGACCATATTGAGATAAGCCTGTGCTCCATTTACATCATCATCTTCATTCAATGCTTCAGCATACATGAGGAGGACATCGGCATAGCGTAAAACGGTAAAATTAACGGAACCATCTCTCGGGTTTTCTGCATTTAGATCCACAAACTTCAACCCGTGTCGGCTGTACTCTTTCACCCCATTGGGTCTAATCGTATCGCCTACGGAAGCTTTTTTCCTAGCATCGCCTTCCTCGTAAGCGTCCATCAGATCAAGCGACGGTGTAATTCGTCCAGAACCTTGCTGATTATTCGCCAATAGTCCCGTTGAAGCTGGGGTGAATAATACCGAGTACTCGTTCCCTTGGTTAAAACCAGAGATAAATTTTAATTCGAAGAGGGACTCCTTGGTATTACCATTTCCAGGACTAAAAAGAGTTTTGTAATCCGGTTCTAAACTATATACGTTTCTTTCAATTAAACTCCCCAACGTATGTATTGCCTCCGTATACTGGTGACGTGTTAAATAGACTTTGCCTAACAATCCTTGTATGGCGCCCAAAGAAACCCTTCCTTTATCTTCTTGGGAATCATCAACTGCTAATTCTTCGGCCTCTTTCAAATCTTTGATGATCTCAGTATATACTTCTTCCAGAGACTTCAAGGACAAGTCGGCATTGGCTATATCTTCTGGACTCCGAAATTCTCCGTGTGTGATAGGAGATCGTCCAAAAATTTGAACCATCAAAAAATAGCTGTATGCACGGATAAATTTTGTTTCGCTCGCAATTCTTGCTTTGCTTTCCATACTTAAGTCAGACTGCTCTAGCCGTACAAGTAGGATGTTTGCTCGCGCGATCGTAAATAAAACCTTTGTCCAAAACCCTTGAACAATCGTATTGGACGGTGTTATATTCATCTCGTCAAACTCCATTTCGGCAACGGAAGAGGAAGATATAGATACCTCAGCATTATCCGAAGTCAATTCGGCAAGATAGAAAATCTCATGCGTATATATCTCCCTAAAAGATGCATATACGCCGACCAGCGCATTTTCGAAATCAGCTTCCGTTTTATAGAAATTATTTTCATTGATTTGATGTTCGGGTGAAAGCGCTAGAAAATTGTTGCAGGAGCTCAAAAAAAGCAGAGACAATGCAACACAAACAATATATTTTTTCATTTCAGTAAGATTATTGGGTTAACGGATATTCATTCTAATGCCTAATGTAAAGGTTCGAGGTAATGGATATGAAAAATAATCTATACCACTCGCAGCAATATTATCTCCCGTCGAACTACCTTCAGGATCATAACCGGGGTAATCCGTAAATGTATACACATTTGAGACATCAGCAAACATATCGATCGCGGGCAATTTGGAACGGAATATATTGGACGGCAACTTATATGCTAAATTGACATTCCGGATACGGACAAATGAGGCTTCGAACAGATATCTGGAATTAATACCAATCCCTCTAGCATAATCATTCCGTATCGCTCTCGGCACAAATCCATTACCAGGATTTTCTTCCGACCTCCAGCGATCATTGACCAACGCCAGTTGATTTTGAACACCTGCTGAATTCATAATAATCTCTGCGCCTTGAAAATACATTTTCTGACCATACGATCCCGTTAAGCTCACACCCAAAGAAAGGCTTTTATAGGTAAACTGATTATTGAATCCAAAAGTATATTTTGGCCACGGCGTGCCAACGAAGGTTTTATCATCGTCTGTAATCCGTCCATCACCGTTAGCATCATTAAATTTAAGATCGCCCGGTTGCGTGTTCGGATGCTGCAAAGGGCTAGCATGCACTTCATCCCAGTTTTTGAATACGCCTGTCGCTTCCAACAAAAAGAAACTTGAAATGGGCTGACCTACCTGTGTAGCTTGGTAGGCCGAACTTAATATCCTAGCAGATGAAGTATTTAAGGCCAGAACCTTATTTCTATTGAAACTTACATTAAAATCGGTATTCCACTGAAAAGATCCGCTCGCTATGTTCCGTGTATTTAATGCAATCTCCAAACCTTTATTTTCAAGCTCACCGATATTTTGCGTCACGGAACCAAACCCAGTAGCTGCGGGCAGTAACGTATTTAACAACAAATCCTTTTTCATATTGCGGTACGCATCCACTGTTAAGACTATACGATGATTAAATAGCGCCAGGTCGAGCCCAAAGTTGGTCTGTAAAGATCGCTCCCACGTTAGGTTTTCATTGGCGAGGGTTTGCGGTGTCACACCAAGCAATGGTTGCCCATTACCGACATAAGGAACAATACCTAACAGCCCGATATGGGCATAATTTCCTATTAAATTATTACCCGACGCGCCGTAACTCGCCCGCAGCTTCAGATCATCTATAAACGACAACGATTTCATAAACTCTTCATCTGATAACCTGTACCCTAAAGACGCGGAAGGGAAGGTACCCCAACGATTGTTAATCCCGAATCTCGAACTTCCATCCCGGCGTACAGTACCCGTTAATAACCATTTCCCCATAAAACTGTAGTTAACCCGGGCTAGCCACGACAACATCGCCCATTCAGTGATATAATTCGTTCCAGCATTCACATTTCCACCCGCTAAATAAGGAATCAAATCCGTCGGAAAATCCATCGCCCCAGCCTGCAGCATATTTAAGCTTTCTTTCTGCGCTGTAAACCCTACAACGGCATCTATTTTATGATCCTCTCCAAAGTTCGTCGTATAGTTCACCGTATTTTCATTTAACCAATTTAATAAAGCACTGTTGTGGGCACCTGCAGTTGCCGGGCTCGTTTTAGCACCCCACTCACCAATCTGCGATGATTTCCAGAGGCGGGTCGACCCAGTCACATAATTCACCCCTATGGACGTTTTTATCGACAATCCGTCTAAAAGATTATACTGAAGATAATTATTGGTAAAAATATTCGCGGAATTCCGCTTATCACTGAATTCATCAAGGATTAAATAGGGATTCTCGACCAGTACACCTAATGGATCCAATAATTCTGAACTATAGGAACCATCGGCTTGGTAAATAGGCATCGCAGGCGAATTTGCCAGAGCAGCAGCAATTAACCCTCTTGTCCCCAAATGCCCTTCGGCACGTGCAAAATTCCCATGCGTATAGGAACCCGCCAAGGATACACCAAGAGACAACCGATTAGATAACCTAATATCTATATTGGAACGCATATTATATTTATTGAAATCGGACTTTTTGATTATCCCTTGTTGATTATAATAGCCTAAAGAAACCATATAATCTACCGACTCACCTCCGCCCGTCGTCGAAAGTTGATAATTCTGCAGTGGGGCCGTTCTAAAAATCTGATCCTGCCAATCTATATTCGTCGTTAATGATTCGGGATTACGAAACTCCGGGCGTACCCGCGTCCCCCCCGTTCTTACATCATTCGGATCTGACGCATTCCCTCCCGCATAAACCCACGCGTTGTCTCGTCCCTCCGCATGAAATTCTGCAAACTCCTGCGCATTCATCATTTTCAACTTATTGGCCACGTTTTGAAAACCTCCCGCCGCTTCTAAATGAACGGTAGGGCTTCCTCTTTTTCCCTTTTTCGTGGTAACGATAATCACACCGTTGGCTCCTCTCGATCCGTAAATAGCAGTCGCAGACGCATCCTTTAAAATTTCAATGGACGCAATATCAGAAGGATTGATACTACTCAACGGATTAATTTTAGAGGCGGTGTTATTGGCCATTCCTTCTGATGAATAGGAATTTCCATTAAAACTAGACACATCCGACCCACTTCCACCGGCACCAATGGCATAACCGTCAATTACATATAAAGGCTGGTTACCACCCGTAATCGAATTAATCCCCCGAATAACGATATTTACATTCCCTCCCGGAGCCCCTGTCGTCTGGGTAATTTGCGCTCCGGCTACTTTTCCCTGCATCATTTGATCGAAACTAGCCGCAGGTCCCGGTTGTAGGTCTTGTGGAGATAAACTAGTTACCGAGCCTGTTATGTCTCTTTTTCGCTGTGTACCATAGCCCACAACAACTACAGAATCCAGACTCTCGGTAGATCTAATTAACTTTACATCGTAAGCACTTTCTTTTCCAACAACAATTTCAACAGGGTCGTAACCCAAGAAATTAAACCGTAACAAATCGCCCGTCTTTGCTTCTATCGAATATTCTCCCAAATTATTCGTACTCGCTGCCTGGCCACCGCCCGCAACTTTAATGGTTACACCCTGCAAAGGAGTTCGTATATTGGCGTCCAACACCCTTCCTGTAATGATACGGAGTTGCGCTGCTGCAGTAAAAACAGAAAGGCAGCATATAAGCAAAAGAGATCCACGTATCGTTTTGGTTAAACATTTTTCATTCATAATGATTTATAATATAAATAGGTATACGCACTATGCAAAGCATCTATTAAAACTCCAATTATTATAGTTTATATATATATTCGCGCGTCCACAATAAAAAAGAGATATGTTAACGCACTATGTTAGCACTAAGCAAACATATATATATTTTTTTTTTAAAACAAAAATTAAAGAAAATAATATATGTCTGAGTATGTTAAGATGTCGACCGGCGACGCCTTTAAAGATTTTGTATAGCTTCGGCGGCACCTTCGAGTAGAATAATACAAGCATCTCGCACGAACAGCGGGTTTTCTATTTTCTTTGCCGTAAATATCTTTTACGATGAGAAATCGGTATCCAAAAGTAGTACTGGTTTGGTATTTCTGGAGGAGCGGAAGATACAGTGGATCCCCGTTTGATGATAAGACGAGATAGTACCTAGCCATACACGTCGTAATAGTCAATCGCCACAGTAAGCAACGAGATTGTTTCTTACCCCACACCAATTGAACATTGTCCCTTACCAATTTGGTATTGCAATTTAACGTGGCCGATAAATCTGTTTAAGGATGGCGTGTTCAAAGTCGAATCGTCTTTTGTCTTAGTGACTTTGCGAACCATCCGATGATTGTTTTCAATCGGACTGCTGTTATAAATAGTCTTTCATAAAGCAGGTCGATGCTGAAAAAATGTTGACATCGCGCCCAGTTAGTGCTCTAGCTTTTAAGAACACAGAATCCGTACCGCTTTTTCCTCGGCCGAGTTAAGATAGTTCAATACAAAATCGGCGTCATTGGCTTTATGAACCTTCCTGAAGCCGTCCACTAAAGGGTTAAGGTTATCAATGCAGGCAATGCAGATGCCTACATCACCGACATTTTCAACATCTTTCGCCAAACCGTGCTATCGTCCTGTTTCGTCAAGTAAATGCCGAGCACTTCTTTCGGCCACCGGTTATGCCACCCTTTGATCTGGGAATAGTACGATCGGTGATTGCTGTCAATGTAACATCAGATAGTTCTACACCGTAAAGGTCTTTTAAACGCACCTGAATATCGCCATGGCTCATAGCTAAACCATAAAGCACCAGTATCTTTTATCAACATTTTCGCTTACGATACTGTGCCGCTTGGCAATAGTCTGTGTCTCGAAAGCGGCATTGCGGTCACGCGCGCTGGAAATTTCAAAAGCCCCGAAGAGCTTTTGAAATTTTTGCGCGTATCGCAGTTCCGACGGTTGCTTTCCATCTGACGACGTCCTTCTAAAAGGGTGTCTAATCCACTTCCAGGAAAGCTTCTAAATTCCACTTTAACAACAGCGGCATAAGCACGTCGTCCTTGCCCGTGAAGGGCCAGTCCTGTCGTAGTTGCTCGCCCACCCGATGAACAAATGCTTCAAAAATGAAATTTTATTCTCTTTCATTTTTGTATTAAATTAAGTGTTTTACACTTTCGACACAATTGTCAAGCATACCCATAAACGACTATCTCGCTAGTACGCCGCGCCGTATTTCCCCTCCTTAACATCCTTGAGAACGACTATCTCACTTGCTTGGCAGCTCCCGATACCACTCGTCTGCCTCAGTTTTTTCTTTCCGGATTTGACTCTATTCGAACGGTCCCAAGACTCTAGTCTCACACGAAAACAATCCAATATTTCGTGTACAGGGTATATAATTAATACGGTCGTTCCGTTACCACCAAAAATATTCCTTCGACTTCCGTATGAGGAGACGTGTAATTTGCCTGAGGTTCAGCTGCCGTAACAAGTACCTCGGAGACAGTCTCAGCTTTTTGAACAGATCTACGGCTTTGGATAGAGTTGGTGGCCAATATGCTTAGACTACTAATCGGCCTTCATATTAGACAAATACATGCTCATTATGACAACCGACTTTTGTACATGTTGATGAGAAGTCGGTCGAATTGTGAAAAGTGTAAGACACCTTATATCTTAACACGGAAACACACCCTACATGAAGATCAATAAACTAACAACAGTAGGAAGAAAAGAATTACTTCCCGATACAGAACTTCGAAAAAATATTTTCCAATAAGTCGTCTGTCGTCACTGCTCCTGTTATCTCGCCCAGATGATGCAATGCCTGACGGATATCCATGGCTAGGAAGTCGGACGTCACGGGGTTATCAATACCATAGCGGACACGGTCTAAAGCGTCTAACGTCTTTTGAAGTGCTTCCACATGACGGATGTTGGTTACCATAACGTCGTCGGTATGAACGTTGGCAAGGTTGACCTGCCGTAGCAGCTCCTCTTTCAGGTCGTCGATACCGATCTGGCTTTTGGCCGAAATAAAAACGGGCTGCAGATTCGCATAGCCCATGCGTTCCGCCTCAGTCAGCAGGTCCGATTTGTTAACAAGCGTAACGAACGGGATGCCAAGTCCGCGTAGCTCGGCCAGCTGCTGTTCAACAGCTTCGATGGTATCTTGGGTAGGATCTAGCAGGTAGATGATCAGGCGGGCCTGTTTCATTTTCTCGCGCGTGCGCTCGACCCCTTTAGCTTCAATCACATCGGCGGTCTCCCGAATGCCGGCAGTATCAATAAAGCGGAAGGTTATACCTTGAATATTAATCTCATCTTCGATGGTGTCGCGTGTGGTTCCCGCAATATCGGATACAATGGCCCGTTCTTCGTTTAAGAGTGCGTTCAACAGTGTGGATTTACCAACGTTAGGCTTACCGGCAATGACGACGGGAACCCCATTTTTCAAAACGTTCCCCTGCTCAAACGAGTCTATCAACCGGCTTATCACCTGATGTATGTTCGTCACCAGGCTACGCAGCTGTTCCCGATTGGCGAATTCCACGTCCTCTTCGGCAAAGTCGAGCTCCAGCTCAATCAACGAAGCGAAGTGCACGAGATCCTCGCGAAGCTTCCTGAGCTGATTGGAAAATCCACCACGCATCTGTTGCATAGCAACCTGATGGGAGGCCGCCGAATTAGAGGCGATGAGGTCAGCAACAGCTTCAGCCTGGGATAGATCGAGACCTCCATTCAGGAAAGCCCGCAGCGTAAACTCGCCGGCGCGTGCTGCCCTCGCTCCTCTTTTTATCAGCAGGTTAATCAGCCGCCCGATGATATATTTGGAATTATGTGTCGATATTTCTACAACATCTTCCTTCGTATACGAGTTTGGCGCCTTAAATAAAGATACCAAGACCTCATCAATTATCTCCGCTCCATCGCGGACTGTACCAAAATGTATGGTATGCGACGCCTGGGCGGCAAGGTCTTTTCCTTTGAAAACTTCGTTTGTAATGCGCAGCGCGTCCGGACCCGATAAGCGGATCACGGCAATAGCGCCATTCGTCCCTGAAGAGGTTGCCAGAGCCACAATTGTGTCCTGCGAAGTAAGTTCCATTGACATAACGCAAAGGTACGTTTTAGAATTGATTTCGGTTAAAACTTTATACATCGTATAGCCGTTCGTCTTATACACCAAAATGTAAAAGAGATGGAAAAACGAATAGCTATTTTGACAGAAGAAGGATTCGAGGAAATTGAATTAACGTCGCCGAAACAGGCATTGGAAGAACACGGCTTCGAAGTCGATATCGTCTCCCCAAATAAAGCCGGGCGGATAAAATCGTGGAATCATACCGATTGGGGGACGGAATTTGATGTAGACAAACACGTGTCAGAAGCGGACGCCAATCAGTATGCAGCCGTGATCTTACCGGGTGGGGTCATCAACCCCGACAAGTTGCGGATCAGCGAGGAAAGCATATCCTTTTTAAATGCTTTCGCTGATCAGCAGAAGCTAATAGCAGCAATATGTCATGGACCGCTCATCCTGACTGAAAACGGTTATGTAAAAGATAAAAGAATGACGTCCGTAAAGAACATCCGCACCGACCTCATCCATGCGGGCGCCCAATGGGAAGACAGCGAGGTCGTTCTCGATGGCCAGCTTATCACGAGCCGTACGCCTGACGACCTTCCGGCGTTCAATCGCGCCATCCTTTCATTTCTCAACGTTAACCAATAATAATGTCCGCTTTCCCGTGGCCCACACATGGCCACGGGAGTCTTTCCATTTTAGCTGCGTATACCAATACACAGCGTGCTGTCGGAAACGCACGTTGTTAAGTTAATACGATGTTAATATTTTGTTTATATTTAAGACATACACTGGGTCTATATTTAAACGAACAAGCAAGTGGCAAAGAAAAAGATGAATAAAAAATTTATCCCTAGGGATATCAGCTGGTTGAGCTTTAATGGACGTGTATTGCAGGAAGCTGCTGATGAAAGTGTTCCGCTGTCTGAGCGCATCAAATTCCTAGGTATATTTTCCAATAATATGGATGAGTTTTTCCGCGTACGGGTCGCAGGACTAAAGCGGGCGCTCGCATTCAACGAAAAAGAGGCAAGAGAGATCTTTTTTGAGAAACCGCAGTCCATATTGGACGAACTGAATGAGCTGGTTATCAAACAGCAGAAGCAGTTTGACAATACGTGGCTAAAGGTGCAGGAAGAAATGGCACGGCAAAAAGTTTATATTAAAACAGATGCCGAACTAAATAAAGAACAGCAGGCCTTCGTAAAACAGTACTACGAAGAAGAAGTGGAATCAAATGTGATTCCTTTAATGTTGGACGATGCCCGTCCTATGCCTTATCTCCGGGACAAAAGCCTTTACCTCGGTATAGCGATGCGAAAGACAGACTGGGAGTACGAGACCCGCTTCGCGATAATCGAAAACCCGACGAGACGGAACGGCCGATTTCTCTTACTGCCCTCACCGAAGGGAGAGAAACATGTTATCCTGTTAGAGGATGTCATCAAGTTCAACCTGCCTTACATATTTTCGTATTTCGGCTTTGACACGTTTAAGGCACATGCATTTAAAATTACAAAAGACGCGGAGTTCGATCTCGACAACGATATCAACACGTCGCTCGTCGAAAAAATCGAAAAAGGAATAAAAAACAGGCGAAAGGGAAAGCCCACGCGTTTTGTATTCGACAAAGATATGGACTCCTCTCTTGTAGAATTCCTCATCAAAAAGCTGAATCTCACCAAGAAGGACAGTATCATCCCCGGACAGAAAATACACAATTTCAAACATTTCATGGATTTTCCGAAGGTTTTCCGGTCGGAAAGCCGCCCGCAGGAGCGATCGTCATTCGATCACCCTGAATTTGCCGGTCGTCAGCGCATCAGCGATGTCCTCCTAAAAAAAGATATACTCCTGTCCTTCCCTTACCACAATTTTCATCCCATGATTGATCTGCTTCGCGAATCGGCCATGGATCCTGACGTACGCTCAATACATATTACAATCTACCGGATGGCGGTAAACTCGAAAATAGCAAACGCCCTCGTCAATGCGGCCCGGAACGGAAAAGAAGTTGTTGTCATGCTGGAGCTGCGGGCACGATTCGACGAGGAACACAATCTCGAGTGGAAGGAACGATTTGAGATGGAGGGGGTTAAAGTCCTTATCGGCCTACCCAACAAAAAAGTCCATGCCAAGCTCTGCATCATCAAAAAAAGGGTTAATAACCGGACCGTACAATATGGCTTTGTCAGCACCGGAAATATCAACGAGAAAACCGCGAAAATCTACGGCGACTACTGCCTAATGACAAGCAACCGGACAGTTATGGCAGACATCAACAAGATTTTTGCAGCATTAAAAAAGCCAAAACTCGATCTCTTTGAAAGCCTGAAGCCGTGTAAAAGCTTGTTGGTATGCCCTACCAATATGCGCTTGGCACTTCTTGAACATCTTGATAAAGAAATTGTAGAGGCACGCAGCGGGAGAAAGGCACATGTCATTATAAAGGTAAACTCGCTGAGTGATAAAATCCTGATACGTAAGCTTTACGACGCGGCCGAAGCAGGTGTTAAGATCGAAATGATCGTCCGCGGAATCTACTGCGCCGTCAACCATAAGAAGTTCAAAGTGCCGATCAGGGCCATAAGCATTGTTGATGAATATTTGGAACACGCACGCGTCATGTATTTTTATGCCGCAGGAAAGGAAACCGTATATATTTCGTCCGCTGACTGGATGACGAGAAACCTTGATCACCGCGTCGAAGCGGCTGTGCGTATTATAAACAAAAAGATAAAAACCGAACTGATCGACATGCTGAATATTCAGCTAAGGGACAATGTGAAAGCCCGCGTCTTAAACAATGAACTGGATAATACCTACGTAAACAATAATAAATCGCCACACCGTTCGCAGGTCGAACTGTACAAATACCTACAAAAAAAGGTTAAACAGGAATAAGCCGTGGCGCGTCAAAGGAAAACTACCTAGAAGTGTTAAGAGAATGTTAAAGAAAATTTTATAATCGTCTGTTGGCATTTCAATTGTCATATGAATGTGACAACAGAAATAAAAAAACAAGACGTTTATGAAAAGATGTATTAAAATTTTAGGTTTATTGGTGATCGCATTTTTGACGTTTAGTGCGTGCAGTGAAGACGATGATCCGGCAGATAACATTCTTTTTGCCGATCGGTACAAGGGTACAATCAGCTATTCAACAACCGACGATGATGAGGACGTGACCGCTGCGGAAGGAACGGTAACCGTGACTAAGGTTGGAAACCTATACAACTTTGCCTTTTCAAACGGCATTCCGAACATTAATGGAGTTGAGTTTGAACAACGTGGCGACAACTACTATTGGAATATCGGCGGCTCAGCAACCAGTTACATCAAGATCAACGCAGACGAGTTGTTTATTACGTACATTAGGGACGGAAAAACATGGTTTGCTGACTGCGACCGCGACTAGTTAATTGCTGTAAGTTTAGCTAGCTGAAGGCGTCTGTAAACCAGACGCCTTTTTTATTCAGCCATTGCGCACAATTACGGTTAACAATCTCGTCAGTTTTCCATTTTTATGATATCTTTAGCCATGGATATCACCAAGCGCTTTCATCGTATTATTGCTATCTATTTTCAGCTTCAAGGTCGTTCTATTGTTAAAGCACAGGACCTCGCCCAACGTTTTGACGTAAGCGTGCGGACGATATACCGCGACATACGGGCCCTTGAGCAGGCCGGGATTCCCATCTATGGTGAAGCCGGAACTGGATATTCATTAACAGAAGGATACAAACTTCCACCCACAAGCTTCACGAAAGATGAAATCTTAAGCATTGCGGCGTCCGAAAAGCTGATGCAAAAATTCGTCGATCCTGATCTGTTCCGACATTTCAGCACCGCAATCGACAAGGTGCGGTCTTATCTTCGTTACAGCGATAAAAACAACATTATGCACCTGGAAGACAACCTGGTTATGCAGCGTTCCTCCGCTATGTTTAACGAAGCGGTTCCCGATGCGCTGTCCGTCCTCTTCGAGAGCATTTCCTTACAGAAAATCGCCGAACTGACCTATCAAGCAATACACCGGAACGAACCCAACGAACGGCGGATCGAAGCTGTCGGCATATTCCACGAAGGGCATTTCTGGTATTTTATCGCCTACTGTCACTTACGTGAGGATTATCGGCAGTTCCGCATAGACCGGATACAAAAAATTAAGCGGACCGACGACCCTTTCACGCGTAAGCACAAGCCACTGCACTACTACCTTGACAAGAAAGCACCCGCCCCCACGACCAAGGTCCGCGTGCGCGTCAATAAGGATTTTGCACGATACCTGCAGTGGGACCGGATCTATTACGGATTTGTCAGTGAAGAAATAACAACTGACCATGTAGAAATGACCTTCCAATCGAAAAATGTGGAGAATGAGTTCGCGCGGTGGTACCTGATGTTCGCCGACCAGGCCACCATACTTGAGCCGGAAGAATTAAAAGACCACGTTCGGAGCATCCTTACGGCTATCCAACTCTAAGTCCATGGCGCTACATTTTTTTTATTTGCTAAAAGGATTTTATATATTTATAGCTGTCACTAACTCTTAGATATGAACAAGACAAAATCATTAGTAATGCTGGGCATGATGCTGGGCGCAACTGCGTTCGCACAGCAGAACCCCGTTTTTCCCGGGTGGTATGCCGATCCCGAAGGAATAGTCTATAACAACACGTACTGGGTATTTCCGACTTATTCAGCTCCTTACGAACAACAGGTATTCTTCGACGCCTTTTCTTCAAAAGATCTAGCCAAATGGACAAAGCATACACGTATTATCGATACAGCTGAAGTAAAATGGGCTAAAAAGGCGATGTGGGCTCCCAGCGTTATCGAGAAAGACGGTAAATATTACCTGTTTTTCGGAGCGAACGACGTTCACGAGGGAGAAGTAGGCGGCATCGGTGTGTCGGTTGCCGACAAACCGGAAGGTCCCTATAAGGATCTGCTTGGCAAGCCTCTTATTAATGAGATTGTAAACGGGGCACAGCCCATCGACCAGTTTGTGTTTAAAGATAAGGACGGGCAATACTACATGTTCTACGGCGGGTGGCGTCACTGTAATGTGGTAAAGCTTAGCGACGACTTCAAAAGCCTGATCCCGTTCGAGGATGGCAACATCTATAAGGAGATCACGCCAGAAAATTATGTCGAAGGGCCATTCATGTTTATCCGCAACAACAAATATTACTTCATGTGGTCTGAAGGTGGTTGGGGCGGGCCCGATTATAAAGTGGCCTACGCCATTGCAGACAGCCCTTTCGGTCCGTTTAAACGTATAGGCACCATCCTGGAGCAGGATCCCGAAATTGCCACCGGTGCAGGGCATCACTCCGTTATCAAGGTGCCCAACGAAGATGTATACTACATCGTATACCATCGAAGACCGCTGGGAAAAAAGGGGGCAAACGAAAGGGAGACTTGTATCGACCGCATGACCTTCGATGAAAACGGGTTTATTAACCCCGTGAAAATGACGTTTGAAGGCGTAAAACATAAATTACGGTAAGTGTACAGGCACGCGATTTAAAATCAGGTTTGCCGCGCCAGCATGTCGAAATGTGGCGCGGCAAAACAATTTAGCCTTCTACTCTACCGCCGGACGGCATCGGGCTAAAGAATGACCTATCAAGGAGTTTTATAATAGGTCCGCTGAGGGTCCCCGAAAGACTGCCTAGTATCTGTCCCAAAAGAAAGGGGGCTCGATGCCTAATGCCCGGAGGTAGACATACCCCTGCGCGCGGTGGTGAATTTCGTTGTCTATAAAATAGAGCAGGTTGCTATAGATCGGAAATTTATATTCACCGAAAAGATTATGCTCTTTATGGAAATCCTCCTCTGGAATCTGGTTATACAATGAGATAATTTTCGGTGTATCTTCGTCCCATCGCGCAAGAAGAGCCGCCTTGCTATTCAGACCCAGATCATGGTCGTACGGCTTTTCATCCTTTTGCACAATGCCACGTAATCCCGGTTCGGCTATGGACAACAATTCCATCACCAGCTCCGAAAACGGACGCATCCCTCCTATGGAAAATTCGAAAAGCTCTTTTTCCGGAAATTTTTCCAAGGTTCTTTTTGTTAAGGTACGGTGGCCCAACCAATGTTGCAGCAGCTCTTCTTTGGTTAAAATTACTGAATCTTTCATATGACTAATATATAAGTGTTTCACAATGGTCATCCATGCTGAATGACAAGACCAAAATTACACTTAACTCTGACAACAGTCTGTCAGTAATAAAACGCTGTTCCTTTTTTTTTCAGAAAATGTAAACCGCCACGTCTTCACCGCCGCATTACTTCCACCGAGCCGGGTCCGCCCACCGGCCCGCATTACCAACGGATCTGCAGAGTCGCTTTGAATGTATTGCTGTTGCTGTTGGAAAACAACGTATGTCGATCGGGAAATAGCGATAACAGCCGGTTTCTATAGCGATGAATAATCAAAGTTTCGCCCTGGGAAGCCACATAATGATTAATCCGGTTGCTTACCTCCACCGTAAGCATCTTTTCGAACGCCCGCACTTTAATTTTCAGCGGATATCTCTCCATGGAGTTGTATCCATATTGAAGTGCATTGCCGACCAAAGGAAAGATCACCAAAGGAGGCACCATTTTGGTGCAGTCAACCGCAGGATCAAATCTGATAAATAAATCCTGCTTTTCACTGCCCTGATATAGGTCGAGATAGGCAGCAAGCAGATCAAGTTCCTTTCCGATGGAAATGACTGTATGCATATCAAGCGCAAGCATTTCCTTTAGAAAAGCGGTGTATTTCGTCAGGATATCCGGAGAATCACCTCCTTCTAAAACACGTTTTGCTAGATGCGTGTCCATTCGGGCTTCCAGAAAAGAAAGTTCGGCTTCCAGGCCGGCCTTCGCCATATCGACTTCTATTTTGCTACCGAAAATCTTATCTAAAAAGGCAGTCATAGCGAGATTATTCCAGACCTGTAACGCCGCCCGACACGACCAGCTTCATTGCATCCGTAGCACTCATATTTAGCCGCACCACATTAGCCGCTTTTACAACGACTACCTGTCCGGCAACAGAATACGAATACGGGAAATAGACAATAACCTCATCTGGTAAGCCTATTTTTCCGAGGTCGCGCTGCGTGAGGAATCCTATTTTCTTTAAACCGGTCTCATTTACGACAACAAGCACCGGCTCGTTGAATTTTTTTGCATCTCCGACAAAAGCCTCCGTAAAATCTTTTATCGAAGAATAGAGCGTGTTAAACAGCGGAATCTTGTTGATAGTACGTTTAAGCCAGGCACGTATCGGCTCGGTGACCAAATTCGTAAAGGTCATGCCCACCAGAATGAGCATAATCAGCACCGTCAGAATACCTATGCCGGGAATATACAATGGATGACCGTGCTCGTCCTCGAGAAAATGTGTGGTGAGGTTCAACGCACTATCCATCGAGGCTACAGCCCATAAAATCAAAAAAACCGCTCCTGCAACAGGAACAACAACGAGCGCACCCTTAATTAAATAGTACAACAGTCTCTGCGAAACTTTCTTCAACATGCTCTTCTTTAAATTTAATCGTAAAAATACACTCTTTTTACGCGCGATGAAATATTTACCAACAATTCATAGGGAATAGTTCCAATCGTCTCCGCAGCCTTGAGCAGGTCTGGAAAAACAATAACTTCATCCTCCTCGTGCGCGAAGATATCGGTGACATCAAGCATACACATATCCATACAGATAGAACCGACAGTCTTGACAGTCTGTCCGTTGATAGACATTTCCCCGACCCCGTTGCCAAAACGCCGGTCGTACCCGTCGGCGTATCCTATTTTTATCGTCGCTATCCGGCTGTCGCGCTGCAGTACGCCTTTCCGGTCATAGCCGACTGTAGCTCCGGCCGGCAGCTCTTTAATTTGGGTAATCGTCGTTTTTAACTGGCCAACGGCCTCCAATGATAACTGGCCGGACATATCTATACCGTATAGTCCTATTCCTAAGCGAACCATATCCATATAAGCCGACGGCCAGCCGGCAATGCCCGAAGTATTGGCTATATGACGGATAAAATCATACCCCAAACGCTCTCTAAGGAAAGCGGTACTGTCGACAAACAGCCGGATCTGCTCTTCCGTAAACGCCTTATGTGTCGCGCTGCCAGCGGCCGCTAAGTGAGACAGCACGCTCCTTACACGCGCCTGCCGCGAATGCTGAAGAACCTCCGACAGCTTCGTCAGCTCTTCCGGCAGAAACCCCAACCGGTGCATTCCCGTATCAATCTTAATATGTATCGGAAAATCTTCGATCCCCCTGGCGGTAAGGAAATGCAGCAAAGCGTATAAAACACGAAAGCTGTACACCTCCGGCTCCAGTTGATAGGACACCAGCGTCTCAAAAGCGCGTTCGTCGGGACTCAGAACCATGATCGGTAGCTCTATACCATGTTGACGAAGCTCTGCTCCTTCGTCAGCAAATGCTACGGTGAGGTAGTCGACCTTGTTAAACTGAAGCAGGTTGGCTACTTCGTAACTGCCACTTCCATAAGAGAAAGCTTTCACCATGGCCATCATCCTCACATCCGGCGGTAGCATCGACCGGTAGGTTTGCAGGTTATGCTCCAAAGCCTTCAGATTGATTTCGAGCACAGTCTCGTGCGACTTCGCCGAAAGCAGATTACTTACATCTTCCAGATGATACGCGCGGCTTCCTTTAATCAGAATGGTCTCATTCCCAAACGACATATCTTTGAGTGCGCCAAGCAGTTGCTCCGTCGTTTCAAAAAGGAGGACCTCGCCTTTGATATGCGCTTCCAGAAAGAAAATCCCTTTTCCGACTAGAATGGTCCGGTCGAGCTGTTGAAGCTCCATCAGGCTGGCCAGTTTAGACCTAAGATGTTCGTTCAGGCCCTCCATATCCGAAAGTATCAACGTTTTCTGTTTGTATTGCCTTTGCTGATATAAAAATTCCAGGGCTATTTGCAACGACGCCAAGTCGTTAGAGTATGTATCGTCGATGATGGAACTATTATTCTTTCCCTTTTTTAGCTGTAGCCGCATGTCTAATGGCCTGAGCGCGGAAAGTCTGTGGCCCACCGTCTTCAGCGGGTATCCCAATAGCAAAAGGGTTGTGACGCAGATAAGGGCGTTCTCAAGCGATGCCTTATCCTGAAACGGGACTGTCAGCGTAGCTACCTCTTCCCCGAACGCGATCTGTATAGCCGTCTTACCATGTCCCTTTTCATAGGTTTGCAAAATATGTACCGAATCGGATTCTTCTTGCCCATAACTAAATTTGCGCGTCGGGGCCGGCAGAAGTGAGCGTATTCCGTACTGCGATGCAAAAACCACTGTATCACAATTGCTAAATAGGCACAACTTCTCCTTGAGCTTTACGTCCTTCGAGGCAAAGCCGTTTGCATGCGCGAGCCCAATATTGGTAAAAATCCCGATATCAGGCTTGATCATGTTCTCTAAAACAGACATTTCTCCGGGCCGGCTGATACCGGCCTCGATGATTGCATAGTCGTATTCCGCAGATAGATTCCATAGCGACAGCGCGACGCCCAGCTGGGAGTTGTAGCTCTTAGGACTCTGATATACCTTCTTGTCCGGTTGCAAAAGTTGGGTAAGCCACTCTTTAACAATTGTTTTTCCGTTGCTGCCCGTGATCCCGATAATGGGCTTCGTAAATTGGAGACGATGAAATCCAGCCAACTCCTGCAACGCAGAAAGGGTATCACGAACGACAATGAAATTAGCATCACCGTAAGACGCGAAATCAATATCTTTCCTTGACACCACAAAAGAACGAACGCCTTTCCTATAGGCGTCAGCTATAAAAAGATGCCCGTCCCGCACATTTTTTAACGCAAAGAAAAGGCTATTAGCCCCTTTTCGGATTTTTCGGCTGTCGTATGCCAGCTCGGAAATTTCCTGTTCTTCGTCATAAATCCTGCGGTCGTCGTGTTGTATAATAGAGAGGATGGCTGCTACTGTATACATATAAATTGCTCTAGACAAATTTCATCAATATTTTCAATAACTGTATCATTTTTTGAAGATTTGCAACATGGAGGAATCAAACGGACGCAAGAAAACGCTAACACCTCAACAGGCGAAGCTTAAAGCGGAGAGCTACTGCGCATACCAAGAAAGGGCACAGCAAGAGGTTCGGGACAAACTGTATGAGTGGGGGCTTCATCATGACGAAGTGGAAAATATCATGACGCAGCTAATCGTAGACAATTATTTAAACGAAGAGCGCTTCGCCAAGGCGTTTGCACTCGGAAAGTTCCGAATGAAAGGATGGGGAAAAATAAAAATTAAGCAGCATTTAAAAGCAAAACGCGTCTCCCCCCCTTTAATTAAAATCGCGTTGGAAGAGATTGATCTGGATGAATACGAAGAAAAACTCAAAGAAATCATAAAAAAGAAGACAAATAAGCGCACAACGAACCTTTCTTTAACAGAAAAAGCCAAATTGATACGATATTTACAATCAAAAGGATATGAAAACGAAATAATATTTAATATTATATCAAAGGAATAGCCTTATTTCAGACACAAAACAAAGACAACATCAATTATTTTACATTTTTTTCAATAAAAAAGTTGGTTTTATGAAAAAATGATCTATTTTAGCATCAATTAATTTACTAAATACAAACTAACTACCAATTTTTTTATGAGAAAGAACAGTTTATTAAAAAAAATCGCGGGTATCGCAGCGTTATCTACTTGTCTTTTATCCGCTTCGGCGCAGGAATCTGACGCAACATTCTCGTTAAGCTTGACTTCGGACCAGTTTTTTGGCGTGGCACCGAGCGCCGGAGTGGAATATAAGCTTTCGAATAAGGTGGGTGTGTCGGCCTACGGAATATTCTGGGGTGCGGGCACGGCAGGCGCCTGGGGAAACTGGACAGAATTCGGCGTCGGTGCAAATTTCTATTTAGCAGAGGGAATCACCTTAAACCCAAACCTCGGTTTTACGTTCGGAGACCTGCTTTCTAAAGGTGCTACCTCGGGACAGCTCGGTGGTATTGCGGGCGATGGGATAGTACCTAATCTATTCTTTAACGTAGACAAAACACAATTCGAAAGTGAGGTCTACGTGGGGTACTATCATCCCCTGCGCAACGAAGCTCCGGAGGGCGCCTCGACACTGGCTTACCTGCATTATTGGGCAAATGCCGGATATAAAGTAAACCCAATTTTTTCATTTGGGGCACATTTCGAACATCTGAGACGTACCAAAGATGACGTGAACGGCAAATTGGATTACTACCAGTGGCTTGGCCCCTATATCCAGCTCAGTGTTCCCCGCGTATCCAGCTTCATCAGGCTTTCAGCCGGTCCCGAGCTTAAAAACGGACTTCAATCGAAAGATTCATTTTATAAATTATCCACAGGCTTTAGCTTCTAGCCAAACACATACCATAACACGCAGGAAAGTAGCCTCTTGCTACTTTCCTGCTTCTTTTAGCGTTATCAGAGCAACATCCACCACGCAGCTCCATCGATTCCTCCAGCCCGGTGAATATAACGTATAACCTATATTTTTCCTTTTATTTTGCACTCGCCATCAATTCTTCTATATTTGCACCACGTCAAGCGAAAGTAGCTCAGTTGGTAGAGCACAACCTTGCCAAGGTTGGGGTCGCGAGTTCGAATCTCGTCTTTCGCTCAGTTGCCTAGGTGGCGGAACTGGTAGACACGCAGGACTTAAAATCCTGTTCCTGTTAAAGGAGTGCGGGTTCGATTCCCGCCCTAGGTACACAAAGACCGCTTATATGTATAAAGACATATAAGCGGTCTTTGTTTTAATAAATGGCGTTCGGCAAAAACGAAGCGTCCCTCCGCTACCTGGAAATCAGAAAACAGAATAGGCAATTTGCTGCGATAACTTTAGATAATGTATTAGAATATATGATAATGAGTTTATCGTACAGCCTTTCAGGTAACGACGACAGTGTCGAAAAAATAAGTACAGAATGGATGGCTCCATTCTGTACTAACCTATGAAATTTTGTCATGATGGCCATGACAGAAGCAAAAATAATTGACCGCGAGACACAAAAATATGTTCGGTCGGGAATTTAACATGTAAAAAACACCAGTGGCAGGAAGTCTTCCACTGTAAATGCTACATAGCGTAAAGCCGGAACATCGTGGGCGTTTTACCGGTGTGCTTTTTTACAAAATGACGGAAATTGGATTCTTCTGTAAAGCCCATCGTATAAGCTATTTCGGCAATCGACATGTCGGTGTTTCGGATATACCGCAGCGCCTCCTTTAAAACGATACCACGAATTATTTCTTTTGCTGTCTTCCCTACGCTTCTTTTACATATCAGCGACAGTCTCCTAGGACATATATTCAATTTTCCGGCGTAATATCCAACGTTTTGTTCCGTCCGGTAACTTTTATAGATAAATGTCGTGAACCTATTTACAATCCCCTGATCAGTAACTTTCTCCAACGGTATTAAACGTTGCGGAGCCTGAAACGAGTCTATCGCAAAAATCAGCATCCATTCAACAAAGTTGTGAAGTGCAGCTTCATGAACATCAGCTTCCAGTCTACAATACCCCATCACCTTTGCTTCCCAACGATTTAAGATAAGCCGGTCTTCTTCGGCTACATCGACCGCACGAAACATTCTTTCGCCATCAAAGAAAATCTCCGAATTCAAAAGAAGGCAGTCCTTCAGCGACCGCTCGTAAAAACGGCGCGTAAAGGTAATAAGAAAACCGCCGTCGCCCGGATATCGCAGCTTGATATTGCGACCCGGCCCGATAAACAGCAGCTGATCAGCTTTGACATCATGCCGATCGCCATCTATGAACAGAGAAAAAGGCGCTGCCGGCCTCACGATGGTGAAAAAGTCTGTTTTTGATAACTGCCCGTGGAGTTCATACAGCCTCCGGCTTTCTAATCTGTCAAATTTAAAGTCGGAATCTTTAACGTCCGCATCAGGATACAGTACTTTAGCTAACATGACCATCTAAAATTGTTGACAACATTAAAGAAGTTTCCCCTTTAGAAAACACTTCCAAAACACCAGCCTCCCGTAATACGTCAGACCATATGTCGAGTTCACTGGCTGTATAGAGATATATTTTCATCTCGGGAAATTTAAAGTGGATAATAGCGGCAGCGGTTAATCCGGTTACACCACCCATCTCCATGTCCAGGATACAGACATGAACCATTTCATTGTGATTAGACAATTCCCGGAGCAGTTCTTCTCCACTTTCGGCAGCAATAGACAACCGCGCGTCCGGGCGGAAAGCGATAAGTGAGCGGAGCAACTGCCGCTGAAAGGCGCTGTCATCTGCAATGGCTACACAAACCGGCCCCGTGAACGCGCCGGAACTTCGGAAAACCTCCCTTTGCGGATTCGTACTCTTTATCTGCATAGATACGTGACATTGAAAATTTTACTATTGGTCTTTAAAAAGTAGTCTAACGCAGACTAATATTTTTTTTTATTAGCTGATTATCAACCCGTCTAAAATCTCCTGAGGAGCCCATCCGACATACAGATGTTTTCGAGGCGCCACACCTTTCCTACCAAAAAAATGGATATATCAACAAAGGTTGGATAATTAGAGATATATAACTAACTTTGGTATACTACAAAAGTAGTCTGCGTTAGACTATTCATTTTATATACTTACTTTAGCCTCAATCTTCTAAAAGTACACCTATGAATCTGAGTTTCTACCTTGACCACACGGGAGGAATAAGAACAATATTCCTTCAATTGGCTGATAAAAACCGTGAAATACACATTCTTAACACCTTTCTGAAAATTCCACACGCGGAGTGGGATGCTGAAAAAATGCGCCCCCGGAACATCTATCTAAAAAGATACAAGACAGTCAACAGAAAGCTCGACAGAATAAAAATAGCCGTAGCCGGATACCTGAATGAAATCTCCCGAAGAAAGGAAAAACTCTCAATCATACGGGTAAGACGTCTGATCAAGACAGCGACTGGAACGGTGGAGCAGCCCATACCTGAACGTGGCTTATTGAGTTTTATGGACCAGTACATTCAATCCAGGGCACATCTGATCTCACCATCAACCTTTAAGCGGTACATGGTTTTCTTCCGGCTGTTAGAACGCTTCGAAGGATACCGGACGAAACACCTGTTGCTTGAGGAAACCAACGCCAGTTTTGTACGGGAGTTTCTGGAATTCGGAGAAACCGAAGCATATTGCCAAAGCACCCTCTACAGGACCGTACATTTCGTAAAGACAGTCCTAAACTACTTAGAAAAAAGGGGCGTACGCACTTACGCGTACGAACTTGAGCTTCCTAAACTCAGAACAAGAAGCAATATTGTCACCCTTTCTGAAGACGAACTCATACATATAAAAAAGACGGAAGTACCAAAAAGGCTCCAGGCTGCGAAAGACTGGCTGATGATCAGTTGCTACACCGGACAACGCATCTCCGACTTTATGAATTTCGACCTTGGCAAAGTGGAAATTCTCGATGGGAAAAAGTACCTGTCCTTCATACAGCAAAAGACGCAAAAAAATATCTTTCTTCCCATACATCCTGCTATTCAGCTGATTATGGCCAAGAACAGACTCGGCTTTCCAGCCAAACTGGCTACGAACAATTATAACACGCATATTAAGGAAATCGCCCAGTTGGCCGGGATCAACAAACTGGTCAAAATAAGGAAGAGGCGCGGTTTCCGGGCTGTAGAATCTTACGTACCCAAATGGGAAGCAGTATCCAGTCACATCGGAAGACGAAGTTTTGCATCCAATTTCTACGGCAAAATTCCGACAGCCTTACTCATGGAAGCAACAGGTCACTCTACCGAACAGATGTTTAAGAGATACATCGCCGATATAAACACGGATCGCGGCAAGACACTGGGAACATATCTGGAAGAAGCATATAAAGAAAAGTTCCATGCCGCATGACAGAAGGTGACATCATAAGCAAAAAATAGCCCTGTCCACCGGTAAGGAAACAATAGATGGACTAACGCTCGCTCCTCATTCCCGAACCGGGACTACCTCGGAGGGCTAAAGAGAGGTCGGGTAGATGACGGTTCCCAGGTGTTTAAGGTCATCCAGGTTGATTTCTTCGGAAAAGATACCGTAGACGGCCGATCCCGAGCCTGACATGGCAGCATACAGCGCTCCCTTCGCGTACAGAGCCAGCTTAGCTTCCCGGACAACCGGATACATCTCAAAAATGTGCTCCTCGAAGTCGTTTTTGATATAGTATTTCCAATTCTGAACAGGTAACTGGATAAGGTCTGTTAGGGGCTCAGAAGGTACCTTCGGTGTGATCCCGCGGTAAGCCTCGGCCGTAGAAACGTGCACTCCGGGCTTTATGAGAACGATGTACTTTCCAGTCAGGTCCAAAGTAATAGGCGAAAGATTAGTGCCTATGCCCGTCGCGAACATGGGCTTGTTATGCACGAAAAAGGGACAGTCTGCTCCCAGCTTCGACGCTTCCAGCTCGAGCTCCGTAAAAGACAGCCCAATTCCAAACTTTTCGTTCAGCATTTTCAGAACCGCTGCAGCATCCGATGAGCCCCCTCCCAACCCCGCTCCAAACGGTATCTGCTTGTGCAAATGAATATGCACACTGGGTAAACTAAACCTTTCCGACAGCAACCGGTACGCCCTAAGGCACAAATTGTTATCATCAGGAAGCAGATCGATTCCGGTGATCTCCAACGTCGCCCCCCCCCCGTCCTTCCTGTCCGTTATTTCGAGGATATCATAATAGGGGAACGGCACAAAGACGGTTTCAAGAAGATGGTATCCATCCTCCCGCCGGGCGGTGACGTTCAGACCAATATTAATTTTCGCGTTCGCGTAAGAAATCATATACAATATTAATTAACTTCTGACAAAGTTGGGTCGCAAATAACATTTTGTTTAAAACGGCGTGAGTTTGTAACTTGCGCTTTGCTATATTTTGTGTCTATGGTCCAATTCGTCTCTCTGTTGCTTCTCCTCGTTCTGTTTGGCTTACAATCCGGTGCCCAATCCGTCCCTTCGATCGGAAATCCCTTTGTGCAAAACTTTACAAAGTCGCAATATAAGGCGGGCAACCAAAACTGGAGCATTGCACAGGGACGGGACGGGATTATTTATGCAGCGAATAACAACGGACTTGTCGCCTACGACGGCGCCTACTGGGCATTATACCACTTGGACAATAAGAACTTTGCCAGAAGTGTCGCTGTCGCCCCTGACGGTAAAATATACGTTGGCGGCAAAGAAGAGTTTGGCTATTACGAACAAACAGGCACCGGCCTTCGATACCGCAAACTCTCCCACCTTGTAGATCCTGATATACTCGAAAACGATGAGATCTGGAAAATTCTTTTCGTCAGCGACGGCATCATGTTTCAATCTTTTTCCAAGTATTACCTATATAAAAGCGGAAAAATAGAAGTACACTATGGAAACGGCGAACCTTTTCTTTTTGCACATCAGGTAGCCGATAAGTTCTGGATTGAAAAAATACCATCCGGACTTCATCACTGGTCTGCAAACAAGTTCACCCCCTTATTATCTAAGCTTACAAATGTTCTTGCTATGCTGCCCCTTCGTCAGGATACCTATCTGATTGGTACGGCTAAGGACGGTCTCTTTATGCTAAAACAAAATGGGGAAGCCGCTCCGTGGAATCCAGACAAACTTATAAACAAACTGCTTAAGGAATCTCAATTAAACAATGGCGTAAAGTTGAACGACAGCACATTTGCTTTCGGCACAATAAAAAAAGGCATTTTCATCATAAACGACAAGGGAAATATTTTACACCATATTCATAAACGGAACGGACTTCAGAACAATACCGTTCTGAGTATGGCTCTCGATCGTCAGGGCAACATCTGGGCGGGTCTGGACAACGGGATCGACCGTATCGAGATCAACTCTCCCTTTTACTATTATAAAGATATCTTTGGCGAAATAGGTACGGTTTACGCCATCAAAGTATTCCAAAATAAAATCTATCTAGGTACGAATCAAGGCCTATTTTACAGCGATTGGACGGGTAGTGACGACACATCTTCTAGCTTCAACTTCACATTCGTCCCGAATTCCCAGGGACAGGTCTGGGCGCTCGATGTGTTCAACGGGCAACTCATATGTGGGCACAACGATGGCACATTCCTCGTGGAAGGCGCTACATTAAGCCGTATATCGCCCTGGACAGGCGGCTGGGCGAACATACAGGTCCCCGGAATGCCATCGCTGTTCCTCCAGGGGAACTACACCGGCCTGGCGCTCTTCTCGGACAACGGCCGGTGGGGATTAAAACACAAATTCCCCACCCCTAAGGCTGCCGTTATTGCTTTGTTTCCTAAAGACACCCGCTCGTTCTGGACAGTGCTCAACAACCGCATGGAGATTATTGAATTTTCGCCCGACTTCCTATCATTACGTGTTAGCAAATCGTTCTCCTTTAATAAAGACCTACCCAATGTACAGTACGTTACCCCGGTGGCTGTACAAGGCAATACACTGTTCGCGACAGACAAAGGCATCTTTATCTACGATAACGTACTATCTAAATTCAAACCCTACGAAGATTTCAACAAAGCATTGGGCTCGTACGCCCGTTCGAAGCGCATCAAGCATTTAGGTAATGCAGCCTATCTTTTTTCAAATCAAGGACATTTCGCGTTGGTAAATTTTGACCAAAATCAGGTGAACGTCGATTCTGCCATCTTTAACAACCTGGAAGACATGGTAATGAAGAATTACGAGGTAGTGGAACCAGCAGGCCGGCACCTTCTTTTCGGACTCGACAACGGCATCGCCATTTTCGATCGCAACGCTAAGGGCAACACTCGGATAGCGGCGCCGTTAATCCTTGGCTTCCAGGACATTTCGGCACCGTCGGACTCTTCCCGTTATATCGACTTCAAACAGGCATTATCCAACAAGCAGAACAATATCCGCATACTCTTTTCCTCGCCTTGGTACCTGACGTCCGCCATAAAGTACCAATACATGCTGGAAGGCTATCTAGACGAATGGTCGAAATCTTCTGAGACACCTTATATCGATTATACCAATCTGAGCCCAGGGACCTACACGTTCAAAGTTAGAGCTATCAGCGCTACGGGTGCTGTTTCGGAGATTACAGAACAGCGGTTTACCATCAACCCGCCCTGGTATCTGCAATGGCCCGCCATCATTTTTTATATCATGTTGTTAGGTGTAGGCGTGGTGCAGGCCCGGAAGCTGGTTATTGAAAAAATCAAACGCGACAAACTCGCTTTGCGGCAAAAGTTACATCGCCGCCAGGAGGAACTTTTAAGAAAAGAAGCGGAGCAAAATGAGAAAAAGCTTATCGAAGTCAGAAATGCACAGCTGACACAGGAGCTGGAACTGAAAAACCGTGAACTTGCCAACGCGGCCGCCAATATTGTGTATAAAAACGAGCTCTTAAACAACCTGCACGAGGAGCTCCTCAACCTAAAAGATAAAAACGGAAATAAGCTGTCCACCGACCAGCTGCAGAAGGTAAACAAGCTTATGGATAATGCCCGAAGCGACGAACGGGACTGGGATCTATTCGAAAAGAGTTTCAATGAATCGCACGAAAACTTTTTCAAAAAATTAAAAGCCGATTATCCTACGCTCTCGCCAAACGATCTCAAGCTTTGCGCATACCTTCGTTTAAATATGTCGAGCAAAGATATTGCATCCCTACTCAATATTACCACGAGAGGCGTCGAGATCCGCCGCTACCGGCTCCGGAAAAAATTCGGCCTACCCACCGAAAAAAACCTCACCGAGTTTCTTTTGGAGCGATAAAAACACTACATCATCACCACTACATCATCATAGTGTATAAAAAACACTATGACAACTATTTTGAGCAAACCCAAAATACCAATATAACACTGATTATCAACATCTTTAAAAAGACCAATGTCCCTCGTTGTAGCAGCCAAAAAGCCATGAAGTAGCAATGTGAAATCAAATTATTTCCTCCCGAAACGAATACATCACATCTTTGTTCTAATTATAAACACTGTGTTAGGTTAACCAGTTATTATTTTCAGAACTATAACTAAACAAAAAGCAACTCTATGAGGAAGTTATTTACGCTCTTATTGTTTTTAGCCTCTATCCTCTCCTATGGATTGGCCCAGGTTAAAACCGTCACCGGTACGGTAAAGGACAGCCAGTCGCTGTTTGTCTTACCCGGCGTGACCGTGTCAGCATCGAGCGGGCAGAATGTGCAAACGGACGCCGCCGGCCGTTTTTCTATTGAGGCTGCCCCAACCGACAGTCTGACGTTTAGATTTATCGGGTACGCACCACAGACATCGATCGTCGGCGACCAGACAAACCTCGACATATTCCTAGTCAACGAAGATCAGGCGCTGGAGGAAGTCGTGGTTATCGGCTATGGTACAGCGCGAAAGAGAGATCTTACAGGATCCATAACAAGCATTAAAGGAGACGAGGTGGCCGATAAACCCAACTCAAACCCTTTGGCCTCGCTGCAAGGTAAGGTCGCCGGTCTGCAGATAGTAAACTCCGGAAGACCTGGCGCCGAGCCCGACATTCGGATCAGGGGAACAAATTCCATCAACGGGGCCAAGCCGCTATATGTCATCGACGGGATTCTAAACGATAACATGAACTTCGTCAACCCTGCCGACATCGAATCTATGGAAATTCTGAAGGATCCATCCTCATTGGCCATATTCGGTGTACGCGGTGCAAATGGCGTAATCGTCGTGACAACAAAATCGGCCAAAGCGGGACAGGTCAACTTCAACTTCAATACATCGGTCGGATTCAAATCCGTGCAGGACAGAATGAGCATGACTAATGCCGAACAGTTCAGAACGCTTTACAGCGAGCAACGCGTCAATGAAGGCATAGACCCCTATGATTTTACCAACTGGAACGCGAACACCGATTGGCAGCGTGAAATTTTCCAAACGGGAATAATAAACTTCAATAATCTAAGTGTCAGCGCCGCCAACGAGAAAAACAAGCTTTACCTCGGTTTGGGCTATATGCTCGACGAAGGGGTCGTAAAGAACGAAAAGTTAGACAAAATCACGTTGACACTGAACGACCAGCTAAGTATCACAGACAACTTCCGCATCGGCGTGAACCTTACCGGCTATCGGTCGAATATACCCCGCAACGACGATTTCTATAATCCGATTATCGCCAGTGCCGTACGCGCCGCTCCGATCGCTCCCGTTTTTAACGAAGAATATGGCCTGTATCACACGCTACCTGACTTCCAGCGCGCACAGATCCGAAATCCATTGGTTAGCGTGATGAATCTAAGCGACAAGTCGCTCCAGCAGGAATACAGGACAACCGGGAGCCTGTACGGGGAGATCGACTTTCTGAAGAACTTCACATTCCGCGCAAGTATCTTGTACGATTATGGTTTCAATAAAGGAAGGACATATTCGCCACTGATCAACGTATATAACCCCGAGATAGCTGGCGCCGATAAAACGGACAGACTCACAATGATCACCTCGGTGGATCAGTATCAAAACACCTACTCGAAGATACAATCCGACTGGTTATTGACCTATAAAAACTCTTTTGGCGATCACAACGTCACAGCAACGGCGGGTTGGACATCCTATTTCCGGGGATATGAATTTACAACCGGTAGTGGAACCCAGGGTAGCGGCGATCCTATACCAGACGACCCTAGGTTTTGGTACGTCAATATGACGTCGCAGCCTACCCGAAGGAGTACTGGCGCTGCCGAAGAATTTGCAACGCTATCCTTCCTCTCACGTGTTTTGTATAACTATAAGGAAAAATATCTGATCAATGCCTCATTTAGACGGGATGGAACATCAGCCTTCTACAGATTTGGCAAAGGATGGAATAATTTTGCTACAATCGGAGCAGCCTGGGTACTGACAAACGAAGACTTCATGAAAGAACAGACTGTCTTTAACAATCTGAAGCTTAAAGGATCATGGGGACAGTTAGGCGTACAGAACACAGGGTCTGACTATTATCCGCTATACCCATTGCTGGAGCCCGATAACTCCGCCGTTTTTGGGAACATTATCTTCCCTGCCTACACTCCTGAATATATCGTCGACCCGAACCTTAGCTGGGAAAAAGTTAACGCATGGGAAGCCGGATTGGAGATGGCGACGCTTAACAATAGACTTAGCCTGGAGGGCGTTTACTACAGTAAGCACACCCACGATATTATTGTGCGCGAGCCCGGCCTGCTAGGCAGCAAACCTGGACTTACAAACGCCGGCGAGATCAAAAACTCGGGAATCGAACTTTCGGCAACCTGGAGACAGCCCATCAGCGACAACCTATCCTACTCAATCTCGGGGAATATCACGACGATAAGGAACAAAGTGTTATCATTGGTGAACGAAGGGTACGAAATCACCGACGGGATTTCCAGAACAACCCTGGGACACCCGATTGGTTACTTCTATGGTTATGTTTCCGACGGAATTTATCAGACAGAAGAAGAAATAAGTGCCTCACCAACAAACACACTTCATACCGTACTCCCCGGTGACATCAAATACAGGGACATCAACGGCGACGGCCGCATTGACCAAAATGACAGAACATTGATAGGAAATCCTACACCCGACTTCACATATGGGTTTAGCGTCGGGCTGAATTATAAAGGTTTTGATTTTGGCGCCGACTTTATGGGCGTACACGGTAACGAGATCTTCCGCGATTGGAATCGGGGAGCGTTTGCTCAATTCAACTATCAAACGGAAAGGATGGACCGCTGGAACGGAGCCGGAACATCCAACTGGGAACCTATACTACACAGCGGAAGAGCGAACAACCGGCTGGTTTCCAGCTATTGGATTGAAGACGGCAGCTTCTTCCGCCTCAGAAACCTCCAGGTTGGCTATCGATTTAATCCGGAGATGCTACAGAATATTAAACTGAAATCTTTGCGCGTGTACCTGAACGCCCAAAACCTATTTACGGCGACAAAAGCGACAGGATTTACACCGGAAATAGGCGGCACGGCAACATCGTTCGGAGTAGATAAGGGTACCTACCCGCTCCCCGCAGTCTATACATTCGGTATTAATCTTGATTTCTAAACATACTCGACACACAATGAAAAATAGAAATATATCCAAAATAAACCGGTTCCTCTTGATTGGCGCACTGGCCATCGGAACGTTGGGAAGTTGTAAAAAAGACTTTTTAGACAGGCTTCCTCAGGGCCGGATGACAGAAGACGACCTTACGGCAGGAGCACTTGAATCGAAGGTGTTTGGATTGTACTCCGGCCTGCGTAATGAAGCCATCAGCGGCTTACCTTATATAGCTGTTCATAACATCAGGGCAGACGACGCCGACAAGGGAAGCCTTCCATCCGATGGTGCCGATGCGGAAGCAATATTCGACAACTTTCAATACTCAACGGATTTCTGGCTTATCAACTCGTACTGGTCGGGACATTATACATTCATCAATCTGGCCAACATAGTCATTGACGATGGCGAAGCGATCGAAGCGCCCGACGACGCTACCATGGTCAACATTGCAGAAGCAAAGTTTTTCCGTGCTTTCGCCTACTTCAATCTGGTACGGGCCTTCGGCGAAGTACCCTTAATCACCAATAAAATCGTCGAGACCACCGACGCCGTGAAACCCAAGTCTACCATAGACGAAATCTACGCACTAATAGATAAGGACCTGGAAGAGGCTGCAGCCATACTTCCGGCAGAAAAAGACTGGGGCGGCACCTACCCCGGCCGAATAACAAAAGGAGCGGCAAACGCGTTGCAGGCCAAGACGTTCGCCGCGAGAAAACGCTGGTCCAGCATGCTGGCCGCAGCGGAATCGGTGATCAACTCCGGACAGTATGATCTCAGTGTGCCCTTCAATGAGATATTCCGCGAAAACCGGGAAAACAGCAAAGAGTCTGTTTTTGAGATTCAGGCATTTTACGAGCAGGGAACAACAAACCTCGGGCTCACCTATGCAAGCAGGCAGGGCGTCAGAGGATCAGGCGAATGGGATCTTGGTTGGGGATGGAACGTGCCCAATGAAATCCTCGCCGGCGCATTTGAGGAGGGCGACCCCCGTAAGGACGCAACCCTGTTGTATACGGGAAGGATTAATGCCCCGTATAACGAAACGCTCCCCAGCGGCTTACCTCGCCCATACTGGAACAAAAAAGTGTATACCGACCCGGCAATCCGCCGCTCAACAGGTAGCCGGCAAGGGGAATGGTTTAACTTTAGGGTGATCCGGTATGCGG
Source organism: Sphingobacterium allocomposti (assembly GCF_008124885.1). GTDB lineage: Bacteria > Bacteroidota > Bacteroidia > Sphingobacteriales > Sphingobacteriaceae > Sphingobacterium > Sphingobacterium allocomposti. Next base: position 183,549 of record NZ_VNHX01000005.1, read on the forward strand.
ATGTCGTGCTGTTAGCTGCTGAAGCGGCCAATGAGCTAGGCCAGACAGAAAAGGCACTGAACTATCTGGAACTTGTACGGAGCCGCGCGAGGGGCACTGCCGACGTTCTTCCGAGGGTAACAACGACAGCGCAGGCTGCGATCAGAAACGCTATACGCCACGAACGTCAGGTAGAGCTGGGCATGGAGAATGAGCGCTTCTTTGACCTGGTTCGCTGGGAAATAGACGTCCAAACCCTACACGCCGCGGGCAAGACAGGATACCAGATCCGGAACCGATATCTTCCGATTCCTCAAACTGAAATTGATAAATCTGGAGGTGTACTTATCCAGAATCCTGACTACTAAGTCATAACAATATGTACTGCCGACGGTATAATATGCACGTAAGACAGTATAACAGTCGTTGTACGGACGTTCATGCTGATGGAGCCCCTCGTCACGGGCTCCATCCTTTCACGCAGAACTGTAATCTAATTTTATCCTACAGTGGAGCGCACCCTTGTCCGGGCAGCATCCCGGGGCGCCCACACCTTTATGGGAAGTTCTATGCCGACAATCAACATAATTAACAATAAGCTTACAACCATTAATGATGAGTAACCACCACCTTAAAGGAAAAAGGAAGAACATGAGACTTTTTTTAACATACATGGCCCTTGGCCTATATGCCTTTAGTTGCACATCCCCGTCGGGGGATTCGACGCAGGCCATAAATCAGCGGACCGAACAGTCCGACGACTCTCTGCTGTCCCTGGTGCAGAAACAAACGTTTCAATATTTCTGGGAGGGAGCAGAACCAAACTCAGGACTTGCACGGGAGCGTATTCACCTTGACGGCGACTATCCGGAGAACGACAAAAATGTCGTGACTATCGGAGGAAGCGGTTTTGGGCTCATGGCCATACTGGTTGGTATACACAACGAGTATATCAGCACGGAGGCCGGCCGCAATCACATAGAACGGTCGCTAACCTTTCTCGACAGTATACAACGCTTCCAAGGAGCCTGGTCGCACTGGTACTTTGGCGATACCGGAAAGCCGAAGGCATTCAGCAAGAACGACGATGGCGGCGATATTGTAGAAACAGCGTTTATGGCGCAGGCGCTAATCTGTATCCGGGAGTTTTATAAAGACGGCAGCGAGGCCGACAAGAAGGTGGCCGAAATGGCGGACAAACTATGGAAAGGAATCAACTGGGATTTCTACCGCAATGGCAAAGATGTACTCTACTGGCATTGGAGCCCGAACCACGGCTGGGGCATGAACCACGCCATACAGGGGTTCGACGAGTGTATGATCGCTTACATACTGGCGGCCTCCTCTCCTACGCACCCCATTCCGGCATCAACCTACCACGAAGGATGGGCACGCGGCGGTGCGATCCGCTCTACAGCAGAGAAATACGGTATTCCAACGATCGTTAAACATAACGCAAAGGAAGGCGAAGTTGGACCGCTCTTCTGGGCACATTATTCATTTCTTGGCTTAAACCCCAAGGGACTATCCGATCAATATGCCAACTACGAAGACGTGGTAACAAACCACACGAAAATCAATATCGCTTATGCTGAACAGAACCCAAAGCAGTTCAAAGGCTATGGCGCCGACAAAGGCTGGGGATGGACGGCTAGCTACTCCACCAACGGCTACAATGCCCACCATCCAGATAATGACCCGACCGGTGTTATCTCTCCTACCGCCGCCCTGTCTTCGATGCCTTACACTCCAAAGGAGAGCCTTGCCTTCATGCGTTATTTAACAGACAGCATTGGAGAAAAAGTTTGGGGCCGGTATGGTTTTTACGACGCCTATAGCGAATCCGAAAACTGGTTTCCCCAACGTTACCTCGCCATCGATCAAGGACCTATTGTCGTTATGATACAAAACTATAAAGACGCCTTTATCTGGAATCTGTTTATGCAGGCCCCCGACGTACAGGCGGGCTTACGAAAGTTAGGTTTTCAGAGCACATATTTAAAAAATTAAACCATGCGTTCGATCTTCATATTGATAGGAACCATTTTAGCCGCGGCCGCCTGGGGGCAGGCCAACCATACGCCTCAAACATACTGCAACCCGATCAACCTGGATTACGGCTACACCCCTATACCCAATTTCTCCGAGTGGGGGCGCCACCGTGCAACAGCAGATCCTGTCATCGTGAACTACAACAACGATTACTATCTGTTCAGCACAAACCAGTGGGGATATTGGTGGAGCCCGGACATGAGCAACTGGACATTTAAACCCCGCAAATTCCTACGCCCCTGGAATGGCGATGTATACGATGAACTATGTGCTCCGGCCGTGGGCGTCGTCGGCGACACAATGCTTGTGTTCGGAAGCACGTATACGGATAACTTTACCATCTGGATGAGCACCAACCCGAAGGATAACGAATGGAAACCGCTCGTCGACAGCTTCGAAATCGGCGGATGGGACCCCGATTTCTTTACGGATAGCGATGGGCGCTTTTACATGTACAATGGTAGTAGCAATCGCTATCCTCTATACGGCATCGAATTAGACAGAAAAACCATGAAGCCCAAAGGAACGCGTAAGGAACTGCTTTATTTGGAGGACTGGCGCTACGGATGGCAACGTTTTGGCGAATACATGGACAACACCTTCCTGGATCCTTTTCTGGAGGGTGCACACATGACCAAGCACAACGGCAAATACTATTTCCAGTTCGCTGCACCGGGAACAGAGTTCAGCGGCTATGCGGACGGCGTCGCCGTTGGAGAGTCTCCTTTGGGACCTTTTGTCAAACAATCGGATCCCCTAAGCTATAAGCCGGGCGGCTTTGCGCGCGGCGCAGGCCACGGGTCGACCTTTCTGGACAAACATGGACACTACTGGCACGTCTCGACCATCGTACTGGGCGTAAAAAACAACTTCGAGCGGCGGCTCGGTATATGGCCGACATACTTTGATCAAGATGATATTATGTACAGTAATACCGCGTTCGGCGACTATCCACATTATCTGCCTGATCATAGCAAAGCCGGCCAGTTTACAGGATGGATGCTCCTTAACTACAAGAAGCCCGTTTCAGCATCCTCTACCTTCGGCGCTTATACGGCCAACCACGCCGTCGACGAAAGTATGAAGACCTACTGGAGCGCCTCTTCGGGCAAAAAGGGCGAGTGGATCAGTACCGATCTCGGCGACATTTCGACCGTATACGCCCTACAAATCAACTACGCTGATCAGGATGTAGACAGCAGCTTTCTGGGAAAGATGAAAGACATCTACCATCAATATAAGATACTGGCTTCTTTAGATGGAAAAAAATGGCAGACCATCGTCGATAAAAGCGGAAATAAAACTGACGTACCACACGACTACATCGAGCTTGGCGAGCCCGTAAAGGCACGCTATATTAAACTGGAGAATGTACACGTGCCTTCCGGCAAATTCGCTATCAGCGGGCTACGCATTTTCGGCAAGGGAGCGAAGACACCTCCCCCGGCCGTAAATCAATTCATAGTCATGCGCACCGAGAAAGACAAACGCAGTGCCTGGATCAAGTGGACCCCAGTAAGCGAGGCTTATGCCTACAATATCTATACCGGACTGGCGCCCGACAAGCTCTACAACTGTATCATGGTACACGATGCAAACGAATACTACTATAAAGCCATGGACAGCCAAAAGCCCTATTACTTTACTATAGAGGCTATCAACGAAAATGGTGTGTCCGAACGTTTTCCCGTAGTTAAAGTGGATTAAAAACAACAGCTTGATTCTTTTTAAGATACAGCCAGCTTGCCATAAACGATAATATACGCAAGTTCCACCGCCATTAAAGAACAAACCGAGCATAAAGAGCTCGTCTGTACAAATGAATTTAAATACTTATAGATAAATATTCGGATGAAAAAAATAGCGATATGGATGCTCAGCTTTGCAGCGACGTGCAGCTGGAGCGTCAAAGCCCAGACCGATCCAAAAATGGAAACATTCATTTCAGGATTGATGAGCAAGATGACGGTGGAAGAGAAAATCGGCCAGTTAAATCTGGTCACGGGCGGAGAAGCGGTCACCGGATCGGTGGTGTCGACAGGCGTCGAGACGAAAATAAAAGCGGGGCAGATCGGAGGTATCTTCAGCATGTCCTCTCCTTCTAAAATCCGCGCAGCACAAGAGCTGGCAGTGAAACATTCGCGGCTCGGGATCCCTATCATCTTTGGGATGGATGTGATACACGGCTATAAGACCATGTTTCCTATCCCGCTAGGCCTCGCGGCCACGTGGGACATGGACCTTATCCGCGAGACCGCACGCATCGCCGCTGTAGAGGCTACAGCAGACGGTTTAAACTGGACTTTTTCGCCGATGGTGGACATCTCGAGGGACCCACGTTGGGGACGCATCTCTGAAGGAAGCGGCGAAGACACCTACCTCAGTGCGCGCATCGCCGCCGAAATGGTCAAAGGCTACCAAGGCAGTAACCTTGCAGCCAACAACACGCTTATGGCCTGTGTTAAACACTTTGCGCTATACGGAGCCGCCGAATCAGGACGCGACTATAACACGACCGACATGAGCTTACACCGCATGTACAATGAGTACCTGCCTCCTTACAAGGCCGCCATCGACGCGGGAGCATGGACCGTCATGGCTTCATTCAACGATATCAACGGCGTACCCGCCACTGCCAACAAATGGCTATTGACCGACGTACTGCGCAAGCAATGGGGCTTCAATGGAATGGTGGTAACGGACTACACCGGCATCAATGAACTTGTCGATCATGGATTAGGCGACCTGCAAACCGTTTCTGCCCTCGCCTTGAAGGCAGGCATACATATGGATATGGTCGGCGAAGGATTCTTAACAACCTTGAAAAAATCGCTCGATGAAGGTAAGGTGTCTATAGAAGAGATAGACGAAGCGTGCCGCCTTGTCTTGAAAGCTAAATATAAATTAGGCTTGTTCGACGATCCATACCGCTACTGCGACGAGGAACGGGCGAAAGGCAACATTCTCACACCTGCCCACCTGGCAAAGGCCCGCGAAACGGCTGCCAAATCGTTTGTCCTATTGAAAAACGACAAGCAGACACTTCCGCTGAAGAAGAACGGCACGGTGGCCTTGATCGGTCCGCTCGCTAATACAGGTCCCAATATGCCCGGCACCTGGAGCGTCAGCGCCGACCTGGAAAACACCCCCAGCTTACTGGAAGGCATGCGCGCCGTGCTCGGCGGCCAGGTAGACATCGTACACCACCTGGGGGCCAACCTGATGTCCGACCCTCACTATCAAGAGCGGGCTACCATGTTTGGCCGCACGATCCCCCGCGATGAACGCCCCGAAGAGCAAATTATTGCAGAAGCACTAGAAGTGGCAAAATCAGCAGACGTCATTGTCGCCGCGTTGGGAGAATCGTCTGAGATGAGCGGCGAAAGTTCCAGCCGCACCGACCTTGGCATACCTGATACACAACGGCGTCTTCTCGAAGCACTGTTACAAACCGGCAAGCCCGTAGTTTTAGTGTTATTTACCGGCCGCCCGTTGACACTCACCTGGGAACACGAACATGTACCGGCTATACTCAACGTCTGGTTTGGAGGAACAGAGACAGGAAAAGCTGTTGCCGATGTGCTGTTTGGCGATGTGAATCCGTCAGGAAAACTTCCCGCAACCTTTCCGCAAAACGTCGGACAGATCCCGCTCTATTATAGCGCAAAAAACACGGGACGTCCGCTCGCAGAAGGTGCGTGGTTTCAAAAGTTCCGGTCCAACTACCTCGACGTAAACAACCAACCCTTGTACCCATTCGGTTATGGACTGAGCTATAGCACATTCGAATACAGTGATATCCGATTAGACAAAAACAGCATCACAGCAGACGAAAAAATCTTAGCAACAGTGACAGTTAAAAATACGGGCAATTACGATGGCGAGGAAGTCGTTCAGTTGTATTTGCGCGACAGCTATGCGTCCGTTACCCGTCCCGTAAAAGAGCTGAAGGCGTTTCAAAAGATCTTCCTAAAAAAAGGAGAGAGCCGGGATGTTAGTTTCGAGATCGGCATCGACGACTTGAAATTCTATAACAACGAGTTACAGTGGGAAGCCGAGCCGGGCGACTTCGTCGTCTTTATCGGAACAAACTCCCGAGATTTAAAAGAAGCAAAATTTACACTACGCTAGGCATTTGGGTTGGTTAGTTGAAGCCGCTCTCCGCTATTGGAGGCGGCTTCTTTGTAAGCTATAAAGCTGTCGGGATCTGCTATCATAAAGCTGTAGAGGCCTAAATCTGCATATATCTACGTCGCTAAGCTCTTCCGCTAAAAGCCGATCTCGTCGGGGTTTAATCCTGAAAATCCGCTGATAGCCATATTTTTTATAGCGTTTACATCTTCATCAGCAATGACGAATCGGTCAAAGTGAAGGTTACTTTCTATATTTTTTGGATTTGTGGACTTAGGCAACACGACAAGTCCCTGCTGCAGCAGAAACTGTATACATAATGTGGCTACCGAGACCCCATATTTGACCGCTAAGGCAACCAGTGTCTCATCCTGAAGAAGACGTCCCGACCCGATGGGGCTCCATGCTTCCACCACCATCTCATTCTCCCTGCAGTACTCCACTGTCTCGGTCTGGAGATAACCTGGGTGTATTTCCAGCTGATTGACCATTGGCTTCACCGAAGCAACCTCCAGGATAGCGGCAACGTGATGTTTCAGGAAGTTGCTTAAGCCGATCGCTCTAACCTTGCCCGCCGCATACAACTCCTCCAACGCCCTCCATGTGTCTGCATTCTCCTGTGGGGCATTCTCCCGCTTCGCGTTGGCGGGCCAATGTATGAGATAAAGGTCCAAGTATTCCGTCTGTAAGCGTTCCAGCGACGCTTCGAAAGCCTTCAGCGTATTGTCATATCCTCTGTCGCTGTTCCATACCTTAGACGTAATAAAGAGAGACGAACGATCTATCCCGCTAGCTTTGATTGCGTTGCCTATTTCCCTTTCATTTCCATATACAGCAGCCGTATCAATGTGCTTATAACCAACCTTTAAAGCTGTTCCTGTCACCTCCTCAATGCGTTCCGTGAGCTGCCATGTACCAAATCCAATGGCCGGAATTTCAACACCGTTATACAATTTTATCATTTCCATATTGTTGTTGTTTCTGTGCTTAAAATTAGCAGAATTCCGGCCAAAAGACCAATGGCACGCTAAAAAATTCGCGATTTTTCTTATTTTTACCTGCTTTCAAAGCAACTATTACTGTATCATTACAAAAGCTATTATATCGTAAATGAGCGAAGAAACAAATTTCCCCGCTGAGAACCAAGATGCCGACAAAGTGGAGCAGGATCATGAGCTGAATAGTACAATCCCTCTTTCGGGACTTTACGAAAATTGGTTTCTTGATTATGCTTCCTATGTTATTCTTGACCGGGCCGTGCCCCATATCAACGACGGCTTCAAACCCGTGCAACGCCGTATACTCCACTCACTGAAGGAGATGGACGACGGACGATATAACAAAGCCGCCAACGTCATTGGAAACACCATGAAGTACCACCCACATGGTGATGCCTCCATTGGCGACGCCATGGTGCAGCTTGGCCAAAAGGACTTACTCATCGACTGCCAGGGAAACTGGGGCGACCCTATCACCGGCGACTCCGCTGCTGCCCCCCGTTACATCGAAGGCCGGCTATCCAAATTCGCAAACGAAGTCGTATTCAACCCTGATACGACCGAATGGCAACTGAGCTACGATGGCCGTAATAAGGAGCCCGTGACCTTACCGGTCAAATTCCCCTTATTACTGGCACAAGGTGCCGAAGGTATTGCTGTAGGATTGGCCACCAAGATCATGCCGCATAACTTTATCGAGCTGATCGACGGATCCATACAGGTGCTAAAAGGCGAACGGCCTAATATCGTGCCCGACTTCCCGACAGGTGGGTTAGCTGATGTCTCCAACTACAACGAAGGACGCCGGGGGGGCAAGATCCGGGTTAGAGCAAAAATTGAAGAAAGAGACAAAAAAACACTGGCAATTACAGAGATACCCTACGGAACCACTACCGGAGGTTTAATAGAAAGCGTGGTTGCAGCCAACGATAAAGGTAAGATCAAGATTAAAAAAATCGAGGACAACACAGCAGAGAAGGTAGAGATTATCGTACACCTGGCTCCGGGAATATCGCCTGACGTCACGATCGATGCCCTATACGCATTCACTGCCTGTGAGACGTCCATCTCGCCAAACACCTGTGTCATCATCGATAACAAACCACACTTTATGAGTGTGAATGATGTGTTGATTGAAAACACCAAGCAGACCAAAGCGCTTCTCAAAAAAGAACTGGAAATCAAACTTCACGAGCTACAGGAAAAGATTTTCTTTAGTTCGCTCCTGAAAATTTTCATACAGGAAGGCATGTATAAGCATCCTGACTACGAAAACGCCGGCGATTTCGAAACGGTTGTCGTGGTGCTCAATCGACTATTTGAACCTTTCTTTCCGCAGTTCTACCGGGAGATTCTCCCCGAAGACTACAAACGGCTTATCGACAAACCGATGAGCAGCATTACACGTTTTGACGTCGCGAAAGCGGATGAACAGATGAAATCCCTGGAAGAAGATATCAAACAGGTCCGCAAACACCTGAAAAACCTAACAGAGTATGCCATCGACTGGTTTGAGCACCTCCGCAGCAAATATAGCAAAGGGAGGGAGCGGAAAACAGAAATCCGCGTGTTCGACAAGGTAGAAGCTACGCAGGTCGCACTTGCCAACGCTAAGCTATACGTGAATCGGGCGGAAGGATTTATAGGCACAGGAATGCGTAAGGACGAATTCGTGTCCGAATGCTCGGACATTGATGATATCATTGTGTTTCGCGCGGACGGCAAATATGCTGTTGTCAAGGTACAGGAAAAGGTGTTTGTCGGAAAAGATATCATCCATGTTGCCGTCTTTAAAAAGGGCGATGAACGTACCATCTATAACGCCATTTACAGCGACGGTACCACGGGAACAAGCTACATCAAGCGTTTTGCCGTCACCGCGGTGACACGGGACAAGGAATACGACATCACCAAAGGTACAAAAGGTTCGAAAGTGCTTTACTTCACGGCTAATCCCAACGGAGAAGCCGAAGTTGTCAATATACAGCTAAAACCCCATTCCAAGCTGCGTAAGCTAACTTTTGATCAGGACTTCGCGGAAATCGCGATCAAAGGACGAGCATCGCAAGGAAATATTGTCTCCAAATATCCGATTAAAAAGATAACATTTAAAAACGCAGGTGTATCGACGCTGGCAGGACGGAAGATATGGTTTGACGATGTGCTCAGACGACTAAATGCAGATGAACGAGGCCGCTATCTGGGCGAATTTGATGGTGATGACAAGATCCTGCTTGTCTTCCCCGACGGCTCCTATGAGTTTTCTAGCTTCGACCTGAGCAACCATTTCGACGCAAACATCCTCCGCATGGAGAAATACGACCCTAAACACGTCTATACGGCAATACACCAAGATGGCAAGTCGGGGACGTACTACGTCAAGCGGTTCGTCTTCGAAGATCAACCAATAGGCAAGCGGGTATCCTTTATTAACGATAGCCCCGGCTCGAAACTCATACTATTAACGAATGGACAGGAACCGGTGGTCCGTATCGATCTGTTAAAAGGAAAAACGCAAACGCCCGAAACCATTGACCAGCCGTTGAACGAAATCATCGATGTCAAAGGACTGAAAGCACAGGGAAACAGACTGTCTTTCCACACCGTAAAACAGGTCAGTTTACTGACGGCGGAAGTGGACTTAGCCGAAAAAGTCCGGCCCGCAGAAAGTGCGCCGGAAGAAAAAGAAGCTGCGGACACCGTCCACACCCCTTCCCAAGATGCCGACAACGGACAGACCGACGAGGTCCGGCTGGAGATAACCAATCCCGACGACATCAACCTGGACGACTCGGGACAGACGACCCTTTTCTAAACACACAAAAAGCGCGGACCTCCAAAAGATCCGCGCTTTATATTTCACTGCCCGACTGAGGCGCTATCCCTGATATTCCTTTAGAAACTTCTGCAATTTAGGCGCAATCACAGCCGCACAGAATGGATTCCCCGGATTCTGGTTAAAGTAGTCGTGATGATAATCCTCAGCCTCCCAGAAGGTGACGGCAGGCTCCACCGTGGTCACAATAGGATCAGCAAACACCTGTTCGTCCTCAAGATGCTGGATAAATTTCTCGGTCGCCTCACGCTGCGCCTCGTTGTGATAAAATACCACCGAACGGTATTGTGTTCCAATATCATTCCCCTGTCGGTTTAACGTGGTTGGATCGTGCGTCTTAAAGAAGACCTTCAACAGCTCCTCAAAACTGACCTCATGCTCATCAAAGTCAAGCTGAACCACCTCGACATGGTCCGTATCACCATTACAAACTTCCTTATACGTCGGGTTATCCGTCTTACCGCCCATATATCCCGGCAAGACCGTATTCACGCCTTTGGTATTTTGGAATATCACTTCCGTGCACCAAAAGCAGCCACCTCCAAATGTTGCTTTCATTTTACAAGTTCAAATGTTATACATCAAAGTTAGAAAATAATCGAGAAGAAATGGCTCTTCCGAGCGCTTATGACGTTTAGCCGACACCGCTCTTCTCCTTAGCCGAAAATATGTTTTCCTTTAACAATCAGGTCTTGTTTGTCCTTGTTGCATACAGCATAAGTAAAACCCGACTGCAAGGCGTAAGAACCATACTCGCCTTTTTTATTTAATGCCAGAAATCCCACCTGTATTTCTTTAGCCGTTGCGGGCTTCTTTTTCACAATCCGCTCAACAGCTTCCTTGCAGGCTGCCTCCGGAGGATAACCTTGACGCATGAGTTCCACGACCAGAAAACTTCCTACCGTGCGGATAACTTCCTCGCCAACGCCGGTGGAAGTCGCTCCGCCAACTTCATTGTCCACGTATAATCCTGCACCGATGATCGGGCTATCTCCTACCCGTCCCCGCATCTTAAAAGCCATCCCACTTGTGGTGCACGCTCCCGACAGGTTGCCATGGGCGTCCAGCGCCAACATCCCGATCGTGTCGTGATTATATTGGTTTCCCGGCAGACGCTCCGTATTAAAAGATTTGTTCTCGATATTAATGATCGGTTTGTATTGCTTTTCCTTCAGCCACTCTTTCCAAGCTTTCTCCGAGGACGGAATAAGCAGATTTTCCCGCACGAAACCGTTATCCAAAGCGAACTGTAGTGCCCCTTCTCCGACGAGCATGACATGCGGAGTCTTTTCCATTACTAAACGGGCTACAGAAATGGCATGTGTCACATGTTCTAAAGCGGCGACAGCCCCACAATTGCCAAGCTCGTCCATGATACAGGCATCTAGGGTAACATGTCCGTCCCTGTCGGGATATCCCCCCTTTCCTACTGTAGGATTAGACAGATCCGCCTCGGCAACCTTAACACCTCTTTCAACCGCATCTAAGGCACGTCCTTTATTTTTCAGCACTTCCCAGGCAGCCTGATTGGCGGCGACTCCAAAATCCCATGTAGAAATTACCACTGGCTTCCCGGCCGCCTGAGCGTTTCCGGCAAATACGTCGCCAGCGACACCCGCAGCAACCGCCCCAACTAAAGACTGCTTTATAAATTGTCGTCTTGAACTCATGTATGATAAAATATGTTGTCTGGGTACAATAATACAAAATATACGCGCATTTTGATAAGTACAACATCAAAACACCGCTCGCAGGCTTATTGGTGTCCGCGGATCTGGCTCGCTGCGATTATACCGGCTTTATTGCGAGCCACTGAACACCCATGCCCCGTCCATGGTGTAACATTTCTGCTGATTAGTACGAAAGACAAACAAAAACAAGAAAAAAAACGCATATTTACGTTCCTAAATGATCTTTTTTGACTTATATTCGCAGCAAAGCCATAAGACATGATAAATCTACTCCATAAAACCGCATTTATTGCCCTCTTAGCAACACAAAGCTATGTGGTGCACGCACAGGTAGACTCCACGACGTACTTTCAGGTGCAAAAAGTACTGGCTGAAACGCGCGCTGACCATGCGCCCGATAAACGGACGGCAATTCTCGAATTGGCCGATGCGAATGTCACCGCAAACGAATACACCATCATAACAAGCGAGGCCGGTATCAAGGAGATACTACGGTCAGCACTAGCAGGCTTCAAAGGCAGCTATATCATACACACCCTGCCCGACACTTCCGTGGGCGCGAAACAATGGGGGGTGGTCAACCTCTCCGTTGCGAACCTACGGACAAAACCCGCCCACTCCGCCGAAATGGCAACACAGCTTCTTATGGGCGCCGTTGTGGACATCCTTCAGAAGGACGGCGGAGACTTCCTGGTTAGGACACCCGAAGGGTATATCGCCTGGGTGCCGACATCATCCATCGTTCCAATGTCAGAAGCATCGCTTTCAAAATGGAAACAGAAACGCATCATCTATACCGACGAGTTTGGGAAGTCGTATTCACAGCCCGATCTAAAAAGTGTGCGCGTGTCCGACCTCGTTTACGGTAATGTGCTTTCCCTGGTTGGCGAGGACCGCGACTTTTATAAAGTATCATACCCCGATCAACGGACAGCCTATATCCCTAAAAAGGAGGCCACCATGTTCGACGACTGGCTGCAATCAAGGCAGCTTACTCCTGAAAACGTGCTCGCCAGTGCGAAATCTATGCTCGGGCTTCCTTACTTATGGGGTGGTACGTCAGTCAAAGGAGTCGACTGCAGCGGATTCACAAAGACATCCTATTTCATGAATGGTTACGTCATTCCGCGCGATGCTTCCCAGCAGGTTCTACACGGTGAGCCTGTCGATATCCTCGACGCTGCAGGGAACTTCGATCCTGATAAAGCATTGAAAAACCTGAAACCCGCCGATCTATTGTTTTTCGCTGGAGGAAAACAAAAACAGGCGAATCCAAGGGTTACGCACGTAGCACTTTATATGGGGAATGGCACCTTTATCCACGCAGCAGGAACCGTCCGCATCAACAGCATGTTGAAGGGCGCAGAAAATTATGACGACTTTCAGACCAGGACTGTCGTCGCCGCACGCCGCTATATTGGCAGCAACGACCCGGCGATTCAGAAGGTAGAAGAAAACCCCTATTACAAAAATAACTAACAAAAGGAACACATGCGAACAATCGACGGATCTTCAAAAAGCATGGGAAAGTTCACCTTACGTTTTCGCCCATATACGCTGCAAATGCGCCATGTCTTTACGGTAGCGTCGTTCAGCAGGACGACAACCCCCGTTGTGCTGACGGAGCTGGAGTACGACGGCGTTATAGGCTATGGCGAGGCAAGCATGCCGCCCTATCTCGGAGAAACGCAGGAAAGTGTCATCTCCTTTCTGGATAGAATAGATCTTTCCCCCTTTTCCTCGCCGTTTCAGACAGAAGAGATCCTGACCTATGTTGATGCCATAGCAGAGAAGAACACCGCAGCAAAGGCAGCGATTGATATTGCTTTACATGACCTGCTTGGCAAGCTGATGGGGCAGCCTTTTTATAAGATCTGGGGCCTAAATCCTTCGTTGATTCCTCCCACCTCTTACACCATCGGAATTGATACCAAGGAGATGATCCGGCAGAAGGTAGCGGAAGCCCAGGAATACAGGATCCTTAAGGTGAAACTGGGACTGGATACAGACAAAATGATCATCGACACCATCCGGTCTGTTACGGATGTACCGTTATGTGCCGACGTTAACCAAGGTTGGAAGGACAAGGAGGAAGCGCTGGAAATGGCTCATTGGCTTGCAGAACGTGACGTCGTTTTTTTGGAGCAGCCCATGCCTAAGGAGCAGATAGATGACATGGCTTGGCTTACGGAGCGTTCGCCCATCCCAACCATAGCCGACGAAGGCTGTCAGCGCTTACGCGATATTGTAGGATTGAAAGACGTCTACACCGGCATAAACATCAAGCTTATGAAATGCACCGGTATGCGCGAAGCTAAAAAAATGGCTGAAGTCGCCCGTGCGCTTGATATGAAAGTGATGTTGGGCTGTATGACCGAAACCTCCTGCGCGATCTCCGCCGCGGCGCAGCTGGCCCCACTGGTAGATTGGGCCGACTTAGATGGTGCGCTCCTAATCGGCAACGATATCTTTGATGGCATGCGTGTATCGGACGGCATATGCCATCTTCCGGACCGCCCAGGGATAGGCGTCGTTAAACATATTTCATAAAAAAAGGCGGCCTTCCGGCTGCTTTTTTTTATGAATCATTCAGCACACAACCTATATTTCTGAATAAAATTCCACGAAAGCACATTTTTAATTAACATTATTTTAACAAACAAAAATTATACGGTATATTTAGCGTATACATTCTCTATCAGTTATGAATAAACATCTACTAACCACGATGTGCCTCACGGCATGCAGCGCCCTGCATGTTGTAAATGCACAGCAAATGTCCATTGCGGGCAAAATTACGGATGCCGGAGGAGCACCGGTATCCGGCGTGACAGTCACCATTAAAGGAACAAGTCTAGCCACCTCTTCTAATGAGAGCGGGCTGTTTACCATCAACGCAAATCCAAATGCGACGTTAGTTATTTCGGCAGTAGGTTATGCCGAGCAGGAAATACGGGTCGCGGGCCGGAATACAATACAGGTGACGCTCCAAAGTGACGAAACCTCTCTCGACGAGGTGATGGTCGTAGCCTATGGCACCGCGAAAAAGAGTACCTATACGGGATCGGCAAAGGAAATTAAAGCTAGCGAAATTAACGACCAGCCGAACACGTCGTTTGAGAAGGCTTTAACGGGACGCGTTCCCGGCCTGCAGGTCACAACCACTTCGGGGCAAGCGGGCGCCGCACCGTCCATCCGGATAAGAGGTATCGGATCTATGAGCGCCTCGAATGAGCCGCTGTATGTTATCGACGGCGTTCCTGTGATCTCAGGGCAGACTTCACAGCTTGGCGACTATATCGCGAACAGCAACAACGTGATGAGTACACTCAATCCGAATGACATTGAGTCCATCACTGTATTGAAAGACGCGGCCGCATCCTCGCTTTATGGATCGCGGGCAGCAAACGGTGTTGTCATTATAACAACAAAACGGGGTAAAACAGGCGCTCCGAAAATTGATTTCAAATCGTCGGTAGCGCTAAGTCCGACATGGGCTACAGACAACTACGAAAGCGCGCCGGTCCAAGATCAGATTAATGTCCTGTACAGTGTGCTATTCGACTCCCGCAAGGCGGCGGGGCTGAGCGATGAGGCAGCCAATACATGGGTACTGAACCGCTTCAATAATAACTTTGGCAGGCATGGCTACGAATTTTCCACGAACGGCACGTCCATGTGGGAAAACGTGAATATTGCTGGTCGAACAGACGGCGTAGAGAATCGCGAGGGAAAATTCTTTAATTGGGACGATGCATTGTTCCGCACGGGCATTTTTAATGCAAATGACATCGCTGTTAGCGGCGCCAATGAAAATACAAGCTATTATTCCTCGCTTAATTATACGACGGATAAAAGCAGAGCCATTCTAAACGATTACAACCGCGTGTCAGGCCGCGTTAATCTTACACAAAAGATTGGAAAAATGCTTGAAT
The DNA here is from genome assembly GCF_008124885.1 of Sphingobacterium allocomposti. Classification (GTDB taxonomy): domain Bacteria; phylum Bacteroidota; class Bacteroidia; order Sphingobacteriales; family Sphingobacteriaceae; genus Sphingobacterium; species Sphingobacterium allocomposti. Next base: position 199,171 of record NZ_VNHX01000005.1, read on the forward strand.
TTGGTTCCAACATTAATCTAGCGAAAACGAAGCTCGTCGGAATGAATGACACCCGTAATACGAGCACCAGCTACCTCTTCCAGACAAGAAACCTGTTGTGGCCGTTTTATTGGCCGACAGACTATAAAACCGGAGATCCGTGGACGGCCCGATATGGTAGTTTAGCACAAAATCAGCTATACTATAACAATGAATGGGAAAACTGGTCTAACATATCAAAAATATCAGCCATAGAATCGTTAACACTGAAACTCCTCCCGGAATTAAACGTAAAAACTATATTCTCGTACGACGAGACCGAGACTAAAGACCATATCTATTATAGCGCTAAACATTATAGCGGAGCCACCGACAACGGCGTTGTACACGAAATGTCCACGAATATTCAAAAGCTGGTATCGTCAACTACTGCCAACTACAATAAGACGTTTGGATCGCACAATATCGGACTATTAGCCGGTTTTGAGGCAGAGAAAAACAACACGGATTATATACGGGCAACGGGACGCGATCTTCCGAATTCCAGCCTACACACCGTGTATACAGCTGGATCATTGAACTCGACTGCATATAGCTGGGGAAATACGATGATGTCCGTGCTTTCGCGGGCAGAATACAACTTTGCTGAAAAATATTTCGCATCGGCATCCTTTCGGAGAGACGGGTCGTCAAGACTCGGTCCGATACCGCGGTGGGGTAATTTCTGGTCCGTCGCGGGAGCATGGACCATTTCGAAAGAAGAGTTCCTGAAAAATATAACAGAAATCGATCATATACGATTGAGGGCCTCATATGGTGTCAACGGGACTTTGCCTACCAGCGACTTCGATTGGCGCGCTTTGGTTTCCTACGGATCGAAATACATGACGTTAGCAGGCGGAGGCCTTAGCAATTCGGCCAATCCTAATTTATCATGGGAAAGGAACTATACGACAAACGTCGCTATGGAGTTCGGCCTTTTGCAAAATAAAATTTTTGGATCCGTCGAATACTTCAATAGGACCTCCAAAGACCTGTTGCAGCTCGTTCCTCAGTCGATGATCACCGGATTCAGCTCAACGATGAGGAATATCGGCGAAATTAATAACAGAGGGATTGAGATTGAGATTGGCTCTGATATCATAAAAAAGGAAGATTTCAAGTGGACGTTGTCTTTAAACGGCAGCCATATACGTTCTAAAGTAGTACAACTTAGTCAAGGAGCAGACATTATATGGACAGATCCTACCGGCGGCGATGCACGGACACGATTCATTTACCGTGAAGGTGAGTCCACGTTGGCCTTTTTCGGGCTCGAGTGGGCAGGTACCGATCAAACAAACGGAAGGAATGTATGGTATGTTAACGCGGAAGACGGCCAAGGAGGAGACTTCGACTTTAACGGTAGGGCGGCGACTTACGATTACACCAAAGCAAACCGTGTTATCATTGGCGATGGTATACCCAAATTTTATGGGGGTGTTAACTCCGATATAACCTATAAGGACTTCAGCCTTGGTCTAAATTTCATATACAAGATTGGAGGGAAACTATACGATGCGGCCTCGCGTGATGTCGCCGACGACGGTTACTATTGGGAGCGTATCCGGTCACAGTACTTCGTAGAAAACACGTGGAGCCCTTCAAATCCGTCAGGAAGCCTGCCCATGGTCTCCGGTCGGGATCTCGAGGACGTGAATCAGGTGAGCAGCCGGCATCTTTACGATGCGTCTTTTCTCCGGTTGAAAAACGTGCAATTAGCGTACAAAATTCCGTCCCACGTTACGGATCGTATCAGGATGGGAGCAGCCAGAGTCTACTTTAACGGAGCCAACCTGCTTACCTTCTCAAAATTTAAAAATGCCGATCCGGAGGTTAACCAGTATAGCAGCCGTGGATGGGAGATTCCCATCGCCAAGACCTATACATTCGGTATCGATTTTTCCTTCTAACTTTTGAAAACGAATCCAATGAAAAAGATATTTTTAATCCCCTGTTTGATTTACATGGCTGCAGCCTCCTCATGCAGCGATTTCCTAAATGTCGAACCCACTACAGCTGCAGATGCGGGAGCAGCAATAACCACAGCCGCGGATGCGAAAGTTATAGTAAACGGACTGATGAGCAAGCTTGCGAGCGCTTCATACTATGGGCGGAACTTTCCGTTGTACGCAGATGCTAAAGGTGGAGATGTAACGATTACTTCCCAGGGACGTGGATACGACTACCTGTACGTATTCAACCATAGTGAATCCGCAAATAGTTATTCTTCCATCTGGTCACAGGGATACCACTGTTTAGCGCAAATCAACAATCTTATTGAGTCGATCGAAAAGCTAAAGGCCGCAGGAAGCTCCGAAAACTTTGACAACCACTTAGGGCAAGCGTTAACCGCTAGAGCGATGATCTATTTTGATCTTGTCCGGCTCTATGGCGAACCTTACGCGGAGAATAAGAACGCCTTCGGTGTACCCAACGTAACGACGCTACTTAACAGCGACGCGCAGGAACTCCGCCATACGGTAGAAGAGAACTACCAGCAGATTACGACGGATCTAAAGGCGGCAGAAGACTTACTGAGCAAAACAAAGGCGAACGGCTTTATTAATTACTACGCCAACAAAGCCCTGCAGGCCCGGGTCTATCTGTATATGGAGGATTTTACACAATCTTTAGCCGCAGCTGAGGAAGTTATCAACTCCAATGTATACACCTTATATGAGAACGATAAATGGGCAGAATCCTGGACCACAGAATTCGGAACAGAATCCATACTGGAACTCGGGGTTTATCCCAATGAAGGAGATTTAGGAAACTCATCGCTGGGAGCCATGTACCGGAGAGCAGCGCACGGAAGTTCCGCCATTTTAGGATATTTTACTGCGAGCACGAATTTCCTAGATAAGCTGGCCGAAGACGAAGAAGACGTCAGGTGGTCGGTCATGGCTCCTGATGAACTCAGTGAAACTTCAACTCATCCGGGTGAACGCCTCGGATCAAGCTATAAATATAGCGGGAGTACAGTGTTAGCGGGAGATAAAAAAACGGGGAACAGCACGGCGGTAAACATTAAAGTGATCCGCTTATCAGAGATCTATTTAATTGCTGCCGAAGCCGCGTTAAAGCTTTCATCCTCCGATAAAGAAAAGGCGGCACACTATTTAAATGCCATACGGAAGCGGTCTCCTAACCTAGCCCTAGCAACCCCGGCTACGATCAATATGGATATGATCGCTGATGAACGAAGCAAGGAGCTCTTTACGGAAGGACATCGTTTCTTCGACATGATGCGATGGAATAGATCCATCACATTCGATGACGATCTTGGTGCGATTTCCACCATCCACAGAGAAAAGACTATCGATAGAACGTTCTACAAGACAATTTTACCGATTCCTCTTGACGAGATAAATGCAAATCCAGGCATCAAAGCACAGCAAAACCCCGGATATTAATGGCATAACCGAGTTTGACCGGTGAAAGCGTCCGTTGCCGGTCTATCAGCCTCAAACGAAGCAATCAGCGATTCCAAAGCTGGTTGCTTCGTCGTTTTCCCTAAGTAGATTGCGCGCAATAACCGGGAGACCGTCGTCTCATGACGATTAGAAAACATACGTGTAGCGTTTCTGGCTGATGTAGGTACCCCCAAAAGTTTTAACAAGAGCGGAAAGTCATATAAAGCAAAAAGAGCTTACGCGATGCGCAAGCTCTTTTTGCTTTATAGAAAGCCTTATTACCAATATATAGCGTACAAAGCTGCCGTAATCAACGCGACCAGGAGCGCTCCGGCAACAAATCCGGGATGGGCCCTGAACATCTTCGTATCCACTTCCAGTCCTTTCGGCACAACACCGCGGGCGTTCTCTATCTTACTGATAATATACATTCCGATGATACAGATCACAAAGACAAATCCCATACGGTCGATGAAAGGAATCTCGTAAAGGCCGCTGATCGGACTCAATACGGAAAATCCGGTAGGACTTAAGAACGATAAATCTGCAAATGTCGGCAAAAACTTGAAGAACACTGACAGCAGGAAGCCACCTACCGTTGCAAACAAAGCAGCATTCGATGTGGTCTTTTTCCAAAAGAATCCCAGAATAAACATGGCAAAGATCCCCGGAGAGACAAAGCCCGTGTATTCCTGGATATACTGAAAGCCTCCCTTTTTATCAATACCCAGATGGGGTGCGATCAAGACAGCCAGGATCATCGAGACAATAATCGTTATCTTTCCTGTATTTACCAGCTGCCGTTCGCTGGCGGACCGGTTGAACACCTTCTGATAGATATCCAGCGAAAATATCGTCGCAATACTATTGGCCTTACCCGCCAGCGAAGCTACTACGGCAGCGGTAAGGGCAGCAAAAGAAAGTCCTTTCAGCCCCGATGGCAACAAGTTCAACAACACAGGATATGCCCGATCCGGATTGACTTCACCTCCCTGAAGCATTTCTGCCTGGAACAAGCCATCCTTCCATAGCACGTACGCGGCAATACCCGGCAACACGACGATGATGGGCATCAGCAGTTTCAGAAACGCTGCAAATAAGATCCCGTTCCGTGCGGTCTTCAGGTCTGCACCCAGGGCGCGCTGCGTGATATACTGGTTGCACCCCCAGTAGTTGAGGTTTACGATCCACATCCCCCCGATCAGCACAGACAGCCCCGGAAGATCGAGATAGTTCTCGTTGTCCGGTGTGAAAATCATGTGGAAGTGCTCAGAAGCCTTGTCCACCATAATACCGTAACCGTTTAAAACGCCTTCTCCCCCATAATGATCCGAGACAAGATTCAGCGCGAGATATGTTGTTGCAAGCCCTCCCAGAATCAAGAAGAAAACCTGAATAACATCTGTGTACCCGATTACTTTCATTCCGCCGAGGGTGATGATCACCGCGAAGACCGCGATTGCATACATACAGACTTCCAGATTGAAGCCGGAAATGCTACTCACGGCCAATGCCCCAAGATATAAGATCGACGTCAGGTTAACTACTACATAGAGCATCAGCCAAAAGACCGCCATAATCATGGCAACGGTACCATTGTAGCGCTTGTTCAAAAACTGCGGCATCGTAAAGATCTTATTCTTTAAGTATACCGGTATAAAGAACACGGCCACAATAATTAACGTAATGGCAGCCATCCATTCGTAGGTGGCAATAGCCAATCCCATCTTGAACCCCGAACCGCTCATGCCGATAAACTGTTCTGCCGAGATGTTGGAAGCAATTAGCGACGCGCCGATAGCCCACCATGTGAGCGAACCTTCGGCCAAAAAGTAGTCCTTAGAATCTCCCCCTACCACTCTCGATCGTTTCTTGTTATACACCCATATACCATAGGTAGCGACAATCACGAAATAGACAAGGAATACCAAGTAATCTTTGGTTGATAGTATATTATTCATACGGTTTATTTGATCACGATTACGAAGGTAATAAAAGAAATTAGAAACTAAATAAACCGGTTAATTAAATTTTCTAAATATTCCTGTCGGCCGCTAACCATCGCCGGCTCACCGTGTTGAGCAGCGTAGTCGCGAAGGTTCTCCAACGTCAGCTTCCCTTGTTCGAAGTCAGCGCCGGCTCCGCTATCGAAGCTCGCATACCGCGCTGCACGTATTTTCTTATAGTCGGATTGCTGTAGGACGTTGTCGGCTATCACCAGTGCGCGGGCAAAATTGTCCATTCCTCCGATGTGGGCGTAAAACAGGTCCTCCGGATCGGTGGAGTTTCTGCGGATCTTTGCGTCGAAGTTCACGCCACCGCCCTGTAAACCTCCTGCTTCGAGAATGATCAGTAACGACTCGGTAAGTTCATGTAAATCGTTCGGAAATTGGTCGGTATCCCACCCGTTTTGATAGTCTCCGCGGTTCGCGTCGATCGATCCGAGCATTCCGGCGTCGGCCGCCACCTGCAGCTCATGCTGGAACGTATGCCCCGCCAGCGTGGCGTGGTTCACTTCCAGATTGAGTTTAAAATCCGACAGAAGATCATACTTCTGCAAAAAGCCGATGACCGTCGCGGCATCGTAGTCGTATTGGTGTTTCGTTGGCTCACACGGTTTGGGCTCAATAAAGAATGTACCCTTAAAGCCCTGCTTGCGGGCATAGTCTTTGGCCATATGGAGGAAACGGGCAAGGTGTTCCTGCTCACGCTTCATATTTGTATTCAAAAGGGACATATATCCTTCGCGTCCGCCCCAAAAAACATAGTTCTCTCCGCCTAAAGCAATGGTCGCGTCCAGCGCAGCTTTAACTTGAGCTCCAGCATGGGATAACACATGGAAGTCGGGATTAGTGGCCGCCCCGTTCATATAGCGGTGGTGACTGAACAGATTTGCAGTGCCCCACAGCAATTTCACACCACTTTGCGCCTGCTTTTCCTTCGCGTATTCAACGATGGCAGCGAGATTGCGCTCGTTTGAAACCACGTCGTCCGTATAATCTACCAGATCCACGTCGTGAAAACAATAATAGGGCAGCTGCATTTTGGTCATAAATTCAAATGCGGCATCCATCTTGTCCTGTGCCCTTTCCAGAGCCGTCTGCCTGCGGTTCCATGGAAAAAAGTGCGTTGCGCCACCGAATGGATCGGATCCGTCGCCATTAAAAGAATGCCAATATGCACATGCAAATTTAAAATGCTCCGCCATGGTCTTTCCGCCAACGACACGGTTTGCGTCATACCAGCGAAAGGCCAGCGGGTTGTCTGATTCAGGGCCTTCATAACTGATCTGGCCTACATTTTTGAAATACTCTTCGTTTCCTAATAAAACTCCCATTATATAATCAATTTGATAATTTACGTTCTAGACAATTTTTCCAATCGGCATATAGTTCATCGTACAGGGCAACCTGTGCAGGTTCGACAGTCAATTGCCGCTCTAGTCCGGAGAAAGCCTCTTCGCGGTTAGCAAAAACACCGGCCCCTAGCCCCGCTCCCAATGCCGCCCCTACACTCCCGTCGTTGTCGTACAGCTCTACAGGCACATTGGTAACGCCGGCGAAAGACTGTTGGAAAACCGGACTGAGGAAGAGGTTTGCATGGCCGGCCTTAATTACGCTGGGATTCAGTCCATTCTCCCGCAGTATATCCAGTCCATAACGGAAGGAAAAGGCAATACCCTCCTGCGCAGCGCGCCAAAGATGAGCCCTTCCGTGACGCACAAAGTCGAGGTTCTCCAGGTGCCCCCCGACGATCCTATTGTTAAACATACGCTCCGCACCGTTGCCGAAAGGCAGCACGCGAATGCCTTCCGATCCGACTGCTATGGAGGCTGAAGAATTATTTAAGGCACTATAATCCAAGTCGCTGGCAGTCATCTGCTTTATCCAGCTATTTTGTATCCCTGTACCGTTTATGCAGAGCAACACACCCAGCCGTGTCGCTTCCTCCGTATGGTTCACATGCGCAAATGTATTAACCCGCGATGCAGCATCGCATACAAGTTCGTCGGTGACGGCATATATAACACCCGAAGTACCTGCCGTCGCAGCCACCTCTCCCGGCTCCAGCACATTTAACGACAGCGCGTTGTTCGGCTGATCTCCCGCCTTGAACGTGACGAAGACATCTGACGACAGTCCGAGTTCCCGGGCAACCTCCGGCAATACCCGTCCGTAGCGTGAAAACACAGGCAAAATAGCCGGTACGAGATCCGTATGGATACCATAATACTTCAGCAACGTATCCGACAGCTTCCCCTCGCTAAAATTCCATAAGATACCTTCCGAGATAGAGCTGACGTTGGAGTTCACCTCTCCCGTCAGCCGCAGGCTAAGGTAGTCGCCGGGTAGCATAAATTTGAAGGTCTTTTCGTATACCTGCGGTTCGTTCTCCTTCACCCAGGCAAGCTTGGACGCCGTAAAATTTCCCGGCGAGTTCAAGTGGCTGTTCAGGAAACCACCCGACGAGAGCTCAGACATAGCACGGTTACCAATATCCACAGCCCGGCTGTCGCACCAGATGATGGCGTCTCTCAGGGGACGGTGACTGCGATCCACGATCACCAGGCCGTGCATCTGATAAGCGATGCCTATTGCTCCGATCTCTTCCGGATTGTAAAGTCCAGTACTATGGGCCTTCAGGATGGCCGCCTTGGTATGCATCCACCATGTTTCAGGACGCTGCTCCGCCCACCCTGGCCGGGCCGATAAAATTTCTGCCTCCGACTCCGGATATTGCGCCGACGCAATCCTTCTTCTGCTTATGGCATCTACCACGGATACCTTGATCGACGAGGTTCCTAAATCTATTCCTAATAATAACATATAGTTTTGGTTATTTTATGCAACCGCTTGCATAAAAATATTTATAAAATTTTATATTTACAACACTTATTGCGCATTATGGATAAAAATTGTTAGTATTGTCAGATTGCGCAAGTCTAAAAGGGAGCATCGACAAAGGTCTATGGACAAGGCCTACCCCTGCATACGAGGTAGATTCATGGCGCGGTAGCGAACAGCAGGATGAGCCCCGTCGGGTCTCCTCTAGCTGATAATCCCACGGATAAAACGCCTACCGATGCCGGAGATGGCCCGCGGACGGGGGCTAGGATGACGGTCGAACAGGGAGTACACAACGAGTTTACGAATAAATTTTTATTGATCAACCTTGGCAAAGAAAACAACTATCTATGACATCGCGAAGGAGCTGAATATAACGGTTTCCACGGTATCGCGTGCACTTAACAACATATCGACCATTAGCGAATCCACGCGTGCGTCCGTACTCGCGACCGCCAAAAAGCTGAATTACCGGCCGAATAAAATAGCCTCTTCCTTGACGTCCGGTAAGACCTATATTATCGGCATATTAGTACCCAGTGCCCAGATTCAGTTTTTTGCCTCGGTCATCCACGCACTGGAAAAGTACTTAAAGTCGTTCGGCTACAGCATCCTGCTTTATCAAACGAACGAATCTCTGGAATCCGAAAAAAACGGGATCGCTACCTTGCTGGAGGCGCAGGTCGACGGTATCATCGCCTCGATGTCGCTGGAGACCCAGGATGTCTCCCATTTCGAAAAAGTCAAGGAAGAGGGCAAACCGCTTATCATTTTCGACCGTACGCACGACGACCTGCAATCGCCAAATGTAAAAATAGACGACGAGTATGCGGGCTATCTGGCGACACAGCACCTTTTGGATCAGGGTTACCGCAACATTGCCTACCTGACCACACGGCACAGCATCAAAATTTTCAGGGAGCGGTTTGAGGGATATCAACGGGCTCTTCGGGAAGCCGGCATCCCACCTACACCGGAACACGCGGTGTTCGGCGAGCTAACCGTCGAAGGCGGATATGCAGGAACGCAACAGCTCATGGGCCTGAAGAATCAACCCGATGCTATTATCGGAGGCGACGACTATGTTGCCCTGGGTATCATCAAGGCGTTACATGAAAAGGGCATCACGCCGCCGGAGATCGGTGTCATAGGATTTGCCAACCAAAATTTCTCTGAGCATATCATTCCCAGCCTATCAACCATTGATCAGCAGGCCATCAAAATGGGAAAAGAATGTGCCAAGATGTTCCTAAAAATCATCGAACAAAGTCCTTTGGCAGAAAACAACATAACCCCGGTGGTGCTAGAGCCTTTGCTCCTGGCCAGAGCTTCCACCCGCCGTAAACAATAGCAGTGCCGGCGGCCATCATAAGAGAAGTAAGACCTTCCAGGCGGTATGGACGTCTCCCCGAGCAAGATACCGCTTTGCTGCCAACTGCAAGTGCGTGCTTCTTGTTCCTTCGTCTCCAATGAAGGCCTGGAGGATGTCGCGGATATCAGGGTGCATGCGCATGTCGTCTATTTCGGCATCGTCAGGAAGACGTTCGCATGCAGCCAGCTGCATCTTCTCTCCTTCCGTCAGCACGGTAGACTCACGAACGTATTTTGGTAAGGGCGTTCTATACATTTCCGGAAACGGGGGCGCTGTCTCCTTCCCCTATTTTGAAACAGGCGATGGAAACAGCCCCCTTTTCTTTTAAATTTTTTCAATAATTCTATCTGCGAACTCGCTTGTTTTAAGCAGCGTTGCGCCGTCCATCAGATTAAAGAAATCTACCGTCACGGTTCGGTCTCTAATGGTCTCCGCGAGGGCGCCAACTATGGTGTCGGCGGCTTCCTGCCATCCGAGGTACTCCAACATCATAACGCCGCTCAGAATTACGGAGGACGGGTTCATGGTGTCCGTATTCGCAAAACGGGGCGCTGTTCCATGGGTCGCTTCAAAAATCGCGTGCCCTGTGCTGTAGTTGATATTGGCCCCCGGCGCGATACCTATGCCGCCGACCATCGCCGCTAGCGCATCCGAGATATAGTCGCCATTGAGATTTAAGGTGGCTACGACGGAGAAGTCACGGGGAGCAAGCAAAATTTGTTGAAGAAAGTTGTCCGCGATCATATCCTTTACGATGATCTTTCCTGACTGCTCTGCCTCCTTCTGTTCCTGATTTGCTGCTTCCTGTCCTTTTTCTTCTTTCGTTCGCTCCCACTGTCCCCATGTATAGGTGCGGTCGCCAAACTCTTCTTCTGCGACCTCAAACCCCCATTGTTTGAAGGCTCCTTCGGTAAACTTCATGATATTACCTTTATGGACGATGGTTACCGAAGGTTTCCTATGGGCTATAGCATACTCAATAGCTGCACGGATCAGCCGTTTCGATCCTTTCTCCGACACCATTTTAATACCTACACCCGTATCGTCCGAGAACGTATAATCTACGCCCAGTTTTTCGCCTAAGAAGTTTTGGATCGTGCGGGATTCGGGCGTTCCGGCAGCAAATTCGATACCGGCGTAGATGTCTTCCGTATTTTCGCGGAACACAACCATATCCACCAGTTCGGGGCGCCTGACAGGAGATGGCACACCATCGTACCATTTGGTTGGCCGTAGACATACATACAGGTCCAATTCTTTGCGCAGGGCAACATTCAACGAACGGATGCCCCCGCCGATTGGTGTCGTTAACGGGCCTTTTATGCCTACAAGATACTCGCGGAAGCTCTGCAGCGTTTCGTCGGGGAGCCAGCTCCCCCGTTCGTTATATGCTTTCTCCCCCGCGAGTACCTCCTTCCAGATGATCTTCTTGCTCCCGTTGTAGCATTTTTCAATGGCGCGGTCAAACACACGTACAGCAGCCCGCCAGATATCCGGCCCTATACCATCGCCGATGATGAAAGGGATAACCGGCCGTTCCGGAACGTGTAAACGTCCGTCGGCCCCCATTGTGATTTTGTTCTCCATCGTATATGTTGTTTTAGTTGTCTGTCGTTGTTACCTGTCCTTGTTAAACATATTTCCGATCTCCCGGCTGATTTTGCGGAAGATAGGTGCCGTCTGTACATCTTCGTAGTCGTCTATATGTTGGTTTTCGCGCCGGCTCGGAAATATTAAAATGAGATTTTGATTTCTAAAGTAACGTCCTACACGCTTGGCGAGCCCATCAAGGGAATCCCGATAAGACACCTCCCCGTAGCGGGCGGAAACGAATACCAGCAAGGCATCCGTGTTGCTGAATGTCGCCAGTCCAAAGATGTTATCCCAGTCTTCATAATTATTGAACGTGAAAGGCACACTCGTCTGTACCATCTCCAAAACGCCTTCAGCAGCGCTTTGTGTCCGGGTGTCGCACACAAACATCAAAGGAATGGACAGCTCCTGCGCCAGCTTAACCATTTTCTCCATCCAATACTCAAATCCGACCTCCGATTCTGCTAACGGAGGGACAAAAATCGTGATCGACTTATGAGAGAGAAACGGATTATCCAACCTGCACATAAATAGATTTGCATCCGTGCGGTTTAAGATACTTTCTGTCTTTTCACCCACAATTTTTTCTACAAATGACGTTGCACTGGGCCAGCCCAGAATTAGGCAGTCGGCAAACAGCTCCTTGGATGTCCGTCCTATTCCACTGGCAATGTTATAGTCGATCGTCGTCAGCAGCTCCACCTCGGTCTCCGAACCGGACGCGTACCGGGCCATGTTGTCTAGGTTTCTTCGGGCGTTTGCCATGTTTCGCTCCGCCTGCTCATTGTCGGCTACGACACTCAAAATGTTCAACGGGTGATGCGACTTTTTCGATTTAATCAAAGTCGCAAAATCCAATATAGGCTCCATCTTATCCAGATTCGCTATGGGAATCAGGATCTGCTCTTCGTGCTCCGGCACATGTTCGACGTGTTCGTCGTCCTGATGCCCCTCCACGACGATCTTCCGCGACGCGTTCTCTGTGACAAGTGACGCGATAATACAGGTCACGAGAATAAGCAAAATGGTACCGTTTAGCACGTTTTCATCGATAATACCTCTGTCATACCCTACCATGATGACGGCCAGTGTCGCCGCCGCATGTGCATTGCTTAAACCGAAAATCAGATTACGTTGGTTTTTGGAATATTTGAAAAGAATCGTTGTCGCTGTCGCCGCCAGGAATTTGCCGGTCACGGCCACAAGTGTCAACGTTCCGGCGATGATGAGTGCCATCGGTCCTTTCGTCAGTACGCTGACATCGACAATCATACCCACCGAAATCAGAAAGAACGGAATAAAGATCGCATTCCCAATAAATTCTATCCGATTCATTAATGCCGACGAGTGGGGAATCAGCTTATTTAAAGCAAGTCCGGCCACAAACGCACCGATGATCGGCTCCAGACCGGCTATCTCTGCCAGAAACGCGGCAAAGAACACAACGGCCAGTACGAAAATATAATGGGCCGTCTTTTCGCTTTCGATTTTCTGGAAAAACCACTTGGCTATTTTCGGGATGATGCCAAACATGATGAGCAGGAACACAGCAAAGGACACGCCCAGCGTTACCCAGAACTGCTGATCCAGCTGTCCCTGCGACGCTCCCGTCAGGATAGCTAAAATAATAAGTACGGCCGTGTCCGTTAAGATTGTTCCACCGATCGTGATGGCGACGGCCTCATTCTTTGACACGCCGTAGCTATTGACAATAGGATAAGACACCAGCGTGTGGGTAGCAAACATGCTCGCTATCAGTATGCTTGGCAAGAGGTCGTACCCCAAAAAATAGAAACAGACGGGGAATCCGATACTGATTGGAATGACAAAGGTCAGAAAACCAAACAGCAGACTTTTATTTTTGGTTTTCTTAAACTCATTCATATCCAGCTCCAGTCCCGCTATAAACATAATATACAGCAGTCCTATTGTCGAAAACAGATCTATGGCATCCACCCCATTGCCCTGCAATGTCACCTTGTCAATTTTAGATAGCCAGTTTAGTCCATGAGGGCCAAACAAAACGCCAAACAAAATCAGACCAATAATTCCCGGCACTTTGATCGGACGTAATATTATCGGAGAAATAAGAATGATGGTTAGTATGATGGTAAAAACGAGTACCGGATTTGTAATGGGTTTCGAAAAAGCTTCTGATATCTCATGTAAAAAATTATCCATATACCTTGTTTGCTATTTGCTGGGAAATTAAGAAAAGTTTCCCCGATTTCCTAACTACATTAACAAAGCTACCGCTTTATTGTTGCAGACAATAGCTAAAAACGGAGCTGCTCGCGTCGCGTGGAGATAACGCCTGCGGTTATTTAAACTGTATGGTTTTAATCGGAGAAATACGGCTGACGAGCATCGCCGGAATGAACAGGGTGAGGAGACCGATGACAGCTACCGCGGCATTCAAGAAGAACACTTCCGGCCAGGAAATAGCCATCGGGACATACTCGATATAATACGTTGCGGGGTCCAGCCTGAAAAAGTGGGTATTCGTCTGAAAAACATATAAACATAAAGCCAGCAGATTGCCGATAAGCAGACCTATACCGATCAAATATGCCGAACCATATAAAAATACCCGCCGTATGCCGCCATTGGTGTAGCCCAGCGCCTTCAGGATACCAATCATCGACGAACGCTCCAAAATCGTAATTAATAGAGCGGAGATCATGTTGATGACCGCCACCACGACCATAAGGACAAAAATAATGTTGTCATTCATGTCCAACATATTCAGCCAATTGAAAATATCGGGCATCTGCTCGACAATATTCGTGGCATTTAGCGCCGCCGGCAGCAGATTGTTGATTTGGGAGGTAGCGATAGCTAAAGAATCGAAGGACGATAAACGCAATTGGTAGGCTCCGACCTCGCTATCAGCGAGATTGTTAAGCCTCCGGATAAGATCCAGGCTGCCGATAACATACGTTTTGTCCAGCTCTTCCGAGTGAGTGGTGTAAATACCCTTAACCGTGAACGGCCGCTTTCGTATCGGTTCCTGCACAAAATACATGACAAATTTGTCCCCCACATCCAGTTGCAGGCGATTAGCCAAATATTGAGAGATAAGAATCTGGGTAGCTGCGCTTTCCGAAAAGTTCAGGGTATCCCCTTTTATAATATTCCTTTGTAAATATTGTTGGTTATACTGCCGGTCAATTCCCTTCATCAGCACGCCCTCTACCTCACCTTTCACATTCATAATTCCTGCCTTGGTCGCAAACGGGGCGATATCCATGATGCTCGGAACTTCGCTAAGGCGGTTAAAGTCGTCGGAAGAGAGCGATATCGGCAGGTTTTCGTACGACGCATTCAGATCGTTTTTTGTGATGATAATATCGCCGAAAAAGCCACGTTGTTTTTCTATAATCTCCGTTTTAAAGCCTTTTAATATTGCCACGGAGAGAATAATGGCCGATATAGCCAAAGCCAGCGCTCCGATGGTCACGCGAACGATCAGCTTTGAAAATGTCCGACGCCCTGTAAACAGGCTCCGCTTAGCTAAAAAATAAGGAAAATTCAACGTGCGTATTTATTTTGTAACTTCGCAAAGTTAATAATTTTTGTCACTTGTTGACATGTAGGTTGCAATACTAAAAAAGCCAAGAATATGCGGATCATTTTTATGGGAACGCCAGATTTTGCCGTTGCCTCTCTCGAAGCGTTACTCGATGCGGGCGAAAACGTGGTGGCTGTGATTACGACGCCCGACAAACCGGCCGGCCGTGGACAGAAAATGCAGGAATCTGCCGTAAAAAAATTTGCGGTGCAGAAGGGACTTCCGGTCCTTCAGCCCGAAAAGCTTAAAGCACCCGAGTTTCTATCGGAACTCCAGCGTTATAGGGCCGATCTGCAGGTAGTCGTCGCTTTCAGGATGCTGCCTGAAGCAGTCTGGAATATGCCTCCCCTCGGCACGATTAACGTACATGCCTCGCTGCTACCGCAGTATCGTGGCGCCGCACCGATAAACCATGCCATCATCAATGGCGAAGCATTTTCCGGTGTGACAACGTTCCTCTTACAGCATGAAATCGACACAGGCCACATCCTGTTTTCCAAGAAAGTAGCTATCGGGCCCAATGACAACGCCGGCGTGCTGCACGACAACCTGATGAAAGCAGGAGCCGAAGTGCTTCTGGAGACCGTAGCCGCTATCAAAAACAACAGCGTGACCCCTATTTCGCAGGACAGTGTCGCGGAGACAAACTTAAAAACTGCACCAAAAATATTTAAGAACGACTGCCTTATTGACTGGAACCGTCCTACGGAGGTTGTCTTCAACCAGATCAGAGGACTAAGCCCTTATCCGACGGCATTTACGTATTTGCAGGGAAAAGTATTAAAGATTTTTGAAACAACAAAGACTACTAGGATAGACAAGGCCCCCGGTGATTTCGAAACGGATGGCAAAACCTATCTTTCGTTTGCCACCGAAGATGGGGCACTACAAATCATGTCACTCCAGCTTGAAGGCAAGAAGAGAATGGAGATCGACGAGTTCCTGCGGGGCTACCGCTTCGAGTAGCCGCCTACTTATCTTCTTCGACAAATTCCATGATATCCCCTGGTTGGCAGTTCAATGCTCTGCAAAGTGCCTCCAGGGTACTCAACCGGATAGCCTTAGACTTCTCGTTTTTTATGATGGAAAGATTCGATAAGGTGATTCCGACCTTCTGGCTCAACTCATTTAACGAGACCTTTTTTTTAGACATGATGTTATCTAAATGGATTCTGATAGGCATAGTCTGTATCTATTAAAACATTTAAACCATTTTCTTACTAACAATCCTGACTTATTTTTGTTTTATTGAATATCGAAATGCAAAGATCCGGTTTGTTTAAAGCCTTTCATAATAAACGCGTTACAATCCGGGCTTTTTTGGCGGTCAGGAAAACAAAATAATTGTTACATCGTTTATCCTTAGAGAAAAGGGATTTGGAATAATTTTTGCTGTTATAACAGCAATAAACTTCTTTTCTTAACTACCTCATACTGAGTAATTAATTTACAATCATATGAAGGTATTTTCGGTAGAATTTACTATTTTTGCAGACATTTCAAAAGAGAAAGGTATTTATACATTAGATGAGACAGCTCAAAATTACACAATCCATTACCAACCGCGAATCGCAGTCACTTGACAAGTATTTGCATGAAATTGGTAAAGTAGACTTAATTACTGCGGAAGAGGAGGTTATTCTGGCGCAACGCATACGCGAGGGCGACCAGGTGGCTTTGGAGAAATTAACTAAAACAAACTTACGTTTCGTCGTTTCTGTCGCAAAACAATACCAGAATCAAGGTCTCACGTTGGGAGACTTGATTAACGAGGGCAACTTAGGCTTAATTAAGGCAGCAAAACGGTTTGATGAAACAAAAGGGTTTAAGTTTATTTCTTATGCTGTATGGTGGATTCGTCAGTCTATTTTGCAAGCTATCGCTGAACAGTCACGTATCGTACGTTTACCGCTGAATCAGGTAGGTTCGTTAAGTAAAATCAGCAAAGCTTTCTCGAAGTTGGAACAGGAATACGAGCGCGAACCTTCTCCGGAGGAATTAGCTGACATTTTGGAAACGACCGTAGACAAAGTGTCAGATACCTTGAGTAACTCCGGCAGACACGTGTCGATGGACGCGCCTTTTGTACAGGGAGAAGAAAATACGCTGTTAGACGTTTTGGAAAATAGCGATCCTGATACAGACAGCCTGTTGATTGACGAGTCCCTCTCTGAGGAGATTAAACGCTCCCTGGCGACGTTGACGGAAAGAGAAAGAGAAATTATCGTGTTATTTTTCGGTTTAGGAACCAATCACCAGTTGTCACTAGAAGAGATCGGTGAGAAATTTAATTTAACCAGAGAACGCGTACGTCAGATTAAAGACAAAGCTCTTCAACGTCTCCGCCACACTTCCCGTAGCAAAATTTTAAAATCTTACTTAGGTTAAAACCCTAATCAACATTTGGAGATGCGCAGCTTACCGGCTGCGCATTTTTTTTGCCCTTTTCGTTCCCGTGATAGCGGAAAACGCGCCCGTTCTGCCATCTAAAGACTGCGGCCCTCTCAGGACTATCTCTTGGTCATGAAATTCTATTTTGATGTAGAATGCCTATCTTTAGCGTATGAATTGGCAGGCTATTAAAGGCGACTTCAAACGATACTTACAACTCGAAAGAAATCTTTCTCCAAACTCTATTGACGCCTACCTCAATGACGTGCAGAAGCTTGAAGCTTATTGTGGCTTCAAGCAAATATCGCTGGATAGTGTAGATACCAAGACGATACAGCAGTTCCTCGTTTTTATTAATGATTATAACATCTCTCCGTTCACGCAGGCCCGATTACTTTCGGGTCTCAAAACATTTTTCAGTTTCCTTCAGATAGAGTATGAACGTAAGGACAACCCTGCCCATCTTCTGGAATCGCCCCGACTAAACAGGAAGATCCCAAGCGTGCTCAACATTCAGGAGATCGACGCACTGATTGCTGCTATTGACGTTTCTACACCGGAAGGCACCCGAAACCGGGCCATCCTTGAAATGCTGTACGGATGCGGCCTCCGCGTATCTGAGCTGGTCGCCTTAAAAATATCCAACCTATTCCTCGACGTGGAATTTATCAAAGTGGAGGGAAAGGGTAACAAGGAACGTCTCGTCCCGATTGGCCAGCAGGCAATTAAGTACCTGCGGATCTACCTCGATGAAATCCGTGGCAGGATGCCCATCCGCGAAGAATACGCAGATATCGTGTTTTTAAACCGTCGTGGAAAGCAGCTTAGCCGGGTAATGGTCTTTCTGATCATCAAAGATCTCGCAAAAAAAATCGGGTTGACGAAACCCATCAGCCCGCACACATTCCGGCATTCCTTTGCTTCACACCTCGTCGAAGGGGGGGCCGACCTGCGCGCTGTTCAGGATATGTTAGGACACGAAAGCATCACCACAACAGAGATCTACACGCATGTTGACAGAGACTACCTACAGTCCGTCATCACGCAGTTTCACCCACGTTCTGATCGTACAAGGCATAAAAAAGAGAGCTGATCTTGCGATCAGCTCTCTTTGTGTCCCCGGCGGGGGTCGAACCCACATCGTCAGAACCGGAATCTGAAATTCTATCCATTGAACTACGGAGACTTTGCGTGCAAAAATAATACTTTTTATCTTACTTCATACATCTATTTAAAGATTATTTTGCACACCGACAGGAAAAAATCCGGCCGCGATTATAACCACCTGAGTACTAGTGGTCGTGACCGCCCTCCTCTACTAAATGCACTTCTACCTTCAGGTCGAGGTCGTTCTCTCCGGTAAATCGCGTAAAGTTGCTGTTGTTCCAATCGGCAGCGGTAATACCCGCTTTCACGCCGGCGTTGAGATGGCGAAGGACGTAGCGGAAAACAAAGCTGTTCGCTGCCTTCTCCACGGTCAGATATCCGGTAACCCCTACATTGACGACGGTTCCGTCCGGTTTTCTGTCGGCATACTCATAAGAAAGTGTTCCCTCGGGAGCGCCCAAAATAAAGGCCTGATGAATATCATCCCGCTCGACAAACGTGTGTTGCGTTTCTCTTCCCGCAAAATCCGTGGCTTTCAGTTCCAGCCGATAGGTCTTTCCTACCTCTAGATGTAGGTGCGCACCCACCGGAGGCAGCATATCGCTGGAAAACTCTACTGTTTCCCGATCAGGGTTTTCAATATCCTCGTAGTCATAATGGTCCCCATGCGCAGTACGTTTCACCTCCGTGAACGTTAGCGTCGCCCCGCCCACTTCTTCCTGGTCTACCTCGGGCGTAGGGTCATCTTTCGAACAAGATGGTGCCAGAAACAACAAACTGAATCCGATAATAGCTAAGCTTAGTCTTTTCATGATGTCTAATTAAAATTTATAAGATACTTTCAAATTAATATTCCGGCCGATCTGATGCGTGAAATAGCGGAATCGGTCCATATAGTCTTTGTATGCTTTATTTAGAAGGTTCTCCACAGAAAGAAGGGCCACCAGCCTTTTTTCTGCGTTCCAGTTAAACTGCCTGCTCACGTAAAAATCCAGCAGGTGATATGCGGGTGGCGGGGCCGCATAATCGGAGTTAGCTTCATAGCGTGTTTGCCTCGCGACGAAACGGTGGGCAAACCTGATATAGTCCTGCTCCTCTCCGTCTTCTCCGAAGTGCCACGATACGCCGTGCTGGAGTCGATCTGCAGGTATATAGGGTAAATAAGCGCCTAACGAAATGTTCCTTGCACGCAGGACAGAAGCTGTGCCGCCATAGTCGAAACCTGCCCCCATGCGGTAAGTCCACTTAAGGTCCGCCCCATAAAAGAAGGCATCGTGCTGCCTGTAGGAAAAGATCGGGAAAGTCCCGCGTATGGTCTGCCGTATGGTGTCGGGATTAGGCTGTGCATAGATATAGTCGTATATCATCTGGGCATGGACGTCCAACGTGATATTCGCCCGCTCCGTTTCGAAAAGAAGGGTATTTACCCATTTTAAGCCTTTCTCGCTGCGCAATTGCCGATCGCCCACCTCGTAAGTCGCGCTTCCATGGTGCACACCGTCACTGTAAAGCTCGTTCGCTGAAGGAGCTCTCCAGGCGAGGCCTATATTACTTTTCCAGCTCAATTGAGGACTGAAGTGGTAAAGAACCCCAAACGTACCGGATGCGTTATGAAATCGGCGCGTGTCCGTCAGAAGATACTGTTCAATACTGCCGTCTTCATTCACCTCATCCCGTCGATAACGGTAGCCCGCGACATCCAGATATTTGAAATCATATCGGGCGCCGAGTTCGGCATGCAGCCTGTTGATGTGAAACTGATGAATACCGAATGCTCCCAGCGTGTAGTTGTCAAAATTAGGAATGATCGGCGTCGTGCCAGTCCCCGGCGTGTTGTTATTGACCTGCACGAGCGACTGGAGTCCAAACGATGTATTTCCACGTTTTAGAATGGCGTCCAACGACTGTGTGGTCAACACCATATCGGCCATCGGAAGGTCGTCCGACTCCACGCGGCGTACATCGTATTCCTTCCGGTGGTTACGCTGAAAACCGTACAATACTTCCAAATTGGTTTTGGGGTCTATCTGATACTTCCAGCTGGCTTTAAGCAGGTCGTGCGTTACCTTTTGTCGGGGCGCGCTGATGGAGTAGCTGAAGTCGTATTCCTCAAACGGTCTTCCATGCTGTATCCTCGCCTCGATATCTTCCACGGTGCCGATGTGGGCTCCGACAAAAATTCCGAGCTGTGTTCCAAATCGACTATAGAAGATATCAAATTTGTTCGATCTATCATGATATTGGAGTGCTGCAGAATAATTGAGCTCTTCTACCCCCGTATTTCCGACGTAATAGTCGGCCGACTTATAATTGCCCAATTTCTTTCCGGTGGCCTGAACGCGCCAGCCGAGTTTTGGAAAACGTTTGGTATTTCCCTCAAGCATGCCGTGCAACGTTCCGCCACGGCCGTTCGACTGCCCCACTACATCGATACGTCCGCCTAAGCCGCCTTCGGTATTGATCGCATGCGGAGAAGCGACAATCACCCCTCCCAACGCGTCAGCACCGTATCGCACACCTTGTGCCCCTTTGATCACTTCCAGCCGGTCCGCGACGAACGGATCGATCTCAGGCGCATGTTCGGCGCCCCACTGCTGACCTTCCTGGCGGATACCGTTATTCATGATAAGAATGCGGTTGCTGTGCAGTCCGTTGATTACGGGCTTTACAATGCTGTTGCCCATGCCGATGGTCGACATTCCAGAGATATCCAATAAGGACTCTCCAAGCGTTTTACCACGCACTTGTTGTGCTTCTGACCGTGACAGGCGGTGGATACTGGCTGATAATGTCTCGGCCTGCTTACCGATTATCTCGACGTCCCGTAAGTGGATGGCATCTGCTTCCAGCACGACACGAAGTACCGTATCGCGCACTACCTGAAGGCTATATTCCCTAGAACGATAGCCCAAATGGGTACACGTCAGACGCACCTCCCCCTGGCAGACACGCTCCAGCATAAAATGTCCTCTCCTATCACTGGAAGCCGATCTTCCCTGTGCTGTATGTATGACGGCGTCCGCCAGCGGCTCTCCGCCATCTGTCAATACCACGCCCTTAATGTATAATTCGCAATTATGTTGAGCCCGCCCCTCCTGTATGGCACATGTGCACAAAACCAGAAGTAGTACAGACAAGAAGCCTCTATTCTGCATCTATTTTTTGTTTTATTTGGTATAAATTCGAGTTATTATACCAGCAGAGGAGGATCTTTATTGCTCTCCTGAAAAAGAAAGCTGTCTTTATAGTTAGAGATGAGGTTACCTAAGCGAATGACGGGCTGTTCGATCGAACCGACCTCGGGCAGCAATGGCGTCAGTACGACACTTTCACCCAACTGATGGGCCACAAACCAACATAGTGAGCAATCGTCCGGATGTTGATGTTCCCCGTCGTCGGCAGAGGAAGAACAGGCTTCATGAGCAGGGTCATGCGTATATTGGAGAGCCGCTGCAAGCACCAGGCTTACAAGCCCCAAAACCAAAAAAATATATCGTATTCCCCTTTTCACTGTGTGCAAAGATACATTTAATGCAACACTATTGCAAAACAAAAAAAAAACAAAAGGCCGGGGGGATAACCGAAAGCGCCTAAGGACATGCTGCTCTGCAGCGATCTCTTTAGGCGCTTTACCTCTCGGCATGATCTCCTCCCGCTAAAAAGAGGTGTCTATGCCGGTCGTATCCTTGGCTGACTCCGGAGCTTTGTCAATCAGCTCCATGAACTGATCCAGCTTCGGCGTGATAATTATCTGTGTACGGCGGTTTCTTGCCTTTCCTTCCGGCGTGCTATTATCCGCTATCGGATTATATTCGCCTCGGCCACCCGCTGTCAACCGTTTAGGGTCAACGCCATACTGCTGCTGCAAAGCCTGCACCACAGACGAAGCGCGCAACGTACTCAGATCCCAGTTGTTGCGGATATTAGGTTTGGAAATCGGATCCGTATCTGTATTACCTTCAATCTGCACATCATACTCCTTATAATCCTGTATGATCTTCGCAATTTTGCTAAGCGTTTCGCCGGCGCGCTCCGAAATCTCGTAACTTCCCGACTTGTACAGCATGTTATCCGACAAGGAGATATACACCACTCCCTTCAGCACTTTAACGTCCACATCCCGCAGTTCGTCCCGGCTTAATGAGCGCGTCAGATTATTTGTCAATACCAAATTAAGCGAGTCGCTTTTGTTTTTCGTATTCACCAGATGTTGTATGTAGCGATTTGACGCATTTATTTCATCAACTAGCTTGGAGATATTGACGTTTCCCTGTGTGTTCTGACTAATACTCAGGTCCAGAGACCCTTGAAGGCGACTCAGGGCTTCTTTCAGCGAAGCGTTGTTTTTCCGTTCGTACTCCAGCTGCTCCTCCAGACTTTTTACTTTCGCCCGGCTCTCCGCTAGCTCCATCTGCCCTTGTTGGTAGCGCTCCGACAGCTCCCGGTGCTGGGTCTGCAACGTTGTATATCGTTTATTGCTGACGCAGCCTGTCAATAACAGCCCAGACAGCACAATACCCATAGTAATCAATCTTCTATCCATCATACAATCGTATTTTTTTGGGTAAGAAGTGCAAAAGTAATGCCTAAATGAGCGGCCCCAATTGCTAATAAGTGTTAAAGTGGCCCGGCACCATACCGGGTCGGGCAGGAACGCCGACAAAAACAAAACCTAAGCCGGGGAAGCTTAGGTCCTGTAAGAAAACAACCTATTATTAGCCAAAGAGCGGCTAATATGGCTTCATTCCATATCGCCCGCGGCAATTAGCTGACAACGAATAGCTAACGGCACTGCGGGCGGGTTCGAAGCAGGCATTATTCCATTTTCTTCTTCCAGCTTAACACGAACGAGATGGCGCAGTGGTCCGACAAGGGTTTGCCGCTGCGGGTGGAAAAATGCTGCTTCTCAACTTTATACGAGCGCGGGGTAAATTCAATCTGAAGACTATTGCGGAAGAAGATTTTATCTATGCTCTCACAGCTATCGGTAAGAGCGAGTTTTTCGTTAGGGGTAAAAGGCTGCTTTACAGGCGGATGCTTACCATCATTCATGGCCATCACCCAGGCGTCTATCAGCCCCGTTTTTTGAGCGAAGGCCGACATATTGTCCCAGTGCGCAGCATAATGGGCATTGAAATCGCCCATCACGAGTACGGCCTCGCCAGCCGAGTTGGCGGCAATGTAATCGGCAAGCTGGAGCAGATTTTTGCGCCTTGCCTGTGCCGCGCCCTCCGTGTCCTGGGCCGTAGCGTGCAGGTTATATACGTCCACGGTTAGATCCTTTGCAAGTTGTATACGGTTGTAAGAAAACCCTTTTGCGGCCAGGCAGTCGGTACCATGACAATGCTTCCAGGCAACACGTCTCGTCTCCACAATCGGATATTTGGAGAGTGTATTAAGGCCGTCTCCATAGGGAACCGCCTCTTTATGCAATGTCCGGTAAGGATGTATGTCTCCGCCATCATAAAGCTCTTTATGGTAATGGAAATCCTCCTGTACATTGACGATATCATACTTATTCAACTTCCCGGAGATCTCCCGCATGCTCTGCGCCCGTGGTGTTTCCGCGGCAGATAACAGATCCGGCAGCCCCGCCACATTGTACGTCAATAGCGACAATTCTCCTTCCACAGCATCCGATATAGCCCAATCGGTCCGTATTGTTGTTGTACTAAAAACAGCGGATTTACTGGATTTGGTTAAATAAAAGCAGCTACATACAAGAAACAATACGCCCGCCAGTCTCCCCCACTTCCTCCTTGTTTGCCACACGATATACAGGTCCATCTATTTTCTTATTGGTGATCCAAAGGAATCGTGAACATTTTTTGTCCTAACCAAAACTAAATGATAGATATTACGCCTTTGTAAAAAACAGATTAATCTTTTGTTTACGAAATAGTCCAAAAGACGGAAAGCGGTCCGAAAATTCATAAATGATTAATATTCAATTATAATTAAAGAAACATAACACATTTATTTTAGTAAAAATAAGGAGACCTGATTATATGGTGAAAGTAGCTTTTTTTGCGGAAATACTCATAGAAGAATTTGACGGTGCATCAAGAACAATGTTTCAGATTATCAACCGTATTGACCCTGACCGTTTTTCCTACCTATTCGTCTACGGAAAGGGCCCCGCACAACTAGATAAACACGCTTCCTTACGTATACCGACATTAAATACCAAGCTTAACAAAGATTATACATTCACCATCCCCGCATTGGTGAAGGAGCAGCTAAAGCAGGAGCTGGATGCCTTTCAACCCGACGTCGTACATATCGCGACGCCATCCCTTCTCGGCTTCTTTGCCCTTAGATACGCGCGCCAACGGGGCATTCCGATAATCAGCATTTACCATACAAACTTTATTTCATACGTTCCCTATTACTTTAGAAAATTTCCTGTACTCATTAAGCCGGTGGAGAAGTGGATGATTTCTGCCAGCCGGAAATTCTATAACGCCTGCGACATGGTTTATGTTCCTTCCAGGTCGATGGTCCGCGAACTGATGCACTTCGGTATTCAGGAAAGCAAACTGACGCTCTGGCAACGGGGCATCAACCTCAACCTTTTCCGGCCTGACAAGCGGAGCGAATCCTATATCCAGGCCATCACGGGCAATGCCAAGCCCAACATCCTGTTCGCCAGCCGGCTCGTGTGGGAAAAAAATATACAGACCCTGATCGATATCTACCACCGCCTTAAACGGGCAAACCTACCCCACAACCTCATCATCGCGGGGAATGGCGCGGCACAGGAGGAAATGAAAAAGCAAATGCCTGAAGCTTTTTTTCTCGGTAAACTGGAACACGAACAACTCGCTACGCTTTATGCTTCCTGCGACGTGTTTTTATTTACATCAACATCTGAAACCTATGGCAATGTCGTTGTCGAAGCCATGGCTTCGGGTCTTCCCTGCGTCATCGCCGACGGCGGGGGCAGTGCAGATTTAATACGGCACCGCCATACGGGCTACAAGTGCAAACCGAAATCGCCCGAAGACTATATAATATACCTGCGGCTGCTCCTAAACGATCCAGAGTTGCATCAGGTGATCAGCAACGCAGCATTAGCGGAAGTTCAGCAACTCGACTGGAAGAAGCTCACAGACCGCTACTTTGATGATGTTACGCAGCTCGCCGGCACAGCAGCCAATGACCTTGTTTGGGCGGCATGCTGAGAAAGAAAGATTTTGCAGGGAAGCCCGTGAACAACAACATGAAAGGTAAACAGCCCCCCCGTCCCTTTTTTAAGAAAAAATGGTTTCGATCGGCAGCACTAGTAGCCATTCTCCTGCCGATTGGCATATTCATCTACAATACCGATTTTAGGATGGTGTTACGGGAGCTTTCGGGGGTAGGCTTCCGGTTTACGTATATTCTGGCTACGACAGTAGCGGCCTACCTCCTTGGAACAATAGCGTGGTGGGTATGCCTTGGAACCGAGCGGTCCAAGATATCATTGCTCCGTCTTTTTCTGATCCGTCAGGTTGCGGAAACGGTAGGTCTATACAACCCCACAAGTGTCGTCGGAGGAGATCTGCTAAAAAACGAACTGTTAAAACCTCACGGCATAGAAAAGAATATCTCCTCCGCCTCAATTGTTGTCTCCCGCGTCACAGCCATCCTTTCTCAGCTGACACTGGTGGCTGTAGCAGCGGCGTGGCTATGTTATTACACGTGGGATCATACGCCCTTAGCGGTACGTCTAGGCGTCGGCGTTTTGGTTATCCTGGCCGTCGGCTTTCATATCGTGTTTCTGCAAAAACTCAAGAAAACGGGGCACGCCGGAGCGCGGGAACCAGAGATTCCGACCTCATTCATCAAAAAAACACGCGATCAGATCGGCACCCTTATAAAGCAGACGCAAACGTTTTTCATCTACCGGAAAAGAGAGTTTTGGATGTCCTACCTGTTCTTCGCCCTGCACTGGATTGTCGGCAGCATAGAGTTTTACCTTATCCTCGTGTTTCTTGGTTTTGATATATCGCTCATGCACGGCATTTTATTGGATATGGGTGTCATCCTATTTAAAAGTATAGGCGCCTTCATTCCCGGTCAGATCGGTATCGAAGAAATAGGAAATAAACTGGTCTTGATGGCTATTGGCATACAGGCTGCTTCTACCTGGCTGACCGTTTCTATCTTACGGCGCTGCCGACAACTTTTCTGGATCATTGTGGGGATGATAAGCTTTATATTCCTCCGGAAAACGGAAACGCTTAAATTGTTTAGCTATGGAAGTTCTGTTCGTTAGCCATAAATACCCTCCATCTACCGGTGGCATGGAGAAACAAAGTTATGAGCTGATAAAGGGCATGTGCAACTACGCTATTGTGCATAAGATCGTCTATACCGGCGATGAGAGTTATTACCGCTTTTTCCGTAAGCTCAACGACCGGATTTTAAAAATGGTACACACGCATCCCGGTATCGGCGTTATCCACTTCAACGACGGACTTATTGCGTCGCTGAGCCTTTGGCACAGCGGCTACCAGCACCTCAAACGTGTGGTAACCGTACACGGGTTGGACGTCGTATTCCCGTGGAAAATCTATCAGCGGTTTATTATCCCGCGGTTCAACAGATACGATCATATCATTGCCGTAAGCCGGGCGACAGCCGATGCCATCATCGAGCGGGGCGTTGACGCAAGCAAGGTGTCTGTTGTCGTCAATGGCATTGATCACGAGCTAGCCTCCCCCACCTCGGCGCATTCCTGGAGCTCGTTTAGGGAGAAATATGCGGTACCGGACAACCGCACTGTCCTCGTTACTTTAGGCCGCCCCGTAAAGCGCAAAGGATTCTCCTGGTTTATACGGGAGGTTCTTCCCACGCTTCCCGAAAATGTATACCTGGTCATGGCCGGACCGTTTTATCCGCACCCCACAAAAAGGGACCAATGGATCGCCAAACTGCCGCCCCGCTGGCGGGAACTCTACATGTTGTTTATGGGGTACCCGTCTGATGAGGCCGAGCTGAGGCACCTTCTGACGGACGCGAAGTACGCGGACAAAGTAAAGCATCTGGGCAAACTCCCTATAGAAGACCTAAAAATATTGCTGAGTCATGCCGATGCCTTTTTAATGCCAAATATAAAAGTGGCAGGCGATATGGAAGGCTTCGGTCTGGTATGTCTGGAGGCCTGTATCTGCGGCTCTTTGGTCCTCGCTGCCAAGCTGGAAGGTATCAATGATGCCATCATAGACCAAAAAAACGGTATTCAGATCGCGCCTCAGGATCCCCACGCGTGGCGAAGGGCTATTGAGGAAGTCGTTTCCAACAACGGAACATCGACGGAACAGCGGCAACGTTTCCGTCAATTTACCTTGGAACACTTCAGCTGGCAAAAAATGGCCGAGGGTTACGCGGCAGTATTTACGAAGCTGTTACAAAGCTGATGCGCTGCCGACCGCAACGCCTTGACAAAGAAATCCCCCGCATCACTGCAGGGGACTGTCGTGCTACAAACATGAGTAATTGGCTATTCTATACCTAACGAAACCTACAAACACTTCTTCCCATCCATAAGGTTTTCAAAAAAATCAATCCTAGAACAGCAGAGAAACGAATTGGTTTTAAGGGAGCGGGAATCTTTTACCCATCGCCGGCGGTACAGAAAAATCCAACCTCGGAAAAAGTGATTTAAATCACACTAAAATGACTTTTAAAATCTTTGATGTACTTTCGTGGGATCATGAAAGAAGCGTTTCTGTATAACGATGAGCAAGCTGCTCTAACGTACCTAAAAGAACATGTTAAGGACATTTACGGAGAAAACGGGGGTGTTGTAGTCCGGTTTGATCCCGATCTGGACCTGTTGTGGGTCATGAAATATTATGCAGAGGAAGACGCCGCAGACAGCACGTATATGTCTGTGAACTTCCTGGCTTCCGCTATCGATGCCACAGGAACAACGAACTATGGTCTGTATATTACCGAGCGGACGGATAGAAAGGAAAGCGACCTGACAGCATTGGCCCACGAAACATTAGCAAGGTTTATTATGAAGACGAAAAGATAAGATGAGGCCCGGTCAGCTCTGTGCACGGGCCCATCTTAAACGCCGAAGAGTTAGTTTGGAGCTCCGGGACGGTTTCCGGCTTCGAGAATAGGAATGTTCGCCTCGGTCGGCACGTAAATGATCTGGCTGATCTTACCTGCTTTTAAAGCTTCCCCAAAAGCACCAATAAATTCCTGCTTACGGTATTCAGGATACTTTTGTGCTGCTTCCCCCATGATTTTGATGGCTTCAGCCTGGAGTAAAGCAGCCTCCTTCTCTGCCCGTGCCTGTTCGATCAGGATCTGTCTGGACTGGGTCGCTTCTGCAAGCCGTGCCTTACCCGCCATTTCCTGTTGCCATACGGAATACATGGGAAGACCAAACATTAATCCTAAAATAACCGCAAATCCAAGTAGCGCTAATAATAAAACAGATTGAGCTTTCATAATAGTTGGTTTGTTTTACGACGCAAGATAAAAAAATAATAGAAATATTCCAGCGGCGGGTGTCCCTTCGGGGAAATTCAACGGTCAAAAAAAGCTCCCTACGAACCGTAGAGAGCTTCTGTACGCCAATCAGGATTCGAACCTGAGACCGACGGTTTAGAAAACCGTTGCTCTATCCAGCTGAGCTATTGGCGCATCCTTTTGGTGCAACAAAAGTAGACAATTGGACCAATTTTGCAAAATAAAAAGTTTATTTTTTGCGGGCTGTCCAATAACTTATTGCAGTCCAAATATATATTTTTTGTCCCTTGCCCTGCACGCTCTAGTAAACAAAAAGCACTTTTTATGGTTATAACCAGTAAGAAACTACAACTATGGTAACTTGGAACTTAGACAAAGCACACAGCGAAATCGAATTTAGGGTGCGGCACATGATGATCTCTAGCGTAAAAGGGTTCTTTCAGGATTTTAATATAACGATGAGCGGCGATCCGCAGGACATCTCGACTGCATCCATACGCATAGCGATTCCAACCTCGTCGATCAACACAAAGAACGAACAGCGCGATCAGCACCTGCGGGGCGAAGATTTCTTCGACAGCAATCAATTCCCCGAGATCACTTTCGAATCGACGGCCATAAAAAAGCTTAACGACGGAAAATACGATGTAACGGGAAATCTAACGATTAGAAACATTACGAAACCCACAACATTCCACGTAGAGGTTGGCGGCGTTGCCAAAGATCCCTGGGGAAATGAAAAGATCGGTTTTGCTTTTAATGGCAGGATCAACCGGGAGGATTTCGGACTGACATGGAACACACCTTTGGAAACCGGCGGCGTGCTCGTCGGAGACGAAGTGAAAATTCAGGGGGACGTTCAATTTATACTTAACTAGCTATCAATTTACTAACGAAAAAAAAGGTGTTATTGCCCGCTAAAATACATCAAATAAAAAAGTTAAATAAATTTTCAGCGATTAGAAACAGGTAAAACGATTGTAAGGCCTTTCTTGACAATCGTTTTTTATTTTTTTGGTAATGTGACAAAAAGCAGCAAAAAGAAACAATAAGTAAAAGTAAGGTTACTAAATTCAGACTTTCACGATTAGAACTATAAACACCACCGCGCCCTGATCCCTCCTATTCAACGGTTCCGACATAAACCGAGTCCGACAGCTCTTCCGTATACGCATCCACAATGCCCATATATACATGTAGCGCTCCTTTTTTATACGTTAACAAATCACACACCATACTATACTCACCTTTATGAACATCTTCTTCCGCAATCTTGAATACAAATGCATGATCAATATCGTAAACTACAATATTAATTCTGTAGGTTTGGCTACCCCGCACCGCTTCATAGCCCCACTTAAAATGTAATCTGTCATTTTCTTGCCAGACCGAACAGTCTTTCGGAGGATTCAAGCTACCGCGAAACACACGTACTTTTTCCGGATTGACGTACGGCTTACCTTTCTCGTCGATCTCCAAACATTCTTTGAAAATATGTGATTGGGCCAACTGTACGGCTCCTACCCGACTGCCTTTGGGAGCTAACTCCCGATATCCATAACGAAAACACGGGACTAACATGGTAGCAAAATGACTGGCGGCCTTCATTTTCGCTCGGTTCAGAAGCATATTAGGTGTAGGTTTCTTTGTAGATCGTCTCCGCTTTCCCCGGATAATGTTCTGACCATTGAGTACATAGCCATAAACACTTCCTACTTTTCCGATATAAGCTCCATTAGGTCCGTCTTTCTGTATAGCCATAATCTTTCGTTTTAATTCGTTATCGTTTAATTGGTATCTCAATATACACAAATTATATCTTAAGTGCAACTTTAGAGGGTGATTGGAGGGTATTAGTAGGGATATCATCTCTATTAATACCCTATTATACCCCTGTTAACCCCCTATTAACCCCCTATAAATATCGAAGAAATATATAAGGGTGTTTAGACCTGCCAAGGAGCAATACCAATCCTGTATTTTTCTATGGAATTTTGTATAATTCGGATCTTAAAGTTAATTCTTATCCATGAGACAGTTTGTACTCGAATGAATTTCAGATAAATCATAGTGAATTAGTAAGGGGGCACAATTTATCATATGGTACATCTATTGAAAAAAATAAAATAAAATTTTGCGGAAATCATAAAATTCGTACTTTTGTCGCGGAGAGTTGGCAGAGTGGTCGAATGCGGCGGTCTTGAAAACCGTTAACTGTCACAGGTTCGGGGGTTCGAATCCCTCACTCTCCGCAGAAAAATCCCTTATCGAAAGATGAGGGATTTTTTGGTTTACAGCGGTCAGGATTCGAACCGAAGGGCCCGGCGGGGTTCGATCCGAAGGAGGTTCAGGGACAAGCCGGGGGAACGAGCGGCTGAACCAATCCCTCACTCTCCGCAGAAAAATCCCTTATCGAAAGATGAGGGATTTTTTGGTTTACAGCGGTCAGGATTCGAACCGAAGGGCTCGGCGGGGTTCGATCCGAAGGAGGTTCAGGGACAAGCCGGGGGAACGAGCGGCTGAACCAATCCCTCACTCTCCGCAGAAAAATCCCTTATCGAAAGATGAGGGATTTTTTGGTTTACAGCGGTCAGGATTCGAACCGAAGGGCTCGGCGGGGTTCGATCCGAAGGAGGTTCAGGGACAAGCCGGGGGAACGAGCGGCTGAACCAATCCCTCACTCTCCGCAGAAAAATCCCTTATCGAAAGAAAGGGCACTGAAAAAGTCCCCTTAGAAAAAAGGCTAAAAAAAGGAGTGGAAAACAGCAGTTTTCTGCTCCTTTTTTCGTATCTTAATGTAGGCTT
>NZ_VNHX01000006.1 GCF_008124885.1 Sphingobacterium allocomposti
AATTACTATCTTTTCTGTTTTCCCCGATTCCGTTCGGGACTGCAAAGGTAAAAGGTTTTTCCGTTTCCGCAAAATTTATTTTAAAATAATTTCCTACTTCCCCTTCCTGCCGGCGGAACCCCTTACGGTATCCCCCTTCCGACCCCCTTTTTCTGCCTTTCAGTGCTGTCCCTCCCTCGCGGAGTGGTGCAAAGATAGAACTTTATACACCGCCGTGCAAGTCCTGTGCCCCTTTTTCCGGCCCAAAAACCGCAAACCCCTGTAAACCTGAACGATATTTTTAAGCCGGCTGATGGCTGATGGCAGATGGCGGATGGCAGATGGCTGATGGCAGATAGCGGATGGCTGGTAGTGGATGGCTATAGTCTATAAGCCAAAAGCGGAGGGCAGATGGCAGATAGCAGATGGCAGATGGCAGATAGCAGATGGCAGATGGCAGATAGCAGATGGCAGATAGCAGATGGCAGATAGCAGATGGCTGATGGCTGATGGCAGATAGCAGATGGCGGATGGCAGATGGCAGATGGCGGATGGCAAGTGGCTATAAACCGTAAAGTTGTTGATTTGTAAAGTCGTGAGGTGAAGTTAGATGAGTGAGATTTCTGACTTTTCACTTCTCACTTCTGATTTCTCACTTCTTTATAGCCCCTCAACCCGGGGCGGGGTTTTACTTGGAGGGACCCAAGTAAACAAGGTCCTTCGGCCGAGGTTCTTGATGCTACCGTGCCTTATCCTAGCCTAAACCGTTCCAAACTCACTTCGTTCAGACAAGGAACGGTTCTTAACGGCTATTATGGCGGCCCGCTGACGCAGTCGAACCGATGCCTGTCCTTTCCGACGCTAATAGCGGATAGCAGATGGCTTATGGCGGATGGCTAATGGCAGATAGCAGATGGCAGATGGCTAATGGCATAAATCATATAAGCCGAAAGTGGATGGCGGATGGCTAATGGCCATAAGTCATATAAACCATAAGCTGTGAGCCATAAAGCTATGAGCCATGCTATAGCTTCGCACATACGACGCCCCTGCGGCGCCTTTCCTGCTGTCGTGCAACAGTCTTCCTTAAGGGAAAACAGAGGGTATACAGAGTTTTACCTCTATAAACCCTCTATCAACCCTCTATAAGCCCTCATTTAAACCTCTATTATTCTTACCGCTGACTGGCTTCTGCCCCGCACGTGGACCGGCCATGTACCGAAGGCTGATCTCCACCGGGCACGACTTACATCTTTACGGATTAACGACTTTACAGCTTCACGCGGATCGCTTTCTAAAAACCCAATATTTTTGTAAGACAAAGTTGAAGCAAAGTGAAACAAGCAATTCGACTACGATCTTCGAATAGAACGGATTCAAAAACAGGTAATCCACTAAAAAATAAATGCCCGTAGACTTCAGCGTAATGCTTCCTACTACGACGACTATAAACCTAAACAACTGATTTCCTATCGGTGTTGTGCGGCTGTCGAATGCCCAATAGCGGTTGATTAAAAAATTAACAATGGCCCCGAGAGAGCCACTAACTATATTAGAACCATGAGCGGAAAACCCAAAGACCTGGAGGCAAAATGTATAAATTGCAAAGTCCGACAGGCCTCCAATAAAAGCAGAGATCTGCGCCTTGCCGAAAGAAAGAAAAAAATCCTGCCGAAGTCCCCTATCGTTTTGTTTCATGAGCAGGAACCTCCTTGCTTTTCTTTTCCTCCCAATCTTTTAGGTCACCCAAGTGCAACAGCTTTTTGGTATCAACCCAATTGATAATAAACAAGACGACGCAAATTACTATCACGAGATAATTTATACTTCCGGGGAAAACAACCTCGAGCAACAAGACTGCACATATAATTACGCGGATCTCGGTAGGTCCGAGAAGGCCTGCATCTATCGTATATTTGTCGGTAATACGATAACGCAGCTGTGAAATGATCATTGCCCACCCATACAGCGAGACCAAAGCAAAACCGGAGTACTTAAAATCACCGGGAGCATAGAAGACATAACCCAAACCAATCATCACCGTACTAATCCAATCCATCACAATATCCAGGGCAAAACCATACCATTTCCGCGATTTATTTCTATAGAAAGCTATACGGCCATCTAAAGAATCTCCGAACCATTGTACAAAAAAACCGAAGATCCCCAATAACAACAATGGGCGGTAGACGTATTCCCCTAACAGAAAGCTGCCTAAGATTATCGCAGATCCCAGGAAGCCGATCGCTGTAAGGCCGTCCGAAGATATCCAACCCGGAATACGGGGAACCAGATAAGATATCAGTTTCTGCTCCGGGGAGCTCAATATGTTTGTCCTTTTCCTATCCTGGAAAAGCTTTTTGTTTATTTCTTGACTCATGTGTCTGTTCTTAAAACCAGTTGTTGTCTTTATACCAAAGCAGGCTCTCGTGCAATCCTCTTTCCAAGTCGTACGCTGGCTTATAACCTAATTCACTTTTTGCTTTTGAAATGTCGCATCCCCAATTCTGGGCGGTCAGCTCCCTCAGACGTTCCGGATAAATAACCGGCGTCTTCTCTGATTTCCGGTACAGCCATTGCGAAAACTTTGCCACCTTTTCAACCAATACGAGCGGCACATGCACACGGAAAAGCCTCCGGCGGAACAATCTTTTAAAGATGTCGGCCATGTCATACCGCGAATATATATTACCATCCGTTATGTTAAAAACGGTCATACCGTGCTGCGGCCGTTCACAGGCCAGAAGCAGCAAGTTGACCAAGTCCCGGACGTATACAAATGTAAGATTTTGCGGCGCCTTTCCAATATAGGCGTCCAACCCCTTGTACATTGTATTGAATAGAATAAATAGATCTTTTTCACGTGGTCCATAAACAGCGGTGGGACGAACCACTGTAATCGGTTTGTCTGGAAATCGACGGCTTAACATCTCCTCGGCAGCCTGTTTACTTTTCCCGTAAATTGTTACCGGATTGTATGCGGTATCTTCCGTGATCAGCCCTTCGCCATACTGCAGTGGCCCGATCGCTGCGAGGCTACTTACGAATACGAAACGCTTAGGGGGATATGGAGACTGAAAGGCTGCTTCGATCAAGCGTTCTGTGACTCCTACATTGACAGCCATCATCTGCTCCTGTGTTTTTGCTTTGGTCAAAGCCGCCGCATGGACGACAAATTCGTAATGCTCTTCATGGAATAGCCCCGATAGTGTCATCCCGTCTTCCAGATCCGGATATAAAAACTTGGCAACAAAGGTAGATATGCCATCTATCTGGCTCGATTTCCGGACCAAAGCATGTACTTCGTAGCCCGCTGCGGAAGCGGCCTCAACAAAATGAGACCCGACAAAGCCACTTGCTCCCGTAACTAAAATCTTCTTTTTCATAGCGCCTTCTCGTACAAGCGGTAACGCTTGTAGAACTCTGCGTTAATCTGCTCAATGGCGTGGTTCATCATATAATTATGGTCCAGCATCCAAGAGCACTCTGCTGCTTCGATACCGGACGGTATCGCATTTTTGATGATACGCCCATATAGGCAGGCCTCGATTCCGAGTTTGCGGTAGCCCTCCAATACGCCTAACATCAACACACGGATCGTTTTGATTTTCTTCAAACCGAACAACAGTTTGAAGATCCCGAACGGCAACAGCCGCCCCCGCTTAATTTGGATAAGGACTTCATTAATGTTCGGGATACCCAACGCAAACCCGATAATTTCATTGTCTTTCTCTGCGACTATACAATACTTAGGGTCTAAAATCATTTTCAGATCCTTCGCGGTATGCCTAAATTCGTCGTCTGTCATGGGGACAAAACCAAGGTTTTTATCCCAAGCTTTGTTATAGACCCGTTTGATTTTTTCTGCCTCGCCAGCAAAATCTTTGAGGTTAATCTGCCTCAGAACAATGCCGGAACGCTTTAGGCGTTCCTCCAACTTATCCAACAACATGACGGATCTACGGCTAGCGGTCGCCTTGGTGACCAGGTAGGCCCGTAAGTCTACTTTCTTTTGATAGCCTGCATTGGTTATTAAATCTGCATAATACGGAGGATTATAGGGCATCATAGCCATGGGAGGGCGGTTAAAGCCTTCGACAAGCAGACCGCACGTATCGTTTGTTGTCAGATTGATTGGCCCTACCATCAGGTTGCCGCCCTGCGCTTTAACCCAATCTGCAGCGGTGTCCAACAGGGTATCGGCCACTTCTTGATCGTTGATACACTCAAAGAATCCGAATTGTCCCTCTGAGACATTGTTAAAGGTATTGTGGTTTGTATTCCAGATCGCCAAAACACGTCCTACCAATTTTCCCTCCTTATAAGCTAAAAACGCCTGCGCGGAAGAGTGTTTGTAAAACGGGTGTTTATTGGCAGACAACAGATCTTGTTGCCCTAAAAACAGTTCCGGAACATAATTTGGATCATTTGCATACAAGTCATGTGGCAGATCAATGAATGCAGCTAGTTGTCTCTTCGACTGTACGGGTATGATCTCTACCATCTTACTAGTTCATAAAAGATTCCACTTCCAGCGTTTTAAATACCTTAGCCATCTTTTCTACGGCCTCATCGATTTGATCAAACGTATGCGTGGCCATTAATGAGAAGCGAATTAAAGATTCTTCGGCAGGTACGGCTGGAGCAACGACAGGGTTTACAAATACACCATTATCCTGCAGCATCTTCGTAACATAATATGTCTTATCATTATTCCGTACAAAAACAGGAAGAATAGGACTTTCCGTTGAACCGAGATCAAAACCTGCCTCCAGCAATAATTTTTTAGCATAATTTGTATTCGCCCACAGTCGCTCAATGTGCTCAGGCTCGGTTTGGATAATATCCAAAGCCTTTAAAGTTGAAGCCACCGAAGCGGGCGTCATGCTTGCACTGAACATCAAAGAACGTGCACGATGTTTAAGGTACTCAATGGTTTGTGCATCAGAAGCGACGAAACCGCCTAATGATGCCAACGACTTCGAAAAAGTACCCATAATCAGATCTACCTGATCGGTTAGCCCGAAATGAGAAGAGGTACCCGCTCCCTTATCGCCGATTACACCCAAACTGTGGGCGTCGTCACATAAAATTGCAGCGTCGAACTCTTCCGCTATCTGAACCAGCTCTGGAAGTTTGACAATATCGCCCTCCATACTGAAAATTCCGTCTGTAGCAATTAGTTTTAGACTATCCTCTGGAAGACGTGCTATTTTGGCACGAAGATCTTCCATATCATTGTGTGCATATTTGACCACTTTTGAAAACGACAAGCGGCTGCCGTCAATAATAGAAGCATGATTCCGCTCGTCCAACAGGATGTAATCGTTACGCCCCGTTAAACAGGATAGCGGCCCTAAATTGGATTGGAATCCCGTACTGAACAAAATCGCGGCTTCTTTACCTACATAATCCGCCAATCGCTCTTCTAGCTCTACGTGAATATCCAACGTCCCGTTTAAGAAGCGGGATCCAGCACAGCCAGTTCCGTATTTCGCCAACGCGTCCTGCGCTGCCTCGATAATCCTTTTGTCCGTAGTTAACCCCAAATACGAGTTCGATCCGAACATCAACACGCGCTTACCGTCAATCAAAACCTCCGTATCTTGCTTAGACTGAATTGGCCTGAAATAAGCATATAGGTTGTTAGCCTTGATTGGCTCTAGTTCGCTCTGCAGGAATCTAGCTGTTCTTTCACTTAACTTTCCCTTACTCATGCTGTAGGTATTTCTATTTAATGTGATATAATTTCTATAAAGTAAGCTAATCTACTTTTTGACTTTATTGTATCAATCGTCAAAAATAAAATTATAAATAAAAATATACAATTCTCTCATTTTTAAAAGCAGGCAACTAAAAATTTAATCTACAGCTATTAAAACTCGTTTTGTATACTTTTCAGCCTAAAAAAAACCGGTGCAAACATACAAAACTTCGCCGATTTAACAGCATTTAAAAACCATATGAATATCATAAAATTAAATTATTGTTAAGAGATTA
This sequence comes from Sphingobacterium allocomposti, assembly GCF_008124885.1. GTDB lineage: Bacteria > Bacteroidota > Bacteroidia > Sphingobacteriales > Sphingobacteriaceae > Sphingobacterium > Sphingobacterium allocomposti. The sequence continues at coordinate 5,980 of NZ_VNHX01000006.1, forward strand.
CCAATAGTTTCAGATTAAAAGTTCTGCAAAAGAACAAAATCGTTATTTTTGCTGTTAAACTGTTTTAACAATGGGCATCGCAGCGAACGTAAACATAAAAAATAAACGGGCATCTTTTGAATATCATCTCCTTGATCGGTACGTAGCAGGGATATGCCTATTAGGGACTGAAATCAAGTCCATCCGCGAGGGTAAAGCTACCATAAATGACAGTTTTTGTTCATTTTTTGACGACGGACTGTATATCCGCAATATGCACATTGCCGAGTATTCCTTTGGCTCGTTTTATAACCATGAAGCTAAACGGGACCGGCAGCTTCTGCTTACTAAAAAAGAACTAAAAAAACTGAAAGAGAAAGGCGAGGAAAAAGGCTTTACCATCGTGCCGTTGCGTATTTTTATCAATGAAAGAGGATTTGCGAAAGTCGAGATAGCGTTGGCCCAAGGAAAGAAGGATTTCGACAAACGGGAGACAATCAAAGAACGCGAAAGCAAGCGTGAACTTGAACGCGTCATGAAACGCTAGTAACCTATCCGGGCAATATATTGGCCCGGCGTGACACCTTCCCGTTGCTTAAAAAGCCGAATAAAATAATTGACATCGGAGAAACCGGAAGAAAAACAGGCTTCTTTTACGCTTTTGGTGGCGCGGAGAAGCTTTTTCGCATATGCTAGTCTTTCCCTGATCACAAACTCCATCGGGCTGACATTAAACCGCTCTCTAAATGCACGCGAAAGCGTACTCTTGCTCATCCCCGCCTGTCGGGATAGCTGATCTATCGAGAGCTTTTCTGCGATATTCTCCTTGATATAGTGCCTAAGAGCCGTGAAAATACTGCTATTACGCTCCGCCGATTCCGACAGCACCAGCAGTCCCTGCATTTGCATAATCCGGATCATAAGTTCCTTGAGCACCAAATCTGCAAGGGCGTCCTTGTGCTGATCGCCGCTGAGGCTTATCTGAAAAAGGCGGTTGATCAGCCGCGTTAACTCTTCGTTGTTGCTAAAATGAAATTTATCCAGCTGAAAGGACCATCGCATGGCACGCTCCGTCTGCGGGTAAAATTCGTTGAGGTAATTCACCACTTCGACGATTTTATCGGCATCCACCGTGATGGCCGTGCACTGCGTCGGAGCATCTATGTTTGCATCCGGAAAATCAATCTGCATCCTCGTACCTTCGGGTAACAGCAATGTGGCTCCCGGATAATAATCGAATGAAGGCCTTTGTTGGAGATGCATCACCTTCTTACCCCTAATCATATTAATGATAACGAGCTCGGCAAACTGCAGGGGCACTAATGAGGACGTTTCGTATGTTTCGAAGATACTAAGTTCAAAACTCGACATTGTGTAAGCTCTCCTGTTTTCAACCAGGGTATTCAACTCCTGCTTTTTCGAGAAAGGCAGAACATTTAATTGGTTAGTATTACGCATACGACCTCCTATCTGATCCTATCAAATTTACATAAATCCGCGGTCATCTGCAAATTCAGCGCATCGTCATCAAGCGCTTAGCCGTCTGCTGCCGTCCTCTTATGCCGTCACGATGGCACGGGATCTGACATGGCCGGATTGTGCTAGTGTTTGATGCAAAAATGCTATCCAAAACACGCGGGAGCGTTTAAATTTGATCAAGCTAACAACACTTTAAAAGTATAAGTAACATGAGTGCAATTAAAAAACCGACGTTTAAGGAACGTTATGACAATTACATAGGTGGCAAATTCGTTGCCCCTACCCTTGGCAAATACTTTGATAACGTCTCTCCGGTGGATGGGAAGGTCTTCACACAGGTGGCTCATTCCACAAAAGAAGATATTGAACTTGCCATCGACGCTGCCGTCAAAGCCTTTGAAGTATTCGGAAAAACATCGCCTACCGAGCGAAGCATCATGCTCAACCGCATCGCCGACCGCATTGAAGAAAATCTGGAGTACATTGCAGCTGTAGAAACCATAGATAACGGAAAGGCTATCCGCGAGACGCTCCTAGCCGACATCCCCCTGGCTATAGATCATTTCCGCTATTTTGCAGGCGTCATCCGGGCCGAAGAAGGATCTATCAACGAGCTCGACAAGAGTACCGTTTCAATCATCGTACATGAGCCAATCGGCGTTGTTGCGCAGATTATACCGTGGAACTTTCCCATCCTGATGGCGGTATGGAAACTGGCTCCCGCGCTTGCCGCCGGAAATTGCGTGGTACTGAAACCTGCCGAAAGTACGCCGACGTCTATCATGGTCCTCATGGAAATCATCGGCGACCTCATTCCTCCCGGCGTAGTCAATATCGTAAACGGCTTTGGATCCGAGCTCGGACGGGCGTTGGTCACCAACCCAAAAGTTGCCAAAGCCGCCTTCACGGGTTCAACTGCTACCGGAAGGATGGTCATGCAATATGCGACTGAAAACATCATCCCCGTAACGCTGGAACTCGGCGGAAAATCGCCCAACATCTTCTTCAGTTCCGTCATGGACTATGATGACGACTTTCTAGATAAAGCCATCGAAGGAGCGGTATTATTCGCCCTGAATCAGGGTGAAATCTGCACGTGCCCGTCCCGTCTTCTGATCCAGGAAGACATCTATGACAGCTTTATCGCCCGTGTTATCGACCGCGTAAACCAGATAAAAGTGGGCGATCCGTTGGATCCCGAAACGATGATGGGGGCCCAGGCCTCTAAAATACAGAAAGACAAGATCATGTCTTATATCCGCTTGGGCAAAGAAGAGGGGGCAGAAGTATTGACGGGCGGTGATGAAAATCAGCTGGACGGAGATCTAGCCGGTGGTTACTACATACAACCTACGCTTTTCAAAGGGAACAATAAAATGCGGATCTTCCAGGAGGAGATTTTTGGTCCGGTATTGGCCGTCACAACTTTTAAAGATGAGGAGGAAGCCATCGCTTTGGCAAATGACACCATCTATGGCCTTGGAGCCGGTGTGTGGACTAGAGATGCTCACCAGCTCTATCAGGTGCCGCGTGCGATACAAGCCGGCCGCGTCTGGGTCAATCAGTACCACGCCTACCCGGCAGGTGCACCCTTCGGTGGATACAAGCAGTCGGGCATCGGCCGCGAAAATCATAAAATGATGCTCGACCACTATAGGCAAACAAAAAACATGCTGATTTCCTACAACAAGGCAAAATTGGGATTTTTCTAAACAGCACAAACTATATGTCCAAAAATGGGGTTATTAGGCAAGTGATAATCCCATTTTTTATCCATGCAAATCATGACACAACGATTATCCGTAACGGAAAAAGCAAGCGCACTGATCCGCGGGTTAGCGGAAAAACATGGCGACCTTCTGTTTTATCAGGCGGGCGGCTGCTGTGAAGGCACACAGCCACAATGCTTCGAAAAAGGCTCATTCTATCCGCGTATGAACGACGCTTTGATTGGTCGCGTGGAAGGGTACGAATTTTGGGTAGACCGCGACCTTTTTGAATATTGGAAACATGCACATTTTACGCTGGATGTCGTCGACGGATTCGGCCCCGGAGGCTTTTCTCTGGAATCGCCCTTGGGAAAGACATTTAAGATTCATTACCGGCTTTTCTCCGACGAGGAGCTGCGGGATCTAGCTCCTGTGGAGCGCATGGATTGACACCCCCGGCGCCCGTGGAATGACAATCGTTCTTATCTGAGACCGGGTAAGAAACCTCACGAAACCCTCCAAATAAAGTGGAATAAACTGTACCTTCATTAAAAAGTATACATGAGCAAATTATTCAGTCAACTCACCTTACGAAACATCGTCCTGCCGAACAGGATCGTGGTATCTCCTATGTGTCAATATTCATCAGAAGACGGATTCGCCACCGACTGGCATCTCGTACACCTTGGTCAGTTTGCCATCGGCAAAGCAGCCGCTATCATTCAGGAGGCTACCGCCATATCACCGGAAGGGCGTATATCCTTTTGGGACCTAGGGATATGGAAAGATGAGCACATTGAGAAGTACCGACAGATCACATCGTTCATCAAATCGCAGGGAAGCATTCCCGGCATCCAGCTCGCTCACGCCGGACGTAAAGCCAGTGATAACAGGCCGTGGGCTGGCCGAGGACAGCTGTCGTCCCAGCACCCCAATGGCTGGCAGACAGTGGCCCCTTCGCCTCTTCCTTTTCAGGATGACGACATGACGCCTGTGCCGCTCAGCGATGCGGACATAAACAGACTGATAGAAGACTTCCGGAAGGCTGCACAACGGGCGATAGAGGCAGGCTATCAGATTATTGAGATACACGCAGCCCACGGCTACCTCATCCATCAATTTCTATCGCCACTAACCAATACGCGGACCGATGCATTTGGAGGTAGTTTTGAAAACCGTATCCGCTTTTTGCTGGCAATCGTTGATGTCGTGCGGCCCGTGGTTTCGGAGGGGTCTCTCTGGGTGCGTATATCGGCAACAGATTGGGCAGAAGGGGGCTGGGACCTCGCACAGAGCATAGCCTTGGCGAAAACACTGAAAGACAAAGGCGTTGACGTTATTGACGTGTCTTCCGGCGGTGCCGTAAAACATCAGGTGATACCTGTCGAACCGAACTACCAAGTGCCGTTTGCCGAAGCTATTAGACGGGAAACCGGTGTCACAACCGGTACCGTGGGCATCATTACCTCCGCGAGACAAGCAGAAAATATTATAGCAGATGGACAAGCCGATTTCACCCTCATTGGACGGGCCTTTCTCGATGACCCGCACTTTGTATATCATTCCGCCCGCGAACTGGGGGTATCCCTTGACTGGGCGCCACAATACAGCAGGGCAGAGAAAACGATCACCTCTGTGCAACGCTTTACATCGGAATAGCGCTGGGTCTAGCCTTCGATAGCCAATCCTTCAAGAACAGGGATTGGCTTTTTATGCGCATCTAACGCCACAAATGTGAACATTCCCTGAATGGCTAGCTCCCGCCCTTCGTCATACATCTTTTCCAGGAAGATCTCCACTTTAACTTTCACGCTAGTGCGGCCCACACTATGAACCCTCGCAACGGCCTCGATGATACTGCCCGAGGGAATAGCCTTCTCAAAGTCTATACGGTCTGTTGATACGGTTACCAGTCGTTTACGGCAGAAACGGGTCGCCGCCATGAACGACACCTCATCCATAATGGCCATCGCCTTGCCTCCGAAAAGGGTGTCGTGGTGGTTGGTAAGAAAGGGGAAAACCGTCGTGCAAACCCGCGTCTCTGATTGATTGATCCGCTCTTCTAATGTCATATTTTAAATAGTTTCTGCAAAAGTAAGTATTTTAGGTCGTCTCGACATCCACGCCGATACCTTTTAGAAGCAACGAAGCATTGAATATGGTGCACCGTCCTTCTTTCAGTTTGTAGTCAAACAGCATCTCGCCTTCTACGACCTGGATATCGAAGTGAAAGTTCCGCAACTTCCCCGGGTTTTCCTCTTCGAGCGACGCCAGCTGGAGGTCGTGCGTAGCGACCATCCCACGTCCTTCCATTTGGAGCAGCTTGCGTATAATAGCCCTTGATCCGAGGTATTTGTCCACCGAGTTCGTGCCCCGCAGCATCTCATCAATTAGAAAGAAGCTGTCGGGATGGCGTTCCACTGTATCCAGAATAAACTTCATGCGGTCGAGTTCGGCTTTGAACGTAGACGTGCTTTCGTTCAATGAGTCTTTAATACGCATGTAGGAGATTAAGCGGTAAATAGGCAACTGAAAGACCTTTGCACATACAACCCCTCCCGCATAGGCGAGAACCGCGTTTATGCCGATGGTCCTTAAAAAGGTGCTCTTCCCCGCCATATTCGACCCCGTTATCAGGGCTATGTCGTGATCTTCATTACTATAGCTGTTTGACACGGGCAGTCCGGCTGCTATCAAGGGGTGGACAATTTCCTGCGCCGTGAGGGAATCGGCTAAGGGATCTTCTGCGATCGCAGGGGTTGCCCATGAAGGATGATTACGCTTTAATATGGCCAGTGAATTTAGGCTTTCAAAAGAGGCAATGATGTCGAAGGCTATAAGAATATTTTCCTCATATAGAGATTTCCAACGCACAATCTTCAGAACATACTTAAAGTCCCAAAGAAAGATCATATTCAAAACGGCGCCGACCAACATGTTGTTACGGGCGTCGAGGTTGTTTATCAACTTTGACAGCTCCCGGAAAGCGTCAGAAAGCGGTCGGTCGGCAATAAACAACTGCTTCTGTAGCCGGATATTTTCCGCGGCTGTAAATTTCCGGTCTTCGATCAACACCAGCCCCTCGGCGTAAGCTGCCAGCATCTGTCCCACCTTGTCGATCTTGCTGGAAAAATGACTGACTTTACCCGCCATAGCAAGAGTCCAGCATAGATGAGCCAGGGCCAGCATAGCGATCCAGGACCATATGGGAAATACGAGTAAGGAAAACAGAACGGCCGCCAGGAGTAAAAACGGAGCGGCCTGAACATAGTACTTCATCGCAGCATTCCCGAACGTAAGGCCAGAACCCCGAAAGTAGCGGGCCAGATAGGATTTCACCTCCGTTTGCTGTTGAAGGTTGAACACGAGCTTCGACTGAAACGCCTGACTCCAGTGTATATCTTCGGCCAGTTCCGCGACGGCAGCCTGTCGTCTCCTGATCGTCTCTTTGGGCGCAGCCTTCTGAAACCAGCCTGCGAGGATATCCACCCCCAGCTTCGTAGCACACCGGTTTACCAACGAAAACAGGGAAAACTGACCAAAAATATCGAGATCCGCACTATAAGGATGCCTTCCATCTTCGAATTTTCCACCGTCGTCATACATCGTGTTCCGCTGTTCCTTGAGCTGTATTTCATTTTCGTTGATCAGGAGATACGCCTGCTGATGATCCCGTTGCTTTTCCAGCAGGCTTTGCCGGCGAACCAAATAGGCAAACAAAAGCACGATGGCCAGTATTACCCCTATAACCAGTAATACGCTATTCGACGAGAAGGTATAAAACAGCAGTGCGCCGCCTCCTAGAATGACAAACAGCCGCGCAAAGCTGTTTTGGTTAACAGCCTTATTTAGCCGCTGTATTTCCCGTTGTGCCTGCTCGATATTTGTCTGATAATGTTGATAGATCATGCCATAAAAATAAAACTTTCATCCGCTTTGGGTGCAGGAAAAAACACAAAACCGGAGATTCATCAAAAAAAGATTAGGCATGCAAAATCCCTTTGGCGGAAGATACGGGCGCTGGCGTTTACAGTTCTCTTCCTATGCGCTTACCAGGCTTGATCGCCCACCAGCGGAACAAAGCGGAACGTATCAAGCTCAATCCGCTCGAAATCGTTTTCCCCGACACGGAGAATAGTAACCATCTTTTGCGACTTCTCGTCGCCGACCGGAATTACGAGGAGACCTCCGTATTTAAGTTGTTTCAACATAATTTCCGGCACAAACGGAGCGCCCGCCGTGACGATAATCTTATCGTAGGGCGCATGTTCAGGTATCCCGCGGGAGCCGTCGCCTAGAAAAAAGTGCGGTTTATAACCCATATAGGGCAGCACCTGTATAGTCCTGTGGTATAGGTTTTCCTGACGTTCAATTGTATAGACTTCTGCACCAAGTTCCAATAAAATACACGTTTGATAGCCCGAACCCGTCCCGATCTCCAACACTTTATCCCCTTTTTTTACATGTAGCAGCTCGGACTGGTACGCTACGGTATAAGGCTGGGATATAGTCTGCCCGTCTCCTATCGGAAATGCGATATCGCGGTAAGCCTGATTCCAAAAGGTCTCATCGAAGAAAAAATGTCTGGGCACCTTTCCTATTGCCTGTAACACCCGCTTATCTTCTATACCCCGTTTTTCCAAGGTCTTTACGAGTTGCTTACGAGCACCCTTCTCCCGATAATTATCTACAAACTTATATGCCATTATACCTCAAAAATACCATTGTTACTGCATATTTACCGTAATAAAGTGCAAAATGTTTAAGGTCAAGGCGGTATAAGTTGGGCCGTTTCGTTATCTTCGTAGCTGATGATTTTTGACTTGACCGTGTGTTCTCCCGCCAGGCTTTCTTCCTCCTCGGGGGAATTTTGGGTAAGTCTCTTGGAATGATCACATCCAAATAGGAACAGCGCTATGAAGAAATTACTTTTATTATTGATCAGCCTTTTATGCTATACGGCGTACATCTATGCGGTGCCGTTAGCTGCTGCGGATAGTATTGTCAAAATATTAGCAATCGGCAACAGCTTCTCCGAAGATGCCATCGAAAACCACTTACATGAGCTGGCTGCTGCTTCTGACAAAAAGACGGTGATCGGAAACCTGTACATCGGGGGGGCGCCCCTTTCCCTGCATGTGGAAAATGTCCGAAATAACAACGCTCATTACAGCTACCGCAAAATAGCCGTCGACGGCACGAAAACGACCACGAGCAACGTCAGCATCGCACAGGCGCTCGCTGATGAGGACTGGGACTATATCAGCTTCCAGCAGGCGAGCCCGCTCTCAGGCAAATATGAAACCATCGTTGCCAGCCTTCCCGAGCTTATCACCTATGTCCGTACACAGGTAGGATCTTCCCCTAGGTTTGTATACCACCAGACATGGGCATACCAACAAAACTCCCAACACGAAGGGTTTAAAAATTATAATAGGGATCAGATAGCGATGTACAAAGCCATTGCGGAGACCTCGAAGAAAGTTAGTAAGCTGGGATTCTTCGAGCACCTCGTCCCTGCCGGCACCGCCATACAGAACGCAAGAACCAGCTCCATGGGCGATACCTATACGCGGGACGGCTACCATCTGCAACTCGATTATGGACGTTTTACAGCCGCCTGCACGTGGTTTGAGAAAATATTTGGGGAAGATGTCCGCAAGAACTCTTACAAACCCAACAATGTTACCGATGTACAGGCCATAATCGCCAAAGAAGCGGCCCATAAAGCAGTAAGGAAACCCTATCGCATCTCTGCCGTCAGGCACTGAGATAGTACCTGACGGACTAAAGTTAGGTTACTCTGCTCTGAACCGTATTTCAGGCTACTATCGGCCATCAATAGCTGCAAGAATACCCGTCACTGTCGCCTCAAATTCCTGTAAGGCTAAGCGCTCTCTGTTAATGAAATCATTGTCTGCCAGAGCGCCTACAACTTCTTCCATCTCTTCGTAGGAGCTGTAGACCATTTGCTTAAACGGGTTTTGGTAGTCCTTTGTCCGCGATGCTGCAATTTCACTAAAAATCCACTTACGTGTTTCCAGTGCCTCTCCTATAAGCTCTTTCACGAAATCCAGATCCCACGCAGCGACGGGTATGCCCGCGATCTCTGCCAGCGATGCCACGGCATGGGCTAACTTATCTGCCGGATATTCCCTGCTCCATAGATGATAGCTGGCATGTATGTCGTCCCAAGAGGATATGGCTCCCGCGCGCACCTCGTCCAACAGAGACTGCAGCTTGTCTTCCGGAATAAGCTGCCCGCCAACGTTTTCGAAGTACCGACGTCCGGCAGGAAGGGCAATCATTTTCCCAACCAATTCCGCAAACGTGGTTTGCTGAAGTTCCGAAATAATCTGCAGGGCCGCATAGTATCTGATCATGCGGATATAGACGCGGTAAGCTTCGCGCGGCTTAGCAAGAACGACCTCCCTTTTGGAAAACTCCACATTGTCGACCAAGATATCTTTTTTGGGAAGCGGTCCGTCTGCTAACAGCACGGCTTTTCCGGTCAGCAGCAGATCAGCATCGTCACCTATTGAGCTGCATGCTCTTCCGACAGCCTTCTCTATTTCCCGTAGCGCTTCAAACATCTCATTGACCGTATCGGGAGCCAGCACATCATATTCGATATATTGATTTTTGAACTTACGCTTATCACGGGCATGAAACTTCGACGTGTTCCGCATCAGCGCATACATGTTATACAAAAACCAATAGCCCGGCACGATGACAAGGCGGTTGGTATGCACTTCGTTACTAACGAGACAAAAGGGAAACTTTATGTCGAGCTCGTGAAGAAAATCGCCCTTTACAATCAAGGTGTATGACGCGAACCGGGAATTGTGCTTGAGGCTCACACACAACCCGGGCCAAAATCCTCTACCGGCAACGATTTCGCCGTCCGCAGCGCGGGAGTTGTGGTTAGATCCCACCGTCGCTCCTGCAGCCATATTACTCTGTCCTTTTATCAACGCCGCACACAGAAACGAGTTGTTATGATGCTGTTCATGGGCCGGAAAGATCAGCGAATTGAGAACCTCACAACAGGAAATTGTTGAATTGTCTCCTAAGAACGAGTTGATAAGACGGGCTCCATATTTAAGCTGCGAATTGGACGAAAGAATAAAACGGACAGCCTTTACGCCATAAAATATACGGCATCCGTATCCGATAATCCCATTTACAAGCTCACATCCTTCGCCAATTTGCGTAAACGACTCCCCGGAAGAATTTATCGTTAGGTTTTTTAACTTATTGACGCCTTTAATATAGGCGTGACTGCCGATTTTTACATCCTTAATAGTATGTGTATTCTTGATAACACAACGGTCACCTATCTCGCTGTAGTATCCGTGTTCCTTCGTATAGCGCCGATCGGTCATCTCCTGAAAGCGTTCCTGTAAAACGTGGTCCTGACGGTTTCTGGACCACAGGAAGACATCGCCCGCCTGCATACCATCGAAGGGCCATACCGAGCGTCCACCATTTTCATTGCAGAGCTCCAGCTTTATCCTTCGTTCTTCCACATCTCCGGTTTTCAAAATGCCGTTTCCGAATTTTGCATTATGGCTCGTCTCCATCTCGTTGACGTTGGATAACATCACCTCATTGCCTACAACGAAGTGCGACATATAACGGACATGATGGATGGCTACCGCATCGCCGAGGTCGCAGCTGACAATCGTAGAATGGTAGACGCCTGTAGGCAGCCGCAGATCGCGGTAATTTAGGTAGATATCTTCCATATCTCCGATACGTACCAGCCCGTAAAATTTGCAATATTGAATCTGCTGCGGGATAAATTTGTCCGTGACCAGCACGTCGTTCCAATTGTTAGCGTAATTCTGATGCTCCACGAGCACGGCAATTTCGGCCGCTGTCAGGCGACGGAAATGCCGCCCGCGCGGAAACTGCACATCCCGCTGCACATATTCACCTTCGGCAGGGCAATATTCCTCCGGAATGAAGTGATAGCCAAGCCCCGATAGTTTTTCCTTAATGATTTCCGCCATATTGTTATTCGACAGTTACCGACTTAGCCAAATTACGAGGTTTATCGACATCCAGACCTCTGTTAACGCCGATATAATAAGACAGTAGCTGAAGTGGTATAACGGACAACAGCGGAGCTATAATTTCATGTATTTGCGGCACCGTCATCACATCGTCTGCGAGATCTGTTACCACACTATCCCCCTCGGATACGACGGCAATAACTTTTCCCTTACGGGCTTTGATCTCCTGGATATTGCTGACAATTTTTTCGTGATAGCTGTCTTTGGTGGCAACAAACACCACCGGGAGGTTTTCGTCTACCAACGCAATGGGCCCGTGCTTCATCTCGGCCGCAGGATACCCTTCAGCATGTATATAGGAGATTTCTTTTAACTTCAGCGCTCCTTCCAACGCTATCGGGAAGTTATAGCCCCTGCCGAGGTATAGAAAATCGCGGGCGTCGCTATATTTGGCGGCAACGGCACGGATAATCATGTCCTGCTTATCCAAAATCTGCTGTACATATTCCGGCACCTTAGCCAGATCGGCTGACAAGCGATCGTATAAAGTGTCTTCGATTGTTCCTTTTATACGGGCAACCTTCAAAGCTACCAGATAGAGCACTGCCAACTGCGCAGTAAAGGCCTTGGTACTTGCCACCCCGATTTCCGGTCCGGCATGGGTATAAGCGCCGGCATCAGAGAGCCGCGCAATAGAGGAACCGACAACATTGACGATACCGAAGATTGTCGCACCTTGCTTTTTGGCGTTTTCGATGGCTACCAGCGTATCAGCCGTCTCCCCACTTTGGGAAACAGCGATAATAACGTCTTTGTCAGTGATAATGGGATTTCGATAGCGGAACTCGGAAGCATACTCCACCTCCACGTTGATACGGCAAAGCTCTTCAATGACATATTCAGCCAACAATCCGGCGTGCCAGCTCGTTCCACAAGCCACAATAATAATGCGATCGGCAGCTAAGAGCTTGTCGGCAATCTTTTCAACGCCGCTTAACGTAATAGTCTGTTGCACAGCATCAAGACGGCCCCGAAGCGAATCAAAGATGGTCTGGGGCTGTTCGAAGATCTCTTTTAACATGAAATGGTCAAACCCACCCTTTTCTATCGCTGCCAGCTCCATATCCAGCTTCTGTACAAATGGTGTGATCCGCTCATTACCCAGATTTTTAAGAATAAGTTCGTCGGGACGCACGATCGCGAGCTCATAGTCATTAATGTAAACCACCTCTTTGGTATAAGCCAACATCGGGGAAGCATCAGAACCTAAATAATGTGCACGATCGCCAATACCTATCACCAGCGGGCTGCCTTTTCGCGCTGCGATAATGGTGTCCGGCAGATCCTTGTCCAGCAAAAGTATAACGTACGCTCCCACCACCCGTTTGAGTGCTACGCGTACAGCTTCTTCCAAGGAACAGTCGTTATTGATCTTGATATCTTCGATAAAATTCAGCAGAACCTCCGAATCGGTATCGCTTTTAAACGTATACCCTTTTTGGACCAGCTCGCTCTTAAGCTGTGCATAGTTTTCGATAATCCCGTTGTGGATCATCGCCAGATTACCCGATCGTGAGTAATGCGGGTGCGCATTCCGATCGGAGGGCTCCCCATGGGTCGCCCAGCGCGTGTGTCCTATCCCCACCGTCGCCTGTATATTTTTCCCGTATACAGATTCCTCTAATGCCGAAACTTTACCTTCTTTTTTATATACTTCTAGCGATTCTCCGGTATGTAGTGCGACGCCTGCGCTATCGTAACCACGATATTCCAATTTTTTCAATCCGTCGATTAGAATCGGATAAGCTAAGTTGCTACCGACGTAGCCAACAATTCCACACATATAGTATTAAGTTTATTGTTAATAGGCCATAAATATAAAAATTTTCTTCACGCAATCGATTGATTAACGAATTTTTAACAGAAAACTTATCCGGCGTATACTCGTTATCTATAATATAACAACAGCAACATAGGTATAATTATGAGAGCAATTTGGACAGGAGCCATTGGCTTTGGACTGGTAAATATTCCAATCAAAATTTTCAGTGCCATACAGAGCAGCCAGCTGGATTTTGATATGTTGGATCGGAAAGACCTGGCAAATATCCGTTATAAGCGGGTAAACGAGAAGTCGGGCAAAGAGGTCGAATGGGATAATATCGTCAAAGGATACCTTCTCAAGGATAAATATGTTGTGCTGGAGGACGCAGATTTTGAGGACGCGATGCCCGAAAAAAACAAGATGATTAGCTTACAGACTTTTGTTAAAGAGAAGGATATTGATAGCATCTATTTTGATACGCCGTACTATCTGGAACCTCAAAAAGGCGGTGAAAAAGCTTACACACTATTATGCAAAGCACTGGAAAAAACCGGTTCGGTTGGGCTAAGTACGTTCGTTATGCGTACCATGGAAAACTTAGCCATTGTACGGCCCCACAAAGGGATGCTTGTGTTAAACAAACTGCGGTTCGAAGAGGAGATCCGGGAAACGGGCGACCTGAAAGTTCCGAGTTCACGTCTCTCAAAAGCCGAAATGGATATGGCTACACAGCTCATCAAACAGAACAGTTCAGATTTTGACATTTCGGGGTACAAAAACGAATACAGTAAAGAGCTGTTAAAAATCATTAAACAGAAAGCGCAGGGAAAACGCGCCACAATCCGAAAAATCAACGTCGATAAAGAAAACACCAAGGCTTCTGAGCTGCTGGCAAAGCTGAAGGCCAGCCTCGCCTAGAACGCCTGAATGGCCTTTTTCAGATTTGCCGTCTGGTCGAAAATGTCCGCCCAGGGATCTTCTATGGTCGCTATCCGATCTAACACTGTCGACATGGTAAACTGCCCGATGGTTAAGCCATCCTCGACCTCCGACCAAGCTAAGGGACAGGATACCGTAGCTCCCGGTTTCGGCCGTACAGAATACGGTGCCACGACGGTTTGAGCCCGCTTATTCTGCATATAATCAAGGTACAATTTATTTTTGCGTTTGGATGGCGAACGTTCTAAACTGGTGATATCTTCGTGCTGTTCATGTACCAGCTCTGCCACCATCTGAATAAAATCACGGGCGATCTCGAAATCGTACTTTCCGCCAACATGTATATAAATATGGAGACCGGTGGAACCCGACGTCTTCACGTAACTCTTAATATTTACCGCATCAAGGATCTCCTTCGCCGTCCTTGCAACAGCGATTACCTCGGAGAAATCCACGCCGTTTGGATCCAGATCCAGCACGGCAAAGGTGGGGTTTAATTTCTTTTTGTATGGGGCCAGCCAAGGATTGATCTCAATTGATCCCATGTTGGCAATCCAAAGCAGCGTAGGCAGATCGTTGCATATCAGGTAGTTCACCGTGCCACCCGTGCTTTCCGATGACAACTCCACAGTCTTAAGCCAACCCGGAATGCTTGAACGCTCCAGGTCTTTTTGAAAGAAACTCTGTTCGTGTATACCATTAGGATAGCGATTCATGGAAATCGGCTTATCCTTTAGAAATGGAAGCATAAGCTCTCCTACCTGCTCGTAGTAGGCTATGAGATCGCCTTTTCGTATTTGATCTTCCGGCCAGTATAGCTTTTTTTGGTTAGTCAGCTTTACGACTTTGCGGCCAAACTTAAGTTCACGCTCGTTGACCATATCCCGTATGGGCTCAATCCGCTTAATTTCTTCAATCTTTTTGTCGTCTCTGAGCGCCTTAAATACGGGATGCCTAAAGTGGCCTTCTCTCGTCCACTCTGAAAAGACTATCTCTGCGATCAGCTTCGGCTTTACCCACACTACCTTATTTTGATTGGCCACCTTGACCGTCTTGTCGAATGGCTTATCGGACACTTTTAGTTTCTGCAGCTCATCACCCAGCTGCTGGAGCTGCTGATCGTTAAATCCGGTGCCTACATTTCCAGCATAGACCAAACCGCTGTCACTGTATACGGCTAGCACCAGCGCGCCGAAAGCTTTGCGTCCACCCTCGGGCCCGGTGTATCCCACGATAATCGCTTCCTGAGATTGCTGTAATTTGATTTTACGCCACAACGACGAGCGCCGGCCGGAAAGATACCTGCTCTCGGCCTCCTTTGCCATTACGCCCTCCCAACCTTCCTTCTTGGCCTTCGCCAGGGCGGTGGGCAAATCGTCCCCGACGAAATCGACCAACTGCAATTGGGGATGTTTCCACTTTTTAACGAACAGCTTCAATAGCTCTTTTCTTTCGACGACCGGGAAGTCGCGGAGATCATTTCCATCCAATGCTAATAAATCGAATACATAGTACTTCAACCTGTATTTACCGGGAAGGGGCTCTCCATGCTGCAGGAGCTGAAAATTAGACTTACCCCGGCTATCCTCCGCCACGATCTCCCCGTCGATGACGGCTTCTTGCGACACGTCCTCGAAGATATGGGCAATAGACGGAAATTTTTTATTAAAGCTGACCTGATTACGCGACAACAGTTTCACCTGTTTTCCATTCAGTTCCGTAATGGCCCGAAACCCGTCTAACTTCTTCTCGAAAAACCAGGCGGTATCGTCGGGAACCTGTTCGGATAAGGTGGCCAGCATCGGAGCTACTATACTCCCGTCTGCAGGCTTATCCTCCTCGGTATCCCTGTTTTCGGGCACCTCTTTGTTTCGGCGCTTCGTTGCTGTCGGCGTTGCCGATTTTTTCGACTTCCGGAACTCCTTTCCCCGCTTTTTTACAGCTTCGCTTACATGGTCTTCAGCATCATAGTGTTCTTCCACTGCATATTTATCCTTATGCTTGATCAGCAGCCACGCGTTCTCTTCCTTTCCGTTCTTCAGTTTTACGAGCGCGAATTCGCCTCTCAATCGCTTTCCATGCAGCACCACCTTCAGGTTACCCCGCTTTAAGCCATCTAGAAGCTCCTTCTCTCCTTCCCCCTCCAGGGGTGTGTAGGACCCCTCATCGAAAATGGTCACCGTGCCATATCCGTAGTTTCCTTTCGGTATTTCACCTTCAAATGTCCGATAACTATATGGATGATCCTCGACCATCATCGCCAGCCGCTTATCGGCAGGATTGAGGGAGGGTCCTTTGGGAACCGCCCAGCTTTTTAGGACGCCGTCCATTTCCAACCGGAAATCGTAGTGTAGTCGCGATGCATGGTGGCGCTGCACCACGAAACGAAGCTCTTTTCTCTTGGGAGCCACCGTCCCTTTGGGTTCGCTGGTCTGTGCGAAGTCTCTTTTTTTGTGGTAATCGTCTAAAGGCGTCATGTCCATAGAACACAGCACCCGACCTCTTGGTTTTCAGGAACATCGTCGTTAAAACCCCTGTCTCGTCATTTCTCCCCAGCTGTGCTTCTTTCTCAGGTAATCAATAACCCCTCGTTCAACGGCTGGGCTACGGCATGAACACCGGATACCTGCTTCTCGAAGGATGGCGTTAAGGGTCGTCCTTTCATCTTTTTTGGTGTCTAGAATCATTACGGGTGCTTTTTCTAAAATCGTAAACCGACAGACGGTATCTTCCCGCGGGATATCTTCCAAATTCATTCCAACACGCTTTGATATACAGGATATCTTCTCCCATCACCGCTATCAAAGCAATAGGCATAGCCCAGATCCAAGATAAACGGCATGTGTTCCAGGAGCGCCTCACCGTAAACGACAAATAACATCAGATGATACAATATGTTTTACGTTTAATTTGCTTCATTTCCTCCTCCAAAAACGATGACACCGCCATTAATTATCTCAATTGTCACTAGCGGAAGCCTGTGATGGATCTTGAAGCCGTCTTCGGGAAAAGAAAATACATAGATCCTAAAACAATGGAGGCGCTGTCAAAAGATATCAGATGTTTTTCTATGTTACTGCAGATTGATTTTAATACACATTTGCCCTGGCTGGACGGGTGGCTTCCCTCCCACCTGTGCCGAACTGAAACAAGAAACTGGAGCCGCGGACGGAAACGCTTTGAAATATCGTATATGGTTACGGAAGCTCGAATGTCAAAAATTAGACACGGTATATCATGGCTGCCGATCCGGTACAAAGATCATCAGATGAGCTTCGACATTTTCGCACCAATGATCTGACAGTTTGCGATACTTAGCGTATGGTCGCGAGGAGCTATGGCTGGCGTAGAACACGGAATAGACTGCCCCCCCAGATGCGGTGCAGCCTACCCACTCATTGTTCTTGATTTTAAGCCTCTTTAAGCGACTTCATGTCGATAACGAAACGATATTTCACATCGCCTTTTAACATACGCTCGTAAGCTTGGTTTATCTCCTGGATATTAATAATTTCCACATCCGAGGTAATCTGATGCTCGCCACAGAAGTCCAACATTTCCTGTGTTTCAGCGATACCGCCGATCATCGAGCCGGCAAAGTTCTTTCTCCCGGGGATCAACGAGAATGCAGCTACCGGAAGCGGCATCTCAGGAGCTCCGACCAATGCTAACGTTCCATCCGTCTTCACATGATGGAGGTAGGCGTTGATATCGTGGTCTGCCGACACAGCGTCTAAAACAAAGTCCAGTTTGCGTGATAGCTTCATCTGTTCGGCGTCCGTCGATAGAACCACTTCGTCGGCCCCTAACCGCAGCGCGTCTGCTTTCTTTCTTTCAGACGTTGTAAAAACGGTCACGTGGGCACCCATCGCGTGGGCAAGTTTGATAGCCATGTGGCCCAGACCGCCGATTCCGACGACTCCGATCTTTTTGCCCGGACCTACCTTCCAATGGCGTAACGGCGAGTAGGTCGTAATGCCCGCACAGAGTAGCGGCGCTGCTGCGGCAGGATCCAGATTGTCGGGTATATGCAGCACAAAATTCTCATCAACGACTACGCGCTCCGAATATCCTCCGAACGTTTGTATGCCGAGATGCTTGTCCGGCGAGTTGTAGGTCTGGATGTTTCCGACCTCGCAATACTGTTCCAGACCTTGCTTACAGTGCTCACAGTCCTGGCAGGAATCTACCATGCAGCCCACACCTACCATGTCGCCCACTTTGAACTTAGCGACATGTGCGCCGACGCTGATGACTCTTCCGATTATTTCATGCCCCGGAACACAGGGATACACCGTTCCGTGCCACTCGTTGCGGGCAGTGTGCAGGTCGGAATGACATACCCCACAATATAAAATATCTATCTCCACATCATGTGGAGTCGGTGTGCGACGCTCAATGGTCAAAGGCTGTAAGGGAGCCGAGGCCTCCCGTGTACCGAAGGCTTTAGCCGCCGTTGTTATTGTTTCTGACATATTCATCTCATTTTTGATTTATCGATAATTTATTCCTAAATAGATAGCCCAGATCAAATGTCCTGAAAAATTTTTTCACGATCGAGGCGTAACTTAGGTCTCCTGTCGGGATGGTTCGTATCGTTTTCGTCTTGCACGCCCAGCGCCACAGCGAAGAGGCTTCTGTACTTGTCGTCACCTAAGATACCGTCATATTTGTCAGGCTCGATACCCTCCATCGGTGTAGAGCCGATATCCATCTGTGCGCAGGCTGAAAGCAACACGCCGAGCGCGATGTACACCTGGTTGACCAGCCACCGGCTGATTTCCTCGTCGCCGCTGGGCTTGATCATATTGTAATAGTAGTTAACCGCTCCTTCAGGCAAATGATCCTTAATCTGCTGTTCAAAAGCGGCCACGTCCTTTATCACCTGAAATACCACGACGCAGCTGCTATCCAGCACACGCTGCTTGTTATGGTAGGAGAATGGAGCCAGCTGCGTTTTAGTTTCCTTATCGGTGACGAAAGTGAATTTCCACGGTTGGCTATTGATGGATGACGGGCTAAGTTGAAGGATTGCCTTCAGCTCGTCAAGCACAGTCTGCGACAGCTTAACGTCAGGTTTATATTGCTTTACGGTATACCGCTGTTGCATTTTTTCCAAAAAATTGCTCATGTTTATGTTGCGTTGTTTGATCTTATACTATACATTTGATAGTTGCAAAACTAAGTAGTGTTATTCGGTTATGCAATAACAGTCAAAAAGGATAGTATGATGTATATTATAGACGATAAGGAGTACCCATGCCGCACGAGTGTGACGATGCGGTTCATCGGAGGAAAATGGAAAGCGGTAATTTTGATCTATCTTGTCGATGGAAGCAAGCGTTATAACGAACTCCGAAAGCTGATGCCGACGATCACGGAACGTACGTTGGGATTACAGCTAAAGCAGCTGGAAGCCGACGGCCTTATTGCCAGAAAGGTTTATACGTCCAAGCCGCCCCTGATGGTGAAGTATTCGTTAACGGAATTTGGAAAGAGCCTGGCCCCCGTGCTTCGCGAAATCGCCAGTTGGGGGGGGCGCGCTAACGAGCTATCGCCTAAGATAGCTGTCAGGAAGCCGGCACAGCACTGATCTTCATACCTGCGTATAACGATGAAAAAATATGCTTCAAAAATAGATCTGATTATTGTTCTCCCAACGGTAACTATTATGGGCGCTTCGGCCCTACAGATAATTATTAAAGCCGTGAACGCTACGCCCCGCGAGGAAGGTATTGCCGAATGGTTCTTTGCTGTACTTTTGCTTGGCCTTGTCGCCCTTACTATTCATCTCGTCTTAACCACCCATTATGTCATTGACGGGCAACTGCTATTTATCCGGTCGGGCTTTCTGCATAAGATCACACTGGAAATCAGTACGATCAGAAAAATCGAGGAAACAAATAATCCTATCAGCGCTCCCGCAGTGTCGTTTGACAGGTTGGAAATCTTTTACAACCGGTTTGACACGGTTCTCGTGTCGCCAAAGGACAAACAAGGATTCATAGAGGATCTCGTTAAAGTAAATCCTTCTATAGTAATAAAATCCCGTTACAACCGCGGATAAGTAGCTGCGCTATTGTTTTAATTGCTCTTTTTGTAGAAGCCGACTGCGAAAACCGGTAATACAACCGTCTTCATAAGTGTCCCGAAGGTAGACTAGGGCATAATGGAGAAAGTGACGAAAAGCAGCTATTAACCAACGATATAACATGAAAGAAAACAATTTGCCCAGCCTAAGCGACGAGAAACTCATACAAAAAAGAGACCGATTAAACGGAGTAATAATCGGTTTTGCCATAATCTCTTTCCAAGCTATATGGTAGATCTGGACCGCCATCTTGCTAGACTAGCTGAGTTCTTGTGCCGCAACTTTAATCCCCTCGCTCAGTTTGTAGTTGTCACCGCGTTTCCGGTATTTCTTCCGAATGTACTTCTCCATTATGCTTTCCATGCGAAACGAAAAGTTAAATTCAACATGTAAACAAGCGACTTGCTTCTAATATAAGAAATTTTTACCTTTGAGAAACAGAATAAACCATAAAAACCTGCATCTTCTATCTCCTTAATTCTCCGCCAAAGTCCGCCAAAGTCCGTCAAAGTCCGTCAAAGTCCGTATTTCCTACCATATACCTTCGCCCCTACTCTACATCAGGTTCGACACATCTTCGATTGACATTCGGGTTTCATTCGACAAGGCTTCGCCCTGGATTTGAGATGCGGCCAAAGGTTTGTCGAAGACCCGGCAATGAACATCCGCCGTGTCCCGATGCAGCTTAACCGATTTCTCGAACAAGAGCCTCAAATTTCGTAACCACTCCTCGTTCTGCCATACAATGCGCAAAACCTTCGGCGTACATCAACAGGCTGATTGGTGAGAACATATATAGTAGAAAGATGGCAGCCTGCGCTGTCCCGGAACAGCGCCTGAAGAAAACCGTACAAACACCGCCCCTTAACCGCCCTGTGGTCGGGTCGGCTCCAAGGTTTCCTCGGGTGCGCTTCGGGTCGTGCTCGGGTCCCAGTCGAAGCCACCCCGAGGAAACCCAACGGCCACCCCGAAGAACGGCAGGTAAAAGGGCGAAGAAAGGGCGGTGTTGATCAGGTAAAGATCTACTTAACCATTCCAGTAGACCTTAACCCGTTCAATAGCCTGCTGCCGGAACTGTCCTTCGTAGTTCGCTCATCAACCAGGCACATAGCTTATCGTTATTCGCTTTGTGCTTTAAACCGGAAAACTGCCCGCACGGGCAAGTGGTCTGATATTTGACCAGCTTCTGTGACCACTCCGCCATCTACCCGTTCAAGGGCCTCATTATAGAAAATATAGTCCAACCTTGATGAAGGGGTTCCACTGCTGTAGGTATAGGGGATAGTAGACATGTCCCTCAAATCGACCGTCCTAAGGCCTTCCCGGAGTATCGTTTCAATGGTTGGATTCTCTTCATCCGGACTGCTGTTGAAGTCGCCCACCATTACCGTAGGATACTGAGCACTGTACCGCCGGTACAAACGCAGTACAGCTTTGGTATGTCTTTCGCGCGTATCCCTGTCAAAGGCCTCCAGGTGTACATTGATGACCATGACCTCCTTGTCGTGTATAACGACCTTAACCACTTGAGCTAGACGATGAAGGTAAAATGCCCGATAGTAAAAGGGAACAGAGGCAACTTGAGCCAGCGTGTCCACCAGGTGTTCCGTCACGGGAAACTTGGATAAGACCGACTGCCCGGAGAGGACTTTGCCGAAATGCACGCTTGGCGGCCAATATGGAAAGGGCACATACCGCTTATCCCAATTGACCGCCCGGGCTACGAACGGGTAAATGGTATCAGCTAACTCGGCTTCCTGATCGACCAAATAGCTTCGCACACTCCCATAGTCAATCTCCTGCAAACACACGATATCAGGTTTCAGATGTCCCAGTAAGCCCACGGCCTGCTGGAGATTGGCTGAAAACAAGGATTCATCCCGCTTGACCGGCTCATTATTGGTCATCCCACTGAGGTAGCCAATGTTATAGGTCATGATGGAAAACACGGTATCCACTTCCTCCCTGCCGACCCCGGCACGAAGGCTGTCCGTACGCAACAACACGTGCTCCGTTGCAGAGCGGTTGGGCTGCTGCGCCCAAAAGTAAAACGCGGTGGCAAAGCCCGAGACAAGCAGGAGGATGGCTGCCACAATCCGGATGATTATTTTCATGGGGGTATCCATTAAAACGTTATCCTCACTTGGGCACCGACAACACTTCTGCTGCCGCCAATGTAGGTGGGGAATCCAATAGTGTCTCCGGTATTCCCGGCGTCGATAAGATAGCGCGTATCAAAAACATTTTTGCCGTAAGCACCAATGTCATAGCGTATATTATTCACCACAAACCGATACCCGGCCGTGAAATTGGCCAGCCCATACCCTGCCTGATACAGATCTTCGCGGTTGCTGTCTTCAAAATAT
This sequence comes from Sphingobacterium allocomposti, assembly GCF_008124885.1. GTDB lineage: Bacteria > Bacteroidota > Bacteroidia > Sphingobacteriales > Sphingobacteriaceae > Sphingobacterium > Sphingobacterium allocomposti. Next base: position 28,386 of record NZ_VNHX01000006.1, read on the forward strand.
ATACCTGATTGGTAAGCGTACGAAGGCCGCAGGTAAATGGACGAACGGCCGTTAACAGAGATATCGGCATCGAGTCCGATGGCAAAGCTGTGCTCAGGCGTCAGGCGAAAACGATTGCCCGCGTATTCCTGCGGATTCCCATTTTCGTCTGTGTCATTGAATTTTCCATCAATGTACGCATAGTTACCAAAGACATTGACGGTGGGCGTGAAGAAATACCGCAGACCGGTTTCGATACCGAAGCTGTGGGCTTTGCCCGCGTCGTCAGCCAGCAGCATCGGCGCAATGCTTCCTGGCACTTGCTGCAACGACAGCGTCTGGAAATTGTACCAGTCGTAGTAATATGTTGCCAGCTCGTACCCCAGTTTACCGTTGGCTAACAACCCTTTAAGACCTGCCTCGTAACTCCACACCACCTCGGGTTTCAGGTACGTCGTCTCGGCAGGCAATATCGAAATAACGCCCGGTCTCCTACCCCGCGAAACGCTGGCATACACGTTGTTGCGGGCGAAAAGATAGTTCAGCGCCAACCGCCCCACATAGGAGTAGTAGTCTTTGCTGGCGTATATCGTACCATTTGATACCGGATTGAGCAAATTCGGTGATCCATTGTTGGCAATCATACCAAATACGCTTGGCGGCGAAGCGGCATCGGCCTGATAGCCTCCACGCTGAGCCTCATATGTGCCGCGGAGGCCAGCCGTTAGCTTCAGTTGGTCGGTCAGATCGAACGTACCGTCTGCAAATAGCTCCACGGCCTGATTCCTTCCATAGTTCGTGTATGATTCGGTATGCAAACGATTGATGGGACTGCCATCCAACAAGGTGACCAATGCAATGAGTTCCTCGGGGAGCGCGGGAGGCAACATACCCGATTGAAGGAGCTGTTGCCAGGTGATGCCCGGAGGCAGGCCCCCCGGAACCAGCTGACTGATTAAGCCCAGCGCTAATGGTTGCAAGTCGGGCAAGTTTTCAACAAGTTGGGGTTGCCCGTTCGCAATAACAGGCTCCGTATGGAAAAGCTGCTGTACCTGCTGGGTAAGTGCTTGTACTTGTGCGTCGGGCAAGCCCAGCGACGTGCCAAGTTGACCCAACTGTCCAGACAGCTGGGCACTCAGTACCGGAGCGATGTACGCTGGATACAATGCGCGCTCGTCTATCCGCAACGGCACCTCCTGTGAAGAGTTTTCATAGAAATAGCCGGCCCCAACGAATCCGGAGAAGCGACTTTTGTTTTCATAAGTCAGCCGCAGTTCCTGGCTGTATTGCGTTCCTTTCGCCCGTTCGGAAACCCATAATAGCTGGGCCGGGGTACCGTCGGCATCGAAGGACTCATCGCTGTCGAAGGCCCGGAACCCTGAAAGGGACGACAGCCGCCATGCATTACTCAACCGATGGTCCACGAGTAGCGTTGCCCCGCCTACATGCCGTTTGATATACAGATCTTCTCCCTGTTCCAGATCGGCAAAAGTAGTAGGATCGGTATCGCCACCCGCCGGCGCAAAACGCCGGCTCTTGAAACTTGTACCTGGATAGTTGTCGTATTGGTAGTTCAGGATGAGATCTGCCGTAGTGTTTGAACCTGCCCAAAGGCGTGTGCTGTTGCGCAGTGCGATTACTTCCTTCCCGTTGAGCCTTCCACCGGACAGATTGCCAATGAACCCATCCCTGCCTTCATAGCTGAATGCCAATCGATTGGCTAACATACCCTCTGTGATCTGGGTATTGATATAGCCATTGACAAATCGATGGTTATAGGCTCCATATCCCCCATAGATCTCCGCCCCAAAGCGATCTTGTGCCTTATTCTGGATAATGTGCAGCGCTCCGATTTGCGCGCCCCGGCCAAAGAGTGTACCCTGTGGACCTTTGGCTACCTCCACCCGCTCGATATCGAACAGCTCGACCACCGATGCCCGCGACCGGGATATGGAAATGCCATCCTGAAAAATGGAAATACGCGGCTGCGTGCGCGAGTCGCCATCATCCGACGTAATACCCCGGATCACATATCCTGGATTGTTCGGGCTTTGCAGTTGTACCTGCATGCCGGGTATAAAAGTTGACATTTCATCCATCTGGCGCATGTTGAGTCGGCTAAGTGTCTCGCCAGACATGGCGCTTACCGTAACGGGCACTTCTATGCTTGTCTGTGTACGGCGCTGTGTACTTACAACGACCTCCCCGAGAGCAATCTGCCCCCGCTGAAGCCGTATTTCGTCGAGCCGTACGTCCCCACCGCTAATTTCTACCGATCGGGAGTAATTGACGCGCCCTTGATAGGAAACGACTAACCGATAGGTAGCCGGGGGGATTTGCGCGAGGTGAAATGTGCCATCTGGCTGCGTCGTGGCCTGAAAACCAGTGGTCTCCAAGGCAACAGTTGCCCCGACCAAGGGAGCTCCCGTTTCGTCTACAACGCGACCGGAAACACTATGCTGCTGCGCATAACAAACCATGCTAGCCGCTGGAAGCAGGAGCAATGTGATAATAAATGTAAAGATATAACGCATAATCATCGCTTTTTTACAAAGCTATTGTTGCTGTATTAAGCCTTAATTAACGTATTATGAAGTTAAATCCTATCCCTGAACTTATAGGCGACACAACCGCTCCGCGGTCTATTTTTTGATGATTAGCCTATCCTGGCGGCTGACATATTTCCTAAAACTCTTATGACGATGAAAAACAATCGACTGGCTGTAGGGCTTTCCAGATGATGACATTTTGCAGTCTGCTCACTACCTGGGTTTTAAATTTTCATGAAAAACACAGAGACATTTCGAGCGAGCTGAAAGCAGTTGAGTACGTGAAGGAGAAAGGGAAATTACAAATAGGGAGTAATATCAACGGTTATTCCCACTGCATTGCGGGTTTCGTTGGGAATATCGTCCATCAGCCGTTTATAATCTTCCAAACTGACAATATTTCCGTTATCATCTTTCCCAATATAAATCACCTCACCTTGTGCATTTGCAAACCACGAACCATTTAAGATGCTCATCGTGCCGACTCTGTTTATATTCAATATTCTGCTTCGGGCATATTGAACGCTGTTTAAAGCTATTCCAAAAAACAATCTTATTTCCTTTTGGTGACTAATGTCGAATTAGCAGTTATTTTATATTTCTTATCCTCAAACATGAATAATGTGCAACAAACGACGAGAAAACCTAAAATTATACAGTGCTCAGGAGTGGCATAGGAAATTATTATCCTGTGCAAACTTCAGCTTTCAGCTAGCGTTCAAAAACATCAGCCTAAATACCTATATACTTTGATGTAGGCAAACAGAACACCAACAGTAATTCACGATAAAATTCCGTGTCATATGTCGAATTATCTTTTGCGAGTAAAGAGTAGGCCTTAAGGCTCCCCAGTCAAAGTATTTTAAAATTTTTCTTTTACAGAGGAAATATATTAAGATATAAAAATCGAAACTGGGGAGCATATTACGGTCCTCAAGGATTAGTATAAACATAGCTAAACACGATTGAACATAAAACCTGCCGCAATATTAAGAAGTCAAGACGTATACAATCATAATGTTTTCGGATAGACATAATGCCATATTTAACTATCGAAGTTACACTACCTTTTCATTAGCTAGAGAAAAATATTTTGTTATTATGGCATTTCTATTTAGCTTTGAAGTTGATAATGGATAATTGATGAAAAACTTAGGGAATAGCATCTTATTGACTTTATTATTGTCTGCAATTGGTTTACTGTTCTGTAGCTTAGTATCTGCTCAAAACAAACCTAAATGGTATGTAACTGCTGGCGCTGGAGCAACCACAGTTCGGGATTTTAACGCGACATTTAGTGATCTTCAATATAGTGTCCAGGAAGCAGATGCCTCTATCGACTATCAGCTGAAGAGCAAGCCAGGTTTTCTGATCAACGGTGGAGCTGGGTTTTCAGGAACCTTTCAGCAAGATGGCCTCTTGGGCTGGGATGTGGGCCTAAATGTACGAAGCGCGGGTTTCGGGCTTACCCCGGAGCTTCTCGACCGCAAAGGGGAACTTTCCGATTTTTACCAGGACATGTTGCCCGAATTCGGAAAAACAACAAACTTTCGGTATTGGGCGCTACATATACCAGTTTCCATCACCTACCTTCCGTTTGAATATATAGGATTTAAATTTGGTGCTGACCTGTATTATCAGTTCTCTTCGAATATCACGGATAGCGAGTTTCCCTATGGAAGATTAGGAAAAGCAATGGGTCTATCTTATTATACCCCAAAATATGAGCATCCGTTTCAGATCGGGGCCCATATTGGCGTATTTGCGCCGATCAACGAGCGGTTAAGGATGGACTTGGATTTCTTTACCGACGTCACACCGAGATTGAAGATTAACCCTGTTACCCCAACTTATGATTATGAGTTCAGGGAAATGGGCGTCAGGTTGAATACGCGTTATTATCTAAAATGATAAGACCTGAGTGTATTTTTTTTATTGGAACGTTTCTCGCTATATTATTTTTTTCAAATCCGGCAAAGCTTGGTGCCCAAGTTAAAGCTGTCATTTATGTGAGTGATGCCCGTAGCGGTATTCCAATCGAAAATACAAATGTCACCAATCTTGAAACAGGAACAACATGGACAACCGATGCTGGAGGAAGTTGCCGGATTACGGTTTCCGATAATGGACGACTATCCATCTCCCATGTTTCATTTCAGGATACCATTGTCCAAGTGGCGAGCGCTCTACGCCCAATACATGTAGCGTTATATCCGTTAGAACTGAATGTTGTCGAGGTCTATGCTGACCAGCCGTTTAACAGAAAAGCTGCTCTTGGCGTAAACCGGGTTTCTTTACCTTTTCTAACTGCCTCCCCTTCTTTTCTTGGGGAACCGGACATTTTAAAAGGCTTGACGTTTTTACCAGGCGTTACAGATGGGAAGGAAGGGTATTCGCACCTCTTTGTCCGAGGAGGTAACCAAGATCAGAACCAGATACTGCTGGATGGAGCTACAATGCTCAATGTCAACCACTTCGGGGGCTACATTTCTATGTTTCAACCCGAACTTGTAGGAGGAGTAGATTTTTACAAAAACTATTGGCCGTCTGAGTTCGGGGGGTGGCTATCTTCCGTACTGGATATACGGACCAAGGAAGGAAATTACAAAGAGCATCACCAGTCCTTTCAGTTTGGCCTTGTTGCACCAAAGTTCAGCGCCAGTGGACCTTTGGCAACAGATAAACTGAGTTATCGAATCGGGATGCGCAGGACAATTGTTGATCTGGCAACCGGTGCGGTAGCGCGGAAAATCCGTAGGGGAGACCGTAGTGGTGATGTTGGCAATCTTTTTACACAGGATCTGACGGTACGGCTGGACGGCCGTCTAGGGAATAACCAACATCTTTCGCTGACAGCGTTACATGCGCGGGACAGGCATTCTTTTCTAGAGCGTTACCCCCTGTACAATCAGCTGTCAGAAGACAATTATGGTATTAATAATGAGGTGCTGGCTCTGAATTATAAAGCCAATCTTGGCATGTCCACATCACTGAGGGGCCATGCCAGCTATTCCAATTATAAGCACTTTTACGATGCCTATTCAAAGGGCGATGATGGACCCAACTATGGAGGAATGGAACACAATAGCCTAGAGACCTCAAGTGTAATAGGTAACAGTGTCAGCTCGATCAAATTTAATGTTCATGGGAAGACACACTTCAATAACTCGCTGGCGTTACATTATGGGATAGAGCGGGAAGAGTTTGATTACCGGATATCCCTCAACCGTAGTCAGGCCGTAGACGGAGAAATAACGCGTGACTATAACCAGTCCATGGAAACGACGGACATCAGCAATACAGCCTTCTCGGTTGATATTTTATATAGGCCGGGTAACAGATTTCAGATCAATTCTGGAGTTAGACTTTCCCGATATTCCTACGGCAAGTACGCCACGCTACTCCCGGAGCCGAAAATCCTTTTAACCTATCAACTCAATGACAGGTCGACAATCAATGCGGCTTTTAATATACAGCGCCAAAGCACTATGCTCTTGGGGTTTACAGATGATATAGGCCGTTTCAGAGAATTTTACATATCGAATGATGGTATTTCAGCTCTATCCCAGTCCAGACAATGGTCGTTAGGGTATTTCCGTAATCCCGTGGGGTTATTGGATAACATGTCCGTGGAACTCTTCTTTAAGGATCAATCCGATGTTGTAAAATTCGTACCCTCCACAGATTTTGATAAAGATGTGGTGGAATATTCCAGTTTCCTCCATAGAAATGGAAGATTGCGGGCGTACGGGTTAGAGGTCTTTTTACAAAAGACTACAGGAAAGCTGCACGGTTCATTATCCTATACCTACGCGAAGTCGCAGTCCGTGTTCGGATCCCTGAATGGAGGCAACTGGTTTGATTCAGACTTCGACTTTAGGCACAGCGTGAACTATCTGATGATGTATAATTTCGGAAGGGGGTACAGGCTCTCGGGAGCCTGGACCTATAAAACAGGAAGACCATTCACGGTGCCTACGAGTACGGCCGAGATAGGAAACTGGAGATCCACCTTCCCCATTATGGAAGGTCTTAACAACATGCGGCTGCCGGCCTTCCATCGGCTGGACATCAATATAGAACGAAGATGGAAGACAAGAAGGGGGAATACCAGATGGTTTGGGGTAGGTGTCTACAACGTATATAATAGGGTAAATCCATTCTTTGCACAGCCCTCGGATATTCCCGGCAAGCTGGAAGTCACGGGAATGTTCCCTGTCATGCCCTCTTTCAATATCGGATTTGAACTTTAATACGCACCGAACTATGATATTACGCAAATTTAGCAGAAATTTATGGATCGTTATATGTGCAGCGGTTGTGCTCGTCGGATGCACAGACCATAAAACTGCTATTCCATTTGAGTTCCCTGAATATAAACCCCGATTGATTGTATTGTCATCACTCGGAACTGTTTCGGGCGGAGAAGCCGTTGTGTCTTGGAGCAAGCCATTAAGAGGTCAAGCAGGTGTTGTACCGGTACTACCTAAGCTTTCTGTATTTTTATTGGAGGACGGCGTGCGCATCACCAAATTCAATGAAGTCCACGATTCTACAGGATATTTTGTCATTAATCCAAAAGATTTTAGCCCTAGATCTGGAGCTAGTTACGCCATTGAGATAGTGATGGAAGAAAAGGGAGAAAGGATCACCTCCGAAAAATGCTATTTACCAGAGAAACCAGTTTTGACGGATGTAAAGGTAGATTTAGACCCGAATGTGCCATCGTGGTATACATTGGTCTGGACGCAAGGTGCAGCTAACGAAGGTATAGGGGCGGCTGCGCTATACCCTTTCTTGATCGGCGAAGAAGGAGGTGTGGCTACGAAACCGGGACTTTCAGCCTATTACTCGTCTCCCGAATTCAGATATACGGACGGAAAACCTTTGCATGAGAGGAAAGGGAATAAACGTTTTTATCTACAGGTAAAAAACGATGGCGGGACCACGGAACTTGCAAAAGCAGTCGATGTTAGGCTTGCTTTTCTGTCTATGGAACTAGCTAGATTCAAAAAGGAATCAGATGAACTGGGCTACCTTGGTGAGTCCATATTTCAGACGGTCCGCCCCCTTTATTCCAACATTATTGGAGCAGAAGGAGTTTTTGGGTTATATAATGAAAGCTCAGTGAAAGTGAATTTCTAGATATCGGACAGGCGAAAAGAAAAAGCACACAGTATCTTTTCCCACGAGCATTTTTCCGACTAGATTATTCAAAATTTAAAACGAAATGGACTTACTGGAAGGTAAATGATATATGTCCCATATCCCCGAACTCCTACCCTAAAGTTCCTGCGGATCGAACCCAGGGCTCTCATCCTGCCACCCCGCGCACTTGGCCGCAATCATCCTGTGTGGGGGCGGTAGTCTCAGCCAGAGAAAGCTGGCACTTGCAGTGCCTTTGGCTTTTATATTATCATGGCGAGCTCAAGTAAACTTGGCTCGCCATGATAATATAAAAAAAAGCCCTCCGTCGTTGACGGAGAGCTCCCTCTTGGCTGGTCGGGGTGGCAGGATTCGAACCTACGACCTCCACATCCCAAATGTGGCGCGATACCGGGCTACGCTACACCCCGAAAAGGTATCACCTTTGTTTTGTGTGGCACAAATATAGGGCTCTTTTTTTTTCTTTGCAAATAAACGGTATAAATTCACGCTATTTTACGCCGTCAAGAAAATAGTACACAAAACGTACGCGCAAATATACCATCGGGGCTCCGTGCTATGTAAAAATGCTGTTAATATTCTTGGTCGGAAAGCCGCTTTCAACCCACCAAAATTCCCGATTTTATAGGATATTTTTTGATTATGCTATTGTATATATGAAATAAGCGCCTATATTTGTATTGTTATTTATATTTAATCTAAATAACAGCACATTATCTCTTCTCAATATGGTTGTCACAGGTGCCCTGCCTGTGGCAACTTTTTCACCGACAAACTAAATGCGCTGATTGCCCGTTATTATATAGGTCCAATGTTTGTTAAAACATCATCTCATTATTGGAGCAACTAGAAAAAAACTTGACGACAATACACATAGGCAATACTCCCGTCCGCAAGTGCAGTACACTTTCGGCACTGTTCAACACGAACATCTTCATCAAAGAAGAGTTCCATAACCCCGGCATGTCTGCAAAGGATCGGCCAGCGCTCTATATGGTGCAGGATGCGATCGCAAACAACAAAATACAACCTGGAGGCACCTTTGTCGAAGCCAGCAGCGGCAACACAGGTCTGGGCATTACACTGATTGCCAAATCCTTGGGTTATCGCTCTAAAATATTTGTGTCTAAAAGCTGTTCCGACGAAAAAATAGATGCTTTGCAGTCGGCGGGGGCAGAGATCGAAATCTGCGAGAACTCCAACGGCCTGCATGACTTTAATTCGACACAGTTTCGAGCGCAATCCTACGCTGCTACCAACGATAATGCCTACTTTACCAATCAGTATTACAACACGCAAAATATCCGTGCGCACTACAAAAGTACGGGGCCTGAGCTGTGGGAGCAAACGCAGGGCAAGATAACGCATTTCATCGCAGGCATCGGCACCGGCGGTACTATATCCGGCGTCGGGAGGTTTTTAAAAGCACAAAACAAACATATTAAAATATGGGGAGTAGAACCGCGGGGATCGGTTCTGCGCCACTTTCTGAAAAGCGGGAGCATGCCTGACTGCTTACAGCCGTTCGAGCCCATCGAAGGCATCGGAAGAAACTTTATTCCGGGATCGCTCGATGTCGAAGTTATCGATGATATCTTTCAGGTGGAGAGTGACGACGCCAAGCAGGCGGCCCGACGATACGCTGCAGAGACGGGTATCCTTATTGGCTTTTCCAGTGCCGCTATTGTCGCCTGTCTTTCGAAATACATGGAGGCGATGCGCATCGGGAGACATGACCATGTCGTCCTCTTTTTTCCAGATCATGGCAGCCGATACATCAGCAAACTTTATGCCGCCGAAGGGCAGGCGATTCATTATCCTCAACATATCCTTTAACTGTAAACATGCACACATTCAATGATATTGCTATACCTATCTCCTGGCCAGATCAGACGGCCCGGGGTGACGAAAGGTGGATGGCCTACCTTAAAAGGATAGGGATTGTAAAAAATCTGAATTTCAAGGTGGGGCACGCTGCTATTCTTCTGATAGATAGCAAGAGCGGTGAGATTCTTTATTTCGACTTCGGACGTTATCTTGTGCCGCGCGGTTTTGGACGCGCCCGATCCGCCCGCTTTGACCCCAGACTCCGGTTGTCTACAAGGGCCCATCTTACCGGGACTAAAGAGATACACAATATAGAAGAAATACTCGACGAGCTTTTTCAAAAAGAGACCGCTACCCACGGCGGCGGGCGGCTTCTCTTTTCCGTATGCCGCGGTGTTTCGTTCCAGAAAGGAGCAGCATATGCCGAGAAGCTCGTCTCGGAAGGTCCTATCCCCTACGGCGCATTTGCAACCGATAATAACAGCTGCTCCCGATTTGTCGCGCAAGTCCTTGCGCAGGCGATGGACAGTACCGATAGGAGACGCCAGCGGATCTGCTATCCCGAATGTATGAAACCGAGCCCGACAAGCAACGTTGTCAATGCCGCTGAAAGCGCTCAGGTTTTCTGTTACCACGAACACCGTTTGGAGGTTTGGCATATGCGTCGCAGAGATTCCCTTAGATTTCAGTTCGGCTTACTCAAACAGAACTTTAGCAAAAAGTACGCTGCCCTCCTTGGCGACGATGTAACGGCCGGCATGGTTGCTTGTCCTGAAAGGAAACCCCTTATACCTGCTACGGCTCAGTGGCTGGGCGGACTGGGCGAAGGAGCATGGCTACATATCGCTAAAAAGACACAATCGCAATATCTAATTTCGAAATACAGCGCCGACGGCGATTTACAATATACCATAGAAACACTCTGCATACAGCACTTTCACATAGACAGGCCGTATAGCTTTACCTACCACTTTAGCCATACACATTACACCATTTTGCAAGAGGATAACTTATTTATCTTCAAATGGAAAGAATCATCAGCAATTGAGTTTAATAATCAAGATAAAATAAAAGCGATATCATAACTATATGGAATTAACAATTTTAAAAGCAAAAATTCATACCGTCAAAGTAACAGAAGCCAACGTGGCGTACAATGGTTCGATTACTATCGATGCCGATTTATTAGATGCTGCAGGTATAAAAAAATACGAACAGGTGTATATCAATAACGCGGTCAATGGAAGCCGTATCATGACATACGTGCTCCCTGGCAAACGTGGAAGCGGCGAGGTCTGCATGAACGGAGGCGCGGCATTGCATGCCAAGGTGGGCGACACGGTTCACATTCTTGCATTTGTCAATATGTCGCCCGAAGAGGCAGACACCTATCAACCCACATTGGTTTTCACCGAGGGACAGAATCAGATTAAATCGGTGGAGAAATATACATATTAATGTCAAAGGTTGCACGCTTTTATAGGCAGTGCAACCTTTTATGTTTTAAGTCCTGTATTTTCCCTCGCTTGTTTGCTAACTTTACAAAAAGAGAAAGGCGGAAATGCAATGGCGAAAAGAGATATAGAAACGCTCGACGATATCAAGGTGTTGGTGAACACATTTTATGAAAAGGTTCAGCACGACGAACTCATCGGCCCGATCTTCAACGAAAGAATACAGGACCGCTGGCCGGAGCACCTTGAGAAGATGTATACCTTCTGGCAGACGATCCTGCTGGATGAACACACCTATCAGGGACGCCCTTTTCCTCCACACGCCCAGCTTCCTATACAGGAGGAACACTTTTCACGATGGCTTACGATCTTTTCGGCCACAGTAGACGATCTCTTCCAAGGCACGCTGGCCGACGAAGCAAAATCCCGGGGACAGAAAATGGCCGCTTTGTTCCAGATCAAATTGGAGCATATCCGGCAGTCGCCCTTCCGGCCACTTCTCTGAGCACGTTATTTCTGACCAATTTCGTCGATCTGTTGGTCAAGTAAATATAACAGAGAAGCCAATGCCGCCACACCTGACTGTAATTCCCTTCTGTCCACGGCTTCGAAAACGTCCTTATCCGTATGATGGATGTCGAAATATCGGTGCGGATCGGGACGGAAGTTGAACATCATTGTGTTGGGAAAATGCTGTCCCCATACCCCTGAATCAACACCGGGACTTCCTGCGAAGAAGCGGGATACCCAGAACTTTTGTTCAAATAGGGGCTTCCAATGTTGCTGTATCCATGCAACCTTTTCGGCCGACGATTTAATGTCGAAACCGCGCGGCGCAAATCCTCCGGCATCGCTTTCTATCGCCGCCACAAGCCGCTCTTTCTTGTCTCTAGCCGCTTCTCCGTATCGGGTCGCCCCATGCACGCCGTTCTCTTCGTTCATATAAAAGACTAGTCGGATGGTATGTTTAGGCTTATACCCAAGTTTCATGAGCGTACGTATAGCGTCTAATGTGCCCATGGTACCAGTCCCGTTATCATGGGCACCTTCTCCCACATCCCAAGAATCAATATGCCCGCCAATGGTTATAATCTCATCCGGCTTCTCTGATCCGGTCCACTCGGCTATCACATTGTGCGTATCTACCATTCCGTTCCAGCGGGATGCATTCTTGATATGTATCCTCGTTTTAGGGTTCTCTTTTAGCACTTCTGACAGCCGGTTGGCAGCGACGGCCGAAATGGCCAACGCCGGTATGCTGTCAATTCCTTTAACATAGCGGGTACCACCTGTGTGCGGAAAATCGTCGTCGGGCGACGACGAAAGCGAACGGAAAAGGTAAGCCACAGCTCCCAATTTTGCAGCTTCGGCAGGGCCTCTACTACGCTGGCTGCTATTTAAGCCATATGCTACTCCTGTCTCGACAATCGACTCGTCCCACGGTTTGTTTACGAATACGATCTTCCCAGCCACCGCATCGCCATATCGACGCAATTCACTGAGTAACTCTACTTCGATAACTTCAGCCTCCAAACCGCCTGCCGGTGTAGCGACCGAGCCTCCCAGGGCCAGCACCTTTAAGGGTTCCCGGGTCGGCAGGATGAACGCCTCTTCTTTAGCTCCCCGCTCCCAGTACGGCACCTTTACATCCTGTAAATAGACGCGATCGAAGGGTAGCTCCTGCATGAGCGACCTGGACCACTGCACGGCTTCTCCGGCCTGCGGCGACCCAGCGATCCGATGCCCGATCTCCTTCGTTAAATAACGTAGATTTTTATAAGCCTCGCCATCTACAAAGGAGGTGGCATAAATACGTTCCATCATTACGGAGTCTGGATAGGTTTGGCCCTGGCAGACACAAGATGCTCCACAAAGCAACACAGCAAATATTCCTTTCATGTACATTTCGACTTCAGATATGTTCGTTTTTCGTTTTAGCTTGCATAACCCGCATGGCTCTTCCGGCGCAAATACGGATGTTTTCTATTTAGAATGCTAAACATAAGTATTATTTTTGGAAATGGCTAGATCATTACCAAAACCTCCGAAGGAAGTGGATTTACATGCGGATGCTTTCTTGCCCGATCTGGAGGCTTATGAAACCGACGAACTACTCGCAGCATCTCTTACGCTACTTCGGGAGCAGCTCGACGCCGCCATATATTGGGGATACACCGAAATCCGCTTCGTACACGGCAAAGGAAAAGGCGTATTAAAGCGAGCGGTCTATGAAGAACTCTCGTACTACAAAGAAAGCGGCGCTATCGCCCGCTACTATCCCTCCTACAAAAATGAAGATATCGTGGTGGTCGTAATCGGTCTATAAGATTTTGACGCGATAAACCTGATAAGGGTAGGTTGTCCGATCTTCTCCCCCATTCCATTGTGGGAGCCTGTTAACCTGCGCGCAGGAGAAATAAAGATAGCCATCGCTCCCTATCCCCAGAGAATCGGGCCATATGAGGCGGGAGTCCTGAACAACCGTTTCCATTTTACCGCTTGGCGACCAGCGTTTGATACTGTAATCCAATGATGAGGTCAGGTAAATATTCCCGAGCTTATCAGCTACCAGACCGTGCGTGACAACAGTTTCCCCCATATCTTCCACTTTCGCACGGAGCTCACCTCCGCTCAGCGACTTATCAGCTAGAAACTTCGTTTCGATCCGGTACAGACGCGTCGCGTTGATCGGTTTAAAATACAAATAACGGTTATCCTTGGTGAGTGCAATTCCGTTGACATTCGACATAAACGGCTTTCCGTCCTTGTCGCGCATCTCGTTCTGTTCATACCGTAAAACTAAAGTGGGATCCGCCTTCGTAAATGCAGAATGCGCCAAAACGACGCGTATTTCCTCGGTTTCCAGATCCAAAATGACGAGTCCCGCCTGTCCCGGATCCGAAAGATACGCCAGCTTCCGGCCGGTGTCAACCCGTACATCGTTCAGTGCAGAACGGAACTTATCGAGTCCTTCGAAGCGGTACTGTCGGACAACCCGATTTGTAGCCAGATCGATTTGGACAAGTTTAAATTGGCCTTCGCGGCTTTCGTTTCCGGCCTTGCCAAACACCGAGTTTCCAGCGCCGGGCTTGGAATCCAGCACCCATAATTGGTCGTCGGTATCCACATAGATGTCCTGTACGTTAACAAATCCATTTTCATGCCCAGCAGGTCTGTCGTTCCACAGGCTGTCGGGAAACGGAATACGCCCCCCTTCTCTAATTTCCGCCAAGCCCCCAATGTAAGGATCTTTCCTCGGAAAAGATACGAATACGCGGTTAGTGCCCGATACACTTACACCTATCGGCTGCGACCTGCCAAAGGATGCGACCACCTCCAACCGCGAATCGTACCCCTGTGCTGATGCATGTGCCACAAACGAAAAAGAAAGTAAAAAAAGAAATGTCCTAACCATGTTCCCGAGTGAATGTTTATATGATTAAACAGCTTTCCACGGCAGATGTTTTTGCAGGATACCCAGAAAAAGCGTATTGATTTTGCTTTCCTGATGAATATTCCACGCCAACGACAGCGTCGTACGCTGAGGAATATCCTGCAGGTCGATAAAGTTCACCTTCGTCGTGTAGCCCCTTTTTAAAGACGCCGGCACAATAGCCACACCGAGGCCCTGTTCCACGAGGTTAAAGATTGAAAGCGCATTGACGGTACGCAGCGCGACCTGTGGTTCGAAACCGGCATCCCGGAAGATGCTCATCACAAGGTCGTAATAAGAGTGGCTATAATCCTTCGAAAACAAAATAAACGGTTCATTCTTCAAAAGGTGGAGTCCATCAAAATTCTCCGGCTGTACGGCAAAATGTCTGGGAACAACCAATGAAAAATGTTCGGTCAATACCGGAATACAAGTAAGCCCTTTGGGTATCTCATCTACACGGACAAATCCGAAATCCAATTCCCGGCGCAACAACTTATCAATTTGCGCCCCATTGGAGAGTTCCTGCAGGTCAACATCGATATGCGGATAGTCGTGCTTCAACGTTACGAGCAGCTGCGCCAATATCGACTGTACCGCCGAGCCGATAAAACCCAGTCTTAATGCCATTACAGCATGCTGCCCCAAAAGGCGCACCTCCCGTTCCATTTTCCGCACGTGGTGGAACAACGCGTCCACCTCGTCTTTTAGGTAACGTCCTGCATGCGTTAGCCGGACGTAGTGTTTTCCCCGCTCAAACAACACCGCGCCATAGATATCTTCCATCTGCTTGATCTGCCGGCTAAGCCCCGGCTGTGAAATAAAAAGACGCTCCGCCGCTTTCCGAAAATGTAATTCTTCAGCCAATACCTGAAAATAAAGATAATGACGCAACTCTATTTGATAACCCATGGTTATTAAGAATTGATAAAATTGATATTTATAATTATTAAAGGTAGGCATTAAATTTGGTCAATTTGAACTTATTTGATGTATACCTTTAAAGATGAACGCCATGCATACCTTCCAATATGGAATAGACCATCTCACGAGTAATATAGCTATTAGGCTCGCGCGGGGACAACTGCGGGGAGTTATCTCCGACGCAGCTAAACAGGCCATTGCCCAGAGCGCCGCACACGTCGAGAACATCGTGCAGTCTCAACAAACGGTTTACGGGATTAATACCGGATTTGGCCCCCTTTGTACGACGCTCATTGATGTGCACGATACACGGAAACTTCAGGAAAACATCCTAAAAAGCCATGCCGTTGGCGTTGGCGCCCCCATAGAAAGGCTGCTATCTAAGCTCATGCTTATTCTGAAGATTCACGCCTTAGCAAAAGGATATTCGGGTGTACAGTGGTCTACGGTCGAACGTATGTTGTGGCACGTGGACAATGACATCATTCCGGTGGTACCCCAGCAAGGATCGGTAGGCGCCTCTGGCGACCTTGCGCCCCTGTCACATCTTTTTCTTCCCCTGATTGGCTTGGGGAAAGTATGGAACGGTGAAAAGACAGTAGATACGGTTTCTGTCTTACAAGCGAATGGTCTGCGGCCTCTCTCTCTAGGAGCCAAGGAAGGGTTGGCTCTTATTAATGGTACGCAATTTATGGCCGCACACGGGGTACTCGCTGTGGCGGATATGCATAATTTGCTGACCAATGCCGATCTTATCGCAGTCTTAATGCTCGAGGGGCTTAATGGATCCATAAAACCTTTTTCGGAGGAACTACATGCCTTACGGCCACATCGCGGCAACCAGTATGTGGCCGGTACGATCTTCAACCTATTGCAGGGATCAGGCATCGTCGAATCGCATAAAAACTGTTCACGGGTGCAGGACCCTTATTCTTTACGGTGCATACCGCAGATACACGGAGCGTCCCGACAGGCGTGGCTCCATCTTAAAGATGCCGTCGAGACCGAAATTAACTCCGTCACGGACAACCCTATCATCATTAACAGCGAATTGACGATCAGCGGCGGGAGCTTTCACGGACAGCCCATAGCGCTGCCTATGGACTATGCTACTTTGGCTACGGCCGAAATCGGCAACGTTTCCGACCGAAGGGTGTACCTTTCGTTGGAAGGAGATGTCGCGGGCGTTCCGAAGCTTCTCCTCCGTTCCACCGGCCTAAACTCCGGCTTTATGATCCTGCAATACACCACAGCAGCACTTGCCAGCGAGAATAAAAGCCTCTGCTTTCCGGCGAGTGCCGATAGTATCCCCACCTCATTGGGCCAAGAAGACCATGTGAGTATGGGTGCGATAAGCGGACGCAAGCTGCGGCAGGTGATCGACAACGTTGGCCGCATACTAAGTATAGAGTTGCTCTGCGCTGCGCAGGCTGTAGACTTTCATCGCCCATTGCGGTCGACTCCCATCATTGAAGCGGTTCATCAGGAAATCCGCCGGCAGATCCCGCACATAGAAGAAGATCAAATCATGGAAAACATACTGCAGTCGGCCCATGATCTCGTTCGCTCCGGCACGTTGGTCCAGCTGGCCGAGCGTGTAGCTGCGGCCGATGGCGTCCCCTATCATGGCCACCACGCTTCACTTTTCAACAACTTTTAAATGATGAAAAAGCAACTTATCGGTCCTTTTACGCAACTTATTGCACTTCAGTCTCTACCTCTTCGTGGCGCCATACAGGATGATCAGGTTAAACCGATCCGTCAAGGCGGTCTCGTCGTGGAGCATGCACGCATCGTCGACATCGGAGAATATGACCAACTGCGGCAACGATACGGCTCAGACGTCGAGCACGTGACGATTCAAAACCCGTCAGTCTGCCTGCCTGGATACATAGATTGTCATACACATATTGCTTTCGCCGGTAGCAGGGCCAACGACTACGCGCTTCGAAATGCGGGTGCGAGCTACCTGGAAATTGCAGAAGCGGGAGGTGGAATATGGAGCACGGTCCGCCACACGCGTGATGCTACAGTCGAAGAACTGGCAGCGCTGACGGTGCAGCGCGCGAAGCAGCTTATACAACAGGGAGTCACCACGTTGGAGATAAAGAGCGGATACGGCCTTTCGTTAGAAGAAGAAATCAAAATCCTCCGTGCCATCAGGCTCTCGGCGCAGCAGCTTCCGATAGATATCATCCCTACATGCTTAGCGGCTCACATGAAGCCGTCCGATTTTTCGGGAAGCGCGTCGGCGTATCTACAGGCAATAGCTGACAAGCTTTTTCCCGTACTACGCGACGAAAACCTTTCCGATCGCATAGACATCTTTGTGGAACGCAGCGCCTTTTCAATAGAAGAAGCTGAGCCCTACCTGTCTTTGGCCAAAGAACGGGGCTTCGACATTGTCGTTCACGCCGACCAGTTTACGCCGGGCGCTTCGGAGCTTGCTGTCAGGCTGGGTGCCGTGAGCGCGGATCACCTCGAAGCGTCCACAGAGGCGGCGATCAGGCTACTTGGCCAAGCGGACACCGTCTCGGTCGTCTTGCCCGGCGCATCAATGGGGCTGGGATGTGGCTACGCCCCCGCACGCAGGCTGCTGGACGCAGGCGCATGTGTAGCCATAGCAACAGACTGGAACCCTGGATCAGCACCGATGGGACAGCTCATGACACAGGCATCGGTTCTGGCTGCCGCAGAAAAATTGACAACAGCGGAACTGCTCGCCGGTATCACATTTCGCGCTGCTAAAGCACTTTCGCTGACAGATCGCGGTATGCTCGAAGTGGGGAAGCTTGCCGACTTCAACATCTACCCTACAGACAACTACCAAGACATCGCATACCTGCAGGGCACGCTTAAGCCACAGCAGGTGTGGAAGAATGGTCGCTTAATTTTCGAACAAGGAGGACAGTCATGACGTTTCAAGAACAGATTCTACAGGGAATTCCGGCTCAGCTGCCAGCGAAGCCCGCATACGATACAACGGTTAGCCACGCTCCAAAACGCAAAGACGTACTTAGCGCGCCAGAAAAAAGGCTCGCTGTGGAAAATGCGTTGCGTTACTTTCCGCAAGAATGGCACCAACACCTGGCCAAGGAGTTCCTGGACGAGCTTCAGGCCTACGGCCGCATTTATATGTATCGATTCCGCCCTACATACGCGATGTACGCCCGACCGATAGAAGAATATCCCGCCAGATGTCGGCATGCCGCGGCGATCATGATGATGATCCAGAACAATCTGGATCCCGCTGTCGCCCAACACCCCCATGAGCTCATCACCTATGGCGGCAATGGCGCGGTATTCCAAAATTGGGCGCAGTATCTTGTGACCATGCAGTATCTGGCGACAATGACCGAAGAGCAGACCTTACATATATATAGCGGTCATCCGATGGGACTGTTCCCATCCTCCAAAGACGCGCCCCGCGCAGTTGTCACGAACGGGATGATGATTCCAAACTATTCCAAGCCCGACGACTGGGAAAAATACAACGCGCTGGGCGTGACGCAATATGGACAGATGACAGCCGGATCATACATGTACATTGGGCCACAAGGCATTGTACATGGAACAACCATTACCGTGATGAATGCTTTCCGAAAAATCCTTGACCAGAGCGGGGAAACCGCCGGCAAGGTATTTTTGACATCGGGGCTGGGAGGTATGAGCGGTGCACAGCCAAAAGCCGGCAACATTGCTGGATGCATTACGGTCTGCGCAGAGGTAAACCCCGCAGCGGCGCAAAAACGCTACGCGCAGGGGTGGGTCGACGTGCTAATTGACGATATACGGGTGTTGGTGGAACGTGTCCGCGATGCCATAAAAAAGAAAGAGACCCTGTCGATTGCTTTTCTCGGGAACGTTGTCGACGTATGGGAAACCTTCTTCGACGAAAACGTTCCTATATCTATTGGCTCAGACCAAACCTCTCTGCACAATCCCTGGTCAGGGGGATATTACCCGGCAGGGATGTTGTTTGACGAGGCCAACGCACTGATGTCCGGTGATCCAGACGCTTTCCGGCGTGCTGTTCAGCAGTCGCTGATACGGCAGGTGGACGCAATCAACAAACATGTATCCCGTGGAACGTACTTCTTCGATTATGGGAACGCCTTTCTCCTTGAAAGCAGCCGCGCCGGTGCAGACATACTGGCCGAAGACGGACAGGCGTTTCGCTACCCGTCTTACGTCCAGGATATCCTTGGCCCCATGTGCTTCGACTACGGATTCGGGCCATTTAGATGGGTATGCACCTCGGGTCGGCCCGACGATCTGCGCGAGACGGATGCGATCGCCCTAGCGGTTCTCCAAGAACTGCAGAAGAACGCCTATCCGGAAATCCGTCAGCAGCTTGCAGACAACATCCGTTGGATTCAACAAGCCGAAGCCAACAAGCTGGTTGTCGGCTCCCAGGCCCGTATCCTGTATGCAGACGCACAGGGGCGGATACAGATCGCAAAAGCTTTTAACCGTGCAATTAAACAAGGGAGGATAAAATCTCCCGTAGTATTAGGACGGGATCATCACGATGTAAGTGGCACCGATTCCCCGTATCGGGAAACCAGCAATATCTACGACGGCAGTAAGTTCACGGCGGACATGGCTATACATAATGTGATAGGCGACAGCTTCCGCGGCGCCACATGGGTGTCGATTCACAACGGCGGCGGTGTAGGATGGGGCGAGGTTATTAATGGTGGGTTCGGCCTGGTGCTCGATGGCACAGACGAGACAGACCGCAGACTAACGAACATGCTGTTCTATGATGTAAACAACGGCATTGCCCGCCGTGCATGGGCAAGAAACAAAGAGGCGAGGCAGGCTATAGAAATAGAGCTTAAGCGGTCTCCGGGACTACAGGTGACGGCGGCGCAACATGTGGAGCCCGCCGTATTGGACAGTTTATTCAACTAATCGCTTATGTTCAACTTTGACAATTACTATACTGCCACTGATCCAGCCATCTGGACAGGGCGCGTAGATGGCGTCGACTTAACCGGGTTGCGGTGGCATCAGGTGGTGTCTACACTCGACCTGCGTCGCCCACGGTCAATCAAGGGTTGCTATGTCCTGCTGGGCTTTCCGGTCGATGAAGGCGTACAGCGGAATATGGGCAGAACGGGAGCCGCCGGCGCACCTGCCCTTCTGCGCCAGACCTTGGGTAACATCCCGCTTCACGACGTAGATCCGGCCGTCCTCTTGGATGCCGGCGACATCTGCTGCCCGCAGCACGACCTTGAAGGGGCTCAAAAGGCGTTGGCGCAAGCCGTAAAAATGATCGTCAACCAAGGAGGCTTTCCACTGCTGCTCGGCGGCGGACATGAGATGACATACGGTCATTACAC
Organism: Sphingobacterium allocomposti; assembly: GCF_008124885.1. Classification (GTDB taxonomy): domain Bacteria; phylum Bacteroidota; class Bacteroidia; order Sphingobacteriales; family Sphingobacteriaceae; genus Sphingobacterium; species Sphingobacterium allocomposti. The sequence goes on from NZ_VNHX01000006.1 coordinate 49,066, forward strand.
CGGGCTTCGACAGACCACCAATGGACGGATAGGCATCGTTAATTTCGATGCCCACTTTGATCTCCGGCCTATTCCGGCCGGTGGTTCCAATTCGGGTACCGGTTTTTATGAAATTGCCAGGGATGAAGCGCTGCGAGGAGAACCTATCCATTATCTCGCTCTGGGCATCCAACGCATCAGCAACACCAAAGCTCTTTTTGAAGCCGCCGCGAAACTTGGCGTCCGCTGGGTGGAGGCGGACGACTTTCATGTTGCCAACCAAACTGTCATCAACGAGATGGTCGACTCTTTTCTCGACGGCATAGATGTATTGTACGTCACGGTAGATCTCGACGTATTTGCCAGTCCGTTTGCCCCCGGGGTAAGCGCACCTGCATACAATGGTGTACTACCCGACGCCTTTTTTAGATCAATATTTACCAAGCTTATCCGCTCCGAGAAGCTCATCAGTGTGGATATCGCCGAACTCAATCCGACCTATGACATTGACGGGAGGACCGCAAAGTTGGCTGCAGATTTAATAGCAAAGGTGGTCTGTGGTTCAAAAACGACTTAGCTGTACTTCTGCGGGCATCTATCAAAGGGATGCCCGCAGATTAAAATGTGCTACATCATCGTCACCGTTTTTTCTTGTGCCGTTCTGCCTCTACCCCACGACGATAAAGATGGCGCACATGAGCGCGCCTTGTTCCGCTCGCACCTCGTTGCCCCGCGGCTAAGGGACGCCCGTGCAGCCCAGGGTCCTGTTTTGATGTGCCGTTCTGCTCCTTTATTTGGCAGGGATAATGGTAATCTTTCTAAACTCGACGCCTGTATGATCGCCCTGTAGATAAATCGGCCCCGGTTCTCCTTCTTTGCTATCCAAAGCACCTCCGGTAATTCCAGGGATTTCCTGATTGCTGATAATCGTCTTTCCATTTGCTACGATCGTCACCAAGCGGCCACGGAGCGTGATTTCATATCTGTTCCATTCGTTTGGACCGGCTGCTACCATCTCGTTAGGCGAGAGGAAACCGTAAACGCCCCCGAAATACAACGATCCCGGATGTCTATCTTTAGGAGAATCCTCTATCTGCACTTCATATCGGCCGCGAAGATATATACCGGAATTTCCTCCCTCAGCATATCGAAACTCGGCAATCAATTTAAAATCCTCGAACTTTTGCTCGGTAATTAAGTTCGCGCCTGCCTTATCGTTTATCAGGATACCATCTTCGACATGCCAGTAGTTTTCTCCTTCTGACGTCTTCCAGCCGGTCAGGTCTTTTCCGTTAAAAAGCTCGATAGGAGTTCCCCATTGTGCCTCCCCCGTTCGCACGAGATAGGGAGCTTTAACGCCGGTAAAATCAAATTTGTTTCCTTTGTTGCTTGTGACGGTGCCTTTCAGCTGGCCCCCAACCAACTCGCCTTCTATGGTAAAGTCACCTTCGCCCCCCTCCCATTGTGGTGGAATAGAGAAAGAAAATTTTCCGTTCTCCAGTTTAATGTGTGATACGGGGCGGCTGCTGCCGCTATCGCCTACATAATAGCCTACCAGCGTACTAAAACCCGACAACTTGATTTCCAGCCACGATGGCGCCTCTTTCCCTTCTTTATCGACCGTCAGATCCCACCGGCCGATCAGATCTTTTGCTTCTTCCGGAATCGTCTGGCTAGCGGGATTATGCACTTCTTCGGCTTCTTTCTTCTCTGTTGCCGTGTCTGTACACGACGTGACACTGCTAGCCAAAAGACACATCATGCCGGCATATCCGATGTATTTCTTCATCATATTTTTATATAGGTAAGGTTTCAAAATCCTAATCTACGAAAAAAAACAAAATGCAGACCAACATCGGCGTTAAAAATGATGCCCTCTCCCCGCGCGTCGGCATTGCTGCCGATATATCCGGCCGTATAGCTAAAGGCCTTGTAAACCTGTAACGGAGTATCGATGGCCCTTCTGTCTGTGAACGTCAAGTTCAGGATATGTATACGAGCATTTAACAATCTGTTTTTACTAACTTAATTTCAATAGCGTATCATTGCCTCCATGGAGCGCGAACAGGAGGATGTCATACTACTCAGTAAAATGAGGAATGGTGATCCAAAAGCATTTGACAGCATATTTATCAAGTACTACACATCCCTTCTTACCTTTTGTTGCAGCCTAGGCCTGCAGCAAGAGCAGGCCGAAGACTGCGTTGCTGATTTATTCACCGACTTATGGAGCGCCAGAGATAAAATCCAGATACGGTCGACACTAAAAGCTTATCTTTTTGGCGCCGCAAGAAATAAGACGAACCTGTTGTACCGACAGAAAAAGATCGAATGCATTTCGGATACCGATGCCGCGCTCTCGGTCATCGATCAACAGCCCCAGCCCGATGAGCTCCTGACGCAGAAAGACCGGCTGGACTGGCTGAACAGCGTCGTCTCGCGCCTACCTGAGCAGACTAAAACTGTTTTCCTGTTGCGGTGGCAGCATCAGCTCAGCGACAACGAAGTGGCCGATCTCTTACACAAAAGCCGTCATACCGTCCGCACGCTGCTCTATCGCGCTGTCCTTTTTGTCCATGACCAATGGAAGAAGGTTAAGTAAATATTACCGATGTTATCTTATTATTAAATCAACCAATCGCTGTAATCAAAAAAATCGCTTACTGCAACTACCATGTAAATGCAATACATGGAAGAGCACGATCTACATTTGATTATTGGGTATTTAGAAGGAAACCTGAGTGACGCGGAGGTGCAGGAGTTGCTGCACAAGGTGGAAGTAAATCCGGAATTTGCTCTTGCTCTCAGTGAAATGGCCGATTTATGGAGTAAGCCTCCGGCAAAACATGAGCACGGGGACGCTCTCCAGGCTTTGGACCGATGGAAAACGACCGCGCCTGACGATTACCAAAAAAGCGTCAGCGAAGCAGCGGAACGAACGGCCAGGCGATTAAACTACAAGTGGTATATTGCGGCAGCGGTGCTGCTCGGAATGCTATCCTTTCTCTGGATCTCCCAGCTGCGCTATCTCCAGCCTGTTTCTGGGCCGGCCTTTACCATCATCAAAACAGACGCGCATAAACATAAAACCATCACGTTGCCTGATAGTTCCGTCGTCCGATTAAACGCTTCGTCGACACTCAAAATACCGAAGGATTATGCCGCGGAAACCAGAACGCTCCATCTTGACGGAGAGGGGATATTTGAGGTGCGGCCGAATGCCAAACTTCCGCTTATTGTCAGAAGCGGCAATGTCTCGACCACGGCGTTAGGTACCAAATTCAATGTCAACGCCTATGGTACGGACTCCTGTGTCACCGTGTCGCTGCTAGAAGGTAAAGTCCGCGTGGATATGGCAGGCGAATATCCGCACTCGGTCAACCTATCTCCCGGAAAAGAAGTGTCATACCGGCTTTCCGACCAGACTTTTGCGCTGCGCGACTTCTATAAAGAAGGGACAGTAGGTTGGGAGAACAACACGTTGGCATTCCATTATGATACGTGGGAAACGGTTGTAAAACGGCTATCGCGATGGTACGGAATTGCAGTTAGACTGGAAGGTCCGGTACAGAACACACAGACTTTAAAAGGCACGTTCATAAATCTTCCTCTAAAAGAGACATTAAGGCAGATAGCCTTCATCAGCGGCGCAACTTACGATATTAAAAAAGACACTGTGATTATTAAACCCAGGTTAGAACCTTAAAACGGAGATTATATATGTAGAAATCAATATTGGAAAAAACAAAGTGAGCCAATAAGATTGGCCCACTTCCCTGTACCGCTACAAATGCCTGACCAAAGTAATCTGTAGCCGGTAGAATCAATAGATGTTATTAATTATCAAAAGTAACGAAACTTCGTATACGAAGGATTATCGAAGTGTATAAAAATTCCTTTACAACTAGTTTCCATACAACCCTAGAACCAATGCATAGTAATTTATATTCCGAAAAAATGCGTTTGGCGATAACGTTAGGTCTCTTTGTGTTGATGTTTCTATCAGCAACCCTTAGTTACGCAAAACAAGATCCCCAGAATACGTGCAGTATCCACCTCACGAATGCCGGCATGAAGGAAGTCATCGATGTGCTCGAAAAGCAAACAGACTATCGCTTCCTTTACATGCCAAACAACCGTACGAAACAGGTCAAAATATCGATAAAGCAAGATAATAAACCTTTACGCGATATTTTGCAGCAGATCGAGAAACAGACCAACTTAAAATTTGAAATTGCTGACAAGACAATCTACGTTAAGGAGCGTCCTTCCCAGGCGCAACAACATATCCGAAGGGGAGTGGTTGTCGACGAGATAAGCAATCAGGGGCTCTCTGCAGCATCTGTCCATGTCCGTGGTAAATCGGCACAAGCATTTACCAATGGGGAAGGTTATTTCGAGATCGCGGCCGAGCCTAACGATATATTGACCTTCAGTTATATTGGTTATCAGCCCGCTTCTTTGTCTATCAACAGCCTAACGGATACTATTCGCCTTACTCCCACCTTGTCTCAGATGGATGAGGTGGTGGTAGTTGGCTATGGCACACAGTCTCGCCGTCTGATAAGCACGTCTGTGACTACGGTGAAACAGGAAAATTTCAATCGCGGCGGTTTTAGTAACCCGCTGCAGCTGTTGCAAGGTAAAGTCGCAGGACTGAATGTGACGCGGTCTGGCGACCCAAATGAAACGCCTTCGGTGAGCCTCAGGGGACCGTCGACCTTACGAACCGGCGCCGCCCAGGAACCATTTTATGTCATCGACGGAATTCCCGGAGCCGATCCCAAATTGGTCGCTCCGGACGACATTGAAGATATCAGCGTATTGAAAGACGCCTCCGCTTCGGCTATCTACGGAACCAGGGCAGCGAACGGTGTTATTATGATTACGACAAAAAGCGGCCGCGCGGAAGGCACATCCGTCAGCTACTCGGGGTACGTCGGAAATGAAAAGTCATCAAAAACTATTGAGATGATGGACGCAGCGCAGCGCAAAGCATATCTCGAGACCATGGGCAGATCCGCGAAGCCTATGGACGAGCAAGGCGCGGATACCGACTGGCAGAAAGAAATAAGTAGAATCGGATCTATCCAAAACCACAACTTATCCCTTAGCGGCGGACTGAAGAATGCATCCTACAATGCGAGTCTAAACTATTTCGACAATAACGGCATTCTACGAAATAGCGGACTAGAGAGGCTAACCGGTAGACTCAATCTTAGTCAGCGTCTGCTCGACGACCAGTTGACGATCGGTATTAATCTGAACAATGCTTCTAGTAACTCCCAGCTTATACCAAACCAAGATCTTGTCCTCTACAATGCGCTTCGCTTTATGCCGACGGTCCCGGTGTTCCAACCGGATGGAACATATACAGAAGACTTACCCAGAGTACAGTACTACAACCCCGTTGCCTTGCAGAATCAAGCGACAGAACGGCTGAGAAACAACACGACATTGCTCAACGTAAACGCGTCGCTGCGTCTGCCCTTTAATCTGTTATACAACATCAGCGCGACGACGCAGAAGGATCTTTACAATCGCGGAATTTACTACGAAAGCGGTTATTCGCTCAAACAGGGGTTCAACGGCGAGGCATACCGATCCTCTTATGAAAACACCCGGAAAATGTTGGAATCTTTCTTGAAGTTTGAGAACAGATGGTCCCAGCACCACCTGGAAGTACTGGGCGGCTATAGTTGGCAGGAAGATCTAAACGGTGATGGCTTCCAGGCGAACAACCGTAACTTTCCCAGCGATGATCTCGGCTTCAGTAATATTGGCCTCGGAAGCCCACAGGGCAACTTCCGCACCGACTGGGGCACCAATCAGTATGCCAAGCTTCGTTTAATTTCGTTTTATGGCCGTCTAAACTACAACTTAAAGGAAAGGTACCTATTGCAGGTATCGTTGCGTAGAGACGCATCTTCAGCGTTCGGAGAGAACAACCGATGGGGAACATTTCCCGCCGGGTCGATAGCATGGCGGATATCCGAAGAGCCGTTTATGAATGGACAACGGATCTTTGACGACCTGAAGATACGTGCTGGATACGGAATAACAGGTAACTCACTGGGATTCAACCCACTGATTTCCAAGGTTCGTTACGGAAATGCTGGAACCTTTTTCTATGATGGCAATTTCACGACCGCCATATTCGCGACACAGAATGCAAATCCCGACTTACGCTGGGAAAAAACGGCCATGGCTAATGTCGCAGTCGATGCATCGTTGCTGAACAACCGCCTTCATGTGACTGCTGAATATTACGACAAGAAGACCAGCGATCTTATTTGGGACTACAATGTATCGACAACACAGTACTTCGTAGACCGATATACAGCTAACGTAGGAGATATCAGAAACAAGGGTTTTGAGATTACCTTGGATATTGTGCCGATACAGAATAAGACGTTTCGATGGGTTAGCGGACTGAATGTCGCCCACAACAGTAATACACTGGTCTCATTGTCAAACGATCTATTTGCATCCGACTCCATTCCTCAGGGCTATCCCGGTGGACAGGGACAAAGCGGCGTCGCCGTTCAGATTTTAAAAGCAGGCTATCCGATCGGACAGTTTTTTACTTTCCAGTATATGGGGAAAAACGAAGCCGGCGTATCCCAGTTCCTGGACAAAGCGGGTAATATTACCACGCAACCCATAGATTTCCAAGACTATAGATATGCAGGTAGCGCGCAGCCAAAGCTATTATTCGGCTGGAACAACTCTTTGTTCTACAAAAACATAGACCTAAACGTGTTCTTTAGAGGTTCATTGGGCGGAAAAGTGTTCAACGCGACATATGCTGACCTAAACCGTCCCTACGAAGTGGAGAGTTATAACCTGCCGGTCTTCGCCATGAACGAAAGTCCGGAGGACGGCAACGCGAACCGCTACTCGGACCGCTACATCGAGAACGCCAGTTATGTCCGCTTAGACAACGCCACGCTGGGGTATACGTTTACCAATATTCCGAAGGTCAGTAAACTGCGGATCTATTTAACAGGTAATAACCTGGCCTTAATCAGTAAGTATAGAGGTCTTGATCCAGAAATCAACTTAGGTGGGCTTACGCCGGGCATAGACAATAAAAACTACTATCCGCGGACCCGGTCTTTTCTCTTTGGTCTTAACGTCAACTTTTAATTTAGCATCCGATGAAATTTAAACTAATATTTACAATCATCCCATTTTTTCTGACTGTTTTAATGCAAAGTTGTACAGATGTAGAGGTGCCTGTAGAAAATGAACTAACGCCAGACAATTTTCCTTCGAACGAGAACCAGCTCATTTTGGCATCAGGAGCGGTGTACCAACAACTCCGTGGCTTATATTCTACAACATATTGGCATCTCCAGACGCTTAGCACGGACGAAGCAATATTGCCTGCACGGGCCGGCGGCTGGTACGACGGAGCACGGTTTCAGCAACTCCACCTCCATTCCTGGAATGCTGATCATCCTCAGGTAGGAGAAGTATGGCGTTGGGGATATGGCGTTATCAGCACAAGTAACCAAGTGCTGGCCCTTTTCGCTGCTGCTCCGGACAGCGACGCCAAGGCACAGGTCGAAGCTGAAGTACGGGCCATCCGCGCACTGGCGTTTTTCTTTATGATGGATCTCTATGGCAATATTCCATTAAGTGTCGAGTTTGGAAGCGGCAAGCTTCCCGAACAAAAATCAAGAAAGGAGATTTTTGAATTTATAGAAAGCGAATTGATTGGAGTGATTCCACACCTTTCAGACCAGGTATCGGTGTCTACCTATGGCCGTCCAACGAAGTATATGGCATACGCATTACTTGCCAAGATGTACCTAAACGCCGAAGTGTACACAAATCAGGAGCGCTATCAGGATGCAGTAGAAGCTGCCGATCACGTCATTTCCTCGGGAGTGTACGACCTTAACCCAGACTTTTTTGGGATGTTTGCAGCCAACAACGGCCCGCACACCAAGGAATTCATCTTTGCCATTCCCTATGACTGGGCACAGGCCAGTGGCCAACAGTTTACGTGGTATGGCTTACACTATGCGCTGCAACAGAAATATAATCTCAACTTCCGCATCAGCGGACCGGCGAGTACCACACCGGAATATTACGCGAATTTTAACGATCCTGACGATATACGTACGCAATCCTGGCTCACCGGAAAGCAATATGATAACGCCGGAAATCCGATTATCATAAGAACAACAAAACGGGGGTTAGATGCTAATTATACTGGTGCAGACGGAGGAGAGGCCATCGACTATCATTTGGAATTCACACCGAAGGTCACATTGATCAACGAAGCTCTGTTTGAGGCCGGAGGTGATGAACTCGGAAGGGCAAAAGGATATCGGAATATCAAGTACGCGCCAGACCCGAATGCCATCGACCGCAATGCTAGCAATGATGTACCTGTATTTAGGTACGCCGACATTTTATTAATTAAGGCTGAGGCGTTATTGAGAGGTGCTGCAGCTACCAACGATCAGACTCCGCTAACCTTGGTGAACGAACTGAGACAAGTACGTCAAGCCACCGTATTGTCGGACGTGAATCTCGAAATCCTTCTTCAAGAGCGGGCTAGAGAATTCAGCTGGGAAGGTTGGCGCCGCAACGACCTGATCCGTTACGGTAAGTTTGAGGATTCCTGGGGGTATAAAAAGGACAAAGATGTCAATAAACGTTTGTTTCCTATTCCTAATAGCGAACGCGTTATCAACCCACTGTTAACACAGAACAACGGATATTAATCACCTATAAAAACAAAAAAAATGAACTACCTAACATCAAAAATGAAGATCACAATTGTCGGTGCTTTGATAGCAGCACTCTTATTTGTTCAATGTAACAAAATGGATGACCTCAACGTCAGGTTAGAGGAGAGATACACAACCGAATTTGTCGAGGCTGCACAAACCGGCGCCCAATTCCGCTGCGCACAATGTACAGAAAGCAACACGAAAATAACCGGAAACAGGGCACAACTGTTGGCGCAGAATTTTGCTCCGTTATTAAAATTCGACCGGGCAGCTCCGGATTATCCGACGAGCGTAGAGACCGTCTGGGCTAACAGCGATCCAGCCAGCATCGTGTGCGACGGGCAGCTCGTTATGGTAAACAGAAACTCGCCAAGCAGCCTGAGTTTTCCTACATATTATGAAGTGCAGCAGCACCCCAGCCGGCCTAACCGGGTGTTTATCGACTATTGGTGGACATATAACATCCAAAGTAACTGTTTTTCAAACCTAGGTGGGCATGACTATGATTGGGAACACGTCATTGTACAGGTCGACACGGAAGCTAATAAGGTCATTTCCGTGACGTATTTCCAACACGGGGGCTGGTATACTATAGATTGGAGAAATAGAAATGTGAACGATATTATCACCGTGTTCGTCGGCAAATTGGCCCATGGCTCCTACCACAACTCCAGATCGTGGACATTACCGGGATACGAATGTAGTTATTGGGGAGATTATCGGAATCCGGCCGGTCCGCAAGATGAAACGACAACCGCAGGAAACCTGGTACACATGGACTGCAACAACCCACATTTTAGTTTCAACGGCAACTGGGGCACTGTCGGTAAGGGGCCATTATACAGAAACCGCGACTACTGGAATTTCAACGCCTGTTCGGGTACGGATGGCTTATTTGGCCAAGATGGCTGCAGCGCTTGTAATTTTGGGTCTTCCATAAAATTGGGCGCAATAAACTAAGTCCTTAAACTCGTCACCCCCTTACACTTAAATCCTTTCCTCCTGCCGCCAATGTTTCGGCCTGAGGAAAGGATTTTTGATTGTGCTGATATCAGATTTCTAACCCTTGTTTTTCGACTGATGGCTGTTGTCCGAAAGTTGATACGGGGAAGCAGGGGAAGACCCCTGTACTACCACCCAATAGGGATGTATACGTCATGTCTATGGTGATGCCTACCTTTTTTGTGTCTCTTTTTCTTCTGGCCAGGCGCGTGCCGCTTTGCAGATTTACTGCCATAAATTTTTTTTGCCTTTCCCGGAGGTACATGTCCGTGGGGGTGTCTGTGTGTGTAGCAGGATGACAGGCTTAAGACGATCATTCCTACCAACATAAATCCTAAAATTTTTTTCATCAATTATTCTCTAGTTACACTTTAACAAGCATATGGCGTAAAGCGTACTTACTCCGCCGTGCTTTTGCTGTTCTCTCTCTATAATTACAAACAAATTCCAGGCCATAATGTACCTGTTGCGTAAAACGCTTACTGCACTGCCCCTCGCCCGTCATCTGTACGCGCGTTCCTGTTCCTCGTCCTGTTAAGTATAAACGTCTATACTGACGGAGCGCCGGTGACTGTATGCAAACCGATACTTAACAGGCCTAAAGTCATGAACTTGGTCAACATATCATATTTGTTTATATCTTTGAATCGTAGGTTAGCCAATAGCTTAGCTGCTCTTTCTTTCCTGACCAACATATAGAAATTAAATTAAACGTAAAACAAACACTTAACGTGACGGAAGAGGCATCTATTGATCGTTAGAAAAGAGTGGAATGCATTGGCAGTTGTGTGCTTGTAAACAAAAATACTCCACTATGGGCCTAGTGAATATAAAAACCATCGCAAAAGCGCTAAATATCTCGCCGGCAACCGTCTCGCGGGCGTTGAATAATAGCCATGAGATCAAAAAAGAGACCAGGGAGCGAGTGTTAGCTTACGCTGAGAAACATCATTATCGTCCCAATACGTTCGCAAAGAACCTAAAAACAGGCAGGACAAACCTTATCGGGGTTGTTATACCCTTTCTCTCCAGTCCGTTTTTTCTCGACTTTGTCGATGAGATGTATAGACAGGTTCTGCCCCGTTCATATACGCTGCTGCCGTTTCAGACGCAAAACTGCGAAACACAGGAAAAGGAGGCGCTGGAGTTTCTGTTACATCAAAACGTAGCGGGGATCATCATTTCGCCTGCCCACGAAACTTCGAATACAGAACTGATGACACACATCCACCACCACAGCTGCCCCATTATTCTCTTTGACCGCATTCATCACGGACTGAACACCTATAAGATAGGTATTCACAATAGTATGGAAACTTATAAAGCAACAGAAGAACTTATAAAAAAAGGCCGTACAAAAATTGCGCTACTGTGTGGAAAAGACATTGGGAATACGAAGGACCGCATACGTGGTTATAAAAACGCACTGCACAACTACGCGATTCCTGTGCGTGAAGAGTATATTATTTACGCCGACTATCAAGATCCGTGTGAAGATATCGATAGCGATTTACGAAAGATATTCCATGGCTTTCGGGAGCAGGGGCATCTGCCGGATGCCGTAGTGGGTGCTACGGACACCCTGTCCATAAAAATATTGGGCGTACTTGCTTCTCTGGAGCTCCATGTCCCCCATGATGTGGCCGTAATTGGGTTCACCAATACTAACGTCAGCAATTATCTTAATCCTCCTCTTTCGACGATCAGGCAGCCCACACACGAAATGGCGAAGCTTGCCCTTGAACTGCTGCTAAAACTCATCGACAGCAAAAATGATAGACGGAATATCCCCTATCAGAACTTCCTGCTGGCATCGACGACTACTTTTCGGGCGTCGACAGACATATAGCTCGGTCGATTAAGCCAGCAAAGCCTGGGAAATCGACGGACGTTCCCCCCTGCCCAGCTCCTGAAGATTTTGCAAGGTGATACGGGCGATCTGCGTTAGCGCCTCTTCGGTGAAAAAGGCCTGATGCGCCGTTATCAGCACGTTCGGAAAGCTCATCAGCCGCTGGATCGTATCGTCCTCGATGATAGTGCCGCTTAAGTCTTTAAAAAACAGTTTTTCTTCCTGCTCATATACGTCTATAGCCAACCCGGCGAGCCTCCGGCTTTTAAGGGCTTCCACCACTGCCCACGTGTCGACAAGGCCGCCTCTGCTTGTATTGATCAAAGTAACACCCTCTTTCATCATTTCCAGCGACTCTTTATTGATAAGATGCCTATTTTCCGGTGTCAGGGGACAGTGTAAAGAAAGGATGTCGGATACCTTATATACCTGCTCAAGCGGTACATACGACACCCCTGCCTGTTTAAGTTCTTCATCCTCGTGCAGATCGAAAGCCATTACCCGGCAGCCGAATCCCAAAGCTATTCTACAAAACGCCTTTCCTATCTTCCCGGTTCCGATGACACCGACGGTACGCCCATAGAGGTTAAACCCCAGTAAGCCGTTTAGGGAAAAATTCTGCTCACGCACACGGTTATACGCTTTATGTATTTTTCTGTTCAATGTTAGCAACATCGCCATTGTATGCTCCGCCACCGCCTCGGGCGAATAGGCTGGCACACGGCAGACCGCCATTCCATACCTCTTTGCAGCCTCCAGATCTACATTGTTGAAACCCGCACACCGCAACGCTATAACCTTGACGCCCTTCTCTGCAAGAACCTGAATAACATTTTCATTCACGCGATCATTCACAAATACGCAAACGGCATCAACGTTCTCTACGGCCTGCACAATATGTGGGCCTAGGTGCGTCTCGTAAAACTGATAGTTAAAATATCCTGCGGTATTCTCCCGTTCGAAGAACACGCGGTCGTAGGGCTGGGTCGAAAAAAAAGCAATTCTCATACTTTAAAGATAAGAAGAATTGCTTTTCTATCTAACTATCAATTTATTATCAAATAAAAAATCTGACAGCACAATTAATAGCCTGGGTTTTGCGTTAGTTTGGGATTCTTGTTAAGCTCATCGTTCGGAATCGGGAACAATGTCCTGCTGATCGCATTAGGGTGCGGATTATGATTGAACCACGGTTTCGTCTCGAATACGCCCAACCGGATGATGACTGATTTTTCCACAGATGTTCTTTGACGTCCCCTTGTCATCCCGTTATTCAATCATAGCCGGCGACAAGCTTGTTCCTGTCAACTTAATCTGGTAAGGCCACTGCTCATCTGTTTCATCCTTATCATCCCATATGTGCTCCCAGTGTTCTGTAGGAGCGCCACTCACCACCAACCATAGGTACGTCGTGTTTTCAGGAACTACAAATGACGCAGTTCCCTCGCTGGCGGAAAACGTATCACTGTACACCCGCGACTCATCGCTCTTATAAGCAACAAAGCCGTAACGCCATCCGGCTTTATCTGTTTTTATCGATCGATACCCGGCCGCACCGGCTAAGCCTTTGAAATCGAGGTGTACTGTTGTGTTCGCGGGGGGCACATTCAATCGGATCCCATTGTATCCATAGTTTTGGGGACATTTCGCCGGAGTTATGCGATACCACCCCTCTCCTACATCGTATAGCGTCGTAAAATGCTGATTCGCATATTTTCTTCGCTCTCCGATTCTTATCAAGGGTATATCCCAAGTAATAAACCGACGGTGCGCATCGAACATTTCGTCATTGAATTGCTCTTGGTTCATACCTTGTATACGTTTGTACGTGGCGACAGGATCTTCAGGCCGAACAGCTTGCCGCCAAACTTTTCCAACCATATCTAGTCCGTATTTGTCGGTCCAATATGTCAGTACCTGATGTGAAGAATAACGCATGTTTTCGTGCAGAAATGCCAGATGCGTATTGTTCATAAATTCTACCAGATGCCAATTTTCAATCGTCATTAAATCGGGGTATAACATCATGGTCATGAACTGCGAGGTTACCTCAAAAATAGACTGTCCAATGCCGCCTACAGGATTGTTAGAGAATCCCCAATTACCGTCCGCATGTACCATATATTGAAAAGCATGACCGAGTTCGTGTGCCAACGTAGTATACGGAGCGCCGAGCCTCGAAGCCGGCATCCACAACATGCCTACCGAATCCGCGGCACCTCCGCCGTAAGCCGTACCGTCGGTACCTCCGCGGACGAAACAAACCATCTTATACTTATCCGTCAAGGAGTTTCCCACGTCAACGAATTTTAATTGGTTTGCATAGTAGTCGTAAAAGCCCTCCAGCGCACCTAATACGTTCGCCACATTCGCACCTGTTGTAGCGGCGAGATCGCTCCCAAATTCCCTATCCCACAGCAAAGCCAGATTAGCAGATTCAAAACGCCGGCTCAAGCTATATTTGCTGTTATAATCATTGAAATCGTTATTGGCCGGAACGTCCCAAATACCACTCGTCGGGAGATACAGTTGCTTTTGGTCTCCAGTCCCATTGCCTATCGGCACTGGTCGTTGCAAGTTACTTATATCATATGCTATTTCATCAATTTCTGTATCCTTGCAAGACAGTATCATAGTAGCGACAAATACTGTCAGCGAAATATAAAATATCTTTTTTTTCATTTTCTTGGTATATTTTTAAACCATTCATATTCTTTCCAGAGCCGGGCAGCTCTTCGGCGGAGAAACCGAGTTTTGCAGTAAGATTATGTTTGCAAATAGGTGGCTCATGTACCCGCCCCTATTCGCGTGACGGACGGTAGCCTTACCGTAACGATATAAGTGCCTTCCATCAATACCCGAAAACCAAAAACCGGGTTGATGTTCAGGGACGTATTATATTCATCTATCTTGGCAAATCTTTTCGGAATCCGATAATATATAAGATAACCCCAATCTGTAACACCATCATGGTAAATAGTTAAAGGAAACGGAGCCACTTCAAAGTCGCAAATCAGCGCAGTATCAGTTTCTACCACCGGATTAAACTTAACATGGCTTTCAAACGTAGGTCTGTCTCCCCTTCGGATAACCTCTCCGCCCGAAGGGTCAAATGGGACACCGTTCTTATCCACGATCTTCAAGATCACCCGTGCCCCTTCCCCGGATATGCGTTCGCATGAAACTTGGGGAGCTGTTGTGTTAAAAAACGTTTCCGAATCGTCTGATCCTGTGGCAGCTTGATAGGTCACCTCAAAGAAATCAGTTAGAGAAGGATCCACGACCTTAATTGCGCCGAACTCGGGGAATAATCTTGTCGCTTTCACATTCGACATCTCTATATCAAAAATGTAATCGCCCAGTGGCAAATTAGCCGAGGAGCGGTTAAATACCAGTTGACCGCTTACATTGTTAAATACGAAAGGGGGTGTGCTTACGGTCTCCCGTTTAGCATTCAAAAGCTCCACAGTTGTATCTTTCGCTGCATCGAACACTTCCCCCTGCTTAAACATAAGCACCTCATAATTTGTAAAAAATTCGGTTGGTGCGGGCTCGCCGGTATCTTTATGCCGGAGATTCAACAATTTGAAGCTGTATGGAGGTGTGGATCCGTCCGCATTAATCCGTTCCGAAGCCGCATAGATTTTGCCGCGGGGGACAATAATGGTTCCGTTTACGTAGCGCGGGTTATCACTCATAAATCCTTTTTCAATTTTTTCACACGACACGAGTCCCAACGATAAACTTATCATCAAAACCGCAAAGCTCTTTATTTTCATATGTAAATAGTTTTTACAACAGTTAAGTTATACATCAATTACCTCCCGTAGATTCGCCATTGAACATCAGACGATGGTTATCGGAAAGCACGTTTACTACGCCGTTCTTTGTTATGATGTCGGACGTTTGGCAATCGAACGACTGATCCTGCTCTTGTGGCAGAATAACCTGTCCAGGGGGAAGTTCGCTATCCAAGGTTCCTCTCACGCGCGTGAAATTTACATAGTCGACATAGTCCAAGTAATCACTGTAAGCTGTGACACGTCGTAGCTTTATTAAAAACCGGGTGTTATTCATGGTCCCGTAACGACTCGTAAAATATTGATTCTCGCGGGTGAGAAACTCACGAATAAAAGCTCCTTCAAACATGTACATTTTTAGGGAATCCAGTTCCTGTGCCGAGATATTCTTAATACCGAACTGGATGTTTTCATCTCCTACCTCGACAACCCTTTTTTGCTTTTTGGCCGCTACATAAGGAGCAACACTATAGTCGGTACAAGCAAAAAATGTAGTATTGGGAGCATTAACCATTTCTTTCAACCCTGCTTGGTCGATAATCGCAACGAGCGAGTCAAACTTTCCATGAGACTTTAGAAAATCATACGTCGTCATATCAACGTACCTCTGCGATTTTCCACCGTCATTAATATAATCATCGCTTTCACATGAAACCATGTGAAACAGGACTACTATAAGCGATATCAATACTATTTGTAGTTTTTTCATTTCTTTGCTGTTTTAAGTGTCAGATCCGCTATATCTTGCCTATCCAATAGCTCGTCTGGGTAAGGTTTGGGTTATTCTTAAATAAGTTAGGAGAAACCGGCCAATAAAATCCGCCCTGAACGAAGCGTGCCGGCGACAACCAGGTAATGAACTGAGGATATTGCCGTGTTCGGATCAGGTCGTAATAATTATGGCCCTCCAGATACAGCTCTCTACCTCGCTCTATAACATATTCATACATCAGATTATCCTTTGTCGTCGTTGTCCAGTCAATCGGACTCCACTTTGCGTACGGATCATTCCGCTCTCTAAAGCCGTTTATGATGTCGGCGGCCTTTTGTAGATTGTTTTTATAAAGGGCTATCTCCGCTTCCAGCAGCAGCATGTCGCTGTACCGGAAAATAATGAGATTGTTGCTTAATCGCACGCTGTTTTGAGTTATTGGCACGACGTTATGATATTTGATACAAGTTGGTTGCGAACCTCCCAGATCGGTAAAGTTCTTCAGGTAACGGACGTCCGTGACACGATCATTCATTACCTGTTGCAACACCCACTGCCCCTCAATCCAATCCCACCTCCAAGCTGGCTCATTCCACCACCAGTGGCCGTCTACCCATACCCAATCCTCCGGACCAGTTGGCATTGGCTTGTAGTGCTGTGATAAGTAGGTTGGCTTAACAAAAAAACGAGAATACGTTGCACTGTAAAAGGGTACATGAGCCTCGCGTAAAAAGAACATCCCGATATGGGTAGACGAGCCCTCCAAATGTTCCTCGCTTGCAGCGATTTCGAAGATACCATCGCTGGACTTACCAACAAAGGTTCTGTAGTAGTTTGCGGTATCCACCTGCGCGTAGCCGCCGAACGATTTTATAGCTGCAATAGTAGAATCAGCGCTGTTAACATCGGACATAATAGGCTCGGCAGATGCAAGCTCTGTCGTTGTTGCCCTCCATAGATACATATGCGCCAATAACGCATACACGGCTCCTTTGTTAGCTGTGACTTTAGCTGCTCCTTGACTGCTGTAACTCCAGTCGAGCAAGCCCGCGGCTCGGTGACAGTCGCCTTCAACCTGTGATAATATTTCCGACTTCGGTCTCCTTCCCAATTGCTGTGCTCCTATAGGATCTTCCTCACTATGTAATACCAGAGGCACGTCTCCCCACACGCGAGTAAGCATAAAATAACACAGAGCGCGGATAAAGTAAGCCTGTCCTAAAGCTTCGTTTTTAAAACGCATCGGATTGTTTACCTGTGTAAAAGACTCGACATCCATTGCTGACACCTTTTCTAAGATAAGATTGCTCATGGCAATGGCCTTATAATACTTCGTCCAGTCTCCGTATGATTCGATTGTATAGCGCCATGTAAAGTCGCCTGTCTGCACTCCTTCCAATCCGTCTCCGGAATACTGAATTTCAAAGTAACTGGCTGGCACACCATCGCCGTATAAATAGTATCGAGGCACATTACTTGCATTGCCGCTGGTAACCGCATCGCGTAACAGGGCATAGTTGCCGGCGACGGCGCTGCTGACATCATCTGCCGATTGCCAAAATTCTCCCACATGCGTCGAGTTTCGGGGAAACTCTTCGAGAAAGTCTTTACAAGAACATAAAGATGCAAACAACAAGAGGGACAATATCTGTATTAATTTCGTTTTCATGATTGTATGTTATAAAGTGATCTCCAATCCAAATGTGAACTTCCTAGGCATGGGATAGCCAAATCCATTATATTCGCCATATTGATTTACCGCTTCAGGATCCGGCAATTTTTTGGAAGCCTTCCATGTTAACAAGTTGTCAACGATACCGTACACCCGAAGGCGGTTAATACCGAGCCGGGATAACAGCGCCCGACCGAAGTCATAAGATCCTATTACATTTTTCAGGCGGATGTAGCTTCCATTTTCCAAAAAGAATGTCTGCGCTGACGTATAATAATATCGGTACGTTCCCATATCAATTTTTGCGTATTCTGCCTTGTCGCCGTCCTGGCGCCAGATATCATATTTGCTTAGATCTGGATAAGCTTTTACGGCAAATTGGCCGTTATCAAACACTGTCGCGAAAGCATCTGCCTCGTACAGGTTCAAAATGTCCCTATCTAATGTGAAGTTCAGAAAAAACGAAAGGCTAAAGTTCTTATACGAAAATGTGTTGGTCCACCCCCCTGTCCATTTCGGATTAGGGTCGCCTATCGGCATTTTGTCCGGATTAATACCGTCTCTATACGAATCCAGGAAGTAGTCTCCATCTAAATCTTTCAAATGAAACATTCCGGCTCCGTATGGGCCTCCGTTACCGTATAACTCGCCCGAATAGGGGTTCACGGGGACATCATTAATGGAAGAATACACCCCTAATGTCTGAAACAAATAGAACGCGTTAATAGGACTCCCGATAGAAAGAATGTGCGATGCGTCGAATCGGTCTCCTGACATCACCAGGTCCCGTCCACCGTTAGGAAGGCTCATGATCTGATTTCGGTTATAAGAAATGTTAAAATTGGATCTCCAGTTCACTGGGCTGGTCCGCGACAGCGGGTTTGCCCCGATCACGAGCTCCACACCTGCGTTCCGGACACCCACCGAATTGGTCATCGCGTAATCGTAGCCGGTACTCACCGGCAGTTGCACAGCAAAAAGCTGGTTATACGTTTCCTTGTTATATATATCCGCACTTAAACTGTATTTGCCGTTCAAAAGCTCAACATCTGTTCCGATATTCCAGCTTCTACCTTTCTCCCAGGTCAGATTATCCTGAGCCACGCCGTTAACGAAATTGGGAGTAATGGCAATCACTCCGTTGTAAGAGGGCGCGTTGTCGTTTCCGGCGTAGCCTCCAGCATTTACTCTATACATATTATACGGTAAATAGTTCTGCCGGGGTAAATTGCCGGTAGTACCGTAGCTAGCTCTCAGTTTCAACAGAGAAATGCTGGCGTGATCCTCGAGAAATGCTTCTTCGGATAGTAGCCAGGCCGCGGAAGCCGAAGGAAACCAACCAAACTTATTGTTTTTCCCGAACCGCGACGACCCGTCAGTCCGTATACTTCCAGACAAAATATAGCGTTCATCGAAATCATAACTGAGTCTTGAGTAATACGACAGCAATCCCCACGCCTGATAATCTGAATATCCGCCCTGATAATCCTGCATAAAACCCTGTACTACTTTTACCTGATCAGAGCTACCATAATAACCCCATGCCGAGGTTACCTGATATTTATCGTGTTCAATATCCTGTCCGAGCAGCACTGACAGCGAGTGTTTTCCAAACTTGTCGACATAGTTAAGATAATTAGATGTACGCCAGTTTTCCTGTGCAGAGGTCCATGAGTCGGAAGAGTTCCCTAGGTAATTATTGAGCATACTCGGCCGGCTGAAATCTCTTCGCCCAGTATTATACTGAAAAGCCGTCTGCGAGGTGAAGATCAACTTTGGCAATAGATTGACGTTTACATTCAGGTTGAGGCTTAACTGGCTCGTTATGTTCTTGTCCAGATCGCCGTCGTATACACCCATATAATAATCACGGCGTGCGTCCGAAAGATTATAAAGAGACGAAGGCATATTATTCGCGTTCCAGGGAAAAGGGTTGGTGTCGCTACCGTTTCCTCTCGGCCTATCGATAAGCGTATAAGAGACAATCGGATTAATGCTGACCTTTTCTTTTACGGCCTTTGTCATAAGATTCAGTCGGGTTGCAAACCGGGTAAATCCAGTCTGCTTAATTATCCCTTCTTCATCATAATAGTTACCACTAAAACGGTATGTCGAGTTGCCACCGCCACCATTAACGCTTAGATCGAGATTCTTCAAGAGCCCTTTTTGATAGAACATCTCCTGAAAATTCGTGTTTCCGTTAAACGCGGGATTTAAACTATCCGTAAGAATAAACGGCAAATTAGCGCGTTCCATATAATTGAGCTGGTTTTCTATAATCGACATTTTCTGGGCACGCTCAGCGCTTCCGAGTGCCACATCGCGTAGCTCAGGTCGCATAGTAAGTCCTGAGTAGCCGTTAACGGAAACCGTCGGCTCCCTAACCCCGCCCTTCTTGGTCGTAATCAGTATCACGCCGTTGGCCGCACGGGAACCGTAAATAGCGGCGGCAGATGCATCACGTAGAACAGAGACCGACTCGATATCATTCGGATTTAATCCGGCTAGAAAATTTGTCCCCGTACCGGTGTTAAGATTGGAATATTGTTCGGTAGGCTGTGGAATACCATCCACTACGTACAAAGGACTACTCAAAATCTGTGCTTCATCATACGTATTACTAAGTCCGGTAGACCCCCGTACATAAACCGTTCCCATACTTCCAGGTGCCCCGCTAACGTTCTGTACGTTCACGCCGGGAAGCCGGCCCTGCAAAATGGTCTCAAAACTCGCAGCAGGAATATTTTCCAGCTCTTTACCGGAAATCGTGGAAACCGCAGCTGTGTTCTTTTTTCGCGTTACGGACTGGTAGCCTATAACTACCGCCTCCTCCAGACTGCTTTCATCTTCTTTCAACACAACGAGTAACGGTGTACCCTGCATTGCCGTCCGCTCTTGTTGCTTATACCCGACAAAGGTAAAAACCAACGTCGCCTGTTGTTTACTGAGGCTGATACTGAAGTTTCCCGATCCGTCTGTTTGAACCACGTTTGAACTTCCTTTCTCTTTTACGCTGACCCCTGCAATTGGTTCTCCACGCTCGTCTTTTACCGTCCCCGAATAGGACGTTGTTTGTGCGAAGACAACGGTGGACACCAGTAGTGTCAAAAAGGAAATCACCCCGTGCAGAATAATTTTAGGAGGTCTTCTTTTCTGTTTTTTCATAATTTTGACGTTAAAGTTTAATTTAATAGCTATCTGTCCCGCACACACCATGTCTCAGGCAAATGGATAAAACAGCTATGTTATATTACCACTTGACCGATCTAGTAGACTTCCCTTTAGGAATGGCATCTGTTTTTTTGGTTAGTTATTAGGCAAGGTCGGAGCTACATACGATATTCAACAGCACACGATTTGAGCTGAACCATGACCCTTTTCTTCTTCCAAAGATACAACCAAAAGACATCGCTAAACGCTGGATTTTAACCATTTACAACCATAAATTAACAATGATATATGGAATCAAACAGTGTTAAAAAACGCTCACGTAGCGCTTCGCTGGCGGAGGGAAATGGACTATTTCTGCTATGTCACTAAAACGGAACAACACGACGTTCCCATCTTACACATACAGAAAAAAAACGTAGGTGCCCAAAGGACACCCACGTTTGAAGTTTTATAAAATATTCATACCACCCGAAGGACACCTAAGAAACGCCTGACCATTACCGTCCTTTTTCTTCAGTATCTCGATAAGCTTGACCGCCACGGCATGTAGCACCGGAGCTCATACGCTTTTTACGGCAAGTAGAGATGGTGCTTTTAGTCCTGGCGGAAAGCTGGCAGGCGGACGCAGTCGTCCCCTCAATTGACACGGTTCGACCGTACTTACGGTAAGCACGATACAGCTCCCTTGGTCAATAACGAATGGTTCATTCCTTTCATTTCAGTACATCCAGCTCGGGGTATGATCCCTTTAACAGTTTCCGTCCCCGAAGTGATAGATAATACGCCCCCTTCGCCGCGTCCCCATTACAGGGACTTCATCACGAATGTGCGGCCTTCCGTCCCTGCGCCACGCATCCGTCTTTGCCTCTTGCAATGTCTGCTGCTTTCGGTTTTTCCCTTCACGTCGCGACAGATGCCGCATGGGCTTATCCTCGCAGTGTTACTAGACATCGGTGCTGCCTTCAGATAATCCTTTTGATGCCATCCAGCGGTTCATTCGCATCCGCCTTCCTATCGGATGCCTGCTATTTCTGGCTGCCTGTTCCGACAACGTTCACTACCGAGACATTTAATCCCAGCAGCTCGGTGATAGTTGAGACCGAGACCTCTATTCCTATACCAAAGGGTCTACCTTCATCATTGTACAGCATCAAATCTCATGTCATTCGTGGCACTCAATAGCCCGGGTTTTGCGTTAGTTTGGGATTCTTGTTAAGCTCATCGTTCGGAATCGGGAACAACGTCCGGCTGATCGCATTAGGGTGCGGATTATGATTGAACCACGATTTCGTCTGGAATACGCCAAACCGGATGATGTCCTGCCGACGATGTGCCTCTGCGGTAAATTCCCACCCCAACTCATCCAAAAACCGTCCATACCGAATATCTCCTCCTCCGGTACCCGAGACAGTCCCATCTTTATCCTGCCATCCGTAGTTATACACACTTCCTTTCAATAGATCAGCACCTGTTACAACGGCTTTTTCGGGATTAGATCTAAACGCGCGCTCGCGTACAGCCGACACCAATTCAGCGGCGGCATTCTCCTTTCCCGTTCTAAGTAAAGCCTCAGCTTTCATCATTAGAATGTCGGCGTATCGAAACATGGGGTAATCGTTATCCAAGTTGTTCGTCGCCCCCTTTTTTATTTCGTATTTTCCTATTCTATAGCCGGCATTGGACGGAGCAACAGTTCCATCACCGCCGATACCGGGAACGGATTTTACATAGTTGATAACTAGTTCTCCCGTCGTAGCATGATACTGCGGTCCCTGTATCCAACTGTCGTAGAGACGTTGATCGTCGGCGTCGTATGTATCGATAAACTGAGGTACGGCACAGTTGCCTCCCCAAGGACCTGCCGCCATGTTATATACCAACCGGCTAAGCGGATCCAACGTTTTCATATGGATCTGGCTGCCGTGTCCGTATACTTCATCATACGGAACAGCAAAAATAATCTCAGGCGAGCCGTGGTTCGTTGATGAAAAAACATTTTTGTAATCGGTGTCCAAACGGTACTTATTGGCGTTTATGATGATATCCGTCTGTTCGATAACATTTTCCCACGCGGGCGTTCCTATATATACCTCGGCATTAAGAAAGATTTTAGCTAATAGCGCACGCGCTGCCCACACGTTCATCCGCCCATACATAGGTTCGACATCTTCCGACAACATCGGGATCACCTCTTGCAATTCATTTACCACAAACTCATATAGCTGTTTCCTATTTTTTTGATCGGGCAGGCTTACATCTCTATAGTCGGTAACAATCGGCACATTTCCGTGATTATCCAGCAACAGATAGTACGCCAAGGCGCGCGCCGCCCTTAATTCCGCAATGGCGGCATTTCCGACGTCCGCTGGAAGAGGTAACGAGCCATCCTCGATCTGCATGATGACGAGATTAGCTTTCGTAATACTGGCGTAGGCTTGTTGCCAGGTATTATAGGGCTGCCATTGCACCGCATTCCACGTATGTTGGTGCATCCTTCTATATGTACCGGCGTCGTCCCAGCCGTTCGGACGAACTGGCGTAATGATATGGTCCGCCGATTCTTCCTGCAGGTCGAAATATCCTTGCCAACCGAACATGAGCGAACGAAACGACGCATACACCGGCGCCAAGATATAGGGCAGATCGCGTTCCGCAGGCCGATAGTCTTTTTCCAAGACTTCAGAGAAAACCTCTTCGCTAAGGTCGGTACACCCTTGACACAATAGACAGCAGGACAAGAGCATGCCTATCCACTTTTTATATTGTATTGTATTAAACTTTGACATATTTATAACGTTTAAAATGAAACATTCAAACCAGCCGTAAAGGTTCGCGTTGTCGGATAACGGTCCCGATGCTCTATACCGGGCGCAAACGTGAAATCACCTGTGTAGCTCGTCGCTTCCGGATCAAGTCCCTTATAACCCGTGATCGTAAGTAGGTTTAGCCCCGACACATATATCCGAAGACGATCTATACCCTTGACTATTCCCGGCTTAAAGGTGTATCCGAACGTAACATTATCCAGCTTCAGAAAGTCGGCGTCTTCGATGTAATGCGACACGTACACCAAATCATTGGTTAATCTCTTTCCGTAAACGGGATCGTACGCCGTCTTCAAAGCGTTATACGCTTTATTTACGGGATTTTCATAATACATCCGCGTCATATTGAGCACCTGATGTCCGAACGCTCCTCGAAAACTGAAGCTAAAATCAATGTTCCGAAAAGAAAAGCTGTTATTCCAACCTATGTTTGCATCTGGAATACCGTTCCCATAATATTGGCGATCATCGGGTGAGGCATCTGCAATGGGAATAGTTTCCCCCGCCCGATTTTCTATTAGCCACTTTCCGTTTTCATCTACCCCCACAGTCTTCCACACAAAGAAATCGCCGATGGCGCGTCCAACTTCCACGCGGTGTGTAGACATCTGTATCGGCTCTCCTGTGTATCCAGCCTCGAAGAACGGGACAGTCACATTAAACTGCTCGTTGGACAGGTTTATCAACTTATTTTTATTCGTTGCGAACGTCAGTGTAGTCTTCCATTTCCAGTCGCCGCGCTGGATCACGTCAACATTGATCAAAGCTTCAAATCCTTGGTTGCTCATCTCTCCTGCGTTCAACATCATACTACTGTACAAGTACGGAGGAGACGGCACATTGAATTGGTAAAGTAAATCCCTCACCCTGCGGGAGTAATAATCCAATGATCCATACACCCGGTTATTAAGCATGCTGAAATCTACCCCGACATTGTACTCATATTTCTTTTCCCACCGCAAATCGGGGTTGAAATTACGCGACGGCACGAACCCGGGCACCCATCTTCCGTTAATATAGGCACCCTGCCCCTGCTGGAAGTTATAACTAGTCTGGGACATATACGAGGAGGACGCAATTGTTCCTGTAACGCCAAACCCGGCACGTAGCTTTAGTTGTCCAATAAGCTCATTTTCTGCAAGAAACTCTTCTTTAGCCATATCCCAACCTAGGGAAATTGCAGGAAAACTTCCCCACTTATAGTTTTCACCGAAAGTGGAAGAGCCTTCGCGTCGGACGCTCGCCATGATCATATACCGCTCTTTATAACTATAGGTCAGCCTTGCGAAAAAGCCAGCCAGCTTCCATTTGTCTTTGTAACTGGTCATTTGCGCCATACCGCGTTGCAAAGCCATTCCGGACTCCAGCTTATTATAGCTGTAATTGTCTGTCGGAAAATCAAAGTTATAAGCATAAAAATTCTCGGAAGTTCTATCCTGCCAGCTATATCCAGCCAAAGCTCCCACCTTATGTTGTCCAAAGGTCTTATTGTAAGTTGCGGTAAGCTCCATTAAATTTTCCGTAGCGGCATATGTCGTTCGTGAAGCCGTCCCGTTGAGGTTGTTTTTGGTGGTGTTAACATGGTCGAATGAGGTTGAGCTGCCATACAAATCATTTTCCTGTACACGAGACAGTAACATCTTAACGCTTAGTCCGTCCACTGGCCTATAATCCAAAGAGCCATTGAGCCGCGTTTCACGGAAAACCCGATCGTTGACAGATTCATGGATCATGCTCAAAGGGTTATCATACATATATGCATCACGTTCTTGCCATTTGCCGTCTTCGTTAAACACACGATCCGTCGGATTCCGTATGATAGCTTGTCGCCACATATAGTCAGAAGCCCCCCCCTGCAATGCCTTTATGCTTTGGTTAATAACCTGCATATTCGATTTCAGCTTTCCATCAAACATGTCATGATTAAGTTCCGCACGTACATTAAGCCGTTCCTGCCCGCTTTTCAATAATACGCCTTCCCAATTTCTGTAGTTGACTGAACCCGTAAAATTGGTTCTGTTATTTCCTCCGAACAATGCCACATTGTGATTATGGCTAAAAGGTTGCTGGGTTACCTCGTCAATCCAATCGGTAGTGGCCCCAAGATCCGTATACGCTTCACCCTCCGCTATCAGTCTTCGATAGTCTGCTGCACTAAGCATATCCGGCCTACGGAAAAGGGTTTGAATGTTTGCATAATTATTGTAGGTTATAGCGGTACGGTTCTCCGTGGCATTGTTTCTACGTGTTGTGATAAGTATAACCCCGCTTGTCGCCCGGGTTCCATAGATCGCTGCGGCAGCACCGTCTTTCAGGACGTCGATTGATTCAATATCTTCCGGCGCTACTGTGTTGAGGCTGCCCGGTATCCCGTCTATGATTACCAGCGGATTCTGCGAGCCATTGATGGAATTTAGTCCCCGAAGATTTATCTGAGAAGTACTATTCGGGTCGCCGTTGGGTGTTGTAATACGCAAGCCCGCAACTTTGCCTTGAATAAGCTGTCCAGCATCCTTTACCGTACCCTGCGTAAAGTCTTCAGCTTTCACACTGGCTATGGCACTCGTGACCTCCCCTTTCTTTTGGGTGCCATAACCAACGACGATGACTTCGTCCAAAGCATCTTGCGACTTCAAAAGTGTTACCGTAAGATCGGTCTGGCTCATTAGGGAGATCGTTTGTGAAATGTAGCCTACTGCCGACACCCCGAGCGTATCGCCGCGTCTATAAAGCAGGTTAAAATTACCGTCTGAGTCGCTACTTGTACCGGTATCGGACGATTGGATCCTCAAACTCACGTGGGCTACCGGGTTTCCTTCGGCATCGAGAACCCTTCCTTTAAGCTGGGTCCGCTCCTGTCCCCTTGCTCCATGGGAAAGCAAAAAGAGACAAAAAATGTAGATTATTGTTCTGAGAGGTATCATAAATCAGATTTACATTATTGTAACATCAAATTTACGCGCCTATCACCTGCCATTTCAGTCGCATTTTCGCTAATACAAACACGATTTTAACCGTCAGTATAACATTTTATAATTTCGTGGTTCCTGTCTGCCGAGCTGATCGCTACTTGGAAATGTAAAATCGACATCTCTACAAAAAAAGTAGGTACCCCACACTGTCCGTAGAGTTAGCCAAGCGATCTCTAAGGATAGACCCATAAACAGGAGTCTCAGCCCCTTTTATCCTAACAACCTTAGTGACGCTCCGCTTCACACTAAGGATAGTGTTGGGACTATTTCTGCTATTTCACTAAAACCGAAACAACACGACGTTCCCATCTTACACATACAGACAAAAAAGGAGGTGCCCAAAGGACACCTACGTTTGAAGTTTTATAAAATATTCCTCACCACCCGCAGGACGGTAGGAAAAAGGGTGAAGAAAGGGCGGTGTCCTTCGGGGGAAAGTTAGTAGCTGTTCCACGAAGGAGGTTCAGTCCCGATCAAATGCCTAACAAAAAAGTCGCGACGTTTTTTCTCGCCATATTCTCCACCAGAAGAATGCCCCATGCCGGGAACCACGATCAACTCGTGGTCTTTGTTCGCTTTGATCAATGCATTAGACAGTTGATAAGTAGAAGACGGATCCACATTATCATCAAGCTCGCCGACAATGAGCATCAATTTCCCCTGAAGCTGCGCCGCATTCTCCACGTTCGAGCACTGCGCGTATTCACGGCCTACAGGCCATCCCATCCATTGTTCGTTCCACCAGATTTTATCCATCCGGTTGTCATGGCAACCGCATGAGGATACCGCGACCTTATAAAACTCAGGATGGAACAGCATCGCAGCAGTAGAACTCTGTCCGCCTGCCGAGGTGCCGTATATACCAACACGTTCAAGGTCCATATACGCGTATTTGGCAGCAGCCGCCTGCATCCAGCGGATGCGATCCGGAAATCCGGCATCCTTCAGGTTTTTCCAACATACGTCATGAAAAGCTTTTGACCGGTTAGATGTTCCCATTCCGTCTATTTGTACGACGATAAAACCAAGCTCTGCCAGCTCTTGCATACCACTTGGGTTGGGAATATATGTTTTGGGCACAAATGAACTATGCGGTCCGGCATAAATATACTCGATGACGGGATACTTTTTATGCGGATCGAAGTTCGTTGGCCGGATAATAATCCCCCAGATGTCTGTTTGCTCATCACGTCCTTTAGCCGTAAATACCTCCGGTGCTTTCCAACCTGTAGCCAACAGGTCGCTGTTATCTGCACGCTCCAACTCCATGACAACTTTTCCTTCCCTGTCCCGCAAGACTGTCGTCGGAGCTTTATCGATACGGGAATAGATGTCTACAAAATAGCTAAAGTCCTTGTTGAAAAATGCCGTGTGGTTTGCGTCTTCCTTCGTCAGTTCACGCAAGTTCTTCCCGTCGAACCCAATACTATAATAATGAATCAGGTAAGGATCTCCATCCTTGTATTGTCCGCTAGCCTCAAAAATAATCTGCTTTCGCGCTTCATCCACGTGTACGACCCTGCGCACCACCCAGTCTCCCCTCGTGATCTGGTTGATTACTGCCCCTGTCTGTCCGTTATAGCGATACAAATGGTTCCAGCCATCACGTTCCGAGGCCCAGATAATCTCCTTTCCATCGCTAAGGTCTTGTCTGTAACGCTTTCCGCTATAGTCGATAAATGTTTTGCTGACCTCGTTAATCAGATAACGGCTCCGGCCAGTGGAAGCGTCTAATTCTACCACAGCGTATTGTTGGTGTCCGCGTTTGTTAAACTCAAACGTAATAGCCCGGCTGTCCTCCCGCCAGCTGATCCTGCTCACGGAAAATTGATTCTCGACCAAATGCGGATCGCAAGCCATTAAAGTATCGCGCCCTAGATCATAAATTATGGGGTAATACTGAGATAAGGCGTCTCCCGGCTTCGGATAGTCGCGCGTCTGCAATTTAGGTTGCAATTGATCCAACGGGGATGATTCCAACAACGTCAACACCCGAACCTCGGCTTTCCTAACCTTACTGCCCGCAAGCTTTCTCCCATCCGGCGACCAGTGCAAGTGTGCCGAATAATATTCTCCCGGACTTCCATCAAATGTTAGCTGCCGTTCCGACTCGGGATCGGCCTTCATCGCCACATAGATATTGCTGTTTTTGATATAAGCAATCTGCGTCTTGTCCGGCGATTCAACAGGCTCGCCCTTGCTATCGTCGAAGCGCTGCCCCCAATATCCGCCTCTTCTATCCCGCTTTATCTGCTCTTCTTTAGCCAGTCTGTTGGTGGATCTATTCCAGCTCCACGTATATCCCTCATATTCGAATGCGACAGTGTCGATCCCTCTTAATGTGAGCCTTTCACCGGTTAACGCCTTCTCGTCTACGGTACGCCCTAAAGCAGAGCTCAATGCAGATGCCACTGCTTTCGGGTTAAAAAAAGTAGATTTCGACCTGTTTTTGGGATCAACCAAGATAAACATGCGACCTTCTTTTGTGTTCTTTTCATACCAAAAGAGACGACCATCGCTGTCCCATTTTATGTGGGAAGGCACGTGATAAAGCTTGTTGGCGATCTTTGCCCGAAAACCTTTTGCGCGCTGGTAATCTTCGATTGTTCCTTGTGCCACACTGTTTACAGACAGTAAGCACACCAATGAAAGTATGTTCAAAAACGACTTACACATGTTGCTTGTTTTTCTTGTTTACAAAATAGAAAATAGGTACACCAGCGAGCGCTATCAAAACGCCGGGCATAGTATAATAGGGTTTATAGATCAACATTAGAATGATAAACGCTAACCCCATCACTATGTAAATAACAGGCAGAAAAGGATAGCCTAACGCTTTATACGGCCGCGGGAGCTCTGGACGGGTATAACGTAAACGTATCACCCCGACAATAGCCAGCACATAGAATATTACCACCACACAGGTAATCATATCCAACAGGTCGCCATACTTTCCACTGAGGCACCACAAGCACGCCACGACGCATTGTAACCACAAAGCATACGCCGGTACAGCACTTTTGTTTAGGGTTCCCACTTTCTTAAAGAACAGTCCGTCCTGCGCCATAGAATAGTAAACGCGCGCTCCGGCCAGGATAATGCCATTATTACATCCGAAAGTACTGATCATGATCATGATCGCTATAATGCCGATGCCGAAGGTGCCAAAAATTTCCTGGGCGGCACTCATGGCGACGCGGTCTTTTGGTGCGGTCGCCATCTGATGAAGATCCAGCACGGCTGTGTACATCAGGTTCGTCAGCAGGTAGATAGCTGTCACGATGATGGTTCCTAGCGCGAGGCTGAGCCCGATATTGCGCTGCGGATTTTTAATTTCTCCCGCGACGGCGGAGGAAGAGTGCCAGGAATCGCTGCTAAACAACGCCCCCACCAATGCTGCGGAAACCGCGCCAAACGCTCCAAAGGTAGAATATTCGCCGAATGATCCATCTGCATGCAGCCGTCGTAATTGCCAAAGGTCGCCAGCAGCGCTCCAATTGGCGTTCCATATCGCGTGTTTATAGGCCAAAAAGCCGCACAGGATCAGTAATAACAGGCTCAGGATTTTTATCAATGTCAAGGTCGTCTGCACACGCTTTCCGCTGTTAATACCCCTTGCATTAATTCCTGTTAGCAACACAATGACGCCGATGGCCAACAGCTGCGCCGAAGATACGCTATAATTCCCTACGGCGAAGAGATAGACGTCTTCGTCGAGTATAGGGAACAGGTAAGCTGTAAATTTGGCAAACGCTACGCCCACCGCAGCGATGGTCGCCGTCTGTATCACGGCGAAAAAGGTCCATCCAAACACGAAGCTTACCAGTGGGCTGTAGGCCTCGCGGAGGTATACATACTGCCCTCCTGCTTTCGGAAACATAGCACTCAGTTCGCCATAGCTTAATGCAGCTGTAAGTGTCATGAAGCCGCTTATTATCCAGACAGCCATCATCCACCCTGCCGATCCGGTATTCCGTACAATATCTGCGGATACAATAAATATGCCGGATCCAATCATGCTGCCTGCTACCAACATGGTCGCATCGAGAAGCCCCATGGATTTGCGAAAAGATTGCGGTGTGTTTTCCATGCTACTTAAATGTATAAAACTTCCAAGATGCCTCGTGATCGGGAGACAGCTGCTGATCAGTCAGAATGGCCCGTAGCATCTCCATCGGCATATAGTTTTCTTTGATCACTTTGTCGTGAAACTCCTTGTAGGACATCTTTCCCGCATCTACGACCTCATGCTTTATGCGCATTAGTTGCAGACCGCCTACCAAGTAAGCCAGCTGATAAAGCGGGCCATAGCTCCCTTCGAACGAGCGCTTTACCTCACCATGGGCATTGGCCGGCTCAAAGCCGACACGATCTACCAGATAATCTATACATTGCTGTGGTGTCCACTCGCCGAGATGAAACTTGATACTAAACGTAATACGTGCACACCGATGCATACGCCAGAACAGCATTCCTATACGTTCCTCGGGCGTCTTCGCAAACCCCTTGCTATAGAGTAGCAGCTCCCAGTATAAGGTCCAGCCTTCCGTCCAAAAAGGTGTGTTAAATGCACGTTCGCGGTACGGCTTGTGGCGCCGGTTCATAAAATACTGCAGGTGATGGCCGGGATTCAGCTCATGCTGAACGGTGCCTCTGGAGAAATAAGGATTATTTCCGCGCATACTCATCAGCTTCTGCTCCTGCGTCATGCCTATCGTTGGATAGGAAATACTAATCTCGCGCCCTCCCGTAAAAAAAGGGTTCACCAACTGCCGTTCCGGCGTCATCATAATCATCCCCCATGTCTCGTCGGCCAACGGCGGGATGTCCATCAATTCGTTTTCCCTAATAAACTCTTGTGCTTCATTATATAATCTAAGAATAAGTTCGGGCTGTTGGCCTACCGGAACGTAAGCGTTTTTGACTTTTTCCTGAGCCGCTTTCCAGTCGTTTCCAAATCCCATCTCCTGCGAAGCTTTCAGTAGCTCCGCTTCACACCAGGCAAACTCCTGATCAGCCAGCCGGAGCAGATCATCCGCGGAGTAGGCGATCATCTCCTCTTTCAGCAGCCTATTGAGTTCGTTCCTTCCGATGGGTGTACCACCAATCTGGCTTCCATCGTCGAATACCTTCCAATCGCTCTTTTTCGACAGCAGCTCCATATAGCCATTGAGCTGTTCCGTCAGCCGCTTATAAGCCGCCGGAACCCACCACGTAAAAGACGGCTCATACTCATTATAGAAGTCATAGGAACTGGTCAAACGCAAGGAAAGCGACTGTATCATATCCTTTAAAAAGTTGACATCCTGATAAGGTAAAGAGGACATGGTCGCTAATTTTTCCTTAGCAACGTCCACCTTACGGGACGCCTCTTCCAACATACCGGCAATGGCTTGCCCCTGTACGTTTGCTCCACGCCTCCGCAGCTTCTCGAAAGCAAAAATTTCTTCCGCAAAAGGAAGATAAGCAGCGAGCCTGTTGTAATCCGACTGTCGCTGGGTAAGCTCTGTAATGTCGCGCTTTATTCTTCGGTTTAACAACACAAAATCTACCTGCCCATTGGTGTTCAGGGCACCGAACGGGAATGCCTTTAGCTTATCGAGATAGTCCCGATCGAGGTCCAGCAGCCGCTGCAGCTGCTCTGGTGAAGCTGCAGCGGGTTGACTTCCCCAGCCTTTAGGCATTGGGCCGTAAAAATAATTGACAGCCTGCACGTCGTGCCCATACTGTACAATCAACGGCTCTATAGGTGTCGTATGATGATATAGGTCGTATTTTTGTGCCATAATAACGCCATAAAGGAGGGTAAGAAAAAAGCAGATCGTTGTTTTCCTGACATATAAATAAAGTCTTTTCATTATTAAGTCGTTTACATACTGTTAGTCAAATCGTTCCGGCTCAAACGCGCGGATGTCTGTCGTTGTCTGTCTACCACTCAGCAGATCCGCAACTGCTTTTCCAAATGCAGGACCCAAGCTGAGGCCCATCATCCCACCACCTCCGGCAATAGTCACATTGGAGAGTTTACGGAGGCGGCCGAGATAGGGTAACCCGTCTGGAGGACAGGGACGGTAGCCGAACCAGACCTTATCCGGATAGGGCACGTGTATATCGGGGAAATATTTCGGTATAGATTCTACAATTCCCTGCACCCTGCTGTGGTAGACAGTGTCGTTGGCCGACCCCAATTCCATCGTTCCGCTGAAACGGATCTGCCCGTTCATCGGTGTCACCGCGACGCGGGCTTCGAGCAGCAGGGCAGCGTGCCGAAGCTGTTCATCTTGTGCTGGATTGTACATAAAAGAATAGCCCTTGCCCGGCATCAAAGGAGTCCTTGCGCCGAGTTTGGAGGTCAGCTGCGGCAGATAGGCGCCGGTGGCTACGACAATTTCGTCTCCTATAAAGCTGCCCTTGTTCGTAACGACTTCCTTAACGCTCCGGTTTGAGCGTAAGAAGCGGGCAATTGTTACCTGTTCGTGAAATTCGACACCCTTATCTTTTAGATAGGCAACAAGCTGCTGCATCAGTTTCGGGGGATATAGTTTGCCATCGCATTTGTAAAAGGCAGCGCCCCTCACATCCAGGCGCAGTGCGGGTTCAAGCGCCTGTACCTCGTCTCTGTCAAGCAACTCCACATCCAACTGCAGGTCGCGTGCGCGTTTAGCAAGCTCCGCTTCTTCATGTTCGACCTCTTTACGCTTATACAGCATCAGGATCCCGCTCTGCTCCAGTTCGAAATCGAACCCCGGCGTATTTGATAGCTCATCATACAATGTGCTGCTGTAAAGGTTTAGGTCGCGGATGGCCTCCGCATGGCGGTCGACATGCTGTCTGTTTGCATGGCGCAAAAACTTGATCCCCCAGTCGAATAGATTCCAACTCAAACCTGGCCGGACGTAAAACGGGCTTTTTTTATCAAACATCCATTTCACCCCCTGGGCCACTATACCTGGAGCCGCCAAAGGGGTAAAATGACTTGGAACAATCATCCCCGCGTTGCCATAAGAACAGTTGTCTGCCAACGTATTCTTTTCGAGAACAATGACCTTCCATCCGTCCTGTGTGAGGTAAAATGCAGAAGATAGCCCTGCTATCCCTGCCCCTATAATCAATACTGTACCTTTATGTGTTTTCAATGTGACTGATGTCTTGTCGTTCTATATTACCTGAAACCCCTCTTTATAGGGGTCGTTGTCATCGATAAAAATCGTGTTGTAACCGGTTATACGTGCCCAGCCCTCTACGGAGGGGATAATAGCAGGTTTGCCGGCCACTGTGGCGGTATCTTCAATTTTCCCTACAAATCGAGAGCCGATATAGCTTTCATGGACAAACGCCTCTCCCGGTCGGAGTTTTCCTTTGGCATACCACTGAGCCATGCGCGCAGAGGTGCCTGTACCGCAGGGAGAGCGGTCCAACGCGTTTTCGCCGACCAACACCGCATTGCGTCCCGATGAATCCGGCTGCGTTGGCTCTCCCGTCCACTGAATATGGGTTAAGCCGTAAATATTGGGATCTTCAGGGTGAACAAACTCGTACTTTTCGTTAAGTAACCGCCGGATGAGTTTGCCATAATGTATTAACTGGCTGGCCGAAAAAGAACGGATATCTTCGAAGTTTTCCTGCGGATCAATTATTCCGTAAAAATTGCCTCCGTAAGCGACGTCTACGTGTATTTCACCGAGGTCGGGGCAGTCTACGCAGAGATCCTCTTTATACAAAAAAGAGCGTACGTTCGTGAGCTTTACTGACTCTACTTTTGTACCGGTCTGTTTGTAGTCTATCAGCACCAATCCAGCAGGCGTCTCTAGCCGGAGTTTTCCGGGCACCTTCGGTACGACAAGCCCTTCTTCAATCGCTATCGTCACCGTACCTATTGTGCCGTGTCCGCACATGGGCAGACATCCGCTGGTTTCAATATAGAGTACGCCGATATCGTTCTGAGGATCAGCCGGCGGATAAAGCATACTCCCGCTCATCATGTCATGTCCACGGGGCTCGAACATCAGCCCTCTTCTTATCCAGTCGTATTCCTCCATAAAGTGCAGACGCTTTTCCATCATGGAACCACCCTTCAAGATCGGTGTTCCTCCTGCAACTAGCCGCACAGGACAACCACATGTGTGGGAATCTATACAAAAAAAGGTTTTTTTCATATGTAACTACTTCGTGGACGTGTAGCCTCACCTTGCATTTTGGGTGTTTCTAACAACAATATTTATATGCCGTTTACCGGAATCAGCGACCTGTCGCCCCCGCGGATCCATTTAGTTTACTGTATACACGTTGTCTACTATACGTCCTATTTTCAATGGGTTGCCCTCCTGCAGCTCTGCGGGAAGCAGTGCGTCAGGCCAGTTCTGAAAACTCAACGGGCGCAAAAATCTTTTTACGGCATCCGGCCCTACCGAAGTAAAGCGGCTATCTGTCGTCGCGGGAAACGGGCCGCCGTGATGCATGCCGTATACGACTTCTACTCCCGTGGGCATACCCTGAAACAGCAGACGCCCGCACTTCTCCTGCGCGGCCTGGAGCAGGGCCATATTTTGCTGTGCCTCTGCGGCAGTCGCCGCGAGCGTGATCGTCAGCTGGCCATCTAATGACCGCACCACGTCATAAAGCTCGTTCATGCTGTCGCATTCAATCAGCAAGCCTGTCGGTCCGAATACCTCGTGAGCTAATACTTCATTTTGCAGAAGGGCTCTCCCTGATGTGGCGTAGATGGCCGCCCCTGCAGTCGTTCCGTTACCAGGTGCTCCTTCTCCCAGCAGCGAGACGTGCTCCTGCGCGGCCAATGTTGTCTTGCCCTCCAGATAGGCTTTACAGATACCGGCATGAAGCATCGTCGCGTCGCCCACTTTTTGTATCTCCAGCCGCAAAGCCTCTTTTAGCGACGTTGTAGCCTCCCCTTTGACAACGATAAGGAGGCCCGGATTCGTACAGAATTGCCCTACGCCCAAGGTAAGCGATCCAACGTACTGAGCGGCCAGGACAGCGGCATGTTCCTGCAGGTAGACAGGAAGAGCTATTACGGGGTTCACGCTTCCCATCTCGGCAAATACCGGAATAGGTTCTGTACGCGACATACCGAGATCAAACAGCGCCTTTCCGCCGCGGAACGACCCTGTGAATGCTACCGCCTTAATAACAGGATGCACGACGAGTGCCTCTCCTACTGCATTTGTACTGCCCTGCAAATACCCAAATACCGTTTTAGGCGCACCGAATTTTGCTAAACCGCGCTGTATCGCGTCCGCCATCAGCCTGGAGGTCGCGGGATGTCCCGGATGCTCTTTATAGACAACAGGGCATCCTGCCGCAATGGCGCTCGCCGTGTCTCCGCCTGCCGTAGAGAAGGCAAACGGAAAATTGCTGGCTCCAAAAACGGCCACCGGCCCGATTCCTTTATTATACTTTCGGATGTCCGCCTTGGCAGCGCCGTCTCCCCTGTCGATGCGCGCCTCTGCATAAAGCCCCGTCTTTAGGGCGGCGGCGTATGAGCGCCATTGGTTTACTGTGCGCCCCTTCTCGCCTTGCAGCCTGGGCAGCGGCAGTGCCGTCTCCCGATGGGCAGTTTGCAACAGCGTATCATCCAGCGCCTCAATCTCATCTGCAACAGCATACATCAGGCCTGCCCGCTCCGTGGGTGTAAGCGACTGTAAATAGCTGTATCCCGCCAGCGAGTCTGAAATGACAGCATGGATTTGTTCATTAGACATTTCCATAGGTATATCCATTAAAGTTTAGGTCTGGATGCCAAGGCATCATCAATAATCTTATTTATCCGTTCTTTCTCCTCGCCTATCAGTTCCAAACGCGGAGCCCGGGTGTAGGGAGTACTTAGTCCTACTTTGCTCGCAGCGAGTTTAATATATTGGACAAGCTTGGGATGGATATCCAACTCTAAAAGCGGCATAAACCAACGGTATATTTCCACAGCCTTGGCAACTTCCCCCTTTTTGGCCAGATCGTAGATTGCAAACGTTTCTTTGGGAAAGCCGTCGACCAAACCGCCGACGACGCCGTCTGCACCGAGCAATAGCGATTCCAGAAAAATGGTATCTACACCGCCCAGAATTTTCAGTCTGTCACCAAACCGGTTCCGTAATCTCGTAATATTCGTCAGGTCTCTGGTCGATTCCTTCACAGCTTGAATTGTCGGTTCCTCCAACAGTTCCTCAAACATATCCAGGGAAATATAGGTAGCATAGTCGACCGGATTGTTATATACCAAAATGGGTAGTGCCGTGCTCTGTGCAACCGCACGGAAATAGGCGACAACCTCACGGTCGTCTCCCCGATAACGCATGGGCGGCAAAACCATCAGACCGTCTGCCCCAAGCTGCTCTGCTTTCTTAGCAAACGCTATTGCGTCATCGGTTGTGTTTTCTGTTAAATTCAACAGCACGGGCACACGGCCACGCACAGCTTTCAACGCGTATGTCAACAGTTCAAATTTCTCGTCCGTCGTCAGCACACTCGCTTCGCCCAACGACCCCGCAAAGATTAGCCCGTGTATTCCTGCTTCCAGCTGCGCTTCAATATTTATAGAAAGCATCTCGAAATTCAACGTCCCGTCTTCGTGAAAGGGTGTTAACATTGCAGGAAAGATTCCACTCCAGTTTAAATTAGCCATAAATAATAAATGTTTTCTTCAAAACTATGTGCTATGGAAGGGAATTGCTAATCGTCTTTTAATCAAAAGTGACCGTATTTTAGCAGCTATCGGGCGAAATCAAATGTTGTTTTTATAGCGGCTGTAATACTCCTTCGGTGAAAATCCGGTTATCGACCGAAATACACGATTAAAGTTCGTGATACTATTGAACCCCGAATTATAAGCTACGAGTCCCATACTTTCGTAACGCTGAGCCGTTATAAGTTTACAGGCTTCCTGTATCCGTAATTCGTTTAGGTATCCCACAAATGTCAAACCGGTATGCTTTTTAAAGTATCTGCAAAAAGCCTGTGGCGTAAGGTTTGCATGGTCGGCCGCTTCCTCTAACGTGATGGTCCTTCGGAAGTTCTCCTTGATATAGCGGCATACCTCGTGAATACGCAGGTAACCATCGTCATTGCCCGATACAGAAGCAATGGATAGAGGTTTCAATTCGTGGGCCACCAGGCTCAGCTCCTTTAACAGAAAGATGAAACTCACCAGCTGATCCATCATACTCGCCTTCTTCAGGAGTGCAATCCGCCTCTTGACCCGGCCGGTATAAGCATGTGGCACCTTGAATCCATTCGTATTATGTAAAATAAACTCCAGTATACCGCTCAGCTCGGGCATATGAAATAAGCTAGATAGTGAACCCTTAAGATGAAAGAAAATAGATACGCTTTCCACCTCCGTATCGTTCAGGGAGTTTGCATTCTTTTTAAAGACATGCGGTTGGTTAGGCCCTAGGAGAAAGATATCACCAGCCTGAAAGGGATGAAAGCTATCTGCAAGGAACAACGTACCTTCTCCCTTAACAATCCACATGAACTGGTACTCCTCGTGTTTGTGAAAATAAGGATAGAAATCCGTCAGCCTATCTTCTTGAACATAAACAGACTTATCTTTGGGAGCAGGAACATTAAATTGAATCATTTTCATAATAGAACATCTTAGATCGTTAGCACGCTTGTTTGCACTCCGTGATTAGTATGATTGAAAGTTACGATATTAACAGAATATTAACAATAGCCCCTTTACATTCTGGTGAAAATAAGGCAATATTTGGTTAATATTTAACAAAAGAATTCTTAAGATCTGCTTTACCTTTAACTCCTATATGGATAGAGGGGGTATTATAGAATAGAAAACGTGCGACGCCATAAAATTCTCCTCATTCCTGACGAAGTAACGGCACAATTTTGCCTCTATAAATAAAAATCGCACTTTTTTCAATACTGTCTTTTAAGAAAACGATGAGGAAAACATTCCTCATGTTAACGATTAAACAACATATGCATACGGATAACAAACATCTTTTTCTGCTCGTAATTCTGTGGGTTTGCACGGGTAGTAACCTGTCGGGTCAAAGCCGCTTTTGGGAAGAAATAAACAAACAACCGGCCACCCTTGGTGTGGAAAGAGGTACGCATGATTTCAAGTTATCAAAGCTCAACGTGAAGTTACTTCGGGCGTCCCAGACGGTTTCCTCCTTAAAGTTGAACGACGACGACGCGTTCGACTATACGCCGGATGAGCTCCTTCATCGACGCGACCGCAACGGGTTTTACCATCTTGGAGACATCAACCTCGCTATCCGCGCCGAGGGCGAGACATCGTGGACGTCCTTTTCATCCGCCAAAGAGCGACGCGCTGTAACTCCGCTAAAGACATCGGGAAAAGTTCTTGCCGCCGCCAATATAAGCGCTTCGCTCGGGGATATTCCGTTGCAGGTTGACCGCTTTTGGGAAGAAAGAGATGGCGATCTTTGTCTCCGCTTTGTCGTCCGGAACAATACCAAGCAGGTTTTCGAGATCGGAGCATTGGGCATTCCAATGATCTTCAACAATAATATGGACGGAAAAAGTCTGGACAGTGCACACGCGGACAACGTCTTCTTTGACCCTTATATCGGAAAGGACGCCGGTTACCTGCAGGTAAACCGGCTACATGGCCTGGGGCCGAGTCTTTTAGTACTGCCTGAAAACAATACGCCCTTTGAGGCATACAATCCGTTGAACACCGATCCGACGCCCCGCAGCATTACTTTTGAAGGCTTCCATGAATGGCTTGTCCATAGTAAGGCTTTTGCGGAGACGGACTGGAGAGGCGTCGAGCAATGGAATAGGCCTACCTCTACCACGTTGAAGCCCGGCGAGTCAAGAAGCTACGGACTGCGGTTTGTGCTCGCCCCTGGTGTCAAACAGGTCGAAGACGAGCTTATCCGCCGGAAACGGCCGGTCGCGATGGGTATCCCCGGCTATTTGGTACCACTGGACAATCCTGCAAAACTGTTCTTAAAATATCCTGAAAAGGTAAAACGATTGGAGGTATTCCCCGCCGGTTCTTTATCTATAGAGTCCCTTGGAAAAACCGCGGGAAAGTGGTCTACTTACCTGATCAAAGGAAACACGTGGGGACGTTCCCGACTGGAGATCACCTATGCCGATGGGCTCGTACAGACTATCTCTTATAAAGTCATCAAATCTGAGCGGGAAATAGTTAAAGACCTCGGGCACTTTCTCACAACGGCACAATGGTATGAAAATCCGGACGACCCCTTCGGTCGCTCTCCGTCGGTGATCACCTACGATTATGAGACCAAGAGCCATGTCACCCAACATAAAAATGCCTGGTTCGCCGGCCTGAGCGACGAGGCCGGCGCCGCCAGTTGGCTGGCAGCTATTATGAAACAGCTATTATTACCGGACACGCTGGAAATAGAAAAGTTAAAACGGTTTACGTCCGAAACCATGTTCGGACGTATCCAACATACAGCGGGGAAAAATAAATATGGCGTGGTGAAAAGTTTGTTTTATTATGAACCCGACTCGATGCCCGCGGGCACCTATAGCGATTCCATCAATTATAAGACGTGGGCAGCCTGGCCAAAGAAAGAGGCTGACAACGTGGGCAGATCTTATAATTACCCACACGTTGCGGCAGCGCATTGGGTATTATACCGGCTGGCGCGGAACTACACAGAACTTAGATTTGAAGAGTCGTGGCGGATCTATCTGGAACGCGCGTACGAGACAGCGGTGGCCATGGTCGAGAAGGCTCCCCATTACGCCCAATTTGGCCAGATGGAAGGAAGCGTATTTTTGTTCATTCTGACAGATCTGCGGAGAGAAGGGCTGGTGGCTGAAGCAGCAAGACTGGAAACCATCATGAAAAACAGGGCGCTGCATTGGAAGTCTCTCGCCTATCCTTTTGGCAGTGAGATGCCGTGGGATTCCACCGGTCAAGAGGAAGTATACCTGTGGTCCAGATATTTTGGATTCGATGAAAAGGCGCAGGTTACACTGAACGCGATTCTAGCTTACATGCCTACCGTACCGCACTGGGGATACAACGGAAGTGCGAGACGATATTGGGATTTCGTGTACGGTGGTAAACTGGCCCGTATCGAGCGGCAGCTTCACCATTACGGATCGGCTTTAAATGCGATACCGGTGCTGACCGAATACCGCGCTCATCCCGACGACCTTTACCTTTTACGCGTAGGACATGCAGGCATGATGGGTGCGCTTGCGAACGTGACACAAGATGGCTTCGCGCCCGGTGCTTTCCACTCCTATCCGTCTACCTTAGCCAACGATGGTATATCTGGCGACTACGGGAGCGGGTTTTACGGTTATGCTGTAAACTCGGGAACATACATTATCCGCCACCCGGAATTTGGTTGGCTGGCCTTCAGCGGGCGGGTGGACGAAAAAAACGCTAAAATCCATGTAGATATAACGACCGCATCAAAAGGGCGTATCTTCCTGGCTGAAGAAAAAGTATGGCTGACGGCGGACGCGGGAACAATGGAAACGCTGGTATACGATACAAACTCCAGGGAAATAGAAATCGCCATACAGCCCAGCCCGCTGTCCCCAAACCTATTCCTTCGTATCGAGGGGCCTTACACGATAACAGGCATAAAGAAAGATGAACTCGGCCGTTATGTGATACCCGGCAACGTGAACACGGTTAAACTGCACCCGGAGAAATCCTACTAGAATTGGTTATTGTTTGTTTAGTTTGAGTAGGGGTGCCTTCATCCAGAAGAGCACCCTTCTTTTTAAAAAAGGGGCATGCATCGCGGAACCGTACTGAGCTTGCCGAAGTGCCAGCACTATCCTTGGTGTGAAGCAGAGCGTCACTAAGGATAGTACGATAAAAAGGGAGACTGAGACTCCTGTTTATGAGATCCGTAGAGACTACTTCGCTACCGCTACTGACAGGATGGGGCTGTCATCCCACGCTTGTCCCTGTCATCCTAGGCTTCGACGAGCTCAGCCTCCACTGTCGGGGGATAGACAGGAGCTTCAACGAGCGTTAGCGGGGGTGTAATCCTCCCGTATTGTTTAAGATCGCTTCGTCGTCCCTCCTCGTGATGACGGAGACTCCTGTTTATGAGCCTTCCTTATAATCGAACTCTGGTTCGTACGAAAAAGGGACTCCTGTTAGAGGAAGTCCCTTTTCGTTATTTTAGAGCCAACTCGAAATAGCCCACTATTTGCTTCGTCTTTTTCAGTTGAATCTATGTCAAAGCGTTCTGCGCTGAAAATAAGAATCGAGCGCAGGTTACTAGTACACGCCTGTACGTTTATCCCACCACATCTGCGTTCCCCAAACGTAGTCCTTGACACCTGTCAATGCTTCATTTAAATTATCTACATTATACAGGTACTCGTTATTGGGATAAGGCAAACGGAAGGGCTGGTCATTGTGGGCGTCGCCGTAAACAGAATTAAGGGAAGGATAGTTGGTAGAGGGGATTCCCGTTCTACGATATAGGCTCCACGCCTCAAAGTTCTCCTTAAACAAGGCTACCCACATGTCCCACCAGATACGTTCCTTTGTGTTGTTCCACTTTCCCTTTCCGGCCAGATATGCGTCAGTGGCTTCAGCGTCAATCTGATTATCTTCCATCGACAGACGCACGGCTTTCTCATAGGCGTCCT
This sequence comes from Sphingobacterium allocomposti, assembly GCF_008124885.1. Classification (GTDB taxonomy): domain Bacteria; phylum Bacteroidota; class Bacteroidia; order Sphingobacteriales; family Sphingobacteriaceae; genus Sphingobacterium; species Sphingobacterium allocomposti. The sequence goes on from NZ_VNHX01000006.1 coordinate 91,410, forward strand.
CCGCAGTGATACCTACATTATAGCCTAACATCGCAGCTTCCGCAAGAATATAGAAGGTCTCGCAGGACTTATAGAAAGGCGTAAAGCCCACGGGATCGTTCATATACTTGTCTCCGATAAAAGAGATGCTCGTGAGCGGCGTTGGCGTTGATGCTGCTCCATTTTGATAACCCCGATATTGGCCATCGTTTGCTTTGTTAGCCACTTTGCCTATTCGAGGATCTTCCATTTCTAGTAAGTGATCGATAAAAATATCGGATATTCCAAAATTATCCACGCGTTTGTCTCCCGTATAGCCAGTGGTATACCAAGGCTCCCAATAGGGCGCCGCCCCGGGATAGGTCAAATAGCAATTTTCGGCATTCGTCTCTATGACAGGATATCTACTTGGGTTATTTGCGATCTCTTCAATTGTCGTTTTAGCCAAGTCGGGTGCGACGGCCGAAATACGCATCGCAAGTCGAAGGCGTAGGGAATTACAGAACTTCTGCCATTTTTCCATATCTCCCTCGTAAATAAAATCGCCTGTCCCTACTTCATCTGGCCCCGCGCCCTCGGCCAGTTCATCTGCTATATCTTTCAGGCTTTTCAATACCGCCGGATAAATCGCTTCTTGCTTATCGTACTTGGGCCGAACAATGCTCCCCGCTTCTTCAGCCCCTTTTAACGCTTCAGAAAATGGAACATCCCGCCAACCGTCCGTAAGGTAAGACCACATATAGTTTTGCCATATGCGTGCCACTATTCTGATGTTTTTGTTAGCTTCAGCAGTTTCCTCTGTCATCCTTAACAATTCGTCTAGCTGGGTGAGATTATAATAACAAGCGTACCAGCGGTTACCGTAGGTGTTATTTGTTGGAATAAGCCCGCTCATATAATCTAAATACTGAATCTTCACTATGTAACCAGCGAAAGTCCCATATCCATCTATATCTCCTCCAAATGATTCTCCGGTGTTTCGGATGACGTTAGCCAAAATATTTGTAGCTGGCACGTCCGAGAAGGCATCGGGGTCGGTATTTACGTCCTCAAAGGACTTGGTACAGCCCCCCAGTACAAAACTAGCGGTGGCAACAGACAGAGCTAGTATATATGTTTTTATTTTGTTCTTCATTGCTTTATTTCATTTTGCTTTAAAATGTTACTCCTAATTTTAGTCCAAAGCTTCTTGCTGTAGGCACAGATGCCTGTTCAAACCCGACACCACGGCTATCACTTGAGACACCACCGGTTTCAGGATCCAACCGCATCGTATTGGATTTATGCGTCCATAACAACGCCAGATTTGAACCGATCAAAGAAAAATTGACCCGGCTTACGCCTTTTAACCGTTGCAGGTATCTTGAAGGTACGTTATAAGTCAGATAAGCTTCCCGAAGTTTGAGAAACGAGCCGTCGAAAACATACATCTCTGATACGCCGCCCTGCTCATACCAAGTTTGGGCACTTGTCTCAATCGTATTCTCCACCCAATTGCCATCGGCATCCTGCATAGCAAAACGTTCGTCGGTCATGACGTCCCTTCCGGCAACGATAGCGCGCTCGCGTATACCGTTCTCTGCTGTAATTTCTGCAACACCGGCCACATAGCTATGGTTCATGGTTTGCGACCATATATCGCCCCCCACGCGGAGGTCGAGTAAAAACCCAAAGGAGAAGTCGTTATAGCGAAAATCGTTTCGCCAGCTCGCTAAGAAATCAGGCGTTACGTTACCAATATTTTGTGCTGCCTTATTAACAACCAGCCCCCTATTATTGACTTTTATTGCGCCAGCCATCGATCCTTCTTCCACACGATCATATCCACCTCCTACCAATGTTCCCCATCGCTCGCCCTTGCGAGCCTGATTTGCGATGCCCCAGGTCCACCCTACCTGATACGTGTTTAACTCTAATTGCGGATACAACTCGATAATCTTACTATTATCTTTTGCATAGTTTACAGTTGTTGACCAGTTGAATCCGCTTTCCTTTTTAAGAATGTCTCCTCTCAATTGCAGTTCTATACCTTTATTCTCTATTTCTCCCGCGTTCAGAAGCATTCGGTTAAAGCCCACGGTATTGGATGTTGCTACTTCAAGGATTTGGTCCCGGGTATTTTTATAATAATAAACGACATCCGCGTGTAATCTATCATTGAATAGGCCAATTTCTGTCCCGATTTCCCAGGTTCTAATACTTTCGGGCCTAAGATTCTCATTTGGATAGGTCATTGTTTTGTAAACTTGAGCTACCCCTTTAAAAGATTGAGGCTGAGGATAATAATATACCCTATTCCGATAAGCAGTGGTTCCAGCACCAATTTCGGCCCAGCCAGCACGCAACTTCCAAAAACTTAGTATATCGCTCTTTAAATTCTCAAACGTCGTTGTGGGAAGCCAGCTTAAGCTCGCTGAGGGGTAAAAAAAATCTTCTATGATAGTCGAACTCCAATCGTTTCGAGCGCTTACATCTAGATAAACCTGGTCTTTCCAACCTATAGATCCCGATGCATACACCGAATTTGAACGAATGTGGCTATGGTCCATTTCCGTGATAGCGTCCCCCGATTTATTGGCGATGGTATACACTCCCAAAACCGTTAATGCGTCGGCACCTAACATAGATCTGTCCCATTTTAAATTTCTATAGTTTGCGCCCGCAAGTAACATTAAATTAAAATCGCCCAGTTGTTTATTAAAGGTTGCAATCAAATCTAAATTGAGCTCCGCGTTATCGGTTTTTGCGTTTCTAAAACCGCCGAAGGGAAAGGCACTATTGAAGTAATTGCGCTCAAACGTCTTAGCATTATAATAGTCCAATCCGGCACGCCCCTCGATTTTTAAAAACTCGTAAGGCTGATAAAACAACGATGTTTTTCCGAAAAACCGATCCCTTTGGTAGCTGTTCGTATTCTCGTATATATTAAAATAAGGATTCACATGGTAATTAGTATTCCAGTTGTAATAGGTGTAATCCCCGCGATCATCTCGCTGATCCCAATTGTTCTTCAGTGCACCTAGGTTTACCTGCCGACCAAACCAGATAAAACCATTCATCGGATTATTACCATCATATCCTTGGTTAAGGATGTTATCGCTTTCGGTACGAGTATAACTTGTGCTAATGTCGTACGAAAATTTTTCCGATAACATCATGTTTGTATTAAGCTGCGCTCCGTACCTCTTTTGATCGGTATTGGGAACGGTCCCTACCTGATTTCGGAAAGAAAGCGATGCACGGGTGCTGGATCTTTCCGACTGGGCGGTCATGGAGATATTATGATTCATGGACTGCCCAAGCTGAAAAAAGTCACGCACGTTATTCGGGTGCGATATCCAGTCAGTCGCCTGCCGTTGTCCATTTACTATTGGACTGTCAAATTGTGACAGCTTCAATCCTACATCAAGCCGGGGTCCCCAGGATTCATCATAGCCGTCGTAAATTCCATTGCCGGTTCCGTCTAGATAAGAAAAAGCCTCCTCTTGGGCATATTGCTGATAAGAGCGACCCTCGCCGAATAGACCAAAATGATACTCATCACCGTTGTATCCCTGTCCGTACAGGTTTTGGTACTTTGGTAACGTCGATACCTGGTCAATCGTGTAGTTGCCGTCATACGCGAAGTTTATCCCTTTTTGCCCTTTTCTTCCTGACTTTGTGGTAATCAATATTACTCCGTTCCCTGCTCGCATTCCATACAGCGCTGCCGATCCGCCCTTGAGTACCGTTACACTTTCTATATCTTCAGGATTAATATCGTTGATTCCGGAGCCGTAGTCGACGCCGCTATACGTATTGTCGCCCGAGCGTTGCGTATCATTGGAAATTGGAATACCATCGACAACGATCAAGGGCTGCTGGTCAGCATTCACAGAAGAATTTCCTCGTAAAGAAATACGCGAGGAGGCTCCTACGGTCCCGCCGAATTGGTTTACCTGTACGCCAGCAACCTTGCCCGATAAAGATCCAGTCACGCTGAGCTGACCTGCTTTGGTTAACTCTTCGGCCTGCACCTCCTGAATTGTGTAGCCTAAGGATTTCTTCTCGCGGGATATTCCCATAGCAGTCACAACAACTTCATCCAAGCTCTCACTATCTGGGTTTAGGACAATCTCAAGGGTGGTCTCCGCAGAAAGGTTAACCTGCTTACGGTTATACCCTACCGCGGAAACGGTGAGTGGCCCGGCTTGTTGATAGGTGATGGAGAACTCGCCATTGGCTCCTGTTTGAGTCGCTGTTCCATCTTTAAGTGTCAGGGTTACGCCGACTATGGGCGCACCTTTCTCGTCTACTACCCGGCCTCTTAGCTGTGTTTGGGCAAACAGCGCCGCCGAGAAGAAAAGACCTGCTGCCAAAAAGGCAATTTTCTTTTTGTTCATGTAGTGGTGGTTTAGTTTAGTTGATCAATTTAATGTCTAATCTCGGAAGATTTTTGTCAGCCGTTTGCCCGCTTTTTAACCGGATTTCACCGTATATTGACAAAAAAAAGCAATCCGGCGTATTTAGGTGCAACAACAACCTGACGGGAATGAAAACGTAGATGTAGAGGGGTGTCGACAGCAGTGGCTAATACGATGGCGCATCTGTCCGGCCTACTTAAACAGGTAATAAGAGAAGTGGATTGTCAGCTATCTATTACAGTAACCCGAAGGCGGCGGCTAGCGTGTTTTTACGGGCTGCGATGCTTTTACTTCCAAAATATTCCTCAAGGCGCCGCCATATTCGAGCGGATTAAACCACCCCGCCGTGTCGAGCTCGCCTATGACAGCAACCACGGCGCCATCGTGCTGTAATAAAAAGTGGTGTAGATCGGCGTCCTGCTCGTCAAGATGCAACCAGACAGGTTTAAAGCTGGTATGATCATTTAATGGATAGATCGCGGCATCGTCGTATTCGTAGGCTAACTTGCCTCTCAACAGCACCGTTTTTCCATGCGGCGCATCTAAACTTTTATCGGCCTGCTCCAAGCGAACATGGGGGCGGCGGTGCTCCGGTTGTCCCTGCCGGTTCCAAGATGCTTTGAGGGCACCGGAACGATCTTCCTGACAGGCTATCATTATTACGCCCAGGACGGCAGCGCATCCTAGCTGGGCAATACGTTGTGAATGTTTGAAAGCCTTTGTCATAACGCACCTCCGATATAAGTGGTAAACTTCTACCAACAAAAATAACGCTCGCCTACAAACAGCGTATTAAATTAACTTTATCTAATTATTACGATGTCTCGTTGCGCCGCACAAACGCCGAATAGAGCTTTTTTAACGGCAGAAGTAGCACGACGACCGCCAAGCCGGCCAGTAAACCTATCAGAAACTCTTTAACAATGGAAGGCAACGAGGGAAACAAATGATGTAGATAGTCTATATTATGTACAAAAATACCTCCGGATACCAAGAGCAGCGCTATGGTGCCAATAACAGCCAGACACTTGATAATAATGGGCAGCGCGCGGACAAGCAAATGTCCAAAACTGGATACCAGCCCTCTGTCCTGAGATCGTTTGATAAGTTGGTAGCCCGCATCGTCCATCCGCACAATAAGCGCAACGATACCATAGACGCCAATAGTTGCAATCAGTGCAACCACAGATACCGTAACGATCTGTATTGTCAGACTTCGATCTAAAACGGTGCCCAGCGCGATAATGACAATTTCGACGGACAAAATAAAGTCTGTCGTCACCGCTGACTTTATCTTCGCCCGTTCTGCATCGGCGTTGTCCTGTTCTTTCTCCTTAATTACTTCCTGGCCGGTTTTCGGACGATGAAAAAAGTATTCGATGATTTTTTCTACGCCTTCATAAGCTAAATAGAAACCACCCAGCACCAAAATCACCTTTATGGCAGCAGGAAAGAAAGCATTCAGCAACAGGGCAATCGGCACGATAATAAGCTTATTGATCAACGACCCTTTTGTAATCGCCCATAAGACGGGCAGTTCTCTGGAAGCCAGAAAACCGGTCGCTTTCTCGGCATTAACGGCGAGATCATCTCCCAATATTCCGGCTGTCTTCCGCGTGGCAATCTTACTTGTCACCGCTACATCGTCCATTAAAGCTGCTATATCATCTAATACCGCAAAAATACCTGAGGCCATACACGTTGTTTTAAACTTATTGCCATAAAAATATAAATAAAAATGGATATTCGAATACCACGGGAGGCGGCGACTTTGACAGCCGTATGCTTCTCCGAGGCGCCGTCTTACAATATATAGTACGCATCGGGAGCCGGCGGAGCGGGCCTCTCAACCCGCTCGCCTAGCTGCTGCCGTAAGGCTACTTCGATGTTTTGGCTGATGCTCGTCATAGGCGTGTCCAACGGTCCGTTTTCAAAAGGATCCTGCATAAGGATGGCTGTTCGTTCTATAATGATAAAAATAGTCGGAATACCGGCCGTAAGTACAGCCTTTATAAGCGCATAATCGTCGTCCAGGCCGAAGGGCAGCAAAAGCGTGAAAAGGTAAATTAAAAAATGTATCAATGTACCATAGGAAACGGGGAACACGGTGTTTTTAATGCGTTCACACTTTCCCATTGAATCGCAAAGGCGGCTCAACGTCGAATCTATCTGCACCTGACGGAATTCGCTTATTTTTCCGCCTTCGGCGAGCTCCCGAAGATGTGTCCCATGCAGCCCCAGTAGCGCGTTTGGCACGTTGTAGTCCTGTATCTGGTGTTCGTGTATATACGCTGTTACCCGATCCGAAAATGCCGTTCCGCGCAGGGACTCACTGAGCGCGTAGTTCCATATGATCTGACGCTCGGCAAACCGGCGGATATCCGCCAAGCACGTTTCAGGAAGAAATTCCTTTAGTTGCCGAAGTAAAGTTCTTGAATCGTTTACTATAGCGCCCCATATAATCCGGGCTTCCCACCAGCGATCGTAAGACTGCCCGGTCCTAAACGCCAGCAACAGCGAGATGGCGGTTCCCACAATGGCAATAAGCCCCAACGGGATAACCAGCGATTCCAGGTAGTGTCCCTTTGCGATCAGACCTACCGCTATACTGAAAACAGTAATCGCAATTAAATCAGACTTTATCGTTTTGACAAAGTCCCATATCGAGATCTTACTTTTTAGGAGCATATAATTTTATCCATCAACGTAAATAAAAAATAGAAAAACGATCAAAATGTTTTAGACGCCCATCATTTTTTAAGAACGTTTCATGGATCATAGCCTGAGTAGCGGCTTTAACAATATTTTTAAGTTCGCCGACCGCACGGTACGCTTTTTCAACAACGCTCCGCCGGACATAAACGGGTGGGACTTTCGCAGCAACAGGCGAAAAATAAACTAATATTTTTTCAATTAAAAATGATATGATTAAAGGTCGAATAATCAAAAACAATGCTATTTAAAAGATATAAACGCCATTTCACAAGTTCAAAAGAAGAATTTAAACTCACTAAAAACACAATAAGTGATACACAATTGTGTTTCACCACCGCACACAGGACGAATAAAATCAAAACAGCAATCTGAAAATCAAAAACTTAAAACAGATTAAATGCAAAAATAAGTTTCAATCGTCAAGTTATTTTAATTTCACATATATTTGAGGTATAGACTTAAAACATGAAAAAATCAAAGATTCTCCTAGCAGCTGTTCGAGGAACATTGCTGCTATTTACCATGAACCGGTACGAATTCTTGGGACAAAAAAGCTAGCGGGGCCGGAAGCTTATAAATAGAACAGAAAAGATTACGAGACCCTCTTAGAAAAGGACTTCTATTCTTATTCCGGGATTGGATACCTTGCGCACCGCCGAGCAGGGAACCTGTTTCATAAACAAAAACATGAGGTTGCCGTCTCCCAGTTCCATGAAAAAAATTGTCAACAACGATGTATATGTAAAACCCATCCAAAATTAATTAGCTATGCTCAACCGTACTGTTTTTTCATTCATCGCCCTCCTCTTTTTCACTACACAGATTTCCGCACAGGAAGATTTAGCCATAGTAAAGGAAAAACCGCTGTATCGGGCTTACTATGAATATGCCCATATTAAAGATACAACAACGAAAAACGTGAAACTAGAAAAAATGGCTTTACTTTTCGGAGAGAAGCACGCCCTGTACTTCAGCTATGACAAGCTATTAGAGCACGTCGCTATAGACGACTACGTCAAGCAACAATTGGCACAGGGCGAAGAACACGTTAAAATTAAGGCTGCGAAAATTATCACGCCGGAAGAGATATTAACCGATTATGCCACGAACGACATTTTAATCAACACCTATCTGGCACGGCATTTCTATTACCCTAAAACAATCACGGCACCTCACTGGACAATTTCAACAGAGCAAAAACAGATTTTAGGCCTGAACTGCTATAAAGCCTCATTAAACTATTTAGGACGGACCTGGCAAGTTTGGTTCACTCCCGAAATAGCATTTCCTACCGGCCCATGGCTATTGAGAGGTCTACCCGGTCTGATCGTTTCGGCATCTGACGACAAAGGAGAAGTCCAATTTACACTACAGGCCCTTGAAGAGGCCGCGACAAACAACCCGGTTTTTGAAAGAATGGCCGAATACAAAGTGATCCAACTGACCAACGGGTTCCGGGCAACGAAGCTAGCCAGCGAAAAGGACTTACTTAAATTGAAACAAACTGCGAGAAAGGATATCCGAAGCTTTCAGATAACGCAAATTCATGCCATGCATGAACTCGGCGGAACATTAGACTACGGCGTATCCAACCCTTACTCCTGGTCGGCCGTCATATCAAATCCAATCGATTTAACGGCCGATCAAAACAGCAGATAACATCAGATGCCAAAAAAAGTACTAATCTGGCTGATCTCCATTTGCCAAATTTCATATACAATCGCACAATCGAACATAAACGGTCGTGTCGTAAATGAGGAAGGCATGGGCATCGCCAATGCGAACGTCTTCTTAAAAACAAAGGAAAAAATTATCGCCTTCGCATCTACAGGAGGAGACGGCCATTTCATTTTAAAATACGCCGAAAACCTACGTAACGCGAACGCTACCATAGAGATTAATCACGTATCTTATGTGCGACTACAGATTCCATTTCGTTTAGAAAGCGATTTAACCGTGACTTTACACCCAAAGCAAAATCTGCTAGAAGCAGTGCAGATCGGCAAGCCTCCCATTATGCGTCAAAACCGGGACACAATAATCTATCAAGTACAAAATTTTGCAGATTCGTCAGACAGAAGCATCGGCGAAGTGCTGCGGAAAATGCCAGGCTTTCATGTAGACGACAACGGGGCGATCTCTTATAACGGACAAACGATTTCAAAATTTTATATTGACGGGGACGATCTGTTGGGAAACAGGTATGGGATAGGTGCAAAAACCATCCCCCACGATCTGGTGACGACAGTCGAGGTCTATAAAAATCATCAGGAGATACGGGCATTAAAAGATAAACTAAATTCAAATGATGTAGCGATTAATCTAAGCATAAAGGAAACTGCAAAGGCAAAACTACTCGGCGAAGTCAAAGCAGGAGGCGGAATACCGGGGCAATATCACGTCCATCTGAGCAACATCTATCTGAATAAAGGATTCAAAATGTTAAATGACGTCAAAACGACAAGTCTTGAAGAAGATGTTGAGCTCGCAGTCAGGGATTTGGTTATAAGGAGCAAAGAAAATCAGTCCCTCCCTATTCTTAAAACCGGTATGACAGATGTGCCAAACGAGCCTACAGGCAATTTCAACCGAAACAACAGCACAGGGATATCTTCCAATCTGCTATTCAAAACAAAAGGTAACTGGAATTTAAAAGTCAACGGAGGAGCCTATTTAGATAGAAAGATCATGAATACGTTTGCGCTGCAAAAATATGTCTTGATCGACGACGAGGTAACAAACACCGAAAGCACAGATATTACTTTCAAACCACTTCAGACGGACTTTTCGGCCAACTTAACAAAGAACACGGAGGCTCTTTACCTAAGCAATGAGCTCTTCGCCTCGTTAAAAAACCACCGAACTTCAGACCAGTTATCGTCGAACTCATTTACAATACAAGAACAGTTACAACAGCGGTCTTTCAGCCTACGTAATAGCACCCAGTTTATCCCAAACACAAAAAACAAAAACGTCTGGAATTTTAGATGGCTCAATTCCTTTTCGGATTCGCCGGAAATCCAACACTATCTTTCAGATAGTACACTCAACGTATTAGAGATATTTGGCCTATTCGAGCAGGCCAGGCAAGCAGTGAGGAAACAAGAATTTTCATCCTCTCTTTTAGCAGACTTTACAGGATCAAGATGGCGGAACCTGTATCACACGTATGGGGTAGAGGGCGGCTTAAACGTCAGTAAACTTAACTCGAACTTACGATCAGTTGATGCCGCGGAAGGCTCCCTGGAAATACTAAACAACAGTCATTGGAACGAGATAAAGGGCAACTTCCATACGCAGTTACAATGGAACCGCAAGGCGATCCGGTTTAACGTTCGGGTTCCTGTCGGCATCCAGCACATCTACGTACGGGATGATACCGAAAAAAAAGCTGATACACGGTCGTACCTCCTTTTTACACCTGCGGCCAACCTCCGATACATCATCTCGAGAAAACAACATTTGAAATTGGAGTTTTCCAGAGAACAACTGTTCGGACGGATCGACGACATCTACTCAAACGTAATAATGTCTGATTTTCGCACATTAAGCCGCGGAATACCCGTCATTCCATATACCTTAAAACACGATTACCAGTTAGGCTATGGTTTAGATTTCGTCGAGAAGATGCTGTTCCTGAATATCCACTATAGCTACAGCACCGCAAGATTGAATCTTACCCATAAACTGGAAATTGAAGAGAATAATACCAGAAGTCTCTTTATCGAAGAGGATAACAAATTAGAAACGCGGGACCTGAAATTGTCGGCAAGTAAATTTTTAGGTTTTTTAAATGGAACCTCCTCTATACAGATCAGCCACAGGACGAATCATTCCGAGCGGATCATAAACGACGAAATGCTTCCTTTCAAGGTTAACAACATGAGCCTCTCACCTATCCTGCAGGGCAAGCTGGGAACCTTTTTGCACTGGAACTATACAGGTTCACTAAACTGGATGAAAGGAGAAACTGCTGAGGTTTTATCCGCTGACGAAAAAACACAGATACAACGTCACGCCGGCCAAGTGACCTTTCATATCAGAAACAATATATTTTGGTCGATTCAGGGAAACACCTTCAGGTTGAAAAACGATGTATCGAAAGTAAATTTAAATTTTTTAAATGCTTCTATCCGCGTCGTTTCCAAAAGGCCTGTTTCCATGGAATACGAGCTTGCATTAAATAATATTTTGGACGAACGTGAGAATAGCTCTATCATGATAGCTCCAAACATGACGTTTAACAGAAGTTACAGACTCAGGGGACGAACAGCAGTGGCAAGTGTACTTCTCCCCTTAAGCAGTTTTAAAAGAAGATAGAACGCCATAAACTGGCATTTTTGAACATGTTTAGCTTCGGGATAGTTTTTAACGAATATAGGGAACAAAAAGACTCCGCTTATTTGTCAGCGATTAAGCCCAAAACAAAATTCGCCTCGCTATCAATCCCGAAAACAAACTCTTATAAAACACTTAGGTAATTGATGAATAAAGCCAGCAAAATGAAATAAGGCCAGGCAACTCAAATCAGGGGAAGTTACTTAGTAAATTTTCTCGGGTAGTAGGCCACCGATAACAAGTAGTACCGCCGTAGCATATTTTGCCTTTCCTGGCTATTTGTATACAACGTGTTTTCAAAAAATAATCGTTGATTTTGATTGAAAATGTCACTTCCCGATAGGGTCAGTTCTAAATTATCCTGTTTAAGAAATCGTTTGGAGAGTTTTAAATTTACGATATTGAATGAGCTCGGCATGTCCCAAAAAGTAACGCTATTATGGGTGGCTTCTACCCCTGCCACCCATTTCTTCCCACATTTCACTAGCGCAGCTGCACCGATTTTATGAGAGCGGTTGGTAAGCGTGGTACGAGAAGCCTCGTGGGTTATCCTGTTCTGTAAAAATGCATACTTTATACTGGCCTCTACTATTTCATGAAAGCTGTAATATAGATCTGCATTAACGCGCAAACGGACGCTTTGGGTCGTGTTCATGAAAACACTTTGATCCGGCAACCTTAATCGGTTGGGTAATGAGGAATAATTGAGATTGCCGCTACTCCTAATTTGTAACTGATCGTTGTCAAATTTATAAGATTGGCTGGTTTCGTATCCGAAATCCAAAACATGACTTCGGTCAAAGTTATCCATATAGTAACTTGATTTTCCTGTGGAGTCAATAGAGGTGAAGAATCCCAGCGGGTCAATAATATCGGATAACTTTAGGTATAGGGAATAAACGAAGGCATTTGTCTTTAATCTTCTGTGTGTAAACGATAGATGAAGCTCACGGTTGTTACTTGGTTTAAGACTTCTGTTTCCCAAATTGACATCAAACACCAACGCACTATCGACAATAGGAACAAGATTTTCGATCTCCGGATAATTGAATTTTGAAAGCAAGTCAGCTTTAAAGGAGTTTTGGAACCGTCTATCTTTGTGGTGCGTGATGGAATAAGATATCTTAGGCAAAATACGGCTATAATTTAGTGACAAATTTTGAAAGGATCTGTTAGACGTGTTATTTAAAGAAAATATCTGATTACGTACGTCGATGGATAGCGTATTTCTCGTGCTAAACCTCCCCGAAAGCTGTTTCCTTCCACTGTACGTCCATACAATCCCCCCCTGTAAATCGACATAATCCTCCTTCCGATCGTACGAAAGATTATTATTATCTGCCAATAGGCCACCTCCGGAAATGTCGGCAACTATATTAGAAATTCTTCTATCTCCAAGGGTAAGATCGCCTACGAGTTCAATACTATTGTTGTAGATCTGCCGCCGTAAGATGCTTTTTAAAAGATTACCATATCGGCCAGCGAACCGATGTTCTATCGCACGATGCCGATAGTCTGATAAGCGATCAAAGTCTTGACGGAATGACTGACTAACAGCCGTAAAATCAAGAACGTTCCGACTGGATTCTGACTTATCAACAGTCTTAAGTCCGTAATCTATTTTCCAGTCTCCGGGGATCAAAAAGCTCCTATCCTGATCTTTGTCATGGCCTACCGAAAAGTTCAAGTCCAATAGTTTTCTATCTGTCTCAATATTTTTCCCTTGCCTCCGTGAACTAAGCAGACCAGATGCGGTGCTCATGACGGAATCAATTAAGTTTGTTTGGCTGTTATCTCTCTCTATTGCTATTTTTGCAGTTAAATCAATCGAGAAATTCCCGATTTTATTGAAATAGCTTCCATTGGTGAGATGTGCTTTTTGATTGGTTTCCGTTTGATCGGCGGATTTCCGTCGCTGATCTTCATCTTCGTTAATTGCCGTTATAGCATCAATATCTCTTCGTAGATCCAAATCCACTATGTTACGTAAGTAATCGATCTTGATTTTATTCATGTTCTGATTCGATAAATCGGACCTAAGAAAATGTTCCGCAAAAAAACCTGCTTTCCTGGATCGTATGTCACCCATTTTCGAAAAATCAGTTTCGTACTCGCTTTGCAGGTTACTGCCTTTAAAAGTGTTGTTCCTAATCAGAACCCCGATATCGTTGCTTTCCTTGTTGATGTTATTTGAGCCAATGATTCCCGAAAACTGATTGACAGCAGAAAATGCGTTTAGATTTGCCGTGAGGTCATGCCTATTCGTAAATCCGGCTCCGATACTTCCTTTTCCGAAGTATCCAATGGCGTTCGGCTCCTTCAAAACGAGATTCACTGCCGTTGTTGAGTCTATTGCATTTGCCATCAAGTTTTTTTTGTACACCTGAACTTTTTCGATAGCGTTTTTGGCAATGTTTTGCGTGGCTATTTTGCTGTGGCCGCCGAAGAAAGGCTTTCCGTTTACCAGGAGGGCATCTATTTCTCTGCCATTTACGGTGATCATCCCGTCTCCCCAAACAACTACGCCCGGTAACTTCTTTAACAAATCTTCAGCTACTGCATTTGGATCAAGGTGAAAAGCACTCGCATTGAACTCTAACGTATCGCCATTCATTCGAACAGGTGGCACAGCAGTGATCTCTATTTCCTCCAACATATTCGGCTGTATCTGCATATTTAATAGTCCCAACTTTAGCTTTTCACCATCACGTAGCGTAAAGCTACGTTGAAGCTGCGTGTAGCCTAGATAACTGACGACCAATTTTAAAGCCTGCTCAGCAGGGAGATCTGCTATCTTAAAAACACCTTCTCGATCTGTCAATGTATAACCCAATAGTTTATATTCCGATTCTGAATAAACCGAAACTGTCGCTGTTGGCAATACACGATTGAGGACTGTATCTTTGATTTGCCCTTCTACCAAGCCATTACGAAGCGTATTGACCTGAGCGGAAACGGAATACACGGCGATAAGCAGCAAGAAAATGACAGCAACTTTATTTATCATTTGTTTTGAATCTCGATCGGATTATAATGGGGTTGTCCGTAGATTTAACCATTTCAGTAATCTTGAACAGACGAGTTGGTGATTTACCCGAAAGATCGATCTCCTTTTTCAGCTGTAACAATGCCCCTGCCGGCATAGTGGTATATATACTGTTTTCGTCAATTGCTCTTAACGATTGCTGTGATTGGGCATGTAGTATCGGAAGATAGAACGATGTGCTGTCGCCAACAATTCTGTTTAAAGAGAAAATATTCCTGGAGGATAGATCGTATACGAGATCATTATTGTATGTCAGGTATACAGAATTGGTGTTAAAAAAGAGCAAATTTTGATGCCGATAGAATGGATTTAAGCCTCTGAACCTATAATAGTCCTGATCACTTTTCGGGTTAAATATATAATCCTTGCGCTTGTTAAAAAAGATACTGTCGTTATCAAAATCTTTAGGAAGCGAGTATTTCTCCGGAAATATGAATTTATATGTTCTACTTATTCCAGTTTCATCAATTTCAAATGCAGTATAGCGATAAGGTAAGGAGTAAATGGTGGTCCCGTTCCCCTGATCGTTAAACATGTCGTAGTACTGATTATAATCCATAATTCCGAATGTTGCATCGTAAGGAAAAAGGGAGCCCACGCGTTTTAGCGAATTGTCAACTAAAAATACATCATGTTTAATGCCCTGTAATCTGGCAGGTTGTGATGGCCTGGGAGAACTTAATGCGAATCCTCCATTATTAAAGCTAAAAAGCGCAGTAAATTCACCTTCGAGTTTTTTCGAACGCAACAATTTACCATTGAGATCGTAGTAACTGATTTTGTTGTCTCCATCTAATACGGCAATCTCTTTGTTTTTTCGGTCGATTGTAAAATCTTTTTGCAGCTTCAGCTTTTTTATAAATTTTCCGTCGCTT
Organism: Sphingobacterium allocomposti; assembly: GCF_008124885.1. Lineage (GTDB taxonomy): Bacteria > Bacteroidota > Bacteroidia > Sphingobacteriales > Sphingobacteriaceae > Sphingobacterium > Sphingobacterium allocomposti. The sequence goes on from NZ_VNHX01000006.1 coordinate 106,766, forward strand.
GAAAAAATTAGAAGAGCAAGTGTTTCGTTATCTCCTATTATAAGCCGATTATCAATTACCTTTAGCTGATAAACTCTTCCGAACACACTCTCTTTTGTGGTTTCCAAGGGAATGATATCAACGTGGTCAAAAAAATCTGAGACTGTAGCGCCCAGCGCATTATCGGGATCAATCCGTATTGTTTCGTTAGCGGTTTGAGATCGAAGAATAATAAAGAAAAAGCTATAAAGTAGTATTAATAGGAATCTTCTATTTCTGATCATGTCGTAGTCGTTTTAAGTATGATTTAATCAATCGCTTATTATTGTTCCTCTGAAAACAAGCAGTTCTTGCCTATCATTCTCCCCATGCAAATCGAGTGTCGCCGAGGCCTGAAAGACTCCAGGTATCCGGGCATTGTATTCTAGTGATATCACACTCGTGTCTCCCGGATTAATACTTTTATTGGAAACGTGATATGTAGTACAATGGCAATCCGGATGTACCGCCCGGATTTCTATTGGAGTTTCGCCTAAATTTTTTAGCAAAAACTCAGCATTCACTGGGACATTTTGCTTATGTTCTCCCACTGTAATAAGCCTTTTAGATAAGCTGTATTCCATTACTTTAGGATTCTTTTTGTTAAACGACTTTTTAACAAAACCATAAATTATTATCCCTAAGCTTATTGCTATAATGAGATATAAAAAGTATTTCATAGAATAAATAGATGATGTATTTTATTTATTTATCGGTTAATAGATAAATACGCAATTAGTGGAAAATCGCAGCTGTCGGTTCTAGATAACTCGTCATAGAGTAATGGAAATCTTTTTTCTAACTCTTTTTTTTGAAGGTCCGAAATTCTATATTTATAACTCGGGGTGATTAGTAGAGCTAAGCGATTTCCGTCAAAAAAGACACTTTCGTTAAAAAGATTATCAAGTGGGTCCTGTGCTTCACTCGAGTACGTAATTTTAATCTTTTTATCAAAAATCGCCAACTTTTTTTGACCCTCTCGGGTGTAATTGAAAAGCAAAAAATCGTTGATCCAAAGTAAATTATTGGTAATTATACTTTTATTAATCAAATACAACATAGCCGAATCGGGCGTAAAATAATCTATATTATGCAAGGATCCGAAGTTAACTTTAAACTGTGCATAGCCTTGATCGTCTCGAATTTCGTATATCGTTCGCTCGAATGGCGGATTGTAGAAGACTTCCGTCCCGTTACCAAATACAGCGCCGGCAAAACCTACTGCCATATTAAGACCATTTCTAATTTCAAAAAAGTCACTTTTTATCTTATATTTATTATCTGTTCGCACTAAATTCGTAGGATTCTCCTTTTCGCCGAAATTTTGGTTACGGAAGAAGTAAAACGAATTAGACTCGTTTATTGTAAAGTTCGATGCAAAAAAACTTATCGGCATTTCTTTTAGGACTTTTCCTGTTGGACTGAATTCTATTATCTTTCTCGGAGAGTTACAAAGAGCTACTAGCGTGTTACTTCTTTTGTCATATTGCACATCCTGGAGATTGCTAAATTGGCCATATCCTGTTCCGAGCGACCCTATCTGGCCAACGTAATTTCCAATAGTGTCAAATACGTTTATAGCCATAAATTTCGAATCAAAAATATAATTACGCCCCTTTACATGATATATCCGTTTGATATAGTTAGAATTGGATAGGGATACACTATCCGAGCAGTTTAATCTGAGAATGTTTGTAACACCCACTTTTTGTGCAATGGATCTGTTTGATTTTCCATTATCTAGATTAATGGTATAAACCTCCTTGTCTTCATTAGCTACCGGTTTATTCGAACAGGACAATGTAAACAACGCGCATATAAGTACAAAAATTTTATTCATCGAGTCAATCTAAATTTTTAGGAAATTTTAAAATAATAAGATAATTTAAATAGAGTTGAATTGTCGAGAACACAAGGTCTTATTAAGCAGTCGAATATAAAAATACACTGATAACAACTTGACTAAAAGCATATTATAGCAAAACATATATATATTATTCATCCATCAAAATCCATTCGCAGATATCAATGTATAAATTGCTAATAAAACATCAATCATGTTCAATTTTATTTAGTAAAATTCGAGAAGTACCGGACAGTGGTACCGATTCGGATAGCAGTCAAATCAAGCATTAAATATGTTTCTACATTGCCTTATCTTTGGAAAAGCCAGCCGAACCGCATGGTCGACCGGCCAGATTCTCTAATGGGGCGGATTTGGTGGCGTCGGTGGTTTCGGAGGTGGGCAATTTTGTGGAGTGCAAAAAGGTAAAAGCCCATTAAAACAACCTACGGCAGTTCCGACGATTTTACCCGTACCATCATAACAATCAACCTGTTCGGCTTTCCAAGTTTGAGAGCCTGATTGTCCATATACGTTTGAAAAAATACTGGTTGATCCGTTAAGGGATGCCATCGCAGCAACTACTGTTCCAGTGGCAAATGCGAGTAATTTTAGTTTCTTCTTCATAAATTTGAATTGTTAATTAGGGTAGCCAAAATAGTATTGGAATTGTCGGCAATAATAACTTTTAGATAACTATTCGAAACATAGTGAATAATATACTGTTTTTAAAAAAATGTAAATTCAAGATTATATTGTCCGAGGTTTAACCGTTCAAATGAAGATAACAAAGTGTAAAAAATTACAAATTCTTAAAGAAAAAACGGCAAGCGATTTATATCATGATCAACCGGACCCTTCCAGCTTCAACAATACTATATCATAATCAAGCCGGCGCCCCGAACTTTTGTCCGGCTAAATTTTAATGCGGTGGGTTCGGTGGTGTCGGCGGTTTTGGAGGTGGACAATTTATTGGAGTACAACTCGTTAATGTTCCTTCAAAACACCCTACAGCGATTGCATAGGCTCTGCCATCACCATCGTAGCAGGTAACTCCAACTGCAGTCCAAGTTTTGGGATTTGATTGCCCATATGCAGTTGAAAAAAAACTCATTGAACCGTCGATGGAGACTACCACAGCAGCCGCTACTGCGATAGCAAAAGTGAATAATTTCAATTTCTTTTTCATAACTTTAATTTTTTGTTAGTAGGTAGCTAAAAATGGTTTGAATTGCCGACAATACCGTTATTTCGCTAATTATTCGAAAGATAACGAAATAACATTATATTTTGATAAAAAAATAAAAAATGTTAAAATACAAGAAGACTTTGTTAATATCTGGGTATCAATAATCCAAACCAAAGACACCTCGACTCCAATCCACCATTATTATTACAAATGTTAATTTGATATATTAAATATATGAATCAATCAGAAAGCAACGGGCCTTGGTTCGTCAAACGTTAAAGTTATGCATCGGTAATAAATGTGATTGTTGACCTTACCGCTCTATCCCTACCTGCTCAGAGTATCCTGTGGATCTAGCGAAACTTCTTCTTTTATCTCTGCGACACCGCCATTGACCAGTCTCGCAAAGAAGCACGCAAAGTTTCTTTTCTAAGCGCGTGCTGTCGGGGTGGCAGGATTGCTTTAGCCCCACAGGACCCAAACTCGGATCAAGCAGAATTCTTGGGGGGATATAAATAAATTCTTAGTTTAGCAGTCTTAAAATATATTACCTTGCAAGACGCTGAGCGAAGACTATTGGCCTTATTAATGCCCGAAGGGCTGTTAGATTATTTCGATATCATGGAAGTTGTCCAACAGGATAAAGAACTCCATATCCACCTGGACGAAAAAAATATTGTTCCTTCAGGTTATGAAAACAGTAAACTGGAATCCAAGGGTTTCATGCCTGTTTCAGAGATTAAAGACTTTCCCATTCGGGGTCAGAAAGTTACACTTCATATTAGACGCAGGCGTTGGACGGTGCTGGATACACAGAAGATCATTACCCGGGATTGGAACCTGGTGCGTGAAGGTGCTCGAATGACTACGGAATTCGGGCTTTTTTTAAAGGGGATATTTGGATAACTATCCGATCAGTGCCCATCTTTTGGGGCTTCTGTTCCAGCTGGATGGCAAACAGCTCCAGGATCAGTATAAGAATCACCTGAGCGACTTTCATGACTGGGACCAGAAACCTCATGCGGAGTACTGGACTGTATTCCCTAACAATATATCCCCGCAGCTGGGTATCGATGAAACCAGTTTTAGCAATGGCGAACTCTACACCATCGTAAGCAGCAAAGCCTGCAAGGGCAAAAAGGGAACCATTGTAGCTGCCATTAAAGGAACAAGGGCAGAAGATATTATCGCTGTATTAGAACGTATTCCGCTCAGGCTAAGAAACAAAGTTAAGGAAGTAACGATGGATATGGCTCCCAATATGGCAAAGGCTATCCGTAGGTGTTTCAGGAATGCCAGACGGGTTATTGACCGGTTTCATGTACAGAAGCTTGCTTATGATGCTGTTCAGGAACTACGTATCAGATACCGCTGGCAGGTGCTGGATGAAGAAAGTAAAAAGATTGCCCGGGCACGTAAAAACGGTGTTCCTTATGATCCTGAAGTACTGCCCAATGGTGATACCCTCAAACAGCTGCTGGCAAGGTCAAGATACCTGCTATTCAAGCATCCCACAAGATGGACGGAGAGTCAGAAACACCGGGCAGAACTCTTATTTCTACGGTTTCCTCTCCTAAAAAAGGCACATGACCTGGGAATAACCCTTGGCGATATCTTCAATAAATGCAAAGACAAGAAAGTAGCTTTTACCAAACTGACCCTATGGCACAACTGTTGAGAATGCGGTATAACATCTTTTAAGAATGTAACCAGATATACAGCCGACCAAAATATTCCGCATTACATCGACAATAGACGTACAAATGCCTCAACAGAATCTTTCAATGCTAAATTAAAAGCTGTTAGAAGCATCTAGGGGAAGCAAGGGACACAACCTTTTCCTACATCGGAGGATGAAATTGTATGCTTAAAAAAAACACTACCCCAGCAAAAAAATTTCGGCATGGCCGCGAATCGAACCCACGGTTCTCATCCTGCCCCGAAACGAAAAAAGCCCGACTTTCGTCGAGCTTTTTTGTCGGGGTGGCAGGATTCGAACCTACGACCTCCACATCCCAAATGTGGCGCGATACCGGGCTACGCTACACCCCGAAAAGGTATCACCTTTGTTTTGTGTGGCACAAATATACGGCATATTTTGTCTCCGTCAAGAGCTATACACGAATATTTCGCTAACGAGCTCAAAGCGTGATAGATAATTTTAACAACAGACGGACGTCAACCCGTCAGAAGAAAATAAAAAATTAAAAAGAAACCATGGTACGGCTGATTTTTTTTTCGTACCTTTGCACGCACTTGTAAAAGAGTGGCGAAAATTCTTTTAAAGTATTTTTTTATTTAAGAAAAAAGCTGTAATATTGCAGTCCGATTTTTACAGGATATAAATCGTTAATAATTACTCGAAATCATGGATTTAGTAAAATTTGTAGAAGAACAAGCGGTAGTAAAAAATGAAATTCCCGCTTTCAAAGCCGGAGATACCATCAGCGTTCATTATAAAATTCGCGAAGGAAATAAAGAGCGTGTTCAGGTGTACCAGGGTGTAGTGATCCAATTAAACAGCGAAGGTGCTAACGCTACTTTTACCGTTCGTAAAATTTCCAACGGTGTGGGTGTTGAACGTATTTTCCCTGTAAATTCACCAAACATTCAAAAGATAGAAGTAAACAGCTACGGTAAAGTGCGTCGCGCTAAATTATTCTACCTACGTGGCCTTACCGGTAAAGCCGCTCGTATTAAAAGTAGACGCGTTTAATCAGCTCGTTCTTCAAGACATAAAAAAAGCTTTCACATTTGTGGAAGCTTTTTTTTTACCCCCCCTCCTTCTGTCTCTTCCGCCGAAGACCTTACAAAATTTATGTTACAATCGCTTTCTCCGCCTTTAATTATGTATTTTAACCCCAAACATGAAGCACATATTAATATCCTTAACAGCAGCTATTATTCTACACCTTCCAAGCGAAGCACAAGGACAGCTCAACGTCGAGCAGATAAAGAATATGCAGACAACGCCGGCCGTATATAACGCATTAAAAGCCCGCACATCCATTCACATTGACGGAAAAGCAGACGAAGAGGCATGGAGCACAGCATCGTGGACAACCGACTTTATTGATATCGAGGGGCCGACGAGGCCGGTCCCCAGACACAACACCAAAGCCAAGATGCTGTGGGACGACGATAACCTTTACATCTACGCCCAGCTGGAGGAGCCGCACGTATGGGGAAACCTGCGCCAGCGCGACACCATCATCTACCACAACAACGACTTCGAAATATTCATTAAGCCTTTCGATCAGCATCCATTCTACTTTGAGATTGAGATCAACACCCTGAATACGGTTATGGATCTCATGATGCCAAAGACGTATCGCCTCGGCGGCGAAGCGATTATGCACTGGGATGTCAAGGGGCTACGAAGTGCCGTTCATGTTGAAGGAACGAACAACAATCCCGCCGATGTGGACCAATATTGGGCCATAGAGATGGCCATCCCGTTCAGTTCTTTAACCACGTTCGGCAAGAAAATGCCTCCGAAACAAGATGTATTCTGGAGGATTAATTTCTCAAGGGTTCAATGGCAGCATGACATCGTGAAAAACTCCTACCAACGGAAGAAGGCAAACGGCCGGCTTGTTCCAGAAGACAACTGGGTATGGTCTCCTATCGGCGTCATCAACATGCATCACCCCGAACGCTGGGGTTATCCCCGTTTTACCGAGAATACCAACCCTTCTCTCTTACCGGCGACAGCCGACCTCGAAAAAACGGTATGGAACATTTTCCATCTACAGCAGATCCACAAAAAGCAGCACGGAAAATACACCGATCGGCTGACAACCTTACCTGCGTATACCGACCTGGTCGCCGGTGGCCTCAAAAAGACCGCACATTCCATCACGTTAAACCCTGCTAAATCCTTTTATTTATTGAGAGTTAAAGACGACGCGTCGAATACCACTGTTACCATTGATAGCTATGGAAATTACCACATAAACTATGACTACTAGAAGAAACTTTATCAAGCACGCAGGGCTGGGACTGGCCGTACTACAATGGAGCGGGGTTTCAGCAAAAGCCGAAAACACCAAACTTCCCTTTACATTCGATTTTTGGCTGTGGACAAGGCCGGGAGAACAGGAAACAGAACTTCAATTGAAGACCCGTTATAAAAGTTATCGGGAGGCCGGCGTCCGTGGCATCTTCTTTGAAAGCTACAGCAAGAAGCATTTTCAGTTAGCCAAAGAGCAGGGCCTTGAGACACACCGCTGGATGTGGACAATGAACCGGGGCGAAAAAGAGCTCTTATCTCAACACCCCGAATACTATGCCGTCAGCAGGTCGGGAAAGTCATGTGCCACCAACCCACCGTACGTAGGTTATTACCGGTTTTTGTGTCCATCCCACCCCGATGTTCCTGCCTATCTGGAGGAAAAAGCGCGAGAACAGCTGGAGAAAGAAGATATAGACGGCTTACATTTGGACTACATCCGCTACCCAGATGTTGTTCTTCCCGTAAATCTGTGGGAAAACTACAACCTGGATCAGTCTACAGAACTTCCTGACTATGATTTTTGCTATAGCACATACAGTAAAGCCGCATTCCTGAAGGAAACCGGCATTGACATCGACAAGGTTGAGCGGCCCGAACAGAGTCTATCATGGCGCTCCTTCCGGTATCGACAGATTAATAAGATTGTCAACCGTATCTGCGCCGCAGCGGAAGACTACAAGAAGCCCGTGACCGCAGCCGTCTTCCCGACGCCTGATCTCGCCAAACGGATTGTGCGCCAGGATTGGGCGAATTGGAACCTGTCGGCCGTGTTTCCCATGATTTACCACGGGTTCTACAAGGAGCCCATCCATTGGATCGGTACGGCGGTGGCCGAAGGTGTGCAGACGCTGAACGGAAAATTCCCGTTATATGCCGGATTATATATCCCTGATTTCCGTTCTATTGACGAGCTGAAGCAAGGCATCATCCTCGCCAAAAACAACGGTGCGGCCGGCATTTCCCTCTTTGGAGAAACTGATTTCGATCAGCCAACGATCGATTTATTACGATCGATAAGATAAGTATTAAATGAGCCTTTGGCGCACTGCCAAAGGCTCTCAACAAATGCATTGCCACGCGCGGTTACCATCCGGGCGCCGCGCTTCCCCGAGCGACGGAGATCGGAAGTAACAAAAACGCCCGGCAGACACCGAAGAAAGTTTTTTAATTTCGGTTAGTCTCGAAAAAATCATATCTTTGTATCCCGTACATAAAGCAGATTTAGAACCTTTTTTTGGGTTCAAAATAGTTGAAATTCCATTATTGCTATGAGTAAATATATCTTCGTTACGGGCGGCGTTACCTCGTCGTTAGGAAAAGGCATTATTGCAGCATCTCTTGCCAAACTCCTCCAGGCTCGCGGTTTTAAAGTGACCATTCAAAAGTTCGACCCCTATATTAATATTGATCCGGGAACCCTCAACCCATACGAACATGGAGAATGTTACGTTACAGAAGATGGTGCGGAAACTGACCTGGACCTCGGCCACTATGAACGCTTTCTGAACGTTCCGACATCTCAAGCAAATAATGTAACAACGGGGCGTATCTACCAGCATGTCATCGAACAGGAACGGGCCGGTGCCTACCTCGGGAAAACGGTACAGGTAGTCCCGCACATAACAGACGAAATCAAACGTCGTATGCAGCTCCTTGGACAGACGGGTGAATACGATATTGTTATAACCGAATTAGGGGGAACGGTCGGGGATATCGAGTCGCTTCCGTTCATTGAGGCGGTAAGACAACTCCGCTGGGAGTTAGGCAACAGCGACTCGCTTGTGATCCACCTTACCCTTGTGCCTTATCTCGCTGCTGCTGGCGAATTAAAGACAAAACCCACACAACACTCTGTAAAAACGCTTTTAGAATATGGTATACAGCCTGATATCCTGGTTTGCCGTACCGAGCACAAATTAACACACGAGATCCGCAAAAAGCTGGCACAGTTCTGTAATGTGAATATCAATGCCGTTGTAGAATCAATAGATGCCTCAACGATCTACGACGTTCCCTTAAACATGCTGAAAGAACAGCTCGATAAAACGGCACTCGCCAAACTCAAGCTTTCCACGAAGAACGAACCTGACTTAGATAGCTGGAAGACCTTCCTCGGTAAATTAAAAAATCCGACAAACGAAGTCGCCATCGGCCTCGTCGGAAAGTACGTGGAGCTTCCCGATGCCTACAAATCTATCGTAGAAGCCTTTGTTCATGCGGGTGCTGTCAACGAAACCAAAGTTAAAGTGCAGTACGTAGCTGCCGAAAGCGTAAACGAAGAAAACGTACATGAAAAACTCAAAGACCTGGACGGTGTTTTAGTAGCGCCCGGATTTGGCGAACGGGGCCTCGACGGAAAACTGGCGTCTATTAAATATGTACGGGAGAACAAGATCCCCTTTTTCGGCATCTGTTTGGGCATGCAGTGCTCCGTTATCGAGTTCGGACGTAATGTGCTGGGTTTAACCGATGCGAACAGCTTTGAAATGAATGACAAAACGGCCCACCCGGTTATCAACTTAATGGAGGAGCAAAAGTCTATCAAAAATATGGGCGGGACCATGCGTCTTGGGGCTTACGATTGTGAAATCAAGAAAGGAACAAAAGCACACAGCATCTACGGAAAAACAAAAATTTCAGAAAGGCACAGACATCGTTATGAATTTAACAATGCTTACCTGAAGCAATACGAAGAAGCAGGTATGATTGCTTCTGGAATAAACCCAACCACGGGACTGGTGGAAATCGTTGAACTCAAAAACCACCCGTTCTTCGTTGCCGGACAATTTCATCCGGAATTAAAGTCAACAGTTGCAAATCCTCACCCGCTTTTTGTTAGCTTTGTAGCCGCTTCTTTGGCTAACAAGAAAAGCTAAACAGGAACGAATGTTATATTGAAAATTAAACAGTAAAAAATGGATAGAAATACCCTAATTGGATTAGTACTTATCTTCGGAATTTTAGCAGGTTCGTTTTACCTGATGAAACCCTCCGAACAGGAGCTAAAACAAGAACAGCGGCTGCAGGATTCGCTGAAAAGAGTCAAGGAAGGGCTTCCACCACTATCGGATACGGCAAAAGTCGCTACGCAGCATACAATAGACTCTTCAGCTATTTTAAGCAAACCTTTCGGCGAAGCACGCCTCGGTGAAGAACAGGTTGTCACCCTCGAAAATGAATTACTTATCGCGAAGATCAGTTCGCGTGGAGGACAGGTAAAATCTGTTCAGCTAAAAAACGAAACGAACTTCGACGGCAAACCGCTGATGCTTTTGGAAGAGAACCACAATAAGTTCGGCTTCGTATTCAAAGCAAACGGCGAAAACGTCAATACCAGCGAGCTGAATTTCGCCCCGCAGGGAGGAAACATCTCCGTGTCCGGCGAATCGGCACAATCGGTGACATTCCGCGCCAACTATAGCGCCAACCAATACCTCGAGTATACGTACTCCATTAAGGGCAACGACTTTAACTTAGGACTTGACGTTAAAGCGGTAGGCCTCCAACATCTGATGGATGTAAAGACCAGCAGTATTGTGCTCAACTGGGAAACCACCCTATTACAGAAGGAACTAAACGGCACGTCCGAGCGTGAAAAATCCACAATATTCTTTAAAGAGGCAAACGGTAACGTAGACCACCTTTCGGAAACAAGCGACGACAACGAGAAGCTGGACGAGACAATTAACTGGATCGCCTTTAAGCAGCACTTCTTCTCCACGGTACTTGCGTCGAACCAACCGTTAAACAACGCTGAGCTGGCCGTAAAATTCGATAGCAGCCCAAATGTTGTCAAACACTATAAAGCCTCTGCCGATTTAGCGTTCTCCGGACAGAAAGACAACCACTACACGTTTAACTTTTTCTTCGGGCCAAATCAGTATAAGGTATTAAAAGCCCAAGGCAACGACTTCCAGAAAATCATCAACATGGGATGGGGGCCAATGGGATGGATCAACAAGTTTATTACCGTACCTATTTTTGACTTTCTAGACGGCTTTCACCTGAGTTACGGAATTATAATTCTAATTCTGACCATTTTCCTAAAAGGTCTTCTCTTCCCGCTGACATATAAGTCTTACCAGTCTATGGCTAAAATGCGCGTGCTGAAACCTCAATTGGACGAGATCAAAGAAAAAGTCGGAGAAGACAACCCGATGCTGCTCCAACAGGAACAGATGAAACTTTATAAGCAAGCCGGCGTCAACCCGTTGGGAGGATGTTTGCCTCTGCTGCTGCAAATGCCTTTCACGCTGGCGTTCTTTTTCTTCTTCCCCAACTTGTTTGAGTTGCGAGGAGAGAGTTTCCTTTGGGTCAAAGACCTGTCCACCTACGACGCACCGGTTACCTTCCCGGCTATATTTGGAATAAACCACATCTCCCTGATGTGCGTGCTGATGACCTTGACCACCCTGTTGACAACGTGGTACAACAACGCGACATCGGGAGCGGCAAACAATCAGATGAAGTACATCGGCTATATCATGCCACTGATTTTCTTCTTTGTTCTGAACAACTTCCCTGCCGGATTAAATTACTACTATTTCCTTGCCGCGGTCTTCACATTTTTGACCCAGGTTATCATCCGTCAGTTCATCGATGACGAGAAAATACTGGCGAAAATCGAAGAAAATAAGAAGACTCCAAAGGTGCAAAAAAAGTCTTCTTTCCAACAAAAGATGGAAGAAATGATGCGCCAGCAACAGGCCGCTCAGCAAAAGAAAAACAAATAAATATGTAATAAAAAAGGAAGCCCGGATGATATCTGGGCTTCCTTTTTTTGTGTTCTATGTTTCCTGTTACACGAAAGCGCTAAACCCTGTTATGCTCCGGCCTACAATCAGCGAGTTGATTTCTTTTGTTCCCTCATAAGAATAGATGGCTTCCGCGTCAGCAAGAAAGCGGGCCACGTTATACTCCAACAAGATTCCGTTCCCTCCCATCACTTCTCTTGCCCGCGAGACAATATCCCTTGTCCGAAGAGTACAGAAGACCTTCGCCAACGAAGCATGCTCATCTTTTAATTTGCCTTCATCCTGCAGCTCTGATAGCCGGAATACGAGGGTTTGCATGGCCGTCAGATTGGATAACATCTCGACCAGATGATTTTGGATCAGCTGGAACGACGCTATCGGCTTTCCGAACTGCTTACGTTTAAGCGTATAATCCAGCGCGTTCTCGTAAGCACCACGTGCACATCCCACGGCCATCCATGCCACCCCTGCGCGTGTCATCTGCAACACCTTTGCCGTATCTTTAAAACTATTAGCCAACGGCATCCGATCACTTTCCGGCACCACGCAGTCTGTCAATGTTATCAATCCATTTTGTACGATGCGTAGTGCCATTTTCCCTTTGATCTTTTCAACCATAAAGCCCGGATTTTCCTTACGAACGATAAAACCTTTAACTTGTCCATCGTCAACATCCCTCGCCCAGATGATTGTGATATCGGAAAAGGTCGAGTTTCCAATCCACTTCTTCTGACCATTCAACACCCAGCCGTTTTCGGCTTTGCGACATGTCGTTGTCAGCCCTCCCGCCGTGGCCGAGCCTACCTCCGGCTCGGTGAGACCGAAGGCCCCGATCTTCTCCAGACGCTGCATCTTGGGCAGCCACTCCTGTTTCTGTTCTTCCGAACCGCACATATAGATAGACCCCATCGCCAGTCCGCTTTGCACTCCCAAAAAGGTAGCGATAGAAGGATCTATCCGCCCGAATTCGGCCGCTATTATACCGTCCATAAGCGACGAACCGCCGGCACAGCCGTACCCTTTGTACACGTATCCACAGACGTTAAGCCCGGCCAGCTTCGGGATAATTTCAAAGGGGAATTCGTCGTGTAGCCAATATTTGTTCACAATAGGCTTAACCTCACGTTCCAAAAAGTCACGTACCTTTAGCTGAAGAGCCCTGTCCTCGGGCGAAAGCTTCGCCTCTACTTCATAAAAATCTGCGTTCACGGGCGGTGTTTCCCGTTTCTTTCCCGTGCTGGTTAACATCTTCATCACGCCTTTCAGCTGCGCGTCGTCCATCTTGGAAACAGCCTGCATCACGGCCGCCAAATCAACCTTTTTCGCTACCTTCTCCAGTTGCTCCAAGTCGACCGACCTCAATAATCTGATAATATTCTTTAGCTTTTTTATCATGGTTTTATACGGCTTTATTTATAAAAGTAACATTTTTTTAAAGGAAGTGTTTGTTTCGTCGGTCAAAAAGTGCCACCATCTCCGACCATTCAGTGCTCCTGCAGGAACACCTCATATATAGCCATGACGAGGTGCCTTCTTACGGAAATGATGGACTTGAACCCTAATACGGAAAGGATTTTACAAAAAAATGCTTTTATTGTTGCAATTCAACAAAACAGTGTTATATTTGCGCCTGTCTTTGGAGAAGAAAATAATTAAAAGCGTGATAACCAAGATGTTCAGCTTTTTTTTCGTTTTTTTTATCAAAGTTGGGTTACCTTTTCGGTACCTGGGTATTAAAGGATAAATAAACAAATTTGTTTCAATTAAAATAGACAATTAAAAATGAAAAATTTATTTAAATTCGGATTTTTAGGTTTAGCTTTGACTATCGCTTTCGCTTCATGTGGTGGTGCAGAAACTAAAACTGAGCAAGCTGCTGATTCATTGGCTAATCAAGTAGAAGCTTCTACTGATTCTATTGCTGATTCTTTAAACAACGTTGCTGATTCAGTAAAATCTACTGGTGATTCTATCGCTGATTCTTTAAACAACGTTCAATAATCCGAACAGTATTTAAAGATACTTTATGAAGGCGGTGTCCAAATGGACACCGCTTTTTTTGTGCTCTTAACCCAAAAATGACCATGGTCAATAAAAAAATGGAACGTTCATTTTCTAAAATGACCGCGGTCATTCTGCAAAAACGAACCTTGAGTTGAAAAAGTGGCCACGGTCATTTTTTTTTAAACGTTTTTCGGCCAAAAAAACTCCATTTTTTAAGTATATTTCATTTTTGTTTGTGTTAAAAACAAGATAAGAGATGGGAGATGTGAGATGTGAGAAATCAGAAGTTAGACGTCAGATGAAAACTATTTGGGGGTCCATCGTACGAGTTCGGCCCACTCGGCTTCAACACGCTCAGCCCGACATTGTCATCCGGAGCCTGCCGAAGGATAGACAATGTCAAGAGAGGTAAAAAATGTCCCTTCTGATTCATGATTAGCGATTAGACTGCTTCGTCGTCGTACTTCCTCGCGACGACGGCTTTTGCACTTTTTTAGGCATCCTTCACCTCACTACGCAGCGCTCTTCACGATCGACGATTTCACAAATCAACGACTTTACATCATTACCATGTTCTCATCTGTAACTTTCTCTGACTTCGCCACACTCCTTACCGTGCAATCATGAAAGTTTTTAGGGTACGTCACCGACTTTTCTTACTTTTGCCATAACGCTACCGGCAAAACAGATGCCGTTGCAACACGAAATTTTGTTAACATATTAGTTTCACTTTGATCATGAGTTTATCGCCCCTAACCGCTGTCACCCCAATTGATGGACGTTACTATAACGCTACCCACGAGCTTGCCAACTTTTTTTCGGAGTTCGCACTGATTAAATACCGCGTTCTGGTAGAAGTAGAATACTTTATAGCATTATGTGAATCCGGCATACCACAGCTGGCTCACTTTGACGGGTCCTTAAACGAGCGCCTGCGGTCGATCTACCAAAATTTCACTATTGAGGACGCGCAGTGGATCAAAGAGAAGGAAAAAATCACCAACCACGACGTTAAGGCTGTCGAGTATTTCTTGAAAAACGAATTCGAGAAGCTCGGTTTGCACGACTCGCTTGAGTTCATCCACTTCGGGCTCACGTCCCAGGACATCAATAACACCGCTATACCCTATTCGTGGAAGGAAGCGATAAACCAGGTATACTTTCCGCAGATAGACGAAGTTATCACCGAACTGAAAGGACTTATTGATTCCTGGAAGGAAGTGCCGATGCTCGCCAGGACACACGGACAGCCGGCGTCGCCAACCCGCCTCGGAAAGGAGGTAAAGGTTTTTGTCGAACGTATCGAAAAGCAAATAGAGCTATTCAGACAAATCCCCTTTTCTGCTAAGTTTGGCGGGGCTACGGGAAATTTCAACGCCCACCATGTAGCTTACGGCAGCACAGACTGGGTAGCGTTCGCGAACAAGTTCGTGAATGAAACATTAGGACTATCGCGGTCCCAAACAACTACCCAAATAGAGCATTACGACAACTTTGCTGCAAGCTGCGACGCACTGAAACGCATAAACAACATTTTAATCGATTTATGCCGCGACATGTGGACGTACATATCCATGGACTACTTTAAGCAAAAGATTACCGCGGGACAGATCGGTTCGTCGGCTATGCCGCATAAGGTTAATCCTATCGATTTCGAAAACGCTGAAGGAAATCTAGGCATCGCCAATGCACTTTTTGAACACCTGGCTGCCAAACTTCCCATATCGCGCTTACAACGCGATCTAACCGATTCCACTGTATTGCGAAATATAGGCGTTCCGTTTGCCCATACACTTATAGCCATAAAATCTACACTCCGCGGCCTACGCAAGCTCATTCTGAACGAGGCTGCGCTTCAAGCCGACCTGGAGAACAACTGGGCCGTAGTGGCGGAAGCCATCCAGACGATCTTACGTCGGGAAGGGTATCCGAAACCTTATGAAGCCTTAAAAGACCTGACCCGTACAAATACACAGGTAACGCAGGAAACGATTGCCACATTTGTTGACGGACTAAATGTTCCCGATGAAGTTAAAGCTGAGATCAAATCGATTACTCCAGGCAACTACACCGGTGTATCACTATAGCTTTGACGTGCAGATGACGGGCGTACTTCACTTTTCATGTATCTTTGTCCATTAATATATAACTATGGCAACAATTAACGTATATACCGAATCTACACCGAATCCTTCGACCATGAAGTTTTTGGTTAACAAGCTCTTAATCAACGGAAGTTTGGATTATCCTTCCAGAGAAAAAGCACAGGAGTCTGACTTCGCGAGGGAGCTTTTTAAATTTAATTTTGTAGAAGGCGTGTTCTTCGCAAGCAATTTCGTGACCATAACCAAGACAGAAGGTGTGGAGTGGTCAGACATCGAACCGCTACTGAAAGACTTCGTCAAAGGGGCTGTGGAGTCGGAACTGTCAGTTAAACCTGTTGCCCATTCCGAAGACGTAAACTTTGAAGGATCAGATGTTGAAGTGAAGATACAACAGGTACTTCACGACTACGTTCGTCCAGCTGTGGAGCAGGACGGAGGGGCCATAGCCTATAAATCGTTCGACAACGGTATTGTCACGGTAGAGCTACGCGGCTCCTGCAGTGGATGCCCATCGTCGACCATCACCTTAAAAGCCGGAATTGAAGGGCTATTAAAACGTATGGTACCTGAGGTAGAAGAAGTCGTGGCAGAAGCGCTGTAAGCGATCACGGATTACAGTATAGATTGTCCTGCCGGTAGAGGGGTTCTGTATTGCGAATCGAGCAGTGAGATAGCAGCGGCTGTTGCGGATCTCCTCCCGTACGGCTTGCGTCAGAGCATAGAAGGATATTTACCCAAACGATAGAAAAGCGTTATTGCCTGGCAATAACGCTTTTCTTATAACTGTGCGCTTACCTATTGTGTATTAACACCGTTATGAAGAAGCATGTTAGCTCTCATTTCCGCGCGTCGGCGAAGATTTCTCTCCACAATCAAGCCAGGTCGGATCAAGGTTCGACATATACCCCTGCATTCTTAAACGAAATTGAACTTTTATCCAACTACTCCCTTAAAAATCATTAACTTTACCAACAAAATATTCGAAACATTATATTTAAAATGAGTGCAGATATCAACAAACTTGAGCAGATCGCTTCACAGGTAAGACGTGACATTGTTCGTATGGTACACGCTTGTCAGTCTGGACACCCGGGCGGCTCCTTAGGATGTACGGATTATTTCGTCGCCCTATATTTCCATGCGATGAAGCATGATCCATCTTTCAATATGGATGGCATCGGCGAAGACTTATTCTTTCTGTCGAACGGTCACATTTCACCGGTATTCTACAGTACGCTGGCCAGAGCCGGTTATTTTCCGGTAAGCGAACTGGCAACGTTTAGAAAGATCAATTCCCGTCTTCAGGGCCACCCCACGACACATGAACATCTTCCGGGCGTCCGGGTAGCTTCCGGTTCATTAGGACAGGGGTTGTCCGTCGCGATAGGCGCTGCTCAGGCCAAAAAGCTGAACAAAGACAACAGTCTTGTTTACGTTTTAATGGGCGACGGTGAGCTGCAGGAAGGCCAGGTGTGGGAAGCTGCGATGTATGCGCCGCACAACAAGATGGATAACATTATCGCTGCAGTAGATTATAACAACGCTCAGATTGACGGCTCGACAGATCAGGTATTGTCCTTAGGAAACCTTCGCGCGAAATGGGAAGCGTTTGGCTGGGACGTGCTCGAAGTTGAAAAGGGAAATGATATGGCTGCGGTCGTTCAGGGATTGGACGAAGCAAAATCGCGCACCGGCAAAGGAAAGCCTGTTATTATTCTTCTTCACACAGAAATGGGTAAAGGTGTCGACTTCATGATGGGGTCGCACAAATGGCACGGAGTAGCTCCCAATGATGAACAGCTCGAATCGGCTCTTAATCAATTACCAAGAACCATCGGAGATTATTAACAGTAGATGTAAGATAAAAGATAATAGACATTAGGTTTCCAAAATACCGAGTACTAATATCTACAGACTTAACATAAATGAAGAAATATACTTATACAGAATCAAAAGACACACGTTCGGGGTTTGGCGCTGGTTTATTAGAAGCTGGCCGGCAGAACGAGAACGTTGTGGCGCTATGTGCAGACCTTATCGGGTCTTTAAAAATGAATGATTTCATCAAAGAATTTCCCGAGCGCTTTTTCCAGATCGGTATTGCGGAAGCCAACATGATGGGCATTGCGGCAGGTTTAACGATCGGAGGAAAGATCCCTTTCACAGGAACGTTCGCGAATTTTTCTACCGGACGCGTTTACGACCAGATCCGTCAGTCTATCGCCTATTCGGGTAAAAACGTAAAAATCTGTGCTTCCCACGCGGGACTTACCCTCGGAGAAGATGGCGCTACGCACCAAATCCTCGAGGATATTGGATTGATGAAAATGCTACCCGGCATGACTGTTATTAACCCGTGTGATTTCAACCAGACAAAAGCTGCCACCATCGCACTTGCAGATCATGAAGGCCCCGTCTACCTACGCTTTGGCCGCCCTGTGGTTCCTAACTTCACTCCTGCCGATCAGAAGTTTGAAATTGGCAAAGCTGTTATGCTTAACGAAGGCACCGATGTCACCATTATAGCCACCGGTCACCTCGTATGGGAAGCTATTCAGGCTGGGGAAGAACTTGAAAAATTAGGTATTCAGGCCGAAATCATCAACATCCACACCATTAAGCCACTGGATGAAGAAGCGGTATTGGCGTCGGTGACAAAAACAGGATGCGTCGTGACGGCCGAGGAACACAACCGTCTTGGCGGGCTAGGGGACAGTGTTGCACAGCTATTAGCGACCAAACATCCGGCACCGCAGGAGTTCGTTGCGGTAAACGATAGTTTTGGCGAGTCCGGAACACCCGCTCAGCTCATGGAAAAATATGGCTTAAACGCCACTTCTATCGTTGCGGCGGCACGAAAAGTGATAACCAGAAAATAAGAAAGAAATCCGTAATAGACAAATGGAGGATGCCCTAATCATATCAAAATTTGCGGATGAACGCACACGCGAGGAAGCGTTTGGCTATTTACTAAAAAAATACCAGCAGAAGATATACTGGCATGTACGTCGGATGGTTATAAATCACGACGACGCCGATGATCTTGTTCAGGATATCTTCGTTAAGGTTTGGCGGAATTTGGATAAATTCAGGGAAGACTCTCAGTTGTACACTTGGCTTTACCGCATCGCTACGAACGAGTGTATTACGTTTCTTAACAAGAAAAAACAAAAGCAGAACATGTCGTTGGATGACGACAGTTCTGCTTACCTTGCCGACACCTTAGCGGAAGGCAGCTATTTCAATGGCGATAAAGCGCAAATGAAACTGCAGCAAGCCTTACTGACACTCCCCGAAAAGCAACGGCTGGTATTTAACATGAAATATTTCGAAGATCTAAAATACGACGAGATATCGGAGATCCTGGGAACCAGCGTCGGAGCCCTTAAAGCCTCCTATCATCTAGCGGTAAAAAAAATAGAGCACTTTTTTGCATCGAACGATTAAACCCTGCAGAACTTTTGTACTCTAAATAAGGACTATGAAGGAAAATAACACATATCATGAGGGAATGGACGGTTTAAATGTACCCGAATCATGTCGTTTGAATCCTTTCGTCGTACCTGAAAATTACTTCGACGGGCTATCGTTGTCTATACATGCTCAGGTAGGTTTAGAAAAAAATGTAGGCGTGGAAAGGCACGGCTTCACGGTGCCGGAGGATTATTTTGATCTATTAGACGCGCGTATTACGACCCAGATCCGGCTAGAGAGCCAGCTAAGTAAGGCGGAGCCATGGGAAGTGCCTGCGGGCTATTTTGCTGCGTTAACGTCCAACATCCAGCAGCAGACCCGCCTCGAAAGGATCCTGCCTTCGGAACAGGATCTGCCGTCGCCGCCAGCGGATTATTTTGACCATCTGCCGGACCGGATTCAAGCGAGGATATTTGAAGAGAAATTAAGAAGCAACATCCCCGCGGCCGGTTTTGTTGTACCAGATCAATATTTCGACGGCCTTACGTCAAGCATTATCTCAAAGACGAGTCCGGAAAACGAAAAGCCGAAGGAACCTGTTGTTATACGTTCCCTGAGAATCGACCAATGGATACGTTATGCAGCAGCAGCCTGTGTAGCCACCGTGTTGGGTACAGCTTCCTATAATGCGGTCTTAAACCAAGAAGAACAAAACGAAGACAATATTGAAGCTCATTTAGCTTCTATACCGGAGCAGGAAATTATCAACTATCTAGCGTCATCAAACGACAGTGATGATATTCTTTATATCACGGAATACCTCTACCAGCCCGAAGAGTCGGAAGGAGTTGGTAGTCATATAAAAGAAGATGATATTGAGGACTATTTAAATTACATGTTATAATGTTACGTTTTAAACATATTTTGGTTACCCTATGTGCTATCATCCTGTACACGTTGCCATCGCAGGGACAGCCTCGCGATTCAAAGCGTTTCGCTGCCATTGAAAATGAAAAGGTGGCCTATATCACCAAAGAATTAAACCTGTCGCAGTCGGAAGCGCAGCGTTTTTTCCCCCTTTATAATCAATATAATAAAGAGATGTGGGCTTTAAAATCGGCGAAGACAGGGAACAGCACGTCCGCGCCCCGCGGTGTAAATTCGTTCAATGGCTCCGGCAGTCGTGACGTACTCTCGTACGACGCAAAAGAACTGAACATAAAAAAAGAATTTCGGAAGAAGTTCGCCGAGGTGATCGGAAACTCACGGGCGTCGCAATTTTTTGTCATTGAACAGAACTTTCGAGAGCTACTCTACAAGGAGCTACAAAGAAGAAATAGATAAAAGAAGCTAATTTGGCTTCTTTTTTTTATGTAGAGGAATCCTAAACTGTCCGCGGCAACAATACAGTACTTATCCTTCGCTTTTATTCGTATTTTTGTCTTTTTACAGATGATGATCAGTAACAGAGAACTATTTCTTAAGAATACCGCCCAAACTTCCGCTACCCCCCGCTTGTTCGAGATTGTCAGAGCCGAAGGGGTCTATCTATATGGTCCTAACGGAGAACGTTACCTCGATCTTGTGTCGGGCTTTAATGTCAGCAACATCGGACACCGCCACCCAAAGGTTATCGAAGCCATCCACGAACAGCTGGAAAAATATCTACATGTAACAGTTTATGGCGAGTTCGTTCAGGCGCCGCAGGTGCAATTTGCGACCAAGCTTCTGGAGAACCTCCCCTCTTCTTTTGAATCGGTATATTTCACCAACAGCGGCGCCGAAGCTGTCGAAGGCTCCATGAAAATCGCTAAGAAGTTCACCGGCCGCCGACAGATCATTGCTGCCGAAAAAGCATACCACGGAAGCACGCAAGGAGCCTTAAGCCTAATTGGTAATGAGGCTTATAGAACAGCCTATGCACCGTTGCTGCCCGACATCAGCTTCATCAGGTTTAACGACAGCAGTTCGCTGTCCGCGATCGGCGGGGACACCGCAGCTGTTATTCTGGAGGCGATACAAGGCGAGGCCGGTGTCCGCGTACCGTCGAAGACGTTTATGAAGGCCCTACGGCAGCGGTGTGACGAGGTTGGCGCCGTCCTTATATTCGATGAAATACAGACAGGGTTCGGAAGAACAGGTAAAATGTTCGCTTTCGAGCACTTTGATATTGTTCCCGATATACTCATGCTCGCTAAAGGAATCGGCGGCGGGATGCCCTTGGGAGCGTTCGTTGCCCGCAGGGAGATTATGGACGTCATCAAAGACAATCCGATGTTGGGACATATCACGACCTTTGGCGGACATCCGGTGAGCTGTGCAGCAGCGCTCGCTTCGCTCAACGTTATTCGGGACAACAACCTGCTGGCGTCTGTAGACGATAAAGCCAACCTATTCCGTACACTCCTTCACACACCAAAAATCAGGGAGATCCGCGGGATGGGACTAATGATGTGCCTTCAACTGGAATCCTTCGAGCAGGTGTACGCCGTCAGCGACTACTGCGCGAAAAAAGGGGTTATGATCGATTGGTATCTCCATTGTGACACAGCTTTACGCGTGGCGCCCCCACTCACTATTACCGAACAGGAAATCCGTGAGGCATGTGAAATAGTGTTGGAAGGGATTGAAAAGTTCTGCTAAAAAGCCTAACTTAGGCTAACGTAAACCTACTTAGTCTATGGAATCAAGAAGAACATTTCTCGCTAAAGGCCTGTTGGCCCTGGGGGCAACAATGACCATGTCAGAAGGACTTCTGGCAGCTGACGCGTCGCTCAAACCGGCTTCAAAAATTACCGTTAAGCCCAACGATGTCATCCTCTTTCAGGGCGACTCCATCACCGATGCAGGGCGGAAGAGGGATAACCTTGAGGCAAATAACACAGCAGCATTTGGAAACGGCTACGCCATGATCGCCGGCAGCTGTCTGTTGAATAAATACGCCGATAAGAACATCCAGATTTACAACCGCGGTATTAGCGGCAACCGTGTGCCTGATCTGCTTGACCGCTGGGATACGGACACCCTCGCGCTGCGTCCGACCGTATTAAGCATACTTATCGGCGTCAACGACTTCTGGCGCACAAAGGACAGAGGTGCCCAGAATACACCTGCCCAATATAAGCAGCAATATCAACAGCTTATAGAACGCACATTAAAAGCGCTTCCCGATGTAAGGTTGATTATCGGTGAACCTTTCGGTGTCAAAGGGGTTAAGCACGTGAACGACGACTGGTATCCCGACTTCTTAGGTTATCAGCAAGCCGCAAAAGAAGTTGCAAAGGAGTTCAACGCGATATTCCTGCCTTATCAAACTGTTTTCGATAAGGCCGCCAGCCGTGGCAGCGGCGATTATTGGACGACCGACGGAGTTCATACGTCATTGGCAGGAGCTAACCTGATGGCGCAGGCCTGGCTTGATGTTATCAAATAACCATAAAGAAAGGCTATGGGCCTGCAGGTCCATAGCCTTTCGCTAAATCGTTCTTTCTCTGGGTGCCTTGCGTAGATCACCCGATTTGCATCAGCACTAAACGACTCTCACCAAAAGACCCTTGAGATACTCGCCCTCGGGAAAAGAGGCTCGGATAGGATGATCCTCAGGCTGCGTAAACTGGCGGATAAATTGGATCTCTTTGCCCGCGTCCAGCGCTGCCCAGGCAATCACCTGTTTGAAAGTGTCGATATCCATGGCGCCCGAGCAGGAAAATGTAGCAAGCAATCCTCCGCTTTCCAATAGCATGAGGCCCCGTCTGTTCAGATCTTTGTAAGCCCGCGACGCCTTTTCCAGCGTGGAGCGTGAAGGTGCATATTTTGGAGGATCTAATATTATCACATCAAATCGCTGCCCCTCCTCGCCGAGCTGACGGAGGTACTTGTTTACGTCCGACTGAATCGCGGTATGGTTGGATGCGTCGAATCCATTTGTCTCGATATTCTTTCGCAGCGTTTCTACGGCTAAGGCAGAACTATCAACAGACACTACCGCCGACGCTCCGTGGCGGATGGCGTTTAACGTAAAGCCTCCCGAGTAGCAGAAACAATCCAACACCCGCTTGTCTCGGGAATATTGGGCAGTCAGCCAGCGGTTTTCACGCTGATCGCAGTAAAAGCCTGACTTCTGACCTTCGACGATGTTAATCTGATACTGTATGCCGTTTTCAACGACGCGGACGAATTCCGGTGGCAGTTCGCCGTACAATAGGCCGTTGGCGTCTGCCAATCCCTCGTGCTCACGCGACTTTAAATCGCTACGTTCATAAATTCCCATGGGAGCGACTAAACCGACCAACTCATCGACGATCACCGATTTTACTTTTTCCAGCCCCGACGAATGCACCTGAATTGATAGATAATCAGCGTATTTATCGACAATGAGTCCCGGAAGGAAGTCGGCCTCAGCGAAGACAAGGCGCACCGTGTCGTTTTCTTCGGTCAACAGGTGCTTCCGCAGGTGCACCGCCCGACGCAAGCGGTCCCGCCACCAGAGCTCGTCAATCGCGATGTCGGGATTCCATTCCAGCAGCCTTACCGCAACGCGGGAGTTGGCATTATAGACTCCGTAAGCTATAAATTCGCTCTCGGCATTAAAAACGCTAACTACAGCTCCGTTTTCAGGGCTTCCGTTAACCCGCTTTATCGCTCCGGAAAATATCCAGGGATGTAATTGCCATGCGGCTTTATCTTTTCCCTTATGTAGCGTTATTTCGTTCATTCCTGCAAAAATAGTCTTTCCTTTTTATTACTGGACCTGAAAAGTTACATTCTTCATCTATAAACAGGATGGTCGGCCCTTAATAAGCTGCATTCGATTCTTGAATGGCTGATTCGACCGGAAATTACCAAGCAATAGCAGGCTATTTCGAGGCGTTTTCAGGAAGATGACGGCCGTTTCAAAGTGAAGTTGACAAAGAATCTAATCCAATAGCTACGCCAAGCTGCGTTGCCTTCGCTCGACTTATCCCGGATAGGCCTGTACGAAGGCGTCTTTACCTGACATGGCTATTGAATTTCCGACTCACAAAGCATAGCCGGACGCAGGTAATATAACACGGCTAAACACACACGTCCTCCACAATGCACCGTCTTATATCCGTATAGCTGAAAAAGCAAACATATTATTTGTTCTGTAATAGATAAGCTTTGAATACAGCATAGTCAGGCTCCATCGGCGTCGCCAGCTTCGGCTTGCCCGCCAGAACTTCTGCACCTTTCGGTAGCACGACATGCTCGAACACGTCGCTTGATATCGCCTCCGGAAATTTACAAGGGTGAGCCGTCGACAAAAAGACAGAAGCATATTCGCCTGGATACGCCTGCTTATAGGCGTTCGCGGCCAAGTAGGCTATAGCCGTATGCGGACACGCGATATAGCCAAAAGTCGTGTAAAGGCTATCCATCGCTTTTTTTGTCTCTTCATCCGTAAAGGTATACGACGAGATGACGTTACGCAACGTCTGTAGGTCATTGTCGAACATATCCTGTATCCGCACCCAGTTGCTGGGGTTTCCGACATCCATGGCATTGGCCAGCGTCTGGACCGACGGGCGCGGCTCGTACCGGCCATCTTTTAGGAAGCGGGGCACCGTATCATTCACGTTCGTGCCCGCAACAAAATGCTTAACGGGAAGCCCCATCTTATATGCTAACAGTCCGGCGCCGATGTTTCCGAAGTTTCCGCTCGGCACACTGAATACTACGTCGTTCACGCCTTGCGTTTTTAGCTGTGCATATGCCCAGAAATAATAAAATGTCTGTGGGATAAGCCGTGCAATATTTATGGAATTCGCCGAGGTGAGCCTCAGTTCGCCGTTCAGTTCGGTGTCATTAAAAGCCGTCTTTACCAACATCTGGCAATCGTCGAACGTGCCATTGACCTCCAACGCCCGTATATTTTGTCCATTGGTGGTTAGCTGCTCTTCCTGCACTTTGGAGACCTTTCCTTTGGGATACAGAATGGTAACCCTTGTCCCTTCCACGCCAAGAAAGCCCGACGCAACAGCTCCTCCCGTATCGCCCGAGGTTGCAACCAGGACGTCCAGCAGGGCGTCGCCCTCCCTGGAAAAATACCCCATCACCCGGCTCATGAAGCGGGCTCCGAAATCTTTAAATGCGTAAGACGGGCCATGGAACAGTTCCAGTACGGCTGTTCCTGCATCGAGAAACTTCACGGGGGCATCAAAATTAATGGCATCGGCAACGATAGCCTTGAGGTCTCCGGCCGGGATGTCATCCCCTATAAGCGCTCTGGACACCTCAAAAGCGATTTCCGGTAGGCTATATTGCTGTATATTGCGGATGAATGCGGCATCTAACTGCGGAATGACTTCCGGCATATATAACCCCCTGTCCGCAGGAAGAGAGTTGAAAACAGCCTCCTGAAAGGAGACCCGCAAATCTTTATTATTGGTACTATATAGTTTCATATATGTATAATTTCAATGGTGTTTATTTTCAATGACATTCACGTGCTCACTCCGTTCAATCCCGGAAACATGAGTGTTCATATGTATACCATTTCTTCATGGGCCAGCCCGGTTACCAAAAACCGAGTGGCTTACCAGCTTACTTTATAAGTTTTGGTCCGTCGACATTTACGGCGGAGACGTATTTAAGACTTTCTATTTCACATTGGGTAAGATGTGCCTGGATTAGAGCGGCGGCTTTCTCTGCCCCCTCCTTACCTTTAGAAATCGCCACAACCGACGGGCCGGAGCCCGAAATACCAAAACTCAATGCCCCGGCCTGCAATGCGATATCCTTCATTGCATAGAACTCAGGTATTAAGATCGCCCGCGTCGGCTCGATAAGGACGTCGTGCATGCTGCGGCTGATAAGCTGGTAATCCTCCTCATACAAGCCGGCAATCAGTCCGGCGATATTTCCCCACTGGGTCACGGCATCCTTCAGCGGCACTTTTTCCTTGATCAGCTGCCTCGCATCGCGCGTAGGCACGTCGACCTTCGGAAATACAATTCCGGCATATAATTCGTTCGGAACCGGCAGCTTGATAACATCAAGGGGGCTGTATCCGCGGACAAGCGTTATGCCGCCCATAAGTGCCGGGGCCACATTGTCTGCATGGCCATGCCCGCACGCCAGCCGCTCTCCTTCCACGCAGAACGGCAGCAGTTCATCCTTTGTAAGCGGGTTACCCAATAGACTGTTAACGGCGAAAAGACCCGCCACGGTGCTCGCTGAACTGGAGCCGAGCCCGCTGCCTATGGGCATATGCTTGATAAGGTCTATCTCGACGCCGATCTCCCCCTGCAGGCCCAGGTGCTCAAGCAACGCCTTAACACAGGCACTTACGGTGTTACGGTCGGCGTCCAGCGGAAGCCTTCCGTCGTCGCCCCGTATAGACCGTATGCGTACACCCGGTTCAGGTACTCGATACATGTGCACTTCATCGCCGGGATAGTCGACAGCAAACCCCAGAATATCAAATCCACAAATCATATTAGCCACCGTCGCCGGGGCAAATACCCTTACTTCGTCCACTATTTTAGCGAAATCAATCTGTTTATATTTTTTTGCAAGTGTGTCCATTATCGTATATTAAGCTCCAACGTTTACTAAATCTGCAAATACGCCGGCAGCTGTCACTTCTGCTCCGGCGCCCGGCCCTTTGACTACCAACGGACGCTCCTTATACCGTTCGGTAGTAAACGAAATGATGTTATCACTTCCCGACAGGGCGTAAAATGGATGCGTCTCGTCCACCATCTCCAAGGCGATAGACACTTTTCCTTCTTCCAGTTTTCCGATGTAACGGATAACCTTCCCGTCGGCCTCCGCCCTTTCTTTCAGGCTATTGAAATATTGGTCCGCTTTCAAAAGTTCGGTATAAAAGTCGTCCACGGATGCGGCCTGCAGGCAGGACTCCGGTAGAATCGCGCCTAAATTTACGTCTGTAGGTTCTATCACGTGCCCTGCGTCCCGCGCCAGGATCAACATCTTCCGCATAAAATCTACTCCTCCTAGATCGTCCCTTGGGTCAGGCTCTGTATAACCAAGCTCCTGAGCTTGCTTTACTATATCATAAAAGGAGACATCGCCCACGAAATTGTTAAAGATATAAGAGATGGTTCCGGAAAGGATCGCCTCAATCTTTAGAATCCGGTCGCCGCTAAGCATCAGATCCTTCAACACGCGCACAATCGGAAGCCCGGCTCCAACGTTCGTTTCGTAAAAGAAATCAACACCATGTTTACGGGCAGTATCGTGCAGCAGCTTATATTGTGCGTATTCCCCCGAATTGGCAATCTTATTACAAGTTACGACAGAAATATTGGATTTAAAAATTTCTTCGTAGTACGTCGAAGGGAGGTTGCTGGCAGTATTATCAATAAATACACAGTTAGGTAAATTCATTGCCTTCATCCTTTCGATAAACGATGACAGGTCGGCAATTTCGCCGCTGCTTTCCAGCATAGTGCTCCATTTTGCCAAATCTATACCGTTAAGGTCGAACAGCATCTTCCTGGAGTTCGATATGCCTACCACCTTGATTTCAATATCGTTGTTCTCCAGGAGAAAGTCGTGTTGCTCATAAATCTGGCGGAACAATGTCGAACCGATGTTTCCTGTCCCCACGTTAAACACGTACAATGTCTTTTTAAGCTGCGCAAAAAATGCATCATGGACAGCATTTAGCGCCTTGGATAAATTTTCTTTTGCGATGATTACCGAGATGTTTAATTCGGAAGATCCCTGGGCGATGGCCCGTACGTTGATGCCGTTTCTTCCCAATGCATAGAAAAGCCTGCCCGACATGCCGGGGGTACGTTTCATATTTTCGCCCACGATAGCCAATACCGATAGATTATCTTCTACGGTGGGCGACGTCAGCTTGTTGGCCTCCAGCTCAAGTTCGAACTCGGCTTCTATCAGTTTGACGGCTTTGACTGCGTCGTCTGGGTGCACTGCAAACGTGATGCTATGTTCGGATGACGACTGCGTAATCAACACAACGTTGATCTGTTCGCGGGCAAGCAAAGTAAACAGCCGCCCGCTGAACCCCGACTTGCCGATCATCCCGCTTCCGGCAAGGTTAATCACCGAGATGTCGGATATCGACGAGATACCTTTTATCGGATAGGCTGATTTGCCGCTTTCGAATTGGATGATTGTTCCCGGAAATTCGGGCTCAAATGTATTTCGGATGACGATAGGGATCTTTTTAAGGAACGCAGGAATCATGGTGGGCGGGTAGATAACCTTCGCGCCGAAATAAGACAGTTCCATAGCCTCGGTATACGACAGTACCGGCTGCGAAAAGGCCTTCTTCACAATCCGCGGATCAGCCGTTAACATACCGTTTACGTCTGTCCAGATCTCAATAGCGGTGGCATTGAGCACCGATCCGAAAATGGCCGCCGTATAGTCGGAACCTCCCCTGCCCAGCGTGGTAATACGTCCTTTATCGTTGGAGCCTATAAAGCCTGTTACGAACAAAAGCTTATCCGCATGCGTATGTCCCAACGATTGGATCAGCTGTTGGGTGATCTCTTCATTCACATGTGCATTCCCAAAGCTGGAGTCGGTCTTTACATAGTGCGACGCGTCGATAAATTCGGCGGTGGGAATGTATTGCTCCATTATTTTGGACACCATATAATTGGATAGGCGTTCGCCGAACGACACAACCAGATCCTGGCTCTGCAAACTCAGCTCTTTCAAGGCACTGATGCCCTGCAATATCTCCTCGAGCTCATTCAGCATGAGTTTGAGCTTCGTGAAGACAGGGTTTTGATATTTGACGGCGATCAAGCCTCGCACAACATCGAAATGCCTGTTCTCCAAGAATTTCAGATCGTCCTCAAAAGGAATACGTTCCGCAGCATGAACGGCCATCCTTGTCAACAAGTTGGTTACTCCCGACATAGCAGAAAGAACAACCAGCGGCCTTTCACCGGCGTCATACGACCTCTTGACAATATCAAGCACAGCGCGTATGCTTTCTGCTGTACCGACCGACGTTCCTCCAAATTTTAATACTTTCATTTTATAGTGTTTTATAATTTTAATAGCGCATGTGAAAACAAAAAAAGCCTTCCCCGTTGGAGGAAGGCTCTATATTTGTGTACACTTTCTTATACAATAGAATTACTTCCTCCGATGACAATTGCCGGTGGTAATAATAATGGATATGATAATCGAGTGTAAAACCATGTTATTTTGAAAAACAGTCTAAATATAGGAGATAATATTCATAACCATCAAATAAAATTTCATTTTTTTTAAAAATTTCACAAAACAAATATCAAGAAAGTAGCTGAATAGCTACGCGGCTATTCGGGCGGCTTATCGATTCGCGATGTGAAAAACTGTTAAAATTCGTTAAAGTCGCGTTAAATAATCGTGAAATAGTTTGGATGCATAAGCTTAATGTATTAGATTTGCTTCAGTCTGTGTAGAAAATACAAGACAAATGTAAAGTTGTAATTAAAGCGAACAAATGAATACAAAGAAACTAGTAGCAGGAATGCTCTTCATAGGCTTATGTCTAGTGTCGCAGGCACAAACAACCAAATCTACCTCAGCCGATCCTGATAACCTAGCTAAAGAATATTTCTCACAAATAATGGGCGTTGCATCGAACGCTATGGCTAACACGAAGCTATATCAATTTGTTTACGAATGGCTAGGCACTCCCTACCGGCTGGGCGGAGATTCGAAAAGAGGTATTGATTGTTCAAAATTCTCTTTGGCGGTTTACGAAAATGTTTTTAACACCACGATCGGCTACAACAGCCGTAATCAATATGCTAACGTAAAACCAATCCGTAAAAATGACCTGCAGCCCGGAGATTTGGTCTTTTTCAAAATCCGTAGCAGACATATCACACACGTCGGCGTTTACCTGGGAGACGACAAGTTCGCTCACGCCTCATCAAGCAGAGGTGTTATGGTAAGCAACTTAAATGAAGCCTACTGGAAACGCTATTACTACAATGGCGGCCGGCCGTTTGAGGAGGAGAAGATCATGACCGCAAATGCCGGGGCAGAAGACGAAAACAAAAATCTGAACTAGTTTCTCTTAATTCCAAATACTGAAGATAAAAGGTCTGGGCATACATCCAGACCTTTTATCGTTAATATACCACGCTGTCACTGGCACCGCTCCCGGGAACAGTGGGCTTGCGCCCGCCTATAGGAAGTATGCGAAAAAAGACATTGTAGGAAGATCCGCCGCAACGAAGCCGGTGCCTTGCACTATCGACACTCCATCGAGAACATCCGGCAGACAGCTTCCGGCTCAACTGATCGACCTACTTATATACGTGTCACGTCTCTCTTTTCTTTAAAAGATTTAGTACTTTTACCTCGGTAATACAAAGCACAAAACATGTCTAATAAAAGAACACTTATTTTAGATAAAGAGCAAATTCACCAAAAGTCTATCCGCATTGCGTACCAGATTCTGGAAGACAATTTCGAAGAAGAATCAATTGTATTAGTAGGCATTGCCGATCGGGGCTATGTATTCGCGACACGATTACAGCAGATTTTAAGGGATCTTGCACCTCAAAAATCTTTTGAGCTGCTGAAGGTAACCATTGCTAAGACAAAAAGGAAATTAGAAGCAAGTGTAGATGGCTCAATCACGATCGCTGAAAACAAAGTGATCGTACTGGTAGACGATGTGTTGAACAGTGGACGTACCCTCGCGTACGGGCTGGGCATGTTTTTGGATGTTCCGCTGAAAAAGATGCGTACGGCGGTATTGATCGACCGGTCGCATCATCAGTTCCCACTATTCAGCGACTACTATGGTCTAAAGCTGTCCACTATCCTAAAAGAACACGTGGAGGTTGTTTTAAGCGAATTTGATGGAGAGGAAGATGCGGCCTGGTTGTCCTAAGCCGCACCTCTACTTTTTAAAATACCCTTACGACTTCCGGATCTTAAGCCGCTGACCGATCTGGAGTGCGCTTCCCTGTAAATTATTGTCCGCCTTTATCTTTGTTACGGTGCTTCCCTTAAACTTCATTGCAATGCCGGATAAGGTGTCTCCTTTACGGACGGTGTACGTCGTATAGGTTACAGCTGCGAGCCGGCTCCGATCTTTGTCCTGCCGGACAGGAGCACCAGCGAGCGTCGAAGATTCCTCCTTTTGAACAATCAGCGTACGGCCCGCTATCAGGCTGTTGGAAGAAAGACTGTTCCACGCTTTCAGGTCTTGCACACTCACACCGAATTTCTGCGACACAGCGCTTAAAGTCTCCCCTTTACGGACGAGATATTTACGTTCGGCGGGTCCAGTTCTCTCTGCCAGTGCCAGCTGCGGCGTCGCGTTTAGAGCGTTATTCAGAGCCGCATATAATAAGCTATCGTTAAGCGTCGTCGTCTCTGGAATAATCAGCCGTTTGGGTTTGTCCGCGCTCGCCGCAACCACCGAGCGCTTAAACCAGGGATTAAACATTCTTACTGTTTCTACAGGCAGATCGACAGCTTTGGCAACCTGATCAAGATCTACGTTATTTTCCACCATCACTGGCTTCGCCGCCCAGGAGAATGCTGTCGGCGCAGATTCGATACCATACTCTCTAGCATGTTTTAAAGCATAGGTCATCGCAATGAATTTAGGAATGTAGTTCTGCGTTTCCTGAGGTAGGTAAGGACTGAGCTGCCAGAAGTCCGGCCGTTCAAGCCCAGATCGCTGTATGGCCCGGCGTACAGCCCCTCTCCCGCAATTATAAGAAGCCAGCGCCAGCAGCCAGTCATTAAACTCATCGTAGGCCTCCTTAAAATAACGGCTCGCCGCGTAGCATGCCGCGTAAGGGTCTTTCCGTTCGTCTACGTACCCATCAATGGTCAGATCATAAACCTTAGCCGTACTATACATGAACTGCCAAAGGCCCACCGCTCCTGACCGGGATACCAGATGTGGATCCAGGGACGACTCGACGACCGATATATATTTAATTTCGTCGGGCAGGTTGCTTTCCGCCAGAATACTTTCGTAAATCGGGAAATAGTAATCGGCCAGCCCCTGTAGCTTGCACATATAAGGATGGTAATTGCGCGAAATATATTTATCTATATAGGATTTTATCTTCTCGTTAAAGGCCAGCGGAACGGTTCGTTGAATCTTCCGCATCCGATGGAAAATTACCGAGTCTTCTGCCGTATGGACAGCATCTGCATATGACAAGCGCTTTAAAGAATCAACACTCGAAAAGATAACGTCGCGTTGTGCTGTCGTTGCCTCCTTGAGGTGTAATGGGAATTCCTCTGTTTCTGTGTTGGCCATGTCCTGCGCATAGGTAGATTGCGATAAACTCAGGACACAAAAAGGTATTACCCATAAATGGTTTTTTATCATAAGGCTTTATTTTATGAATAAATTCACTACCTAGGTATACGATTTAGACAATATCAATTTATGATTTATAAACGTCAATACGACGTGTTTAGTATGTGGCCCGCCTATAAAAAATTAAAGAGCTTCATAGCGACGCCATGAAACTCTTTAACCCTGTCAACACCAGTTACTGCTTTTGCGTACTGTTGTTCGTATCGTTCTTATTTTCGTTAGGATCTTCACGCTGTCCGTCTTTAAATTCTTTTACGCCGCGTCCTAACCCCCGCATCAATTCTGGAATTTTTTTACCTCCGAAAAGTAACAAAACCAAAACCACTATGATGATAATCTCCTGTGTTCCGATAAATAGTAATCCCGATGTGTACATAGTTTTAAAATCTTAACGTTGCTTTCATTATCAACGTCTTACAAATATATAATTTAATTATTTAAATCCGTGTAACTATTTTGCTAGCCACGACGATGGATTCATTGCTGTCTGTCCCTGGAATACACCGAAGTTCACCACCGAATAACCGGCATCCGGATCCTCGTCTGCGGTACCTATCTGTTGTCCTCGTCCGACCTTCTGTCCCCGGCGTACGGAGACCGTCTTCAGGTTAGAATAAGAAGTAAAATATTCCCCGTGTTTAATGACAACAAAGCTACCGATCACCTGCACAACCTCCCCTTCGAACACGGCCTTCACCGGTGCATTGCTTGCCGTGCGTATGGCGATATCGGAGTTATCTATGCGTACATTGCGTTCCACGGTTTCGAATCCGAAGTTTCGCACGATATTCCCCTGACTTACCGGCCACGGTAAACGGCCGCGGTTAGACTTGAAGTCTGCCGAAAGCTTCGCTGCTTCCGGTGTTGATCTCAAGATCTCGCTGTCCGATTTACGTGGTGTGGCCTTTTCTACCTCGGCCACCGTTTTGCCTGTGCGTTTAGCTTCAGCTTCTGCAGCTTTACGCCGTGCCTCTTCCGCGCGTCGGCGCTCCTCTTCAATTTCTCTTCGGATCGCAGCCTGAATCATGGCGTCAATGCGTTTCTTCTCCTGCTGCTTCTTGCTAAGCTGCCCTCTATAGTTTGACTCTTCGCGACGAAGTTCGCTCAGCTCCTTAGCGTGCTCAGCCCGATCCTTGGCGATAATGGCCTTTTCCGCCTCCTGCTCTTTCAACAGCTTCTGCTGCATCTCCCGATCGCGTTCAAGCTGTGCAATCTTCAACTCAATCTCTTTTTTCGTTGCCTCAATCTCAGCAGCTTTTATCTTCCGCGCGTCGTTGAATTGCTGGAGGTATTTA
Source organism: Sphingobacterium allocomposti (assembly GCF_008124885.1). Classification (GTDB taxonomy): domain Bacteria; phylum Bacteroidota; class Bacteroidia; order Sphingobacteriales; family Sphingobacteriaceae; genus Sphingobacterium; species Sphingobacterium allocomposti. The sequence continues at coordinate 140,724 of NZ_VNHX01000006.1, forward strand.
ACCCGCTTAAAAGCCTGATTGAAGTCCTTCGATGCAAAAATGAACATCAGTTTATTGTATCCGTTTTTATTACGGAAAGCAAACAGGATCATTTTCTCGTAATCCTTCCGCATCTTCTCCAGCTCAGCCTTCAGCTGGTTGACAATCTTCGTGTTGGACTGTATGTTATTGTTGATGATCCGCAGTTCCGAGTTTATGGTGTTAATCTTATCCTCCCGAAGATCTAATTGGCGGCTCAATGCGTTGACTTCCTTTTGAGAAAGTAGTTTCTGTTGTGTCTTAGCCCGCAGCACCTTCGTCAACTCCGCTATTTCCGCATCAATTTTCTCCCGCTGCTTCTTCAATTCGGCACTGCTCTGTGCAGAGACAGCTCCGATTCCTAAACCACATATAATTAAGAAACTAAATAAAAGTTTTTTTAAATCCATGAACCATTTTATCTTAATGTCGGCCAACGCAAGCCCACAAAAATAAGGATATACCTTATTATCCCGCACATTTTTTTGTGCTTTTTTCCAAATCCCACTTAGTCTAGCACCTTGTATCTAGCTGATACTGAAAAGGGCATCTCCACTGGCTCGTTAAACGCTACCCTATTGTAGTTTAGCTGCGCTTTTAGCGAAACATCTCCTCCTACGATATTTAACGCTATATTTTGCGGAAAATTATACCCGCCTGTATTTGCAAAATCGCTATAGAACGCCTCTAGGTTTTGGCTTCCGCCGACCTCCTGCAGAACGAAATTAAAAGGTCTGTTTGTTTTGTTGATACGGTACTGGAAAGACAGCTGATCTTTTATACCGACAACGATAAACTCGTCCGAAGCGCTGGCCACCTGCACATTTTCCGTCCGCAAAAGGTTCGAAGAAACATTAGCCAGCAGCAGGTCCTGCAATGTAGCGAAGGTAATCCCCTCGTTGGTGTATTGATAAATATACGAAAAAGGCTTTCCGATATACTCGCCCTGCAGCTTATTGATGATCTTCACACTATCGGGCGTGATCAGCACCCTCGCCACTTCAACACCGAGGATTGCCGTTACCGACATCCAGATAGCTTTGTCACGCTGTACACGCATATGTAAGGTGACATCATGAACCTGTTTGTTCATCTCTATTTTGGTCTTCGCTCTTCCGGAAAAGGTATGGAAGTCCAAGTTGTTCAGCTCAAATGTCTTTATAGCAGCCACGTTGGCGTTATCGACAGCCTTCGGCGTCCCGTGTGACGGAAGGGTGACGCGCTGTTTCGTTTTGCAGGCTGCAAAAAGAAATGTCATTACGATCAAAAAATAAACTCTACTCCACATAACCCCTTGTTGTTATTTTCGTCTTTAGTTTCTCCACATCAATTCCGCTCCCCTCGCTGGCGGCCAACGCCTTCTCCCACTGCCTGACTGCTTCTTTCCTATTCCCTACCTTAGACAGTATGTCACCATAATGCTCGTACAGGACGGCCGATGGATTAGCCCCCTTGATCGCCTTCTCCATCCACTGCAGAGCCTCTTTATATTTCTCCTGTTTAAATAGTACCCATGCATAAGTATCCTGAAAGGTGGATGAGGCTGGATCCAGCTCGTTCGACTTTCTCGATAGCTCCTCTGCCAGCTCCAGCTTCTCGTTCCGTTCGGACAAATAATAAGCATAATTGTTCATGGCTGTCGCATTCGTACTGTCCAGCTTTATAGCCTCCTCATAGGCTACATCGGAGACCTCAACCATCTTTAGCTTATGGTATAAATCCCCAAGTCCGGCATAAATCAAAGACTGAAGGTAATTGTTTTCGTGTCCGCTGTTATCCAGGGCAGTCTCCATCATCTTCCTTGCGTTATCGGTATCATCTTTCACCATATAGGCCAGCCCCGTAAAATACAGCAATATTGGATTGTTAGGATTGGCCTCCAATGCTTCAAACCCATGGCTGATCGCCTGATCGGCGTCATTCAGCGCCAGCTCGACGTTCATGAGCATGCGCCACGCGTCGACATGGTTTCTGTTAATTCCTATCGCTGTTAAGAACAGGGAACGGGCCTCCTGCAGATTACCCCGTCTCCACAGTACGTCTCCCTTAGCTACATGACTATCGGCTATGCGTGGGTGTTTTAGAACGAGCGTATTCGCCAGATCCTGAATCTGGTCGAGAGTAAACGTAGACCGGCCACTAAGCAACGTGAACATCACACGCTGTTTGTCTGCGTAGTTGACATCCGTTGCGTCGAAAGCCTTTTTTAGTGCATCAAATGCAAGCTTATCCTTTTTATCTGCTGTGTAGGCGTCGGCCAGGTCTAAATACAGCAGGTTATCGTTTGTATTTTTTAACCCGCGGTCAAGCACCTGTATAGCCTGTTTCACATTTTTCTTATCCAAATAGAGGTAGCCTAACGTGCTATATACTTGCCGGATGCCGGAATTTTCACGGAACCACGGCATCAGTGTTGTCTCGGCTTCTTCCTTACGGTCGAGATCCACGAGTATTTCAGCCTTAATAACATCGAGGGTATCCGTTTTTCCGAAGCGCGAAACGGTTGTATCGTAGGTCTGCAAGGCGGCTTCGGATTGTCTGTTCGCGTGCAGCAACATGATTTTCTCACGATAAAGCGAGCTGTTGTCCGGATACGCCTCTATAACTTTGTCGACCACCGGCAATGCGCCCTGTAGATCTCCATTACCTTTATGCAGTTCAACAAGATAGTTCGCAAACAACAGGTTCTTCGGCTCGAGCTCAAACGCCTTTTCAGCCAGAGGAATAGCAACCTCAAAATTTCTCGCCTGTCCGAACAGCAAGGCCTTCGCGTAATGCACTTCGGCCGCCTCCGGATATTTGGCTATCACCTGGTCGAGGCTTTCTATCGCTCCAGCAATGTTACCGGTACGAAGCTTGCTTTCCACCGCTGCCAGTTCCTGCTTATAGGGCTTATCTTCTGCTACATGCTGCTGGGCGTACGCATTCTGGGGTCCCGCAAGACACACCGCTGCAAATATACCCAGGCAAACTACACTTCTATAAATATTCATCTAATGTCCTTCTTGCTATCACTCTATAATTATAAAGATGGCAAAAAAAAGTAAAAGTTTACTTATTCCATCTTAAAACATGTTAAATATTGACAATGTCAAGAGCTTGTGACGAAACCGACGGTGTTGGCGATGTTGTCTATCGCCCCGCCGTGGGGCGATAGAGCGGCAAACATCAGAGCGAGGACAGGACTCTGTGAATCAACATCCTATCGCGGCGGAATAATGCATGCACTTCTTTTATATTTCATTTTTAAATTTAAAAATATTTATCGTACCTTTGCAGACCTCATTGTAGGGATTACAAGAGGAGTTATACATTTATTAATTAATTAAATAAAAGCAAGTGAATACGTTAAGTTACAAAACTGTCTCTGCCAACAAGAACACCGTTAACAAGGAGTGGATCGTTGTTGACGCTGAAGGAGAGATTTTGGGGCGCTTGGCAAGCGAAATTGCGAAAGTAATTCGCGGAAAGCACAAGCCTACGTTCACCCCACACGTAGACTGTGGAGATAACGTGATTGTTATCAATGCAGACAAAGTTAGATTGACAGGAAACAAACTAGGCGACAAAGTATATGTTCGCTACACAGGCTACCCAGGCGGTCAGCGTTTTGTTTCTCCAAAGGAATTAATGGCTAAACATCCTGAGCGCATCATTGAGAAAGCTGTTCGTGGTATGCTTCCAAAGAACCGTTTAGGCCGTCAATTATTCAAAAACCTTTATGTTTATGCGGGTACAGAGCACAAACATGAAGCACAGAATCCAAAACCAGTTAAATTTTAAGGAGAGCAAACATGTCAACAACTAACACTTCAGGAAGAAGAAAAACTGCTGTTGCCCGCATTTACTTAGCTGCTGGTAGCGGAAACATTACCGTAAACGGTAAGGATTATAAAGAATATTTCCCAACATTGCCTTTGCAATACATTGTTACACAATCTACAGAAGTAGCTGGTGTTGCAGGAAATTTTGATGTAAAGGTTAACGTTCAAGGTGGAGGTGTCAAAGGACAAGCAGAAGCGGTACGCTTAGCAATCGCAAAAGCGTTGGTAGAGCTTGACCCAGAGGCGAAACCAGCTTTACGTGCAAAAGGTTTGATGACACGTGACGACCGTATGGTTGAGCGTAAGAAACCAGGACGCCGCAAAGCACGTAGAAGATTCCAATTCAGTAAACGTTAATCAAAGGAGGATCAAAAAATGGCAAGAACAACTTATCAAGAACTATTGGATGCAGGTGTGCACTTTGGTCACCTTACACGTAAATGGGATCCGAAAATGGCGAAGTACATTTTCATGGAACGCAACGGTATCCATATTATCGACTTGAACAAAACCCTTACGAAATTAGAAGAAGCTGCTTCTGCTATCAAACAAATCGTAAAATCAGGTCGTAAAGTTTTATTCGTAGCTACGAAAAAACAAGCAAAAGAAATCATCGCTCAACAAGCGAAAGAGGTAAATATGCCTTTCGTTACAGAGCGTTGGTTAGGCGGTATGCTTACAAACTTCGCAACAGTGCGTAAGTCTATCAAGAAGATGTCGAACATCGACAAAATGCAAAAAGACGGTACTTACGACGTATTGTCGAAAAAGGAGAAATTGATGATTCAACGTGAACGCGTAAAGTTAGAAAACCTTTTAGGAGGTATTGCTGACCTGAACCGTTTACCGGCTGCTTTGTTCATCATCGACGTGAAAAAAGAACACATCGCTGTTGCCGAAGCAATCAAATTGAACATCCCTACCTTTGCAATGGTAGATACAAACTCTGACCCTTCAAACATCGATTTCCCAATCCCAGCTAACGATGACGCTACAAAATCAATTAGCTTAATCGCTGGAATTATCGGAAAAGCTATTCAAGAAGGTTTGGAAGAGCGTAAACGTGATAAAGAAGAGGAAGCTGAAAAAGAAGCTGCTGCCGCTAAAGCTGCAGTAGATAGCGGAGACGCTGCTGAAGCTAACGCTGGAAAACGCCCTCGTAAAGCGAAAGACGGAGAATAATATTCTGTATTAAACCGGATAAACAAGTGTTAGCATTTTTGAAGCTTAGCTTCGGAGCGCCAGCATACGTTTGTCCGGTTTTTTGTTATTTAACAAAAAGTTAATGTCCAAGTAGTGCTTAAATGCTATACTTGTACGCTTCGGATTGTAAAATTTTTTAAAGAAATAAAACATGTCAGTACAAATTTCTGCATCAGATGTAAACAAATTGCGTCAACAAACTGGCGCCGGTATGATGGATTGTAAAAAAGCGTTAGTAGAAGCTAACGGTGATTTTGAAGCTGCTGTTGACTACCTTCGTAAAAAAGGAGCTAAAGTAGCCGCTAGCCGTCAGGACCGTGATTCTAACGAAGGTGTGATCATTGCTAAAGCTACAGCTGATGCTAAATCAGGTATTGTGGTTGAAGTAAACTGCGAAACAGACTTCGTAGCTAAAAATGCTGATTTCATCGCTTTTGCTGAGAAAATTGCAGAAGTAGCATTAGCAAACAAACCTGCTTCTCTTGACGATTTAAAATCATTGGAAGTTGACGGTAAAAAAATCGCTGACGCATTGATCGAACAAACCGGTGTTATCGGCGAAAAGATCGACGTTTCTAAATATGAAACGATCTCGGCCGAGAAAGTTGTCGCATACATCCACGGTAACTACCGTCTAGGTGTGTTGGTTGGTCTTTCAGCTGACGCTGCGGGTGCAGACGAGGCTGGTAAGGACGTAGCTATGCAGATCGCAGCTATGAACCCTGTAGCTATCGACAAAGACGGTGTAGATGCACATACCATCGAGCGCGAGCTTGAGATTGCAAAAGAGCAGATCCGCGCGGAAGGTAAACCAGAAGAAATGGTTGAAAAAATCGCCGCTGGAAAATTGAACAAATTCTATAAAGAGTCTACTTTATTAAATCAGGAATTTGTTAAGGACTCTTCGAAAAATATCGCACAGTTCTTGGATTCAGTATCTAAAGGATTGACTGTCACTGCCTTCAAACGTGTACAATTAGGCGCTTAATCTTAAGCATTCTCAAACCTATACGAAGGTAAAACCTTTTTTCTAAAGCCCGTCCTGCAGACGGGCTTTATTTTATTCGGATGTTTTTTCTAGCTTTGATAAAACATATACCGCATGAAAAAAACAAACCTTATCCAGATAGTAAGCGTCATATTCTTTGGCCTTTCCATCTACGCAGCCTCGGCTCAACAGACCATTCTCAGTTCGCGACTCCCTGTTCAGGGGAGGGCTTTCTCGTCGGCTCCGCGTTTTCACCGTGTAGACACCACGAAATACCGGAATCTGCCGCCCGCAGTAAAAAAACTGTATACGCATTCCGCCGGTCTCTTTACCTCGTTTAAAAGCAATACCACCAAGCTTTCGATCGCATGGGAAACGGTAGATGCGGAGTTGGGCAACAACGCTACCCCAATCATGTCCCGCGGTTTTGACGTTTATGTCAAAGAGAGCGATGGATGGCACTTCGCCGGCGTAGCCCGTCCGGATCTAGACAGTGCGATAAGCACCTCGACGATGGTAGAGCACATGGAAAACACGGAAAAAGAGTTTTTGCTATACTTTCCGCTGTACAAGGAACTGGTCGACTTCAAACTGTTGATTGACGAGGGAGCGTCGTTCGAACCAATCACACAGTCTTTTGATAAAAAAGTTGTTGTTTATGGTTCAAGCATCGTACACGGCGCCTCGGCAAGCCGTCCCGGACTTGCCTATCCAGCCAAGCTGAGCCGAAAACTAAATGCCAACGTGGTCAACCTTGGTGTAAGCGGCAGCGCACGTATGGAACCGGCTGTCGCCGATATGCTTAACGACATAGACGCGCCCGATTTGATCGTTATGGACTGTGTTCCAAATAGCAGCCCCCAACAGGTGGCCGATCGCACCTTTGCGTTCGTTCAACGTCTCCGTCAGGCTCATCCGAACGTTCCGATATTGCTTATCGAAAGTATCACCCGACAGGTGGGCAACTACAATATGCAGAGGAAACAGCGACTCGCCGACCAGAACGCAAACTTCAGGAAAGAATATGAGCGGCTGTTGGCGGCGGGGTATAAAAACCTGCATTATATCGCGACAGACCACCTGATCGGTGACGATACTGAAGGCACCGTTGACGGTACGCACCCTACAGATGTCGGTTTCGAAAGGATGGTAGACATCATCCAACCAAAAATGGAGTCGATATTAAAAACCGGCAAAGCGGAACTCTAAAAAGGTTTCTTGCGGTCCGTAGGTGCCTGCTGGCCTACGGACCGCCTACACGAAAGAGCCCGTGGAGTCCCTCCCGTGCTATGTTCTCGGGAATGCCAACTTTACACGAAGAAGAAGGCGTCCGCGACATCGCCCCGAGTTCCTCCTACGGTGACGACGTTCATTAATTCTTCTCCCGAAATACATATCCAGGTTTTGATAGCAGCCATAAAAGCATAAATATGATCAACGGCCGTCACGTGAAGAAAAATTGACAATTAACTTGAATCCGTCCGTTTTTTTAACCCAACAAAATCCTTATTTTGGCCCCACCAAGGGCACGTCATGAAATACAAACAAATCAATAACAATTCTATCAACCAAGTGATGCTGATTATTATCATCATCCTGATCTGTATATTGGTTTTTAAGAATCTTCTTTATTATCTACCGGGATTCTTAGGTGCCACCACACTGTATATCCTCTTCCGGAAATCCTACTTCCGTCTGACAGAGATCAGACGCTGGAACCGTTCGCTGACCAGCGGCCTGTTTATCATCCTTTCGATTATTTTTATCGTCCTTCCCATTTGGGCTTTGATAGACTACCTGGTACCCCAGATAAATCATTCCCTCGAAAACAAGGAAGAAATCGTCGCCAAGTTCAATACGCTGAAGACGTACATGAGCGATAAGCCTTTTTTAAAAGATATTGACATGTCCGACACGGCGCTGCTCGGTTTTCTACAACGCCTGACCCGTTATGTCCCCAACATCATTAACTCTGTGGCGGAAGTCGCCGTAAACATCATAGTTACCTTCTTCGTCCTTTACTTTATGCAGGTACATGCCAAACGTATGGAAGCAACCCTCTACAGAGCACTCCCTTTCAGCCGCGAAAGCAAACGGGAAATTTGGGACGAGGTGAATCTAATGGTCCGATCGAATGCAATTGGGATTCCTATATTGGGATTTTGCCAGGGTATTGTCGCCATGATCGGCTATTGGATATTCGGCATTGAAAACTTCGTACTACTTGGCCTGCTTACCGGAATATCGTCTATTGTGCCTATTCTGGGAACGATGACCATCTATATTCCCATCTGCGCCATCACACTGGCCGCGGGGCAGACAGGTAATGCTGTCGGACTATTTATTTATTGTTTTATCCTTGTTGGAGGTATAGACAACGTATTACGGTTCACTATTTTGAAGACTATCGGGAACGTTCCTCCCATGATTACGGTCTTTGGGGTATTACTGGGCCTTAATATGTTCGGCATGCTTGGTCTGATATTCGGCCCCCTGATTCTTTCGTCGATTGGTGTCCTCATTAAAGTGTATAGCCAGGAATACGGAAAAGGGGTTGTCAGAAATGCCATTGAGCACCCTGAAGATGACCTGGAAGCATAGCCCCCCCGTGCACTTTCTGCTTTTCAGCAAGAAATGGATTTTATTTAAGCTGGCTAAAAGCGACCTTTGAATATGGAAAAGCTACAACATATGGTTAATTATGAGCGCATAGCTTCTGCTATCGCCTTTGTCCAGCAGCATTTCAAAGAGCAGCCTTCACTGTCGGATATAGCGGGGCACGTGCATATCAGTCCGGAGCATTTCCAACGGATGTTTCAGGAATGGGCCGGTACAAGTCCAAAGAAATTTCTACAGTATATCACATTGCAACACGCCAAGATGCTTCTGTCGGAAGGAAAAAACAGCCTGTTTGAAGCAGCTTTCGACACGGGACTGTCGAGCACGAGCAGACTGCATGATCTTTTCATTAAGATCGAGGGCATGACACCTGCCGAATATAAACATGGCGGACGGAGCCTAAATCTAACCTACGCCTACTACCCTACCCCATTCGGCAACACACTTATTGCTTCTACGGAGAAAGGTATCTGTGCCGTCGCATTTGAAGATGATGCGGGCGAAGCATTACGGCAACTACGGGTCAAGTATCCTAACGCTTCGTTTGCCCATAAGGAGGAGGGAATGCATCAGGCCGTGCTTACCTTCTTTAACAAAGATTGGGATAACCTGCAGGAAATTAAACTTCATCTCCGCGGAACAACTTTCCAGCTAAAGGTATGGGAAGCCTTGCTAAAGATCCCTGCCGGCAAGCTCGCCAGTTATCAGCAGGTGGCCGAGACTCTTCATCATAAGCGCGCGTCACGGGCAGTTGGCAACGCCATTGGCAGCAACCCTATAGCCTATCTCATCCCCTGCCATCGCGTCATTCAGACGTCCGGCGTGCTGGGCGGATATCGGTGGGGAACGGTACGTAAAAAAGCGCTCATAGCGTGGGAAAGTGCTTTAACACTAAACAATGAAGATGGAACTCTTTGATCAGAAGGCCGACTCCGGCAAAAACTACCTCCCGCAGGACGGTACCGTAAACTATTATGGCAGAATCTTCACCCGCGACGAGGCTGACGACTACTACACACAACTGTTAGCAGCGCTCGATTGGCAGCATGATGAGGCGATCATCTTCGGCAAACACATTGTTACCAAACGCAAAGTAGCCTGGTATGGAGACCAACCTTTCAGCTATACGTACTCCGGCATATTAAAACGTGCCAGCCTCTGGCATCCACTCCTCCTGGCAATCAAACGCCAGGTTGAAGACCTGTCCGGTGAGCGCTTTAACTCCTGCCTATGCAATCTCTATCACGATGGATCAGAAGGTATGGCCTGGCATAGCGACGGCGAAAAAGATCTCAAAAAGCATGGCGCGATCGCTTCTGTCACGTTCGGTGCAGAACGCCGGTTCGGCTTTAAGCATAAGACAACCAAAGAAACAGTATATCTGCAGCTTGAGCACGGCAGCCTTTTGGTGATGAAAGATCAGACACAGGACCATTGGTTACATCGCCTCCCCCCGGCCACAAAGGTTACAACACCGCGGATCAACCTTACATTCAGAACAATTATGGCATCGAACGTTGATACGCCTGCATAAACAGGGCCTCCTTCCAACAAAACCCTGAATATCAAAAAATTGTCACAAGGTTCGATATTTGTTAGTTTTCAATCATCTTACCGCGTCCGGACCGAACAGCACGTGTTTTCGGCGCGTTTTTTCGTAGCTTGTATAGATCAGGGCGTACACGAAGTGCTCTCATCAATACGATTAACAACACGAATCAATAACGACACATATGAAAAAGCTAGAAAACAAGGTGGCTCTTGTAACCGGTGGAGCATCCGGGATTGGCAAAGCGATTGTAGAAACGTTCATAAAAGCAGGAGCAAAAGTGGTGGTCGCCGATCTGAATGAAAAGCTGGGCCATGAAATGGTCAATGGCGACGGCGATGGAAATATAGTGTTCATCAAAGCCGACGCTTCATCTCCCGAGGATAATAAAAAGATTGTAGATGCCGCTATAGAAAACTTCGGTGCCTTACATATCGCCGTGAACAACGCCGGCATCGGAGGGGCCGCAGCCACTGTAGGCGACTATCCCATAGACTCATGGAACAAAGTTATTGCGATAAACCTTAATGGTGTATTCTATGGAATGCATTACCAGCTGCCGGAAATCGAAAAGGTTGGCGGATCTATCATCAACATGGCTTCTATATTAGGCAGCGTGGGATTTGCACAGTCTTCCGCGTACGTAGCCGCGAAGCACGGCGTCGTCGGCCTTACGAAATCAGCCGCGTGGGAATATGGTGCCCGGGGCGTCCGCATTAATGCCATTGGCCCTGGATTTATATCCACGCCTTTAATCGACGACAATCTTGACGAAGAAACACAACAATACTTAGCTTCACAGCACGCCATGCAAAGATTAGGAAAGCCGGAAGAGGTGGCTGAACTGGCATTGTGGTTAGCTTCCGATAAGTCCAGCTTTGTTACGGGCAGTTACTACCCCGTAGATGGCGGATACTTAGCGAAATAGGTTGCGGCGGAAAGCTATAGTGCGACAGCAAGGGAAAGAGCGGGGGCGCGGAACACGAAAAACTTTATGAGCGCATAATCTTATTACGCGCTCGTATGCTCTTTCAGCACTTCAGCCACCACGAAGGTGCTGCCGCCCACAAAGATAAGGTCTCCGTTGGTATACGCTGATCTTGCGGCGGTCAGCGCTTCCAAAACCGAGTTATAGGCATCGCCGGATAAACGGTAGTCGGATGCCGCAGCTTGAAGGTCTTCAGACGACATCGCCCGCGGCATATCCGGGCTGCTGAAATAGTAAACCGCGTCTTTGGGCAGTTGGGGCAGCATATGCGCTAAATCTTTGTCGCGCATGGCGCCGATGATGATATGAAGGCTATTATACGTTAGCTGTTGCAGGTTGGCTACTACTTCGCGAATACCGTCTTCGTTGTGTCCCGTATCACATATTGTCCACGGGTCTGTGGCTAGTGTCTGCCAGCGTCCCTGAAGTCCCGTTCGCGCTTTGACGGTCTGCAAGCCTTCCCGTACATGGGCGTCAGCGATCGACCAACCCCGCAGACGCATTACATCGACGGCCGTCAAAACTCCCAGTAAGTTTTTTTGCTGATAAAGTCCCGAAAGGGCCATTTCCCACTCCTCGATTCGTCCCGTGGATAGATCCTCTACCCGTACGAGTAGACCTTCTCCTGTCCGGCTGGCTTCAACAGCCCGCCGTTCGTCCGTTGCAAACCGCAATGAAACCTCCATTTCTTTCGCTTTATCTTCGAAGATATGCGCGATGGTTTCATTGCGCTCGGAGACAACAGCCGGAACGTTGCACTTCATGATCCCAGCTTTCTCGGAAGCGATTTCTGCCAACGTATTTCCCAGCATATTCATATGGTCCATGCCGATGTTTGTGATGACAGACAGTTCTGGCACGATGACATTTGTGCTGTCCAGACGTCCGCCTAACCCAACCTCTACGATGGCTATATCCACGTCCTCCTTCGCAAAACAATCAAACGCCAATGCCACCGTCACCTCAAAAAAGGACGGCTCGACACTCTCTATAAGTTCTTTATGTGTATTGACAAATGCGATCACCTGGTCCTGCGAAATCATCGCGCCGTTTACCCGTATGCGCTCCCTGAAGTCGACCAGATGTGGCGACGTGTAAAGCCCTGTCTTATAACCGGCAGCGGAAAAAATAGAAGCCAACATATGCGACGTCGATCCCTTGCCGTTTGTGCCGGCGACATGAATAGACTTGAATTTGTGATGGGGATTACCAAGGGCTTTACATAGCTCAATGGTGTTGTGTAAATCCTTCTTAAACGCGCTTGATCCGTCGCGTGTAAACATGGGCAACCGAGCGAAAAGATACTCGATTACCTCATCATATGTTTTCATCATTTACCTTAACTTGAAGTTGAAAACGATGACGCCCGTCTGGGAGTCCGGAGCGTTTGGAAGCTGGTTTAGGCGGGCACCCATAACTGCACGCTCGCATTTTTCCAGCAATGTGCGGCTGGATATTGTCGTTCCTTTGACCCCTGCACGCGCGTACGTGACCACGCCGCTCCTGTTCACTTTGAACTCGACAGCCACGCGGCCAGCCTGTTGACCATCGTCCTCTATCCGCGGCGGAACTTCAAAGCGTCTGTTCGCAATGGTCAGCATCATGTTGCCGTCGCCCGAACCTCCTTCGCCGTAGTTGCTCGCCAGCGGGTCGCCGAGCTTACTACCTTGGTTTCCGGCCGTCGTTCCCGTACCATCGCCGGTTCCTACAGCATTGTTCTTCTTGCCTTTATATAATGCATTTGGATTTACAGCTGGCTTTGCGTCCTTCTTTTCTACCGTAGAAACATCAGCATTGGCTTTAACGGGCTTTTCATTTTTCGGCACCGCCGGCGCCTCTTCCATGTCTTGCGTAGCAACTACTTTGTCTGCCACCTGCTGCGAAGGCGTCGGCACCGGAGTCGTCGTCGGGTCGATCTTGTCGGGTTTCACGTTGTTGGCATTCTCGTCCATCGAAGGCTCGTCCACACTCATGTAGTCGTCGCCCATTCCCTCTTCTGCCGTTCCATAATTTACGATTATCCCACCCATACCATAACGGGGAACATCTCCGCCAAAAACAATAAAAAAGCCAATCAGAACCAAAATCCCCATCACGGCCGTAGACAGGCCTAGGGCCTTCGGCATATTATTTTCCTCTTGCGACTGGTAGTACATGCTTTTTAAAATTTAAAATCAACATTATAAAAGAAGAGCCCGAAAGCCCTTTCACCGCTAGACAGCGCCTGCGCGCCGACGTTTAACGGCAGTTTCTTTAACAACTAGTCTTTCTTAGGCTCTGTAGCCAGTACCAACTTCACTTTGTTCCTGTTCGCCACGTCCATCACTGAAATCACGTTTTGGATTGGAACAGAGCTGTCCGCATATAACATGATGGTGAGTTCCTCACCACCGGCGATCTGACTTTGGATCACGGGCTCCAGCTGGTCCAAAGATACCGTTTGCTTATCCACATGGTACTGCAGATCTGCCGTAATAGAAACGGTCATCGTTTTCTTGGCAACCGACTGCTCCCCCGCACTTGACTTCGGTAACAACAACTTGACTACTTGTGGATTGGCAACAGCAGATGCCAACAAAAAGAACAACATCAAAAAGAACATGATATCATTCAGCGCAGCAGTGTGTACCTCGGCGGTCGGTTTATGTCGTCTATTTCTTAAGTTCATCTTCCAAATTAAAAGTTCAAAATCAAAAAGCTAAGACTCTTCAATCCTGATAGTTTCCAATGCTAAATCTTTAAACCCCGGGCTCGTCCAACAGATCGATAAACTCAACAGCGTCCGTTTCCATACGCAATATTAAACGTTCCACCATCATGTTTAGCACGTGGTAGCCGATGTACGCCAAGATACCGACCGTCAATCCGCTGGCCGAAGCAATCATTTTCACGTACAGACCTCCGGATACCGATCCAATGTCGATACCTCCGGCCACTTCCACGTCGCGGAAGATCTGGATAACTCCAAAAATCGTTCCGACGAAACCAAGCATCGGCGCTATACCGGCAACAATCCCCAGTATGTTGATGTTCTTTTCCAGCTTGGAGACTTCAAGCTTACCCGCATTTTCAATAGCGCCCTCGATATCCTTTATAGGGCGGCCCACCCGCGACAGGCCCTTCTGTAACATCCGTGCTAAGGCCGAATTGCTTGACCGACAAACCGCGATAGCAGCCTCTAACCGACCGGACATCACGTTACTTTTAATCTGCGACATTAAACCTGAATCAGCTTTAGACGCTTTCCGAATCGTAATATACCGCTCAAAAAAGATAACTAAAGCCAAGAATAAAAGAAAAACGATTGGAATCATAATCCAACCTCCCTTCATCAACAACTGGATCAGATTTAAATTCTCATCGGTTGTTGCCAACGTTACTGCTTGCTGTTGAACTGTGTTCAAAGAATCCACCGTTAAATTGTCTTGCATGAATGACATAATCTTGTAATATATTTGTTATCAGGTTATTTACTTATTATCTAATCTTATCCGGCCAAGCATCTTTGATAATATGCTTCTGCACGTATATCAGGGCGGAATCTACCTGTTCCTTGGTTTCGTAAGAATCCCAAATTACTTTTTTTCGATTTTTCGCCAGGTTGCTGGGGATAACCCGTACATGAGGATACCCCGCTTTGTTATATGATTCTGCCTGTTCATACGCTTGAGCCAGGGTCTTATGCGATCCGATGACAATCTGCCACGTATGGTGGGCTGGAATAAGCTCCTTTTTATCGTTTACTGTTACGCTACTGCTATCCACTACCTGTTGTGCCAGCGAATCCTGTCGGGCCGATGTGTCCGAGGGTAGCGTATTCTCCAAGGTATCCGTCCGACTGTGTAATGTATCTTTAGCTAAAGCGGCCGTATCCGCCGTTTTGGGAAGCGTACGGTCTCTATTAACAAGATAGAGTGCTGCCATAATGCCCAGCGCCACAATAGCCGTAACCACATACCAAACGGCGTTTCCTTTCCCTTTTTCAGGCACTTCTTCTGTTTGCGGATCAATAATTTCCGCCGCGATAGGCTGTTCCTCCGGCAGGTCGCCCTGCTCTTGAACAACTTTGCGCTCTTCTTCCGGCATGGTGTCCGACGAAGACGGTTCATCCGGCACCAGATTGTCTTCATCCGGCATTCCAGATGTTGCACCAAATAAATCGCCTGGTGCTTCTACCGGTTCGTAGTTAAACCCCGATAGATCTAACGCTTTAAACACATAACTATTGCCGTAACTAACCAGATAGCCTAAGTCATCCAGTTTGGCCTGCCCCTCGTCGCTGACCTTCTGCAGTAAAGCGTCAACGGCCTCGGCGACCTGACTTTCCGCTTCCTGCCTTTCGAGCAGATGAAGTTGTTGTATATATTGAACAAATTCATACCCCACCGTGCTGGACCGGTCAAAGTCAATATAACTTATAGGAGGAAGATAGACATGACGTTTTTCGTCATAGGTGGCCGGCGTGTGGTTCCGCCTGAACGACCCTAACCCACGCACGTAGACCTCCGACTGCCTTTTTAAAAGATTATAAACGTTCTTCCCTAAATTCATCCTATTTTAATTAACTGCAAAGTTATGATCTTCTGTGTTTAAAATGAAAAATTTAAACCTCCCAGTATATTAAACCCTAACCTTGGATAGTAAAGGTAGGTCTGATACTCATTGTTGAATATATTATTGGCTTTGACAAACAAGCCAAGTTGCTTGGTTGCCTTATACTCTGCTCCGGCGCTCAGGTCGAAAAACGATGGCACTTCGGCTCTTCTGTAGCCAAGCGGCTGCCCAACGGCGACATCGTCCCAGTCTTTTGCGTAAGAAAGACCGTGAAATAATCCTTCAGCATCTATATATAACTTCTCGGAAATGTTAAAGCGTGCGTTAGCCGCCAGACGTAGCTTCGGCGTGTGCCAAGCCTCCTCTTCCTGCGCCGAGGTATATTGGTCAATATTCAGACGGCCGCCTAAATTCACCAGCTCGGAGAGGCGCACATTGATTTCGCCCTCCAGCCCCACATGCTTAACGGCTTTGTCTCCGTCTCCATCATAGACCATTTCAAACTGGAAAGGCGCCGATGGCCTATTGACGAACAGAGGCATTCCTTCGAGCTGCCGATAAATGGCCTTTACTTTATAGCCGAATGTCGCTCCTGCATTTCCCTTTATACCGCCATAAAAGTTTAAACGCTCGACCATGTTCTGTATTCCCAGACTAGGACCTAAAAACGGGTTCTGCCGGGCAAATTCGCGATAAGAAGCCTTTTTAACACCCCCGTTAACACCCCCGAAAATATGAAGGTACTCGGGAGCTAACGCAAAGTCAATCTCTGCAGACGGAAAAATGTTGAAGCTGCTGCTGTCGCCAAATTCCGGAACAAAGTTCGCGCCCAACGTCACCGCATAGTTATCACCTTTGAAACTGATATATGGATTCAGTGTGGCCAGCGAGTTGTTCGTCTTTCCGCCATTAAATGTATTGCTGGTGCCATCCACATTGTTAACGTCGACACTTAGATTAGCCCCTATGTTAAATGCCCTCACCCTTTTATTTAGGTAAGCCGAGATAGCAAAAGAGGTTTCCTTTGCGTCGTACTTATCACTAAACGAATAGGCATCCAATTTCGCCGAGTAGGTAAATGCATCTTCGTTGTTGGGATCAAAATTGCTGGTTAACTCACCGGTAAAATAGATGTCATTAAACGCCTGCTTCTCTTTAACCGGATTTAACGATGTCACTCCATCATCAGCAAACGGAATTCCGTAAAAATTAGTCGCGTACCGGTTATACCCCAGCAAGCCATCCACCGTAAAGTGAGGCAAGATACGGCGACCGAAAACACCTACTTCCTGGCGGGAAAACCGCTGTGCTTCTAAACTTCCTTTTTGGTTAAGATGCTTCACGAAACCACCAACGCGCAGGTCCTCGTACTCGTCGTAGGAAAAATATCCCTCTCCCAAAATGGTATTAAAATTCCCCAATCCGAATTTGACGTAGTTGCTTCGCTGATCCGTCATCTGTGAAAACGGGGTCTCCTGTACATTCAGTTCTTTCAAACCGGTATTGATGTCCAGCTTCTTATCCGGAATATTTCCGTAAGTAAGCTTAGGCATATAGCTACGCTTGTTGGTCATATCCGGACTGCGGCGGATCTTAACGGCGTCCGCAAGAATAGGCCTATAATCGCGGACCACATCAAAAGAATCAATAGTCACCGGCTTTTCCGGATCGGTCTGTGCATATGCCTCTATACTTAAACCGAACAACAACGCAGCAACCGCGTAATTCTTAAATACTGTTTTATGCAATTTCATCAGAAAATTATTCTTAATGGTCTAATGGAACCTGCACGTTCGCTGTTCTTTTCAGGGGACGTCGACTATGGCAGGTTTCATCTAATTATTTTTTTCAGTTGCTGACAGCCGCTCGCCATCGTATCGGACGCGGGCCATCACTCTTCTTTCTTATTTCAGCTTTTCTAAACGGGATTTCGCCTCTTTCAATACGTCGTCTTTGTCGTTGTCGTAGTTGTCTATTACGCTTTCCAACGTCGACTTCGCCTGAAATTTATCTCCTTTACCTGCATAAGCATCAGCCATCAGGATAAAGCCTTTAGCCACCCAATAATCGTACGATGAGAACGAGTTGGAAATATCGAAGGCCGACTCGATCGCCTTGTCGTATTGCTTGGCTTTAAGCTGCTGCTCGCCTACACGATATCTTGCCTCGGCTCCGGTGACCGTCTTACTTTTTAACGCAGCAAGATTGAACTCTTTTAATGCCTCGGCGCTTTTGTTGGCCGCTGCATAGGCTTTGCCGGAATAAAGGTGCGCAAGTGCGATATCTTCTTCCGAAGATTTCTCATATTCTTTTACGAGCTTGGCATAGTTCTGCGTCTCCACATAGTCCCCGATGTTGAAATAACTGACAAGCAGGTTGTTGATTGCATAGCCATAGTTTGCTTTATATTCGGATGTCAACTCCAGTTTACGTAAAACCTGAACCGCCTCGTTGTAAGCTTTGTTTCTTAAATGAAGCTTTGAAACGCTGATCAGCGTCTGTTCCGTATAAGCGCTGGTCCAGTCGTTCATAATGATATTAAAATCATGCAATGCTTCCCGATCCTTGCCCAGCTGCGCGTAGCTTTCGCCGCGGATAAAGCGGGCGTGCTTCTCCTGAATAGGCTTAGGGAACTTGTCGAAATAAGCGTTCACCGCTTCAACTGCTCCCTGATAGTTTCCACGATCAAAGAGTGTTTTCGCGACACTGAACGTGTGCGCATCTTGTTCCGCTGTACTTAGGTCGCCAATATTGGTGCTCGTGGCATAACGGATATAGCCGGTAGCGTCTCCTCTATCGAGGTATATGTTCTCGATCGATATAAGCGCCTGCTTGGCTTCATCTGTTGTAGCATATTGATCTACGACACGTTGGAAAGTTGCCAGCGCGGCATCGTTGTCGTCTTTGTTATACTGCACCAGACCGATGGTTACCAACGCCCGTGGCACATAACTGCTTCGAGGGTACTGCTCGACCATGGCCTGCAGTCCTGCTATTGCCCTGTCGTAGTCGCCCATTAAGAAGTAGGTGTAAGGCACCTCGAAAGCCACGTCGTCCGCATAGTTCGATTTAGGATACTGTTTTACAACAGAATTCAAAGTAGCTATCTTACCTGCGTTATCCCCTTGTAAACCCTGGATGATACCCCGCTGGAACAGCGCATAGTCCTGACTTGGCGCTTTTGAGCTGATCAACCGGTTGTAGTACTCCAGTGCGCGTCCGTAATTTTTCATCCCAAAGTAAGAATCCGCAAGCCTTGCGATGGCGTCATTTTTGGTGTTGACTTCAATTCCTTCTTTACCGCCTGTAGCTAAAAAGCGTTCAAAATAGTTGGCAGCAGTGTTGTAGCGGTCGTTTCGGAACGCCGCATAGGCCAGGGCATAGTTCGCATAGCTATACACATCAGTTTTACGGGCGGCTGGGAGCTGCAGGAACTTGTTGAAATTAGTCACTGCCTCGCCATATTTCCGCACCTCATACATCGCCTCCGCCTTCCAATACGTAGCGAGTGCGTAAATCTCCTCATCATATCGATGCGCTTCCGAACGCATGAACATCGAAATAGCATTCTCAAACGCACGCTCGTTGTAGAACTCAAGTCCTCTATAATAGGTTACCTTCTGATAGGCCGCGTTGGCTTCCCTCCCTCTTTTTCCTATACTCTCCAGAATATCGACTGCTGCCCGATAATTTTTTGTACTCAATAGCACCTCAGCTAGTAAGGTCTTGGCCTCTTCCTGCTTTGCAGAACGGGGATATGTATCGAGATATTCTTGTGTCGCGTCTAATGCCACCTGGTGGAACTCAAGCTCGTAAGACAGTTTAGCGTAGTTAAACAAACCTTCCTCTTTGAGCTGAGGGTCAAAATCCAATTTAGATGCACGGAAGAACGCGTTACGCGCGCTTTGCTTATTCCCTGTTTTCAGAAACGCATCTCCTAACGTGATCATTGCACTTTGATAATATGCGTCCGGCTCGCTCAGCTTTTCCAGCTCCTGAATTGCCTTTTGGTAGTCTCCCAGTTTATAGGCTATATACCCGATTTGATAGCTATCTTGGTTGTTCTGCGTTTTTCCCTGATCTTGTGCCTGAAATTTATCGTAGAATTCCTTAGACTTTTTGAGATCGCCCTTGATAAAATAGGTAGCCGCCACGATACGGAACAATTCCGTTTCATTCTCCTGTTTGGTACGTTCCAAGATCGGCAAAGCATAACTCAACACATCGTCGTATCTCTTATCGAGGAAATAAAGCGCCGTTACGTAATACGGATAACTTGTCTCATACGTTTTAGAGCCGTCAAGGCGCTCAAATTCATTCAACGCTGTTTTATACTCGGCATCGAGATAGCTGAGATAAGCATAATAGTAGATCGATGCTTCCTGATATTGCCCCCTTTCGTCCTTAAGGCGTTCAAACGCCGGCTTCGAAGCTTTATAATCGCCTGTCATAAACTGAGCGTAGGCCAACTTAAACCGGTATTCCGTATTTTCCGCGCCCGCTAAGTTGCGGCTATCGATTTTCTGGAACCATTCGATCGCCTTCGTATAATCCTTTTTTGTGTAATAAGACTTACCGATCTGGAAATAGGCGGCTTTAGAGTTAGCGCTTGCAGGATAATCTTTAATGTATTTTAGAAAACGATTTTCCGCATCCGAGTCGCCCAATTCCAACGCACATATTGCTTGATAGAAACGGACATTTTCCTTGATCAGCGTCAGCTCCTCTGTTTCGTCCAGCTGCAAAGTAGATTTTGTCCGGATATCTTCTACCCGATCAAACTGCTTTGCCGCAGAGCTGTACTTGCCTCGCTCAAACAGTTCCATCCCTGACTTATACGCATTATTAATTTGCTGCCAAGCGGTCTGTTGGGCAAAAGACGCCGAGCCCATTAAACTCAATGCTACACTTACACCATAAATTTTCTTATTCATACTGATGAATTATTCAACAACTAAATCTTCGCGTTAACTTTATGAAGATCGCTCTAAAAAAGGCGCTATACTTCAGGATACTAAATTAAAACTAAAGTTGCAGGTTTTCCTCAAAAGTTCTTAACACCTGTTAATAACTGACTATATAACGTAGTTTTTGTCCAAAAAATATGCCCAACTCAAATAGTCGGGCACAATTATCGATTTCGTTACAGGATTACGCGCCCCGTTGCCCAGCCAAAAGGTATAGAACAGCCATCCTCACCGCCACGCCGTTTTCCACTTGATCTAAGATGATCGCATGTTTACTGTCGGCAACGTCGGAAGTGATCTCGACCCCCCTATTGATAGGCCCTGGGTGCATGATTGTAATCTCTTTATCCAACGAGTCTAATAGCTGTTTGTTCAGGCCGTACAGCATCGTATACTCGCGGAGGGAAGGAAAATAAGCTATCTCCTGCCGCTCAAGCTGAATACGCAACATATTGGCCACATCACACCACTGCAGCGCAGCCAATAGGTCGTGCTCCACCCGGACGCCCAGCGATTTTATATATTTTGGAATTAAAGTCGTTGGTCCGCACACCATAACTTCTGCCCCCTGCTTTTGCAGGCATAGGATATTGGATAACGCGACGCGCGAGTGAAGGATATCTCCGATGATGGCCACCTTCCGGCCCGCAACATCGCCGAAACGCTCGCGGATAGAAAAGGAGTCCAATAGAGCCTGCGTAGGATGTTCATGCGCGCCGTCGCCCGCATTAACAATCTGTGCGTTGACATGTCGGCTCAGGAACACGCCGGCTCCGGCATACGGGTGGCGCATGACGATCATGTCTACTTTCATGGCCAGAATGTTATTGACCGTATCGATCAGCGTTTCGCCCTTGCTAACCGAGGACGAGGACGCGGCGAAGTTAATGATATCTGCGGAAAGCCTCTTTTCCGCCAGCTCAAATGATAAACGCGTGCGGGTTGAGTTCTCGAAAAAAACGTTAGCTATAGTTATATCGCGGAGCGAAGGCACTTTTTTTATAGGACGGTTAAGTACCTCCTTAAAATTAGCCGCCGTATCCAGAATCAACTGGATATCATTCTCGTTTAAGTCTTTTATCCCTAAAAGATGTTTCGTACTGAGCTGCTCGGTTGTTGTTGACATGCTATTCGGATTTTCTGGCGCTTTATGTATTTTCTGCTAAACTATCTATTATGCGTGTTCCGTCGGTAAGGCAATATGGGCCACATCGTGTGCTGCAATGAGATGCATCGCTGCAGCCGGCGGCTGCTAGGGAAGTTTCTTTTCCGTGACCAGCACAATGCTGTCACCGGAATCAACTTCCTGCCAGCTTACAATAACTTTTTGAGAATCGATGGAGTCTACCTGAATGCCGATGTAATCGGGCTGAATAGGGATCTGGCGGGAGAATCGCCGGTCTACCAGCACCAACAGTTCCATTTTCGCGGGACGTCCAAAGGCCTGCATGGCGTCCATTGCCGAACGTATGGTTCTGCCCGTCCATAGAACGTCGTCGATCAGCACAACATCCTTCCCGTCGACAATAAAATCGATAACTGTGCTGTTCGCAGTCAGCGGGCTAGCTCCTTTCATCCGGAAATCGTCCCGATAGAACGTGATATCCAGAATACCCAGCTGGACCTCTTTACCTGTCATGCGTTGGATTTCCTTTTGGATCCGCTCGGCCAAATAGGTACCTCTGGGCTGAATTCCGATTAGCACGGCATTGGAAAAATCACCGTGGTTTTCAATCAGCTGCTGACATAAACGCCTGATTGTAATCTGAAATTTTGCTCCTTCTAATAAAATCGACTGTTTCATTATGGGAATATTTGGGCAAACTTACGGTATTTTTTCCAAAAAAGGCAATTTATGCACCCGTAATTCGCAATTCGTAGTTAGAAGACCCACCCACTATCCCACGCCTTGTATCGCCGGACGGCCATAAAAAAAGCAGCCCTTAGACTGCTTTTTTTATGTTACTGTTCGCTTTGCTCGAAATAGTGCCGATAAACGTTAAAGAGCTCGTCCGACTGCTTTTTGAGTTCCGGCGGTCCCACCTCGTCCAATAACTGCTTGTAACGTTGTATAGAAGCCAGCCCGAATCTCATATTCCGATATTCCAGATTGGATTTCGTCTCCGCGACCGCTTCATAGTAAGCCATATTCTCGCGGATGAATGTCAGGTTCCGTCGCGTGATCTCATTTGCTTTCGCTGTCTCCCCCACTTTGTACATAACATCCAGCAACGGCACATAACTCATGACTTCCGACATCAAATATGCCCGTTTTGGCATGTTGTCGTAAGCGTTAAGCACCAGCTTCTTGGCCTTATCAGTTTCTCCTGCCGAAAGCAGCTGTTGCGCCGTCTGCCCATAAATGGTCCCCACATACATGCTGATATAACGATAGGAGTCCGGATCTACATACGAAGCGTTACCGA
This sequence comes from Sphingobacterium allocomposti, assembly GCF_008124885.1. Classification (GTDB taxonomy): domain Bacteria; phylum Bacteroidota; class Bacteroidia; order Sphingobacteriales; family Sphingobacteriaceae; genus Sphingobacterium; species Sphingobacterium allocomposti. The sequence continues at coordinate 163,860 of NZ_VNHX01000006.1, forward strand.
TGTTACCCCATGAAAATTTGTTGACTATATTATCGTACGTCTGCTCGACATTTTCTATCGAACTAGGATCGCCTTCTTTAAGACCGAAGTCTACCGGCATCAAGCGGTACGCGAAGCCTTCGCTCACGAGGTAGCGATCCAACCCTATATAATTGTCTTCGGGTGTAGTAATGGTAAAGTAAATCGGACGCTCCCAGTTGTTGTTCGCCAAAATAGCCAGCATGGATAGTTCCGCGCGGCTGACATAATTAAGACTGTATGTCCACCGCATTGTATCGACAACCGCCGACTCCCATTCCTTAGGTACAACGTTATTGGCTAAAACCGCCTTTTTGTCTATCGCCAGTTCCATCTTTTTGGTTGGCAGCAGATTGACAAACTCGCCGCTTTGCAGCTGCACCTTATTTTGCGGGTTATCAGAAAGCATCACATTCAATAGATCCTTAACAGGCACGTGATTAGGAATGCTATAATCCTGGTAGTAGATTACATCACGGACGCCATCTTTAATCAATTCCGGATCAATGTGAATAGGCAAAGCATCTGCGTCGTTCACCTTTTTCATCATCTGCTTCATATACCAATCAGCACTGAGGAGACTGAGGTTTACTACCCGCACGTCTGTCCGGAAACCTTCTACTTCCTGAACATACCATAGCGGATAGGTGTCGTTGTCTCCATAGCTAAATAAGATGGCGTTAGGAGCACAAGATTCCAAATAATTTCGGGCCATGTCCCGCGCCAGCGACTTTTCTGAGCGGTTGTGATCGTCGTAGTTCTGTGCGATCAGAATAACAGGACCCGCGACCACTCCGACTGCTGTTGCTATATAGGCAGCGGTTCTGGCCTTCATCTTCTTCGTCAGGAAGTCGGCAATGGCGAAGAGACCAAGACCGATCCAGATGCTGAATGCATAGAAAGAGCCCGCGTATGCATAGTCCCTTTCACGGGGCTGCAAAGGTGTCTGGTTTAGATACAGCACAATAGCTATGCCTGTAAAGAAAAATAACAGTCCTACCACACCGGCGTCCCGTTGCCTTTTTCCGAAATGCCACACGGCGCCCAGGATACCGAGAATCAGCGGAAGGAAGAAATATGTATTGCGTGAAGGGTCTGTCTTCGCTGAAGAAGGAAGCTTATACTGTCCTCCCAGCATAGCGTTATCAATCGGCGTAATACCGCTGATCCAGTTACCCTCGGTAAAGGATCCATGCCCCTGTTGATCGTTTTGACGTCCGGCGAAGTTCCATAAAAAATAACGTCCGTACATATGCCCGATCTGGTAGCCAAAAAAGAACTTCAGGTTGTCGGCAAACGTAGGCGTCTCGTTGGGTCCAAGCCCGAGGTATTCCCTATAGTAGTCGGGGTGCCCACCTTTCTCACTATAGATGCGGGGGAACAATGTCTCCTTATCGTAGGTATAAACCGGATTACGTTTGGCTACGACGTATTTATCGCCATCTTTGCGGTATACCTTTTTCCCATCCTCCACTCCCGTGGGACGTGAATCGAAAAAGCGCCCTTTAAATAAGGGCTCATCTCCGTACTGTTCGCGGTTTAGATAGCTTAGGAAAGAGAAGGCGTTATCCGGATCGCTATTGTTCAGGGTCGGATCGGCCTTCGCACGGATGAGGATCATCGCGAAGGAACTATATCCAAAAAGGATAAAAGCGGCACTGACCAATGCTATGTTTAGCAGGGGCTTAGCTTTTTTGATAGAATGAATAATGCCATATGCCAAGCCGCCAATCACCAAAATAGCAAATACCGCAGCTCCCCATCCAAAACCAAAACCCAACGAGTTAACGAAGAAAAGATCAAAATAAGCGGCCAGTTTTATCGAGTATTGTATTACTCCCCATAAGATAACCCCTAACACAACCACCCCAATACCCAGCGCTTTTAAGATACCGCTGCCTGTACTTTGCTTCGTCTTTCTGAAGTAGACAACCAGGGCGATTGCAGGAATAACCAGTAAATTTAGGAGGTGTACGCCGATGGACAGGCCCATTACGTAGGCGATAAGTACAAGCCACCGATCTGATTGTGGCTCGTCGGCACGGACTTCCCATTTCAAAATTGCCCAGAACACAACGGCCGTACAAAGCGACGACATAGCATATACTTCTGCTTCCACGGCAGAAAACCAAAACGTGTCCGTAAAGGCATACGCCAGTGCCCCAACGGCACCGGAAGCCATTATCATAAATATCTGTAACGTACTTAGCGCAGCATTCCGGTCGTTGCCTACAAACACTTTACGCGCGAGCGCCGTAATTGTCCAAAACAGGAAAAGAATGGTTAAACCACTACAGACGGCAGAGCCGACATTCATCCAGAACGCTATTTTTGTAGGGTCGCCCAGCGCGAGGTTCGAGAATACGTTTTCAACCATCAAAAAAAGCGGTGCTCCGGGCTGGTGCACGATCTGCATCTTATACGCCGAGGCGATAAACTCGCCACAATCCCACCAACTCACTGTACGTTCCACGGTCATAATATAGATAACTGTCGCAACAATAGCGCAGATCCAGCCTAAAAGGTCGTTAATCTTTTTATAATTCATCCTATTTTGATAAGGTTATCCTAAATTTATGGCTCGAAAATAAGGAATACAAATCGACTATTAAATATTATTTGCACATTTTAACGAAGTTTGTTGCAAATAGGCGCTTCGTCCAAAATATGGCCCCTGCATTTTATCCCTGCCAACAACAAAAAATATCGCACTGAAAATCAGATTAGATACATTTTTTAGCACAAAAAGTTTTGCAGAAAATAAAAACAGCCGTATATTTGCATCGTCAAAACAAGCTAACGCTTGGAACGACAACAAAAGAGTGTCCCATAGTATAATGGTAGTACGACAGATTTTGGTTCTGTTTGTCTTGGTTCGAATCCAGGTGGGACAACAAAAAGGGGAGCAGAAAACGCTCTCCTTTTTTCATTATAATCCGTTCAGTCTGAACTTTTTATAGCACATAAAAACTATTTTGATTTCAGAAACATTTGGCTAACTTTGCCCCCGACACGAAAAGCAGATCGTTGGAATATTGTCCGATAGTATAAGGGTAGTACAAGTGATTTTGGTTCATTTAGTCTTGGTTCGAATCCAGGTCGGACAACTCCTCCATCGCTTTTGGCAAGTAACAATTGGAAATATTGAGTTAATCCAACATAAAATTACGCATAATGCCTTTGCAATTTAACACGGTTAAGCTGTTCGCAGGGTCGGGAACAGTAGAATTAGCAGAAAAAATCTCCAAGTCGTATGGTAAGCCGCTCGGTGACGTCACCTTATCCGAATTCAGCGACGGAGAAATTCAGCCCTTTTACAATGAATCTGTCCGCGGAAGCGACGTTTTCCTTATCCAATCGACCAACCAACCAACCGACAATCTTCTTGAACTTTTACTGATGATCGACGCTGCAAAAAGGGCCTCCGCCCATTATATTACAGCTGTGGTTCCTTATTTTGGCTTCGCCCGTCAGGACAGAAAAGATAAACCCCGGGTGGCCATCGGTGCAAAACTCATTGCGAACCTTATTATGGCAGCCGGCGCACACCGCATTATGACGATGGACCTCCACGCAGCTCAGATCCAGGGTTTTTTCGATATACCGGTAGACCACCTGGATGGTTCCATCATTTTCGTACCTTATATTAAATCATTAAATCTCCCTAACCTGACGATCGCTTCTCCGGACATGGGCGGATCATACCGGGCCCGCACCTTTGCGAAGTTCTTCAATGCCGAAGTGGTTATATGTGACAAACGACGCAAACGCGCAAACGAAATTGAGTCTATGTCCATCATTGGGGACGTAACCGGGCAGGACGTCGTACTGATCGACGATATCTGCGATACAGCAGGAACATTATCGAAAGCGGCAGCGTTAATTATGGAAAACGGAGCCAACTCGGTGCGCGCCGTATGTACGCACGCGGTACTCTCCGGCAAAGCGTACGAAACGATCGAAAACTCCGTGTTAGCCGAGATGATTGTAACGGATACCATTCAGCTACACCCCGAAAAATCCAAATTCTGCAGTAAAATTAAGGTACTATCTACAGCAGATCTTTTTGCCAGCGCTATAAAAAATGTAAACGAACACGGCTCTATTTCCGACCTGTTCGATATTAAATAATTGCCGGTATTAGCAAAGAAACGGGTAGCTTTTAACGGCTACCCGTTTCTTTATAAAAGGCTCCGCTTTTGCATGAAGTCGTTCACAGCGGATCAAACAACGTCCGCATGTCAAGTCTACAGCAATTGACGGCATGGCGGACATAAACGGGAGGATGAAGATCTCCTGCCGGAACCGTTCGACCCCATTATCTGATTTAAAAGTTTTTTTTATAAAAAAAATACACTATTTTTGCACCTCAAAATTTAATATTTTTAACATGAAATCAATTGCTATTAGCGGTTCTGTAAGACAGAACGTAGGGAAAAGAGATGCAAAAGAATTGCGTTACGAAGGAAAGATTCCTGCAGTTCTTTATGGTGGTAAAGAGCAAACCCACCTTTCTGTGTCCGCAGCTGATTTGAAACCGGTTCTTTATACACCAGATGTTGTATTTGTAGAATTGGATATCGATGGCAAAAAAACAAAAGCTATCGTTCAAGAAGCACAATTCCACCCACTTACCGACTTACCCACACACGTTGACTTTTTAGAGTTATTCGATGACAAAGAGGTTTCGGTAAACATTCCTATCAAATTAACCGGTACATCTCCTGGTGTGAAAATGGGGGGTAAACTTGTACAGAAATTACGCAAACTGCGTGTTAAGGCATTGCCTAACAGCCTTCCGCAAGAGATCGAAGTTCCAATGGAATCGTTGGAAGTTGGCAAATCCTTCCGCGTACGTCAAGTTGTTTTAGATAATGCAAAAGTTCTTAATAACGCTGATGACACAATCGTGTCTGTGATCATGTCACGTGCATTGCGTCAGGCAGAGCAAGAGGCAGCAAAAGCAGCAAAAGGCGGTAAAAAATAACCGTTGTAAATCGGAACAGGTAAAGGCGTTGATATATTCAACGCCTTTTTTTATCTCCTCCCTCCTTACATTTGGATTCCCGATTCTAAAGTCTAATCCCTATTTTTGCACGCATGAACTATTTAATTGTCGGATTGGGCAACATTGGTAAGGAGTATGAAGATACGCGCCACAATATAGGATTTATGGTGGCCGATGAGGTCGCCAGACAAGCGGGTGCAACGTGGTCTCTCTTAAAGCTCGCCTACTATACGGAATTCAAGCAACGCGGCAGAAACGTATATATGATTAAGCCGACGACCTACATGAATTTAAGTGGAAAAGCTGTAAACTATTGGATGCAGCAATTAAAAGTCCCTATACAGAACGTATTGGTTATCGTAGATGACTTAGCCATTCCTTTTGGTTCGTTACGGATAAAGCCTAAAGGATCTGCTGCCGGGCACAACGGCCTTCGCTCCATCGAGGCGAGCTGCGGCGGACAGCATTATCCCCGCTTACGCTTCGGCATCGGCGACAACTATCCAAAAGGGCGGCAGGTAGATTACGTACTGGGGCCGTTCGATAGCGACGAGCAGAAAGAATTGCCTGCGCTTATCGATCATGCCGTAAAGATGGTGAACAGTTTTGTAAATATCGGCATTGAGCTCACGATGACAAACCTGAACACCAAATAGACAAGGGCGTACCTCGTGTTGGGGGCGTCCTCCTTACCTTGTTTTTATTTCAATCCGGCGTCCTCCTTTATCCGGATCGCCGCTTGTTTCTATCGTGGCAATATCTTTTTCAGGGACTGCCTTAAACTCATTCTTAGATACGGGGGTTCCGTCCACGAAGAACACGTCGTCATCTGTATAGGTGACATCTCTCTTTACAGAGCTACGTTTGCCCGCTTTTGTAGTGATCATGATAACGCCGTCCTTCCCTTTTTCGCCATATAAATGTTCGGCACTGGCATCTTTGACGACGGTAATGGACTCAATCTTATCCGGCGATATGTCCTTTCCGAGATCGTATGCCTTCGCCTGTGCTACACCGTCCACGACGATCAGTGGCTGTGCTCCGTCCTTCTTTACTCCGCGGAAGATGATCGCTTTCGCTTTACTGGTGTCCGGTTGTGCAGCGTTCTGCGTACCGTTCGACTTGTACCCCTTAACAACGACACTCCGCAACCTAACGGTATCTCTTTCTAACTTTAGTTTCTCCACCTTCCCCGACAATGTCGCGGCGTACCCCTTCGTTGTCATTTCTATCGCCCCGTCTTTCGCCTGAGCACCATACTTTGTCAACGCGGCCGTACCTTTCAGGACATGAATTTCCTGAATGCTGTTCGGATCGATCGCCTCGAAATCCCTCTTTAGATCAATCTTGCCGTCGATGATCAGTAATGGAGCATTCTCCCCTGACAACCGGACACGCTTCTTGGAGGCCCGTAGATCAAGCGTATCCCGTTCGGTAACCAACGGGACAGCTCCGATAGTGGCCACTATCCGGTCTCCAGCCATGCGGGTACCGGCAACACTATTGGTAGAGTCTGTCCGGCTTTCCCCTCCCCCGCCGATAGTGTCTATAGGCAGCCCCTCAACAAATGCTCCTGGCGTCGTATCTTCCCTTTTTATCGGCAATGCGGAATCCTGCTTAAAGATATCCTCCAGGTCCGTTTGTTTCGCGGTCTGTACGGCTCCTGCAATATGATCATCAGCTTTACTGACGGTAAATGCCCCGGCAAAAAAAATGATCACCGGTAGCAGAAACGCGTATTTACTCAGCGCAAGCCGGGATGACCGCCGTTTATTCATCATCATAATGCGTTTTTTTAGAAGTTTAAAATTAAACCGGTTACTGATTCCTACGGCCATTCCCTGTTTGGAGACATGCAGCAACGAATATTGATAAGTCTGCCGGTCGATCCCATTGCTTAACACCTGTTGATCCGTCAGGAATTCCAGATTTTGCCGCACGGCTCTCCGCATGAGCCAAACGAGCGGATTATACCAGCAACTTATCAGGACAATTTCAAATAAAAGGATATCTATTGTATGGAGCCCCTTAACATGGATATTTTCATGCTCAAAAATATCCTGAAGTTCCAGTTCCTGATGCTGATCCTTATTTACGTATATCTTATTTAAAAAAGAAAAAGGTACAATGGGGAAAAACACATTTCTATACAGATACGATTTCCACGAGGCGTCTACCGAGTGATGATGTATACGTAATAAACTGACAAGCTGTATCAGCAATTTACCCGTAAACACCAATACCCCCATCCCCAGAAATGCGTAAATCAGATTTTCCAGCGTATAGATGGAAACATTGTCTGGGCCTGTGGAAAAAGTCGGGAAAAAGTCTATTAACTCACCTATTGGCTCCGCATGCCGTCTGAACAGAGCCTTAATATCCAAAAACGGATAAAGCAGGGAGAACCCCGCCCCTATAATGAAATATATCCTGTTCAAGGAATAGAAGGTCAGGTCTTTCAGCAGAAGTATATACCCCATGTATAACATGGCCAATAGCATATTGACCTGAACAATATAGGTGAGTAATGAGTCCATAACTTTACGATTTGTTGTGCTTGATCATATCCATAATCTCTTCCAGCTCTTCGGAGGACAGCTTCTCCTCTTTTACGAAGAAGGAGACCATTTCTTTATACGAGTTCTTAAAATAGTCGCTCACGAAATTGTTCATAAATTTCGCTTTGTATTCTACTTCCGAGATAAGCGGCTCGTAGCGCTTTGCGTTAGCGTACTTTACGGCCTTAACATATCCCTTTCGCTCTAGATTCTTTATCGTCGAAGCGAGCGTTGTATACGGCGGCTTCTCTCCTTTTAAATTATCGAGCACTTCTTTCACAAATCCGCCTCCCAGCTGCCAGATGGACAGCATGGCTTCTTCTTCCTGCATTGTTAACTTTTCCATATTCAACATACTAACTTATAGCAATGTTACGAAAAAATCGTAAGAAAATCAAACACTATTATTTTTTGTAACCGATCACAGGGTCCGGCCGCCGTTTTAGCTTACGGTCCGCCCGTATCTGCTCCTCCGTCATATTACCACCTCCTTCACACGGTATAACGCCCTATCGATCGCATCATATCTTTGGGCTGCGGCAGCGACCATTGTCCGAAGATGGCTACTATAAAGGACAGCAACAGAATAAAACCGACCTAAAATGACGTACTCATGTCATTTTAATTAACCGCCATATTCGGATTTATCGTCTATTTTTTTACATTTGTAGAAACTAGATTATTACATATGTCGGATAAAGCAACAATAAATTTAGACGGTGCTTCCTATGAGCTGCCAGTTGTTATTGGTACTGAAAACGAAAAAGCTATTGACATCTCGAAACTTAGAGATCAATCGGGATATATTACCCTGGATCCGGGTTTTAAAAATACAGGTGCTACGAAAAGTGCCATCACGTATTTAGATGGCGAACAGGGGATTCTCCAATACAGAGGTTATCCCATTGAACAGCTGGCTGAAAAATCAACTTTCCTGGAAGTGGCCTATTTGCTAATTTATGGAGAGCTTCCCAGTAAAGACGTGTTAGAGAAATTCCGGGCTGATATCCGGAAACAGATGATGATCCATGAAGATATGAAAAATTTCTTCGCTGGGTTTCCTTCCAAGTCCCATCCTATGGGTCAGCTGTCATGCCTTGTGGGCGCCTTGTCGGCTTTCTACCCCGAGTCTTTGAACCCAAACGCTACAGACGAAGAAGAAAATAAGACAATCATCAATCTTCTTGCGAAGATGCCGACAATCGTGTCGTGGATCCAGAAGAAATCGCTTGGTCATCCTGTCGTATACCCGAAAAATAACCTTGGGTATATAGAAAACTTCCTAACCATGATTTTCGGTGAGGTAACCGGCGAAACAACTTTCGACCCGGTCGTTATCAGCGCGATGCATAAGCTGTTGATTTTGCATGCTGATCATGAACAGAATTGTTCAACTTCTACCGTGCGGATTGTAGGATCATCGAACGCGAATTTATACGCCTCTGTATCAGCGGGAATCAACGCGCTATGGGGGCCGCTGCATGGAGGTGCCAACCAGGCGGTGATTGAAATGCTTGAAGCTATCAAAAACGACGGTGGCGATGCCGAGAAGTACCTTGCCAAGGCAAAAGACAAGAATGACCCATTCCGCCTTATGGGCTTCGGCCACCGGGTATATAAAAACTTTGACCCGCGGGCGAAAATCATAAAAAAAGCGTGCGACGATATTCTCGCTAAGCTTGGCGTAAACGATCCGGTGCTGGACATTGCAAAGAAACTGGAGGAAGCGGCGCTGAACGATCAGTATTTTATTGATAGAAAACTATATCCGAATGTCGATTTCTACTCGGGAATTATTTATCGCGCCCTAGGTTTCCAATCAGATATGTTTACGGTATTATTTGCCTTGGGCCGTCTACCGGGATGGATTGCACAATGGAAAGAGATGCGTGACAATAAAGAACCTATCGGCCGTCCACGCCAGGTATACATCGGACAGACAAAACGCGATTACATTGACATCGATAAACGCTGATAAATGAACAAAAAAAGTCCCGGAGATTTCAAGGGCACTGAAAAAGTCCCCTTAGAAAAAAGGCTAAAAAAAGGAGTGGAAAACAGCAGTTTTCTGCTCCTTTTTTCGTATCTTAATGTAGGCTT
>NZ_VNHX01000007.1 GCF_008124885.1 Sphingobacterium allocomposti
CCGAAATTAAGGAGATTTTTTGGCCCAGTGACTTCCGAAATAATTGGGTATTATAGCCGAATTGAATGGCCCGTTGACCTCCGTTATAGACAGCTCGGAAGGGAGGAAGAACAAAGTACTCCGCCTTCGATTGTCGAAGGATTAGGGGATGTGAGAAACTAGATGTTAGTAGTGAGATGTGAGTATTGAGTAGTGGAGACGCAAAATCTTGCGTCTCCACTGCTATCAGCCATTAGCCATTCACTTCCAACTCCACTTCACGACTTTACAAATTAACGACTTTACAGCTAATAGCCATCGGCCATCGGCTATTAGCCTCTCACTTCACGACTTTACAAATCAACGACTTTACATCTTTACGAATCAACGGCTTTGCGGCAGATATTAAAGACGATTTAAAAGCGCCGCCTCGATGCAGCTCGTAAGCGCAGCCGTCTCTGTGCGTAAGCGGCTGTTCCCCAAGGAAACCGGCTGATAACCCAATGCCAGGGCCTGTCCAATTTCGCCTTCGGAAAAGTCGCCCTCTGGCCCAACTAAGATAAGATATCTACCACGGGGCGGACAAACGTCGTTTAAATACTGCTTGTCGCCGTCAGCGCAATGTGCGATAGCCTTCGTGGTGTATGCATCGTGTCCTATGCTTTGGAGAAACTGCCCGTAAGAGACCGCAGGATTTATTTTTGGGAGATAGGCTTTTAAGGATTGCTTCATGGCCGCAATCACGACCTTGTTCAGGCGTTCTATTTTCACTTCCTTACGTTCCGAATGTGCAGTGATAATCGGCGTGATCTCCTGCACGCCAACCTCTGTCGCCTTTTCCAGAAACCATTCGATCCGATCAATATTCTTCGTCGGCGCAACAGCAATATGCAGGTAATAAGCCGGCTTCTGATAGTGTTGTTCAACCTGACGTATAGCTAATGTGGTACGCTTAGGATGCGGATCAAGGATATCTGCAGTATACCAGCCGCCGACACCGTCAACCAGATAGACTGTGTCCCCAAGGTTCAGACGAAGCACACGGATAGCGTGTTTGCTTTCCTCTTCACTTAGGATAAAGCCCGTGTGATGAGGCGCTATCGTAGGCGTAAAAAATAAATGCATGTTATTCGGTGTCGATATCGTCGTGAGGTGTTTCAACCAGCTCCAGCTTCACGAACTCAATATTTTGTTGGGTTTTCTTCATAATGGTGAAAGAATACCCTTCAACTTCCTTGGTTTCTCCCACATCGGGAATTTTCTCGAAATAATGGCTCACCAGTCCGGCAATTGTATCGTAGTCCGAACTCTCCGGCAATTCCAGCGGCAGGTAACCGTTTGCATCGTGAACGCTCGCTCCGGCGTCGACCATATATTCCGTTTCTGAAATACGTTCAACCACCGGCGTCTCCTCGTCGTATTCATCCTGAATCTCACCAACAAGTTCTTCTACGATATCCTCTAATGTTACCATTCCCGCCGTTCCCCCAAACTCATCCAGCACGATCGCTATCTGGATGCGCTTCTGCTGGAACTCCGTCATTAGGTCGTTAATCTTTTTCGTTTCCGGAATGAAATATGGTTTCCGCATGATATTCTTCAGAACCACTTCCTTTCCTTTTACTATAATCGGCAAGATGTCTTTCGTATGAACAATACCAACTATCTGATCGATATTATCATCGTATATAGGAATACGGGAATAACCTTCCTCCGTCACCGTGTTAATAAAGTCTTCTGCCGTATCCGACATCTCGATCGCAACGATTTTTGTCCGCGGAACCATGATATTCTTGACGATCCGTTCGTTGAAGTCGAACACGTTCTTAATCAGTTCGTGTTCGGCGTTGTTCAATGCTCCACTTTCCTTCCCCTTCTCGAGCAGGTACTGAAGTTCTTCCGACGAGTGGCTGGATTCGTGTCCATGCACTTCGATTCCGATCAGGCGTAACAAGAAATTGGCGAAGCCATTCAGCACCCAGATGATCGGCTTGAAGATATAGTAAAAAAACTGCAATGGAGCCGCTATCCGCATGGTTGTCGCCACAGGACGCTGTATTGCGATCGATTTAGGTGCGAGCTCTCCAAATACAATATGCAGAAAGGTTATAATGCTGAATGCAAGTACATGTCCGAGGTTTTTAGCAATCTTCCCCGTCAGTTCGATATTAAAAACACCAAAAATCTTGTGAACGATCTCTGTCATAACAGCCTCTCCTACCCAACCGAGGGCAAGAGAAGCCAATGTGATGCCTAGTTGCGTCGCCGCTAAATAGCCGTCGAGGTGTTCTGTGATATTCTTGGCAATTTTGGCCACCTTACTTCCAGATTTCGCCTGCAGTTCAATCTGAGACGCACGGACTTTTACAATTGCAAATTCCGCCGCCACGAAAAAGCCGTTGGCTAAAACCAAAAATACTGTCCAAAAAACATCAATTGCCATGTCGACTATTTATTACCGAATTCGTTCTTATACAATTCGATACTTTCCAATATGATCTCCTGCGCCCGCTCGCGGCCGAAAGTTCCGTTCACGACAACACTCTTTTTCTCCAAGGCTTTGTAGCTTTCGAAGAACTGTACAACTTCCTTCATGATATGCGGAGCGAGTTGTTCTATGTCGTTGATATGGTTGTAGGTAGGATCGTTCTTAGCGACAGCGATAATTTTATCATCTTGCTCACCGCCATCAACCATGTGCATGACACCTATAACTTTTGCTTCTACCAAGGTCATCGGTAAAATATCCACAGAACAGATCACCAAAATATCCAAGGGGTCTTTATCGTCACAATATGTTTGCGGGATAAAGCCATAATTAGCAGGATATACGACCGATGAACTTAGGACACGGTCCAATAGCAGCAGTCCTGTTTCTTTATCAAGTTCGTATTTTCCCTTTGAACCGTTAGTGATCTCAATAATCGCGTTAACCGTATTCGGCACATCGCTCCCGGGAGCTACCTGGTGCCAAGGATGTTGTTTACTCATTAATTATTATTACTGTTTGTTTTGTTTTCTTTTTTAGTTTTAAGCCATCGCTTTAATAAAGCAAAGACAATCGGTAAGAACGCTATCACGATCAGACCGACGATAATATACTCTACATAGTCGATGATAGTCGGAAACTTCACGCCCAGAAAGTATCCTGTCAACGTCAACAAACTGGCCCATAAAAAGGCCCCAATAACGTTATAAATGACAAACTTTCTGAAGTTTAGTTTGACGACTCCGGCAAATATGGGTGCAAAGGTACGAATAATAGGGACAAACCGCCCGATAATTAGCGCAGTACCGCCATATTTCTGATAGAACTCTTCAGCCATAATGACATATTTACGCTTAAACAGCAGGGAGTCCTTCCGCTTAAAGAGGACGGGGCCCGTTCGATAGCCAAACCAATAGCCCGTAAAATTACCGAGGATGCCGGCGCCCAATATACCGAGGTACATTGTTGTGATGTCGACATCTATTTTTCCGAGTGCACAAAATAGTCCTGCTAAAAACAACAGATAGTCCCCTGGCAGGAAGAATCCGAAAAAAAGGCCTGTTTCTGCGAAGACAATCAGTACAACAATATAAAATCCGCCGTGACTTAGCAAATACTCGGGATCCATCAATTGTTGAAAGGACAGCCAAAAATCTTGCATACGTTCTATTTAATCAATCGCGTTCTGGATCTAAAACCCCCTGCTTGAAAATGCGCCGGATGTAGCGGCTTGTAGACATCTTCAGTCAAAACGCTCTCTTGCTTTTGTTTGCTTCCCTTGTTATCTACTATTTCGACGAATTGGTGACCTCTGAAATTGCCTCGCGGATGGCTTCCGAAATACCTACCATCTCGTCGTCGGCCAACGTAAGCTTCGGTCTGGCGAAGTTCATGTCATCTACGTTATTCAGCGGAATAAGATGAATATGTGCATGAGCAACTTCCAATCCTACTACCGCGACTCCTACCTTGCGGCAAGGGAACACTTTTCGTATGCCTTGCGCTACTATCTTCGCAAAAACCCACATTCCCATATACTCATCGTCGTTAATATCAAAGATGTAGTCGGTTTCTTTTTTCGGTATTACTAGCACATGCCCTTTTGTCAACGGGTGTACATCTAAAAAGGCTAAATAATCGTTACTCTCAGCTACTTTGTAGGCGGCGATTTCACCAGATACTATCTTTGAAAATATTGTGGACATATTTCTGTCTTATTAAGAATAACAAACTTAGATAAAATTGCCTTTATATGCAATTATAATCGTTTGGAATATCCCCGCCTTTTGATCTCCGCCACGGTGGATAGCAGATGGCAGATGGCTTTTAGCCGTAAAGTTGTTGATTTGTGAAGATGCAAAGTGAGTGGCTAATAGCCGATGGCAGATGGCTAATAGCAAATGGCAGATAGCAAACACATAAAGTTGTAAAGTCGTTGATTCGTAAAGATGTAAAGCCGTAGACTCATAAGCAACGATTGACCCCACAGGGGTCATATCCCGATAGAAGACCGTGCATCAATAGCACGACCCCGAGGGGGTCGAATAAAAAAAGCGTGGAATCCCCCGTTATCGCAAGGAGGGACGGCGAAGCGATCTTATAGCTAATGGCAGATGGCTGATAGCAGATGGCTAATAGCTATAAGCCGTAAAGTTGTTGATTCGTAAAGATGTAAAGGCCCCAACTCCTAGGATGAACCGAAAATTACCTCATACCTAGTTTCTAATTACTCAAATCTCACTACTCAAATCTAATTTCTCACTTCTCACTAACTACTCAATACTCACTTCTCACATCTCACTTCTCACATCTAGCTTCTCACATCTAGCTTCTAACTTCTAAAAGCTGCCAGTAGCTGCAGAAGAAAAACGGCTGCCATAAATAGCAGCCGTTTTTTGTATAGCGGAGATGATGTGCGGTTATGGCAATACCGCACATAACCTCACATATCGTTATCTACTGATCTCCAGGATTTCGAACTCGAGTACGCCTGCCGGCGCTTCGATCTGGGCCGTTTCTCCTACGGACTTTCCAAGAAGTCCCTGCGCGATTGGCGATTTAACGGAAATCTTGCCGGATTTAAGATCCGCCTCCGTTTCTGACACCAGCTGATACGTCATCACAGCGTTGTTCTTTTTATTCTTGATCTTCACATATGACAACGCCAAGACCTTAGACGTGTCCAACGAAGACTCGTCTATCAGCCGTGCACTGGATAAAACCTCCTCTAATTTGGCGATCTTGGCTTCATGCAGTCCCTGAGCCTCTTTAGCCGCATCATATTCCGCGTTTTCGGACAAATCTCCCTTGTCTCTTGCCTCTGCTATCGCCTTAGCAATATTAGCTCTACCTTCCGTTTTTAGATAGTGCAACTCCTGTTTCAGCTTATCTAATCCTTCTTGCGTGTAATAAGTTACTTCTGCCATATTTTTACTTAATTTATTTTCCTCAAACAATGAGCTCTTGAAACGTAATCAAGCTTGCCAGAACCCATCTATAATTTATTTTTCTTAGCACTGACTCCTGTAGGCCAAAAAAATCAAAAAAAAGACAAGACCACACCGTCCTCCAAAGGACAACATGGTCTTGCTCGTTGAATGCTAAGATAGCAATCAACTTTGATAAAACCAAATTTCTTCTACTTATTCTTCCTCGTCGGTATCAACGAATTTATACCCCAGTCCCCGCACAGTCTGCAGATAATGAGGCTTATCGGGATTTATCTCGATCTTCTTACGTAAACGTACCACATGCATATCCAGTGTGCGTGTGTTTACATTGGAACTGTATCCCCATACCACTTCCATCAGCTCTTCGCGCGTTATCTCTTTCCCGACATTCTGAAGAAAGTACAATAAGATTCTGTTTTCGAGGATCGTCAGCTCGATCTTTTTCCCATCCCGGATCAGCGAGTGTATATTTGGATGGTGCTCGGTATGCCCGAAGGTGTACACATCGTTGTTCTTCGGCAGGAAAAACCGAACCTTGTTCTCGATCATCGCTACCAGTACGTCCATGTTAAACGGCTTGGTAATATAGTCTGTTACACCATAGCTGTAAGCATCTATTTTGTCAACGTCCTGGGACTTAGCCGTCATCATGATGATGATGTTCTCAAAGCCGCCCTTCCGGACAGCCTCACAAACTTCAATGCCTTCTTTCCCCGGAAGCATCCAGTCTAACAGGACAACGGCAGGCTTCTGCTGTAAAATTATCTCTTCTGCTTCTAAGCCATTAGACGCCTGAACTACCTTATATCCTTCTGTTAGCAAACGATGTGCGACCAGAAAACGCAAATTTTCGTCATCTTCGACTACCGCAATGGTGATATCTTTACTCATAATACTGCTTAATTCTTTTTTGGACCAAGTGGAAGAAGCAATGTAAACGTCGTGCCCTGATTAACAACACTGTCCACTTTGATTTCTCCTCCCATAAAATCAACAATCTCTTTGCAAAATGCCAATCCCAAACCGATACTGCCTTGTTGATTAAATTGGTTCTTTACTCTATAAAACTTTTTAAAAATACTATTAAATTCCTTTTTATTTATACCGATTCCCTGATCTTTAAATTTTATAACAAAGTTCTTTTTGTTTTGTTGCACCTCGATATCCAGAAACTTACGCTGTGGTTCAGAATACTTATACGCGTTATCAATTAGGTTTTGGAATACACTTAACAATAACGTCGAGTCGACAATCATATTGTTTTGGACATCGATATGGTACGAAAAGTTTAAATCGGGATATTTGAGCTTGACCGCTTCAAAAATAGGCGCACAGAATTCCTCGACCACCACCTCTTCCTTGTTGGGTTTTATCGATTTATTTTCAATCTGGGCAAAGGATAAGAGTTTATTCATCAAGCTGTTCAGCTTATCCGCCTCCTGATCCAGAATTTTTCCGTACATCCGCTGTTCATCGACGGAAAGCTTTTCGGAACTCTGAATATTGTTTCCGGCGATCTTGATGACACTGACCGGCGTTTTAAATTCGTGTGTCAGGTTGTTGATAAAATCATACTGTAGCTGAAATAACCGGCTGTTAATCGTAATGTTCCGATAGATAAGATAGGCGATGAACATCAGAATCAGATAGACAACAGACAGGCCGAAACTCGTCGGAAGAAAGCGGCGATTGATCTCTTTATTGATAAACCCTTCCGAACTGGTGTACTGCAGCTTATAATCGGATAGCGCACCGGGCAGGGCGAGCTCCGTCTGCAAGTAAAACTGCTGATCCGTTACCTGGCCGGATACGATCGGAAGGATCTCCACCTTCTCGTACAAGTTGGAAGCCACGTTCTTTATTTTTATCTTCCCCGGATTAATCAGGAACAGAAACATGTCCTGATCGTACGATACTATAACGCTGTCCGCGGACGACATCATACGTTTGTACGCCAACAGATCAGAGATGCGCGGTATATTCATGTACGAAACCTTTCCGGCCGACATGGTATAAAATACTTTATAAATGTCGTTATCCGACATCCGTGTAGAGTCGTTCACGCGGTCGAGAAAGCCTACGAACTTTAAGACCATATTGTTGAAATCTTCCACGTACGCCCTTGTTTCGTTACTCTTCTTACGCTGTGCGACCAGTCGATTCTCTGCGTCCAGGGAAAAGGAGATGACACTCTTCGGATAGATTAGCAGGTGATTGTATTTTATTCCAGACTCGATCGAATCGGAATTCGTGACGGCAAGGTCGTAAAATAATACGCTTTCTACAAAGGCATTCTTGCGGATAACGTCGTTAACGTAGGCCGCGGCCTTGACGGAATCCAGATATCCCTGGTAATAGGAAATTTCCGGAATTTTATCATTGAAAAACTCATTGAACGGCTGCACCGACTGATCGAAGATCTCTACTTTTCTGTTGTTAAACTCCGTCTCAATAAAGTTGGCGATCATTGAACGCGCAGCTAGCATGGCGACAACGAACAACACCGTCACCAGAACCACGAAGGCGATCAGCAAACCAAAATTTTTGCGGTATTTTAACTGGTTATGCGCCATTTACTATTTGAGGTAGTCTTTTAAGAAAGCTTCAACTTCTTGATAATAGTATATTATATTTTCCTCACTCCGGAACCGTCTGCCTTCATCTTCCTTATATATATACCGGATGGGCACGTTATTGTTTTTCAGCTTCTGCACAAATTGATTGGCGTCTGTCAGTGAGCTAAACCTGTCGTTCCCTCCCTGCGCAAACAGCACCGGAATTTTTACCTTATCGGCATGAAATACCGGCGATATCGCCTTGAACATTTCGTACTCACGGCTTGGATCTCCAATAATATTATAAAATAGCCTGACATATTGCTGTTGATGCGGCGGAATCTCCTTAAAATAGGTAAATAGGTTCGTGTATCCCGACATCGATATGGCACATTTGTAAAACGACGAGTTGTATGTCGCCGCGTGTAACGCCGAATATCCGCCAAAACCGCTTCCCATGATCGCCACCCTGTTCTTGTCGACGATACCTTGGTGAATAAGCCATGTCACGCCATCGATGATATCCGACTGGATTTTCCCCCCCCACTCTTTGAATCCCGCCGCCCAGAACTTTTTTCCGTATCCTGAAGATCCGCGGTAGTTAGGCTGAAAAACAAGATAGCCCCGATTGGCTAAAAATTGAACTTCAGCATCAAAGTCTACGCTTTCCCTGCGGTTCGGGCCGTCATGAACCAAGACGACGACCGGCAACGACTCCCTGCGCCGGTTGGGTGGGTATGTCAGGTAGCCATGTAGCGTCAAGCCGTCCCTGCTCTGAAAGCTGATGGGCTCCTTTGGAGAAAGCACCGCATGTGTCAGTTTAGGATTCACCTCTGTCAGCAGACGCACCTCATTGGTAGCCGCATCATAGAAATAAATACCACCAGCATGCATGTCGGTATATACCTTGACAATCCAGCGGTTTAGGCTCGTGTCGGTATCCAGAATGTCAACCGTTTGTCCTTTAAACTGGGCAGACAGCTTCTCGAAACGTTTCTGAAAGACGGGGTCGAAAAAGTGTTTTTCCACTTTATCAAGCGTGTATTGGCTAAAAACCATCTGCTGTAGGTTATCCGAGTACCCCTCTGGCTCCAGGTCGACGTGTCTGTTGCTGTACAGCAAGCGTTCCTCCCGTCCTATTGCGATGTTATATTCTACAAGAGCCAGTTTATCCCGTCCCTGATTTGATAACGCATAAATAAGATCTAACGAGTCTTTTACAAATCCGAGTGGACGGATTTGCGTCTGATAGTCGGTAATACTAACCTGTTTAAAGGGCGCCGTTTCGTCGGGCCTGTATAGAATACTTTCCTGTACGCTATCGCTTGTTACCGCTAAGCGCACTTTGCCGTCGGGCGAAGCAAACCAACTAGATACGTTTCCCGGATTCTGGGTAACAAGCTGTAGCCCCCGGCCGTCTACGTAAACTTTATATAGGTCGAAGACCGTAGAGTCCCGGTCGTTCAGCGAAGCGAGCAGATAATCCCGGTGAAGTTTCTGCGGCGATACCCAGCGCAGACGGCCCTTTTTTGGAGGAAACAAAGCCGTAGATCGTTCCGACTGCACATCGATCGAGAATATACGGAGGCTATCTCCGGGAGAATGGCTATTTGCGTAGACAATGAGTGAATCTGATGCCCAAAAGAAGTACTGCACGTTCATGTCTGATTGATAAGTCAGTTGCTTTGAGCGGTCTTTATTGTGAAGATCGAGCACAAAAATATTCTTACAATGATCGTCGACCCCTAAGTAAGCAATCTTACTCCCATCCGGAGATAGCTTGAAATTACTCTTCTCGGGTTTTACAAAAAAGTCCTCTACGGGTATTAAGCCATTGGTACTTTGTTTGCTTCCGCACGAACTCACCGCAGCAAACAGACAGACAACAAACACCCAAAGCGAAAATCTAAACATATGCCAATCCTATTCCAATTTCAAATATTGCTAATTTTTACTAATAATTGCCATCTGCAACCTTATTTTTACACCGGGCCCCAGCTTCGGCGACTATCCCTTGGCTTCGACAGAGCCTGTACTGAGCCTGCCGAAGTGCTCAGCCTGACATTGTCGAAGGATAGACAATGGAAGGAGTAGTTGGTATGGAGAAGTGAGAAGATAGATGTTAGTAGGGAGATTTGAGTAATTAGAAACTAGGTATGAGGTAATTTTCGGTTCATCCTAGGAGTTCGGGCCTTTACATCTTTACGAATCAACAACTTTACAGCTAATAGTCATCAGCCATCTGCTATCTGCCATTAGCTATTAACTTAACGACTTTACAAATCAACGACTTTACGGCTAATAGCCATCTGCTATCAGCCATCTGCCATTAGCTATAAGATCGCTTCGCCGTGCCTCCTTGGGATGACGGGGGATTCCACGCTTTTTTTATTCGACCCCGTCGGGGTCGTGCTATTGATGCACGGCTTTCTATCGGGATATGACCCCTGTGGGGTCAATCGTCGTATTGGCCTACGACTTTGCATCTTCACAAATCAACGACTTTACATCTTTACGAATCGACGACTTTACGGCTAATAGCCATCTGCTATCAGCCATCTGCCATTAGCTATAAAATCGCTTCGCCGTGCCTCCTCCTCGCAATGACGCTTTTTTTGCGTAATATTGCACCATGATTTTATATAACATTTCGCTTATCGTAGAAGACAGCAGCCGCGAAGAACTACTAGCTTGGCTGAAGACCAATCTTCAACAGACTTCCTATGATATCCGTTTTTTAAAAATGTTGGATTCTCCGCATGAAGGGACAACGTATTGCCTTCAGTTTGTTGCCCCCGACGAGCGTGTGCTGCAGTCGTTCCAGGACAACATCCTCTCGAAAATACAGGCCTACATCGTGACGAACCATCCCGAAAAGGTTTTTATTTTCGACAGCAAAATGAAATACCTGGCGTTTACAGAAGGAGAGTAATTGGATCGATGACGGTATTGTCCGCCTTCGGCACCGCGCGGACGCAATCGCATCTGAGTCTCTTGCGTTGTCACAGAAGGACGCCTCACGGCCAAGCGCCGGATACTATTTATCAAAAGGAGAAGCCGGCTTGGCATGCGACTTCCGGTACTTTTTATACCACAGAATACCGATACCGACCGCTATCAGATATGGGATGGCCAATAAGAATAAAATCCCGTCGTTAAGCCCCTTCCCCTGGGTGTTCCCATTCGTCGTACTGTTTTCAGCATTTAGGGTGCACATCGCACACTGACCCGACACATCTGAAAAGACAAAAACCAAGATAAGCAATACGCCGATCGTCAAAAATGGAATCCATTTTGTATTCATATGACAAAAGTACCTAAAATTTCGTGGAGACGCAAGATCTTGCGTCTCCACAGCCATTAGCCATCTGCCATTAGCCATTCAAAATATATTCGACCCCGTCAGGGTCGTGTCATTGGGCACACGGTTTTCTATTGAAATATGACCTCTACGAGGTCAATCTTTTGCACTTAGAGCCACGGCTTTATATCTTCACGACTTTACAAATCAACAACTTTACGGCTTATAGCCATCTGCTATCTGCCATTAGCTATTAGCCTCTCGCTTTACGACTTTACAAATCAACGACTTTACATTTTAGAATCAACCCTATCAACCATCCTATAGCAACGAGTTAAATTTCTCCCAGAAGCCGTCAACTGGAAGACTGGCTTCAAGCAGCATCTTCTCCTCCTTAATTGGGTGAATAAAAGAGAGCGCCCTCGAATGAAGGCAAATAGAACGCCGCAGGCTTCCACGCGGATAGCCGTATTTATTATCACCGACAATGGGGCAGTTCATGTAGGCCAACTGGCAACGGATCTGGTGTGTACGTCCTGTTAGTGGCGTCACCCGAAGCAGGTAGTACCCCTCGAGCTCGCCGACCACCTCGTAATCCAGCTGCGCAAAGCTTCCCCCCTTCACCTCGCGGTCATAGGCTTTGGTAACCATCTTCTTACGGTCACGCAGCAACCAGTTCTTCAACGTGTCGGCAGGCTTTGGCGGACGGTTGCGCACCACCGCAAGATAGGTTTTCGAGACTTTCCGGTCGTGAAACAGCCGGTTCATCCGATCCAATCCTTTGCTTGTCTTGGCAAAGAGAATCATCCCGCTTACGGGGCGGTCCAACCGATGTATAACCCCTAGAAACGCACCGTTAGGCTTCTGGTACTTCGTGGCCAGATATGCTTTGACCATCTCCTCCAGCGACGTGTCGCCCGTGTCGTCGACCTGAACAATATCTCCCGCCCGCTTATTGATGGCTATATAATGGTTGTCCTCATAGATGACATCCTTGTCCGTTATTTTCATCGGATTAACTTATCGTGAAGTTGTTGATTTGTTTATCTGCTTATTGTAAAGCCGCAAACTCGATGAGCGGCGAAGTCGCGCTTAACGCCTTTACCCCCTTACACTTCCACAAATTTACATCTTCAAAGAATCTTTAGCGGCTTTTTCTTGTTCTTTCTGTTGTTTCCGGAAATATCCTCTAAACAGGAAGTTACTCTGTAGAGCCTTCATATTATCATCCAACTTCTCCGTACTTTGATTAAGGTTTCGAAGAATCTGTTTGATTTCGGCCGCCGCTTCGGGGTCGTTTGTTAACACACCAATCGCATTATCTTTATCGTTTAGGCGGCTTGTCGTTTCGTTTAAATTCGTCATTAAGGCAGACGCCGTTTGCGTAACCCCTTGTAGCTGCGCTGCCGACTCCCGTAAACTGGCAAAAACTGCCGTATCGGTCGTCAGGTCATGAATCAATCCCTGGCTGCTATTTAACTTCGCCATCAGCGCTGCAAGGTTTTCGGACGCCCTATTCGCATCTGCCATCACTTCGTTTAATGAATTTACAGAACTTTTCAAGGACATTGCAATCGTCGAGTCCGTCATCAAAGCACCAACGGTACCCTTTCCTTCGACCATCTGCTTAGAAAGAATAGCGAAGTTCTTGGTGATCTCTACCAAATTCTCGTTGTTTGTCTGCAGCGTCGCAAACATGGCATCGGTGTCGGTTCCGCCGACCGATTTAATCACAACACCGTCTTTAATCGGCGATGCGTTATCTGTCCCCCCGACAAGACTAACAATCGCATTACCGATCAGACCGTCCGATCCGAGTTTGGCGACAACATCTTCCCGTATAAACTGGCTAGACTTCTCTTCAATATGCATAACCACCTTGACGTCGTTGATACTCTGAAATTTAATTTCTTTGACAATACCAACCTTCACACCCGAAAACCACACGTTGTTCCCTACCTTCAAGCCCTTCACATCGTGAAAATACGTTGTTACCACAAGGTTCTTACTGAATTTATTCTGTTGGGTGCCCAGTACTAAGATACCGGCTACCAAAATTACCAGCCCTAGTAAAACAAATAACCCAACTGTAAGCGTACGCTTCCTTTCGTTTGTACTCATATACTTTTAAACAATAAAATTATAATCATAAAATGGTTTTACCCGTTCATCGTCCGTATCAAATATTTCACTAAATGATCCCTGCCGTTCAAATTTTCCGTCCAATAACATGACCATACGGTCGCCCACCATCTTGGCGCAGGCCAGATCGTGTGTAATGATGATGGAAGATGTGTTATAACGTTCCTGCACCTCGTTGATCAAAGAATTTATATCCAGACAGGTGATGGGGTCAAGCCCTGCGGTGGGCTCGTCATACAGCATGATATCGGGTCTCAGGATCAGTGTCCGCGCTATACCGATACGCTTCCGTTGTCCTCCCGACAGTTCTGACGGCATCTGGTTAATTGCCCGTAGCAGACCGACGCCATCCAGCACTTCTTCGACCTCTTTGTCGATCTCTGCACGTGTTAAGTTCCGCTTGTTTCGCACCAGCGGAAACTCGAGGTTCTCCCGCACAGTCATACTATCGTAAAGCGCACTGTTTTGGAACGAGAAACCTATCCGCTGCCGCAACGCACGAAGCTCCCGGTCGTCCAGTCGGTTCACCGCCTCGCCCAGCACCATCAGGTCTCCCTTGTCCGGCTTAAGCAGTCCCGAAATCAGCTTAATCAGGACGGACTTCCCTGTTCCCGATCGCCCTAGCACCACCAGATTCTCACCGTTGTATAGCTTCAAATCGACGTCCCGAAGGACATGTAGATCGCCAAAGGACTTACTGACCTTATCTACATGGATGACAACATCATCGTAATTAATCTGTACTTTTCCTTTTTCCATATCCGCCTAACTGATTAGAGACAACAGTTGCACAATAAGCAATTCTTCTATAAACACGAGGAACATGGACGATACCACAGCACTGTTTGCGGCTTTACCGACGCCTTCGGTCCCTTTCGAGGAGTAATAACCTACATAAGAACTGGCAAATCCGATCGTAAAGCCGAAAACCACGGCTCTCAGGACCATTGCGAAAATATCTTTGATTTCTATTGCATTGAACACCTGCGTAAAAAACGCAAGAAAACTGAGGTCATCCTTGGCCGTGATGCTCAGATAACCGCCGAGGAGCCCTATGCCCGCAACATAAAAACACAAAACCGGAATCATGAATGTGGTAGCGACGATCCTTGTAGAGACCAGAAATTTAGTAGGGTTCGTTCCCGAGACCTCCATTGCATCAATTTGTTCGGTGACGTTCATCGAGCTCAGCTCTGCGCCGATCTGCGAACCCACCTTTCCGGAAGCGATCAGCGCGGTAACCAAAGGCGCTAAAGCGCGGACAATGGCTATGGAGATTAACGCCGGGAGCCACGAGGTGGCCCCAAACTCCTCCAGCGAGGGGCGCGACTGCTTCGTGAATACAAAACCCACAATAAACCCTGTTAAACTTATTAATGGGAAGGATTTCCAGCCGATTTCGTAACATTGACGAATAATCTCTTTGAATTCATAAGGTGGAGATACCGCTTCTCGCAAAAAGCTCATCATAAACCGATGGATTCTTGCGAACTCGATAAGTAGTTTTTCTATTTTACTTCCCATTCAAGTATGAAGTTAAAGCTGATGTCATGTTGATGTCTCTTCAAAAGATACCCGACAAAGGTACAAACTTTTATGTTTCTGTCTAAACCGGAGCATGCTAATAATTAGTAAACGAAATTATTTACCGTTTGTTTACAACTTTATGCAGGCGATTAAACCTTGAACAGCCGCATTGGTCTTACCTATAAAGAACACAAGTCTGCGCGGCGCTGCCACACAGGCTCGATGTATAGAACAGGAAGTTTCACCTAAAACAGAAGATCATGAAATCGGCGAAAACATCGACACTACTTATCGCTTTACTGGCGTTCATCTTTAGTGCAATCCCCTATAAAAATACTGCTGCACAGCCTTATGGTTCCGTGTCGTTCGACCTATTCTACGAAGAACTTTCGCCGTATGGTTATTGGGATAGAGATCCCTCTTATGGCGATATATGGTATCCCAATGTGGGCCGTGACTTCCGCCCTTATGGAACAAACGGCTACTGGACGATGACGGAGTATGGAAATACCTGGGTCTCGAACTACGACTGGGGATGGGCTCCATTCCATTACGGGCGGTGGATATATACGCCCGCCAACAGATGGGCATGGATTCCCGGATACGAGTGGGGACCTGCATGGGTGGAGTGGAGAAGCGGAGCCGACTACTATGGCTGGGCACCTATGCAGCCCAGTGTACGGGTTTCGGTTTCTGTTGGTCTTCCATTAAACTTTTGGGTGTTCATACCCGCCCGTCGCATCTATGACCGCTCCATACACAGACATTGGAGGTACGGCGACAGGGTAATTTATAATCGTACAACGATCATAAATAACACGTATATAGTCAACAACAACCGCTACTATGGCGGCCCCGGACGTCGCGACATTGAACGCCACCTGGGCAGACGTGTCGATGTACGGACCATCCGCACGGCGGACCGCCCCGGCAGATCACGTGTAGACAGCCGTTCGGTATCCATTTACCGGCCCGACCGTTCCAATAGCGGATCGGTGAGCAGGAATAACGCACGCCGTACGGAAGATGTCCGTGGCTCAAGAGGCAATAGCAATACGCCGCAGACACGACGTAATGAGCGCTATATCGGCGACAACCCGGCACGTGGTAACGGCAATAGCAATCAAGGCCGTGTAGCCCGCGGCAATACACCGGAGGTTCGCAGCAGCGAGCGTACTACAGGCCGAAACCGTTCCAATGAGCGCCCTGCGGCGCGCGAAGCGAGATCGTCCGAGACCCGCGCCAACCGGAATACCGGATCGGCCGCACAGCCGCAGGTGCAGCGGGCGGAGCGCAGCCGTGGATCCCAGCAAGTGGACCGCAGCCGCGGTACGACCGAGCGCCCGAGGACGGAAAGGAGGCAACCGACGCCTAACCGTAATGAAAGCCGCTCCAGAAATCAGGAAAGCGGACGTGCCGCGAACCAGCGGGTATATCAGGCAGCCAGCCAACGTAGCAGCACACCGGCGCAGGTCAGCAGACAACACAGTGGCCGCTCTGAAAGCAGCCGCGGAAATGTATCCCGGAACCAAAACAGAGAGCAAGGGAACCGCGAGCGAGGAGGCGGCAGAACAAGATAACATTCTATTTTTTAATTGAAACATGTGGAGCGGTTAGCGAAAGGCTAGCCGCTCCTTTTTTAAGTCTCAGGCCTTCAGGCAGTTTCTTGGACGACGAACTTATTCGGGTGTCCAGCAATCTCCGGGATTCTTGGATTCCCCTGTGCGCCGACGCCCTATCCCCATAACTTCGCCAACCCTCCCATCGTGCCCTGCGGCTACTCAAAGAATACCCTTCCATACAGATTAATACAGTCTACGGTGGTGGCTACAGATTAGCCAAAAAAACGAAATCTTGAGGTTACAACCCTAAAAAATTATAATATTTTGTGTGTACAACCCCAAAATATTATAATTGTATTATGATAGAACGAGAACTAAATAGCACTATTCAACAAGATTGGGATAACCGAAAAGCTATCGTACTTACAGTCGCTCGTCAAGTGGGTAAGACAACTTTAATAACCCAATTGGTGGAAAATAAAAATGTCCTTTATCTAAATGGCGATGACCCACAAACTCGTTTGACTTTTGATAAATGCTGATTTTAATTTTCTTAAAAATGCGGTAGCAGATCATGAAGTGATTGTCATTGACGGAGCACAGCGTATTGAAAATATCGGTATCACCGTTAAGATGCTTATTGATGCCAAATTGGGCAAACAAATCATACTCACACGTCCCAGCACGCTGGAATTAGGCGACAGTCTCAACGAACCACTTACAGGCAGAAAATGGGAACATCAAATGTTTCCGTTGAGCTGGAAAGAAATTAGGGGACATTACGGCTTCCTAAACAGGCTGGAAGAATTTTTAATTTATGGAATGTATCCCGAAGTAGTTACCGGAAGCCGTAAACAAAAAATTTTATTACAGCTTTCCGGTAGTTATCTCTATAAAGACATTTTGGAATTAGTAAATATCAAAAAGCCCGATCTATTATTGAAACTATTAAACGCTTTGGCCTTACAGGTTGGAAGCGAAGTTTCGTACAACGAGCTTTCAAAAATCCTTGGAGTAGACAGAATCACGGTGGTTAACTACATTGATTTACTTGAAAAAGCATTTGTCATCTTCCGTTTGTATCCATTTTCTACTAACCAACGGAATGAAATCACTTCAAAACCAAAGGTGTATTTTTATGACAACGGCATCCGAAATGCAATTATAGGTCAATTTAATCCACTGAAAAACAGACAGAATATAGGCTGTTTGTTTGAAAACTTTATTATTAGTGAAAAGATAAAACCTCTTTCATACGACGGTTTTTATGGAAAATTTCATTTTTGGAGAAATACACAACAGGCGGAAATAGATTTTCTGGAAATCGTTGAAAACGAAATTTCAATTTATGAAATAAAATACAGCCCACAGAAGAAGGTTATATTTACCAAATCATTTACGGAAAAATATCATCCGGTACAACAAATTACGATCAACAAAGCTAATTTTTGGGGTAATTCCTTAACTTCACCTAATTTTGTATAATTTACGTAAAAGGCTAACATGGCAACATTTACCTCCATCCTCGATAACGACTTCTACAAGTTCACCATGCAGTTTGCCGTAAGCAAACTCTTTCCGAAAGCGCAAGCCCGCTATCAGTTCATCAACCGGGGCAACCACCACTTTCCGGACGGGTTTGATAGCCTACTGAGAGCAGCCATCGGCGAAATGGCGCAACTTAAATTGACGAAAGCCGAAAAAGCATTCCTTCAAAAGAAATGCCCATATATCGAACCTACCTACCTTGACTTCCTGGAGGGCTACCGATATGATCCGGATGAGGTGCTGATACAGCAAACAGACGGAGAACTGTCGGTGAGCGTTGAAGGTTACTGGTACCGTACCATACTTTGGGAAGTACCTATTATGTCGCTGATATGTGAGCTCTACTACAAAGCAAATAAGCAGGAGAGGGTCTCCAACGCGGAGGTCTGCAAAATTGTGGAAGACAAAATGGTGAAATATGATAAGCTCAATATCACTATTGCCGACTTTGGCACACGCAGGAGGCATTCATATGAAGTCCACGACCTCGTGATACGGACCTTAAAAAACCACCCCTCCCGTACCTTCATCGGCACATCGAATGTACATTTGGCCATGAAGTACGAGACAACCCCTATCGGGACGCATGCACACGAATGGTTCATGTTTCACGCCGCGAAGTACGGGTATAAGATGGCCAATCTCCTCGGGCTGGAACACTGGTCAGACGTATATCGCGGAGATCTCGGTATAGCGCTATCCGACACTTATACGACAGACGTATTCTTCAAACAATTCGATAAGAAGCTCACGAAGCTGTTCGATGGCGTCCGGCACGATAGCGGCGACCCCATTACGTTTGCGCAGATGACAATTGATCATTATCGCAGACTGGGTATAGATCCTCGAGCAAAAACAATCATTTTCTCGGATGGCCTCGACTATGAGAAGGTGGAACATATAGCGAAATTCTGTGATGGAAAAATCGGCTATTCGTTCGGCATCGGAACGGATTTTACCAACGATGTCGGCTTGCCACGTATGAATATCGTCTTAAAGATGGTTGAAACAAAACCGGATGACGGCGACTGGACGGCTGTGATCAAGCTTTCCGACGAACCCGGCAAACACACAGGGCAGGCAGAGGAAATAGCCATCGCCAAACAAATATTAAAAATCAACGACTAGTTATGGAGCGCGACGTCTATGGAGAAGCTTTGTATGATTATCACGTGCTTCGGGAACTGAAAGATCCTTTACGGCTGCACAGCAGCTACGGCGATATCGAAGAGATGCCGGTCGACATTTTTTTTAGGGATGAAACCGATTTTCCGGAGCTGGAGCATATTGCGCTGGCCCTCTGCGACGGCCATGTACTTGATGTAGGAGCCGGCGTAGGTAGCCATGCGCTGTACCTGCAGGAGAAGGGGTTCCGCGTCGACGCCCTCGAAATATCGGCGTCCGCCTGCAGCATCATGGAACGGCGTGGCGTACACCATATTATCAGGGACGATTTTTTCGCATTGCAGACCGCCGGTTATGACACGTTGCTCTTCCTAATGAATGGAATCGGTCTGGCCGGAACTACCGCCGGGCTACGGCAGCTGCTCCGACATAGCAAAAACCTGCTTTCCGACAGAGGACAACTCCTTTTTGATTCTTCCGACATCTCCTATCTGTATGAAGAATACCGCATTCCTCTCCCCGACCATTATTTTGGAGAAATCCGGTTTCAATATGAATACAAGGGAAACTTCGGAAAACCTTTTCAATGGTTATACATCGATCAGCAGGAGCTGATCAAGATCGCCAACGAAGAGGGCTGGGTTGTACAGATCCTTTTTGAGGATGACAACGACCAGTACTTAGTCAGAATGGAGCCCCGGAAGGCCTAAGCAAGCATGTACACACGTGTGTACATGGCAGCGGGACGCTGCGACGATCATGTACAAGACAAGTCATCGTGTAACGTCTTGCCGAACGGAACGATGAGGCAATCGCTGTGATTTCGGTTGCAACACCATTCTTCGTATGAAGCGGTTCACTAAGGAGCTTACACTAAAAAGGAGTCTGGATTCCTATTTATAGGCCGATCCGCACAGACCGCTTCGCTAACTCTAGAGGAAGGATGCATTACCAGGTTAAGCAGCTGTGGTAAAGTTGCTGTTACCTAGCAAAAAAATTAAAAACGAAGCCCCGTAAAGTTTGCAGCTTTACGGGGCATTATATAATAACAGCTTTATGATAACAGCTTGTTAATTAATCGATCCATTCAAATCCTGTATAAGGCACTAAAACAGCCGGAATGCGGATGCCGCGCTCGCTCTGGTTGTTCTCCAGAATCGACGCCACAATCCTTGGAAGTGCCAGCGCTGAACCGTTTAGCGTGTGTGCCAGCTGCATTTTACCGCTCTCATTTTTGAACCGCACTTTCAGTCGATTAGCTTGGTAGGTCTCAAAGTTGGATACCGACGACACTTCCAGCCAGCGTTGCTGTGCTGCACTATACACCTCCATATCGTACGTCAGTGCGGATGTAAAACTCATGTCGCCTCCGCACAGGCGTAACACGCGGTAGGGCAGTTCTAACTTTTGCAGCAATTTCTGAATGTAGGCACTCATCTCCTCCAATACCTCATACGACTTATCGGGATGGACTATCTGTACCGTTTCGACCTTGTCGAACTGGTGTAGCCTATTAAGACCGCGCACATGTGCGCCGTAGGAACCGGCCTCCCGGCGAAAGCATGGGGTATACGCGCAATGTTTGATCGGGAATTGCTCTTCTTTGACGATGGTGTCGCGATACAAGTTGGTGACGGGCACTTCTGCTGTCGGGATCAGGTATAGGTCGTCCCCGCCGACGTGATACATCTGTCCCTCTTTATCAGGCAGCTGACCTGTTGCAAAAGCCGACGCTTCGTTCACAAGTATGGGCACCTGTACTTCGCTATAACCCGCTTCGACGGCTTCATCCAGAAAGAAGTTAATCAACGCACGCTGTAAACGCGCACCCTTCCCTTTGTAGACCGGAAACCCTGCCCCTGTTACCTTCACTCCCAGTTCTAAATCGACAATATCATATTTATTCAGCAGCTCCCAGTGCGACAGCGCTCCTTCCGCTAACGTAGGGACTGCGCCGTGCTCTAATACAACTTCGTTATCGTCCGCTGAGCTGCCTACCGGAACCGACGAATGTGGCAGGTTGGGTAACTGCACAATTTTATCCTGCAAAGTCCGCTCAATCTCCGCCAACTTTTCTGTCAGCTCTTTCACCTGCTCTTTATATCCGGCGGATTTAGATTTCACCATGTCAGCTTCATCTTTCTTTCCTTGACGCATCAAATCGCCAATCTGTTTGGCAGCGGCATTGGCCTCTGCAGCAATAGCGTCCGACTCGTTCTGAATTTTACGGCGCGACTCATCCAGGTGAATCACCTCATCCACCAGCGCCACGTCTTTAAAATTCTTAACTGCCAACCGCTCGATTACTGCATCCCTGTTCTCACGGATATAATTTATCTGTAACATATATGAACGAATAATTAGAAGGACAAAGATAAGAAGTGTAATCGATATAGCCCATTTTAATAAACAATACAATACTATGACAATTTTAATATAATATTGCCACTTAATTGTTTAAAACATTGACATTTTAATATATATTTGGGATATCATTAGAAAATTAACAATTACTTGATGTATACATGATCGTGAGTTTATATACCATACCTACATTCGTAATGTAAAATTAAAAATAGAATCATATGCTAAAGGATTTAGAAATTTTGGAACAGGACATCTACACCGACCTCATTGAGTTTGCGTACGATGGTGATGATTTTGTTAGTTTTGAAGACTAACGGTTGGGCGTGCTTCGTTAGGTTACAAGCGCAGACATAGACCACACCTGGGCTAACGTACCTAAAGTAGCTCTCCCAACATAATCATTTTCCAGACAACCTCCGCCTCTCCTCCGCCCCTACTACATCTCAGCCTTTCCTAATTTTGTCTTCAACGCATCGGTAGTACTCACGACTATTTCTTACCTTTGATTATGCTTTACTTGGTACCAACCCCTATCGGCAACCTGGAGGATATGACGCTCCGGGCAATACGCATCCTCAAAGAAGCGGATGTGATCCTCGCTGAGGATACGCGGACAAGTGCTCCCTTATTGAAACACTTTGGTATTGAAAAGCGAGTCTTAGCACATCATCAGCATAACGAACACAAGGCCGTGGCCGAAATCATCAGGTTTCTAAAGGAAGGACAGCAGGTTGCCCTGATCTCCGACGCTGGGACCCCGGCTATATCCGATCCCGGATTTCTCCTGGTCAGGGAGGTAATAAAGGCGGGGCTTGAAGTTCAGTGTCTCCCCGGACCGACAGCCTTTGTCCCGGCGCTGGTCAATTCGGGACTTCCGAACGACCGCTTTTGCTTTGAAGGCTTTCTCCCCGTAAAAAAAGGCCGGCAAACCCGGCTGAAGCAACTTGCTTCAGAGACGCGCACGATGGTCTTCTATGAATCGCCCCACCGTATACAAAAGACGTTGGACGACTTTATCCTATACTTCGGTGAAGACAGGGAAGCTTCGATATCGCGGGAACTAAGTAAAATGTACGAGGAAACGGTAAGAGGAACCCTGACAACATTAAAATTACATTTCGAAAACCATCCGGTAAAAGGAGAATTCGTATTTTGTGTTGCAGGAAAATCATAAGCCGGCATTGGCGATCCGCTACTGGTTTCGGACAACGGATCACGACAACGAACAAGAAAAAACGAAATAATGAGTATTGATAAATTTCTTCAAGATGGACAGGACGCCAAAGTGGTGGAAAAGATCCATGATAAGATTGTTGACATGTTGACCGGAGGCGAATTTATACAGTACATCTCCGTCCAAAAAAAGCCAGCAGTGACGCTGTTGCCCGACAGTATAACGGTTAGCAACAAACGTATATTTTTATGTGAATTTACAAAGCTCGGTTTCGCGACAAACTTCGAGATATTCTCCTGGAGCGACATTAAAGACATTGCTTTCAAGGAAGAGATTTTTGGCTGTAAGGTAACCGTGATTCCGGCTGCGGGGGAAAACCTGACTATCGATTACATTCCGAAGGTACAGGCGCGGAAGCTCTACCAGCTGATTAAACAGGCGTTGGAGCAGCCTCCTACACCGTTGGCCAAGACCTCCGGCGCGCAGCCTTCCGAAACAGCAACACGCCCCGCGACGGTTGAACATGTTGCCGCCGCTCCGGAGCGCCCCCGAACCATTCCTCCTACCGGGCCGATGCCCGCCGTACCTACAACACCAGAGAAAGAGTACAGCCCGTCCGTTCCCGCTCCGGCTGACACGCAGGCCGCTGCTAATAGGGACGCCGAGGAGGACGAACTCACCCAAAAACTACGTAAACTGAAAACACTCTACGACCGACAGCTTATTACACAGGCTGAATATGAAAACAAAAAGTCCGAATTATTATCCCAACTCTAAATATTAGGTGAAACAGAACTACGCTTTAGCGCTTGGCAGCGCCTTTCTATTATGGTTAGCCTGGCCACCGGTTCCGTACAGCAGCCCTCTCCTTTTTGTCGGCTTTGTACCGCTTCTGGTTGCTATCGAAAATATTATCCGGGGCACCTATACCCGTAAAGGCCGGAAGATATTCTGGATCAGTTTCTTCACTGGCTTTCTTTGGAATACGGCTTCTATTTATTGGGTGTATAACTCCATGAATGCGTATCTTTCGGGATATGTGGCCCTCCTGATTTCGCTGATACCTTTTGGTCTGGCCCCGCTGTTGATGGCGGCAGTCTTCCGGCTATACTACCAAATGAGAAAGAAAACAAACCTCATATTCAGCTTCGGAGGCCTCCTGTCGTTCTGGGTAGGTTATGAATTTCTTCATCAGTGGTGGGATCTCGCTTTTCCGTGGATGACGTTGGGCAATGGGTTCGCCAACTTCCATCAGCTGGTACAATGGTATTCTTATACGGGCGTGTTTGGCGGAACGATGTGGGTGTGGACGATCAACCTTCTTTTATTCGTACTGATCTGGCAAAAAAAGGAGAAGATCAACGTTTACAGCAATACCGGAATAGGCCTTACGGCGCTGTCCTTGCTCGTTATTCCGATAAGCGTTTCGCTACTTCTGTATAGCAACTATGAAGAACACAAGAACCCTTCCCAGATTGTTGTGGTACAGCCCAATATAGATCCATATGTAAAATTTGGGTCTATGCCGCCAGAAGCACAACTGGAAAGTTTAATCCAGCTTTCGGAAAAAGTTGCCAAACCAAACACTGAATTTTTCATATGGCCGGAAACTGCGATTTCGGCGGAAAGGGGCATAGACGAAAACGAATTCAGAAGTTACCCTGCTTATGAACGTATCCTACAGTTTTTAGAAAATTATAAAAACGGCAACGTATTGTCCGGAATTGAAAGCTATCAGCTGTACAGCGACCCTAAAACACCGACGGCCCGCGAGGTCTCCGCAGGCGTATTCTGGGATCCATTTAATGCTGCCGTGCTGGTTGACCGCTCCAGCAAGCTGCAATTTTACCATAAGTCCAAGCTTGTTCCCGGCGTAGAGCAACTTCCGTTCGGCCGGGCACTCTCATTTATGAAGCCCCTCTTCGCTCATTTCGGCGGCTCTACAGGTGGATACGGGAGCCAGCCAGAGCCTTCCGTTTTTTACGCACAGAGCGGCATTGGCGCTGCGCCGGTTATTTGCTATGAGTCTATCTGGGGAAATTATGTAGCGGAATACATCAAACAGGGCGCACAGTTTATCGCCGTTGTCACGAATGACGGCTGGTGGGGCGACACATCGGGCAAAGACCAACATCTGCAGTATGCGAAACTCCGCGCTATCGAGAACAGGCGTTGGGTTGCCCGCTCGGCCAACACGGGTATTTCCGCTTTCATCAATCAGCGCGGAGACATCGTCCAACAGACAGCATGGTGGGAGCCGACGGCAATAACGCAGGAAATCAATCTAAACGAAGACCTCACTTTTTACACACGATATGGGGATATTATATTATACCTTTCCCTATTGGGGGGCGTAGTTTCGGTGTATTTAATGGTAGGCCGGAAGAAGACGCGGAAACAGGATCTAATATCTCACATCTAATATCTCACATCTAATATCTCACATCTAATATCTATTTTTGCAGCATGCAAGTATATTTCGATAACGCCGCGACCACACCGCTGGATCCTGAAGTGATTAATGTAATGACGGAAACCATGCATGAGCACTTCGGCAACCCGTCGTCCATCCATGCGCATGGACGACAGGTGAAAACGATCGTCGAAAAGGCAAGAAAGACTGTCGCAGGATTATTAAAAGCGTCTCCTTCGGAGATTTTTTTCACTTCCGGAGGGACAGAGGCAGACAACATGGCTATTGTCCGGTCGGTTATCGACCTGGGAATAACCTACGCCGTTACCTCTCCTTTGGAGCACCACGCCGTGCTGCACACGCTGGAGGCGCAGGAAAAACAAGGCCACATCAAACTCTCATTCGTCCGTATAGACGAAAAAGGAAATATTGACCTGGATCATCTCCGCGAGCTCCTTGCGCAGGGGCCACGTGCATTCGTTTCCTTAATGCACGCCAACAACGAGATCGGCAACCTGACGGACATAAAACGGGTTTCGGAAATTTGCCAGGAATACGACGCCGTATTCCATTCGGATACTGTGCAGACCATGGGCCATTATATTCACGATCTTTCGGAACTAAAGATAGACTTCATTACAGGGGCTGCACATAAATTCCACGGGCCGAAGGGTGTCGGCTTTTTATATGTTAATAGCCGGAACAAAATACAGCCATTGATTTATGGAGGAGCTCAGGAACGCAATATGCGGGGAGGTACAGAGAATGTTTACGGCATTGTCGGACTAGCCAAAGCATTGGAACTGTGCTACCGGGAGATGGACACCCATCAGCAACATATACAAGGACTTAAAGACTATATGCGGACAGCGTTACAAGACGCCATTCCCGACGTACAGTTTAACGGA
Source organism: Sphingobacterium allocomposti (assembly GCF_008124885.1). Classification (GTDB taxonomy): domain Bacteria; phylum Bacteroidota; class Bacteroidia; order Sphingobacteriales; family Sphingobacteriaceae; genus Sphingobacterium; species Sphingobacterium allocomposti. The sequence continues at coordinate 26,041 of NZ_VNHX01000007.1, forward strand.
AACATAGAAGCGGCCAACTCGCTCTATACGGTACTAAACGTATCCCTGCCCTGTACGGAGATTGCTGATATGTTGCTATTCAGCCTTGACATTGCAGGCGTGTCAGCTTCCGGCGGAAGCGCGTGCAGTTCCGGTTCGGAAATAGGCAGTCACGTCTTGCGCGCGATTGGAAACGGGTCGCAGCGTCCTTCAGTGCGGTTTTCGTTCAGCAAGTACAACACCAAAGAAGAGGTAGACTTCGTTGTAAGAACGCTGAAAGAACTTTGCGACAATCATAAGTAGCGACGGGTTTAGGTTTTAAGACAGCGACGGAAGCTCCCCTGCCATGGAGCCGTCGCACTTTTTAGCATTCGCAGAGCGCTGCGGGCACGTAATAGCTGCGTGTTGTACCAGCTCCTCGCAGTGGTACCGCCCTCAACGGCTTTTCACAGCCTGAGTAATCTTTTTCCCGGTTCGGAAGAACCGTCTCTTGACGGTTTATTCGGAAATATGCAGTATGTAACGCTGGGCCAGGTCTCCGGTAATTTCGTTTCCTGATAGATCGAGCTGCCTCAGCCGACTGGATTCCACTTTGTACTTATAGTCGAGGCCGTCCAATGAAAGCTCTCCATCTTCTAATGCCCAGGTTCCTGTTTTTGAGAATGCTTCAGGACTCTTTCCGACGTACACATACTCTAACGTATAAGTCCGGTTGCTACCCAATGTCAGCACCGTGGCGATCGCGTCACAATCCGTGCACGGCAGGTTTCCCCGGTACGTGCCCAACAGCCGCGCCTCGGTGACCGCTCCAAACTTGTTGCTTTCGATACTCGCGTTTGTACGTGTGTTTATACAGCCAATTACGAGAAAAAGCCCCACGAACAGTCCGGATATGTATACAACGAAACGCATCTTTTACGATTTTGTAACTTATCATCAAAAAAGATACCACAAACCGCCGAACGCTGCCAAACCGGTATTTTACCCATCCCAATCCTCGTCGTCATCTCCCCGCAAAAGGTTATATGCGCCTAGTAACTCGCTATACGCATGCCGGTTACGCAGCTTTTGGGCAACTTCCATACCTTGCCGATAAATCGCCGAGGCCTGCTCTTTATCGCCTCCGCCCTCTACGAATTTAGCGTAGTGATAATACGTGCCGACGTAGTCCGGGTGTTCCGCCACCAACTGTTGGAATCCGGCCAGCGCCTTAGCAGCGTCCCCGGCCTTTTTATATTCCATCGTCAAAGCGAATTTCAAGAATGGGTCGCCCGGACTCTCTTCCAAAAACTTTAAAAGATCCTGAATCCTGTTTGTCATTGTAATACCTTTTTGTACGCGCAAAACTACAAAATGCTGGACAGAGTAAGGCAGCCGACCAACAATCTAGCGCCACATCCTGCGCTGACGGCCAAAAGCGAACGGACGAATACTATGCTAGCATAGAAAATGACAATAGCCTGACCTTTAGAAAAATCCACGTTCGCCCTATGGTTTTGCTAAAAATTTACAGCGAAACCACCGATGCTCTAACGATTCCACCAGAAACAGCTGGATATTTTAAAAAAATATCAAAAAATATAAACAACAAAATAACATCCGCTCTCCGCTAGCCATCTTGCATTTTCGTCGGAAAAACAATAGGTTTGTGTGAAAGGCTTGGCAGAAGTGCAACCGGAAAAATGTGCCAGCTGTAGCCGAACGTAGTATACTGGAATAGTAAAACTAAAAAGTTCCGTTCCGATGAAATACTGCTGTTTCTGAAAGCAAACACACATGAATAACACGAACACATATGAAAATACTTGTATGTATAAGTAATGTCCCCGATACGACATCGAAAATAACGTTTACCGATAATAATACGGCATTCAACGCGGCCGGCGTCCAATACATCATTAACCCCTACGACGAAATAGCACTATCGAAAGCCGTGGAGCTCGCCGAGGGCGGAAAAGGGACAGTGACGGTCATTCATGTCGGCGAAGCCTCGTCGGAGCCGACGATCCGCAAAGCGTTGGCTATCGGCGCCGACGAGGCCGTTCGGGTAGACGCTGTTCCGAGAGACGCTTGGTTCGTAGCCAACCAGATTGCCCAATACGTCAAATCGCAGCAGTTTGATATGATCTTAACGGGACGGGAATCTATCGATTACAACGGATCAAAAGTACAGGGCTATCTGGCCGAACTGCTCCGGTTACCGTCGGTTTCCATCGCTAAAAAGATCACCGTCGAAGGGGATACTGCAGTAATCGAGCGCGAAATTGAGGGAGGAAAAGAGGTTGTCAGTGCTACGCTGCCGGTGGTCGTCGGTACTGCGGAAGGCGTTGCCGAACCTAAGATTCCAAATATGCGCGGGATTATGGCCGCAAGAACAAAACCGTTAACTGTTATCCAACCTGTAGAAGTGGACAGCCTATCGCGGATATCCGCTTATGAAACGCCTACTCCCCGCGGTGCAGTAAAATTGATAGACAAGGACGACATCAGCCAACTGGTAGCATTGCTACATACCGAGGCTAAAGTTATATAACAACAGAGCATATTATGTCAGTTTTAGTATACATCGAAAATATAGACGGCCATTTTAAAAAGTCCGGACTGGAGACTTTATCCTACGCGAAAGCGGTAGCGGATCAGACCGGACAGCCGGTAGCTGCCTTAAGCATAGGGAATGTAGACCGTGACACCCTCGAGACGATCGGAACTTACGGCATTCCGAAGGTTATCCGTGTCGATAAGGAACAGCTTAAACAATTTGTAAACCAAGCATATGCTACTGTGATCGCGGACGTTGCGAAGCATGTCGGCGCGCAGACGGTTGTCCTATCCAACTCTTTTAGCGGCAAGGCGCTTGCGCCGCGCGTGGCAGCCAAACTGCATGCGGCGCTCGCCGACGGTGCATCATCGCTCCCAGCCATAGAGGGGGATGTCTGGCAGATCAGGAAGACGGTCTTCTCAAGTAAGGCTATTGCCGTCGAAGAGCTAACGGCACGTACAAAAGTCATCGCGCTAATGCCGAACACGGTAGAACCCTCGGAGGCGCCCACGGCCGTACAAATCGAAGACTATGAACCGAATATAGAAGATACGGACTTCTCTACTATCGTAAAGGATATTGTTCGGGCAACCGACAAGGTAGCCTTGCCGGACGCCGAGATCGTGGTGTCTGCCGGCCGCGGCCTGAAGGGTCCCGAAAACTGGAAAATAGTAGAGGAATTGGCCGAAGTGCTGGGCGCTGCAACAGCCTGCTCTAAACCGGTGTCTGATGCGGGATGGCGCCCACACGCCGAACATGTTGGACAAACCGGCCTCGCGATAAGCCCAAAACTCTATATTGCCATCGGCATCTCCGGAGCTATCCAGCACCTTGCCGGCGTCAGTTCATCCAAGACGATTGTGGTCATCAACAAAGACCCCGAGGCGCCTTTTTTTAAGGTGGCAGACTACGGCATCGTGGGCGACGCTTTTGAGATTGTGCCCAAACTAACGGAGGCACTTAAAGCTTATAAAAACCACTAAACAACATATTGAAACAAAGCAATTGGCCAGGCACTCTTCTCACAGACGCCTGGCCATATTGTATAAGCCGCTGGCTTCGGATTAACGGATATGCGCAGGTATATTCTGTATATGTAGCCATCCAAAACGATATTTGATCAGTAATGCTTTTATTTTGTCCCGAATATTTACATCTTTGTAGTACTGTAAGGCTTTAAGAATGAAGAAAATCAAATTAGATATAGTTGGGTTATCGTATAGTCAAACGCAATCTGGAGCATACGCCTTGGTACTTGGTGAAATTGGAGGCAACCGCCGCCTGCCTATTATCATCGGCGGTTTCGAAGCACAGGCCATCGCGGTGGAGATTGAAAAAATGCAACCGAGCCGCCCGCTTACACACGATCTCTTCAAAACTTTTGCCAATAGCTTTCAGATAAATATACAAGAGGTATTAATTTACAACCTTGTTGACGGGATCTTTTTCGCGAAGCTGATCTGCTCGAATGGAGAAAAGACGATCGAGCTGGATTCAAGGACATCGGATGCTGTGGCGCTGGCCGTCCGCTTCGGGGCACCTGTATATACGTATGACTTTATCATGGACGCTGCAGGCATCATTATTGAAAGCAACGACTTTGCGTTTTTGGAAAACATCGAAAACCTTCCTCCAAAAGAGAATACCCTGCGTAAAGAACCCGTTCAGGAAGACGAACCGAAATCGCCATATGCACATTTGAGCGACGAACAGCTGGAAGCCAGCCTTCAGAAGGCTATCGATGCCGAGCAGTACGAGACAGCCGCCAAGATCCGTGACGAGATCGAACGACGAAAAGCATAATTATCCTAATTACAACATTTTATGTCAATAAAATTACGGTTGACCGTTATGAGCTTCCTTCAATTTTTCGTTTGGGGTGCTTGGTTGATTACAATAGCGAATTACTGGTTCGGAACGAAACAATGGGATGGGACACAGTTCGGCGCCATCTTCGCCACCATGGGTATAGCCTCTTTATTTATGCCCACATTGATCGGGATTATAGCAGACCGGTGGGTGAATGCCGAAAAATTGTATAGCTTACTTCACCTCCTTTATGCCGCGACATTATTTTATCTACCTCAAGTAAACGATCCACAGCTTTTCTTCTACGTCATCCTCGCGGCGATGTGTTTTTACATGCCCACGTTGGCGCTATCCAACTCGATATCTTACACCGCTCTTACCCTTGGTCAGTATGACCTTGTTAAGGCGTTCCCTCCCATCCGTGTATGGGGAACCATAGGTTTCATTGCCGCTATGTGGCTGGTGAATCTCTCGGGCAATAAAGCGACGGGATACCAATTTTATATCGCCGGTGCGGCGGCCTTCGCCTTAAGCGTCTTTGCACTTACACTTCCCAAATGTCCTCCGAGAAACATCAACCGCGAGGGGCAATCGCTGATCCAGACCTTCGGACTTGAAGCGTTTAAGTTGTTCGGAAACTACAAGATGGCGCTGTTCTTCGTGTTCTCCATGTTCCTGGGCGGTGCGCTTCAGCTCACCAATGCCTATGGAGACGTCTTCCTCGACGAATTCAAGTTCTATCCCGCCTATGTAGATTCGTTTGTTGTAAGGCTATCTACCATCATCATGTCCATCTCGCAGATATCGGAGACCCTCTTTATCTTGGCGATTCCATTTTTCTTAAAACGCTTCGGCATAAAGAAAGTTATGCTGATCTCCATGCTGGCATGGGTACTGCGGTTCGGACTGTTCGCTTATGGCGACCCCGCCGGCGGGCTCTGGATGATTATCTTATCCTGCATTGTATATGGAATGGCGTTCGACTTCTTCAACATATCAGGATCTCTTTTTGTCGAGACATCGACCGATTCGCACATACGGAGCTCGGCTCAGGGGCTTTTTATGATGATGACCAATGGTTTCGGCGCGGTCTTAGGTAGCTTGATCTCCGGATGGGTCATAGACCACTATTTTACACTGCACTTCAGCAATGTCCACAGCTTGGCAGATTTCCTGCAGACGGATGCCGAAAACAGTTTTCTCCTGAAATTTGTTCAGGAGCGCGGTGTCGACGTCCTGCAGAACGGCACGCTAAGCGCCGAGGTACTGCTCAAAGACTGGCACCACATATGGCTTGCCTTTGCGGGCTATACACTCGTCATAGCGCTCTTATTCGCCGTACTTTTTAAACACAAGCACGAACGGCCGGCCGCCGCTGCATACAGCGACAGCCGTCACTAAGAATAGGCTGTTCTGCACGTGCAGTTGTCACGGCCAAAAGAAGGCTGCGACAACCGCACGCCGTTTCCTTATTTCGGCATGACAGCCTGTTGTTTCCCCGCCGCTACCGCTACAGACGCACCTCCGGCTAAGCGGCCATGCCTTTTTATTATACTAAGATGACGCCCCCTTTATTGCGCAACAGGTCTAATTTGGCTATGTTTGTCCGTTAATATGGAAAAAGACATTATTAACATCACAACTACCGAAACCAGCCGGCTATATGCGTGGACATTGACAGAAATACAAACGGTTGGCCTCTCTGGCCAGGCCGTCCATTGGGCAACCACTGCTATACTGCTTCTCGTCAGTCTAATAATACTTATTGTTGTCGACTTCTTAATCCGTAAGATCCTGAAAGCCTTGTTTATTAAGCTGATAAAGCGATCCACCACCCTATGGGACGACTTTCTGCTGAACAACAAAGTTTTAGATTATGGCAGCCACCTTGTGCCCTTACTGCTAGCACAGCAGATCTTGCCTGCTGTATTTCAGGGATTTCCATCCTTTACAAATTTTCTGATCAAGTTTCTCGCGGTAGGAATGGTACTCGCCGTCGTAAGATTGTTCAATGGACTGCTAAAGACCGTCCGTGATATCTTAAAAACGTCCAAGGCTTTTATCGACAAGCCGCTGGACAGCTATCTGCAGGTCGCGCAGATCTTCTTATACTTTGTCGGCGGAACTATCCTGTTTTCCGTTGTTACAGGCAACTCGCCCTGGTCCTTCCTGGTTTCACTGGGAGCAGCCTCTGCGATCCTGATGTTGGTATTTAAAGATACCATTCTAGGATTCGTGGCCAGTATACAGGTGTCGGCCAACGACTCCGTCCGTGTTGGCGACTGGATAGAAATGCCTAAGTATGGCGCCGACGGCAATGTGATCCAGATGAATCTGAATAACGTCAGAATCCAGAATTTCGACAAAACCATCGTCACCATCCCCACGCACACGCTTCTGAGCGATTCATTTAAAAATTACCGGGGTATGCAACAGTCCGGCGGCCGCCGGATAAAGCGGGCGATCCATATCAAAATCTCGTCGATCCGTTACCTAACGGAAAAAGAAATCGCCAAATTAAAACGGATACAATTACTGGCCCCCTACATCGAAGAACGGCAACGGGAAATCGACGAATATAACGCGCGTACAAACGCCGACCAGACCGTATTCGTCAATGGCCGCAGAATGACCAACGTCGGACTTTTCCGTGCATACGTAACGCGCTACGCAGAACAGCACCCTGACATACACAAAGGGATGACCCTGATGGTGAGGCATCTGGCACCAAATGAACATGGTCTGCCGCTAGAACTGTATATGTTCACGAATAATACCGACTGGGCCTACTTCGAAAACGTCATGGCAAACATATTCGATCACCTTTTCGCGGCTATAAAATATTTCGACCTGGAGGTATTCGAGCTCCCATCGTCCGATGACCTGCGGCTGTATCTGAAAACAGTGGGACAGGAAAACCTGGAAAATGAGACGGCGTAAATCGGTAGAAGCGCAGCAACCAGCAGAATACTAATACTCCGCTATGGAACAGAACTTCACCGCGCTGCGCGCCATAGATCAAACAGATGTAAACAAAAAAGGTTGCCTGACAGCAACCTTTTTCTTATTTGTGAAAACAAATTTTGTCTCAGCGTATTTCGCAACAGGCCTAAACATTAACCATAACACTATGAACAAAAATTACTCTATGACAAAGGTGAAGTTTTCATATTAATCCAATATTAGCTTGACATTAAAAGAAAACATATTCCAATTTAGGGAGTCACCGTGATTTCTTTCTGTGCCGTATGCTGGCGTCCGAAAATATCCGTGGCCTCCACCTCGATCACATATTTACCTTCTTTGAGGCGCGGAAGTTTCAATTTCCATAAGTGCGTAGACGGCACCGCATCGGATGGCCGGCGACCGGCAAGCAGCTCCGTTGCGCCGTCAAACTTCAGCACCTCGCTCATATACGCCGGATCTCCTTCTTCTACTCTTTCCATCGTTTTCCACTCGGAGTTGTTGATGCGGTAACGAACGGTATTGTCTGTCGCTCCAATGAAAAAGTTTGCGTATACCGGATAACGCCTGACGTACTTTGAAGAAACGATAGATGGTCCGAAAAGGCCGATGGTGTAGCTTTCTTCTTTTCCAACAACTTTATAGTCGAACGTGTACGTGTTGTTATCAATCGTCAATATGGCGTAACCTTTTGGTGTTCCGTCACGCATGGTCGATACCGGCACGCCAGCTTCGTTCAGCACGCCCGAATACCAGTCGCCGGAAGTCGTTCCAACGTTGTACTCGTGGTGTGGCTTCTGCCCTTTCCATCCATGCGCAGCGGTGTAATAATTCTGCTGCTGAAAATGCGTGTGTGCCGACAGCGACAACGTATGCGGATAGTCCGCCAGCAGGTCAAATAGCCGCTGTCTGTCCTCCATCCGGAAAGAAGCGTTGTTTTCCGGATTTAACGGGATGTGGAACGCCAATACAATTAACTTGTCCTTCGGTACGAACCGTAGGTTATTTTCGATGAAGTCCAGTTGCTCTTTTCTGAAGCCTCCCTGATAGCCTTTGCCCGTAGTCGGATGAGGATATAGTACGTCGTCCAAGACCAGAAAGTGCGCATTTCCAACGTTAAACGCATAATTCGCCGGACCGAACATCTTCTCGAATCCCTCGTCGGAAAGCGAGTCGCTCTCGACGTCGTAATTCATATCGTGGTTACCGATTACGTTATACCAAGGCAAACCCATCTGCCCGATTGTCTGTTTATATTCAGGATGCAGGCTGAGGTTGTCTCCTACAAGGTCGCCTAGACTGATCCCGAACAGCGGTCCTTTACGGAGCTTGGCTTCGTCCACAACTCCCTTTTTGAAAAACGATATTTCATCAGGTGTGTAGGCCTGAGGATCGCCAAAGATAAAAGCAGAAAATGTGGATGGCTCATTGACAGCTGTCAGCGGAAAGTCTATAGACTTCGGTAGCTTTCCTGTCGGCGAAGCTCCCGCATATTTCAGTGCTGGCGCGCCTTGAGGCTTATGGATATAGTAAAACTTCGGATGGTTGTCCTGATCTACCGGAACGGAATATCCCGCAGGTTTAATGACAAAGATGATATTGTCGTCCTTGACCGGAAGCGTGTAGCCGCCCTTCTCGTCAGTCTGAACCACCTCCACGCCGTTGCTTACGCTGACGCCCTGCAGCCCGACTTCCTTTTTGTCCCGGATGCCATTACCATTCGCGTCAATAAATACAACGCCTCTCGCCATTTCTTGCGCCAACGTTGTCCCAGAAAGAGCACATGCAATCAGTGCCCAGCAGATTTTTTTCATTCGTATAATTATCTATGAGTGTTTAAATTTCAATTGTATAGATGAGCTTGTTACACTCCGTTTGTTTTTCAATGGTAATGAAGCTTGCATAAATCATCCGTGTCTGCTTTCTATGGCATTCATGAACGTACTATGCTCCGTTACTTATCGCTTTTTATCTGGCGATTATACAGGTCTCTGTGGCCGGCTGGCGGCCACCCACCTGGTTCCGTTGCCGCAAACTTAACCTTAAGAGTTAAAGATAATATAAACTAAATATTAACTTCCTGTTACGATAAAAAAATACCCCCGGTTATAACACCGGGGGTATAGTCAAAACGATTGTGGGAAATCTTATCGGGCATCGGCCACGTTAATGATATCCAGTACTTTTTCTATTGTCGTTTTCGCGGCATCTTTCATTTTCTGGTTGCCGGGATAGTCAGCATCTAACGTTACCTTTTTACCCTTCTCCTTATACTTGTATTCTAAGATGTAACGTGGAACACTGTGTCCCTCCGAAGCGTCTTCTCTAGGCGTTGTCATATCATTATCCACGTTCCAGAATCCCATTTCCATTGCTTTCCGGTGCAGATACAGCAAATCGTCATCGGTCAGCTTCAGCTTCTTTTTCACCACCTCATTGTTTTTATTGAGGTACTGATACTCCTGCGTCGCGGAATTATAGCTATTCAGCATCGAATCGGGCAGACCGTACTGTATCTTCACATATTCGAAATCTGCGAATCTATACGGCGCATTCTTGATCATATTCGAATAGTAGAACACACAATAGATTAAAAAAGATCCAATTATACACAGCCCTAAAAATATCGCTTTAGTCCTCTTTGTCATGGTGATTTAAATATGTGACAAAAATAAACATTCAGGCCGAACTACGACGCCGGCTCCGAAGAGATTTAAACAAATTATGTAATTTAAATGTTAGATTTTGGGCGTTCCACAGCGCACAAAGTATTTGTAGTACCAGCTATCACGGATGTCCGAAATAATGACGCCCCGCCGTGTCGACACATGAACGAATTTATTATTGTGAAGGTAGACGCCCACGTGATCAATGGTTCTTCCTCCAAAGGAGAAAAACACCAGGTCGCCCTCGGTTAAATCTTTCTCGTACAGACGCTTTACCTGTTCGCCCATGTCGCGGGAGCTTCGTGCTAGATTCTTGCCATACACCTCCCGATATAATATCCCCACGAAGCCGGAGCAGTCTATGCCCGATTTTTCCGATCCTCCTAAGCGATGCGGACTTCCCATCCAGCTGTCTATAAAATTATAGAGCGCCCTATTCTTCAGGTCGCGCGCCGACACGCCCAGGATAGCCGCATAGTTATCCAGCTTTGTTCCGTCAAACGTCTTGCCCCGGGCGTCGCTCGCGTCGGTCAGCACCGCGCCCTTAGCTGCCGTTCCTGACGTCGTACGTCCGCCATAAGAGCCCTTCCGCCTCGCTCCGCACGAAGAGAAAACTAAAATGGCTACAAGAAAAGTAAATAATGCAAGACAGAACCTGTTTGACAAATAGATCATACAGCAAACTTAGATAAATTGCCTTTTAAATGCAATACAACCGCGCTGTACAAAAAGCAATTTATCGATCTCTCCCCTGCCATCAAGCGCTTCTTTTTATGGAGGAAAAAGTACTCAGGGACATGCATTCGTGACGAGTTTGCAGGACAATTTTCGTAACTTGCGCGAAATTTTCCACATGGACAAAATTAAAGGAGCGGTAGCTGTTTTCCTCGGTGCCGCAAGTTTTGGAATCCTGTCGACCTTTGTAAAGAAAGCCTATGCGCAGGGATTTGACCTCGGAGAGGTTACAGGCGTACAGGCTCTCTTTGGGATGTTACTTCTCTGGTTGCTCTTATTGGGCATCTTTTTGTTTCATCGGGCATATTTTCGCACCTCCGTGCCTAAAAGTTCCAAGTGGAAAATGTTGTTCAGCGGCATTTCTACAGGAGCCGTTAGCCTCCTCTATTATAAATGTGTTCAATTGGTCCCCGCTTCGCTGGCTATTGTGCTGTTGATGCAATACATATGGATCGGCCAGTTGATCGAGATTATCTTCTTTAAGCAGCGGCCGACGGTGAAACATATCGGGGGTATTGCAGTGATCCTGGGCGCCACGATGCTGGCTACGGGACTATTTGAGCAGGAACTCGCAAAAATCGATCCTATCGGCATCTTATACGGCCTGCTGGCGGCTACCGCATATGCCCTGTTCATCATGGTTAACGGGCGGGTAGGCAACGACTATCCCCCTTTGCAGAAAAGCGCCTTCATGGTCTCCGGCGCCTGTCTGTTCATTTTTATTCTTCTTCAGCCATTCTCTGTTTTTGAACTTGACACGCTGCAGACACTTTGGCCATACGGGCTGCTCCTATCGGTGTTCGGCACGGTCCTACCACCTGTGCTTTTTGCCTATGGGATGCCGAAAACGGGCGTGTCGCTCGGAGGTATTTTGAGCGCGGTGGAACTTCCGGTAGCCGTATGCATGTCGTATGTCGTACTTCAGGAAGATGTTTCGGCTTTACAATTTATCGGGGTGGCATGCATATTGGCCGTTGTGATACTGCTCAACATCGGCAGGAGCGAAAGACCGGCGGCACCACCGACGGAAAGTTAGTTGCGGATGACGTCCTGTAGCTGATGCCATAAACAGCTAGTGCGTCAATAGCTCGGGAAGCTCCTCAACATCAACGTCGCCCTGACTACTGATGGAAGTAAACCTTACATGCACAATTTCATTGACCAATAACGGGTCGTATAATGCACGCACCTTTACATAGTTTTTGGAAAAACCATGCATATACCCGTCCTTGACATCACTTTCAAACAACACTTCGCCAACCTTGCCGAGCTGCTTCTCGTAAAAGGCGCGACGCTTCTTTTCCGACAGGATGTGCAGCATTTTACTGCGGTCGCTACGCTGTGCTCCCGGCACCGCCCCCTCCATTTGCGCCGCTATCGTATTTTCCCGCTCAGAATACGTGAAAACATGCAGGTAGGAGATGTCCATTTCATTTAAAAATTGGTAGGTATCTAAGAAATCTTCTCTGGTTTCCCCGGGGAAGCCCACGATGACGTCGACACCGATACAACAATCGGGCATAAGCGATTTAATCTTCGCTACCCGTTCTGCATACAGCTCCCGCTTGTAGCGACGCCGCATCTTGGCCAGCGTTTTATTGCTTCCGGACTGCAGCGGCATATGAAAATGCGGGACAAACCGTTTCGACTGCGCCACAAACTCGATGATCTCGTTTGCCAATAAGTTAGGTTCTATCGACGAAATACGGATACGGTCTATACCATCGATCTCGTCGAGGGCTTTGACCAGATCCAGAAAGCGGTCCTGCCTTTTACCATCGCGGATACCGAAGTCACCGATGTTTACACCGGTAAGGACGATTTCTTTTACGCCCGACGCCGCGATCTCCTCTGCCTGCCGGACAATATCTTCTATTTTACCCGATCGGCTGGCGCCCCGGGCCAACGGGATCGTGCAAAATGTACACGAATAGTCGCAGCCATCCTGGACCTTCAGGAAGGTTCTCGTGCGGTCTCCGATGGAGTAGGCCGACACGAATTGGTTCGTCTCGTCTATCGGAGCATTATGAACAACAGCCTTCCCACGCTTCGTCAAATCGTTGATATGTTCGATGATGTTAAACTTTTCCGCCGCTCCCAGCACCATGTCTACCCCTGGTATATCCGCGATCTCCTGAGGCTTCAATTGTGCGTAACATCCTACAATCGTTATATAGGCATCCGGAGAGTGCTTCAACGCTTCTTTTACCACCTTACGGCACTTCTTGTCCGCATGATCCGTCACCGAGCATGTATTGATAACATATACATCTGCAGCACTGTTAAAGGCCACGGTATCATACCCGGCATCTTTGAAAATCCGGCCAATCGATGACGTTTCTGAATAATTCAGCTTACATCCCAACGTATAGAAAGCTACTCTTTTGTTCATGATAATGTTGCAAAAATACATAAAAAGTCCCAATATGTCAGTTGTTGAAAAATTGTGATATTGTAATGATCTAAAAAGGCTATCTTCGTACGCACACTTTTGACTTCCCGCTATGAAACAATATTTGGATTTACTACGGCATGTTTATGAAAACGGCGTAGACAAAACAGACCGTACAGGAACAGGAACGCGGAGCGTCTTTGGGTATCAAATGCGATTTAATCTTCAGGAAGGCTTTCCGCTGGTGACAACAAAGAAGCTGCATCTTCGCTCGATTATCCACGAACTTATCTGGTTTTTAAAGGGCGACACCAATATCAAATATCTAAAAGACAACGGTGTCAGCATTTGGGATGAGTGGGCAGACGAACAGGGGAATCTGGGCCCCGTTTACGGGGCACAGTGGCGCTCATGGCCTTCACCGGACGGGCGGCATATCGACCAGATCACCCAGGTAATCGAGCAATTAAAGAAGTCGCCCGACTCGAGACGGATCATCGTGTCTGCCTGGAACGTCGCCGAAATAGAACATATGGCCCTCCCCCCGTGTCACGCCTTCTTCCAATTCTACGTAGCGCCGGCGGAACCAGACAAGGGACGTCCTAAAGCGAGGCTGTCGTGCCAGCTCTACCAGAGAAGCGCCGACATCTTTCTCGGTGTTCCGTTTAATATTGCTTCCTATGCACTTCTGACTATGATGGTCGCACAGGTCTGCGACATGGAAGCCGGCGATTTCGTGCACACGCTCGGCGATGCCCATATTTATAGTAATCATTTTGAACAAACGGAGCTTCAGCTTACACGGGAGCCAAAACCACTGCCGACGATGAAGATCAATCCGGACGTAAAAGATATCTTTGCGTTTAAGTTTGAGGATTTCGAGCTTGAGAATTATCAGTTTCATCCGCACATTAAAGCGCCGGTAGCCGTGTAAAACTACCGCCAAACATAGAAATTCTGATATGAGCACCCTAAAAATAACGATTATTGTTGCAGCCTCGGAAAACAACGCTATAGGCAAAAACAACCAGATGCTATGGCATCTTCCGGACGACTTTAAATACTTTAAGCAGCAGACCATCGGACACTCCGTAATAATGGGCCGTAAAACGTATGAATCGATTGGCAAACCCCTGCCGGAAAGACGAAATATCGTCGTAACCAGAGACCAGGAATGGACCGCCGGGGACGTTGATGTTGCTAACTCGATATCGGAAATTCTGACCTATTGCCGCGACGAGCGGGAGATCTTTATCATAGGTGGAGCTGACATTTACAAACAGACCTTACCCCTCGCTCAGAAAGTTCTTCTGACACGTGTACATACGCAGATCGATGGAGACGCATACTTTCCCGAACTTGCCGCGGATACGTGGAAGCTTGTCGACAAAAAGGAACATCCAAAAGACGAACGGCACGCGTACGACTTCACCTTCGAAGTCTGGGAACGGACAGCCTAGGCCGAAGATCCGGGCTGGCAGTACCTCTCCGGCGTTCCGGTACGAGCGGGAAATACGGCGGATCATCTATTTAGACGTAAGCTTATCATCGGGCGACTGCACGTATTCCTCATCGGATCGCGCCTGATCTACAGAAATGCGCCATAACTCCGGCGAGCAATAGCTTCGCCGATACCAGGTTCAAACGATGCAAGATCATAGGCTTGCCTTAGTAATGTTCTGCAGGATCCGGAAACCTCTCTCGGTGTTTTTATTCCGCTACTACTAAGGATATTCTGACAAGTCGTTGTTACCGCTCCGCAAGATATCGGCAGCGACTAAGATACAATGGAGTTATGGCATGACCTCCGTAGCAATACGGGAAATACACTATCCACTCTACTACCGTTCTTTTCCGGGCGAAATCCTCGTAGCTTCAACAAAATAAATATGATGAAAAAAGCTACATTAATTCTTATGGCCGGCCTGCTATTATTGGCCTTGTTTTCCTGCAGGCAGGACGAACATCAGGAGCCGGAGAAACTAGCCTTTCCTTTTATGAAGGTGGGCAATCAATGGAACTATAGGATGATAACCGAAGCCGGGGAGACGGAGATCAGCTACCGGATTGCAGACAAAACGAAGGAAAACTATTTCAGGGTGCTGCTGAATTTTGTAGGTTCAGAGCTGCCGGCCGTGGATCATTTTTGGTACGCCGATCAACAGACTTTTACGATGGCAACGGATTGGCCGGACAGTAACCTCAGCTTTACCATGTTGGTCAAGGATGCCAAAGTTGGAGACCGTTGGGAATACTTTGTCCCAGCCCCCCTGGACCCTGAGAATGACGATCTTTCAGGAGCTATAACTTACGAAGTAACAGCGGCAAACACCTCCGTATCGGCTATTGGAAGAACGTTTACGGATGTTTATAAAGTGCGGCATACAGCTTCCTCGCATCCGCAATTCTATTCGGACTATTTCATCAGCCTTTCATCGGGCGTCATAAAAATGGAAGGAATGGGATATGTGCGGATCGATGGTGACGAGATTGAATATTTCCCCTTAGCATGGCAATTAAAATCGAAGAACTTTTAATAAAGGGCTTTCTATTAATTTCAGAACGCCGGCCGGACGGATCGCTATGTGGTTAGATTCCGGCCTATTGGATTTAGATAATTAGCAGCCCGCCATCCGGTGATAGGTCAGACAAGGTATCTGTTCCAATCCGTAGCATCTCTACGGATTGGAAAATAAAAAGGTGTCTTAGTCCCACCAACTCCTAGCCCCTCGGCGGGGGTGCCATCGGCAGGTACCTGGGGGAGTATGGACGCTTCCCGTGCTATCTTATTGCGTAGACGAGCTCAACGCGGCCTCAATCAATTCGGCATAGAAGTCGCTTTCCTTCATGCCAAAAGCGCGCACCTGCTGGGGGATAAAGCTCTGCGGCGTCTGTCCCGGAATGGTGTTGATCTCGATAAAATAAAACCGATCCGTTTCTGCTTCCAGGAAGAAGTCGACGCGGACCATGCCACGACAATTCAATCGGATATAGATCTCCCGGATAATCCGCGAGGCGCGGTCCTTTTGTTCGTCGGTTAGATCTGCCGGTGTTATTTCTTCCGTTAGCCCCGGAATGTACTTCGCCTCAAAATCGAAAAATTCTCTTGTCGTCCGCACTTCTGTCGCGGGTAACACAACAAGTTCACCGGCGCTATCGCGGAAGATGCCCTGCGAAAACTCACGGCCCGTTACAAACTCTTCGACGAGCACCTGCCTTCCGGTATTGGCAGCGTCGAAGGCTTTGTCCAACGCTTCCTGCAACGCGGCGTCTTCCTTCACTTTCGACATGCCAATGCTGCTTCCACCGGCGTTAGGCTTAACGAAATATGGAAGCGAGAGTCGCTCTGTGATCAAAGAAACAGCGTCGCGCCGGTGGCTCTCAAATAAAAGGACGGAGTTAGCAACGTGCAGGTCCGGAATATCGGCCAAAATAGATTTGGTGTAACCTTTGTTCATCGTTAAAGCAGATGTCAGCGCCCCACAGGAAGTATAGGGTAAACCAATCATATCAAAATAGCCCTGTAGTCTGCCGTCTTCCCCCGGCGTGCCGTGCAGGATAATAAACGCAACATCAAACTTGACCACATGACCGTCAATCGTTAACGAGAAGTCCTCCCGGTTAATAGGTATCTTGATGCCCTGTTCGCTAACATGGAACCAGGAATCTAATGCGATCGTTACCGGATATACGTCATATTTGGCCTTATCCAGCTGCGAATAGACGAAGTCCGAACTTTTAAAGGAAATTTCCGCTTCGCCGGTATAACCTCCTGTGACTAATGCTACTTTGGTTTTCATATGTAAATATTTATCATCTCTGCATCCGTTGTTCTCACGATGCTTCATCTTTGTCGTTTACCGTGCACGTCGAACATCCATGCTGTTGTCGTTGTACTGTGTTACATGGATATTTCGTATGCATATTTATCTTTTTTAAGTATGGAATACACGTGTGCGTTGTATCTATTTTTGATTGCTTCGTGCGTTCATTTCATTCGGTCTAGGAAACATGCATATTCATATGTAAATTAATTTGTGTCCCCGACTGCGGCGGCTGTCCGTCTTGTCCGGCATCAGCAGGCATACACAGCTGGTTCGGGAAACACCTATTCATAAATAATGTTAAGGTCAGCAAATATAATTTGCGTTCCACGGAAAAACGAATAATTTTGCCTATTATATCAAACTTACATAAATTCACTTCGGCGTGCAATAGGATGTCGCGTGAAAATGAATGTTGTAGGTGCTTGCAGGTAGCCCGTAAGGTCGGTTCACCGTCGCAATCAAGGTATCTTTTTGCGGAGGAAAAAATAACAATTTAGTGTAGTGTTGGCCAAAAGTGGCTTCAATATTGCTTTTTAATCTCAAAAAATACATGTCAAAACTGTTATTGTATCTGAGGACAGATACTTTTAGAAAAAACTTAATCGCGGCCTTAATTGTCGTCGCTGTATTATTTTTAGGTATCTATTTCGGTCTCAAGGTGTATACGAAACATGGTGTAGCAATTGAAGTTCCGCAGGTGAAAGGAATGCACATCAGCCAAGCTATCGAAGTTCTGGAAAATGCTGACTTGGAGTACTTCGTCGACTCCATATACCAGATGGACGTGCAGCCCGGCTTGGTGATTGAACAGGATCCAGACCCCAAGTCCTCCGTAAAAACCGGGCGGACAATATATCTGACCATCATCACACAGGTCCCTCCGGAGGTAGCCTTTCCAAATATAATCGATAAGACGCTTATTGAGGCATCGGCAATTTTGCGCAATCAATCGCTGAAGGTGGGCGACACGGTATATATTGCAGATATCGCCCGCGACGTGGTGCTGGATGTCAAGTTTGCGGGGCAGCCCCTAAAGGCGGGACGCATGGTGCCAAAAGGATCTAAGATTACCTTGGTCTTGGGCAACGGCAAAGGAGCGAACGAAGTTGAGATGCCTAATTTAATCGGCTTATCACTAGACGAAGCCAGATTTGCCCTGAGCGGCGTTGGCCTAAACTTAGGAAATGTCACTTACACAAGTTCCGTTCTGGACTCGTTGGCGGCCAAGGTTGTAAGCCAACAGCCTGATACTACGGCCGGCATTGTCAGTATTGGCACTGCGGTCGACTTAACATTATCCAACTAGATTTTATGACAAATACGAAAAGAGCTTTCCCAAAAGCACTTAAAATCGTCCTTATCCTGGTGCTTATCGCCGGGGCTGCGGTAGCATGGATAGGCTACCAGACTTTTTTGGCTCCCAGCGTAACGGAGGAACAGGAATACTTGTATGTGAACACCGGCGACCGCTATGAAGATGTTCTGGCGAAAATCAAGAGCCAGAAAATTGTGAAAAACGTGCGCTTTTTTGACTACGCTGCCCAAGCTATGGACTACCCCACGCTTGTGAAGCCGGGGAGGTACAAACTGACGTCAGGTATGTCCAACCGCCGTTTAATAGGCAATTTACGGGGAGGCTACCAAGAACCCGTGAAATTCCGGTTTGAAAACATCCGGCTGAAAGAAAATTTCGCAGCACTATTAGGAGAGAACTTTGAAGCCGATTCCACAGCGTTTGTAGAGATCCTTAACAACGGGGAAGTAGCCGAACACTATGGCTTTACAAAAGAAAACTTCTTTACGATGTTCATCCCGAATACCTACGAAATTTACTGGAATACGGCGCCGGACAAAATCGTGGCCCGCTTTCATGATGAATACAACAAGTTCTGGTCGACGGGCCGTCGCGAAAAAGCGTCAAACCTGCAGCTATCGCCGCAGGAAGTCAGCATATTGGCTTCCATCGTTAAGGGAGAAGCCTTGCATAAGGATGAAATGCCGCTCATAGCAGGCTTGTATCTCAACCGTCTAAAAAAGGGTATGCTGTTGCAGGCCGATCCTACGGTAATTTTTGCAAATAACGACTTCACCATCCGCCGGGTACTTAACCGTCACCTGACAATTGACAACCCTTATAACACTTATCGTTATAAAGGGCTGCCGCCCGGCCCGATTATGCTGCCCAGTATCGCCTCCATCGACGCCGTTCTCGACCATACAGAACACGACTTCATCTATATGTGTGCGAAGGACGACTTCTCCGGTTATCATAATTTTGCGAAAACCCAGGCAGAACATCTTATAAATGCGAGAAAATTTCAGCGCGCGCTCGACGCCCGGAATATCAAAAGATAAACCTGGACGGCGCCACAGGGGACAAAAGGCGCTGAACAAGCCGGCTCAGCGCTTCAACCACTCCCCTCGCCGCTCTTTAAACGTTTAACAACTACTTTCAACCCTCACCATGTTTGCACACGAAACTACATTAAGAATACGATATGCGGAGACTGATCAGATGGGTTACGTGTATTACGGTAACTATGCCGCATTTTACGAAGTCGCCAGAACGGAAATGCTTCGCAGTACAGGTATCTCCTACAAAGAATTAGAAGAAATCGGCGTCATGCTGCCTGTTACCGATCTCACCTGTAAATATTATCAGCCCGCCCGGTACGACGACCTCATCACCATTAAAACATATATCCGGGAGAAGCCGACAGTACGCATAAAGTTTGAGTACGAGATTTACAATGAGGACGGACTGTTGCTCAATACAGGGTATACGCAGCTCGTATTCGTCGACATGGAAAAGAACAGGCCCTGCCGTGCGCCCCAGATTTTTCAGGAAAGGATGGAACGCTATTTTGGCACATAAATGCAAAAGATACATCATTCACTTCTGCGTCTGAAACTGTATGACGGATTTATTGAGTGGACCAAGACAGCCGTTATCCCCGGCTTCGGATCACTTCCGCTCTATACGGTTCTCACGTTCTTTTTTCAGGAGATTGCGCGGGAATCCATTCTAAATAAGGCATCTTCGCTCGCATACAACTTTATGCTGGCCATTTTCCCCGGCATCCTCTTCCTGTTTACGTTAATCCCTTATATTCCGGTAGATAGCTTTCAGGAAAAGCTTCTGGAGATCATCGAAGTGGCACTCCCGCATAACGCCTACGAATTTCTGCAGACCACGTTGGTCGACATTGTTAAAAACCAAAACTCCGGATTGCTTTCCATCGGTTTCTTATTGGCCACCTTCTTCGCAACAAATGGCATGACAACACTCATGATGGCTTTCAACAAAGCGTCCCTATCAAAAGAGAAAAGGTCTTGGGCAAAAAGGCGGGCTGTGGCCATCGTGCTAACGGTGGCGATTGTTCTGGCGCTGGCCGTAGGTATCGGTAT
This sequence comes from Sphingobacterium allocomposti, assembly GCF_008124885.1. GTDB lineage: Bacteria > Bacteroidota > Bacteroidia > Sphingobacteriales > Sphingobacteriaceae > Sphingobacterium > Sphingobacterium allocomposti. Next base: position 46,360 of record NZ_VNHX01000007.1, read on the forward strand.
CTTTACAGGTACCGGATTTATCATCAACTACCTCAAAAAACAGATAGAATATGACCTGTCGTGGTTTTGGAGGTTTGTGCTTACACTTTCACGCTGGATCGTACTGTTCGGCATCTATTTTATTACGGTCAGCATTCTCTACAAGTTTGGTCCCAGCGACTCAAGAAAGTGGAAGTTTTTAAACGCGGGAGCTAGCCTGGCTACGATCCTCGCCATCCTTACGTTTTCGGGGTTTACATTTTACATTGACCATTTCGGCGCCTATAACAAGTTATATGGTTCTATCGGAACACTGATTGTTGTTATGATCTGGATGTATCTAAACTCGCTGATCCTTTTAATCGGCTTCGAACTGAACGCCGCCATTGCCCTGTCCAAACAAAGTATTAAAATTGTAAAACCCAAGGTATACAACTCGTTCAAAAAGTAGAAGGACGGCTATGTGTCTGCGGTTCCGGCGGCTTTTTTTACAAATTCCTACAGTGCATCACGCTCTGGATCAGCGGATACTTTTCTAAAAGTTTTTTTAACTTAATCTCTTGTATATAAAAGTTTTTCGTATTTTTGCAGTCCCTACAATGTAGGGAAAAGGAGAAAAATTAATTAATGGCAAAAAAACAAGAAGCAGAAAAAGAGTTAGCGGCGAAAAACGCAGAGCTACAGGGTGTTGACACTAAAGTAGTGAAAGACACTGAAAAAATCGAGTCTGAAGCAGATTCAAAATTAATCGACGAAATCAAGTCTAACACCTGGAGTACACCTGAAGGTGACTTCGATTGGGAGCTTGATGAAAAAGCTTTTGGTAACTACAGCGACGCTGAGCGCACCAAATTAGAAGAGCAATACGCAGGAACATTCAATCAGATCAACCAAGGTGAGATTATTGAAGGTACTGTCGTATCGATCAACAACAAAGATGTTGTTTTGAACGTAGGCTTCAAATCAGACGGTCTTGTAGCATTATCTGAGTTCCGCGACTTACCTGACTTGAAAGTTGGTGATAAAGTAGACGTATTTGTAGAATCGCAAGAGGATGCAAATGGTCAGTTAGTTTTATCACGTAAACGCGCTAAAACTCAAAAATCATGGGAAGCGATCAACGAAGCTTTGGAAAACGATGCGATCATCGACGGTTTCGTTAAGTCTCGTACAAAAGGAGGTTTGATTGTCGACATCAGAGGTGTAGAAGCCTTCTTACCTGGTTCCCAGATCGATATTAAGCCTATTCGTGATTATGATATATACGTGGGCAAAACGATGGAATTCAAAGTGGTTAAAATCAACCACGAGTTCAAAAACGTTGTGGTTTCTCACAAGGTATTGATTGAAGACGATTTAGAAAACCAAAAATCCGAGATCGTTGCTAAACTAGAAAAAGGTCAGGTATTAGAAGGTACCGTTAAAAACATCACTGATTTCGGTGTGTTCATCGACTTAGGTGGCGTAGACGGATTACTTCACATTACCGACATTTCCTGGGGCCGTATCGAGCACCCGAAAGAGGTGTTGTCATTAGACCAAACAATCAACGTTGTTGTATTAGACTTCGACGATGAGAAAAAACGTATCGCATTAGGTCTAAAACAATTGTCAGAGCATCCTTGGGAGTCGTTAGACAAAGAACTAGCTGTTGGTTCTAAAGTAAAAGGTAAAATCGTTACAGTAGCTGACTACGGTGCATTCCTTGAAATTATCCCTGGCGTAGAAGGATTAATCCACGTGTCTGAAATGTCTTGGTCTCAAAACCTACGTTCACCACAGGAATTCTTGAAAGTAGGTGATGAAATCGAAGCGGAAATCCTAACGTTAGACCGCGACGATCGTAAGATGAGCTTAGGTATTAAGCAATTGACACCGGATCCTTGGAAGAACATCACAGAGCGTTACCCTGTTGGATCTAAACAATCTGCTGTCGTGAAAAACATGACAAACTTCGGTGTATTCGTAGAATTAGAAGACGGAATCGACGGTTTGATCCACATCTCTGATCTCTCTTGGTCTAAGAAAATCAACCACCCTAACGAATTTACCAAAGTTGGTGAGCGGTTAGATGTTGTTGTTCTTGAACTTGACGAAGAAAACCGCAAGCTTTCTTTAGGCCACAAACAGCTGGAAGAAAACCCTTGGGATACTTTCGAAACAATTTTCACAGAAGGATCTATCCACGAAGGTACAGTGATCAAAGTGGGAGATAAAGGAGATATCGTTGCTTTACAATACGGTGTTGAAGGATTCTGTCCGAACAAACACTCTGTCAAAGAAGACGGTACAGCCTTGAAAGTTGACGAAGTTGCTGAGTTTAAAATCATCGAATTCAACAAAGAAAACAAACGCTTAGTAATCTCTCATTCCCGTATTTGGGAAGACCAGAAAGCTGAAGCACGTATTGAAGAATTCAATGCTCGTAAAAAAGAAGCAAAAGCAGCTAATTCAGCAGTGAAAAAAGTAAAAGACTCTGTAGAAAAATCTACTTTAGGAGATCTAGACGTTCTAGCTCAATTGAAAGAGCAAATGGAAGGCGACGAAAAGAAGTCTAAATAATTAAGGACCTCTTCTAAATACTTTTGAATCCCCGGCCGTGGCCGGGGATTTTTTATTGACGGAAAACTGACTTTCTGATCAAAAAAGTAAACACTTAAATGGCTAACATTGTAGCTTCATAGTTGTGTTTACACGTTACTGGATCTTATGGCTACTCTTCGATATGTTTCTTTTCTTATCCTACTGATATTTTCCCTGTTGTTCGGATCATGCAAACGCAACTTCCAATACGCCGTATTGGAAGTAAAACCTCTCGCAACAGATCTGAATAATAAAGCGATTGCGCATATCAATAAGCTGACCCCCAAAGATACTTTTTCCTTCCTCGTGATATCCGACACACAAATAGCCTACGATGAACTGGAAGCTTTTGTCAAACATGCAAACTCGGAACACCAAGACAGCATCGCCTTTGTCCTTCATGGCGGCGATTTTACCGATTACGGTGCAAATTTTGAATATAATCTGTATTATGACGACATCCGGAAGCTAAAGTTTCCAGTCGTAGGTACAATTGGCAACCACGACATGCTCGGTAACGGAAGGGAAATCTTCCGCCGCTACTTCGGGCCGGAGGATTTCACGTTTGCATTTGGTAATACAGCGTTTATCGTTTTCAATTCTAACTCGCGGGAAGTCGCTTTCGACGGCACGGTTCCAAACATAGACTGGCTGAAGCAATGCAGCGAGCTTGCCGGTCAAAAGAAAAATGTGATCTACTTATCTCACATTGCTCCGATTTCATTTGATTTCGACCAGCGCAAAACGAAAGAGCTGACAGCGCTGCTTGCCGCAACACCCAATACCCGTCTGTCCATCCATGGTCACTCCCATTCCTTCGAATATACAGAACTATTTGAAGACGGCGTCCCTTACCTGGTCGCGCCGACCCTATTAAAACGCTCTTATGTAAAAGTAACTGTTGCCGACACAGCCATAATCGTTAAAGAACTCTTTTATTAGTATGCGACTGTGTTTTGCCGTTTTCCTTACACTCTTCTATACGGCCGGTACCGCACAGCAGCCGTCCCTATGGAAGACCGTCATGCAGAAGGCCACTCCCCATACGGTGAAGCTGCAATACGCCGGAAACATCGGGATGTTTGCAGCAGGTATCGGCTATAGCACGTCTCCCCAGAAGTGGAAAGCAGACTTATTTTACGGTGTAGTGCCTGCCCGTTATGCCGTTGATCCGATACAATCCCTTACAATAAAAGGAAAATTCGCTCCCCTCCACCGTAGGTATAACGATGACGTTGAAATAAACTGGTTTAACACGGGCTTACTGTTCAACTACTCGTTTGGCGACGAATACTTCCTGGGATTACCCGCTTACTACGACAAAGGGTACTACTATTTTTCCACGGCACTAAATATAGGGCTGTTTATAGGCAGCGAGATCCGGTACAAAAAATGGGGATTCTATTACGAACTGGGGACAACCGAAAAACGGGTAATCAACTACGTGAAGAATACCCGGTCCATTAACTTAAACGAATTGTGGAACATCGGGCTTGGCGCCGTATTCCATATCAAACCTAGATAAAAATACCTCGCATTCCGAATCCCATCATATAAAAACTGCCATGAGTAGTCTTTTCATCTGGCGGTAAATTGCGTAAGCATACAAAAGGTGTTTCTTCGTGCCCCGTTTACTCCCGTTCTATTTCGCTCTCCTCAGCGATTGAAGAACTAGTTTATAGAAAACAACCGTCAGTCTATAATCTCTTCTCTACTTTAGTTTAGTTTCCGGCAGTGGGACATAACCGTCATCATGAATTACAGGAGGAAAACGGCGGTGTTGCCAATCCTCCTTTGCCCGCTCTATAGTCGCTTTGTCGGTGGCCACGAAGTTCCAATAAATATAACGTTCCTCGGGGAAAGGTTCTCCACCGAAGATATAAACGGTCGTATCCGGCCTCATCGTGAATGAACATAGATGCGCATCCTTTGTAATTAAAATTTGCTTATGCCCATACATATGTCCCTGATTCTCGATCTCGCCCTCCAGTATGTACAGCCCGCTTTCGCCGAATAGCTCAGCACCTATATCGATCACAGCTTCTGCCGAAGATTTTATTTCAATCATATACAGCGGCGAATACGTGGGGACCCCAGACTGCCGTCCGAACGCCTGTCCGGCTATCAACTTATAGGAGACGCTTTCTTCTGTCCACGCGGGTATGTCTTTCTCCTCTACGTGAAAGAACTCCGGCTCCATAAATTCCAGTTCCTTGGGCAGCGCTACCCAGATCTGCAATCCATGCAGAAACTTGTCCTGATCCCGCAGATATACCGGCGTACGCTCAGAATGGGCTACGCCTTTTCCTGCCGTCATCCAGTTAACCGCTCCGGGCTTGATCTCAATCTCGGTGCCTATGCTATCCCGGTGCATAATGGCGCCGTCAAATAGGTAGGTAAGCGTAGATAAGCCGATATGAGGATGTGGAGGGACATCGAGGTTTTCATAATCGGCCAAACATGCCGGTCCCATATGGTCAATAAAAACAAAAGGCCCTATCGAACGTTTTTGCCGAAATGGCAGCAGGCGGCCAACCAAAAAGTTGCCGATGTCTGCCGCTTTTTCTTCCTGTATGAAATCAATATTTGACATAGCGAATTCTATTAAGCCTACTACAAGTTACAAAAAAGATCCCAACCTGATTTCGGTTGGGATCTTTTTTTCCGAAGTTTCGATCTTTTCGTTGCCCGAACGTGTCCGACATACGGCGACGGTCAGCAGGCCGGATATTTCCGTAAACGACGGACTCCCTTTGCTCAACGTAAGCCGCTGGGGTTACGCATCGATCTTCGCGTAGCGGGCATTCTTCTCAATAAATTCCCTACGTGGCGCCACTTCATCGCCCATCAGCATCGAGAAGATACGGTCGCACTCTGCAGCGTTCTGGATGGTTACCTGACGCAACGTACGATGCTCAGGATCCATCGTTGTCTGCCAAAGCTGTTCCGCATTCATCTCTCCAAGACCCTTGTAACGCTGTACGCTCACCGAGTCCTCCTTGCCACCGCCTTTTAGTCTTTGTATAGCCGCGAGACGCTGGTCTTCATTCCATGCATATTCAAACTCCTTGCCTTTCTTTACCTGATAAAGCGGAGGCGTAGCGATATATACATAGCCTTTTTCAATAAGCTCTTTCATATAACGGAAATAGAATGTCAGGATCAGGGTCGCTATGTGGGAACCGTCGACATCAGCATCCGTCATGATAATAATTTTGTGGTAGCGGAGTTTCTCCAGATTAAGCGCTTTCGAGTCTTCTGCCGTACCAACACTCACGCCGAGTGCGGTAAACATATTTTTGATTTCCTCATTTTCGTAAATCTTGTGCTCCATAGCCTTTTCCACGTTGAGGATTTTACCTCTCAAAGGCATAATCGCCTGGAAACGGCGGTCGCGCCCCTGTTTAGCGGTTCCACCCGCAGAGTCTCCCTCGACAAAGAAAATCTCACATTTTTCCGGATCGTTGTCGGAGCAGTCTGCCAGCTTTCCGGGAAGTCCCGACCCGCCCATGACGGTCTTCCGCTGCACAAGCTCTCTTGCCTTGCGTGCCGCAGCACGCGCCTGCGCGGCAATAATAACCTTCTGTACGATCGCTTTTGCTTCGCGCGGGTTTTCTTCGAGGTAAACGCCCAAAATCTCGCCGACAGCGATGTCCACCGCTCCCATTACTTCGTTGTTTCCCAGCTTAGTCTTAGTCTGCCCCTCAAATTGAGGCTCCGCCACTTTCACCGATACAACCGCCGTCAGCCCTTCACGGAAATCGTCGCCCGTAATATCCACCTTTAGGTTTTTAAGCAGGCCCGATTTGTCTGCATAAGCTTTCAGCGTACGCGTCAAACCACGTCTGAACCCGGCAACATGTGTTCCGCCCTCAATTGTATTGATATTATTTACATAGGAGTGTACATTCTCCGAGTAGGTGTCGTTGTATTGCAATGCAAGCTCAACAGGAATTCCCTGCTTAATCCCTTCCACGTAGATAGGATCCGGAATTAACGGCTGACGGGTGCCGTCCAAGAATTTGACAAATTCCTGCAGCCCGCCTTCTGAATAATATTCATCAGACTTAAACGTACCGTCTTCGTTCATTTCGCGCTCGTCCGTCAGCGTTAGCCGCACGCCTTTATTTAAAAATGCCAGTTCGCGCAGACGGTTCGCCAGTGTATCGTAATTATAGACCGTAGTCATGGTAAAGATCTCCGGATCGGGATGGAATGTCACGATCGTACCTGTAATATCGCTTTCTCCAATCTCTTTAACATTGTATAGCGGCTTACCTTTCTCATACTCCTGCTGAAAAATCTTTCCCTCGCGGTGCACGACCGCAGAAAGGTGTGTCGAGAGCGCATTCACACAGGATACCCCAACGCCATGAAGCCCCCCGGATACTTTGTAGGTATCCTTATCAAACTTACCCCCCGCGTGCAGAACCGTCATGACCAGCTCTAACGCAGACTTATTTTCTTTCTTATTAATTCCTGTCGGAATTCCCCGTCCGTTATCTTTTACGGAGATTGAATTATCTTCGTGAATGGTGACTACAATATCGTTACAGTAACCGGCAACAGCTTCGTCAATCGAGTTATCAACAACCTCATATACTAAGTGATGCAAACCCTTTACACCGGTGTCACCAATGTACATGGAAGGCCTCTTACGTACAGCTTCTAACCCTTCCAACACTTGGATATTATCAGCCGAATACGTCGATGTATTCTTCTTTTCTTCGCTCATGAAATTAAATTAAAATGAGTATTGTTTAACATTCAAAAATACGATTTTTTTCGCTAAAAATCAAATAAGAGTTGCCCCTAACGACAGGAAAACTGTTCGCCGGATTTACCGTAAAACGCATTTTTTCGACAGAATTACGCAAGAACTACGAAATTTAATTTTTTTATATTAGGTTTGTTCTTTAAATAGATAAACTAGAAAACTATAGAAGAATGAATAAACTGTTTCCAACATTATCGAAAGTGTCTTTAGGGCTGGTATTAGCTGTCGCTGCTGTCTCTTGTAATCAGAACGCCAAGACAGCGGGAAATAATACCGCCTCCAGCGATTCGACATTAGCCTCCACCGCCTCTGCCCAAAAGGAAGAAAAGATTGTATACGTCAATTCCGACACGCTGTCTGAAAAATACGAATACTTTAAAGACATCAGAGCAAAGCTAGAGGCCAAGGTAAAGAAGGCACAAAGCGACCTGCAATCGAAAGGTCAGGCGTTTCAGCGTGAGGTGGCCGAATACCAACAGAAAGCTGCCACGATGAGTGCTTCCGAGCGGCAGGCAACGGAAGAAAAACTTGCCCGCAAGCAGGATGAGTTAGGACGACTGGATCAAAACGCTTCCGCTTCTATAGCGCAGGATGAATCGACAGAGTTTAATAACGTCTATAACACCATTACTGAATACCTGAAGAAACATGCCGAAGAAAACGGATATACTTTGGTATTAACGTACTCGAAGTCGAACCCTACAGTTCTTTATGTAGACAAGAAACTCGATATTACGGCACAGGTCATCGACGCACTGAATAAAGAATATAAAGAAAAGAAGGCTAAGGAGAAAAAGTAAAGCATCTCCGGGCAATCCATGCATTTCCAACAGCATGGCGTAGCCGTCAATACACATAAGAGAACACAAGGACGAGGCAATCTATCGTATCATACCGTAGGTTGCTTCGTCTTTTTTGCATCAGAGACCGGAGAAATACCAATCCCGCCGGCATACTGTTTGATCAATGCTAAGAACGTTTTTTGGGCGTGGTGGCCACAAAATCTTTTAGATAATACGGCTCAAAATAAGCAATATCCTCGAAACGCTGTTCCGTAAACCGCCGAAATGCCGGCGCCGCCATGAAAGACGCGGAATTCCGAAACAACGGATCTACGGTTACGCGAGGAGAATCCTCGAAAAGCACTTTGAACTTATCCGCCCCGCTCCCAAACAATACATAATGCTTACCGTCCGAAAAAGAGTGTTCATCGATAATCTCCGCAGCGGTTTCTCCGAGGGGGCTTCCATGATGGTCATAGGTTGCCATATACACCTCCATACGGCGGGCATCGATCATCGGCACCAGGATGGGATTTTCTTTTGGGATATTCCGGCTCCCTATATAACCATAAACCATGGCTTCTAAGGTGTTAATCGCAATGAGGGGTATCTCCAGACCATAGCAGAGACCTTTTGCTGCTGACACACCTATACGCAGCCCTGTGTAGGAACCGGGGCCCATACTCACCGCCACAGCACTAAGCGCATTCAGCGTCACGCCGGCATCAGCCGTTACTTTGCCGATAAAAGACGTGAGATGGCTGGCATGTACATTTGGTTCGTCGGCTTCAACCGCTCCCAGAACAATACCATTTTTACTCAGTGCGACAGAACATGTAGGCGTCGCAGTTTCAATATGTAGAATATAACAATCTTTCATAATTATTAAGGAACCGGATCATGTCCGTGCCCGCCCCAAGGGTGGCATCGCAATATACGTCGGATGGCCATCAGCCCTCCCTTAAATGGACCGTATTTCAGGATAGCCTCCTTACCGTATTGCGAACACGACGGCGTATACCGGCAGTTGGCCCCCAAAAAAGGCGAAATAAAAATCTGATAAAACCGGATGACCAACACAAACAGCGTCTGAAGAGGCCATTTAACGATCTTTTCCCAAATAAATTTTAGTAGTCTCATTCATCAACTTCTCCAAAGCGCCAGCCATGCCCCGATGTAACTGCTGGTACGGAATATTTCTGTCCTTACCTACATATTGGAAGGCTACCAACAAATGTAAAGAATGTTCCTGAAGAAAACGGCCGAGCCCCGACTTTTGTAAACGATAGGCTTCTCTTACACGCCGTTTGATATAATTCCTGTCGACAGCTTTCCTGAACTTTCTTTTAGAAACCGAAATTATAGATTGAACAGGCACCCGGGAGGTTGGCTCTGGAGCGATCGACAAAAAGACAACGCGGTAGGGATATATGACAAAAGAAGAACCGTTATGAAAAAGACTATCAATAAGCCTTTTGCTACATAACCGTTCTTCCTTTGAAAATGTATAATTGTTCATGGTGACCAAAAAGCCGGCTCAACAGCTTGAAGGAGTCACCGGCAACAGATACTATCCTTTGTGACGATATTCGTCTGATACAGTAAGACGTTTTCTTCCTTTAGCTCTACGAGACGCTAATACTCTTCTACCGTTAGCTGAACTCATACGCTCTCTAAAGCCGTGCTTATTTCTTCTTTTTCTCTGCGAAGGCTGAAATGTTCTTTTCATGACGCTATTATGCTTGTTTAATATTTTTAATCAATCTGTCCCCTATAAAGGGAATGCAAAAATACAGTTTCCTTAAAAAATAAACAAGTATTCTTTTAAAATTATAATAAAAAATGCTTGTTTGCCTACAGCGCTCCTCTGAGCAGAATAGACAAACAAGCAATCTCGAGCACAAAACCCGTTACTTACTCCGTAAGATATCCCGGATTTCCGCTAGCAATACTTCTTCCTTCGACGGTGCAGCAGGCGCTTCGGGCGCAGCCTCCTCCTTCCGTTTCAAAGAATTAATACCTTTGATAACAAGGAATATACAGAATGCGATAATCAAGAATTGAATGATAACATTGATAAAGTTACCGTAGTTGATAGCTACTTCCGCTGTCCCCGCTGCTTCGTTAGCTTCGGTCAAGACGTATCTCATGTTGGAAAAGTCAATACCTCCGGTCAGGTAGCCAATCGGCGGCATGATAACGTCATCCACCAATGAAGTTACAATCTTTCCAAACGCTCCGCCGATAACCACACCGACGGCTAAATCGACCACGCTCCCGCGCATCGCGAATTCTTTAAATTCTTTTAGAAAACCCATAATTCACTATTTAAAACAATCACTACAAAAATGACAATTAAACCTAAATATATTATTTTTTTTACAAAAAACAGATAAAACGATTTTTTCCATAGGTCGTCACGTCGGACCATCCGGTCCCCGTATTTGTACGGATAACAATATTTTCGTTGAATTGTTTATGACATTTCTTTGATCGACTTTTTTTATATCTTTGTTAAAAATCTATAATCTCGTTAACCTTAAAAAAATAATCCGCCCATACATGAAAAGAGTTTTAATCGCAGACGACCATAGTATTGTTCGGTTAGGTGCATCTGTAATTATCAAAGAATGTATCCACGACGCGACGGTCCTACAAGCTCAAACCTACGATGAAGTATATTCACTTGTAACGGAAGAGGCTATAGACCTGCTTCTGTTGGACATCAATATGCCGGGCGGAAATAACATCAAGGTGGTCAAAGAAATCCTAACCGTACAACCGCAGATTAAAATCCTTATCTTTTCATCTTACGAAGAAAACCTGTATGCACTACGGTACATAAACGCCGGAGCTTGCGGATATCTTAACAAAAATACCGCGATGTCTGAGCTGAAGAATGCCATCCAAAGCATCTTAACACGGGGAAAGTACATGTCTGAAGCGGTAAAGGAACTTTACGTACAAAAGCTAACGACAAGCAAATCTTCCTTCGACGAGAGCAATCCGCTTCACAAACTATCCAATAGAGAGATGGACGTCGCAAAACTCCTTATAAAAGGACTAAGCATCCAGGAAGTAGCGACGTTAATGGATCTCAGCTCGTCCACTGTGAGCACCTATAAAAGCCGCGTATTCGAGAAACTGGGCGTCAACAACCTACCTGACCTTATCCAGTTATATCAACTACATAGTGAAGAGTGACAAGAGCTAATACATAAGCTCTTCGCCCCCTTCACCCCTTGCTATAAGCCGCGCCCGCTACACCAATTGCTCCATGGTTACTTCAGGAATATCCTGAACCGACGGGTGCCGCAATTCATGACTAGGCTTATACGCATATCCCCTTTCCACGTCAAGTTCCCATAGTAACGGCGATAAAAACCGTATACAATTTGCAAACCCCTGCGTCGTAGCTGCCAAGTTGCCCGTATCTTTTGAATTTCGGGCTTCGTTTTCAATTTCAAACGGACCATCGAATCCCCTGCTATGCAACACGTCAATAAACCTATTCCAGTCCATGTTGTCTGTACCGCCGAATCCCGGCAGCATCGCTTCGTAATGATGCCGATCCCAGTCGTGTTTGGGTATATCCACGCCGGCATGTTCGGCCAGCTGCGCATCCACATGCTGCATAGGGTACATACCTCCCCACTCTATACGCGCCTTCGTTGATAAGTTCCGTGTGGTTTTTACATGAATTCGCTTTAACCGGTTAATATCCATCTGCTTCATGACTTCAACAGGATCTGTATTTTGCCAGATATCGTGCGACGGATCATAAATTTCGCCATGAGCAGGGCTCGGTATCAGCGCGTACATCAACTTCCGCGCAGCCAGAACAGCGGGCAGATTGTTGTACGTAGATGTATAACGGGAGGATCGCCAGCCTTCCATCGGGCAATTTTCGTAAACAATTGTCACCCCCAGATCTTCAGCATAACGCACAATCGGCTCAAATACCCGCTTATACTCTTCCAGATTTTTCTGAAAACCATCCAGTTCATTACCCAGCTCATGATTATAACCCACGAAAGTGCCCACTTTCACATCGTTGGTGTCGCCACCCAATAAGTGTGCTATACGAATAAGACGCAAGAGATGATTCTGGTTCTTAACCCGCTCAGCCGGATCGCCGCCGATCATATTTTCGAAAGCACCCACCGATAGCTTAAGTCCATTCGCGTTAAATTTATCGATCAGGCGCTTACCATCGTCTACAGAAAATCCTTCGTAAGAAAGGTGGGTTGCAGTATGGTCTTCTCTGGTACCGTCTTTCCTAAACACACATAGATCAATTCCCTGAGCTCCTACTGATGTCGACGTCGCAATCAGCTCGTCCAACGACAGCTTGTCGTAGGCAGAACTCATTATCCATATCGGATTATTTAGTTTTACTGACATATATTAACGGATTGTTTTCTTCGTAAACATAGCTAATTTAGCAGGTTTCTGCAAACGATCCGGCGGGCCGCTGGGGGTGTCAAAAGAAACAGCTAGCTTACGTCTACCCGCTGGGCCCGAGGTAGCAAACAGCACAATCAGCCACAAAAAAAGCCCTTCTCGGGCTAATTTCTGTACGTTCTGCAGAACACATTTATTTTTTATTTTTCAGTTCCTGTATGTTTAAACGCAGCTCCTGAGATAAATTCTTAATATCCTGCAACCCCTTCCGGACACGCGTTCCGGCGGCACTGTTCCCCTTCGTAAAGAATTTGTCGGCATCGGTTTCCAATCCATCTACGAGCGCCTTAAGCTCCTGAAACTTGTCAAAATTAGCCATAATTGAAGTGATTTAAGTTTTATAATTTATTAATATCCAATCACTCATAAAATTAGCATTCTTTGTCAAGAAAAAAAACTTTTATAAAAAAAGACAGCTTTTGCTGTCTTTTTTTATAAAATCCTGCTCTTTCATGGTTACACACCATGAACGGATTAAGATCAATCGACGTTGTCGTGTAAAAAAGAGTTATTAGGGCGGATTTCGGTCTCTCCATCATCGAAGGACAATGTAAATCTCGAAACCTGCGACTGCGATGAATGCGGCACATCCTCTAAGGACTTCTGACGTCTTTTATAAGCCGGCTCATTCTCCAGCTCCTGAAGACCATTGCTAGACTTCAGCTTCATACTCAACTCTTTCAAGCGCAAGATACGCTCTTTGGTCTTCATCAGTTGGTCTTCAAAATCTATTTCCTTCGGTTCAGCAGCAAACTCTGCGTTAACCGTTTCCCCCATATCCTTGGACTCGACACTTGCCGTACTCGGAGCCTCCTCCTTTTTATCCTCGTAAGCATCAAAAACAGACGGAAGCTTGAATTCAAACATAGACGGCGACGTCTTCAGCTCAAATCCGCCCACATTTTCCTGCGTCTCTGCCTGCTCCGGCTCATCAAAGCTTAACGTATGCCGGATAACCTGAGGCTCCTCGCTTTTCGTTACTGCCGAGTGAATAGGCTTGGGCGACGTAAATAAATCCACCTGAGGCGTTGACGATACAGTCGGCGACGCGATTACTGTATTCTGCACCGGTTTAATATACGTCGGCGCAGCAGCCGGCGTAGACGGTTCCTGTGTAGCTACGAACTGATTTTGAACGACAGGCTTCACAAATTGATTGGCAACAGGCTCGGGAGTTAAAGGGAGGGCGATTTTTTCTTTTTCCTTTTCTTTCACGCGCTCCTCCGCTGTCTGAAAACCGGTGGCAATGATGGTTACAGACAACTCGTCTTCTAATTTTTCGTCGATACAGTTACCCCAGATAAGGTCGGCAGACAATCCGGCTTTTTCCTGAATATAATCAGTAACAATAGCTACCTCGTCCATCGTAACCTCCTTCTTGCCCGAGGTAATATTTAATAGAATGTAACGTGCACCTTCAATTTCGTTGTCCTTCAACAACGGCGACGCCAACGCTCCTGTCACGGCCTCGATAGCACGGTTATCGCCTTTGGCAACAGCGTTACCCATGATCGCGACCCCGCTGTCGTTCATCACGGTACGAACGTCTTTAAAATCCACGTTTACATATCCGGGGATCGTAATGATTTCAGCAATACCTTTGGCGGCGGTCGTCAAAATATCATCTGCTTTTGCAAAAGCAGCAGTCATTGTCAGATTACCAAATATCTCGCGCAATCGGTCGTTTGAAATTACGAGGTAAGAATCTACATACTTACGTAACTCTTCAAGGCCTTCTTCCGCCTGCGAGCGTCGACGCTTACCTTCGAAAGTAAATGGAGTTGTAACGATAGCCACGGTTAAGATACCCAGTTCCTTCGCCGCCTTAGCCAGCACAGGACTGGCTCCCGTACCGGTACCACCACCCATTCCCGCTGTAATGAACAACATCTTGGTGTTCGTACCTAACATACGCTTGATGTCTTCAATACTTTCAATAGCCGAATTCTCGCCAACGTCAGGATCTGCTCCGGCGCCCATTCCTTCCGTCAAACTCACCCCTAACTGTACCTTGTTCGGAATAGGACTCAACTCTAACGCTTGTGCATCTGTGTTACAAACGATGAAATCTACCCCGCTAATTCCTTGCTTGTACATGTGGTTTACGGCATTGCCACCGCCTCCACCTACTCCAATAACCTTAATTATTGAAGATTGCTCCTTTAACATTTCAAATTGTATCGACATAAAATAACCCTATTTAACTGTTGCTAAACCACTTAGAAAATCCCCATTAGGTTCAACAATTCAAATGTAATAATACCAAAAACTCAACAAGAGTTTTCCACATTTGTTAGAATGTGGAAAATTTAAACATTGTGGAAAACTTACTTCTTCCCGATAAACGTATCGTCGTCAATTCCGGCGTCGTCCCGGATAAAATCGGAGAGAATTTTAGTAAACCAGCTCTCTTTTTTCCGCTTCTCTTCCGCAATTTCTGTCACTTTCTCCTTCGTCATCTTCTTCGAAACAACTTCCTGCTGCGTCGCCTCGTCGTCTTCAATAGCCTGCACTCCCTTTATTAATAATCCAATCGACGTCGCATACATCGGGCTCTTCAGCTCTTCCAGTGCCTGCCGGTTTAACATTTCCGTTTTTGCAAGATACTCGTTCGGATAACCGATGCGGCAACCTATACCGGTAATATACTCAACAAGCTGAACCAGATGCTTTAACTGCGCTCCTCCTCCGGTGATCACAATACCAGCGATAAGCTTATCCTCGTATCCGGACGATTTAATTTCGTAATACACATGCTCTATGATCTCCTCCATACGGGCCTGAATAATGTACGCGAGATTCTTTACCGATATCTCTTTCGCCTCACGGCCACGGATACCGGGGACACAGATCACCTCATTATCCTTGTTTTCATCGGCCAATGCCGAACCATACCGTACTTTTAATTGCTCCGCCTGATTACGTAATACAGAACAGCCTTGTTTAATATCTTCCGTCACGATGTTTCCACCTAGCGGGATAACAGCCGTGTGCCGTATAATACCTTCGTGAAAAATAGCAACGTCTGTGGTACCGCCACCGATGTCTACCAAGACGACACCAGCAGTTTTTTCCTCTTCATCTAACACAGCCTCAGATGATGCTAGAGGTTCCAAAACCAAAGACGACACTTCAAGATCTGCGTTATCTACGCAGCGTTTGATATTGCGGATATCGGTTACACGCCCCGAAATAATATGGAAGTTAGCCTCCACACGGCGACCCGCCATACCGATAGGTTCTTTAATACCGGGCTCGTTGTCAATCGTAAATTCCTGCGGCAGCACATGGATGATCTCCTCTCCCGGAGGAAGCACGAGCTTGTACATGTCCGAAATCAGCTGTTCGACATCCAGCCTGCCCACCTCATCGTAATCACGCTTAGTCAATATACCGCGGTGCTGAATACTTTTTATGTGCTGACCGGCAATCCCGACGTTGACGACTTTGATATCTACATTCGATTGCGATTCAGCAATGGAAACCGCCTCCCGGATGCTGCTTACTGTCTTTTGAATATTCGCAACGACGCCGCGGTTCACACCCGAAGATTCTGCTTTACCTACACCCAACAGTTCAATCTTATTCGTACCGCTCCGACGACCGACTGTTACACAAATCTTTGTTGTACCGATATCCAATCCCACAATAATTGGATTCTCTTTTTCATTTTCTGCTAATCTTGGTTTCATATGCTGTGTATTTATTGCTGTATATTACTGTATTACTTAATTCATTTTCATATTCATCTGTAAGCTATCGAGCAGCCATCCCTCTTTGCGCTCACAGATAATCTGGTCGTCGTATTTTACATTTACCTTTTGATATGCCTCCGTCCCCACCTTAGGCAGAATATTCTTGTAAAACACGACTAATCTTTCCAACTTCTCCCCAAGCTTGTCTGCGTTGCCCAAGATCAGCTCCTGTGACCCTACACGTGGAACGATCTCAATGTCCCGATTGCTGTTCACATAAAGCTGCACGATCTGGTTGCTCCATAAAGGATCACCCTTAACGTGCTCCACGATTTTCATCAAGTCCTTTACAAGCTTCGTCTGCACCGTATCGAGCGCGTTCTGGTATCCCTCCGCGATATTGCCGTTCGCTATCAGAACGTGCGGCACATATTTTAACGTGACGGGCACCTTTGCTCCCTTTGTATCTATGTAATATTCCTGCCCTACTTTATTTATGACCCGCAAGATCACTTCACGTTGCTGAACTGACACCTGCAGTACACCATCCATGTCGGCGTATATCTCCGCTGCCGCAACATACGGCAGTTCCAGCAACGCCTTTTCTATCTTATCAATGGGGATGTCTTTCAGCGGCTTTCCTACCACCCGTCCGAATTTCGCCTTTACCAGATCCGAAATGTCGTGCTGGTCGATGAAGGCTTCCTTGCCTTGGATCATCACTTTCATGGATACGCATGCCTGCGTCACATCTTTCTTCTTCACGAGGCTCATTAACATACCCACACCGGCCAGCGCCACCAACCCCAGGCATACGTAGCCGACAATATTCCACGGTATGTTACGAATCGCTTTAAGCATGCTCCATGATCTCTTTAAGCGGTTTAACCAACCTATCAATATCTCCGGCGCCAACGGTAACTACCAGCTCCGGACGCTCTGACCGGACAATTTCCAGCACTTCCTCCGGAGAAACCAAGCGTTTCTTGGCCAGCTTTACCTTCTCTAACAACCATGCCGACGTCACGCCGTCAATTGGCAGCTCCCGGGCAGGGTAAATATCCATTAGCAACAACTCGTCTGCAAACGCCAGCACCTCGGCAAAGCCGTCCACAAAATCGCGTGTCCGGCTGAAGAGATGCGGCTGGAAGACGACCGTCAACTTCTTTGCTGGATACAGCTTCCGCATAGACGTCAGGAATGCACGCAACTCCTCAGGGTGGTGTGCGTAGTCGTCAATATAGATGGCATCCGGTTTCTTCACGATATACTCAAACCGCCGTTTAGCGCCGCGGAAGGAAGACAGCGCAGCCTTGATTTTCGAAGGCTCAATACCAAGCTTTAACGCCACGGTCACCGATGCTATAGCATTCTCCACGTTGTGTAACCCCGGGATCCCGAGATGTATCGACGGGATCACCACGTCAGCAGAAACATAATCGAAGTAGAACGCTCCGTTTACAATCTCGATATTCCGGGCATACGCGTCCGACTCTTCTTCTAAGGCATAGCTTACGGTACCACCGAACGGAAGCCCCTTTTTCACGATGGATACGCCTCCTTCTACCAACCGTCCTAGAAACAGCTGAAAGGATTCGACCAGATGGGTGGCATCCCCATAGATATCCAGATGATCCGCATCTGCCGATGTGACCACCGCAATATTGGGATGCAACGTCAAGAAAGACCGATCGTACTCATCCGCCTCAACGACGACAACATTACTTTCGCCGTAAAGGACATTACTCTGATAGTTGGCGCTTATTCCGCCCAGAAAAGCCGAACAGTCGAAACCGGAGTCCTTTAAGATGTGCGCTATCATCGTCGACGTCGTCGTCTTTCCATGCGTACCGGCAACAGCGATGGTAAATCTACTGTCGCTGATGATCCCGAGCACTTCAGAACGTTTAAACAGCTTATTTCCTTTTTCCAATAGAAAATTTTTCAATGCCAGATCTTTTGGAACCGCAGGTGTAAAAATAAGCAAGGTCTCCGCCGAAGGTTCCTGATACTCCGCGGGCAGCAAAGCCACGTCATCCTGGTAGATGACATCAATGCCCTCATTGACCAGCGCCTGCGTCAAATCGGTCTCGGTTTTGTCGTACCCTTTTACCTCGCAGCCCAAGTGCTTAAAATAGCGAGCCAGCCCACTCATTCCTATCCCGCCGATCCCAAGCAGGTAAACCCTCTTTATATGATCCAGATTCATCATCTATTAATTAACTTCAACACCTCTTTTGCAATCACCTCATCGGCATCCAGCATCGCCAGCGACTTGATCTGCGTGCCCAACTCTAAACACCGGCTTTCGTCAGCCAACAGGTCCAGCACCGTATCCACCAGCGTCGTGCGGGCACTTGTATCCGTCACCAGAACGGCCGCCCGCTTGGCAACCAGCGCCTGCGCGTTTTTTGTCTGGTGGTCTTCTGCCACATTGGGCGAAGGCACCAGCACAACAGGCTTTCCTACCGCACACAACTCCGATATCGTCCCTGCACCGGCCCTGGAGATCACCAGATCTGCAGCAGCATATGCGTAGTCCATACGTTGCAGAAACGGCAACAACACTACATTTTCTCCGAGTCTGCCATCCAAAGCCTGCTGCAGCCCCTCATAATAGTAGTTGCCACATTGCCAGATAACCTGAATATCTCGTTTCGAAAATTTTTCAAGCCCTTCCAGTATGCAGTCGTTTAGTGTCTTGGCCCCCAGGCTTCCTCCAGTTACCAGAATGGTCTTCTTCCCCTCCTTCAATCCAAACGATGCCAAAGCTTCCCGCTCGCGGCCAGCTATCTCCACCGAAGACCGCCGGATAGGATTTCCTGTCAGCAACAACCGTTCCTTTGGAAAGAACTTATCCATCCCTTCATACGCCACACATATTTTCTTCGCTTTCCTTCCGAGGCGTTTGTTCGTTACACCGGCGTAGGAATTCTGCTCCTGTATCAAGGTTGGAATACCCATGCCGGCTGCCATCATCAATAGCGGCCCCGATGCATAGCCCCCTACTCCAACAGCCACGTCAGCGCGGAAGCTGCGGATAACACGCCGGGCTTTTAACAGGCTCCCCAACATCTTGATGGGAAGAGACAGATTTTTCATCAGAGATTTCCTGTTTATGCCCTGGATGTCTAAGCCGATGATCTCGTACCCCGCCGCAGGAACCCGATCCATCTCCATCCGTCCCTTGGCACCAACAAACAGAATTTCAATATCGGGCTCCAAACGGCGCAATGCATTTGCAATCGCAATCGCAGGAAAGATATGCCCTCCTGTTCCACCTCCACTGATGATGACCCGATGTGCCATGACTGTACCTCTTTCTTTATATAGTTCCGACCACTACCTTATTAGGCTTTGGCCCTTCGTTTAACTCTTCTTTACCTTTCAGTTCCTCTATGTTTCTGCTAACACTGAGAATAATCCCCAGCGCGACACTCGTAAACAAAATCGACGTCCCTCCCATACTGACCAGGGGCAGCGGAACGCCCGTCACCGGCCCCAGTCCGACGGCTACCGCCATGTTGGCCAGCGCCTGAATCGTCAGGCTAAAGCCCAGTCCGGCAGCGAGGAAGGCACCAAATGCCCGCGGGCTCAATGTCACGATACGTATACACCGGTACATCAACGCGATATACAGGAACAACAGTATCGCGCCTCCAACGGTGCCGTACTCCTCGATAATAATCGCGAAAATAAAATCGGAGTACGGGTGCGGCAACAAGTTACGTCCCACACTATTTCCGGCGCCCTTTCCAAATAGCTCGCCGGAAGCTATCGTCATTTTTGCCAGATTGGCCTGATAGTTTTTGTCTTCCTGAAACGGAACGTCGGCAGCCCCCGGTTCCTCCGTACGGAAAAAACCCTCAATGCGGCTCAGATAGGTCGCCCGCCGCGGACCAATTAAAATAACCAGTGCCAGAAGGAAGCCCCCACCCACACACACAATAGCTATCTGCTTAAAACTTATCCTCCCAATCAGCAACAGCAAGACACTTGTTCCGAACAACATCAATGCGGTAGACAAATTGGCCCAGGCAATCAAGATAAAAACGAGACATACCGCCCCCATGATTGGTACGAAAGACTTTTTAACATCTTTAATATCTTCCTGTTTACGCGACAGCATTCTAGCCAAAAAGGTAATTAGCGCCAGTTTGGCTAAATCGGACGTCTGAAAGGTCTGGTTGATGACCGGAATGGTCACCCACCGGCTGGCATCGTTAACCTTGTTACCGCCGATCAGCGTGAACAGCAATAACGGGATCGTAATAATCATCAGCAATTTCGATATTCCTGCGTAGTAACGATAATCCAGTTTATGCGAAAGATACATTAACACGATGCCGATAGCTATGATGGAGAAATGCTTAAATAAATACAATTCCGTGCCCTTTCCTTCCTTATATGCCAACGTTCCTACCGAACTGTAAACGGCAAGCAACGACCAGCCGGATAGGATGATCACTATGATCCAAATCCACTTGTCTCCCCTTAATTTACTAAAAATCTGATCCATCATGGGTTCCCTCCTTGTATTATAACGCCATCACCGCCTCTTTAAATTTGTCGCCACGTTCTTCATAATTTCTAAACCAATCGAAACTTGCACAGGCCGGAGACAACAGCACAGTATCGCCTTTTTTTGCCAGGTGCGACGCCATCTCAACGGCCTCCTGCATAGACGAGCTGTTGACAATGACATCTGTATCCTCTTCGAACGACTCGTGAATACGAACCGTATCTTTACCGATACACACGATCGCTTTGACCTTGGCCTTCACAAGATCGCGCAGCATTTCATAGTCATTCCCTTTGTCCACTCCGCCCATGATCAGGATGATATCAGGCGAAAAGCTCTCCAAAGCATACCAAACCGAATTGACGTTCGTCGCTTTCGAATCGTTGATATAATTAACACCACCAATACAGGCCACATGTTCCAAACGGTGGGCAATATTGACGTACGACCCCATACTCTCCTTCATGGTCTGGTTACGCAATTCCTGAGCCTTTGCTATTAAGCCCGATGCCATATTGTTGTACACATTGTGTTTGCCCTGTAACGATAACTCTTCAATATTCATCGTAAATGTTTCTTTATTAGGTATGTTAATTACTATATTTCTATTACTATCCAGATAAGCTCCCGCCGCGACTTCATCTTGCTGTGAAAATGGCAGATGTAAAGCCTTCGTCGCAAACCGTTCCAGTCCTTTAGCCGTCTCCGGATCGTCCGCACAATAGATGAAGTAGTCGTTCTCCGTCTGATTTTGTATGATACGGAACTTAGACGCCACATACGCTTCCATACTGTGGTTATAGCGGTCCAGATGATCGGGCGTTATGTTCAGAATCACCGCAATGTCTGCACGGAACCGGTACATGTCGTCCAACATAAAACTTGATATCTCCAACACGTATACATCGAAATCCGAACGGGCAACCTGCCGCGCAAAGCTCTTCCCGATATTGCCTGCAAGCCCCACGTTTACGCCCCCCTGCTTCAACATGTAGTAGGTCAACATCGTCGTTGTCGACTTCCCGTTTGACCCCGTGATACAATACAGCCTGGCTTCCGTGTATTGAGCGGCGAACTCGATTTCCGAGATGACCGGTATTCCCATTTTTTTCAGCTGCTGCACCAGCGGAGCCTGTTCCGGAATTCCCGGACTCTTCACAACGATATCGGCCTTCAGGATTTTCGACTCCGTATGTTGCAGCTCCTCAAACACAATACCTTCGCTCTCCAGCTCCTTCCGGTAGCTCTCCCCAATGGCACCACGATCGGAAACAAACACCTCGAAGCCCTTTTCCTTACCCAGGACAGCAGCACCCACGCCGCTCTCTCCGGCGCCCAGAACAACAAGCAAACCTTGTTGAGGATAATATGTATGTGCTATATTGGGCATCTTATCGGGTTTTTAATGTTACAATCGTTACGATAGCCAGTATGATAGACACGATAAAAAACCGCATGACGATCTTTGACTCGTGATATCCTTTCTTCTGATAATGGTGATGCAGCGGCGACATCAGAAATATACGGCGGCCTTCACCGTACTTTTTCTTTGTATACTTAAAGTACGAGACCTGCATGATCACCGACAGGTTCTCCAGTAGAAAAATACCGCACAGCACCGGAATCAATAGTTCTTTCCGGATAAGAATGGCAAATGCGGCGATGATCCCTCCGATAGCTAAGCTCCCCGTATCGCCCATGAACACCTGGGCCGGATACGCATTGTACCACAGGAAGCCGGTGCACGCCCCGACAAAAGCCCCCGCAAATATGACAAGCTCGCCCGAGTTGGGGATATACATGATATTCAGATAGTCGGAAAAGATCACGTTACCCGAGACATATGCCAGGATGGCCAGCGTGATACCGATGATAGCTGACGTTCCCGTCGCCAGGCCGTCTATTCCATCCGTAATATTCGCACCATTGGAAACAGCAGTAACGATAAAGACGACAACTACCAGAAACACCAGAAAAGTAACGAGGTTTCCGTTTAAGCCAAACATACTCAACACCTTCGCATAATCAAACTCGTTGTTTTTATAGAAAGGAATATTGGTTTTCGTCGACTTTACATTTTCTGCATAATACCGTTCTCCCGTCTGCGTATCCGTCATTATTTGTACTGCCTTTGTCGATGTTGGATTTTTCACTTCCTGGCGAACAACAATATCAGGGTGAAAATACATCGTAATCGCAATCAGTGTCCCAAGCCCAACCTGGCCTATCACCTTAAACCTGCCCGCCAGGCCTTCCTTATTTTTTTTAAAAACCTTAATATAATCATCTAAAAAGCCGATAGCGCCCATCCAGATCGTTGTTACGATAAGAACAATGACATATATATTCTCCAGCTTGGCAAACAAAAGCGTAGGAATAAGTATGCCGGCAATAATAATTAGCCCGCCCATCGTCGGCGTCCCCGCCTTCTGTTTTTCTCCGGCCAACCCCAGATCTCTTACCGTTTCGCCAACCTGTTTGTTATGCAGTGCCCGGATCAGACGGCTACCATAGACCGTCGTGATGATTAACGAAACAATGACAGCCATTGCCGTTCTGAAGGAGATATACTGAAACAACCCTGCCCCCGGAATGTGCACGTAGTCTTGTAGCCAGTCAAATAGATAATATAACATTCGTTCTTTTTATTGTTCGTTAAAAGTCTGCTCCAGTACCTCCCTATCGTCAAAGTGATGTCGGACACCATTTATTTCCTGATATTTTTCGTGTCCCTTTCCGGCAACCAAAACAATGTCTCCCGGCTGCGCGAGATGACAGGCCGCCCGGATCGCTTCCCGTCTCTCAGCGATCGTAAATACGTTCTTTTTATCCTTAGCGTCCACACCGGCTTCCATATCGCGGATGATCGCCATCGGATCCTCGGTCCTGGGATTATCGGATGTGATAATCACTTTATCGCTTAACCGGACAGCCACGGCAGCCATTTCAGGCCGCTTCGTCTTATCGCGGTCTCCACCGCACCCTAACACGGTGATGATCTGCTGCTGCCCGCTCCGCAGGTCGCGGATAGTCGACAGCACATTTTCAACGGCATCCGGCGTATGTGCGTAATCGACCACCCCCAAAACACCGTCCTTGCTACGCAACACTTCAAACCGGCCATCAGCACCTGTTATTGCACTCATCGCCGTTAAAACTTTCATGGTCTCCTGCTCCAGTAAAATCGCAGCACCGTATACGGCCAGCATATTGTACGCATTGAAGCCACCCACCAGCTTTACCCAGACATCATGCCCGTCGACATGCAACAGCATGCCATCAAAGTGGCTCTCCACGACCTTTGCCTTGAAGTCGGCCATATTCTTCAAGCCGTAGGTCTTTTTATGGGCAAACGTATTTTGCAACATAACCGCACCATTTTTGTCGTCCGCATTCGTCAGGGCAAATGCAAAGCGGTCTAAATCGTCGAAAAACTTCTTTTTGGCCTTTATATAATTATCGAATGTACCATGGAAATCCAAATGATCATGCGTGATATTCGTGAAGATACCACCTGCGAACCGCAGTCCTGCAATGCGTTGCTGCACAACAGCATGCGAGCTGACTTCCATAAAACAATAGTCGCACCCATCGTCTACCATCTCGCGGAGCAGGCTGTTCAATGCGATAGGGTCAGGCGTCGTATGCGTAGCCGGAAGCACTCTGCCACCGATCTTATTCTGAACAGTCGAGATCAGCCCCACATGGTATCCCAGATTTTCAAAAAGGTTAAAAAGCAACGTCGCGATCGTCGTCTTACCGTTGGTACCTGTAACGCCGACCAGCTTTAGGTCTTTCGACGGATCCCCGTAAAAATTTGTAGCTAAAAGCCCTAGCACATACGAGGTGTCGTCGACGAGGACATATGTCACGCCTGTGTCGGTAGTTTCAGGCAGCACCTCGACCACCACCACGGCAGCTCCCTGCGATATAGCCGTATCCAGGTACAGGTGCCCATCCGTATGAACGCCACGGACCGCCACAAATAAGCTATCCTGCGCCACCTTGCGCGAATCGAAACATATAGACAGCACATCAACATCGAGTTCACCCTCAAGTTGCTGCACCGGAATTGCATGTAATAATTCTTTTAGCTTCATATCTCTAATTCAGCGCCAGGATAATTGGCGTTCCCACTTTTAATTTAGTTCCCGCGACCAGTGATTGGCTGACCACCTTCCCGTAGCCCGAAACCCTGGTCTTGAAACCTGCATTCTCCATCGTGAACACAGCATCTGAAAGGCCCATCCCTATCACATTGGGAACGACACCTTCTTTCACCTGCACTTCAACAAAAGGCCCCTGCTTTGCCGAGGAATCTGTCGCCTGCGCGAGCATATTCCAATTGGTAGGGTTAAACCCTAAAGCCCGGTATACGGCTTCCGAAGCCTCCTTGGATCCATTCAACGTAAGCGGCACCTTGGCACCCGACACATTCACTTTCCGGCTTGCCAACGTACCGTGCAGTGAGAGGTCGTTTGCATAAACCATATCCGCGAGCTCTTTGAATACCGGTCCGGCAATCGCCCCGCCGTAATAGCCTTTACGCGGGTTGCGGATCACGACAATCATCGAATATTTTGGGTTCTCCGCGGGGAAATAACCCGCAAACGACGATTGATAACGACGGGCCCCATAACCTCTGGCGCCGTCATTCATCTGCGCCGTTCCGGTCTTACCGGCCGAAGTATACAAGGGCGAACGCAAACGCTTTCCTGTCCCTTCAATCATAACCCCTTCCAACATTTTCTTAGCCTTGCGGATAGCCTCCGCCGAAGCTATCTGCTTATTGATAACTTTAGCCTCAAACTTTTCCACTGTATTCCCCAGATGCCTGATCTCCTTTACAAAAAGCGGCGCAACAAGCTTACCATCGTTGGCCACGGCGTTATAAAACGCCAACATCTGCAGCGGCGTCAGCCGAAGCTCATACCCGTACGCCATCTGCACCAAAGAGAGCTTGCTCCACGTCCGGCTTTCGGGCGTTTTCACCCAGGGCTTCACCTCTCCGGGAATCTGTAGCCCCAAAGCCTGGCCCAATCCAAATTGATGGAGTTTCGATGTGTACCTCGCCGGCTTGTCCCCATAGTGCATATTCACAAGCTTAGCAATACCAACGTTCGACGACTCCTCAAACGCCTCCTTAACCGTCACTATCGACTTTTTAGGCGCATGCGAATCCTTAATGGTATGCGAGGGCACCTTATACGTACCATTGCCGATATCAACTGTCGTCGACGTATCCACTAACTTATCATCCAGCAGCGCAAGATAACTGGCAAGCTTAAACGTCGAACCCGGGTCGGCACCCTGCGCTATCGCATAGTTATACTTCTCCCGGAAAACACCTTCGCTATCCCGGGTAAAGTTTGCTATTGCCCGAACCTCGCCCGTTTTCACTTCCATTAAAATGACGCAGCCATTATCCGCATCACTCGCTATCAGCTGCTTCTCTAACGCGCGCTGAGCCATATCCTGCATGTTCACGTCCAGCGTCGAGATGATATCCGACCCATCCACAGGAGCAACCTCTACCTCGCGGTTTACAGGCACCCACACACCACCGGCAATCCGCTGCATCATCTGCGAACCGCTCGTTCCGTCTATATAAGATCCATAGGCACCTTCCAATCCCACCAGAACCGTGTCCCCTTTCGTATTTTTATAACCTATCGTTCTTGCCGCCAGATTCGTGAATGGCAATATGCGTTTATTCTCGCGCACCGTCACCAAGCTGGTAGGATATCGCTTTTTTCCTTCCTTAAAAGAATGGAACAAAGGAAACGTTTTGATCAGCTTCAGATCCTGATGCGAAACATTCCGTTTTATCAAAACATACCGTTGACGCTTTGCACGTGCATTCTTTAACATGACCAGGTATTGCCTCGTCGACTTATCTTTGAAGTGGGCAGCTAGATGATTGGCCAACGAATCCACTTTGGAGTTAAACACGTCGTCCGCCTCCACAGGAATAGACATCGCGTCGAAACGCAACTCATACTCCGGCACCGAAGTCGCCAGCAGGCTTCCGTCGTTTGAATATATATTCCCCCGCGCCGCCTCGATCACACGCTCGCGGATTGTCAGACTATCCACCATCGCCCGCCACTCGCCACCATCCACGTACTGCAGGTGCAACAGCTTACCAAAAACCAACAATGCCCCAAACACCATTAGCCCGAACGCTAGGTACACCCGTATAAGTATAGACTTCCTAATATTCATATGCTATGTGTTTATTCGCACATCAATCCTCTTGTTTAACTACCTCAACCTTAATCGGAGGCTCCGTACGCTCCTTCAAACCCAATGTGTCCGCGCGTTTAGCTATCTCCGTCTGCGTAGTAAGCTTCATCAACTCGGCCGAAAGCGATTTATAATCCCAACTCAATTCTTTGACATCACGCCCCAGCCGGTCAATATCCCGCACTGTCCTTTCCGCCAGATGCCTATTGGAAATATACAACAGCCCCAGCAGCGCTATAAAAGCCGCAAAAGGAAGATTCCGTGCCACCAGATAACTTGACAACCGCCGCCCGGAAAAAAATGAACGCAAAAAGTGCTGAGTCTCCTCAACCTTCTCCTCCACCGATTCATTCATCTTTTCCTGAATCTCCTCGCTTAACTCCTTATTTTTAATCGTATTTCTCGACATCACTAAAAAATTAAGCTTCCCGCTCAGCCACGCGCAGCTTCGCACTGCGGGCCCTATTGTTTAACTCCAGTTCAGCGGCACCGGCCGTGATCGCTTTCCGGCTAACCACCCGAAATGGCTTTATCTCATTCCCGAAGAAGTCCTTCTCCACCTCTCCTCTAAATTTTCCTTTTTGCATGAAGTTCTTAACCAGCCGATCCTCCAGCGAGTGATACGACATCACCACCAATCTCCCTCCTGGCTTTAGAACCGATACCGTCTGCTCCAAAAACTCCTGCAGCACGTCCAGCTCCTTATTCACCTCAATCCGCAACGCCTGAAACACCTGGGCATGATACTTATGCTCCTTCGCCCGGGGCACCAATGGCTTAATCACCTCTTTCAGATCCGACACCGTCTCAATACCCCCATTCAGGCGGGCCGTAACGATGGTTTTCGATAACGTCCGGGCATTCTGAATCTCCCCATACATCCCGAAAACCCTATGCAACTCCGCCTCGGGGTACGTTTGCAACACCATCTTCGCGTCGAGTTCGGAAACCTTATCCATCCGCATATCCAGATCAGCATCATAGCGAATGGAAAAACCACGATCGGGAGAATCAAACTGATGCGAAGAAACACCCAAATCTGCCAAAATACCATCAACCTCCTTCACCCCCAACAAACGCAGATTGTTTTTCAGAAACCTGAAATTATGGTGCACCAACGTAAACCGGGGATCATCAATAGCGTTATGGATAGCATCAGGATCCTGATCAAATGCAATCAGCCTACCGCCGTCGCCCAGCCGCTGTAATATCGCTCTCGAATGTCCGCCACCACCAAAAGTCACATCAACATACACGCCATCCGGCTTAATAGCAAGCGCATCCATACACTCCTGCAACATAACAGGCACATGATAACCCATCGAATTAGCCATCCAAACCTCCTTCCATATCAAATCCACCCATTACCTGTTCTGCCAGATCGGAAAAATCCTCCTCCGACAATGCCACCATCTGCTCTTCGTATTTCGGCTTCGACCAAACCTCTATCTTCTCCAGATTACACGCCAACACAAGCTCCGATCCAATCTCGGCATACTCCAGCAAACTCTTAGGTAGCAGCACCCGTCCCGCCGAATCGAGCATCAACTCTGTCGCCCCGCTCATAAACTTCCGCACAAACTCTCTGTTTTTGGTCTGAAACTGATTCAGCCGCGAAAGCTGCTTCAGAATCTTGTTCCATTCCGTACGTGTATAAATAACCAAATTTCTCTCGAAGCCACGGTTCACAACAAGCCCTTCACGCTCAACATCAGGCAGCTGCCTCTTGAGCCCGGCAGGAACAACCATCCTGCCTTTCGTGTCCAACTTGCATTCGTATTCTCCGATTAAAAAGTTCATTAGTCTATAAGCCTAACCTAAAATTAATGTAAAAGTATACACTTTCTCCCACTTTCTCCCACAATTTAACACAAAAAAGTTTTCCACAACACCCAAATACCTAGCCAACCGGCACAATACACCGTAAATATTTAATAAACAACCACTTGAATACATCAAGCAAGCTTTTCCCGCGACGGCAGGCAAAAATCCATGCCACCCCAAAAGAAATCTTCCTTGGGTCGTGCAAAAGCATTCCTGACACATTTTAACACATTTTCAACGACGATGTGGGAGAAAGTGGTAGAACAAGACAACAGTGACGCATCGCATTCTAGTCGCACACTTTTTCGTTATTCTGACGGAAATCCGATATTTTTGCTTTCAATCGTCAGCACCTGCTTGTTAAGGTCCAGGAAGCAACCGGTCCTATATGTGTATCGGTGTCCGTTCCCTATCAGCCAGGCGACAGGCCTGCAGGGGCATTAGTTCAAGTTTTAATTTTTATTTCACTATAGGAAATGTACAGAAGTCATAATTGCGGAGAGTTACGCGCGACACACGTTAACGAGGTAGTCACCCTTGCCGGATGGGTACAGAAATCACGGGATAAAGGTTTCATGGTTTGGGTGGATTTACGGGATCGCTACGGAGTTACGCAATTGATATTTGATGAAGCACGCTCGGAAGCGTCGTTAATGCAGTTAGCACGATCGCTGGGGCGCGAATTTGTCGTCCAGGTAAAAGGCACGGTCATCGAACGGGAATCGAAAAACAAAAACATACCGACTGGCGACATCGAGGTTCTGGTCAACGAGTTAACCATCCTGAACAAAGCCCAGGTCCCCCCTTTCACCATTGAGGACGAAACAGACGGGGGCGAAGACATCCGCATGAAACACCGGTACCTTGACATACGGCGGAACCCTGTTAAAAACAACCTGTTGTTCCGTCATAAGGTAGCTCAGGAAGTCCGCAATTATCTATCCAACCTCGATTTTTGCGAGGTCGAAACACCTTATCTGATCAAGTCCACTCCGGAAGGTGCCCGCGACTTTATTGTACCGTCACGGATGAATCCGGGCCAGTTTTACGCCCTGCCGCAGTCTCCTCAAACGTTCAAACAACTGTTGATGGTAGCGGGAATGGACAGGTATTTTCAGATCGTGAAATGCTTCCGCGACGAGGATTTACGGGCAGACCGCCAGCCGGAGTTTACACAGGTCGACTGCGAAATGTCCTTTATTGAACAAGAAGACATTTTGAACGTTTTCGAAGGATTAACGCGTCACCTACTGAAAACGATCCATAATATCGACATTGAAAAGTTCCCACGCATGACATTTGAGGAAGCCATGCGCCGATACGGAAATGATAAACCGGACATCCGTTTTGGCATGGAGTTCGGCGAACTCAACGCCGTTGCACAGCACAAAGCCTTTTCCGTGTTCAACACAGCGGAACTCGTCGTGGGCATTGCTGTACCGGGAGGAGCTTCGTATACGCGGAAACAGATCGACGAATTAATAGAGTGGGTTAAACGTCCGCAGGTAGGGGCCTCGGGTATGGTGTACTGCAAGTGTGAGCCGGACGGAACGTTTAAGTCGTCTGTCGACAAGTTCTACGATCAGGCTGACCTTGCCCAGTGGGCAGAAGCCACCGGCGCACAGGCCGGCGACCTCATACTGGTGCTCTCCGGACCGGCAGACAAGACGCGTAGCCAGCTCAGCGCGCTCCGTATGGAGCTCGGCAACCGGCTGGGATTACGGAAGCCGGACGAATTTGCTCCACTGTGGGTAGTCGATTTCCCGCTTCTGGAATGGGACGAAGAGACCGGACGTTACCACGCCATGCATCACCCGTTCACTTCGCCGAAGAAAGAAGACATGCACCTGCTGGATACCGATCCGGGGAAAGTGCGTGCCAATGCCTACGACTTGGTCTTAAACGGAAATGAAATCGGAGGCGGTTCTATACGTATTCATGACAAGGAAACACAAGCCCTGATGTTTAAACACCTCGGATTTACGCAGGAGCAGGCGCAAGAGCAATTCGGCTTTCTGATGAATGCTTTTCAATACGGTGCTCCGCCGCACGGGGGGCTGGCATTTGGCCTTGACCGTCTAGTGGCCATTTTAGGTGGGCAGGAAACCATCCGCGACTTTATCGCCTTCCCAAAAAACAATGCGGGACGCGACGTCATGATCGACGCCCCCGCCCGGGTCGACGCAGCACAGCTGGAAGAGTTGAGCCTTGCCTTAGCACTGCAGGAAAAAACGCAGTAGAACAGCGTATAGCATGACACAACAAAAACTCCGGCCCCACACCTGCGCCGGAGTTTTTTACATCCGTCCGAAGAGCCGCCGAAACAAAAAAAGAGCCCTCGTGGGTGGCAGACCTTGTTAATCTTTTAGAAAAAGATTAGCTTTACCACATGGGAGAGCATGTTGCCGAGAAGTTTTTAAAAGATAGCGCAGTAAAGTCCTTCGACCTGCGCCACCGGGAAATTGTCAACACCAATATAGGCAAGTACAATCTCGCTTTTGAGTACGGCAAAAGCAAATTTTTTGACCTGGAAAACTCCAAAAAGAAAGCGCATCTCATCAAATGGAAGGCCATCGAAAACCTTGACCGATATCTACTCGATTTCGAAGCCAATTTTACGCGGCGGGGAGGTAAAGTAATATGGGCCAACGACGCAGAAGAAGCACGCGTGGAGATCGCACGCATACTAGAAGAGGTAGATGCTAAATCTGTTGTCAAATCAAAATCCATGGCCACGGAAGAAATTGAACTCAACCAGTTTCTCGAGAAGAAGGGCATCGAAAGCATAGAAAGTGATCTCGGCGAGTTCATCATACAACTTTTAAAGCAGAAACCCTATCATTTTGTGACACCGGCCATGCACCTCAGCCTCGAGGAAATTGCGCAGCTGTTTCACGAAAAATTCGGCACACCGTTGGACGCTACAGCTGACCAGCTGACTGTTAAAGCACGGGAGCTGCTGCGCGACAGATACGCCGCTGCCGATGTCGGGATTACCGGAGGCAATTTTATGGTCGCCGACACCGGTAGCATTGCCATAACCGAAAACGAAGGGAATGCTCGCCTGACAACCACCTTCCCAAAGGTGCACATCGCCGTTGTAGGCCTTGAGAAAATTATTCCGAGCCTGCAGGATCTAGACTTATTCTGGCCGCTTTTAGCCTCGCATGGCACAGGACAGAACCTAACGGTATACAACTCGATTTTAAGCGGACCCCGTCAGCCGGGCGAGACCGATGGGCCCGACCAGATGTATGTAATCATCCTGGATAACGGACGGACAAACCTGCTCGCCCAAAAAGATCAGCGCCAGGGTCTATATTGCATCCGTTGCGGCGCGTGCCTCAACGTGTGCCCGGTATATCAGAATATCGGCGGCCACACCTATGATACCACGTACCAAGGCCCCATCGGATCGCTCATCGCCCCCCACCTCAACGGTCTGAAGGAATTCAAACACCTTAGCTTCGCCTCTTCCCTTTGCGGGAAATGTACGGAGGTATGTCCGGTAGGAATAGACATCCAGAAAATGCTACTACTGAACCGCCGTGACAGCGTCGAACAAAATCTCTCCCCAAATAGCGAGAAAAAAGCATGGAAAGGATTCGCCTACGTCCTCCAACGTCGGAGCCTGCTCGACTTTCTGGGCGGGAAGATGAAAAACTTCTTTCTCAAAACGCTGTTTAGGAAGACTTGGGGTAAGCATCGGGAGTTACCGAAAATAGCCGACAAATCCTTTTCCAGACAATGGAAAGAACAGGAGAAGTCCGGCAAATAAATACTTAATAGGGATCTACATCAATCGAAATACGAATCCCTCTATTTGCTTTATCCTGTTCAAACTGCAAGATAGCTTGCCGGATCAGTTCCTTGACTTTGGCAATACTTACATTGTTGCGTTCTATCTTTAAGGTAACTGTTTGTATAAAGTGATTCCGGATCCGCGAGATCAATGGCGGCTCCGGGCCGAGGACCCTACTGCCCAGCTGTACGCGGAGCAGATCCGCCATCCGTAGCGCTCCATCATGCACCACCTGCATATCCGTATGTTTCAGGTCTACCTTTATCAGCCTATAAAACGGCGGATACAGATAATTCTTCCGTTCTTTTACTTCGGTCATAAACATAGCCTCGTAGTCGTGCTGTATCACCTGTTCGAGCACGCGGTGGTTCGGTGTATACGTCTGTATGATAACTTTTCCCTCGCGCTGTCTCCGCCCTGCGCGCCCCGCCACCTGTGAAAATAACGAGAATGCGCGCTCGTAGGCCCTAAAATCGGGAAAGTTGATCATCGCATCGGCATTGATAATACCGATAAGACTGACACGCCCAAAGTCGAGCCCTTTAGCAACCATCTGCGTACCGATTAAGATGTCGAATTCGTGGTCATCGAAGGCCGAGATAATCTTGTCGAAGCCGTATTTTCCCTTCGTCGAATCCAGATCCAGCCGGCCGATTCTCGCCTGGGGGATGAGCAGCTCAAGCTCCTCTTCCACCCTCTCGGTGCCAAAACCCTTGCTCTCGATATGAGGCATCCCACAGGCCGGACACACCTGAACGGGGGGCTCCGTATGTCCGCAGTAATGGCAATGCAGATGATTTGTCGATTTATGGTATGTCAGGCTCACATCGCAGTTTATACATTTCGCCACCCAGCCGCACGTACTACATTGCACGAACGGCGTGTGTCCCCGCCTGTTCTGAAACAAGATAACCTGCTCCTTCCGTTCCAGGGCTTCCGTTATCTCCTTCAGCAGGATGCCGCTGAAATAGGAAAACATCTGCTCCTTCCGTCCCTCCTCTGCGATATTGATCACCTCAATAGCCGGCAGCTTTGCATCTCCAAAACGTTCTGTCAGCGCAACCAGTCCATACTTTCCGGCTTTCGCATTGTAATAGCTTTCGATCGATGGTGTGGCCGATCCCAGCAACACTTTCGCGCCGTGTACGTACGCTAAATATATAGCGGTATCCCGGGCATGATACCGCGGTGCCGGATCATACTGCTTATACGAACTTTCGTGCTCCTCGTCGACAACGACGAGGTCCAGATCCTGAAATGGCAGGAAAATCGAAGAGCGGGCGCCGATAACGACCTTATATTCGCCCTTCAATACTTTATACCATACTTCAGCCCGTTCGTTATCGTTGAACTTCGAGTGGTACACACCAAGCTTTTCGCCGAAATGCAACTTCAGTCTATCGGTAATCTGGGTGGTCAGCGCGATTTCGGGCAACAGGTACAGTACATTTTTTCCCCGTTGAAGCACCTCTTCAATTAGACGGATATATAGCTGCGTCTTTCCTGACGCCGTAACGCCATGCAGCAGCACAACGTCTTTTTCCCGAAATTCCTGTTTAACCCGCTCAAACGCCTCCTGCTGTTTCTCATTGAAGACAAAGGCTGACGTTACTTCGACCTCCTCGCCGCCCAGCCGTGACACTATTTTCTCTTCTGTACGAAAAACGCCTTTTTCGATAAGCGAAGTGACAACAGACGAGCCTACCCCTGTTGCCTCCATAATATCTTGTCTCGTCACCTCCGTTTTCGTCTTCCGCAGCTGCAGAAAGGCCAGCACCGCATCCTGCTGCTTAGGTGCCCGGTTAAGGGAATCCAGCAGGATACGCACCGCTTCCCCATCAGCAAATTCCGGCGCAAAAACGAGAAAAGATTTCCGCTTTGGTTTAAACTTATCTTTTATCTCTTCGGATATCAGGATATATCCCTGGTCGAACAGCGATTTCAACAGGGGAAAGACCGTTTTCTGACCGAGGAGTTTAATAATGTCATTCACCGTAAGTTCGCTGGCGACCTCCAAAGCCTCCATAACCATATATCCTTTATCGGAAAGCAGGGACCGATCCAGATCTTCGCGCCCCGAAGCCACAATCTTCGTCTCGCTCGCCATCTTCATGACAGCGGGCAGAGCGGCCTGCATCACCTCGCCCATATAGCACATATAGTAGTCGGCCATCCACTCCCAGAGGGCCAGTTGGGCGGCGTCTACCACAGCATGCTCATCGATAAGGTTCAAGATATATTTGGCCTCATAATTTAACGGAGCTTCCGATGAAATCCGATAAATAACGGCCGAATAAATCTTGTTCCGGCCAAACTGAACGATCACCCGTTTTCCTACAGCGACCTGTGCGTTCCATTCCAAGGGCACACGGTACGTATAGGTCTTCGCTATGTGCAGCGGCAAAATAACCTCTACAAATAAGGTTTCACGGTCCAGCTGAAATAATGAGGCTTCCGACATAACAGCAAATGTAACAAAACCGCCATGTACTACCATGGCGTCATCAACGAAAAAAACAATTCTTATGAGTGGCGGATGCCGTTGCTGATGCTACGGGATTTGCTATGCCCTAAGGCCACGCGGCCGGCTATCGCAATTTTAGAAGGCTACCCTATTTACGGGCTTCAAAGCGGAAGGATGCTAAGGTTGTCAAAAGCTGAAACGGGCATTGTGATAAACGTCCGAACGCTCCCTCCGCACACGGCAACTTACTTCAGATGTCTATGAGCGGTTTCGTAGGGCGGCTACAAACAGGCCGACCCAGCCGACAATAAAACAAAGCCCCCCGAGTGGAGTAACAGGACCAAGCAGTCGCATGCTTTCCATCCCGAGCAATTCCCGGACACTTAACAGGTACAAGGAGCCAGAGAATAACAGTATACCCAATGTAAAAGCAATAAACGAAACACGGATAGATGCATTCTTCGCTCTAGAAAAGGTAGACAAGAATAATAAAGCCAACGTATGATAAAAGTGGTACTGGTTCCCCGTCTTCCAGGTATCCAGATGATAGTCACTAATTTTCCCTTCTAATCCATGTGCACCAAATGCTCCCAATATCACAGCGGTAAGCCCAAAAAAGGCCGCTGTCAATATAATTTGTTTATTCATAAAAGAGATTAAAATCTAATGTATCTTTTTTGCGCATATAAATGTATAAAATATAAGGCATATTGCGCTTAAACTTCGTGAATTTTTAAACCGTCCGCTTTGAAACGGCCGTTAGCTGCCGCACGGCGCGGGTACTCTACCAAAATTCAGGGAGATCAAACAAATACACTTTATTTTTTTATTTTTGGGTAGATACAGGCTTAGTGCGATGAGAAACACGATTATAACAACGATTTTACTATTCATAGCGGTCATTGGAGCTTCCATATATTATTTCGCCAATCTGGACGGTGACAAAAAGAAGACACTACGTCCCATGACCTTTCTTCCAAAAGAGACCTTCCTCATCGCAACCCTAAACAATGATGCCACATCCGACAATATATTTAAGGACTTCGAGATATTCGACGCACTCGTTGGCAGCGAAGCTATACAGCGATGGACATCATTGAAAGCGAAAATCCTGAGAAATGCCTCCTTACAACCTTATGTAGACGGTGTCGAAATGTACATATCTTTTCACCCTGAAAAAGAACAGATCACACCTCTATTTACCATCCCCACGCTGACTCCTGTCGAGAAAGCAGATCTTCCGGCCATCGTCGATGAGCTCCGAAAAACCTATCAGGTAACGCAAAAGGATACGCTGGGCAGCCGGTTTTTTAGCTTTTCCGGAGAGGAAGCAGCAGACGTGTTTCATGTACTTTACCATGAGGGGATATTTTTTGCCTCTTACTCCGCCCCCCTTCTGCATCAGATTTTAGACGACAACGCGGCCAAGCTGGAAAAAGCGCATATAGATTACTTCATAGACAACAACAACCGGAACTCACCGATGAGTGTCTATTTTATACATGATCAGATTCCGCAGATCGCTAAGCAGGTATTACGCCGTAAGTCAGGCGATACGCTGGGCCTCTTTGAACAACTTGGCGGAAAATCTGCATGGAATCTGAATTTTAAAAACGACGCACTGATACTCAGCGGCGAGAGTGAGACTTCCGGAAAAAAAGACAACTACCTTGAAATATACGGGCATCAAGCGAAGACGACCCAAAGTTTGTATAACGTCTTTCCCGAGAGCACAGCCAGCTACCTATCATTCGCGATCAGCGATACCGCGCGGTTCAGACAAGATCTGACGGCGTTATTCACGGCGAGGCAGGAGCTGGATCAGCTTCAGCAGCAATTCTCCCAGATCAAGAGAGATAAAGGCGTATCGTTCGAGACCGATTTGCGTCCGGCATTCGGACGGGAGTTTGCTGTTGTCGAGCAGAGCAACCAAACGACGTTGGCCTTTGTGGTGCTGGCCGACACAGCAGCGTGGAGACAGGCTGCGGCGCCCATTGTGTCGGAAGTCGCAGATTCCATATACCGGTTCAACCACGCCAATATACCGTATGCCCTATTCGGAGACCCGTTAAAAGCATTCTCCCGCCCCTATTTCATACGCCTAAAGAACATCTTGGTGCTGGCTAATCACCAAAGCCTGCTTCACACCTATCAGCAGGACTGGCGGCGGTCGGACCTGCTGATCAACACGCTGGGATTCAAAAATTTCGAGCGAATACAAGGGAATGAAGCCAATATAACCTACTTCCTCCGTACGCGGACGGCAGCAGGTACGGTCAGCAATTTATTAAAGCCCGCATACGCAAAAAACTTTCAGGACAAGGACAATTTTGGCTACCAAGATTTCTACTCCTGGTCGGTCCAGATATCGGGAAACAGCGGAACGTTTCTTTCCAGTATCTATGGCATATACAAAAGCAAAAGCGCTTTAGGCGCTACGCCGGCGTGGACCTATGCGTTTGAGAACCGCCCAATAACGGCTCCCGCCGTGTTTGAACATTCCGATACCAGCCAGTTCATCCTCATTCAGGAACAGGATCATACCGTGCATGCGATCCATCCGACAGGAAAAAAACTGTGGTCGGCGGTTTTCCATGGCCGGATCGTCGGGCAAACCCAGCAGCTGGCGGACCGTTCGCTTGTTTCGGTTACGGACCGTAATCAACTGTATCGCTTTGATCCTTTTGGCAACTCCCTCCCGGGCTTTTCATTACATATGCCTTACGAGCCTTCGTACTCGCCGACCATCGCTCAGGTAGGCCGGGAGCAGCTGATATTTGTTCCGGCCGGCCGACGTATAGCTGTATATACCCTCGAAGGCAAAAAAGTAACGGATTGGGATCATGTCGAACTGGACGGCCGCATATTATTCGACATCAAAGTTAAAAACGACCGTGTATTCGTGGGCACCGACCGCGGACACTTCTATCAGTTTGGTGCGGACGGCGAACTGCAAAAAGAAGTCGTAATCGAGGGAAGCCATTTTAAAAACCCCATTGGACTGGCCGACAACACACAAAAGCAAACCGCCATTTACGCAGTGGATACAGCGGGAAATCTGTTATCAATCGACTTCGAGCACACACCTGCGAAAAGTAGCCTGGGCGCTTCGGCCCCCGAAGCTATCGTCGCGTTTTCGCCACAGGGGAACGAGGATGCGAGATCTATAGTGGCCATCGACCAGAAACAACTGCTGTTACGGGACATACAGGACAGCGCGACCCACCATGAATATACCTTTACGCAGATCATCGAGGACCGTCCACAGCTGTTTGCCGCAAACGGTGGAGGCCGCCTCCTTGGGATCGCAGTTCGTGGCAGTTCACTGATATACCTTTTCGACGAACAAGGAGAACTTCTGGACGGGTTTCCCGTAGAGGCACTGCCCGGCTTTTACTACGGAAAGATAGACTATAACAGCGCTCCTTACCTGTTATGTATACGTCGGGATAAAAAGCTGTATGCTTTTAAAAACTGAGCAAACGACGCCGGATAAAAAACGGCGGTTTTATCGGGGACACAACAACCACAGGATGCAGCATGAAAACCGTAAATTTGTAGGACCCGCCGGGTTGCGCAAGCCACTAAGGATTAACATTTTTTTAAGCATTCTTATGCTTAAAAAATTTCCTTAACCAATAAAATTATAGTAGGTTTGCAAACTTAGAATACATATGCTGACAGGAGAAAATAATTTACAGTTACTCGCTACACCTAAAAACATTGTTGTTACCACCCATCACAAACCAGATGGAGACGCACTAGGCTCTTCATTAGGTTTATACCACTGGCTGAAGGCTAAAGGACATGTTGTACAGATCGTGTTATCGTCGGATTTTCCTTCCTTTTTAGATTGGATGCCGGGCAGCGAGCAAGTAATTATTTATCCACAGGCTCCCGACGTGGCCGAGAAGCTGCTGAAAGAGGCCGACATCATTTTCTGCTTAGACTATAGCGCACTAAGCCGTACAAACGTGCTAGAACCGATTATCCGTTTAGCTGAAGGGCAGAAGTGGATGATTGATCATCATCTGGATCCCGAAGATTTTGCTGCCGTAAGCTATTGGGATCCGAACGCCGCCGCAACGGCCCAACTGATATACACCTTTATCTGCGACGTTAATGGCGACCGCGGGGCGCTGACGTCCGATATTGCAACGTGTCTATATGCAGGCATCATGACAGACACGGGATCATTCCGGTTTCGTTCGACCACCGCAGCGGTACACCAGATTATTGCCCAATTAATTGAAGCTGGCGCAAAAAACTGGGAGATTCACGAGTATGTATATAATAGCTCAACGGAAAACCGTCTGAAGTTTTTGGGCTACTGCCTATTAAACTGCCTCGAAGTTATTCCTGAATACAACACGGCGATCTTTGCCGTGACCAAAGACGATCTCGAGAAGTTCGAGGTTACCACGGGCGACACCGAGGGGCTGGTGAATTACGCATTATCCGTTAAAGGCATTCGATTAGCTGCGTTATTTATTGACAGAACCGAATTAATTAAATTATCTTTGCGATCAATTGGCGAGATTCCATGCAATGAAATCTGTAAAAAGTATTTCAACGGAGGAGGACACCTGAATGCGTCGGGAGGCAGTTCCAACGAGGAATTAGGCGCCGTCGTTAACAAGTTTAAATCGATATTACCAGAATATAAAGAAATATTAACAAAATAACTTAGTGATTATATCAACAAAATGAAGAAATCAATTTTATTCCTATCGGCAGCTGTCACCTTGTTAGCGACTGCAGCTTGTCAGAATTTTAAGAAGGGCGACGGCGGTCTCGAATATAAAATCGTAGAAGATGCCGGAGGCGAGAAAGCAAAAGCCGGAGACCTATTATCCGTTGACATGATTGTCAAGTCAGACCGAAAAGATTCTTTACTGCAAAGTACATATGATATTGGCCTGCCGCAGATTGTAAATATAGCTCCAGATTCTATTCCGGGCTTATATCCAGGCGATTATAACTCGATGTTCAAATTACTCGGCGAGGGCGATAGCGCTATCTTCCGCTTAAATCTGGATACGATGGCTGCGAAGACCGGACAACCAAAGCCTGAATTTGCGGACAAGTTTGTTACCTTCACCATCAAAGTAAGAAAGCATTTCAAAAAAGGCAACCTAACCGATTCAGCCTTATACGCTCAGATCGACCAATATTTCAAGGGTGAGATCGAAGGACTTAAAAAAGCCGAAGAGGGCAAACTGGCCGGATATATTGCCAGCAACAAGCTAGAGCCGAAGAAAACAGCATCAGGTCTGCAATATGTTGTTTCGTCTGAAGGAAGCGGAAACAAGCCTGCGGTTGGCGACACGGTGGTTGTTAACTACACCGGTACACTGGTATCAGGAAAAGTATTTGACACCAACAACGCTGACATCGCAAAGAAAAACAACACGTTTAACCCGATGCGTCAATACGAACCTATCCGTTTCCGTCTTGGACACGATCCAGTTATCCAAGGGTGGACAGAAGGCCTACAGTTGTTCAGCAAAGGAACAAAAGCGACGTTATTGGTACCTTCTAGCTTAGGTTATGGCGAACGTGGCGGCGGTGCTATTCCTCCATATGCGCCGTTAGTGTTCGATGTGGAACTGGTAGACATCATTCCTGGTCCGAAAGCACCGGCAGACTCTACAGCAAACAACTAAGTATCTTATCAGATTAACAATAAAAACGCGGGATTATTATTAATCTCGCGTTTTTTCGTATTACGCTATGTCTTCTTATACGAAAGTCCTAAATTTAGCCGCGTTATCTTTTATATAGCTATGTCTTTTGAACCATATGTCCTAACGGATACACACACACATATATATTACCACGCAGGAACCGGGAAACTGGAAGAACAGATGCAGCGGTGTTTCGACCACCGTATCGAAAGGCTGTTTTTACCAAATGTAGACACGGAGTCTGTTTCTGCCGTATTCCAAACGGTAAACGACTATCCCGAACATTGCTTTCCGATGTTAGGCCTTCACCCCTGTTCGGTCAAGGAATCGTACAAAGACGACCTTCGGCAGCTGGAGCACCTACTCTCTGTGCATAAGGTATATGCCATTGGCGAAATCGGCCTTGACCTGTATTGGGACAAAAGTACGCTGGCGTTTCAAAAAGAGGCATTCCGCATACAGGTCGGTTGGGCGAAATCCCTCGGTCTTCCAATCGATATACACTGCCGCGAAGCATTCGATGAACTCTTCGTGCTCCTGAACGAGTTGAAAGACGACAGGCTATTCGGCGTCCTTCACTGTTTCACGGGCAACCTACAGCAGGCCCATCAGGCTATTGAACTCGGCTTCTCGCTGGGAATCGGCGGCGTGGTCACATTCAAAAGGGCCGGCTTAGATCTCGTTGTAAAAGAAATAGATCTCTCGCATATCGTATTGGAAACGGACGCCCCCTACCTCGCGCCCGTACCCTTCCGGGGAAAAGAAAACGAAAGCAGCTATCTGCACCATATCGCCCAAAAAGTCGCCGACCTACACGAAGTCGACCTGGCTACCGTCGCCAAAATCACGACCGAAAACGCTAAAAAAATATTTGGGATTTAAGCATTAACCATGCAGAACATATTTATTATTTACACAGGTGGAACCATAGGAATGGTTAAAGATCCGGATACCGGCACCTTCGTCCCGTTTGACTTCGAGCTGATCGCGAGAAACCTACCCGATCTGGCCCGATTAAATTATAGACTGACCGTACACTCCTTTACGCCGATCATCGACTCTTCGAACATGAAGCCATCAATATGGTTGGAAATGGCCCAGATTATCAAAGACAACTATGAACATTACGACGGCTTTGTCATCTTACATGGATCAGACACGATGTCGTTCTCGGCTTCCATCTTAAGCTTTATGCTGGAAGGACTACAAAAGCCGGTTATTCTTTCCGGATCTCAGCTGCCAATCGGCGAAATACGAACCGACGCAAGGGAAAACATGATGACAGCCTTGGAAATCGCATCGGCTAAAGAGAATGGAAAGGCCATCATCCAGGAGGTATGTATACTTTTTGATAACAAGCTGTTCCGCGGAAACCGGTCGTTCAAATACAATTCGGCAAAATTTGAAGCGTTCCGCTCGCCCAACTATCCCGTACTGGCAGAAGCCGGCATACACATCAACTACAACCGGGAGGCCCTGCTCGATAATACCGATAAGGAATTTATCCTGCACACCGAACTCGACAACCGCGTGGGCGTTCTAAAGCTTTTTCCGGGCATCAGTCCCGACTTCATACGTGCTATACTCGACGCCGACGTCCGCAGTATCGTCATGGAGACATTCGGATCGGGCAACACAATGACCGACGAATGGTTTTTAGATATGTTGGCGGCCGCAGTAAAAAATGGCAAGAATATCCTCGACATTTCGCAATGTAAGGTAGGATCGGTTGAGCTGGGCAGGTACGAGACATCTCAAGGACTGAAAGCTATCGGCGTTCTAAACGGGTACGATATGACGTTCGAAGCCGCCGTTACCAAGTTGATGTATCTACAGGGACAATTTGATGATCAGGAATCCGTAGCATATTGGGTCGAAAAGAACATTCGCGGTGAACTGACAGTAAACGACTAAACGGGCAAAAAGACCGATAGAAAAAGAGGTTGGTGAACTGCGTCACCAAACCTCCTCTTACTATACATATAATCAACCGTTTTCTTTTTTTACGCGGGACAGGTTTCCCGACGTCTTTTTATAAATAGCTGTTTCACGCGCGTCAGTTTATAAAAATCGTACAGTGCAATGATCAGCAGGATCGCGCAGGTCAGGTAGAAGGTTCCGTTTTGAAGATAGAGATAGCCCAACCCCGCAAACAGACCGCCGAGTACGTACGCGATCATAATCGTGAGCAGCAAGTGAAATTTGTCTACCAACGCCTTGTTTTCCCGGTTCTCACGTTTACTGAACATGGACACCAGAATGGCCAGGTCTGTCGTCAGTCCTGTCAGGTGCGTGGTTTTCACGACAGAGTTTGAAATACTTGCCGTAAGCCCGTTCTGGAGCCCCATGGCAAACAGCAGCGCGGCAACCAGAAACTCCGTCTCCTGCAACGTATTTTTATAGAAAAAGTCCAGATATATCCCTACAAACAGAATACTTAAAAATTCCAGCATCACGGGTATAGCATGAGAAATATATTGGCTCCAACGTCCTTTCCCTTGGATAATCACGAAATTGGACAGGAAACTTCCGATAAAAAACAGAAGTATCCACAGCAGCACGACCGCCCCTTGATACCAGTTGCCCTTGCTCAGCTCCTGCGCAAATACAGCATAGTACCCCGTCACGTTCGACGTGAACGCAAAAAATACGGTAACCGATGCTACGTTAACCATGCCCGCCGAAAAGGCCGTCAGCCCACCTAGCTTCAGATTATCACCTAATGTTCTATGATTGCTATACTTTCTTAGCATACTGGTCTATCTGTCCCTTTCTTTCCAAAACAATTTCAATAATTCCCTTTACCTGCAGGTCGAAGTTTAAATGCAGCACCAGCTTATCTTTACTGATTTGCTGGATCTGAAAACTCTCCACGGTCTTTCCGTCCTTCCGCACTT
The DNA here is from genome assembly GCF_008124885.1 of Sphingobacterium allocomposti. GTDB lineage: Bacteria > Bacteroidota > Bacteroidia > Sphingobacteriales > Sphingobacteriaceae > Sphingobacterium > Sphingobacterium allocomposti. The sequence continues at coordinate 90,082 of NZ_VNHX01000007.1, forward strand.
CCAGCACGTGCCCTCTACCCTTGATAACCCATTCCAGTCCGTTACCCTGTCCAGCTTCTGCCGACTCGAGCGTACCATCCTTGTAAAAGCGCCACACGCCGAGATGCAGATCCTCAATATTCTGAAGGATTTCCCTCTTCAACCGTTCCTGCAACTCAGATGTCGAAGCCGACGCCGGCGTCGCGTTCGCCTTCTCCAGGCGCCAGTCTTTCTCAACCCACTCGCCCTGAATCAAACGTTCAGGGTTCTCATGGTACATAACGGTCAACGACGCTCCGATTAACAGCAGCGCCACAAACACGTAGTTTATCTTAATCAATACATCCCTACTCATAGCTAACCTTCCATCCTTTCCTGAAAAAAATACTGTCCATTGTATCGATATTGTCCGTCTCGTTTCCTACGACAGGCAGCGAAACAACTTCGGGCAATGCTTCCAACCCAACAGCTTTCAACACGTTCAATATGTCAAAAGAATGACGGTTGAAAAAACGGAATCCGTATGTCTCCGGTAGCACCACTTGCGTAATGCGGTTTCCTTTCAGATAATTCCGTACATAACGCGCATTTTTTGAAATCAACAGATCCGCGTACATCTCCACGACCGTCTGTTTAAAACGCGACTTGATCATCTCACAACCCTTAACAAAATCTTCGCCCTGCAGCCTCGCCAGATGATCATCTTTGGTAAAGCCCAGCAGTCCGGTAATAGAATCGCCAAGATCATATCCACAAACTAACACCAATTCGACCCGTTGATTATCAACATTGTTCTCTAAGTATTCCAACGCTATACGCAAAGAATCTACGGTGAAATCTGTAGGAACAAGAACACGCTGTATACCTGACATAAACTTTATTTTAATACAAAGGTAGGTCGCGCACATAGCAACGGCATGAAACCGCTATTAGATTTCCATTAGACTTTAAGGCAGAAGATTAAAACAGGATTAGAAAATAAAGAAAGATTAAAACAGGATTAAAGACGCTTGATGGTGGGCAGTTCAATCCGGACGGTTGTCCCCTTTCCCAGCGTCGAAGATACCGACAGGTCGCCCTCGTGCATTTTTATTATATTTCGGGCTAAGGGAAGACCGATCCCATAGCCGGAAAAATTCGCGGTGTTGGAGGCTCGGAAATAGGGATCGTAAATATAAGCAAGCTCCTGCTCCGGAATACCGATTCCCTCGTCTTTGATCAGAATGAGCACACCATTTTCAAAGGCGCCTAAGGCCACGTAGGCCGTGTGATTGGCGGAATACTTACAGGCATTAGAGACAATATTAGAGATGGCTAACTGCAACAAAGGGGCAGAGCCGTTTACCTTAAGCTTCATGCTGTCGTCCGGAAGCATGCTGAAATCTGTTTTGATATGAAATCGTTCGTTGATGGCCTTGACAGTCATCTCGGCGTCCATTACGATCTGATCGATGCGCACGGGCTTGAAGTTAAGGTTATTGTTTTCATAGCCGGTCCTCGCCAGCAATAAAAGTGCGCTCGTTTTCTTTTCCAGCTTCTCGGCAGCGTCGACAATTTTTAGCATAGCCTGCTTATATTCCTCAACGCTCCTCTCTTTAGAAAGAGCAAGATCGGCGATACCGATGATAGACGTCAAAGGTGTATTCAGCTCGTGGGAAGCATTGCTGATAAAATTTTTCTGCGTTTCAAACGATGTCTCTATCCGGTTCAGCATTCGGTTGAACGTGTTGGCCAGCTTGTTCAGAACGCCTTTATCCTTTTCCTCGCTCAGACGTAAGTAGAGATTTTCCGATCCGATTTTTTTTACCTCATCTATCAGTTCGTTAATAGGCTTTATGAAAGAACGCTTAACAAGGAGGGAGACGACGATGACAAATAGAACGCCCAACACCAGCGCTATCAGCAGCAGGTTGCGCAGATAGTTTAAGTGGTGCGTGTAGAAATAATTTTCTGCCGAAACGCCTACGATGTAATGCTTCCCTTTGTAGGGGTAATATTTTGTAGAATAGAAAGTATTCCCCACTTTGAAATTACTTTCTCCCGTTTTCTGTACCTGATTCCACAGCGATGTATCAAAGCCCGTTGTGTGTATGATCGATGATTTTCCGTCAAACTCAATGACAAATTCGCGCTGGTTGTTAAGTTCTTCCACGTAGGTCAGCGACCAGCCGGTATGGCTTCCTTTTCCGTTGAACATATGCTCTGCCGCCAGATTGCGCCGAAGATCCAGACGCTTATAAAAGTCGGCAAACGCAAAGTTCGTAATCGAATACATGATAAATCCCACAAACGCCACCGTGTAAATGACCAGTATGGCAATCAGCGCGTACAGTGTGTTATTATAGTTTCTCATGCATTCTCCACTTTTAACACGTATCCCATCCCGATAACGGTATGTATGGCCTTAACCGGCGTTACACGCTCAATCTTTTTACGCAGGTAGTTCACGTATACATCAACTACGTTCGAGCCGATGTCGAAATTTATTCCCCAGACTTTATCGAGCAGCTCGCTACGCTCAAAAACTTTTTCAGGCGACTGTATAAAGAGGAGAAGCAGGCGGTATTCCGTAGACGTGAGGTTAAGCTCATGACCGTCGGCGTACGCCACCTTTTTGTAGTCGTCGATTTCCAGAAATTTATAGTTGAACTTGCGTTTTTCGGTCGACTGTACCTGTTTGGCAATTTCCTGTTTACGGCGGATTAATGTTCTCACTCTGGCTTTCAGCTCAATCAGCTTAAACGGCTTGGACAGGTAGTCGTCCGCACCGCTGTCCAACCCTAGCACCACATTTTCGGCGCTGCCCAGGGCTGTCACCATCAAAATCGGCAGATCCGTATATCCGATGGCACGCAGGTTCTTGCATATCTCCAATCCGTTCATCTCAGGGAGAAGCACATCGAGAATAACAAGATGAACCGCATTCCGCTGCAGCTTATGAAGGGCATCCTCGTATCGCGTCGCATGAAAAACTTTGTAACCGTCCTCTTCCAGTCCCTGAATGATGAATTCGGCTACATTTTTCTCATCTTCCACTAACAATATTTGTTGTCCTTCCATAACCACCACGTTTATCTATAGATTTAACCTTAGCTAAAATAGAAAATTTTCGGACATAATCCGGAAAAGCCGCAACGAAATCGGGGGCGTATCAGGGGGGGGGCAGCAAAAATTACGCGGGAGCGGGATGACGATATCTCGCCGTTTCTACTGTCGGAAGAACAGCAAACGTCATCTTGGTTTACACCTATCGACAGCTATCCCATTTCCTGAAACAGCGGTAAAACTCGGTGGGGTCTTTCGGTTTGATCACCCGATAAGTGCGCTCATCGACCTTGGTACAGACGAACGCACAATGGAGGATGCGCAGCCAATCCATGTCCAGCTTGCTCAGACAATAGTCTGGAAACGAGAAACTGAAAGATTTGACGTTTCCAATATAATCGACCGACTGCTCCCGTGTGGCATCCTGAAACAGCTGCTTCGCCAATGCCGCACTCATATCCGAATCTAATATACCTCTAAACTGCTTATTCATACGTTCTGTGTCTTGTCTCGGGATTGTATATGAATAACGTTTAAACCGGCATTTCGTTGGCATCGGCGGCAGATTTTAACACCATGACACGCCTTTTTCTGAAGCCATGCCATCGTCCCTGCGCGTTATGGCCGGCGCCGTCTCTCGTGCTATATCGACCAAGCAACAGAAACGGGCGCCTTCCGCGGGTCAACGGCACATGAACAGGCTCTCACTATAACGGGTGTGCAGTATGTTGCAAAGGTCCTTCGAGCAGCAGGTTTATCAGCAGCTGAAACCGCTGCTCATATTCGGGGCTCACGCTGCCTTCGGCATCAAACAAATCCTTTTTCTGAATAGGAACGCTATAAGGAAGAGTCCATGCCCGCAACGACTTGGCGACGACGTCCATCCCGTTGATCCCCTGCATTGCCTGAACACCGTCTGCCCAGCAGACCAGGCCGATGCGTTTACCGCTCAGGTACGGACGGGACATCTTCGAACTGCATTCCAGCCAGTCCAGGCAATTTTTCATCACCCCCGTCATCCCGCCATGATAAAGCGGCGTAAGCCAAATGTGGAAATCGGCGTTAGTGAAGCGCAGATTCATAAGCTCTACGGCAGTCGGAATCTTGTTGAGCTGCATATCAAATAGCGGAATGCCCGCCTCAGCCATATTAAACACGTCCACTTCCACATCACGTGCGGACAACTTATCTTTCAGATGATTAGCAACGCGCTCCGATGTCGATCGCGGACGGCGGTCTAATGCACCGTTGAATATTAATACTTTCATTTGGTTTCTATTTACTTGTTAAACCTACCATCACCAGCGGCGCCCGAGCTTCCATGCTTGCTTCGCAACCGTCCGACTTATCCCCCTGCCTTTAATGCTGGCCGGTCCTGATAGATCAATCCATATTCCTGTCCAAGCAAAATTAGCATATTTTTAGTTTTACAATTTACTGATTCTCCGTAAATCCACCTAATATTTCTAATATATTGGCACAGCAAAAAGAAGAGCGATGAACACATCCCGTTTTACGGCGCATTTCGGCACGGAGGAGGATTGCCGGCTGCATTTGACAATAGATTCTTAGCTAAGACATTTCCTCTTGTTATTTTAAAAATTTCACCTACTTCTTTTGACGCCCACTTAGGGACATTATAAGTATTTTCACTTTTAAATCTCAATTGAGCAGAGCATATTTTCTTACTAAGCGTATTCACATAGGAAGGTGAATACAAAAAACTCCCTAATGAAGTTGGTGGCAATGAAACTTGTCCACCTAGAGAGGTAACTGCAAAAATGAAAGATTTACTTTTTGGTTACCATTCCTAGCAGGTCGAAACATCCTTGTATATTTCTTCTATATTTATAGGGGGTTAGTAGGGGGTTAATAGGGGTATAATAGGGTATTGATAGAGATGCTATCCCTATTAATACGCTCTAATTTCCCTGTAAAGTTGCACTTAAGGTAGAATCTGTGACGATTATGCACAGTAAAGCCAGTGGCCCTGCTGCCTATCGTTAACAGACAGCAGCTTCCACTGGCTTTCCAATCATTCGTTTACAGTTATTTGTTCCACCAGACTTTGGTCCACAGCACGTCGTCGCCCTGTCCAGCCAACGCCCGTCTGTAGTTCTCCCGATTCACACTTTGTTCTTTTAACGGATAAACAAAGCGTGACGGAATGGCGTCGCCGACCTCAGGCGAAAAACGGTAGGTTCGCGTTTGCCCTTCCACTATGCCGGACCAGACGATATCATCCTTCTTCACCAGAAATAAAGGATAACCTGTCCGACGGATTTCCGACCACGCCTCTATACCTTGGTTAAAAAGCGCTAAATATTTCTGTGTCAACACCGTTTCTTTCGATGCGGCCGGCAGCTGGTCGAGGTACGAGTTGGCGTCTTCGTCGGCTACTCCCCATTTTTCCAGAGAAGCCCGTACACCATTTTCGTATGCAGACTGGTCCCAGGACTTGTACTCCGCTATCAAAAACTCCACCTCCGCGTATTCCTGCAATACCTCCGCATAATCGGCCGCATTGATAATGTCGCCGGGCAGGGAAATCGCAGTTACCGGAAACACGTTGGCCGCATCCAGCGGCAGTCCATAGGGATGCCCCACGTACGCACCCGCGGCGTTGGTCTTCGCATACTTAGGCAACCGCGGATCCTGCGCCGTAAAGGGACCCCGCTTCCCTTGAAGCGCTTCCACAACAACGTGCGATACCGCGAAGTCTTTCCGGTTTGCCGTCACCGTTGCCCGAAACAGCGGCGCCTCGTTTGGTGACGTCTCCGAATAGCGAAACACAGCGTTGTCGGCATTCGACGAAAAGACGCCCTTGGCCAGCGCATCTTCGATATGGTCCCTTGCAAACTGTGCCTCCTTGTTAGCGATACGGTTGGCCAACCTTAAGCGTAACGAGTTGGCAAACTTGGCCCATTTTGCATTATCGCCGCGATAGATAACGTCGGCCTGGCCGAAGGTCGCTTCGGAACGGTATTTTATCAACGTATCTCCTGCCTGTCGCAGCTCCTGAAGGATGTCCTTATAAATCTTTTCCTGTGTTGCGTACGCCGGCGTCAGGTTGTCCGGATTTTGTTGTAGAGCCTGAAAGTCTGGATCGTCCGATCCGTATGATTGATATGGAATATCACCAAACACGTCGCTCAAGGAGTGAAATGCAAACGCCTTTAACACGCGGGCGATGGCGATCTGGTTCGCATTACGGCCCGCCGTGCCAGCGGCAGCAAGCGCTTTGGTCTTTTCGTCCGTATTGAGTTTGATAATTTCGTCTAAGTTGTTGAGCGCTTTATACATCCCTGACCAGTAATTATCGGCATATGAAGTATTGATCACATAACGCGACTGATCCGTATAAATATGCTGGCTGAAATACTGCGCATATAACTGTGCTCCCCGCAGCCCGATCTCTTCGCTACGCAATGCGTCAACCAGCTTTTTTTCCGCACTCACCAGAATATAAGGGGTAGACACCGAGGAGGGATGGTTAGGATCCGTATTGATCTCCTCAAAAAGATCCTTGGAACAGCTGCTCCCCGCCACGAGTATCAATCCCAAAAGAACAATTTTATATAATTTCGATATTTTCATGATGCTAAAATTTTACGTTGATGTTAAAGCCGTAGGTAAGTGGAGTAGGCATGTTGCCACCCTCGATCCCCTGAACATTTCCCCCGCTCGAGGTAAACTCGGGATCGATATATTTACTCTTCGTGTAGATGTTCCACAGGTTACGGCCGTAGACAGCCACACCCAAGCCCCTTACTGCTTTATCGCTGTTTAGTCTAAAGGTATATCCCAGTGTGACTTCGCGGAGCTTCACAAACGTGGCGTCGAAGATAGAAAAGGCTGTCGGCCCGTTGTACTCATTCCTGGCCCACTGCTGAGCCGTGATACGCGTGTCATTTTCCCTAGCATTACTAACGGTATAGGTTCCGTCGGCATGAAAAGCCACATCCCCCTTTACACCGTCCAGAACAACACCTGTTTCCCGAACATTATTAGCGGCTGTCTTATCCAATATTCCGGCATACATCCCAACCTTATAGGTCTGGGAGAAGAACTTACCTCCTACCCGTCCATCAATGAGAAATCCCAGATCGAAGTTCTTGTACGTTATCGTATTTTGAAATCCAAATAGGAACTTGGGCAATATCGACCCTAAAGGAACGAGCTGGGATGTGCGCATATATGTTCCGTCTGCCTGCACCACTCTCCTTCCATCGGCCGCATAAACAAAGTCGTATCCCAGCAACTGTCCATAAGACTCTCCCTCACGGGCCGCAAGAGTTACAAGTGTATTGCTCAGCGTAAGCGTGTTCACGAGCTCATCCAGCTTAACAACCTTATTCTCATTGCGGGACCAGTTGACCGCGGTATGCCACCGGACGTTCTCCCTCCTGATAGGCGTACCACTTAGTATGACCTCTACCCCCTTGTTTGTAATCTCTCCAGCGTTCAGCACCTTTGCGTCATAGCCAAAGGCAGAGGACACCGGCACCGGAAGAATCTGGTTACGCGAGCTATTGTTGTAATAAGTCACATCAAATCCCACACGGTTGCCAAACAATTGTAGGTTCATTCCGGTCTCCCACGAGCTGGTTATCTCGGGCTTCAGTGCAGCATTGTTTAATATGCTGGGCAGACTGTACGACGGAATTCCCGAGAATGCTTGATCGGCTTCATAGACCTTTAGCAACTGATAGGGGTCGGTATCATTCCCCACTTGCGCCCATCCCAATCGTACTTTTGCGAAAGAAAGCCAGCCTAAATCTTTAAGGCCCTGTAATTCACTGACAACGAAACTCCCCGTGACTGAAGGATAAATAAACGAATAGTTATCTACAGGCAGCGTCGACGCCCAGTCATTCCGCACTGTTCCATCCAGATAGAACAGGTCTCTATAACCCAAAGAAAGACTTCCGTATACCGATGCGATGCGCTTATGGTATTTATAGTTTTCAATTGTCACTGCCGACGCATTTCTCAGGTTGTAATAATTCGGAATGGTGAGCCCTCCCTGCGTAACAGCGTAATTGACCTTCCGTTGCTGATCCCGTAGGTTGGCTCCTACATTGGCTACTAAAGAAAGGTTGTCCCATCTTTTGTTGGCTGTGGCTAAGAACTCGTAATTATATTCGTTTAGCGCATTGCCCGACTCCTCATATTGCGACTGGCTCCTTGAGTACACAGCTATACGGTCTTCGGCCTGAAAATTGTAAATATCGCCATGCGCCTTGATGTCGAGCGTGAGCCAGTCCAACGCTTGGTATTGCGCCCCCACGTTACCGTAAAAGCGGTCGCGCCGCTCTTCCAGATAGCTTTCGTACGCCGACCAGTAAGGGTTATCGATGAACCGCGTTGCCTCGGCCGCCGGCGTGTTCTCCCAGCTTGTTCTATTCCAGGCCAGCGGCGTGCCGTCTTCCCTTTTATAGTTCCTCAACCTTTTATAGTCTACCTGTACGGCGCCCCATTGGAAGGCCTCCAACATAATATTACGGTTCGAAGCTCCGGTCCACGGTTTTCCGACCGAAGCATTCCGGATATAGTTTAACGTGGAAGATATCTTTAGCCGCCCCAGTTGCGTACTACCTGAAAAGTTCAGCCCGTTACGCGACAAGGTCGAGTTCGGCGTCGTACCCCCGACATTTTTGTTGGTATAAGAAAGACGGTACGCGGTATTGTCTGAAGTCCCCGCAATAGCGATATTGTTGGTATTGGCGAGTCCCGTCCTAAAAAAGTAGTTGACGTCGTGCTTAGGGTAAAGCCAAGGCGTCGGCTTCAGGTAGTCCGCCTCATCTTCGGGATTTAAGCTGTACCACTGCAGCACTTCCGTACCATCCAGCCGTGGTCCCCAGCTCTCGTCAGAAGCATAGTCCACTATTTTATAGTCGTTCCCGCCGATATTTACGGTCTGGAACGTCGTGGAGTATCCCTGTCCATAAAGCTTTTGTCGTTTTGGAAGGCGGACAACATGCTCAAGGTCTAACCCCGTATTCACGGAGATCTGTGTGCGCTGGCCGCTGACGGCCTTCTTGGTGGTGATCAGGATGACGCCGTTGGCTGCACGTGCACCGTACAGTGCCGCTGCCGAAGGCCCCTTCAGAACCGAGATATTTTCGATATCATCCGGATTTAGATCCTGAATAAGGTTGCCGACATCCTTCCCCGCGCTTCCATTGATCGTAGATGAAGAGTTCAGATCGGTGTTATCTATCGGGGTGCCATCAACGACATACAGCGGCTGGTTATTGCCCGAAATGGAATTTATGCCCCGAAGGGTCACACGCGAAGAGCCCCCCATATTTCCTCCCGATGTCACAACCTGCAATCCCGCAACCTTACCTGACAGGGCGCTCAACGCGTTTGTCGGCCTGGTCTGGAGTTCCACGCCCTTTACTTCCTGAACAGCATATCCCAGCGCTTTTTTCTCTCTCGATATGCCAAGCGCCGTGACCACAACCTCGGTCAGTTCGGAGCTCGTCGGGTTAAGTTTTATGGTCAGAAAATCGGTATTCAGATCGGTGATCGTAACCTCTTCAAACCCCACGAATCTAACCGTGACGGAAGGCTGCTCCGCTTTCACCTGCAGGCTGAACTCGCCATTGGTATCTGTTTGTGTCTGTACCTTCGTATTGTTATCCGTAATGCTTGCTCCCTGGATAGGCTGGTTATGCTGGTCAATAACCTTTCCCCGTATCGTGGTCTGTGCGTAGAGCTGTCCCGTTCCAAGAGCAAAAACGGTCCCCACTAAACTAAAAAAGTTCAACGTATTCATTCAAAAGTAAATGGTTAAGGTGATGAGCTACTGCTCAAATAGAAATGTTTGATGCGTCACTGCGGACCTTTATCGGAGATAATTCTTTCCTCAATTATCTCCTATACACATTCGTTTACAAGTAACAAGCGACATAGTTTTAAAATAACATAATTCCGAAGCGCAAAAATACACTAATCCTATTAATCTAGTAGACTTTTTTGTTAAAATAACGTCATGTTGTAAAAAACCGATTTACAACATCGGCTGGGGGTATGTACGAGGACACAACGAAACGCAGGATAGTTTGTTCTATCTGTGTTATCAACTCGAAAATGAACGCAAAACATACCACAAGCATTTTAAAGCTTCTATTAATTTTTACGTTGACGGTCATCATCCTGGTGTACGCGAAAAGCGTACTCGCCCCGATAGCTATTGCAGCTATCCTTTCGATGCTTTTCGTCAATCTCTCGGCGAAGCTGGAAAAAAGGAACCTGCCCCGATGGCTTACGGCTCTTCTCTCCGTATTCATCCTACTCCTTGCGGTAGCCGCTCTATTCTTCATCCTCAGCTGGCAGGTGCAAAGTTTCGCAGAAAATGTTGACTCCATGAAGGCGAATATGTTAAAATTGCTGTCCAGGGTTCAGGACTGGATACATAACCAGTTCGGGATTGATCAGGAACAACAAAAAGATATCGCTAAAGAACAGGTGACGCCTACCCCCACCAACGGAATGGCCGGCAACTTTGCCGGCAAACTAGTCGGGCTGCTGGTTGATATGGTTCTGGTATTCGTATACACCTACCTCTTCTTATTTTACCGCAGCCGGATAAAGAGTTTTCTTATCCGGATCTCGGCGCCAAACGATCAGGAAAGAGCATTGAACATCGCCCATTCGTCGGCCAAAGTGGCTACAGACTATGTGGGCGGGCTCGTAAAAATGATTGTTGTGCTCTGGATTTTATACGGCATAGGGTTTAGCGTCGTCGGGGTCGAGAACGCAATTTTCTTCGCCGTGCTTTGTGGTGTTCTGGAACTTGTTCCGTTTATCGGCAACCTGACCGGGACTTCCATAACCATCCTCGGCGTTCTGGCTCAGGGCGGGAAGGGCGATATGGTCGTTGGCGTCATTATCATCTACGCCCTTGTGCAGTTTGTACAGACCTACCTTTTAGAGCCACTTATCGTTGGCAACGAGGTAAACATCAACCCCTTATTCACGATTATCAGTCTCGTGGCTGCCGAAGCCATCTGGGGCGTACCGGGAATGATCCTCGCGATACCTGTGACGGGAATTGTCAAGATAACATGCGACAGCATCCCGAGCCTTCAGCCGTTCGGCTACCTCATCGGAAGCGACAGGAAACGTCGAAAATCCATCTGGAAAAGGCAAGGCCGTCCGGCCTAACGATTTCGCCGCAGATTAGTACGCCGTCTGGTCAAGGTAATAACTGCGTTGCAACTGAAAAAGACAAGTCATACGGACTGTTTCGACGGGCTTCAGAAAAATGGTGATTTCAAGCGGAGCGACAACGAAGCTAATTCAATAGCCGCTTCAAGCTGCATTTCCTTCCCTGACTTATCCCGAAAAGCCTGCATGAAAGCGCCTTCCTGCCCTTGCTATGAAATCTCTGAGGTCATAAAGAATTGTCGAACGGAGGTGAATATCAAAGATTCGGTTATCTTTGTACCCAAAAGACAAACATGGGATTTCTCCGTAACAGATGTGATTATCCTCTTAAATACTGGATTAAACGTAGCGCGGGCTTCTCGCTGTGCATCGTTGCTATCCTCGTCATCGACTCCCTTTATAAGGATCAGTCCCGTTTCTGGTTAAACACAGGCGTAGGCTTCATCGGCTTTTTTAGCATAATACTATGCAATCTCGTACTCCACATACATTTCGACGTCAAAGACCCAATCAAGTCGCCCCTTAAAGTTAAATTGCTGAGCTTCCTGCTCACATTTACCGTCTGTCTGTCGATGTTAGCCTTTTCGGCTCATCTGGGGATGTTGACACATGAAGAATGCCTGATGATCGAAGGTTCAACGCTGAATTTCTTTCTGCTCTCGGGTTTCCGCGCCGCAATCTTAAATTTTATTGTCCTACTTTGGCTCTATTTCCTGATGACCGACTATTTTAAGAATCAGCTCGAACTGGAAAGGTCAAAACTGGATAAGCTGAAGGAGCGCGCCGTAAACCAGATGCTTAGACAGCAGGTACAGCCCCACTTTCTGTTTAACGCGCTCTCGAGCCTGAAATCACTGATCAAAAAGGACAGTGCCATGGCCGAGTCGTACCTGCTACAGCTTTCAGACTACCTGCGGGGCAGCTTTATGACGTCCGAAGATGGGCTGGCCACCGTAAAGCAGGAGCTGAACCTATGCGAGGGCTATCTCTCTATGCAGAAGATCAGATTTAAGGAAGCTATACAGTATCATATACAGGTGTCGGAAGCCGTGTACAAGGACCTGCTTCCAATTTTTTCGCTACAGCCTCTAGTGGACAACGCTTTAAAGCACAACCTATACACCACCGAACAGCCCTTGCATATCACCATTCTGGAGAAGGACGGCTGGATCATTGTCCGCAACAACGTATGCCCCCGCAAAACATCTGTCGAAGACAACAACAACTATGGTTTAAACAATTTGAAGGAACGTTTTAGTTACTACCTTAAAGATAGCGTGATCATACGCGAAGACGGTCCTGCTTTCGAAGTACACGTCAAAATTATTCAGGCATGAGAACCATCATCATTGAAGACGAAGACTTAACGGCCGAAGACCTAGCGCTTACTTTAAAACGACTGGAACCAGCTACCCACCTATGCGCGCGGCTGTCGAGCGTCAAGGAGGCTATTGCCTATTTCGAAAACCCGCCTGAAATAGATATCATTTTCAGCGATATACAGCTGGGCGATGGTGAGTCATTCGATATTTTCAAAGCCGTTCAGCCGCAGGCCCCGATTGTATTCTGCACTGCTTACAACCAATACATGCTCGAAGCCTTTCAGCATTTTGGGCTGGATTATATTCTAAAGCCGTTTTCGGACGAAAGCATCCACCGGACGTTAGACAAATACCGTATGCTCCGCCAAACATTTAACAAGTCGGCGTTAGACATGGTAAATGCCGTAGATCAGCCGGCGAAGCTACCGGATGGTCGGAAAAAATCCCTGATTGTCATCCACGGCGATAAAATTATCCCCATTCAGCTGCAGGATATTGCACTCTGCTACATAGAGTATGAAAATGTTTTCGTGAAGACACACACAGGAAAAGAATATATCGTCAACAAGTCGCTCGAAGAAATGGAGCATTTATTGGGGGCCGATTTTTTTCGGGTCAACAGGCAGCACATCCTGAAACGGGATACCATCGCTTTCGCGAACATGACGCTCTCCCGCAAGCTGGTGCTGACCCTTCATGTGGAGCATCCGATCAAAATTTCCGTAAGCAAAGAAAAATACCACACGTTCATACAGTGGTTAGAGGGATAAGTTCACGGCCGCTGACCAACCATTCGCCGAATGAATGGGCAGTTCAACCGAAATTTTGTCCGTTTCGCCCGAATTTCTATTTCGGATAAGGTGCAATCCTTGCATATTTGTTCTGTGTCCATTGCGACATACAGACCGGTACAATCTAAACAAATAGTACAACCATGAAAAAGTATGTATTGATTTTCAAAACTTCTATTCGAACTATTTTAGAGCGCTCGCATCTGATCAGCAAACTTTACCAAGTATCAAAAGATGTAAAGTTTGCCACCATCGATTTAGATGACGAAGATTTCATACTACGGGTAGAATCCACACAGCGGAACGAAGATTTTATCTCCAGATTCCTGAAATTAGAAGGGCATCAGGTAGCTTTTCTCGCCGCCTTCGAAAAAGACGAACAAGGTCGTCCGCTACTGCAGGCAGCCTATTACTAGAGAAAGACATACCCATACGTATTTTTTCGACCGCTATGTATGGGCAGCCGCTTATACGTCCTTCGGCAGACCAAAACTGTCCGAAGGACGCTTACTGTCCTGTGCGCTCCTCGTTACTCTTAAAGTCTTCCACCAGCACACTCCAAACCACATTCGCTGCGTCGTCTGTCACCAGCATATAGGATTTTGTAAACGCCACCGCGACGGGCCTGCCATAAACTTCATTGGTCTGTTCGTTCGCAATAAAACCAGTTAAGAAGTCCTGAGGTTCTCCCTTCGGCCTCCCTTTATCGAACGGTATAAACAACACCTTATATCCCGAAAAGGTAGACCGGTTCCACGAGCCGTGCTGCCCCACATAGGCTCCCTCGGGAAAGCCCGGCGCCTGATTAAAAGCGAGTCCCAGGGACGCTGTGTGCGCGCCCAAGGCGTAGTCCGGCACGATCGATTGCGCAACCAAGGTCTTGGGCTGACGGTTTTCCCACCGCGGGTCGGGGTGAGTTCCCCAGTACGCATACGGCCAGCCGTAGAAACCGCCTTCCTTGACGGAGGTAATGTAATCGGGCACCAGCTCATCGCCTAATTCATCCCGCTCGTTCACGGCCGCCCACAAAGTCGACGTACGGGGTTCGATCGCCATACCTACAGGGTTGCGGATACCCGTAGCGAACTGACGCTCATTCTTTCCATCGAGATCGACCTCCAATATGGCCGCCCTCCGCTCCTCATGTTCCATGCCGTTTTCACCCACGTTACTTCCGGATCCTACGGATATAAATATCTTGGAGCTGTCGGCATTCAGCACAATATTGCGTGTCCAATGGTTGTTATACCCACCCGCCGGCAGATCGACCAGCTTCTCACCGGTCCCCAATGGCTTGCCATCCCTGTAGGGGAACCTTAGCAGCGCATCCGTATTGGCAACGTAAAACCAGTCTCCATGCACGAGCATCCCATAGGGCTGGGACAGGCCTGACAGCACCATCTCCTTCTCGTCGGCCATCCCGTCGCCGTCCGTGTCGCGGAACCGCCACACCTCATTCGGGCTCGCACTTCTAAACTGGTTCCTCGAATCTACTTTCTCATCTTTATCGCCCGGTTTTTCCGTACGGGCCTGTGCCACGAAAACATTTCCGTCCGGTGCTACATATATATTCCGCGGGCTATTCAGCCCATCCGCAAAGCGGGCCACCTTAAAGCCCTTGGCCGCCTCGGGATGCCGGCCTTCTTTCCACCCTAAAATTTTGGCAAACTTATTTTTTGATGGTGTGGCCAATGGCTCCTGTGGGACGATCTGCAATCCATATTCTGTATCGTGCGCCAGCGAATCGGTTCCTCCATTTTTAATCCGGTGTGAATCCCGCTTCGTATTACCGCACGATGCGGTAAAAATTAGAACGCCTATAGCTGCCAGAAAACGGAACCTGCGGTCTGCTACCCTTCTTTTAACCATTGTCAATCTCCTTTTCTTTACTTTAACAACAAATTATTCACCTAAGTTATAACAGAAAAAATGCAGAATGGTTCTCTACAGGTTTACACTCCGTAAAAAATCGTATCGGCAACGCGGCAATGGCCATATCTGCCCCACAAGAGCGGACCAACGCTTGCCACGAACTTTTTTATTCGTAACTTTACGACTTACCAACGACCGAAAGGAATCGCTTTACCTGAAATGGGAGATGTCTTATTTATCTATAAAAGACTCATAAACACGGGAGTAAATCCGGGGAGGTCCTATTTGGAAAATAAGCGTACACAGATGCTCAATCTTATTGCCGCTATGTGTGCTCCGCTGACTCTCTTTTTTTTTGTTTTAAATATCTCCGAGTCCCGCTATCTGCTTTCGGCCATTAATCTATCAAACTGTCTCGTTTCCGCATCCGTCTTTGCGCTTCATCGCGTCGGCCGTTATGGTACCGCGCGGATCATGCTGTTGGGCTTTAATTTCATCTTCTTCACGCTTGGTAATTATTTTTATCAGAACGGATCGATATATTTTTTACTTAGCATTTTAATTGTCAGTATCTTGGTATACGACAGCAAATGGCTACAAACCCTCTTTGCAGGAAGCATTATCGCGATTATCGTCTGGCTGACGTTTTACCCCAACCCCGCCATAGAGGCTGATCAACTTTCCATGGGCAGGAAAATGATGAATACCGTAGGTGCGCTCTTCTTCATCGCTTTTATTATCGCTTTCTTTAAACATATCCAATATGATTATCAGGCCAAGATCGAAGAGCAGCATAAGAGGCTGAAGGACATAAACGACAATATGCAGAACCTGTTTTCCATTGTCTCCCACGATATCAAAAGCCCACTGGCGTCCCTGCAGAACATGCTCTCGCTTTTCAAGGCCAATCTGCTGTCGGCAGAAAATGCACAACATTCCATCAACCTGATGAACAAACGCGTTGTGCAGCTCAATATAACCCTCGAAAATCTCCTCCACTGGAGCAGTAAAAACCTGGACGGCATAGAGACCCACCCGAGCTACATTAATATACGTAACGCGGTCAAAGAAACCTGCTACTTCTTCGAACCCCTGGCCGAGCAAAAGGCCATTACGTTTACCATCAATATACCGGAAGGCCTCTTCGTCTTCGCCGACTACGACCAGCTGGGAATCATTCTACGCAATCTGGTCAGTAATGCTATTAAATTCAGCTTCCCGAACGCATCCATATGCCTGACGGCCAAACCGAAAGGACAACAGGTACATCTTCAGGTCATTGACTTTGGGACGGGCATGGAACAGGAAAAAGCCACGCAATTGTTTCTGCACCTTCAAAGCCCCATGTTCGGTACGGACGGAGAACGCGGATCAGGTGTAGGTCTTTTGTTGTGCAGCGAGCTGGTCAGGCGGAACGGAGGAACGATTACGGCCACCAGCAATCCGAACCAGGGGTCGATATTTACGGTCACGCTGCCCGCGGGCGTACCGAAAAGCCCGTCCGGAAACCAGACGTCAGGAGAGACGACGACGAAGCAATCGATCTTCTAATAGCTAATGGCAGATGGCAGATGGCAGATGGCTATAGCCGTAAAGGCGTTGATTTGCAAAATTGTAAAGCGAGAGGCTAATAGCGGATGGCTATTGGCAGATAGCTAATGGCAGATGGCAAATGGCTATAGGCCAGCAGCCATTAGCTAGTAGCCGCAGAGTCGTTGATTTGTGAAGTCGCGAGAAGGTACGACGAAGCGATCTAACCTGCTAACTATTCTAACTTCCAATTTCTCACTTCTCATATCTCATATCTCACTTCTCATATCTCACGTCTAATATCTGAGTTCTCACATCTATATTGCCCCTCAACCCGGGGCGGGGTTTTACTTGGAAGGACCCAAGTAAACAAGGTCCTCCGGCCGAGGTTCTTGGTGCTACCGTGCCTTATCATAGCCTAAACCGTTCCGAACTTACTGCGTTCAGACAAGGAACGGTTCTTAACGGCTATTATGGCGGCCCGCTGACGCAGTCGAACCAATGCCGGTCCTTCCCCCAGTGCAAGGCCGTGGAACCGTGAAGACTACTTCGTAGTTAGATGGGTTGTTCGTAAAGTCGTGGCTCTTGGCGTAAAGATTGACCCCGTAGGGGTCATATATTCATAGAAAAATGTGACATCCATCAGACGACCCTGACGGGGTCGAATATATTAGCGATTGGGGGAGATCGTGAAGTCGTTGATTTGCAAAGCCGTAAAGCGAGAGGCTAATGGCAGATAGCTAATGGCAGATGGCAGATGGCTATAGGCCAGCAGCCATAAGCTAGTAGCCGCAGAGTCGTTGATTTGCAAAGCCGTAAAGCGAGAGGCTAATGGCTAATGGCTATTAGCAGATGGCAGATGGCAGATAGCTAATGGCAGATGGCAGATGGCTATAGGCCAGCAGCCATAAGCTAGTAGCCGCAGAGTCGTTGATTTGTGAAGTCGTAAGCGAGAAGCTAATGGCTATTAGCAGATGGCAGATGGCAGATGGCAAATGGCTATAGGCCAGCAGCCATAAGCTAGTAGCCGCAGAGTCGTTGATTTGTGAAGTCGCGAGAAGGTACGACGAAGCGATCTAACCTGCTAACTATTCTAACTTCCAATTTCTCACTTCTCATATCTCATATCTCACTTCTCATATCTCATATCTCATATCTCACGTCTAATATCTCACTTCTAACTTCTCACTTCTAAAACATTGTACCTAAAAAACAGTTTATCTAAATTTGGTAAACTAAAAGCAACATATGACAGCTTTATTTGGCGACGATAAACATATCCCATGGGTCGACTTGGGGAAAGGCGTAAAACGGAAGGTGATGGTATACAACGAAGAACTAATGGTTGTCAGGGTACAGTTCGAAACAGGTGCCGTCGGCGAACTCCATCGGCATCCTCACACCCAGACTTCCTATGTCAGCGCAGGGAAGTTCAAGTATACCATAAACGGCCGGGAGCAAATCATGGAGCAGGGCGACGTATGCCTCGTTCCGGGCGGTCAGCTCCACGGATGTGAATGTCTGGAAGCGGGCGAGCTCATAGACGCCTTTACCCCCTATCGGGAGGACATGATCTAGCAGCTACGGCGGCACCCGCTAGTCTTCCACGACAAAGCGGATTTCCTGCATCGAGCGGCGGTCGCGGAAGCTCACCGAAAGCCGCTCACGGATGCCGTGAAGCAGCTCGTAGTTGGGATCCGCCTTATACGCGCGTTCAATCTCCCGGAGTGCAACAAGCACGTCCTGATCGTCGTCACATTCTTTATACACCTCCTCGGAGAATGTCCCTAAGTGTCGGTCCTCGACACTTCTGACTATTTTAATCCGTCTTTCGGGTATCGTGATTTCCATATGTTAATAACCGTGTTAAAAATTTCAACCAGCGTTCGATTCAAACCTTCTAGACGATGCGTTGCCACTGAATGCTGATCCCTTAATTTTGCGTTCCCTGATTTCCCTGTTGCATGATGCTGTCCCGAGGCACCTCCCTCGCCGCCGAATCGCCGATGCTATCATCCTGAACGGTCGGCGCCGCCGACTCTGGCCTGTTGTGTACGTTGGTACTGCTCTGGCATCCTCCAAGAATGCTGATCAAGCCCGATAATCCTAGTATACACCAAATTTGCTTATTCATACCACCTCCTCTTTTTTTACTTATTTAACACAGATGTCAACAGGCGGTTCCCCGCCTACACAAATTCGCGTATATGCTCCGTAAGAAAAGGTGTTTTTCTTAGAAAAAAGGGGGAAACACGCGCGCGGTGCACGCGCTACCGGAGCAGCGGGCGGCAGTGGTCTTTTGCTATTACCGAAAAAAGGCCGAATACCATTCCGCGGACAAACGTTGCGGAAAGGCAAATAAATAGTTAGTTTTGATAATAGATGATACGATTCGGCATTATACTGCTGTCACTTATGGCGGCGATCGCTTCCTTCGCTCAGGAAGCGAACAAGGGAAAACGAGCGCGCGACTACGGCGTTGAGATCGGTGTCATGCCCACAGGGCGATGGAACGCCATTACCGACGTGCAGGGCGTCAAAGTGGGCCATACGACCATTATCCGTGGAGACACTGTTCACACCGGAGTCACCGCAGTGCTACCGCATGGCGAAAACATCTTCCAGCACAAGGTTCCGGCGGGCGTCCTCATTGGAAACGGCTTCGGGAAGCTAACAGGATCGAGCCAAATTGAAGAATTGGGCAATATAGAAACGCCCATCATTCTTACCAACACGTTGAGTGTCGGACCCGCCGTCGAGGCCGTAGTACGCTACACATTGTTACAGGAAGGCAATGAGAAAATACAATCGGTAAACGCAGTCGTCGGAGAAACCAACGATGGCACGTTGAACGACATACGCGGTATGCACGTATCCGCGGGGGATATTATTTCGGCCATTTCCGCAGCCCAATCGGGCGAGGTGGCCGAAGGAAATGTGGGCGCAGGTACCGGCACTGTCTGTTTCGGCTTCAAAGGGGGCATTGGAACGTCTTCCAGAAAGCTGCCACCATCCCTTGGCGGCTACACCGTGGGCGTACTCGTCCAAAGTAACTATGGGGGAATACTGCAGATCAATGGGGCACCTGTCGGCGCTGAACTTCAGCAATATTCATTTCGTGACAAACTACTCAACAATGTGGATGGGTCGTGCATGGTCATCGTCGCGACAGACGCGCCGCTGGATGCGCGAAACCTAAAACGGCTGGCGCACCGGGCCTTCCTCGGCCTCGGAAAAACAGGAGGCATAGCGTCCAACGGCAGCGGAGAATATTTCATCGCTTTTTCGACGAACGAACAGTCGCGTATTCCGCACCAGACAGAAGACGCCGTGCTAACGCTGCCCACGCTGCAAAACGACTTCATGTCTCCGCTCTTCATGGCCGTCATCGAGGCCACCGAAGAAGCGGTCATCAACTCCCTCTTCGCGGCGGAGACCGTCAAAGGACACCACGGCATTATTCAGGCACTGCCGAAGGAAAAAGTACTACCTATTCTCGAAAAATATAACGCAATAAAAACAAACGTAAAACCATAAAAGCACGCATGCAACCCCTAAAAGCTATAATCAACGGACGTCTTTTGTTGGACAATGAGGCAACCCTGAGTATCCACGATCTATCCGTCACCCGCGGCTACGGCATATTCGACTACTTCAAGACGGTCGATGGGCGCCCCATATTCTGGGAAGATAGTCTCGACCGGTTCTTCCACTCTGCACAGCTCATGGATCTTCCCGTCCCGTACACACGCACGGAACTAAAAGACCAAATACAGACGTTGATGCAAGCCAACCAGATCGCCGACTCCGGAATCAAGTTATTACTTACCGGCGGGGACAGTCCGGACGGCTATAGCATCGGAATCCCTAACCTGATAATTACCCAGCATCCGTTACAGCGGAATGCCGACAAAGAGCAGAACGGAATAAAGCTCATCACTTACGCGTATCACCGTCCTTTCAGCAGAGTGAAAAGCACAGATTACGTAATGGGTATACAGGCGTTAAAAAAAGCAAAAGCCGCCGGCGCAGAAGATGTTGTCTACGTACAGCATGGCCTACTCTCCGAATGTCCACGGGCAAATATCTTTCTGATTGACAAGGACGGTACATTGATTACGCCTGAGGAAGATGTTCTCGCAGGCGTGACAAGAAGATACATACTGGAAATGGCCCGCCCACATATGAAAGTCGAAACACGCAATGTGACGTTGGAGGATATGACAAACGCCTCCGAAGCGTTTATCAGCAGCACGACGAAGAACATCACGCCCGTATTGCAAATCGATGACGTCGTATACGGAAAGCAGCCGGGTCCGCACACAAGGATGCTTCAATCCCTGCTTAATCAGCTGATATACGACAGAGAAGCGGCGTCTGCTACACACCTGCCGTAGTAGCTCCGGCTCTTTTGAGACCGGCAGCCCCTATACTTTCGATAATGCCGCGGAGTATGGGGGCATACTTCGCCGGACACAAAGCCCCCTATAGGAAGACCGCCTATAATAGCCGAAGCGATGAATGTTGGCATTCATCGCTTCGTTGCGGCAAACCCGCGCTATTTTATACTACCGTTCTACCACCCCTCATTTTGCGCAATCCCCGCATTCGATACATCTTGTGGCGGTATCGGCCACACATGATGAACCGAAGGGTTAAAGCGACGGGCAGGCCACACTTCAACAACGCTGTACGTCGAAGCCGGATCAGTTTTTGTGACATGTGCTCTTCCCGTCGCAGGTTTAGCGTAGGCTGCCTGTGCATCTCCCCACCGCACCAGATCCGAATGACGATCTGTATATTCCGCTGCAAATTCTGAGCGGCGCTCTCTTTTCAGCTCCGTCATCGTCGCGCCCTGGATAGGGGGCAAACCAGCTCTATTCCGTACCAAGTTTATTTCTGCATCTCCGTTCTGCCCCTGCATGATGAGCGCCTCTGCCTTCATCAACAGGATTTCAGCATAACGCACCAACGGAACATTAAGATCGGAAGTAGGGTAATCGCCGTTCGGATTTAAATGTTGCTCCTGCGGAAAACGGAAAGGCTGCATATACTTCTTAAACTGAAAGCCTGTCTGGGAGTTCGACGAATAATAGCGTCTGTCCTGGCCGAAAAGCGTAAACTCGTCGCCAAACTCTAAGATCGTGGCCTTCTTCCGATGGTCTCCTTCCTCAAAAGCGTTATACAGTTCCAAAGTCGGATGGAAATATCCCCATCCGTTATACAAGCCGTACCCGGTATTTTCAAACAGCACAGCCGGCAATATCGAACCTCTTATTTTGTTCGAAACGACAGAAAATATATACTCGGTGGAGTAGTTATTCTCGATATAAAATACGCTGGCGAAGTCTTCTTCAGGCTTGTCGGTATCAATGAGCCGGCGCCCTGACCCTGAGTTTGTGACCATATCGCAGTATCTTACCACCTGAGACCACTTACTTGCATCATAGCGTGCCCATTGCAGGTTTGTCTTAGCTAAATACGCATATGCCGCGTCTCTATTTGCCCGGCCAAGATCTTCCGGTCCGTAAGCTGTGAGCAATGGCAACATTTCGGCGGCCCTCAACAGATCAGCTTCAATCTGCGTAAAGTTTTCCGATACATGCGCCGGGCGCACAAACTCCGTCTCCAGCATATTTTCCTCGGTGACAATCGGGATGCCCGCGCGCTGATCGCCATAGTACTGGGCCAAGTAGAAATAGGCATACCCCCGCATAAAGTACGCTTCGCCCAATACCCGTTGTTTCGTGCTTTCGGCAATATCCATTGCAGGAACCCTATCGAGGATCGTATTGGCCCGCTGTATGATCTGGTAAAACTTTTTATACATACTATTCACGCGACTTTCTGCCCCGGTGGCCGTAAAATTACGGACCGCAGCAGATCCTGCGTCGGTACGCCCCGTAACCATATCGTCCGAAGCGTTGACATACCAAAACAACCCGCGACCAAACATGTTATCATCGCTGAAATGTTCATACAGGCCGTTGGCGGCGAAGATAGCGTCTGTCTCCGTCTTCCAATAGTTTGCATCCGTCGTCGTTCCCTGGGGAACAAGATCCGTGAAGCTCTTGTTACATGCCTGTGTCACTACCGTTAACCCTAAAAGTAAAAAAGCTATATTTTTATTGAATTGCAGTTTCATCGTATTTTCTATTATCTGTTAAAAATTGACATTGAGTCCCAACGTATATGTCTTCGCCAGCGGGTAATTTGCTACATCCAGTCCGATTGTCCCAACTTCGGGATCAATGCCGGAATAAGAGGTGAACGTAAATGGATTTTCGGCAGAGAAATATAATCTGGACTGTAGCTTTCCAAAGAATCGGGGCATGTTATAACCTACCGTAATATTCTTAATCCGGAAATAATCGCCGCTTTCCAGATACCAGTCGGAGTTTGTTCCGAAATTGCCATTAGGGTCTTGGCGGGACAAAATAGGAATATCCGCTCCGGGATTCTCCGGTGTCCATGCCTGCAACACCCGGGCATCTAAATTGTATCCTTGTAGACCGGCATGATACGTTGAATATTTATAACCGTTGAAGATCTTAGCCCCCGAAATACCGTATGTCAGCACATTTAAATCAAATTGCTTATAGCTTGCGTTGAACGAAAAGCCATACGTGAACTTCGGAACAGCGCTTCCCATATATACCCGATCATTGTCGTCGATACGCCCGTCGCCGTTAGCATCCACAAAACGCAAATCTCCTGGCCTTGCTCTTTCTTGTATTACTTGGTCTCCTGTCCGATGTGCCTGTACCTCGTCTTCCGACCTGAAAATACCGGCGGTAGGCACCAGATAATACGAATAAAGTGCCTGCCCAGGGGTAGAGCGATAAGGTAATAGCACACCGCGAACATGGTTGCCGTGCGCTATAAAGTCGTTGAAGTATCCATCCAGATGCAGCAATTCGTTCTTATTGAAGGCGATGTTGGCATTTACTCCCCACTTCCAATCGCCAAAACGATCGTTATAACGGGCTGCAAACTCAAAGCCTTTATTCAGCACGTCCCCGACGTTACTTGTGGGGCCAGACGCCAAGCCCAAATGAGGATTTGCTTCATTCTCCATGACCATTCCAATCGTCTTTTTACGGTAATAGTCAGCCGTCACGCTCAATTTGTGGAACAAGCTAAAATCCAATCCCACGTCAAACGATTCAGATCGCTCCCATATAATATCCGGATTGAACTGTTTGGTTATCGAATAATACCGCGCAAGGTCCCCGCCACTTCCTATGGGCACGGTGACGCCCGTCGACAAAGGCAGGTTATACGCATATATATCCACAGACTGTATGTTACCTATCTGCCCCCACGATGCGCGTAACTTTAAGTCGCTAACGACCGATGCATTGAAAAATGGCTCGGCAGAAATTTTCCAGGCAGCAGACACGGAAGGAAAAACGTCGGAACGATTTTCTTCCGTCAATCGGGAACTACGATCTTGACGCACGCTTGCTCCGATAAAATAACGTCCATCGTAGTTGTAGTTCACCCGCGCGATTGCCGAAGTAAGAGCGTCCTCCCAAACATCGCTTCTCGGCAGTGTGGGAATCGATGCCGCGTTCCTGATATATTGATTCCAGGGTTCCTCGCTTTCAAACCCCATCGCCTGGATATAAAAGCTCTCAAACCGTGTTTTCTGCGCCGAATAAACGGCCACCGCATCCAGGTGATGCTGACCAAATTCTTTGGTATAATTCAGTTGCTGGTCCCATATCCAGCGCTGCTCCTGCGACTCTTCGTGCGTCAGGTAGTTGTTGGCGTTCGATCTTCCTATTTCGGGGATTTTAGGATCAAAACGTTTGTAAGAATTGCGGTTAAGGTTGAGCGCAAAGTTTGACGTAAACGACAATCCGTCGACGATTGTCACACGTGCAAAAGCATTGCCGTTGATGTTCAGTCTCGGATTATGTACCGTTGGGCGAAGTAAAAGAGCAACGGGATTATACGTATCTCCGTATGTTCCGGAGAAGTTGGACAGTTCGAACGGAACTGTACCGTGAAAGTTGCCGGACTCATCATAGACAGGTGCTGCGGGATTCATATAAATTGCATTGATTATAGAACCGCTATAGCTGCTTGAGGTGTTCGTCCCCTGCATCTTCGTCTGGTTCAAATAGATATTCTGTCCCAAGGTTAAGCGATCAAAAAAATCGAATTCCGTTTTTAGACGATAGGAAAACCGTTCATAACCAGTATTCAGCAGTAGTCCCTCTTTATCGTGGTAACCAAATGAGGTACTATATCTCGATTTTTCGCCGCCTCCCGAAAGCTGTACATTGGCATTCAGGATGTTGGCCGTTTGGAAAATTTCTTTCATCCAGTTGGTACGTGTCACCTGCCCCCATGGATTCAATGCCGCGTCGTGGCCTGGTGCAGGCGTTACTCCATCATTTGCAGCAGCGATATTGTACACGTTGGCATACTGTTCCGCCTTTAGGGCGGTGGGCAGGTTGTGGGCGTTCTGCCAGCCTCTATATAGGTCTACATTCAACCGTGGAGGCCCCATTTTGCCGCTCTTTGTCGTGATAACGATCACACCCGATGAGGCCTGCGCTCCATAGATAGCTGCCGCTGCGGCATCCTTTAATATATCGACGGTTTCGATGTCATTTGGGTTGATCGGGCCACCGTAATAGGGTATCCCATCGACGACATACAAAGGCGACTCACCATTCACGGAACCCATCCCGCGGATCATTACACTCGGATTCGAAGTGGGGTCGCCTCCGGCCGACATCACCGTGACACCGGCGACATTTCCCTGCATCATATCGGACAAATTGGTCAACGGCCGCGAGACTTGTTGAGATACGTTCGGCAACGAGCTTACAGCTGTCGTGAGGTCTCCGCGTCGCTGCTGCCCGTATCCAACAACGACGACCTCATCCAATTCGGAAGTCTGCTCGGTCAAACGGATCAACATAGAGCTGCTCTCTCCCGCTTTTATCTCCTTTGCTACAGTCTCGTACGGATTGTAGCCCACCATCGTGACCTTCAGGCGGTAGGATAGCGATGCGTCAATACCATCCAATACGAAGATACCCTTCGCGTCGGTGGCGACCTGAGCTACGGTCTTCCCCTGTGCATCCAGCAACTCCACGGTGGCGCCGGGAACAATTGCTCCGACATCATCCACAATGGTACCCCTCAATAGTCCGCCTGTCTGCGCCCAGGCATTGGCGGCCATGAAAAGCGCTGCGCCGCTCAATGCCAGCCTAACGCTTTTAAAGATGTTTCTCTTTTTCATCTGATTAAATTTGATTTTTATCGGTAATGAAGCTTGCATTATTCATTTATTCCATCTTCAACTGCATTCATGAACATACGACGTTCAGTTATTCATCCCTTTTATTGACGGGAGTTTATGCAGATTGCCTTAATTAATGTCTGTAAGTTGATTGAACGCTTAACCATGATTTCACTGAATCGAATAACCCAAACGTGATATCGAAAATTAATAATGGTTGTTCTTTTCTAATTCTTTATGCCCCTTTCGGATATGGATCCCCTGCTCACTTTCCTCATAGAGAAGATTGTTCATCCGGCATATAATCTGCAGGACTACCTGAAGGGAATCTTCATCGGTGAATTCTCCCGTGAATGTCAGTCCATGTAGATCGGCTTGGTCAAACAAAATATGTATATTCTTCTGTTCTGACAGGCTGACAAAAACCTTTTCTAAAGGCGCATTATCAAAACGTAATATCGGTACGCTCGCGTCAGGAACCAACTCCCGGGCTTTATCCCCCGTGAATTCCGGCCGGGGTCCGCCCTGTACGGAAGGGTTCCGATGGAGTTTTATGGAGTTAGATCCCACATGTAGCTCATCCCCTGGCATAAGATATTGATCGTCTATTGTCTTAAAGCTCTCCGCTGTTGCTTTAACAACCACCTTCCCGGATAGCAAGGTAACCTTTAACATCTCCTTGGTATACGTATCGACGATAAACTCGGTCCCCAAGGCAGTTGTCGTATACGCATTTGCCCAAACGACAAAAGGCAACAACGTGTCGCGGACAACCTGAAACCGTGCGCGCCCGGATAAGACAAGTTTCCGCTCTTTCTGACCAAATAGCGTCGTATAGGACAATGTACTTCCGGGGGATAAAATCACCTTTGAGCCGTCAGGCAGTACCATCCGCTGGTCACGGTCCTTGCTGTTGCGCGCTGTGATGGTGTCTATTGCGGCATAAGACTGCCCCGGTATCTCCTGAGGGGTAGATCTCCTCAAAAAAAGATGAGCGGCCAAACCGAGACATAGCACTAAAGAAGCCGCAGCCAACCAAGGTGATACCAACCTTCGCTTTACGTGGGATGCGGCTTCTGTTATACCCATCTGGTGATGTAGCTTGTCTAAAATTTGCTTGTATTCGTTGTCCGCGAAGAGCTCAGACTCATCTATAGCAGACTGAAGGAACTCATCCCCCAGTTCCTTTTGCAGTTGTTCTTTTCGTTCTTCCAATTCTGTTAATAGGCGCATGTGTTCACGCGCGGACATGTGTCCGGCCCAGAATTTCTTTATAAGACTTCGAATATTCCTGTTCATCACCCGTAAATACACGAGTTTGGGGCGGAGGGGATGATTTTTTAGGTTAAAAGATTATGAAGAAAATATGAAGAGAAAAAGATTGCGACCTAGCTACAGAAAAAAAAGAAACAACATAGCCTTCCCCACATACGCTGGATAGCGGTCTATGAGATAGGCCCGGATAGCTTTGTTTGATTGCTTAAGGTAGTCGCTGACTGTTTGGGGGCTGATGCCAAGTTGCGTAGCCACGTCTTCTTTTGTACGCCCCTCGTACCTGCACATCCGGAATACTTCTCTTTTTCGCGCAGGCAAAACATCAACTGCTTCGTCGAGTAGCTGCAGCTGCACCTGGAAAACATCCTCTTTGCTAAGAACATCCTCCTCGTCGGCTGCGATTTCCTGCGGATAGTCGGCTAAATATGCGACTGATTCCTGAACCTTCTTCCGCAGCACATTCAACGACTTATTATAGCTGACCACGAATAGCCAGCTGCCAACGCTTATTTCCGGACTGATTTTATATCGATTCTGCCAAAGGGCAAGAAAGACGTCCTGTAATACCTCTGCCGCCAGCTCCCGGGTTTTAATGAGCTTAATGATATTGGCATGCACCGGCTTGTGGTAACGGGCATACAGCCTGTTGAAAGCGGTAACGTCGCCCAGGGCCATTTGTTGTACATCGTGAATCTCGCTGGCAACGTCGAGTTTATCGTTTTTTTTCATATGCATACGGCTGCTCGGAAAAATCTCAACAAAATTATCCAAAAACGAAACCGAAGTCCAACTGCCCCCTATTATAAAATTGTTAAGTTATGAGTAGCCCTCCCGGGTATCTATCCTTCGACAAGCTCAGGATAGGCTCATCAAACAGATGTCAGGCTGAGCCCATCGAAGCCCTGCTATCCTTCGACAATGTCAGGATGACAAGGCGCCCTCTGGCGATAACGTCAGGCGGAACACATCCGGCGGCCCGCAACACCCCTGTCGAAGAGATGTCAGGCTGAGCCCGTCGAAGCCCAGGATGACGCCATATGTAAACGAGAAAGGTCTCCTTCCGGGCGAAAGAAGACCTTTGTAAAACCAATTATAACTTGCCGCCATGCTCTAGCGGTTTGAATTATGAACTGTTAAGTTACATACATTTCCGCAGTTTCGCAAATATTTTTAACAAAATAAAAGGGCTAATTCACTACCTCAAAGGCACGGAAAACAGCATGCTCCTCAGTACTTCCGGAAAAGTGCAGCCCCGGCCGCGGGCTCCTGTCCCATGGCGGGAGGTCATAAGCCTGGTCCTCCGGCACGAGGCTCTCTATCTCCGTCCACGTAGACGCCGTCTTCGTAAATGCAGAACAGTGCCCATCCTCGTCCAAGACCAATCTCAGCGTCGCCTCTTTCGCATACTTTGGCAACGTAGATTCGCCTATGGTGCGCCTCACCCCTTTTTCCATCCGCCAAAAGATAGCCTTGTCTTCCAAAATCCCTACACCGACAGCCCGATCTTTGTCCCCATAAATGACCAGCCCCTTTAGCGCCCCGACGCTGCTGTTCGTCAAGTCGATAGCAGCTATGGCCTGGTATGCCTTCCGGAGCGGCCGGATGGTCAAGGCAATTCCTGCCCGATTGTCTTCTGCGGATGTTCCTGTCAACCACAGCCCTTCCGGCCGGTACGTGAACTGAGGTGCTGCGTACCGGAAATCCCACTGCCAAAACCTGCCGTTAGACGTCGAAGCTTTCAAGGCAACATCCTGCTTCTGATATCGTCTCTTATTTTCAGGCTGGATAAACGTAAATATCGGCTCGCCGGACGCCGACCAGTCGAGTTGGGCAAGCAACCCTTCACGGCCCGTATACACATTTCCGGTTTTACTGTAACCATGGAGCAGATAAAATATCTTATCCTCAGCCGATTTCACAAAAGTGCCATGCCCCATACATTTCCAGTCTTCATTTTCTCCCAGGAGAACGTCGGTTCCGACCCGCTCGTAAGGTCCTTTCAACGTGCGGGAGCGTACGGCCTGCACATGGTAATCGCAATGGAGCCCGCAACAGTTCCCTGCCGCGTAAAACATATAGTAGTAGCCGTTGTGTTTCAGGAAGCTCTGTCCTTCGATCCCGACCTTCGCCGTGTCCTGTAATAATGAAAAGGGTTCACCTATCAGACGCAGGCCGTCGGAGGAGAGCTCGCTGCCCAAAATTTCTATGGGCCGCTCATCAAGACCATAAGCCTTCCATGTCATAAACAGGCGGTCATCTTCCTTTACAACAAATGCGTCGATGGACTCCGAGCCGTATGCGACCACGATACCACGGTCAACAAAGTCTCTATCCGGAAAGCGCGAGGTTGCCACACCGATGCAGGAGACGCCGTCCGATTTTCGCTTTGCGGAATAATACACATAATAAACACCGTCGTGATAAAAGTACTCCGGTGCCCAGAAGGAAGAGGCTGCCCACGCTGGGGGTTCGGAAAAAACGAACCCCTGCTGTTCCCAGTTTTGCAAGTCTGTCGACATATAAATCGGAAAGTGCGGCCCCCATTCGCTGGATGTCCCTACGGCAAAATACGTACCGTCTACCAGTATCACAGTGGGATCGGGAAAATCTCCCGGTATCATGGCGGCCCATTGTCCAAACGTTACAGACGTAATGACGATCTGCAACAGCATTGACAGACCTATTCGATATAAGAAGCGCTGTGTTAAGAAGTTCATAGTTGACCTATTATTTGAGGAAACAAAATACCAATTTTTCTTCAGTTTCAAAACATGTGCTGCCGTGCCGGCCGCCCCAGAGCCATAGACCGTCAGCCTGTCGGCGGCAAATAGTACGTCCTGGCACACGTTACCGCGCTCTGCTCTTTAAAAGAACAATTTTACACAAACGATTGACTAATCAGATTGTTACAAGACGGCCCCGATTTGGTCCTTCGCAGCTTCAGCTAAACCGTTTAAATTAATTAATTTTACAGCGAAACTTCAACCATCATAAGAATAGATAAGAATGAAAAAATTACTTCTTTGTGCACTGGCACTGCTGGCGGTTGCCGCCGCTTCTGCACAACATGCTGACAAATCGGTTCCGATTATTCCCTTGCCTAATTCGGTGAAACAGTTGGATGGCCGTTTTGTCATCAGCGACGCTACCGTAATTAGCTACGACAGCAAAGAGAGCAAAAGTATCGCCGAACTCCTGCAGTCGTTCGTGGCATCGCAATATGGCATGAACCTCCAACTTAGTCAAAAGAAACAGCCTAAGGGTATTTCTTTTGTCTCGAAAGATCAAGGCAATAAAGAAGCCTACGAACTTCGCGTGACACCTCAGGAGGTCGTTATTTCTGGTGTCGAAGCGGGGTTGTTTTACGGCTATCAATCGTTAATACAGCTTTTTCCCTTGAACGCCACACCGGATCAGCTGTCTCTCGCAGCGGTGGAAATTAAAGACGAGCCCCGCTTTTCGTATCGTGGCCTGCACCTTGACGTGGGACGTCACATGTTTCCGCTTAGTTTTATAAAGAAATACATCGACATTCTAGCGTCTTATAAGCTCAATACCTTCCACTGGCATCTGACCGAAGATCAGGGCTGGCGGCTGGAGATCAAAAAGTATCCACTTCTTACAGAGGTTGGCGGCTTCAGGAAGCAAACCTTACTCGGGAATTACAAGACGGACGGCGACTACGATAACACGCCCTACGGAGGCTTTTACACCCAGGAAGAGGCCAAAGAGATCGTAGCATACGCCAAAGAACGCTTTGTCACGGTTATTCCGGAGATCGAGCTGCCCGGACATGCTTTAGCTGCGCTTTCCGCTTATCCGCACCTTGGCTGCGGAGACAATCCCGGCCCCTATACTGCTGCGCAGACGTGGGGCGTGTTCGACGACGTATTCTGTGCCGGTAAAGAAGAGACCTTCGAGTTTCTCGAGAACGTTTTAGACGAAGTAATTGCTATATTCCCCAGCGAATATATTCATATCGGCGGAGATGAATGCCCGAAATCGAAATGGAAGAGCTGCCCGCATTGTCAGAAGCGGATCAAAGAAAACAACTTAAAAGATGAGCATCATTTACAGAGCTACTTTATACAGCGCATTGAAAAATACATTAACAAAAAGGGGCGCCGTATCATTGGATGGGACGAGATCTTGGAAGGCGGGTTAGCACCAAATGCTACCGTGATGAGCTGGAGAGGTGACGAAGGAGGAATCGCCGCCGCTGAGCTCGGACACGATGTCATCATGACACCCAACAGCTATGGTTTGTATTTTGATCACAAACAGGGACCGGATCGACACCGTGAACCCCTAAGTATCGGAGGATATTCAAATCTTGAAAAGGTGTACAGCGCAGACCCTCTGCCTAAAGCGCTCGATATAACGAAACAAAAGCATGTAAAAGGCGTTCAGGCCAACGTGTGGACCGAATACATTGAGACGCCGAAGAAAGTGGAGTTTACGATC
Source organism: Sphingobacterium allocomposti (assembly GCF_008124885.1). Lineage (GTDB taxonomy): Bacteria > Bacteroidota > Bacteroidia > Sphingobacteriales > Sphingobacteriaceae > Sphingobacterium > Sphingobacterium allocomposti. Next base: position 121,800 of record NZ_VNHX01000007.1, read on the forward strand.
CTCCCGCGGTTGTTGGCTCTCGCCGAAATTGCCTGGACCGCGCCGGAACGAAAAGACTGGAAAGACTTTTCGGAAAACCGTGCTGCCCGTCATCTGGCAAAGCTCGATCAGACAGAAACTGTATACCGCGTTCCCGAAGTGTATGGTCTTAAAGACACCATTATTTATGCGTCGGAATATACGATTAGGGATCTGAAACCGTCCGTCGAGGGTGCAAAAATTTATTACACGCTAGACGATTACGATCCGTCGGAGCTGGATTTAGAATTCACCAAAGAAGTCAAGATCACGGTACCGGAGAACAAACAACGGATATTTAAGGCTGTAGTTGTTACGCCGGGCGGGCGCCGGAGCAATTATGTGAAGGCGGTTATTATCAATACGAAGAAATAGCTTTTTTATTCCTCGCAGAGAGGAACGGGGGCGCGATCTTCAACGTCCTAAAAGAATAGATCGCGCCCTCATTAAGTGTAAAGTATAGATTGCGTCACCTTCGTTCGTAAGGTTGACAATCGCGCTTAAAAACGTGCAAAATTCCGTCATCGAGAAGGGACGACGATAGCGGCAGATGGCTAATAGCAGATGGCTCTAAGCTGTAAAATCGTTGATTCGTAAAGTCGTGAAGATATAAAACCGTGGCTCTAAGTGCAAAAGATTGACCTCGTAGAGGTCATATTTCAATAGAAAACCGTGTGCCCAATTACACGACCCTGACGGGGTCGAATAAAAAGCCCGATGGCAGATAGCTCTAAGCTGTAAAATCGTTGATTTGTAAAGTCGTAAAGCGAGAGGCTAATAGCTAATGGCAGATAGCAGATGGCTTTAAGCCGTAAAGGCGTTGATTTGTAAAGTTGTAAAGCGAGAGGCTAATAGCTAATGGCAGATAGCAGATGGCTCTAAGCTGTAAAGTCGTTGATTTGTAAAGTCGTAAAGCGAGAGGCTAATAGCTAATGGCAGATAGCAGATGGCTATAAGCCGTAAAGGCGTTGATTTGTAAAGTTGTAAAGCGAGAGGCTAATAGCTAATGGCAGATAGCAGATGGCTATAAGCCGTAAAGGCGTTGATTTGTAAAGTCGTAAAGCGAGAGGCTAATAGCTAATGGCAGATAGCAGATGGCTATAAGCCGTAAAGGCGTTGATTTGTAAAGTTGTAAAGCGAGAGGCTAATAGCTAATGGCAGATAGCAGATGGCTATAAGCCGTAAAGGCGTTGATTTGTAAAGTCGTAAAGCGAGAGGCTAATAGCTAATGGCAGATAGCAGATGGCTATAAGCCGTAAAGGCGTTGATTTGTAAAGTTGTAAAGCGAGAGGCTAATAGCTAATGGCAGATGGCTGTGGAGACGCAAGATCTTGCGTCTCAGCTATAAGCCGCAAACCTACACTCTCAAATCTCACTTCTAACTTCTAACTAACTATTCTAACTCCAAATTACTCACTTCTCATATCTCATATCTCATATCTCACGTCTAATATCTCACATCTAACTCCTAACACCCCCGCTCTCCCCTCGGTAGTGAGAAATAAAAACTACTTCCCTTCCCTAGTGTACTTTCCACGCCGATCTCTCCGCCATGCGCCCTGATAATCTCGCTACATAGGTAAAGGCCTATTCCAAATCCCGAAACGGATTTCGTCTTATCACTCTCAATCCTATAAAAGCGCTCGAATATTTTTGGGATATCTTCCTGATTTAGCCCGAATCCCTCGTCGGTTACGCGCAGCAATACGCGGTCCCCATCCTCCGCGCACGATACGCAGATCGACGACTGCTGTGGCGAATATTTCTCGGCATTACTGACAAGGTTCTGGATCACCTGCCCGATCTTCTCCCTGTCTCCGGTAACCCAGATGGCGTCCGCAGCGTCGAAAGTAAACCGGTGCTTTGGCCCCGACGTTTTAATTTCCGCTTCCAGCTCCTTCAGAAGTATAGCCATGTCGAACACCTGCCTTTCAAGGAAAAGCTTTCCAGACTCGAGCCTGGATACATTCAAAAAGCTGTTGATTAGGTTTGTCATTTTGCTCAGCTGCCGCGCAGTTGAGCGCAGCAGGCTCTCCTCTGAAGTATCTCCGTTTTTCTGTGTCCGTCTTTGCAATATCTGGATATAGCCCAACGCCGAAGTCAACGGGGTCTTCAGCTCATGGCTCACCATACTGATAAAATCGTTTTTTCGCTGCTCATCCGCCTTCATCTCCGTGATGTCGACCGCCGAAATAACAGAGCCCGCAAACGAACCGTCGGCAAGAAACCGTGGAAGACTCCGCGCGAGCAGCCATCGGTTCTCCTCGCTGCAATCCGTCAGCCGGAATTCGCACTGCCACTGCTTCTGTTCCGATGTACCAGTAGCCAGCATCTCCGTTAACGCCTTTCTATCTTCAACGAAAACGTGATTGAGCCAGGCGCCCTTATGGAGAAAAGCCACGGGTGTCCCCAGAAGCGCTTCCCAACGCTTATTGAAGTAGATCTCGCGCCCCTGGTCATCGGTTAACACAATCAACACGTCCATTCCTTCAGCCATCATACGGAACCGCACCTCGCTCTCCGAGACGGCCATCTCCGCTTTCCGGATATCAGTAATATCGCGCGTGGTCCCGGCCACTGCCGTTACCTCTCCCTCATCATTCAATACAGGCGTAAAAATATAGTCGTAAATGCGACGTCCCAACACAGCATGAGGAAAAGAGACTTCCCCGCGGATCGGCTGCTTGGTAGCCCTTACCTGATCAATTTCGCGTTCGTGCATTGCTGCATGCCAGTCCTCGTATCCGTTTTCTGTCAGCCGCCTGCCGATGGCCTCGTCCCATGTTTTTCCCCACATGGTCAGCAGGGCATCATTTGCATAGGTAAAACGGTACTCCAGGTCGAATACGTAAATAAGATCCGGCGTTCCCGAAGCAATAGCTTCGTATACACGCTTTTGCTGCTCCGAATCCTCTTTGGCCTGACGCAACTCCTGCTCGACCTTCCGGCGCTCCGTGATATCAGTCGACGTACCAAACCACTCGACGACCTCCCCGTCATCATTAAAAACAGGGACAGCGCGCGACAACGTCCATCCCACCGAGCCATCCGCGCGAAGCACCCGATGTTCCGATTCAAACATCATGCGCCTTTCCGAAGCCCGCTGAATGGCGGCAGCCACGCTGTTATGGTCGTCGGGCGGGATGTATCTCACCATCCAGTCAACAATTGGCTGGTTCGCGTCTGAAAGGAAACCCCGTCCCGCAAGCGAAGTCATTACGCTCCAGTCAGGACTCATGCTGAACACGATATCGGAAGTGGCGCGGACTAAAGCTAGAAAACGTCCTTCCCGCTCTTCAATAGAACGGAATTTGTCCCCTGACGGCTTATCGTTTAGTAGCTTCATAACTCAATTCTCTGTATATAATAAATAGCCGGATAGCACGTTTTGTTTTCTCATTCACAATTAAGAGAAAACCGGCATTTCTCCGTTGCAAACCGCGACGATCAACAGTGTTGGTTGTCAGACACTACAGTGATTTTATACGCTAATTAGCCCGTTTTCTATTTAAAGGTAGTGCAAAGTACATTAAATAGAAAATAAAAAATTGTTACCATTCTTGTAAAGCTGGGCACCGTCAGGATAAATAGCTACCTTTGCGGAAGTTTCGTGGAGAAACACCAGCAGAGCACTCAATGGCGTATGGGAGTAACTGAAGGTTCGATCCCTTCCTCTGCAACAACAGAATACGACTATAGATCCATTCCGGCTTCTCTTAGCTATCGGTGTATGCCGGCTGCGGTATCCGCCGTCGTTTCGGCAGATCGGCCACAGCGGTTGCGTAAATGGGCGAAACCGGAAGATCGTACACAGCTACTTTGATATGACCACAGCGCGGACAAACAACGGCATAGCCTCTTTTATCTTCTATCTTCTTTTATGGAGCAACCTTGTGCTCCCCCGATCACTATATGGGCAGACAGCCACTGCTGACCACGGGAAGCGGTTTTCCGACATCAACGACCTGGCATCCTTTTTCTCGCTAGACAAGGGGCCGCAGGTCATTATCAGCGGCCATCGGGGCAGCACGGAGAGTGGGCTCGCCGAGAACTCGATCGAAGCTTTCGACACCGTATTGTCGCATCATTTCGCTTTTTTCGAAGTCGACCCCCGTCTGACGAAAGACAGCGTAATTGTGCTCATGCACGATGCCACGCTAGATCGGACAACCAGCGGTACGGGTAAGCTCGCCGATAGGACCTGGGACGAAGTAAAATCCTTGCGGCTGAAGGACCGAAACGGGCAGCTGACTGATTGCCGTATTCCTACATTGAAGGAAGCTATCGCCTGGGCGACCGGCAAAACCATATTGAATCTAGACAAAAAAGACGTCCCTTTGCCGGTTATGGCCAAACTGCTACGCGACCTCGGCGTCGCAAACCTCGTTATGGTAACAGTACATTCACCTGCAGAAGCGCTATTCTACCGCAACCATTTCCCCGACCAGATGCTCTCCGTTCATGCAAAAACCGAGCAGGCTTTACAGCAGTACATCGATTCGGGACTTGAAATGCGTCATATGATCGTGTACATCGGTTCTCAGATAACCCCTGCGAACAAAGCACTCTACCGGAAGCTTTCTGCAATGGGCATACGGGCAATGATCAGTGCCTCGTCCTCATACGACAAGCATGGGGACGCATCAGAAAGAGCTCAAGCTTATCGTGCTATACAAGAAGACGGGGCGACCGTTATAGAATCGGACTTTCCTATGGAAGTCAGCCGCGCGTTGGACATCAAGTAAAGGACGGAGAATATGGCATTTTAACCCTATGAAAGGTGAAACAAATGGGGTTTTAGACGAAAACTGACGTATAAAACGGCGGATATTCGTCAAAAACTAAATGACCACGGCCACTTTTCCAACTCAAACTTCGTTTTTGTAAAATGACCATGGCCACTTTTAAAAACGAACGTTCGATTTTTTATTTGACCACGGCCATTTTGGGGTGTATAAGCACAAAAAAGCCGGCAACTCGGGAAGCCGGCGTCATTTTAGATCTGCGCTGCGTTATGCTGCCATTGCCCAGCACCGGACATACCGCTGCTCCCGCGGACCTGCGCTCATGCGGCAATCCAAGCCAGCACTGTATTTTTGAGTAATGTTACGCTCTATTTTCCGCATGATGAATGTCATTGATATTGATAATAATTCAAAAAAACCATATTTTTACCCCGAACTCCGGCTCTTTATCCGTGATATTGTTTGCCTTTTTTCCAACTTCCGGCCGGAAATATAAATTTAGGATGCGCTTTCAAAAAAAAGCAAATTTTATTACAATTGGATAAAATTTACAATAGTTCCTTGCCACAAGAAGGCCTTATCTCCCTTTCCGGCAGCTTTTCTTTCTATCCAGAGAGGATGCATACAGCTATAATATAACATATTATCACCCCGACGGACCGGAGCCGACGAGAGTGGTGGCGTTCTATTCCTTGCGAATTTTTGTGCTTAAAAGACCGGTGACAATCCCGTATTGGTTATTACGTCGACACAGCGCTGCGGGTGATCACCTCCTTCGGTTCAGATATTCATTATAACTGTTTTTAATATACAAAATAACGTCGTACTCCGACATCCTTCGGACAGAATCAGCAGATGGGCGGTATAACTGCATGAAAGTTTGTAAGGATTCCCCCTCCAGACCGGTCAGCCTTTGAACCGTAGGCTTCGAGAACATGTTGTCAACATATCTTTCGTCTTCCTCCTTTAACAGAACTTTTTGCAGTCTGGACTGAGGGGACTGTCTTTTTCCCAATAATGATACAACGGAAAGCACATCAATGCTAATTAATGACGCGGTACTGCTATTAGCCTGGTAATAGGGGCGCGGAGCACCGGAGTAGTCCTTCGGCACGAAAACACCTTTAAATCCCGGCTTCCTGTAATTGAATGCTTCAGCAAACTCCTGTCGAAGTTTTAAGGAGTCCATCGTATAGTTTCTTGATGCCACCACCTCCACCGCATCCAGCAGAATGGATGTTTGCTCCATATAAACGTCGAGGTGTCCCGCATGTATGCCATGGATAAACTCCTTATGCGCCCGGTACCCGACTAAAGAAAAGGTTATGGTGTCGCCGGGACTGACGTCCGGCAATATAAATCGGCCATAGATGTCAGAATACGCGGTGCGGGAGGTTCCGCTGACAGCGACGCCCGGAAGATAAATGCCTGAGTATTTATCTTTGATTGTTCCCTTCAGATCCTGCGCAAAAGATGTGCGGCCCATGGTAAGCAACAGCAACAACAAATGTAATCCCTTCAATTTCAATTAGTTTTATATAAAACTAATTGAAAAACAGCATTCCGCAAGGCCATTAACCCCTTTTTAACACCTGTCAGACGGTTTCCTACCCGCCGCTGCCTAGATTATATCTTATAACCCGCGCGCGCTAAAGTTCACGTTCGATCTTGTCAAAATAGCGCATTACCTGCTCCTCTGTTCTAACTTGCAACTGCACGTGACTGCCGTAAAGACTGGTCCGCAGTTGTCGGTATAACGATACGGCATTTCGCAACGCTTCCAGTAACGGCTGCTTACCGTAAGTTGGAATAGTGAGTTTTAGCTGGCCGAAATCCTCGCTGCTTAAAGCAGTCTCCACCTTCCTCACTCCTCTTGGCAGCGCTTTGTTCTTAATATGCAGTAATGGCCCGAATACGACCATCCGTAGAAAACCGAGGAAGTCGAACGCTTCCAGATACTCGCCTCTTCCGACTTTCAGCAACGCATAATGTACCCACGTCCAATACCGGTCTTCAATCCACTGGTAGTCCGGGTACGGAAAGGCGGCCTGTGAGTTGCAAAGCGCCCGTTCAAGCTGCTTACCTTTATCAAGTAATAATATAGGCGTCTCGACACGATGATGAAATTCGTCGAGCGTCAGAAATTTAATATCAACATGCAGAAGCGGATTATCGTAGAGACAGATAAGCACTCTAGGTTCGCCGACATGCTCTCCGGTAAACCCTGACAGAAAATCGCCCAGTCTTTTTGCATAATTTACCATCAGGTCTTTATTATCGGAGATTTTCTTTTCCGTCACGATGATCAGGTCCAGGTCGGAAAATTCATCCAGCTCATTTGTTATCCAAGAACCGGCGGCCGCCAGTCCAATAACATTATCGTCCGTTTCTAACAGCTGTTTTGCGCGGTCTGCGAACTCTCGTTGTATCATTATCTCTCCATTTGGTGTATTCGGAACGCCGATACCCCAAATATAGGCACTGCCGTCTATTCTATCAAAATCGAGGTGCCATAAAAAAGTGAATGCGCCTTTTTCTATTTCCGCGATGGATAGGGCCCGGCCCGGGCCGCCAGAGCCTGTCGGATCTCTTTTAGCTGTTCTAGTTGGCCCGCCTTGTTTATTGTTAGATATAGTTGCTGTTATTGCTTACTTTTAAGCTATGGAAACATTTTTGGAAGCTGCCCGAAGGTATACGCCGATCTCGCAGCAAGATGCCGAGTACTGCTACTCGTTCTTTAAACGAAAGTCTTACAAAAAGAACAGCCTGCTGCTGGAGGAAGGCCATGTAGCCCACGAGGTGTTCTTCATTGAGAAAGGCACATTGCGACAGTTCTTCTTCAATGAAAAAGGTGTCGAGAAGACGTGCAACTTTGCTTTCGAGACCGACTTCCTGACGGATCTCGAGAGTTTTTCCAAGCAGATTAAAGCGACAACAAACATTGTGGCCCTTGAGGCCACGGAATGCCTCGTCATGACCTGTGAAGATGCCGCGGCTTGCATGCGCCACTCTGCTGGCATTGCCGCATTTTTTAGCCGCGTTATCGAAATGGTGGCTACCGATAACATCAGGCGTATTCAATCCATGCTCTCACAGCCCCCAGAGCAACAGTTCAGGGAGCTGGTGCAGGCCAGACCCGACATCCTGCAACGGGTTCCACAGCGTTACGTCGCCCAGTATTTAGGCGTTGCGCCGGAAAGCCTCAGCCGCATACGGAAGAGAATGTTGCGGATCTCAAAATCTTAACCAGGATCATCGTTTTGCTGCCTATTAGCCCGTAGCTTTGCATAGTAAACATATACTCATGCAAGTTATACTAGGAGCCGGAGGCGATATCAGCACGCTATTGGCAAAAGAACTAAATTCTTATACATCCCAAATCAAGCTGGTGGCACGACATCCGAAGCCGGTCAATCCAGGCGATGAATGTTTCCCTGCCGATCTGCTGGATGCCAAACAGGTAGACCGCGCCGTTACGGGTGCCGAAGTGGCCTATCTGACAGTCGGTCTGAAATACGACAGCCGCATCTGGGAGCGGCAATGGCCGTTAATCATGCAAAATGTGATTGATGCCTGCAGGAAGCACGGCTGTAGGCTGGTATTTTTTGATAATGTGTACCTATATGATCCCGAGGCGGTATCGAACATGACGGAAGAAAGCGCCACGAACCCCATATCAAGGAAAGGCCGGGTACGCCTCCAGGTGCTCGAGCTCCTGCAGCAAGCCATGGAACAGCAGGGGCTGCAGGCGTTGGTCGCCCGATCGGCCGACTTTTATGGTCCGGACTCGAAAAACGGGATACTCAATACGCTGGTACTGAACAGCGTTTCACAACGAAAAAAACCGAGCTGGCTGGCCGATGCACACAAGATCCATTCTTTCACCTACACACCCGACGCCGCCAAAGCAACTGCTCTCCTCGGGAACACCGACAGCGCGTACCAACAGGTGTGGCACCTCCCCACCTCAGGGGAGCGCTTAACCGGAAAGGCCTTTGTCGAGCTGGCCGCTTCCATAGCGGGCACAAAGGCCTCATATACCGTGCTGACACCGTTTCTCCTTTCGCTAGGCGGACTATTCAACCGGACGATCAAAGAAGTCATCGAGATGAACTATCAATACGACAGGGATTATTTCTTTGACAGCAGCAAATTCTGTGATGCTTTTGGCTTTGTACCAACGTCTTACGAGACAGGGATACGCGAAGTGCTGGGAAGGTAAAAAAGCCACGTTTTCTCACCGCGTAATACCAAGGTGCTGGAACACTCCGCTGCGAAAATCAATTCGATAACATTGCTAATCCCATAATCCGGAGGAACAAAGATGACAATGTTTTTTTGGAAAAACATCGTCATCTTATTCTTGTTCTTTTGCTTTTAGCGTATCACCTTCACCCGAAAATTCTCTATTGTGTTGGCTTCATGCGCGGCTACCTTTAACTTTGTAAATGGCTTCTTAGTAAAGAACAGGGCACTCATATTACTTATGCCTCCATCGGCAAACAACTCTATAGAATTGCGGTCTACTAAAAAGCGAATGCCCAACTTACCTCCTTGAACCAATCGCGATGCAACGGGGCGATGGATAAATTTGTCGCTGAAATTCGTATTCCCGGCTTTTGAACGGTCAATGAAATACTGCTGTCGATCTGCATCGTAACCAAACACCAAAGCTTCCCCATCTTCATTCGATAACGTTACCTGGAAGCCGGTAGCTTTATTCAACGTAAACGATGCGTCAAAGGTATTTTGGAGTGAAGCGATAGCGTCACTTAAATCAGTTTCATTAACTAATTCTACCGACTTGACTTTGGTCGTTACTTCGCTTACCTTGTCAATTTCCGAAACGGGCATAGAGGTTAACAGCCATTTATCGCCCTCTTTCGCCAAGCCCAGTTCCCGTACAACCGTATTTCCGCTTCGCCAGGTGGAGGCCGGAACATCGTTTGCATATTCCCAGTTGCTCATCCAGCCGATCAGCAACTTGCGGTCGCCGGTATTCGAAAAAGTTACCCCCGCGTAATTGTCGGGACCGTAATCCATCCAACGGATATCGTTGTGTTCGCTTGTGAATGTTTTGCCATCAAAATCTCCGACAAAATATTGCGTAGCCGAGCCGGTGTTCGGTCCACCGGGATTGATACTAACTAATAACACCCATTTCTCGCCTTCAGCTGTAGAGAACGGCAATAAATCCGGACACTCCCACACGCCTCCATGTGCACCTATTCCCTCACCAAACTCGCTTAATCTTTCCCAAGCTTTCAGATTTTTGGAACCATAAAAGGTTATGGATTGCTTAGTAGCCAACGTCATGATCCATTGTTTTGTTTCGGTATGCCACATCACCTTAGGGTCGCGAAAATCCCAAATGCCTGGATTGGGCAATACGGGATTCCCTTCATACTTCGTCCACGTTTTACCTTGGTCCAAACTATAAGCGATACTTTGGGTTTGGTGCAATCCGGTTTTCTGATCCTCAATTTCGTGGCTGTGGTTGGTATATATAGCTACTAACGCGTTTGCGCCAAAACCTGCGGTATTATCTTTGTCGATAACCGCGCTTCCTGAGAAAATTGTTCCCAAGCTGTCGGGAAAAAGCGCAATCTCCTGCTCTTCCCAATGTACTAAATCCGTACTCGTAGCATGTCCCCAGTGCATGGGACCCCATTTCGTATCATCCGGATTATGTTGGAAAAACAAGTGGTAGGTTCCATTCAGATAAACCAGACCGTTGGGGTCGTTCATCCAGCCATTTTTGGGAGAAAAGTGATAAGCCGGGCGATAGTCTTCCAAACTATCGATCTGCTGGTTTTGCTTTGTGGAAGTTTGCTGTGGTCCACATCCGATTAGAGCAAAAGCCAATATCCCAATTGTTAATTTATTCATCGTTATTCCTTTAATAATTTGTTTATAAAAGTAGTTCATTAAACATTAGGATTTTATTACGGCCATTCCCGATATTCTTATTGTTCCGTGATCGGAAAAAATAGCCCAAGGATTTTCATTCATTTTGTAAATACGATTAGTAAATGCAACGTTGTTATTTACGTAGACCACACAAACCGAGTTTTCGATGACGATCTTGATATCAAACACTCTGTTTGCAGGAACAACGAGCGGTGTAAAGTTGAGTTCTTTCTTCGTTACAGCATTCCTGTTTTCCTGATGCATAAATAGAGAAGGCATCCCCCAACGATTGGATGAAGTCAAGTCAAAAGATACACTATAAACCTCTGACAGATCATCACACGCCCCGAATGAAAAACCAAAACGTTCCGATTGTGACGCATCTATTTTCATCGAAATCTTTACCGGTTCCCTATTTCGATTGAATAACACATAACTCCGATTAGAAGACGAGGTACTGATTGTAAAAGTATTCGCATCGTTTGAAACATTGCCTTCTGATTTTATCTGGGCAAAAGCCACTTCTGTATTAAACTTTGCATCCACGGCATCGGGAATAGCTGGATACAGCTTACCGCTCGGCTGTTTTATCAATTTATGCGATATCAATGATCCAGACCAGTGCAACTCGTTATTGCTATTTACCGTCTGTCCGGTAGAACACCATCCCGATAGGTAACGTGTAGTGCCGTTACTCGCCGTCTTTCCGGCATATAGGTATAACCCATCAAACGTCTCGTGATGTCCATCCGCATCACGACAAATCCTCCACGGACCATCGGGCGAATCCGAAATCCGATAAAAGGTTTTACGATGCTCATCACGATTAACACGGGAAAACGTTAGGTACCATTGGTTATCCATTTTAAATATATCCGGGCATTCCAATATTTCCGAATCCGTTTCTATTTCGTGCTTTCCGGGATGGTCAGACGTTGTTGCTACTAAAGGCTCGATGAGTGACCAGTTGCTCAAGTCCGGAGATGTAAAACGTGCAAGTGTCCCTTTACCATCTTTACGGGTCGTAACCAGCATCACATAGCTATTACGCGTTTCGTCCCAATAAACATGGGGATCTCGGAAGTTATTTTGATCATATCCGCCCGGTGCTTGGAAGGCTGCTCCCGGTTGTTTCGTCCAATTTAGCATATCCGATGACGTAGCCATCATCACTTTTTCAGCTGGATTCAGATGGGCATTATGCCCGGTATAAAAGCTATAGTACGTATTATCTTTTTTTATAAAACTTCCCGTGCCTATCCACTCTTCTTGACTTCCTATCGCTCCAGAAGGTATGATTTCTGTAAAACCTTCAAAAGATGCAAAATCAGCAGATCTTGTCAGATAAATAGGATGATGATTTGCATTTTCATACAGATAGAACAAGTAAAATCTATTGTCATCCGCATTGAAATAAGGCATCGGATCACCCACAAAGCCCTGTTGTGGTTTATAAAACAGCTGATATCCGCCGGCTTCTTGCTTGTTACTGCATGTTATAGACATATCAACCGTGGGGTCGGGTTCTGGATCGGTCGGAGCAGGTATCTCATTGTTTTTGCACCCTGTCAGCAGGTGTACATAGAATAAAAATGGAAATAGGCCTATCATTGCTTTCATATCGTTATTCTTTAGGAAATGCTTTCAATTCGTCCCAATACATCCGCTGTGTTTCGAAAGCTAGAGGCGAGCCGTTAGGGTGCTCATGCGGCATCACCAGGATATTATTAATGATCGCTGTGCGATTCGCAGGAATTTCAAATATCAACTCCTGCCATTCACCGAGATGATCTTCGGAATACCATGCTCTTAACCAATCCTTATTGTTTTCGCCATCAGATTGTATTTCAAGCTGCACATCTCCAGCCACCTGTTTAAGCACCATAATGGAGAAACGGTTGTATTCGGCAGGATCGATGTTTACTTTGTTCTCGTTCCAAAGTGCTCCTCCATGCCATCCTTCTCCTGTAACTGCATTTCGCACCATGGAAACACATAAAGGTGAAGCATTGATTCCATCGGTTTTAGGGTTGTTACTTTGGTTTTCAACCGCCGTTCCCAAATCCGCCCATTGGGGGGCAATGTTTTCACCGTTGAAGATGATCAACGGCTGCTTCGGCTCATCTCCTATTATTGCCGTGGCTGTATAGCTGAACGTTTCTCCCATATACGACAACGTATAGGTTACCGGCGAACTGAAATCAACATAGTTTCCTTGTGCCGGAGATATTTCTGCCCCGTCGGTGTATTCTACCATCGGGCTAAGCTGGGTCAGATCGGTACCCTCGGGTAAATAAATGACAATACTGTTATCATTTTGGTTGATCATACCGGTACGGTTCCCGATACGAAAAGCTGTTATTTCGGCTTTGATTTCCTTAACTATTACGCGATACGTCTGGAATACATTTCCATTATACACACGGTATATTACTGGCGAACTAGCAGAAAACTGGAAATTCTGCGCAACTCCGGAAGCTGGCTTTATTGCTGCATTGGCAGGCAAATCGATAACAGGTGCGACAGCGGATAAATCGGTACCCGCTGGAACTAGAACCGTGATTGTTCCGGTTTCGTTATCTACGACGCCATTAACATGGGCTACTTTAAACGCCAGCACATGGACATCAGCATTCAAATCCAGCGAATCGGCTACTTCTTGCTTGCAGGCATTAAAAAGCCCGCCGAGTAGTAGAACCAGTCCTATATTGATGATTATTTTTAAAGTGTTCATACGATTTTATTTTCCAAACCCTCTTTTTAATATCCAGGATTCTGTTGGTACAGATACTTACTTAACCTAATCTGTGCTTCGGGAATAGGCAGGTACTCGTGCTTATTCGCTGCAAACTGTGCGGAAGCATAATAAGACCGTCGCGACCGTTCCGCATTGTAATAAGCGTTCATAGTCTGCTCGGCTACGCCCCAACGCACCAAATCAAAAAAACGTTCGTTTTCCATAGCCAATTCCAGCCGTCTCTCCCATCGTAGTGCTTCCCGGGCGACTGATTCACTCCAGTTAATATTCACACCGTCTCTATAAGTCTCAATAAGTGTCTTGTCGCTGGTGTAACCTGTGAACTGCATGCTACTTTTTGCACGGGCGCGTATCTCATTGATTAAAGGCAAAGCTTCTTGAGGACGATGTAGTTCGATAAGTGCCTCAGCCCGCATCAATAAGACATCAGCGAAACGAATCAGAATCCGATTTTTGGTATTGGCATAGAAAGGAACCATCGGTACAAAACAATCGCAGTCGGGGTCTACATTTTCTTTTAACGAAGCGTATACAGAATAATCTGCCGGGTTACGATTCCAACTTTCTTCATACAAACGGTCTGTATTGTATTTATAAGGTAAACCCGGGATGGCTACCGTATGGAAAAGTCTTGGATCGTATTTTTCTGTGTTACTGTAGTTATCCAATGTATTGTAATTTTCTATCGGTAACCCATTGCCCGTTGTACGGAAAGCGTTGACCAAACTCTGGCTTGGTTTTTTAAAATCACAACAACCTAACCCCATCGGTACCGAAAGGACATCCGACAGGTTTACCCGTCCGAATTTCGTTCCATCGTCCTTCGAATATTGTACGGAAAATATAGCTTCTTTACCATTTTCATAACTACCGGGTAAAAAATTGAAGGCAAAATCGGCTTCCAGGCTGTAGTCCGAAGATAACACGATCTGTGTGTTTTGCAACACTTTTTCCAAGTCTGCCGCATCAATTCCTGTGACGGTATTTCGCTCCGGATCACCTTGCCTATATGCTTTATACAAATAAGCTTTTGCTAGGTATGCAGCAGCAGCCGTCTGATTAGCCCTCCCGATCTCCGTTTGTGTCGGAGGTAAATGATCTACAGCATATTGAAAGTCATCAACGATTTTCTGCCAAAGCTCATCGTTCGACAGTTCCCGATTGGACACGGTCTCATAACTGTCGATCGGTGTATTTTCGTCTATATAGGGTACATATTTGAACAGGATTTTAAGCATAAAGTAAAAATGTCCCCGCAAAAAACGAGCTTCTGCTAGTTTTACTTCTTTACCCTCAAAGTCACCAGCTTCGTGTATCGTACGGATTGTCGTATTCGCACGGGAGATGGAAAGGTAACATTGAAACCATAGACGGTCTACCTCACCAAAATTGGTCATGATATTATTGGATACTTCCAAGAAATGAAAAACCTGTATATCCTGCGGACCAGAGCCACCTTTATAGGCGTCATCCGAGCGAACCGTACCATAAGGCCATAAGCTAAAAGGTACATCGTAGTGATCGTTTCCCAAAGCCGAGTAGGTTGCAGTAAGTAGCCTATCCACGTCATTTACCTGATCTGAACTCAGCACCCCATTGGGTGTTTCGTCCAGGAAATCGGCGCAACCGGCTAACAAACCAGTGGCAAAAACCATCGTAACTATTTTATTAAATGCTCTTTTCATGGTGTAATAATGATTAACGTTTGTCTTCTAATGATTAAAATATGACATTCAATCCTGCCGTCCAGGTTGTTGGAATAGGGTAACCCCATCCCACATTTTCAGGGTCTACCCCTGTAAATGCCTTTGACTTTACCGTGAATAGATTTTGTCCGGTCACATAGAAACGCAGACGGCTCATGCGCAATTGCGAAACCATATCTGTAGGAAGCGTATACCCAAGCGACAAATTGCGTAATTTTAAATATGAACCATTTTCTATATAATAGGTAGAAAGACGGCCTTCGTCATTGTTATTGGTTGTTTGTAACGCCGGAATATCGGAACCGCTGTTTTGCGGTGTCCAAGCATTCAACAAGCGTCTTCCTTTATTTGAATTTACATCGTCTACACTCCAGAAATCCGTCTGCTTTTTTAACCAGTTTTCGACATCAATACCTTGTACGCCTTGAAAATAAGCGGAGAGATCAAATCCTTTATATTTGAGTGTTGCATTCAAGCTGTACGAAAAATCAGGGTGTGGATTGCCAATCCAGGTCCGGTCAAGATCGGTAATTTCGTTGTCGGCATCATAAACATTCACATAACGTAAACGTCCGATACCTTTACCTGTCTGGTTAACATGTGCATTCACTTCATCTTGGTTTTGAAAAATACCATCTGTTACGAATCCGTAGAACGATCCCAATGGACGGCCAATAATGTTATCGCCTTGACGGCCACCATATGAGTTTTCCACCGCTTCCGGCAAATGCGTTATCTTATTTTTATAAGCAGAAATAACCCCCGTTAATTCATAGTCCAGGCCAAAAGCCGTCTTGTTACGATAACCAGTGGTCACATCAATACCTTTGTTCTCCATGGAAGCACCATTTGCCCAACGATAGCCGCCTTCACCCACCACACCGATGTAAGCAGGATTAATCAACATATCCTTGGTGGCTTTCACGTACCAATCAACCGAGCCGAACAAGTTCTGTCCGAAAAGTGAAAAATCGAGACCGATATTGGTTTGTGTTGTTGTCTCCCATTTCAAATCATCGTTTTGGGTCTGGATCTTGCGATATCCCGATGGTAAAATCCCCGATCCGTTTCCTGCCAAGTCATAAGCTGTTCCATTTACGATATCCCAGGTCGGGTCGGCGACACCATATTCCGGTACAAAGAGTGCATAGGTCGCTAAGTTATCGATACCTTGATTTCCGGTCTGACCCCAACCTACCCGTAGCTTTACGTCAGAAATAAAGCTTTTAGTGCTTTCCATAAAACGCTCTTCTGAAATACGCCAACCTGCTGTTACCGCAGGAAAGGTTGCAAAACGATTGTTTTTTCCGAAGCGTGAAGACCCGTCGTGTCTAACAGTAAAAGAAGCTAGGTAACGATCATCAAATACGTAGTTTACTTTTCCGAAATAAGAAAGCAAAGAAAAACCTGTCGAACCGCCACCTACTGCAGCTGTTCCGGTACTGACGCCTGGCCACATATATTCCGGTGTTTCAATAACGAAAGCGCCTTCTCCGGCGGTATATGCATTAAAGGATAGGTCCCGTTGCCTATTCATCTCCATACCACCTAATATATCGAAAACATGCTTCTCTATTGTTTTTCTATAATTCGCGGTATTTGACCAAGTCCATTTCATCCCATGGCTTTGTTCCATGTTGACGCCCGTTCTATTATTGTTCAAAAAACCGGATTGATAGGAAACTTCCATGTGACGTTTATAAAAATTGCCATAGTCAACACCATAACTGGTTCTTACATGCAAGTCCTTGATAATCTCTAAATTTGCATAGACATTTCCGAAAAGCCGCCAATAATTGTAGGCATTATTCCGATTGTCGTAAAGCAATCGCATAGGATTATGTCGGTCATTCATCCCTTGAGAAGGGCCTCCCCAACCGATACCATCCACGGTATGCACCGGAATAACGGGCAACGCTTTTAATGAAAGATCCAGTACGTCCCCCGGCGCCTGAACTTCTCCCGTATTATTCACCGTGAAGTTTTCTCCTACAACCAGTTTCCCATCAAAAAACTTATAGTCGGTATTCAAACGAGCCGATATACGTTTAAAATTCGTATGCTTCAGCGTTCCGTTATTATGAAAATACCCCAACGAGAAAAATGAACTGCTTTTGTCGGTTGCTGAACTAAATGAAGCATTATACGATTGAATCAACCCCGGTTTAGACACCTCATCAAACCAATCCGTATCCGAGGCGCGCATCGTCTGTCTGCTGTCCAGAAATTGAGATACATAAATATGATCCAGCTGCGGCTGACCGTCGGCATTGTTACTCCAATCAAACTGATAACCGATATTATTGCTATTCGGATTGGCTCCGCTATTCATCATGGCCTGCCACATCGCTTGTCCGTATTCCTGTGCATTGAGCACTTCCATCCGGTTGTTAAAAAAGGTGCTTGTCGCATAGGCATCAAAAGTGAGCTTCGGATCGCCTGATTTTCCTCGCTTGGTCGTGATAACAATAACACCGTTTGCTGCCCGTGAACCATAAATGCTTGCAGAAGAGGCATCCTTCAATACCTGTATACTCTCGATATCGTTCGAATTCAACTCATGCATTCCTCCCTGAGTAGGCACACCATCAATAACGTATAATGGGTCTTGGCTGCTATTTAAGGAGCTGATCCCACGCATCCGTACCGTAGCCGCGCCGCTGGGGTTACCATCTGCCGTTACGGTCATGCCCGGAACACGTCCTTGTAAAGCTTTAATTGGATTGTTTTCGGGCGCTTTCATCATTTCCGTCACATTTACGACGGAAACCGCGCCGGTCAAATCCTTCTTGCGCTCGGTTTGGTAGCCCGTAACTATCACTTCCTCCAGCGCCTGTTCAATACTGGTCAGACGAATTACCAGAAATCTTGCGGTTCCTGTGGCTACGGTTTGCGGTTCGTATCCTACATAGGATATCTCGAGAGAAACATTACCGTTTGGTAGCGACAACGTAAATTCTCCTTTTTCATTCGTCTGTGTGGTCTGCTGCGTTTCCCTGACCACTAAAGATGCGCCCACTATGGGCACGTCTGTACTGCTGTCTGTTACCCTCCCTTGAAGCGTTACCTGCTGTGCAAACCCGGTAACCGAAAAAAGAACTACATACAAAAGCAGGATTGCTCTCTTTTTTGTAAACATATAATTGGTTGCTTGTTAATGAATAAAAAATTTAAGTTTATTAATATTTGGTATTGTCTAAAGAATTTAACCATACAAACCTATTGATCGTAACCTCGTCGTAACTCGGACATGCCCCCGTGCTTTGCGTAACAAAGGCGCTTAGCGTTGTGGCAAATTCCAACATTTCCTCAGGTGTTTTCTGATGGTCCTGACGGCAGCGCTGCGATAGAAAAGCGGCCAGAAAAGAGTCTCCGCTGCCAATAGTATCTTTCACCTCCACCTTCAAGGCGGGGAAATGGTAAGAGAATTTTCCTAACCAAGAATGATAGATAGCACCTTTCGCCCCATAGGTTATGATAAGTTCATTAATATTAAAGGTAGTCATGACGGCTTCGGCTTTTGCAGTATCAGTGTCCGCATCCGATAATCCCATCCAAGCAGCTACAAAACCCAGTTCCTCTTCATTCATCTTCACCAAATCAGCATATCCGAGCAACTCAAAGATGCGCTCTTTCGTATAATGAGGAGCACGCAGATTAAGATCGAATACTTTATAATTCGCCACTTTTATTAGCATTTGAAGCGTTTGATAACTGGCATGATGACGCGTGGACAAACTACCGAATACAAAAAAATCGGCTTTATTCACAGTTTCTATTTCTTTTTCTCCTAACGCAATATAATCCCACGCAACAGGGAACACAATTTCGTAACGTACATCTTTGTTTTCGTCGATATCAACTTCTACTGTAGATGTTGGATATTTGCTATCTTTTTGGAAAAGCGTTAAAGGAATAGCCAATTCCGCACATAGCCTTATAATATCTTCTCCGTCAGCATCCCGACCTACACGTGTAAGCATGTCAGTATGGATACCCAACTTGTTTAAATGATATGCTACATTAAGCGGCGCTCCACCTAATTTCCGTCCGGTAGGCAGGTTATCCCAAAGTATTTCACCGAAACACACACCTTTGCTATTTGATATTTCTCTCTTCATGTTTTTTTCAATTAGTGTAAAGGTCTCGCATCCCCCATATCCTCGAGCGACTTCCCTTTGGTTTCCGGCATCAATTTCCACACATACAGCAACTGTAGTAGCATACATCCTGCGAAGATCAAGAATGTATATCCCCCTCCTAATAATTCGGTAAGTGCAGGAAAACAAAAAGTAATGATCGCTGCCATTACCCAGTGGGTTAAACTGCCAAGAGTTTGCCCCTTTGCTCGAACTTCATTCGGAAAAATCTCCGAGATAAACACCCAAATAACTGCTCCTTGTGAGAAGGCGAAAAAGGCAATAAAAAATAGGAGATAAAGGGTCACTGCGATACCTTCTGTGTGACCGGAAAAAAAGGCATACGATACCAGCGATAGCGACGCGATCATTCCGATGGAACCAATAAACATCAGTTTACGCCGACCGACCTTATCGATAAAGTTGATGGCAATCAACGTAAAGATAAAGTTAACCAAGCCTATACCGACCGTAGATAACAACGAGCTCTGTGTCCCTAATCCCGCCATCTCAAATACACGAGGCGCATAATAAATAATCGCATTGATGCCCGATACCTGATTGAATACGGCGAATAGAATCGCTAATATTACCGGAAAACGATTAGCTTTCGAAAACAAACGGGCTTCTCCTTTACTTTGGCTCTCTTGCTGACTTTTCAATATTAATTCGATATCGTTGTCTGCCTGCTCTCCGCTGACCGTCTTCATAATAAGCATAGCTTCTTCTTTTTTCCCGCGATGTAATAAAAGCCAACGTGGACTTTCCGGCACAAAAAAGATCAAGATAAAGAAAATAAGGGAGGGAAAGGCTTGTACACCAAGCATCCAGCGCCACGACTCTTCCCCTCCTTGCCCTATAAAATAGTTGGACAGATATGCTATCAATATTCCTAACACCACGTTGAACTGAAATAGTCCTACCAACTTCCCTCGCGATTTGGCTGGAGAAATCTCTGATATGTATATAGGAGCAGTTACGGACGATACGCCTACCCCAATACCGCCTAAAAAACGAAACAGGATAAAAGTGTGCCAATCTTGTGCTAATGCGG
Source organism: Sphingobacterium allocomposti (assembly GCF_008124885.1). Classification (GTDB taxonomy): domain Bacteria; phylum Bacteroidota; class Bacteroidia; order Sphingobacteriales; family Sphingobacteriaceae; genus Sphingobacterium; species Sphingobacterium allocomposti. The sequence goes on from NZ_VNHX01000007.1 coordinate 142,130, forward strand.
TCCCAATCGCTGAGAAAAAATAAAGCGCTGCTACCAAGAACAAGGTGGTTTTACGACCCAATTTATCGGAAGGATAAGCGCCCATTGCTGCACCGGCAACCGTACCGATTAACGCTATCGCCATAGTCAGCCCGTGTTGAAATTCGCTGAGCGACCAGAATAGCTGAACGGCTTTTTCTGCACCCGAGATAACGGCCGTATCAAAGCCAAATAAAAATCCGCCCAACGCCACGACGAATGACCAGGCCAAAACTGTGTTTTTGTTCATGTTACTTTATTTACAACTGATTAATCCAAAATTAACATGGACTTTATCTATGCGTAAATAATGGGCGATTTTATTATATCAAATTTGTAACCATCACAAACATTACACAAAACACTGTGTATCAATACATTTACAAGAATCCAGATATTTAGATATATGAATTTTGTATCATTTCTTTAGATTATGTTACCTATCCGGATCATTAGCAAAAAGTGTATTATAGACACTAAGCTGTATTCTTTTGTTAAGAAAAAACAATTTCATGTATATTGTCATTAAAATTCAAAAACACGAGGATGTCAAAGTTTTACGTTTTTTTTGCTTTCATGATGCTTTTATGCTGCCATTCTTGCCAACCGACTGGAAATAATACGCAGTTTACCATCGCTTTTTCACAGTGTATCGGTGATGACGCTTGGCGGGAAACCATGTTGGATGAAATGAGAAGGGAACTGTCTTTTTATCCAGACATCGAATTTGTCTACCGCGATGCCGGAGGAGATAACCAAAAGCAGATACAGCAAATCAAAGAGCTACTTGAACAAAACATCGATCTGCTCATTGTTTCGCCCAATGAAGCCGAACCTTTGACGCCTATTGTCGATTCCGTTTTTCACAAAAATATTCCGGTCATTGTGACCGACCGCAAAACTTCTTCAGGTTTATATAACGCTTATGTTGGGGCGGACAACCTTGCGATTGGTAAACTAGCTGGACAGTTTATTGTGCACGCACTCAACGGACAGGGACAAATAGGTATCGTCACCGGTCTGAAAGGCACATCGGCATCTATCGAACGGAAGAAAGGATTACTCGATGCGTTAGATAGTGCAGGTACGGTTCATTTGGGGGTTGAAATACAAAGCGACTGGGAAAGGAACACTGCCTATGCACAAGCTAAACAGCATATTGAACAGCTTCTTGAGCAAGACATCATTCTGGCGTTTAATGACCAGATGGCTTTTGGTGTCATCCAAGCACTCCAAGAAGCGGGGGAAAGCCATAAGAAGGTTATCGGTATCGATGCACTTCCCGGCGAGGGCAATGGATTGTCTGAAATTGTCAACGGAACACTATTCGCCTCCATGCTCTATCCCACCGGCGGCACGGAGGCTATTCGCACCGCAATGGCTATTTTACAACGTAAACCTTATAAACGGGATAATATTCTGGGAACAATCGTCATCAATCAAGATAACGCCGGACTCATGATGTTGCAATCCAACAAAATACAGGAACAACAGGAAGATATAGACAAGCGGCAAAAGCTTATTGTCGAACAAAATAAAATATACCGTGACCAACAAACGACGTTAAACGTCTTAATAACAAGCTTGGTCCTGGCGGTGGTGTTCGGCGGCATATCAGTTATCGTCATCAAAAGCAATTGGGAGAAAAATAAGCACCTCGAAAAGCAGAATGAAGAGATACTTTCGCAGCAGCAGCAGATTGTTGAGATGAATCATCAAATACAAGCAGCTTCGGAAGCGAAAAGTAGATTCTTTACAAACGTGTCTCATGAATTTAAAGCGCCACTTACACTCATTCTCGCTCCTATGGAGGAATTAGAAAAGGAAAAAAAGCTCTCGGCCGAAGGGCTGGACCACTTGGCGCGCATCAAACGGAATGCGAAAAAGCTTCAGCAGCTTGTTACGGATCTAATCGATATTCACCGTATAGATAAAGAACAAAGACAGCTACAGGCTACATCCGTCCAAATCGATATATTTGTACAGCAGCTGTTGAGCAGTTTTAAGCCTCTGTCACAAAAGAAACGTATCTCGCTAAGTTACATCAGCAAAACGCCCCTTAAAGAATTATGGATAGACGAATATTTGATGGAACAGGCGCTTTCGAATCTCTTGTCAAATGCTTTTAAATTTACGGCGCCTGGAGGAAAAATAAGCGTGATTGTAGAAGAAAATACCTTCGGCGACTATCTACTTATTCGAGTTGTCGATAACGGAAGCGGTATAGCTTCCACAGATATCGATTATATATTCGACAACTTCTATCAAGGTGAGCAGCAGCTTTCTGGTTCAGGAATTGGCCTAGCTTATGTAAAGGAGATTGTAGAGCTTCATCATGGGCAGGTGACAGTCAGTAGCAAGAAAGGAGCCGGCTCTTCTTTTACCTTACGTCTGCCAACGGGACATTCACATTTAACAGCAGACGAAAAGGCAGGATCGTTGAACAAGGCACGCCAAACGGAACGTGAAGAACGCATTCTCACCATAGATACGTTAACGGAGGAAAAACCCTCCTTTTATTCTAGCAAAGCTCCGAATATTCTGATTGTTGACGATCATACGGACCTTCAACTTTTTCTAAAGGACATCCTAGAACACGAGTACAACTTGACATTTGCGAAAAGCTACGCAGACGCTTTCTCAAAAATCGAAAAAAGCTATCCGGATCTAGTCGTGAGCGACATTATGTTGCCCGACGGGAGCGGTCTGGATTTATTAAAAATGGTCAAGAACAGCCCACAGTATGACAAAATACCGGTATTACTGCTGAGTGCGTTGGACACAGAAGAGACCAAAATTGAGGGAATGCGTCTGATGGCTGATGCTTATCTCACCAAGCCCTTTGGCGTCGATCACCTGAAAGCCGTAATAACTAATCTCATTACATCCCGAAGGCGATTGAGAGATCACTATACGAGCATTCTTGAACCGGACGACACGGCATTAAACACAACACAGCGAACTGCACAGGACAGGAGATTTATGCAGAATTTGGATACAATTATCGAAGAGCATCTGGGCAACAAATCGTTCGGCGTAGAAGATATTGCGCGCGCAATGAATATGTCTCGTGTACAGTTGTATCGCAGAACCAAGAATCTTCTAAATAACAGCGTCAACGAGTATCTTCTACAACGCCGCCTAACCAAGTCCAAGCATCTTCTGTTAGACGGACTTGACATTAACGAGGTCGCACAGCAGGTCGGCTTCTCGTCGGGTGCATATTTCGCAGCGGCGTTTAAAAGACAATTTGGTACTACCCCAAGCGCGTTTCGAAAAGGCAAGCTAAAGCAATAGCAAAAAGAGCCAGAGATGTGGCAGGCTATGGATAACACTTCAGACACAGCACTGTTAGCAGCTCATCGCTACCTGTAGCGTTCAACTTAACCATACCGTTATAGAGTAAACTTACTTATAAGCCATGAAGCACATCTATTTACTGCTCGCGTTACCTGTTTTTTCTTCCTGCTCAAAAGACACCGGCCCGGTGGGCGCCAACCATGGCCTGGAAGTTGACGTGAAGTGGAAATCCGTCAGCGCTACGTGCCCGCACCGCTCTAACAACTTATGCAAATCTTATTTAATATCCAAGATCGAATTCGCGGAATAGGCGTGTGACGTCCGGGCCATCGAAGAATAAGACGAAACGAACGCCTTTTGGAATTCAAACAACATTTTACTGATGAGTGAAAAAGTCAAAGGCAATTTGGAGCTCTTCCGCTACCGTACCAGCTTTCTTACCCGCCGATGGAGTTTATTGCCTGAAAAATTTCGTGTTTGGACCTTTCAAATATTTCGCCGCCAAATTCCTCATTGTCCAAAGAAATGGTCGTGACATCGCTTACCCCCATGATGCCGAAAATAAAACGGAGATAGGTTGTCTGAAAGTTCATGTGGGCATTTTTCTCATTTTCCCCGTAACCGGAGTCGCCCCTGCTTGAAAGGATGAATAATTTCTTGTTTTCAAGTAAACCAACATAGTCGCCATCCGGCTTTCCGGACCGGAATTTCCATGTCTCATTGATACGCATCACCTGATCTATATAAGCCTTTAAACCACTTGGTATAGACCAGTTATACATGGGCGTGCCGATGACATAGATATCGTGCTCCTTCAGCTCTTTTATTAACCCGTTGCTGAAGTGCAGCGCTGCCTGTTGTTCTTCGTTTCTGTCCTCCGATTTTATAAAAGCACCTCCAATCCACGTTTCATTGATGGGCGGGATAATATTTAAGCCCACTTCCCTGAACGTAAACTGGTCTGTCGGGTGTCTGCCTGACCAGTTGGCAACAAATAGTTCCGTAAGTTTTCTACTATACGACCGTCCGCTTCGCACACTTGCATTAATTACCAATACCTTTTTCATCTGCTTTAAATTTTGATTAAAGCAAAGCTCCGTCGTATAAAAATGAAAAATATTGATCTAGTTCAATGGAGGTTGTTTTTCCGGCGAATTCTGCTCAGAAACTCAGCGGAGATTCCCAAATAGGAAGCAATAAGGTACTGGGGAATTTTAGCCGCCATTTCCGGATAGGTCCGTACAAAATCGAGGTATCGGTATTCCGCATCGTACACATTGTTGAATACCAATCTCCTTTGTAAAGTACCAAGATAGCCTTCCAGAATAATACGGAAATACCTTTCAAGCTTTGGCATTTGCTCGAGCATCCGTTGGAAGGCGTGAAAGTTGATCTGCAAAAGCTCGGTTCGTTCCAAGGCCTGAATATTATATATGGACGGTTTCTGCTTACGGAAACTATCAATATCGGTTGCCCACCAGTCGTCTATCGCAAAATAAAGAATCTCCTCATCGCCGCTATCCGCATTTATATAGAACGCCTTTAAAGTACCCGAGATGACGTAGTTGTCCGTACGGCATACTTCCCCATTTCTCAGTAGATACTCGCCTTTGCGCAGCGTCTTTGTCGTCCAGAATGTATCGAAAAGGACGACATCTTCCTCGGTAAGCCGGATATGTCGGGAAATGTGCTCCATTAATTTTTGCGTAGCTGCCGTCATTTGCTATCTCCTGTGTATCGGTTGCGGGACCAACTTAACGAAATTAACTTAATTCACCAATATTCGCGTTCCAGCGATCTCCGCACCAGTTGAGGCGCCACCTGTTCACCGTTTCAATAAGCTAAAATATCAACTACAGAATCACGGGCTAAGCCCTTCAAAACAACATCTAATCAGTTGCTCTGGTTAAAAAAAATAAATCCTTGATCCGACATACGTGGACCAAGGATTTTGTTCGGCTCCCGAAAGTTAATTTTTAATTATTTGAACTCGATCTTCGTGATAACCGGAAAATGATCAGAAGGAAATATTCCATCAGTTTCATCCTGTAGTACCGCGTATTCGTTTACCCGAAAGTGGCTACTTGTAAAAACATAATCAATACGACCTTCATAGGCGCGATCGTTATTCATTCCGTTATATGTACCGATCGGTCCTTTGGGAGCAGTTTCACTGATGGCTCGGCTATCGTTGAGGAAGCTTGTCAAGGTAATGATAGGCCTTTCCCCCGGCCGGGCATTCATGTCGCCGGCCATGATCACGGGCTGTCCTTTCGCCATAAATTCTATACGCTCTTTCATGAGCAGCGCAGATTTCTCCCGTGCCTCCACACCTATATGATCGAAATGCGCGTTAAATACAAAAAAGTTACGCCCGGTATTCCGGTCATTAAAGAGTGCCCAGTTACATAGTCTAATTACGGCCGCGTCCCAACCATATGAACTTTTCTCCGGTGTTTCAGACAAATAGAAGCGTCCTTCGCTGCGCACAGCAAATCGCTGTCCATCGTAGAGTATCCTTTTGGATGTCCCTACCATCTGCAGCCCGGTTGCTCTTTGAATATCCGCCGCTTGGTTTGCTTGATCCTCTTGAAGACACAGGATATCAATATCGTGTTCGATAATCTGCTTGATCAGTAAATCCTTGCGTCGAGCCCACTGATAATTTGCCGGTATGGCCTCCGTATCGTGCAGGATGTTATAACTTGCCACAATAAACGCTGGCTCGCCTGGTTCCGAATCGTCATCTTTATTCTCAAGGGTCGCTGGTTCGCCCTTTTGGCAGGAGACAATGCCCACCAAAAGAACGAACCAATAGAGGATAGCGTATCTCATAACAAACGTATATTAGATCAATCTGTAATAATCCTGAACTCCGCGATTGCCGGTCGCCGGCTACTGATAGAGGGACCCAATCGATAATCGACTAATCTTTGTGCATCAATATTCTTATACAAGATATGATCCGCAACAAAGTCTGCTCCGTGCTGATTTACCGTCGCTTCACAAGGGCGGCAACCCGGCGTCATTTCATCTGTCAATACAGAAGGCAGCATATCCGATCCTTCATTCTGAAAAAAGAAATTGCCAGCTACAAAAACAGGAATATCCATGTCTTTAATGAAATTTACGATGGTTTCTGCCTGTAAAGGACGGTTATGATTTCTTCTATTCGCATTGCTCCCATCGTCTAAGTGTACGCCAATAAAGGCTATATCAATGTCTCTGCTGAAACTGACTTTCAGGTATGCCAACGGACGTTCATCCCCGTTTACAGCGGGATCTACGGGCAATTTCATGACGGACGACTCCGCTATCGGCAACTTAGACAACACCGCTAGGCCGAACTGTCCTTCCCGGTAGCTGTCAAGCTGCGGCGCAAATACATACTGCATACCTACATCGGTTGCGATAACTTCCGCCTGATTGATGTTGATGCCCGTACGCGTATTATTTTTATCCACTTCTCTCAGTACCACGAGATCAGCCTGCTCACTGTTAATCAGTTGGGTGATGGCCGAGTAGTCGGCATTTGCATTGTTTATACCAATGGAAATAATTTTGATATTGTTAGGATCTTTCTCTTCTTCTTCTTTATCATCATCAGGATTAGTTGCACCCGGTGTCGGTGGATTTGGATCCACCGGCGCAACATAACTTTCCCAAGGCGCTTTACTGCAAGAAGAAAAGACCATCAGGCAAATAAACAAGAAACTTAGTGAAGTTTTCATGATAGGTATCTTTTAAATATAATTTTCAATAATTAGTAACCAGGATTTTGTTCCATATTCGGGTTCGACAACATTTCCACTTCCGGTATCGGCCACCAAAAGGAGCGCTCGCCATTCGTCGTACGAGTCTCCACTTCGATCCTCCTTCCGGTTTCTGGATCGACGGCGCCATACACCGTACCATTCATTACTTCTTTCCATGTTCCCCATCTTCTGATATCAAAATAGTGAACACCTTCAAAGGCAAGCTCTACAGATCGCTCCTGACGGATAAGTTGGCGCATCTTTTCCTGGGAATTGTATTTATTTAGGGAGATATTCGGCATCCCCGCTCTATTGCGTACCATATTAACATAATAGAGTACATCCGGATGATCCCATTCGCCGAGCTCTACGAGAGCCTCAGCATAGCTTAATAAAACCTCCGCATAACGGATAATCATAAAGTCCAGTATCCTTGTGCTGGCTGTATTCACTTTATCCCGCTCATCGAGATATTTTTTTACCCAGTAGCCAGTAGACGTGGAATATTGGATCCCCAAACGATTGGAGTTAACACCGGAGTTATCAAATGGGTTTAAGGTAGAGCTCATAAAGGTGTCGCCCACCAAAAATACAGACGCTTTCAGTCTAGGGTCGCGCATATCCTTGTGATTAGGATCGCGTCGAAATAGTTCAATAGAATCTGCAGAAAGCTCGTTTAAATTGCGTCCATCCTTGAGCTGATACGTATCGACGATAGCGGCCGTAGGCGACAGGACAGTTTGCCCTCCCTCGCTCGGTATACCAATAGCCGTAAATGCACCAGTACTTCCCTGATCCCGAAAGAAAATCCGTTCTTTGTTTTCTTCGCCGGCGTAACGAAACAGATTCGTATAACTATCGGCTGGATTTGGTGCGCGATACAGCTCATACTCTCCCAATTCTATCACCTTTAATGATGCCTCTCTTGCAGCTTCGTAATCATGGAAAAATAAAGCGAGCCTTGTCATCAGTGCGTAGGCAATCCCGGATGTGATGCGTGTACGGTCAGCGAAATCGTAGCGGGTAGGAAGCTTTTCTGCACAGGCCTTCAGCTCGGACATGGCAAACGCATACACTTCTTCTTCTGTATTCCGCTTCATATAGCTATTCTCCGGACTGAGCGCGGTGGTTACGATCGGCACACCCCCAAATAGCATCAGGAGTTCCATGTGATAATACGCCCTTAGCGCCCTGGCTTCCAAAATAAACCGTTCCCGTTTCCACTCTTCCATATACACACGACCGATATTTTCGAGCAGGCGGTTTGTTCGTCGGATGGTTTTGTAGTTGTCCATATAAATATGGTTGGCTCTGTCCCAGTTCGACGCCTGTATCCCCCTGACGTACGCTTCGTATTCGCCACGCGTATTCTGCCGTGCCACCAGCTGGTCGCTCAGGGCGTCCAGAAACATGATCTGCCGGCCCGACAGACCATGCGGAATGCCGACATAGCACCGATAGAGCCCCAGCTCCGCATCTGCGGCTGTATTCCACCACAGCTCATCGTAGACACTGGTAGGGTGGTCCTGCACCAAAAACTTCTCACAACTAGTTGTTATTAACAAACCAACTGCTAAACATGCTGAATAAATATATCGTTTGTTCATTTTTTTAAAATCTTATACTTGCTCCTACTGAATATGTTGCCATGATACTGTGTTTCCATTGATCGCCCCGGCTTTCGGGATCCACTAATTTCATACTCGTGAAGGTCATGGGGTTTTGGGCGTTCAAAAACACGCGTAATCCAGAAAGCTTAAGTCTGTTGGCCAACTGTTGGTGTAGTGTGTAGCCCAACTGGATGAACTTCACACGCACGTACGCGCCATTCTGGAACCAGAAGTCGGATGCCATACGGTTATCACCCGGGCTATTATTTAAGCGTGGAAAACGCGCATCGGTTCGATCAGGTGTCCAATAGTTATCTGCGTAATAAGTTGTAGGCACGCCACCATCGGCTATCCCATCGAGTGGAAGCGCAAACATTCCCGTCAGCATGGCATCACTCCTGCCGGTACCCTGAAGTAAAAACTCCAAGTCGAAATTTTTGTAATCAAACCTAAAGTTGGAAAAGAAGTTAATGCGGGGCATAGGATCGCCAATGATTGTTTGATCAGCTTCATCAATCAGTCCATCCTGATTGATATCGATGTATTTAATGTCACCAGGGGCTGACAAGTGGCTTCTGACCGGAATCAGTGGGTTGCCGTTGTCGTCGAAGTCGTCTGCCTGCAATAAACCATCCGTTCGGTACCCAAAGAAACTGCCGATACTCGAACCCACTTGGTTGCGGACCGCGCCGCTACCGTCGTAAGGTCCTCCTACAAGACTCAAAATCTCATTCTTGTTGTAAGTAAAACCCGGTCGTACCGAAAAACCAAAGCCGTTATCCAGCTTTTCTGTGTAGGTTAGCGACGCTTCCCATCCCTTATTTTGTACCTCGCCGGCATTAACCGGCACTTTTTCCTGGAAGCCTCCAGTCAAGGGTAATTGTGGCTGCAAAAGCATGCCGTTGGTCCGCTTGTCATAGAAATCGACCGTCAGCTCCAGTTTATTAGATGCAAACAAACCCAAGTCGAACCCGACATTTAGCATATCGACTTTTTCCCAAGAAATATCCGGATTGCCGTGAGTCACTTCCAAAGCGGTGCTTGGATTGATCAACGATTGGTAAAGGTAAGGGTCGATGTTCTCGTTTCCGAGACTACCGTAAGAGGCTCTTAGCTTTAGGTTGTTTACTATGGTAGACTCGTTCAAAAACGCCTCGTTGTGCAAGTTCCATCCTACCGCTACCGAGGGGAAGAAACCATACTTTTTGCCGGGGCCAAAGCGAGAGGATCCATCCATACGAACCGTACCTTCCATCAAAAAGCGATCATCGTACGAGTAATTCAATTTGGTATATGCCGAGCGCAAAGCATATACGGTCCAATCACCCTGATTTCGCTGCTCCTGTGAATAACCCAAAATACCGTACACGCTATGCTTATCGCGGTTAAGCGTATAGTCTGCATTCAGACCCACAAAATAATAGGTCGAACGAGACTGGCTCGCCTCCCGTTGCAGGCCCCATGTCCGCAGCAACACGCCGGTATAATAGTTAAAGTGATTGAAGTTTTCGCGTACATTATGGTGCGCGTCGCTATTCAACCGGAAGCTAAACTGTCCGTTCAGATTTAATCCCGGAAGCACCGTCCATTTCGGGCGGAAGTTGATCAGCGATTCTGTGTACTCATTTTTACGTACTCCGCCTACTTCCGCGTAAGCCAAGGGGTTCACAATATCTGCAAACTGTCCATAAAATCGTCGTCCGTCCCGATCGGGATAGCGTGGCAATACATTCGGCGCTACACGATACAAATCCTCCAAAAAGCGAAACGTACCGCCTGATGTCACCCGATTTGCGAGTTCCCGATTCCGTTTGATGGCCGTAAAATCTAAATTGACCAAAAAATTGTCAGCCAGGGTGACTGTCGTATTTGCCCGGATATTAAAGCGCTTGAGATTCGAATTCGGAAGCATACTGCCCTGATCCATATAGTTTCCTGTCACCGCGAAGCGCGCCAGGCTGTTACCGCCACTCACAGAAAGGCTGTGGCTCGAAATCGGCGCCATCTTATCCAGCATCAGGTCGACCCAATTCGTATTGGGGTACAAGAGCGGGTCTGTTCCCTTACGCGTCTCCTCAATAGTAAGATCGGTATGTGGGGGAAGTTTCCCCGCCGCAACGTGCGCTTCGTTATCCATCTCCATATATCGGACCGCATCTACCGTTTGGGGCAATGCTGTAGGTGTCTGATAGCCGTAATAACCGTCGTAATTCACTCGCATTTTGCCGGGTACCCCCCTCTTAGTTGTAACGACAATCACACCATTTGCGGCACGCGACCCATAGATAGAAGCTGCGGCGGCGTCTTTCAGTATCGTAACACTCTCGACGGTAACCGGATCGATATGGTTCATATCCATGGGCACCCCATCTACCAAAACTAGAGGGTTCGCACTATTTAATGTGGTTATACCGCGAATATACACCGTCGCGGCGTCACCTCCTGGTAAACCCGAGCCTTGGTTGACTTGAATACCAGTTACTCCTCCCTGCAATGCCTGTGAAAGGTTCGTGATAGGCTTCCCAGCAACATTACTTGCTATAGGCAGGGTCGACAACGAACTGGCAATGTGCTTTTTCTGTTGTTCGTTCATCCCCACAACGACGACTTCTTCCAGAGCAGCGACATCACTCTCCAAAGCAACCGGTAAGCTTCTCTCGTTCTTCGTAACCCGGAACTCTTTGGAAAAAAAACCAACCATTGAAAAAACAAGTATATCACCTTTTTTTGCACTTACAGAGAAAAACCCCGATTCATCCGTTATAACACTTTTAGAAGTTCCTTTTACATGTATGCTTACACCAGCTAGGGGTACCGGTGGCTCCTGGGTGTCATATACCACACCATTGATCGTTACTGTTTCCTGCTGGGTGTTAACGGATACCCTCTTGTTTTTCTCTCTGTTCTTTTCGAGGATAATCGTTTTCCCTTTCACGGTATAACTCAATCCCAAGTCTTTGGAGATATCATTCAAGGCAGTAGAAAGGGGAACATCTTTTAGGTTCACCGCTAGCGGGGTGCGCTTTACCAGATTTTCATTGTAGATGAAATAATATCCTGTTTGGTTGTGTAGCTCCTTAAAAATCTCTTTAAGGCTACTGTTTCGAGTTTGCAACGTAACATGTTGAGCCATGGTATTCGCGCTGAGATGCACGTTACATAGCAATAATAAAATACCAATAAATTTCATAATGAAGAATATTCGTCGGAGTGAGTAGAAAAATCTACGGTGTTTTACATTGTCCACTAGCGTTTTAGGCCATAGGAGTTTAAAATGTAATACTTCTTTCATACATTTGCGTGTTTGATTAATTCTTTAAAGAATGTGCTGACTAGCAACGGCAGCAGTTGATTTGATCGAACGTCTTCCTTCTCGGTTGCCGCCGGGAAGGTTTTTTAGTTTACTGTTTTGTTATTCTACATAAGTTCTTAATTTGATTGTTTAACCATTATTTTATTCTTCTGGACGTCAAAACTTACCCCCCCTGCTCGCTCCAAAATATCAAGAAGCACCGCCAATGAGTCGTCCCGCGACACCATACCGGTTAGTTTCACGTCTGGTATTTCTTTTTCGTAAGCAACTTCAGCATCATACCATCTTCCTATTTGCCGCATTACCTGTGGCAGTTCAGATTGGTCAAAAAGAAAGACTCCATTTTTCCAGGCGATGATAGGTTCTATATCTACGACACCCACCCGAATTCCTGTTTCTTTCCGCTGAATTTCAGCCTGTTGCCCCGGGATTAGGCGTCGGGCTTCTTTGCCCTTCTTCACGTTAACAGAGCCTGTCAACAAAGTAATCTCGTTCTTTTGCTCTTCTGGATAAGCCATCACATTGAAGGAAGTCCCCAACACTTCCACCTCGCTTTCCGCGGTCTGCACCAAAAACGGTTTGGCGGCATCGTGCGCCACTTCAAAATAAGCCTCGCCTTCCAACTTGACGCCACGCTTGTCTCCGGAAAAATGACTTGGAAAAATTAACGAGGACGATGCATTCAGCCAGACTTTGGTGCCGTCGGCCAAAACAATTTGATACTGCCCACCTCGTGGCGTGCGGATCGTATTTAACTGCGCCCCCGAGTCCTTAGCCAAGGTGGATTGGTCGACTTGGTACACGACTAATCCTTCAGTGTTATTGGATATGGTGATACCTGATCCAGCAAGGATTTGGTCTTGCTTTGCGTCGGTCAATATAATCTCTTTTCCATTAAACAGTGTCAGTATGGCTTTATCGGTCCCAGGCTTCGGATAAGAGACCACAGACTCTTCTGCTATTTTTGGTTGCGTGGTATTGGTTATCTGCCAATATGATATAGCGGTCAACATCGTGACAAAGACAATTGCCGCAGCGGCAACACTTGCCCTTCTCCCAAACCACCGTCGTTTTTTTAATGTCTGCTGTTCTTCAGAAATTTGTGCTTTTTCGCTTATCCGGTCAAAAAGATCGGCGAGATGCTGGGCTTGTGCCGGTGACTCCTCGCTATCCAGATCTCTATCCAATTCTTCTAGGATTATCTCCTTTAAGAGATTTTCATTCTCATCTATATCAAAATAATAGTATAAACGGTTCAACTCCTCTGGACTACACCTGTTTTGGAGGAACTTTCGGAACAAGAGCGTGATCGAATGCGGATGTTTTTCCAATCTTTTATGTTTTCTTTCCCCTATTACGTCTGAAAAGAAACTTACATCTGCTTTGGTTACATTTTTTTTGAGGAGGGCGATGCCAGCACCCTATTTAATGGGCAGGCTAACAGTGACTATATCTACAAACGTGTGAGATGGAACAAGTGGGAAGTGAAAAAACCAATAACGTTCACCATGTTATTTAGAAAATCAAGAAAAACAGGAGGGCGATATAATGACGGGCATAAACTAAATACTCTTTCAACGTTTTGGTCGCCTTGACAATATGATCATTTATAGTGGACGTCGATATCCCGAGTAACATACTCACCTGATCATAGCTGTAGCCTTCTAATTTACACAAGCGGTAAATTTCGCGTCGTCGAGGAGGGAGCCGTTCCACGGCTTTCCACAGTATAGTATTGTTTTCCTTTTCTCCGATCCATTTTTCTGTTGGCGATTCACGTTCTTCTGAATCTTCCCGTTCTCGCGTAACAGTCGAAATAAGCACACGCTCTCTTGCATTTTTCCTAAAATGGTCGTAAACTGTATTCTGAGCTATTTGATAGATGTACGGCTTGAATGGCCGATCTGCATCAATGAAAAGTCGGTTTTCCCAAATTTTAACAAACACTACCTGCAACATGTCGTCGGCTATGTCATTAGATTTGGTCATCCGCAGTATATTGCCATAGAGTTTGCCGCTATACCGATTATAGAGTTCACGAAAAGCGCATTGATCGCTTCGCTTCACTAAATCCAGTAAGGCAATTTCGGACAAATCAACGTACAGATCGGTATTTTTTTTCATCTGTCTATTTTTTACAATGGCGATGAAGCTGTCATGGTTTAATTATACTGCTGCATCATTTTTGAAAACCACGACGGTTTTATCACTATTAACCTATGCAAGCATTGAATCCCATGCAATTCAACTGCACAAATTTAAAGCTCGAATATTACCTGTATATTAAGAAACGATAATTTATATCGATCTTGTGCTTTATTGGTCACCTATATGAAGCGCCGACAAACTGAACGTAAAATGGTCTCTTGGGTGTCTGCCTGAGCAGTTGGCAATAAATAGTTCCGTAAGTTTTCTGCAATACGACCGTGCGCTACGCACACTTGCATTAATTACCAATATCTTTTTCATCTGCTTTAAATTTTGATTAAAGCAAAACTCAGCAAGATAAAGATTAACTTAATTCACCAATATTCACTTTCTTGCGATCTCCGCGCCATTTAAGGCCACCTATGTGTCCGTTTCAATAAGCTAAAAGATCAACAAAAGAGCGACATAGGCCAAAATCACACCGAAGCGCGTTTCTCTGCCAATAGCCTCAGAGCCGGCAGGGCGAGGTCTTTGTACCAGAAGGAACGTAAGGGACCAGCTTTAGCGCTTGTACGATATGTCTCCGGTTGTGATAAATCACCACCCTAAGCGTGTCACCTAAGCGCAGTTTTATCCACTTGGATATCGATATCGATGTCTTGACCTGCGTGAGGTCGACCCTTTTGGAGGCTTCCAGAAGTTGGAGTAACTGTTCCTGTTGATGGATGGATCTGTCCAACACAGAGGCACCCAGAGAGGTGCCTGCCGGATCCATCGGTTTAAAAGTCTTCATTCTGTTGAGTTTTTCTTTAGGTAACATGCTTTTCGCAAAATAATTACCCAGAACCCCAGGTTTGAAAACAGTCGAAGGTCGACTATTTGCATTATGGAGCCGGAACGCTATTTCTGGGATGTAAAAATCTCCGTACCGGTTCAAGTGTTCCACACATTCCAATATATTCCAACCACCTGTGTCCGGCTTGCGGTTCAGCACGTCTTGCGGCAACTGTTTGAATGATTGTAACTCCTGGATATGTTGCTTTGTAAGGTCTGTTAATTCGGCCAGTAGTTTGTCAACGTATAACATGTCTGTTTGTTTTTGACAAAGCTCCGGTATTCCCTGCACATAATGATTGATTGAAGTCAAGATTTTTTGAGGCGAGATAAAGTCTCGGGAGCCATTTTCAAATACGAGGCAATGTGTTTATGTGGAATCCGATGAAACAATTCCGGACTTCGCTGCAATACCCGTTGGTAACGATCTTTAGGCGAACTGGTAAGCAAATCCATTTCGCGTTCCAATTGTTGAAGCACCAGCTGTTCAAGCATGTCTTGCCACAATTGGCCGTTTGCAGGGTCTTGCTTAATGAACGATAGGCAAGCAGACCTGGAAATCTGCTTCACTTTGGTCTTTTTGATTGCTTGTATTAAAAAAACAGAGGGTCTTCCACTAATAAAACTATCCAACGAGGTGACAAAATCACCAGTATACCCAAATCGAACGATATGCTCTTCCAAGGTATCCTGCATACAGACTTTCAAGCTGCCGGATACGACGTAGTACAGGCTTCTCTCCACCGAGCCGTACGCCGTGAGATATCCATTTCTTTCCACAACGATGGTCTTTTCCCATAGGTTGAGGTCTTCCAGCCGGCTGTACAGTTCGCTTGCGAAATTCATGTTATTCTTTCAAGATGCTCGAAGATAACAAATAGTTTGGGCACATGTCAAAATGCATCGTGTTTTTTCGTGTTAGCTACATTGGCAGCATCTCTCGTAACAACAGCCAATTTTATCGATCGTTTATGCCATGGCGATTTAAAATGCGCTTCGTCGAACTGCATATTTGTTAAAAAAAATTCTTTGTTGTATCAGCTGACGCACGCTATTTTTTAGGCGCACAAAAAAGGAGACAACCCGTATGTGGTGTCTCCTTTAGTAGCGGGGAGCAGGATCGAACTGCCGACCTCAGGGTTATGAATCCTGCGCTCTAACCATCTGAGCTACCCCGCCGATTTTTGTGTTGCAAATATAGCAAATAGTCGGGATATGCAAAGGAAAAAAAATTGCTTTCTACACTTTTTTCGCAGCCAGCGATACAATAAGCTCATTCTTAACGCGATAATTTCTTCCCCGAAGCACGACAAAATAATTCGGCTTTCTATTTTGATTCACAAAATAAAATTGTATTATTACGACGAACGGGAACGTCGTTAGTTTTAACCAAAACAAACTATATGGAACAAAAAGTAGAAATTCATCTAGAATATATCATAAACTCATCGCCTCGAATTTTATTTCCATTTATCCAAGAACCCAATGCCTTGTCACAATGGTTTGCAGACGACGTCAACTACAAGGACGGTGTCTACGAATTTATCTGGGATGACGAATCTAATCGCGCAAAACTGATATCAAGCAAGGAGAACAAGTCGGTAAAGTTCAAGTGGCTCGATGACGACCCGTACTATTTTGAAATTGAGATTCTGCAGGACGAGCTTACCAACGACGTAGCCTTGTCCATAACCGATTTCGTAAAGCCCGACAACCTCGAAGACAGAAAGAAAATCTGGGACAACTCTATCGGTTATCTACAGAGCGTAATCGGCGCATAAAAACGACTTGATTGGTACAAAAAATCGTATCTTTGTAGCGGAATAGCAGCAGGAAATCTGGTGGCGGCATGAAGAAGATACACTTATTAATTTTACAGGCATTCATTAGACCATTCATGGTATGTTTTTGTATCGTGATGTTTGTCCTTTTGATGCTGTTTTTATTTAAGTATATCGACGATCTTATCGGAAAGGGCTTCGAGTGGTATGTATTGATGGAGCTGATTGGCTATCAGTGCGCGGTTCAGCTATCGATGGCACTCCCCCTCTCTATGCTGCTTTCTTCCATCATGACTTTCGGCAACCTCGGAGAAAGCTACGAACTGGTGGCCATAAAAGCAGCTGGCTACTCCCTACGGAAAGCGATGACGCCACTGATTTTTCTTGTCGCGCTTTTCGCTGGTGGATCTTTCTTGTTTTCCGACTACATCCTGCCGGTCGTCAACCTGAAAATGGGCTCCCTGCTATGGGATGTGCGGAATAAAAAGGCTGATTTTTTAATTAAGCCAGGTATTTTCAACAACAGTATTCCGGGTTATTCTATCCGCGCCCGAAGCAAAAGTGAAGACGGCACGATTCTCTACGATCTCATGATCTATGATCACCGTTCCGGAAATTCGGCCAGCAACGTTCTTCTGGCGAAAGAAGGTTTCATGCAGAACTCCGCGGACAATAACTATATGATCCTTCGTCTGAAAGATGGCGTCCGTTACGAAGAATCCCGTGCAAAAAATGCGAAACGCTACGACCCACGCCAGCAATTTACGCGGTTCCGGTTCAAAGAAACCGAACAGAAGTTTGATATGGAAGCCTTCCAAATGAAAAGAACAGACGAAAGCCTGTTTAAAACGCACCACTCCATGTTGAATCTTAAACAACTTAAGCTGTATACGGATTCAAACCGCCTGCAAATGGACAGCGTTTCGAGAATCGTCTTCATGGAAACCAAAAACTATGTCAGCTACCTATCGAGCTATTACCGCGATCCGAAGGTAAAGCCAGCTCCTATTAAAGGATTTAATGATTTCCTACAGGATTATGTTCCCGCAGATCAAAGAAGATCAATAATAAGCAATGCGCTTGGTCAAGCCCAGCAGCTAAACAACATCTTCGAGATGAAAGATCCCGAGTTCAGGACATACGTCGATAAAGACATCCGTTACCACATTGAATTCCACCGTAAATTTACCCTCGCTGTATCCTGTCTGCTGTTGTTCGCCATCGGGGCCCCTCTTGGCGCAATCATCAGAAAAGGCGGCCTCGGGCTACCCGTCGTTGTAGCCATCATCTTCTTTTTAATATACCATATTATCTCGACGATGGCAGAAAAAGCAGCCAAGGATGGTAGTATGGACCCGCTTATCGGGATGTGGATGGCCGTCATTGTCCTGACGCCGCTGGCTATCTTTCTTACCTACAAGTCGACCACGGACTCAGCTCTGTTCGATGCCGACCAATACAAGATCAAAGCAGAAGCGGCATTGAAGTGGATTAAGGACAAGCTGGGAAGGAAAGCGAAATAACAACTGCTCTATTTTTGACAAGTTGATTATACAAAACAGCGTTAAGAAATCTACCTTTGCACAGAAAGACTAACACAAAAAATGGATATAAAATTAAACACGATCGAGGAAGCCATTGAGGACATCAAGGCTGGAAAAGTCATCATTGTTGTCGATGATGAAGATCGGGAAAACGAAGGCGATTTCGTTACGGCAGCCCGTAATGCTACGCCTGAAGTGATCAACTTCATGGCCACCCACGGACGGGGGCTGGTATGTGCCCCGCTGACGCAGGAGCGGTGTGCCGAGTTAAAGCTCGACCTTATGGTTGGACAAAACACCGCGGTTTATGAAACAAATTTTACGGTTTCTGTAGATTTACAGGGATATGGATGTACGACGGGGATCTCGGCGTCTGACCGTTCCAAAACAATCAAAGCACTTATCGATCCCAATATCCGCCCTGAAGAGCTCGGGCGCCCAGGACATATTTTTCCATTAATAGCAAAAGATGGCGGCGTTCTACGCCGCACAGGCCATACCGAGGCAAGCGTCGACCTGGCCCGCCTGGCAGGATTCGAACCCGCCGGCGTACTGGTAGAAATATTGAAAGAAGATGGCGAAATGGCCCGCCTCCCCGACTTAATGGAGGTGGCTAAGCGTTTCGACCTTAAAATAATCAGTATCGAAGATCTGATCGAATACCGGCTGAAACACGACTCGCTTATCCAGGAGGAAGAAACGGTTAACATGCCGACAGAATGGGGCGACTTCAAATTAAAAGCATTCACACAGAAGAACACGGGCGAGCAGCACCTGGCGCTATACAAGGGCGAGTGGAATGAAGACGAACCCGTGTTGGTCCGCGTGCATAGTTCGTGTATCACGGGCGATATATTCGGCTCCTGCCGTTGCGACTGCGGACCGCAGCTGCACAAGTCCATGCAGATGATTCAAGAAGAAGGCAAAGGAATAGTCGTCTACATGAACCAAGAGGGCCGTGGCATCGGCCTGATCAATAAGCTGCATGCCTACCGCCTGCAAGAGCAAGGTGTCGACACCGTTGACGCGAACCTTCAGCTGGGATTCAAAGCAGACCTCCGCGATTACGGCGTCGGCGCCCAGATTTTACGCCACATGGGCGTTAGCAAAATGCGGTTGATGTCGAATAATCCTACAAAGCGGGCGGGCCTTGTGGGATACGGACTAGAAGTGGTGGAAAACGTGCCCATTGAGATCACCCCCAACCCGTACAACGAGCGTTACCTCAAGACCAAGCGGGATCGCATGGGCCACTCGATTCTGAAAGGACACTAGGCATACATACGAAGGCCATCCCTGCCGGATGGCCTTCCTGCTCAAGCTTCCCGCGCGTAAATATATCGGGGATATCCCTGAGACTTTCGGTATCCCCCGTTAGTGCCTGGCTCTTCGATAAGTAACAGCATCATATTATTACGAACCTTTTCCACCTGTGAGGTGTTTATCCCTGTAAAAAAGATCGTTATGAACAACCCACTATTCCTAGAAAAAGCATATATAAACGGAAAATTTGTCGAAAAGAACAAGATGTTCGAAGTAGTCAACCCCGCTACGTTGAAGGTTCTTGGATCCGTTCCGGACCTTGGTGTAGCCGATTGCCAGAAAGCTATTGAAGCAGCCCACACGGCATGGCACGGGTGGCAGGAGACGCCTGTCGGAAAACGTTGCCAGCTGGTACGCCGGCTTTTCGAGCTGATCAATCAACATGCAGCGGATCTAGCGGAAATCATGACGAAAGAGTGCGGAAAACCGTACACCGAATCACTGGTTGAAGTGGAATATGCGAATTCGTTTATGGAGTGGTTTGCAGAAGAGGGGAAACGAATGTACGGCGAGACGATACCTGCCCTGAAGTCAGGCACACGCCTCGCGACAATCAAACAGGGAGTCGGCGTCGTTGCAGCAATAACCCCTTGGAACTTCCCGCTGGCAATGATCACACGCAAGGTAGCTCCGGCGCTGGTTGCCGGATGCACCGTCGTCCTAAAGCCGGCTTCACAGACGCCGTTCTCTGCTATCGCATTAGCCAAGCTCAGCGCTGAAGCGGGCATACCAAAAGGCGTTTTCAACGTCGTAACGTCCAAGGACAGTCAGGGCATCGGAAAAGAGCTGGCAACCAACCCGGCGATCCGTAAGATTTCCTTTACAGGCTCCACGAGCGTGGGAAGTACGCTCATGGCGCAGGCGGCGGGCACAATCAAGCGTGTATCGATGGAGCTCGGAGGGAACGCACCGTTTATAGTGTTCGACGACGCCGACATCGACAAGGCTGTTCAGGGGGCTGTTGCCGGCAAGTTCCGCAATGCCGGACAAACCTGCGTGGCCGTCAATCGATTTTATGTACAGGAGCCGGTGTACGACCGCTTCGCCGAAAAACTCAGCGAAGCCGTAAAGAAACTCAACGTTGGAGACGGCATGCGGAAGGATGTACAGGTAGGCCCTTTAATCAATTCAGCGGGGCTCAAAAAAGTGGAGGAGCATGTCGCAGACGCACGGCAAAGAGGCGCCAACATACGTATGGGCGGCGAACGGCTGGACGGCCTGTTTTTCCAGCCTACGGTGCTTACGGACGTTCCCCATGACGCCCTGATCGCGTCTGAAGAGACGTTTGGGCCAATATGTGCCTTGTTCCGCTTCCGCACAGAAGAGGAAGCGATAGACCTTGCTAACGATACTCCATTTGGCTTAGCCGCCTACTTTTATTCGAATGATATCTTCCGCTGCCAGCGTGTAGCCGAGAAAATAGAGTCCGGAATGGTCGGTATCAATACGGGAATGGTATCCAACGCTTCTGCGCCCTTCGGGGGCGTGAAACAATCGGGCATCGGTCGCGAAGGCTCCTCCTATGGATTGGAGGAGTACTTAGAGGTCAAATATCTGTGCTACGGCGAATAGGCCTAGCTGCCCGTTACCACAAATGGTACCGGACACCCAGCATCAGGAAGTTCGGATCGACGTCTTCCCACTCGAAGTGGTATTTTGCTTTGTATCCTGCATATACAGACAGGTTTACCGTCGGGAAATAATAGCTGACACCGGCCTGCGCATTGGCTACCGTGTAGTTTTCCCTCTCCTCGGGCATTACAACCGTGTTTTCGAGTACGCTGTCGTACCGATAAAAATCCTGACTGAGACCCGCGCCTAGGAACACGTTAAAATTGCTCTTGGTTTTGTCGAGGATCGAAAAGAGATAATCCGCTCCTACCGCCACGAGTCCGTTCCGGCCATATACCTGGGCCTGCACCGCAGAGCGGGTGGCAAAGTCGTATTTCCCCTGAATACCGAAGGTGCCATTGTATGCAGGCGACTCGAGCTTGACATCGCCGTAAAAACCGAAGGCCCATGCGTGGTCCTGCGATTTCACGATCGTAACCGTAGCGGCCAACATGAGCAATAAAACTATCTTTTTCATTTCGATTTTAATTTTAATCTGTATTTTCTCCTTTTGACTTTCGATATAGCTTGTAAAGCCTAATAAGGACCATCAAGAGCATGGCGAGACCAACCAGTCCCAGAACGCCATAGATCCAGCTGACGGCCGACCGCAAGATAACCAAAAACACGATAGCAAAAAGAATAATGGTAGAAACTTCATTCCACATCCGGAGGCGGGACGATGTCCACGTACAGCTGCCGGCTGCAAGCCGATGCATAAGCTGCTGGCTTTTGAAATGATAAAAAATTAATCCGGCGACAAAAAGAAGCTTCATCTGCATCCACCCCTGCTGTAAGAGCGCGGGAGACAGGTACAGCATTGTCAGCGCAGATGCGATAGTGATATACATTGCGGGGGTTGTAATAACCCACCATAACCGCCGCTCCATGACGGTAAACTGTGCGTGAAGGATCCGGTATTCAACATCAGACTTCTGCTTCGCTTCAGTATGGTAGATAAACAGACGCGGCATATAAAATAGACCGGCCATCCAGCAGACCATAAAAATAATATGTAGCGACTTTGCGTATAGATATAGCATGTGCAGATCTGATTGCAGGTTATAGGCAACATGTAGCTCCCTATAACCTGATACCGTTAATATTTAAATTCTTTCACGACCTCTATGGCATATTTCACATTGTCAAAAGGAATGTCCGGCATAATACCGTGTCCAAGATTAAATATAAAACCAGCTTCGCCACGCATCCGTTCGAACAGCTGAAGAATTTTCTCTCTGATGACCGGTTTATCCGCATACAACACAAAAGGATCTAGATTCCCCTGAACGGCAATTCCATCGGGCAATATATGTTTTATATTTTTCAGGTCCGCATTCCAGTCGACCGAGATAACATCAGGTGCCGCTTCGGCCATCAACGGA
The DNA here is from genome assembly GCF_008124885.1 of Sphingobacterium allocomposti. Classification (GTDB taxonomy): domain Bacteria; phylum Bacteroidota; class Bacteroidia; order Sphingobacteriales; family Sphingobacteriaceae; genus Sphingobacterium; species Sphingobacterium allocomposti. The sequence goes on from NZ_VNHX01000007.1 coordinate 164,752, forward strand.
GCAAATACCGAAGAGCCTTTGCAGAACGATATTACGGGTACAGAACGTTTAATATTCGACAATATGTACTTATTATAGGCGTGCGAAAAATCGCGGTAGTCGTTCCACGATAATGCCAATGCCCAGCTGTCAAACAGCTGGATTGCGTTTACCCCCGCGTCGATCTGCATGTTAAGGTAGCTGACGGTTACGTCGGCAATTTTCTGCAAAATCGTGTGGGCCAGCTCCGGTTCGTTGTTTAACAAGAGCTTGGTGCGTTTAAAGTCTTTAGAAGAGCCTCCTTCCACCAAATAGCTTAGAATGGTAAATGGCGCACCGGCAAAACCTATAAGCGGAACACGTCCGTTTAAGCGATCCTGTATGACACGGATGGCATCCGCAACATATTCAAGCTTGTCCAAACAATCGACACGCAGGACTGCGGCATCCGCTGCCGAACGCACGGGATTGCTGAAACGTGGTCCCACGCCTTGCTCGAAGGACAAGTCGCCTCCCATAGCTTCCGCGGTTACCAAAATATCCGAAAATAAGATTGCTGCATCCACATCCAGAAGATCAACAGGCAGCATGGTTACGTCGGCAGCGATTTCCGGCGTTTTGCACATCTCCAAAAAGCTGTACTTATTCTTTATTTCCCAATACTGCGGCATAAAGCGGCCCGCCTGACGCATCATCCATACGGGGGGGCGTTCTGTTGGCTGCGACAAAGCAGCCCTGATTAATAAATCGTTCTGTAAAGTTCTCTCCACTTAGCTCTGTTTATTTAATTCTATTTCTATTTTTTCAACAATTCCTCTCTGCCTTTCGGTCAGCTTTAGCTTCCGCGCCAGCTCCAGATAGGCCGGCACGCGGTCGAAGTTACGTTTCCGCAGGTTAATATTTGCAAGATTAATCAGAACGAATCCCTTCTCGGTATCCCGCTTCCATGGTAAACGGGAAGCGAGCTGAAAATGGAACTCGGCTTCGTCGATTTTATCTTCTTTTAACGCTATATTTCCCAACATAAACTCGTAGTAGTTTCTCCGTCCTTTACGCAGCTTATTTGGATCTTTTATCTCGTCCAGCAGCGACTTTGCCTTGGCATAGTCCTGTTTGTGGAACGCCTGAGTCGCCAGAAAAACTGTGCCTTCCCGAAAATGGCTCCACACGAGGTAACCGATTCCTCCGAGGATATAAACGACAAAATTGTAATGTCCCGCGTAAATGGCATAAAGAAGAAAAGCCACCGCAATGGCGATGATAATCATTCTGGATTTTGTATTCATCAGTTCGTTAAGCGGTAGGTGTATCCGTAAACTTATAGCCTACACCGCGTATCGAATGGAAATAAACAGGATGTTTCTGGTCGGGCTCAAAGTACTTTCGGAATGTCAAAATGAAGTTGTCTATCGTCCTTGTCGACGGATATACATCGTAGTTCCATACCGTCTCCAAGATCTGTTCGCGGGAAACGGCCTCGTTCTTCCGTTCGATCAACAGTTTAAGCAGCATGGTTTCCTTCTTCGTCAACGATGTTATCGTTCCATCAGCATGATGCAGCTCATAGGAGTTGAAATAGATGGTCTTATCTCCAATAGTATACGAGTTGAACTCTTTTAAGTCGTCGGGCTTCAGACCGCGGCGGATCAGGTTGCCGACACGTAGAATCAGCTCCTCCAGATTGAACGGCTTGACGAGATAATCATCTGCACCCTTCTTGAGGCCTGTAATCCGGTCTTCGCTGCTATTTTTGGCGGTGAGGAACATAATAGGCACTTCCGTGTTCTGCAAACGGATGGTCTCCGCAACCTGAAAGCCGTCTATTTCAGGAATCATGACGTCTAAAATGACCAGATTGAAACGTTCTTCTTTGAAGATCCTCAAGGCTTTCTTGCCGTCAGTCGCCGTTGTTACGCGGTATCCTTCCAGTTCCAAGTTTAATTTGATGGCTTCTAACAGATGTTCTTCGTCTTCCACCAAAAGTATACGCTGTTTAGCTTGCATAGTTTTCAAATGTTACTTCAAAAATACTCCCCGAGGGAGTGTTATCTTTAACCCTTATCGAGGCATTATGTTTTTGCAATACGGTCTTCACGATATACAACCCCAAACCTGTGCCTTTAGTTTTACGTGTCGATTCATTCCCGACCCTGTAAAACTTATTAAATACGTTCTTCTTCTCATCATCAGGAATTCCCTGCCCATGGTCGGCTACCGAAAACACTAACCTGCCCTCGTCCTTTTTCTTTAAGGTCACAAGAACGTTGGCACAGGGCGGCGAATACTTGATGGCATTTTCAATCAGGTTGTTCACGACATTCGTAATCGCGAACTTGTCTGCGTGAATTACAACGTCCTGCTCAAGGTCACTCTTAATGATCTGCGAGCTGCAGACGTTTTTTTGCAGGCGGTCCACCACGCTGTTGACCACGTCCGTAAAGTTAAAATTTTCTTTAGGCAAGTTAAAGCTACGACTTTCCAGCTTCGTGGTCAAGAGAACGTTTTCAACTAAATCGTCCAGCCGCTCAATATCCTTCAACGAGTTCGCCAGAAACATCTTCTGCTGCTCACGTTCCAGATCCCGCTTCAGAATGGTCTGAATATATAGTTTTACCGACGCCAGCGGCGATTTCAGTTCATGTGTCACCGCCAACAAAAAGTTCTGCTGCTGCTGCTGTAATTTATGCTCCCTGCTAAAGAGCTTTTTGAGACGCATGGCGCCCCATATAAAAATCAGTAAGAAGAATATCCCTTCGCCGATGATCATCCCCTTTCTCTCGGGCTCATAGCTCACCAACAGATAACCCCACCAGAGAAGCTGCATCACCGCGTAAAACACCAAAAAATAAAATAATACGAGGGCTCTCTTCATATAAGAAATATCAATATATGCACAAAAATAACCATTTACGGGGCCGAAAGGAAATAGCGGACACTTTTTGACACTAATACGAAGAATCGAGCTGTCCCCTGATAGTAAAAGATCCCCCCTGCCGGCCCCTTACTTTTGTTTCTGAAAACGATTTGCCTACCTTTGCATATGTTTTTTGAAAAGAAAGATATCTTTTTCGATTTAGATCATACCATCTGGGATTTCGACAGGAACGCACGTGAGACACTGCACGAGCTGTACTATAAATACGCCTTCGACGAACTGACCGGCTCCAAAAGTTCGGATGCGTTTATAGAAACATATACCTACAACAACCATCGGCTTTGGGATTTATATCATCACGGCAAAATCGACAAACCGACACTTCGAAAAGCACGTTTCGAAGACACTTTCCTTGCGCTTGGCTTGGATCCAGAACTTTTTCCATGGTCGTTTGAGGAGGACTATCTGCGGATATGTCCCACCAAAACGAATCTGTTTCCCAATGCACACGAAACGTTAGCTTACCTAAAGGGCAAATATCGGCTGCACCTGATCTCTAACGGCTTTAAAGAAGCCTGCGAAAAAAAACTCTGCCATAGCAAACTTGCCTCCTATTTCCAGACAATCGTCATTTCTGAAAATATCGGTGTCAACAAACCTCATCCGGATATCTTTCACTATGCGTTAAAAAATGGATACGCACAGTGCGAGCGTTCGGTCATGATTGGGGACAACTTAGATGCCGACATACGCGGCGCGCAAAACGTGGGCATCGATGCTATATTTTTTAACTCCATCGGCCTCGAGCAGCCCGCAGACGTGAAGTACATGATCACCGATCTACAAGAGCTACAGACGTATTTTTAAGCGCCGGCGACTGCAGCGGACGACTTTTGTGGGAATAAAAAAACCGTCTCATTTGAGAAGGGCACTGAAAAAGTCCCCTTAGAAAAAAGGCTAAAAAAAGGAGTGGAAAACAGCAGTTTTCTGCTCCTTTTTTCGTATCTTAATGTAGGCTT
>NZ_VNHX01000008.1 GCF_008124885.1 Sphingobacterium allocomposti
CCTATTTTTGACATACAGACACCTTTTTGTGCCTATAGATATAAAAATGTGAAATAATTAAGGGCTACCATTGTTTTTCAACATAGAAGACACCCTCTTTTTATGCTTTCAAAGCGGCTAAATATCGTTTGATCGTTTCTTCCAATCCGAGGTACAGCGCATCCGCGATAAGCGCGTGGCCGATGCTTACTTCCAGCAGTCCCGGAATATGCTCGTTGAAATATCGGAGGTTATTAAGATCTAAATCGTGGCCGGCGTTAAGACCAAGTCCGACTTCCCCGGCTTTTTTCGCAGCTTTAAAATAAGGAGCAATAGCCTGCTCATTATCAAAGCCGAATCCGGCTGCGTATGCTTCGGTATAGAGCTCGACCCGATCTGTTCCGGTTTCTGCCGCAGCTTCGACCATATCTTCGTCCGGGTCTACAAAGATCGATACACGGATACCTTGATCCTGGAAACGCTTTACCATGTCGCGTAAGTAATCCCTATGCTTGACGGTGTCCCATCCATGATTTGAGGTAATCTGGTTCAGAGCGTCAGGAACCAAAGTGACCTGTGTAGGGCGATTTGCGAGGACTAAATCAATAAACTTTTGTTCCTGACAATTTCCTTCAATGTTAAACTCCGTGCTTATCTCCGCTTTCAGATCATAAACGTCCTGATAACGGATGTGTCGTTCGTCTGGTCGTGGGTGTACTGTAATTCCCTGTGCGCCGAACCGCTCGCACGCTAGCGCTGCAGCTAGAACATTGGGAACATTGCCGCCTCTGGAATTCCTCAAGGTTGCAATCTTATTAATATTAACTGAAAGCTTCGTCATAATGCCCGTCTTTGAGAATATTATACTTATGCCATAAAGGCCACGCTAGAACGCCCTGTGACATGTCTATAACCGTGTGCACGTAGGCGTCGCACATACAAACCTAAATAAAATGCTTTGTATTTAGTTAAATTAAGTTAGGCAAAATTAGTCAGGTGAGAAAGGGGCGACTCGTATAAGTTTATATACTTACATGAGTGAGCGAGTTGATAAAGTTAATAAGGTTTCTAACTTTTCTAATCTCTAACCACGAAAAATGGATCACGGGAATCGAGGTGCTAAAAAAAATTTATAAATTGCAGAGAATACATGGACAACTTTGATCTCAATATTTTAAGCGGCTTTCGGCTATTAGACATCATTGATATTTTCTTGGTGGCTATTATCATTTATTACATCTATAGTCTGATCAAGGGGACAATAGCAGTGAACATACTAATCGGTGTGGGGCTGTTTTACGGAATCTATCTTGTTGTTAAGCAGATGGAGATGCGCCTTCTCACGGAGATTTTTGGCGGTTTTATTTCGGTCGGCTCCATAGCACTGATTGTCGTGTTCCAACAGGAAATCCGACGGTTTTTAATCCATATCGGAAAAAACATATCGCTTCGTCGAAAGAAATTTCTCTGGTCGTTCTTAGGTACCAAGAAAACCTCGCAGGTGGATCATGGGGAACAGTTGAAACCGATCATAGACGCATGTCGCAGCATGTCGAAGTCGCGTACAGGAGCATTGCTTGTATTTGCCCGTTATTTCGACGAAGAGTATTACCAGTCGAGCGGCGAATATATCGATGCACCGGTATCGAAACGATTGTTAGAGAGCATTTTTTTTAAGAACAGTCCCTTACACGATGGTGCTGTAGTTATCGTCGATTTCCGGATCATGACAGCCAGCAGCGTACTTCCTATTTCCGACAGCGAAGATCTTCCCCCCCAATTCGGTTTAAGGCACCGCGCAGCGATCGGCGTTACCGAGGTCTCTGAAGCTATTGCTGTAATTATCTCGGAGGAAACGGGCGAGATTTCTCTAGCCAAAGATGGCAATATCAACATGAATCTTAGTGCCGAGGAGCTTGATAAAATTCTAAGGGAGGAGCTATAGATTGACTTATATTCTTTTTTAGGCCGTTGATCCAGAATTTTATTTACAAAACTTTTGTTTGTCTAGATGATTGTGTAGTTTTATATGGATAAACCTTAAATTTTGGCTATGCACTTCGACGAACAAAAACCGCTTGATATTGTGTTGAATGACCTATTCAACCATTACCGGTCGCACGTGGCAGACGTGTCGACTATCACCAACGCACTTTTGAAGAACGGCGTCATCAATGCACAGGAAGACATTGTCAACGACCATATAGCATTCCGTACGCTTGGCGTTCCGCACCTCGGTATCCGATCCTTCGAGAAAATCTTTCTAGCTTACGGTTACACGCGTCGCGACTACTATCATTTCGAAGAGAAGAAGCTGCATGCCTATTGGTATGCTCCGCCGACACCGAACTATCCACGTATTTTCGTTTCCGAGCTTATTGTGTCGGCGCTAAGTTTGGAAGCCCAGCAGATTATACGAAAATATACTGCCCCTATTGTAGAAGATCCGGTTGACAAGCTCGATTTAGCAAACGGAGAGGAAGTCGCCTCGTTTCTGCAGACGCCGTTATGGGAGCTGCCAACTTCAGAAGAATATAAGCGGTTGCTTGCAGAGAGCGAATATGCGGCTTGGGTTATCTATAACCGATATTACCTCAACCACTATACGATTAGTATCCATGAACTTCCCGATGGTTATAACACGCTGGAAGAGTTCAATGCATTTGTGGAAAGTCTGGGAATAACGCTCAATACCGCTGGCGGAAAGATAAAGACCAGCGAAGATGGATTACTCCGTCAAAGCAGTACGGTTTCAACGCTATATAGTGCCTCATTTTCGGACGGAGAAACACTGGAGATTGCGGGAAGCTACGTCGAATTTGCAGAGCGAGGGCCGCTGCCCGAATTCAGCAAGGTTCCCAAGGGACAACTGAAGCGGGAGCATCGACGGGATGGATTTGAAACAAACAATGCGGATAAGATCTTCGAAAGCACCTACACCACACAAATTAAGAAAGATCGCTAGCTGGCGGGAAAAGGCTATGGAAGCTAAATTAAAAGCATTGAAGGCGTCTTTGAAGGGAGACCTGCTGTATGATAAGACGACAAGGATATTGTATGCTACGGATGCTTCTGTCTATCGTGAAATGCCGATCGCTGTAGCCGTGCCTAGAGAGGTAGACGACTTAAAAAAGCTTATTACCTTCGCGAAGGAGAATCGTCTCTCTCTGATACCGCGTGCGGCAGGCACTTCGTTGGCAGGGCAGGTTGTCGGAGCAGGAATTGTCGTTGACATCTCGAAGTACTTTACCGAGATCATAGCATTGAATACAGAAGAAAAATGGGTTAAGGTGCAGCCGGGCGTTATCAGGGACGAGCTAAACAGGTTCCTGCGTCCACATAACTTATACTTTGGTCCGGAAACGTCGACCGCAAACAGGGCCACGATAGGTGGGATGGTCGGCAATAACTCCTGCGGAGCAAACTCGTTGCTTTACAGAAGCACACGTGAGCACACCTTAGAAATTGAAGCGTTGCTCAGCGACGGTTCCCAGGTCACATTCTCGGCCCTATCGCCGGCTGAGTTTGACAACAAATGTGAGCTTCGGACGTTAGAAGGAGCGCTGTACCGGCATATTAGAGGCCTTTTGGACGATCCTACAAATCAGAGGGAGATTCGTCGGGAGTTTCCTAAGCGGAGTATTGACAGGAGAAATACGGGTTACGCCATCGATCTGCTGTTGGATAGCGATCCTTTCACCCCAGGTGGAGACAAGTTCAATTTTTGTAAACTCTTGTGTGGATCCGAGGGTACATTAGCTTTTGTCACTTCAATTAAATTGCAGTTGGTAGAGGTGCCGACAAAGCCCTCAGGCCTTCTATGTATACATTTTCACAGCATCGAGGAGGCGCTTTTAGCCAATTTAGTCGCCTTGAAACATAGACCGTTGGTCTCTGAGTTGATGGACCGTTATATCTTGGAATGCACGAAAAATAATCTGGAACAGGCGCAAAACCGGTTCTTTATAGAGGGAGACCCCGCAGCTGTTCTGGTGGTGGAGTACGACGGAGCCGACCACACGGAAATCATTGGCAAAGTCCGACGTGTTGAACAGGAAATGAGGGAACAAAGACTGGGATATCACTTTCCGCTTGTGGTTGGCGACGATAAGAAGAAGGTGTGGAGTCTTCGTAAAGCCGGATTAGGATTACTCACGAATACGCCGGGGGATGCAAAGCCGGTAGCCGTCATCGAGGATACTGCGGTCGCCGTAGAAGATCTTCCCGAGTACATCAAAGAGTTTAACAGCATTTTGGCCCGCTACGGGTTGTATAGCGTTCATTACGCACACGCGGCCACGGGCGAGCTTCATCTGCGGCCGGTTTTAAATTTGAAGGATAAAAAGGGGAAAGACCAATTCCGGATTGTAGCAACAGAGATTGCGAAGCTTGTCAAAAAATATCAGGGATCGTTGAGCGGCGAGCATGGAGATGGACGGTTACGGGGCGAATTTATCCGCTTTATGGTGGGGCCGCACAACTACGCGTTGCTGGAAGACATCAAAAAGACGTGGGATCCCCATGGCGTCTTTAATCCCGGAAAAATTGTTGGAACGCCCTCCATGGACACGTTCCTGCGCTACGACGGAGTGCAGCGAAACGAGTCGATACCGACGGTTTTTCGTTACAATGGGCAACATATATTGCAGCATGTGGAGCAGTGTAACGGATCGGGGGACTGCCGGAAAACAGCCGCTGCCGGAGGGACCATGTGCCCCTCGTATATGGCAACAAGGAATGAACAGGACGCGACCCGCGCGCGGGCAAACGTGTTACGCGAAATCCTGTCCACTTCTACCAAGGCGAACCCTTTCGATCATGACGAGATTAAGGAGGTGATGGATCTCTGTTTGAGCTGTAAGGGATGCAAGTCGGAATGTCCTTCCAGCGTTGATATGGCCAAACTAAAGGCTGAGTTTCTGCAGGGTTATTACGACGCAAGAGGTGTTCCTTTTAGAAGCTGGATGATCGGACATGTGGACCGCCTGACCGAACTGGTTTCCAATTTTTCGCCATTGTACAATTGGAGCATCTCGAATCCGTTAGTAGGAAAAGGAATAAAACGGATGCTAGGCTTTGCGGAGCGGAGGCAATTGCCAAAAATAGCAAATCAGACGTTATTCTCGTGGTTTAGACAACGATCAAAGCCGTCACGAGGCGGAGGGTTAAGCAGACCGGTGTATTTCTTTTTTGATGAATTTACCAATTTCAACGATGTTGAAATCGGGAAAAAGGCGATTCTGTTACTGGAAGGCTTGGGATACGAAGTACGGGCGGTAAAGCATCGTAGTAGTGGCAGGGCACTCATTTCAAAAGGGTTTCTTCGAAAAGCAAAAAGAATAGCGAATGAGCAGGTGGAAACATTCGCTCCGATCGTTGAAAGCGGCTCATCGCTTGTGGGCGTAGAGCCTTCTGCCATTTTAACCTTCAGGGACGAATACGTGGACCTGGTTGATGACCATCTGGTAGAACAAGCGAAGCGCGTAGGGAAGCGCGCGTTAACCATTGAGGAGTTCATTTTTGAGGAGATAATGAGCGGGGCGATTGATACCGATCGATTTTCGGACGCTAAGGCGGAAATACTGCTGCATACGCATTGCCAGCAAAAGGCATGGGGAATACAGGATAAAGTCGCTTTCGTATTACAGTTTCTACGAAATCGGGAAGTACATGTTATACCTTCCGGATGCTGCGGTATGGCCGGCTCTTTTGGTTACGAGCGAGAGCATTATGCTTTGTCGCAGGACATCGGCGAACTTGTTCTATTCCCTTATGTCCGGACGAAAAAGGAGCAGGTTATGGTCGTCGCTCCAGGAACATCTTGCCGTCACCAGATTTTGGAAGGGACGATGGAACGGGCGTTTCATCCGATAGAGATACTATATGAGGCACTATTAAAATAAGCGTTCAGTCGGAGCTTGGCGGCGGGTAATTTTTAAATGAACCTCAACGGCTTGGTGGATATATATCTACCAAGCCGTTGAGGTTCAGGCTGGTTATCACGTTAATTTTTTGCTTGCTCGATTACCTGTGTATTTAGCTTTATATATTCTTCATTGTTGGCAGCCTTTGCCATTGCTACCCCTTCTGTAGCCGTTTTAATGGCGCCGGGTTTGTCGCCCGCCTTCAGTTGGATCCTAGCTCTCCAATATTTAATATGAGGAGCTTTGGTGTTTCCTTTGTCGGCTTCGGCAGCCCACGCTAGTGCCTTGTTAATGTCGAGATTGTTGTTATAGTAGTATTGTGCAGCTTGAAAATAAGGCTTTTTTTCACCCTTCATCGCTTCGTCGATAGAGGCCATTATTTCTTTAGATTGATCCACCGCTATATGAAATAATACTTTAGTGTTTTCCCAGGCCAATGACAAGTCTGCTCCGTTCGGGGTCACATTTTCGAAAGCCATAGTGAACGTTTCTGTTTTCTCGGCGGTTTTCCGGGCCTTTGCAGGAAAACGCAGAAAGTCTTCTTCCTGTTTGTATTGGTACGCTCCCCACTGATTAGGGTTTTTGCTAAGGATTATTGTCCAGTCGCCATCGGTGGGTATACTCAATATTCCATACGTTCCCGCAGGAACTTTGTGGCCCTCAATGGTAACTTCCTCCTCAAACGTAATATTCGGAATGGTATTAGCGCCGGTCCGCCAAACCTTGCCAAGAGGCTCCAGCCCTCCAAAGATAACGCGGCCGTTCACATTGGGACGTTGATACACTAAGGTTACTTTTTTTATACCGATAGCCTGTTCAATTTTGGTTGTACTGCTGGCCTGCGGAAGTTTCACCTGAGCACGCGAGGTTGTCAACCCGCCAAGCAGAACACCGGTAATAAGAAGGGTTAAAATTCTTTTTTTCATAATGATCTTTTTTTGATTAAAGATAAGAAGATTGTTAAAAAATAGTAGCGGAACCTGAAAAGACAGGTCTGCACACACTTCAAAAGCGATATCTGCAGACCAGTCTGTTTATTTTCCTATCGTGTGCCCCTTGGTAGCAAAGAACAGAATATAAAGATACGCCGGAACCATCGCATACAAAAAGGCATGTTGGAAATCGATGTGTAACGTGTCTTTTAAAAATCCATATACCAAGGGCCATATGGCTCCCCCTGCAATGCCCATAATCATAATGGCCGAGCCGGTCTTCGTGAATCTTCCCAATCCTTTAATCCCGAGAGGGAAAATCGCAGGCCACATTAATGAATTCGCGATTCCCAGTAAAGCAACAAAAATAAAGGACGTCGTTCCCGTAGTGAATACAGATACGGCCGTAAAAAGAATTCCGACGATCGTACATATGCGTAAAGCAAATTGCTGGGAGACGTATTTGGGTATAGTGATAATTCCGATTATATAGCCGATCAACATGCAAGACAAGGTAAAGGCCGTCGCGTAGGTCACAAAAAAGTTGTGTACATTCAACTCCCTGCCGTACACCCCGATAATATCACCTGCCATGACTTCTACTGCTACACAAAAGAATATTGCCAGTGAGCCTAAGAAAAGATGCGGAAACTGAAACACGCTGTTCTTCTTTGTCCCTTGTATCGAACCGTCCGTTTCTTCCTCTGCATCGACATCGACTTCCGGGAGTTTAGTAAATTTCAGAAAGACGGCGAATGCCACGAAGATGACCGCTAGCGCGATATACGGAGTATGTACCCGTGATATTAAACTGTCCAAAATAGCATTTTTCTCTGCCATGTCGGCTGTTGATTCCAACTTCTTTGTAATATTGTCGGCATCTTTTAAAAACAAGGTGCCAAACAAAATGGGTACAATTATTCCGGCGGTTTTGTTGAAAAAGCCGGCAATGGATATACGTTGAGCGGCGCTATCAATGGGGCCGATAATGCTTAGGTATGGATTTACCGCGGTTTGTAAAAGAGCCATTCCAGATCCTTGTATGAAAATTCCTGTCAGGAACAGTCCGTAGCTGCGGCTGTCTGCCGCCGGAATGAAGATCAGCGATCCGAGGCCCAAGATAATCAAGCTAACAACCAGCCCGTTTTGAAATCCTATTTTTTTTAGAATCCAAGAGCTTGGAATAGCGAGGAAAAAGTAGGCGATATAGGACGCAAACGTAACAAAAAAGGCCTGTAAATCGGTCTCAAGATTACAAGCGATCTTTAGAAAAGGAATTAGCGTGCCATTGGCCCATGTGATAAAGCCAAGGATGAAGAAGAGGGCACAACAGATAGCCATAGGGCGAAATTCTGTTTTCCCGGATGGTGTTGAATTCATGGCGTGTTTTCTATTATTAGTTTATGTTTTGTACGATACAGTTGGACGTGCTGTCTCTGTTTTTGTATCTGCAAGACTAATAAAATATATTGACATTTTGCGCTGATGAGGCGCCTGTAACAAAAAAATCAACATAAGTGGGTTAAAACCATCTTTAATTTTCGGGGGGATGGGGAAAGGAGCGGAGCAGTAAGACATTCCTCGATAACAGAGCGCCTATCGCCGACGTGGCAGAAAAGGAATTCATTTGATATGTTTATTATACGGACACCAACACCCCGAAAATGTTAGAGAGACTCCGTGGGGCGGAGCCTCTCTAAAACCTAAACCGTATCATAAAACCAATTAATGGTGTATATATAATACAGCGAAGTATGCATATTGTTTTAATTTTTTTTGAGATAGTTCTTTCTCAAAGAGTCACCTTCCGTTTTGATCAACGAATTAAAAGCTACCCCTGTCTATTATAGCTACGGTTAATCTTGATACGCAGATTAATGTCTCTGCCTCGTTTCGGATCTTTATGTCCCAGACGTGGCTTTTCTTTCCTATATGTAGTGCCGAGCAGGAAGCATAAACTTTGCCCTGTGATACGGATTTCAGATGGTTGGCATTGATTTCCATGCCCACCCCTGCAAAGTGCTCCGAATCAACTACTAAGTTGGACGCTACGCTGCCAACAGACTCCGCCAGGACGACGGAGGCGCCGCCATGTAAGATGCCAAAGGGCTGCCGTACCATATCCGTTATCGGCATTTCAGCAATTAGCGTGTTATCTGTAATTTCGGTGGCGCGGATTTGTAGGAAGCCGGTCATATATTTTTTAAATATATGGTTGACTTCTTCCAGGGAATACGCCTTAAACCAGATTGCCGACATGTTCTACGTTTTCGTTATTGAGATATCGTTCTTTTAAGATGATACGATGGTGCGTAAGGTGTCCTGCGATGACATACAAAAAGGCTTTGACCGTGACAAGTCTGCCTGAGGCCATCCCTTTCCGCGCCAGCTCCGTTTCGTTAAAGGTTTGAAATAGAATGAGGTTGGCCTTACGTAAATAAGAGAACTCTTCAACGATGCTTTCGAACGATCGCTCGTTGTGCCGCGCGTTTTGCACAAATTCGTCTTGTTCGAAGGGAGCGAGTTCTGTCATGTCATTCCGCGCAAAACGTAGTGCACGGTAGGCCATAACACGCTCGGTATCCAATATATGGCATAAAACCTCCTTAATTGTCCACTTATCTTCTGCGTACGCGTAGTCACCCATATCTTCTGGAATAGAGCGAATAAACTCGGGGAAGGTAAGCAGTTGCTCTTCAAGCTCCTCCATAACAGGGCCAACTACATTCTCAATATAGTCGCTGTAGATCGCTGGATATTCATCAGACTTGAGTGGGTTCATATCGTAAATTGCTTTTAAGTATTATTCTAAATGTTGTTCCTTTACCTAGTTCCGACTCCTTTACAAATATTTGACCCTGGTGATAGTCCACCATACGTTTCGTTAAGCTGAGTCCTAGTCCCCAACCCCGTTTCCTTGTGGTAAACCCCGGTTGAAAAATACTGTCAAAATTCGACTTAGGAATTCCTTTTCCTGTATCGCTAATGTCTATAAAAATTTCCTCTTTTGCAATGTTGTCAACGATATTGATGGTTATTTTTCCTTCAGACTCTATCGCATTGACGGCGTTTTTCAGGAGGTTTTCGATGATCCAGTCAAACAATTGGACGTTAAGTTTTGCCTCCACCGTTTTGTCGCCTAGGATTTCAAACGTAATCTTTTCGCTGGTCCGTATACGGAAGTACTGAACAAAATCCTGGACGACCTGATACACGACATGGTTGGTGAGCGTAGGCACCGAACCGATCTTCGAAAACCGGTCGGCTACAATTTCCAGCCGCTTAACATCTCTTTCCATTTCGTTAAGTATACTGTCATCTTCGGCATCAAACTTGGCCCGAACAAGTTCCAGCCAGCCCATTAGCGAGGAAATCGGCGTGCCAAGCTGGTGGGCAGCTTCTTTAGCCATCCCTACCCATACCAAATTCTGCTCCGATTTTTTGATAGCGTTGAAGACGGTATAGGCGATCACTAAAAAGATGGCGATTAACGAGAGCTGGAGATAGGGAAATATACGCAGTTGCCGAAGCGCATCAGAGTCCATGTAGTAGACGGACCATTTTTCGCCCGTCTCGAGGTGCAGGGCGATGGGTGGATGATTTCGCTTCATCGCGGCGAGCTGCTTTTCAAAGTACACAGGGTCATATTCGAGCTTTTGACTTTCTGCGGAATCCTTGTGTTCCTTAATGTTCGTTTTAGTGGGATCCAAGCCGCGCCAAAAAATAATGTTTTCCTTATCGTCGGTGATGATGGCCGGAATAGAAAGGCTATCGCGGACGGCATAAACAAAGCTGATAAATTGGTCGTCGACATCGGGCATTGTAACAATGCTCCGCGTGCTCATGGCCCAAACCTCTGCTTTTGTACGTTCTGACCGGGAAAGACTTTTGACCAGATAGTTTGTATAAAATAGTGATGCTGCTGCAATAAGTGCGGCAAAGAGAAAGAGGAATACCTTCCAACGCTGCTGGTTGTTGTACTGATACAGTTGATCCTTATTTGCCATAGCAACCGCAAAATAGGTAAATTTTGTCAATCCTAAAAAGTGGAAGAAGGGACAATCCGCTCCTATTAAGCCTTCTCGAACTTATGCAAACGCCGTCCCCTGTTTTTAAAGATCTGCTTTTTTAGCTAACCGGAAGTGTGTAATACACAAACGATTGCGTAAAAAAGCGCAATCGTTTGTGTTTAATCTAAAATTTATATTCCGGTGACATAAAGCTAACTTTCGAAGAAAAACGCAGCTATAGCGTCAAATAATCAACCTTTAAGTGATAAACATTTATGATAAGCAGATTTACAAATTCGTGGTTTATTCAAGGTAAACGACGGTTCGCCTTACTGTTGGCATCGGGCGCTTTTATTTCCCTGCCGGCGGATACGCTTGCGCTAGAAAACGACACGTATACAAGTCCTGCGTTCTATCAGCAATTCGTGCGTGGGACAGTAAGCGACGAAAGGGGAACAATTTCAGGGGTGACGGTTGTTGTGCAAGGAAAGCCGGAGGTGACCACTAGTACCGATGAACAGGGCAACTTCAGTATACAGGCGGTTCCGGGTGATATCCTCTTGTTTACTGCTGTTGGCTACGAACCCAAGCAGGTGACTGTTTCGGGAAATTCTGTTTCCGTGTCGCTTGCGAGTAGCGCAGACCAACTGGACGAGGTTGTTGTCGTGGGTTATGGTGTGCAGAAAAAAGAAAGCCTGACGGGCGCTCTGCAGGTCGTTAGTGGCGAAGAGCTACGGGACATCACCAACCCCTCAGTAGAGAATATGCTGAATAGTAAGGTTGCGGGAGCTTTTGTTGCGCCGGGATCGGGACGTCCTGGTTCAGGCGGTGCGGTGGTTATTCGCGGACAGGCTACATTGAACGGAACAACAAGCCCCCTTTGGGTGATAGATGGGGTGATTGTAGGTTCCTCAGCCGGAGATTTGAACCCCGATGATATTGAGTCCATGACCGTCTTGAAGGATGCTGCTTCTACGGCCATCTATGGTTCACAAGGCGCGAATGGTGTGGTTTTAGTAACGACTAAACGCCCTAAAGCCGGAGCTACCTCGATCACCTTTTCCACGCGTATGGGTTTTAATCAGCTGACTAATGGCAACATGGAGGTCATGAACGGTGCAGAGCTCTATGATTACTACGCCTCTTTTGAGAATGCCGAGACGATCGCTTTTCCCCGTTGGAATGAAGACCTGCGCAATAGTAATTTCGATTGGTGGGATTTGGCAACGCAGAATGGCTTTACACAAAACCATAATTTGTCCATTTCCAGTGGGACGGAAAAATTGCGTTCATTCCTGTCCGTCGGCTTATATGACGAGCAAGGTGCAGTGAAGGAGTATGATTACCGCCGTTATAATGTGCGCTTAAATCAGGAATACATATTAACGGATTGGCTGACTATTAAGCCGTCGCTTGTCGGTGCCCGTCGTGGTGTGGAAAGTCGGGAGTACTCGGTGACGGCAATGTATTCCAATCTACCCTGGGATAGTCCTTACGATGAAGAAGGTAACCTTGTCGGACACCGATCGGAAACTTGGGTTAATAGTGCAAATACCAACTATTTATACGATTTGCAGTGGAATCATTCCGGCAATACCAATTACGAGTTAATGGGAAATATGGATTTTACAATAAAACTGACTGACTGGCTGACCTTTAACTCTGTCAATAACTATCGTTATATCCATTATGGAAGCGACGCCTATACCGACCCCCGTTCTAATGGTGGCGAAAATGTAAATGGGCGTATCGCCGACTACCGGAGTGAGACCACACGTCGGTATACAAATCAGATGTTTACCGTGGATAAGACATGGGGTGTGCACAGTTTGCAAGCTGTTGCAGGCTATGAATTTAATGACTACCGGGGAAAAGTGCTGGATGTATACGGTACGGGTTTTATTCCGGGCTTTGAGGTACTGGATGTTGTTGCTACACCGGAACGTACTAAAGGGAGCATCAACGAGTGGGCCGTACAATCCTTGCTTTCTAAAGCGAACTATGCGTTTGATAATCGTTATTTGATCGAAGGATCCCTTCGTCGTGACGGCGCGTCAAACTTTGGCGATAATGCCAAATACGGTAATTTCTTTTCGATTAGCGGAGGCTGGAACATCCAAAACGAGGCGTGGTTTAATGCACCTTGGGTGAATAATCTAAAGTTGCGTGCATCGTACGGTTCGTCCGGAAATCGCCCCAATTCACTGTATCCACATTTTAACTTGTATTCTGTCGCCGCGTCAGCAAGTTATAATGGAGCTCCCGGGGCACTAATCAGTCAGATTGGCAATCCCAATCTGACTTGGGAGAAAACCTTGACCGCAGGGGTGGGACTTGACGCAGCCTTTTTCAATAACCGCCTACGAACCACGATCGATTATTACAACAAGAATACGGACAATATCCTTTATAATGTGCCGATCAGCGGTTTGACCGGTGTAACCAGTATCTGGCGAAATATCGGGCAGATGAATAACAGAGGCATTGAGGTGAGTGTCGGTGGTGACATCGTTCGCAACGAGGATTGGTTATGGTCGTTGGATTTGAATTTGGGGCATAATCAGAATAAATTGACGGACTTATTCCCTACGCAAAATGCGGACGGCACCTATTCGGTTAAACCTGTTATCGTTGGTGATGGGGCAGGTGTCGCCGGTTCTGCGCAACGTATTCTGGAAATCGGTAGAGCAATCGACACCTATTATCTGAAAGAGTGGGCCGGTGTCAATACCGAAACTGGGGCGCCGATGTGGTATGTTGTGGAACGCGACGAGGACGGTAACGAGCTCTCCAGAGAAACGACCTCGACCTATGCGGACGCTACATTTGAAAAACTGGATCGTGCAGCACCAAAAATTTTTGGTGGTTTCCAAACGTCGGTACGATACAAGCAGTTTGATCTAGGTGCCAATTTCGGTTACGCCATCGGCGGTAAGCTGTACAATTACGCGCGTCAGGAATACGACTCTGACGGAACCTATACGGATAGAAACCAAATGAAATTGTTACCGGGTTGGAGCCGCTGGGAGCAACCCGGAGATGTTGCTACCCACCCTGTAGCTAAATATAATAACCCCGATCAAGGAAACCTAGTGTCTTCTCGTTATATGGAAAATAACGACTTTTTACGCCTACGCTCGCTGACTGTAGGATACAATTGGAAAGTCAATCAATATGGATTTAAGAACGCACGTTTTTATTTTACCGGAGAGAATTTATTTGTGTTAACCAATTACTCCGGCGTGGATCCGGAGATTCCGGCTAATAATGGTGCGGTATTATCCTCTGCGGGACCTGCAGTTTATCCTGCTACACGGAAGTACATGTTTGGTGTGAATGTTTCATTTTAAAAGAAGAAATCTGATGAAGAAAATAGTAATAGCCTTGTTGGCATCGGCAGTGTTTAGTTCCTGTGATATTGAGCGCCTGCCCTATGGATCGATGGATTCAGGGAGTATCGTGGAAGATCCGGCATCTTCCCTAGAATCTTTATTAAACGGAACCTACGGGCAGCTGAAGGCCTGGTCGGATCCGATGCATCGTTGTGGGGAGTATGCAGGGGATAATATCATGATTCGCGGATCATCGACGGACGCTTTTTATGAATTTCTTTCATATTCCCGTTCACCGAATAATTATCGCTTGACCCAGTTTTGGGATAGTGGTTATAAAGCCATTGCGCAGGCTTCTAATATCATCAATATGATTGAGGAAGGGCAGAACGCCGAGTTTGATAACAAACTGGGCGAATGTTACTATGTGCGGGGCATGATGTATTTCTATTTAGTAAGGGCCTTCGGGCGGCCATATTACCAAAGTCCGGAGACTAACCTCGGTGTCCCCATTGTGAATGGTACCCCTGCGAATGTGGTGGATATGCTGTTGCCGGATCGATCTTCGGTGAAAGAAACCTACGAACAGGCGGTGGCAGACTTAAAAAAGGGTGCCGAGCTAATGACGATCGACAATGGTCCGGTGTATGCGTCTAAAGGTGCTGCGCACGCTATGTTATCACGTGTTTACCTGTATATGAGTGGTACGTATGGTGCGCCAAATAGGGAATATGCCGAGTTGGCGGTAGCTTATGCCGATAGTGTTATCAATGGGGGCGTCTATAGCTTATTGCCGAGAGAGCAGTTTATGGAATACAATACCTATGCACCAGAAGCAAACCCCGAGACAATTTTTGCCGTGAAGCGGGTGGCTTCGGAGTATTCCGGCTCCGACCATTATTACGGTGTCGGCGGTATGTACGCGAATATCGGCGGCCAAGGTTGGGGCGAGATGTATGCCAGCGCTAAGTATATCGAGCTGTTGAATGAAACCGGTAGAAACGACTGGCGCCCGGGCCGCTATAACATGGTGGATGCACGGGCGGCATTTATCGAGCCGACATATGCGCAGAGTGGTCAGGAAGTATTTCGCTTCATCAAAGAGGACGGCGAAAATGTACTGAATTATGTTCAAGCTGCTATTACACGGAGCGGAAACACGATTACTTGCACAGAGGATGGACAGACGTATACGCTGACGCCGGTAAACGCAGTGCAGGAGGTATATAAAATCGTCTACAAAGATGGCAAGACGTATACCGGCGTAATCGACAATTTTATTACGCTTAATCGTGTGTATCCGCAGTTCTATATTGTGAAATGTTCAAGAGAGGGCGAAGATTCACACTTACATTCGCCAGTAATTAGTCGTTTGGGCGAGGTATACCTAAACCGTGCAGAAGCACTGGCCAAACTAGGCCGCTACGGGGAGGCTTTAGAAGACCTGAACCTCATTCGCACACGCTCCATTGTGAACGGGGCTTATACGTCCCTCGATGCTTCTAACGCGGCTGAACGTATAGATAAGGAGCGTCAGCTGGAGTTAGCGTATCAGGCGGAGCGTAGTTATGATGTGTTCCGTAATGGCAAAGCGTTAACTCGTGAATACCCAGGTCCACATGCGCAATTTGAAGTAATCCAGCCTACGGATTATCGTGTAACTTATTACATTCCGCAGGATGCCATTAACTCCTATGCTGGGCGATTGACACAGAACCCTACATCAAATTAACGTTCGGTTTATAGCAAGGGCTACGGAGCACACGTACCATTTTAGCATGTAGGTCAAAAAAACCACGACAGCAGATGCGTCGTGGTTTTTTGGTAACCTGAATTTCATTGCTATCCATTTGAAATTTAGTACTATTGAAGTAAACCCTGAAGGGTTCGCCTGTTTACAGCAATGTGCCGTTTCATGTTCGACCCCGACGGGGTATGTCTTCTTTTCATATGCCCCGATGGCCGCAGCGGGGTATCGCAAATCTGTCGTACAACGATTAGCCAGTTTATGCTATAAATGTGTAATTTTGCTGTTATGAGTTCGCAAAAAAAAGTCAGGGTACGCTTTGCGCCGAGCCCTACAGGCGGCCTGCACCTCGGAGGTGTACGTACAGCTTTGTTTAATTATCTTTTTGCCCGCCATCACGGGGGCGACTTCGTTTTGAGGATAGAGGATACGGACCAGACGCGTTTTGTGGCCGGTGCCGAAGAATATATAACAGAATGTTTAGCGTGGTGTGGCATAACCCCAGATGAAGGTCCAAATGAACCAGGCGCATACGGGCCTTATCGCCAGAGCGAGCGCAAGCCTTCGTACCGTCAATATGCAGAACAGCTGGTAGAAAGAGGACACGCCTATTACGCTTTCGACACAACGGAAGAGCTAGAGGCACAACGAAAGGAGCATCCCAATTTCCGATACGCTCACGAAAACCGATTGACCCTGCGCAACTCGCTTAGTTTGCCCGCCGACGAAACAGCCCGATTGCTGGCGGAAGGACATCCATATACGGTGCGCATCAAGATGCCCGCTGATGAAACCGTTTATTTTGAAGACTTGATCCGGGGAAAGGTGTCTTTCGATACCGGGCTTGTCGATGATAAGGTCTTATTAAAGGCGGACGGAATGCCGACATATCACCTTGCCGTTGTTGTGGACGACCATGCAATGGAGATATCGCACATCTTCCGCGGAGAAGAATGGTTACCTTCTGCCCCTGTTCACCTGCTGCTTTGGGAATATTTAGGCTGGAAGGACGAGATGCCCCAATGGGCACATTTACCATTGATTCTTAAGCCGGATGGTAATGGCAAGCTAAGCAAACGTGATGGCGACCGGTTAGGCTTTCCGGTTTACGCAATGAATTGGACAGACCCGAAGTCCGGAGAACTGACCAAAGGTTTTCGGGAAATGGGATTTCTGCCGGATGCATTCGTGAATATGCTCGCCCTTTTGGGCTGGAACGACGGAACGGAGCAGGAGCTGTTCACGCTGAACGAGCTGATCTCCAAGTTTTCAGTAGATAGGGTTAGCAAGGCGGGAGCTAAATTCGATTTCGAAAAGGCGAAGTGGTTTAATCAGGAATGGATAAAAGCTTTGGATAATAGCAGCTTGGCGCCGAAGGTTAAAGACATACTGACGGCTCATGGTGTAGACCATATAGATGCGCAGTACTTGGATGTAGTGCTGACACTGGTCAAGGAACGGCTGACTTTCCTCGACGATTTTTGGGCGCAGGCGTCTTTCTTTTTTGTCAGACCGTTGCAATATGATGCCGACGCGATTAAGCCGAAGTGGAGCGCAGATAAGACTAAATTTTTTGAGAATATAGAGGAAGAGTTTGGACGCCTGGACGAATGGTCGGCGCAGCATATCGAGCCTTCCTTTAAGGAGAAAATAGCTTCGTCGGGCATGAAAGTGGGCGAACTGATGTTGCCGTTCCGTGTCATGCTGGTCGGTGGGAAGTTCGGGCCTGACGTTTTCAAGATTGCCGAACTACTAGGTAAGGATGAAACCATTGCACGTATAAAGACAGCTTTGCCTTATTTTTCGGCTTAGCTGTTGCCGAAAGGCGACGGGCAGGAATATGGATTACTAAAAGTGTTCATAAGGAAGCTTAATAAGAAAAATTCTGTTTTATTTCTTACCTTAGAGTTTCTAAACCTTGTCACGATCATGAAAAAAACATCCTTTTTTTTAGTAGCCGCATTGGCCTGCTTAATTTTAACGTGTTGCGCGGTCTCTAGGCCAGGGTCCTCGAAACCTGAGGAAAAGCTGAACTGGAAACTTGGCGCGCAGTCGTATACATTTAGGCTGTATACGTTAGCTGAAGCTTTGGATAAAATTGCTAACTGTGATCTACGGTACGTGGAAGCTTTTCCAGGTCAGGTCGTCGGCGCAGGAAGTGAGGAGAAATTTAACTACACATTGTCGGCCGCGGGGAAGACGCTGGTCAGGAAGCTATTAAAAGAGAAGGGGATTACGTTATATGCATTTGGCGTGACGGGCGGCAAAGATGAGGCTGAGTGGGAGCAGATATTTGCATTTGCCAAAGAGATGGGAATCAAGGTAATCACCTGTGAGCCTCAAGAAGAACACCTCGATATTGTGTCCAAACTTTGCGACAAGTATAATGTAAAAGCGGCTATACACAACCATCCCAATCCGTCTCACTATTGGAATCCCGACGTTGTTCTCAACGCTCTGAAGGGGAGGAGTGCTAAGATGGGTGCAGCAGCCGATGTTGGCCATTGGATGCGCTCAGGCCTTGATCCCGTGGCGTGCCTGAAACAGTTAGAGGGGTGTGTTATCCATGCTCACTTTAAAGACTTGAATGCCTTCGGCGATAAGCGGGCACACGATGTGCACTGGGGGACGGGTAAGCTGCCTATAAGGGAGGTTATCGCCGAATTGAAGCGACAGAAGTTTGACGGGATGCTTTCCGCAGAATACGAATATAATTGGAAAAATAATGAAAGCGATGTCAAAACGAGCGTAGCGAATTTTCGTAACCTTTTTGACAAATAACATGTATAGAGAGAACCTTCATGGATGTGAAGGTCTGTCTATCGTACTCATTCTAGGTTAAAAGGCGTCCTGGGAGAAGGTCTGGTTGTTTTCCAACATGTAGGCCATGGTGCGGATAACCCGATCGTGTTTTTTCACAAACGGGTTATCCTCATTCCAGACATAACCCGCCAATACAGCGCAAATTTTACGTTTGACATCCGGATTCTCGGGCCTGTGGAAGAATAACGTCTGAAGGTTGCCTGTATACCATTCTTTGACGTATGTGGTAAACACGTCGATGCCCCGCTGCATGTAGTCGGCAAACTCAATCTGCCAGTTAACTTGTTCGCCCTGCAGCTGCCGATACGCTAGTTTGGCGGCCAGGATTCCGGATTCGGTGGCGAAACATACGCCCGAAGAAAAGACGGGATCTAGAAATTCAGAACTGTTGCCCGTCAATGCAAAACCGTCTCCAAACATCTTCGTTACTGCCGCTGCGTAATTTTTTAAATGGATGGGCTCAAATTCAAATGTTGTATTAGCAAACCTCTTGATGTAGAAGTCCGACAGCTGGATCGCTTTTCTTAAAGCGTCTGCTGTTCCCTTGTCGCCCTTAAGCTGTTCAATAAACGCCGTGTTGGCAACGACGCCGACGCTGGTCATACCGTTCGAAAACGGAATGACCCAAAGCCAGACCTCCGTGTCTAGAACATCAAATGAAATCTGCGTTCCTTCGGTGCCTGCCGGCCTGTTGATGTCTTTTACATGGGAGAAAATAGCCGAGTGGGGGCTAAGCTGGGAGGGCTTATCCAGATGAAGAAGCCGGGGTAGCACGCGTCCATAACCACTGGCGTCGATCACAAACTTCGCCCGTATCTGCGTTACCACGCCCTGGGAGTCTTCCACCGTTGATAGCGAAGTCGAACCGTCGAATGTTATCGACGTCAGAGCCGTTTCAAAAGCAATATCAACTCCCTTTCTTTGTAATTCCTGCGCCATGACATAATCAAAATCAGCGCGGGGAATCTGCCACGTCCAGTTCCACCCCTCTCCAAATTTATTGCTGAAATCGAAAATGCTGATTACTTCGCCCTTAATAAAACGGGCGCCAAGTTTTTTTTCAAAATTTTGCGCCTTAAGTGCATCCAAAAGCCCAGCTTCTTCGAAATGGTCCATTACCCTTGGGATAAGGCTCTCCCCAACAACCAAGCGAGGAAACCTGGACTTCTCAATAACTTTAATACGTATATTCTTCTGTTGGAGGTAACCTGCTGCCACGCAGCCCGAGGGGCCGGCACCGATTATCAAAATATCTACTTCCTCAATATTCATGTAGCAAATGAATTGATATTAAAAATATATTACTTTTGCGGTATTAAAATTCGACACAAAGGTAAGAGTTAAATTCTTGCTTTTCTGTGGTTAATCTAAAATTAGAGAGGGAAACATGTAAAATGATCTCAGTCGATAGGAAACTAACATTGTCTCAGTTCTATGAGATAATATTCAATAAACAAGAGCTTGAGATAGAACCAGACGTTCTGGACACGGTAGAAGAAAGCCATCTATTCTTGCGGGATTTTGCGCAAAATAAGATTATTTACGGCGTGAATACGGGATTTGGCCCTATGGCGCAATATCGTATCAGGGACGAGGACAGGCACCAGTTGCAGTACAACTTGATACGGAGCCATGCTGCAGGTACAGGCGATCTGCTACCTCCTATTCAGGTCAAGGCGGCGATGCTTACCCGCCTGTGTAACATTTCGAAAGGAAAAAGCGGCGTACACACCAGTGTCATCAACCTGCTAAAGGAGTTAATTAATAGAGAGATAACACCGGTGATCTTTGCTCATGGAGGCGTCGGAGCCAGTGGGGATCTTGTACAGCTTGCCCATCTGGCTCTCGTACTGATTGGAGAAGGCGAAGTTTTATTCCATGGGGCCCGCCGCCCAACGGCCGACGTATTTGCGGAACAGGGGTTGAAACCTATTGAGGTGGTTGTGCGAGAAGGGCTGTCCTTGATTAATGGTACGTCTGTCATGACAGGCATCGGTTTGGTCAACTACTTTTACGCGAAAAAGCTTCTGGCCTGGTCCGTTTGGTTGTCCTGTGCAATGAACGAAATTGTAAAAGCGCATGACGATCACTACTCCATAACGCTCAATGCCGTAAAACTTCACAGAGGTCAGAATGAGATCGCGGGCCGGATGCGTATGCATCTGGAAGACAGCCCGCTGATAAAAAAGAGAGAAGATGACCTGTATTCGGGGAATAACCAAGAGGAAATCTTTAAAGATAAGGTACAGGAGTATTACTCCTTACGTTGCGTTCCCCAGATTCTAGGGCCTGTACTCGAGACGATTGAACAAGTTGGACGGGTGCTGGAAGACGAGTTGAACTCGGTCAGTGATAATCCGATAATTTCTGTCGAAGATAAAAACGTCTATCATGGGGGAAATTTCCACGGCGACTACATATCGCTGGAAATGGATAAATTAAAATTGGCCATTACGCGGCTAACGATGCTTTCTGAACGGCAGCTTAATTACCTCATGAACACCAAGATTAATGAGATCTTGCCCCCCTTTGTAAACATGGGCAAGTTAGGGTTTAATTTCGGCATGCAGGGTGCTCAATTTACCGCCACCTCCACGACCGCAGAGAACCAGACCTTGTCGACTTCCATGTACGTGCATAGTATACCGAACAACAACGACAACCAGGACATAGTAAGCATGGGAACCAACGCGGCTGTGCTTGCTAACAAGGTCTTGTTGAACTCATTTGAAGTGCTCGCGATACAGATGATATCGATAGCACAAGCTGTTGATATATTAAGTTATCAAAATTTTGTATCTTCAAAGACTAAAGCAGTATACGACGAAGTACGCCGTATAGTACCGGCGTTTTCCGACGATAGGCCTCTTTATCCGGTAATACAAAAGGTTAAAGAATTTTTGATGAGATAAATATGAAGTGTGCATTAGTAACAGGAGGTTCAAGGGGAATTGGTCGCGCTATCTGCCAGAAGCTGGCGGAGGAACTAAATTATCACGTCCTCATCAACTATCAGGGAAACAAAGATGCTGCGCTGGAGACGCTTGCACTTTTGGAAGCTACAGGAGCCACGGGAGAGATACTTCAATTTAATGTTGCGGACATACAAGAAACACAGGCAGCCCTGCAAAATTGGAGCGTTAGGAATCCGGAAGCAGTTGTAGAAGTTATTATAAACAATGCAGGAATAGCCAGAGACGGCTTGTTTATGTGGATGTCTCCGGACGATTGGTCGTCGGTTCTTCAGGTATCTCTACAAGGCTTTTATAACGTGACAAATTTCTTTATTCAGAAGCTGCTCCGGCAACGGTTCGGACGTATCATAAATATCGTGTCTGTGTCCGGCGTAAAAGGGACAGCAGGACAAGTCAATTATTCTGCTGCCAAGGCTGGTGTCGTCGGAGCTACGAAAGCATTGGCCCTTGAGGTCGCCAAACGGAATATCACAGTCAATGCCGTTGCTCCGGGGTTTATCCACACCGACATGACGGCCGAAATGGACGAGGGTGAGCTGGTAAAGCTGATCCCTGCCAACCGGTTTGGGAAGGCGGAAGAAGTGGCGGATCTGGTATGTTTTCTAGCTTCTAAAAAGTCAGGATACATTACCGGGGAGGTTATTAATATTAATGGCGGAATTTATTCTTAATCATACGGATGAGTAAGCGGGTTGTCATAACAGGAATGGGAATATACTCCTGCATTGGAACCAATTTGGAAGAGGTTCGTAATTCCTTGTTTGAGGGGAGGTCAGGTATCGTAATCGACAAAGAGCGTATTCAATTCGGGTTTAAGTCACCGCTGACAGGGATGGTCCCGGCACCTGATCTAAAAGCAGTACTTAGCCGTCGTCAGCGCATAAGTATGGGCGAAGAGTCGGAATATGCGTATCTAGCCACCGTGGAAGCGCTTGAGCAGGCAAAACTTCGGGAAGAAGACATACTCCAGCGCGAGATGGGTATCCTCTATGGAAACGACAGCGTCTCTAAAGCCGTTATCGAGACGACCGATATTGTGCGCGATAAACGGGACACCCAGCTGATTGGGTCTGGCGCGATATTCAAATCGATGAATTCGACCGTCACGATGAACCTCGCTACGATATTTGGCCTTTCCGGCGTGAATATGACAATCAGTGCTGCTTGCGCCAGTGGATCTCATGCTATCGGCATGGGCTTTATGTTTATTCAGCAGGGTCTTCAGGATCTTATCATCTGCGGAGGGGCCCAGGAAATTAATCCGTATGCCATGGCCAGTTTCGATGGACTGGGCGTATTTGCAACCGATATCGATCATCCAGAGCAAGCTTCGCGTCCTTTCGACAAGAGGCGTACAGGGCTGGTTCCCAGCGGTGGTGCGGCAACCGTAATTTTGGAAAGTTATGAGTCGGCCGTAAAGCGTGGCGCACCGATAGTGGCAGAGGTGGTGGGCTACGGATTTTCATCGAATGGCGGGCATATATCCACACCGAACATTGAAGGACCGGCAAAAGCCATGCGGCGTGCGTTAGTCCAGGCTAACCTGAGACCACAGGATGTAACCTATATCAACGCCCACGCTACTTCCACACCCTTGGGAGACGCTAATGAAGCCAAGGCTATTTTAGAAGTCTTTGGAGGCAATCCTTACGTGAGCTCCACCAAATCTATGACGGGCCATGAGTGTTGGATGGCCGGCGCTTCGGAGATCGTTTACTCCACATTGATGATGCAGCACGGTTTTATCGCGCCAAATATTAATTTAGTTGAACCGGACGACGATATAAAGGAATTAAATTTTGTTTCACACGCCATAAAACAAGAATTTGATATATATTTGTCTAACTCTTTCGGATTTGGCGGAACCAACTCCGCATTGGTGGTCAAGAAATTTAATGAATGAATAAAGTGAGTATATATCAAAAGATAAATGAAATATTGGTAGATGAGTTTGAGGTAGACGAGGAGGTTATCAGTCCAGCGGCATCTTTGAAGGAATCACTTGACTTAGATAGTTTAGATTACGTTGACCTCGTTGTCATTATCGAGTCCAATTTCGGCGTAAAACTTGTAGAAGCAGATTTTGCAGGAATGGTTACCTTTCAGGATTTTTACGATGTCGTTGAACGTAAAATCGCTGCGAAGAACTAATAAATAAGATGACAGATGGGCCAATGGGACGGAAAATCTAAAGGAACACTCCTTGGCTACAAGATATTTGTATTTTTTATTAAAAAGCTGGGCGTCCGTGCCGCTTATGGATTGCTTGTTTTTGTAGCATTCTATTATTTTCTCTTTTATCCGAAGAGTTTTCGAAGCGTTTTTTATTATCTACGTCATCGCCATAGCTACTCCTGGTGGCATGCACTGTGGGGCGTTTACCGCAGCTACTTTGTCTTCGGACAGACAATTATCGACAAGGTGGCCATATCTTCTGGCCTACGGAACAGATTTACGTACGAATTTGATGGCATAGAAAACCTAAAAGAAGCTTTGTCCGCGCAAAGAGGGGGGATTCTAATTTCTGCACATGTAGGCAACTTCGAAATAGCAGAGAAGTTTTTTGCAGATATAGATGTCGACTTTAAGATCAATCTGGTCACTGCAGATCAGGAAAGAACGAGCATCAAAAAATATATAGAGCGCATCTCTGAAAAATCCAGCGTCAAATTTATACACCTAAAGGAAGACATGTCCCACGTGTTCGAGATTAACGAGGCGCTCTCCAATAACGAACTGATCTGCTTCACCGGCGACCGATATGTAGGTGGAGCTAAGACACTTGAAGCTGATCTTCTTGGAGAAACAGCATGGTTTCCCGCTGGCCCTTTTCATATCGCCTCCCGTCTGGCTGTACCCGTGATTTTCGTGTATGTAATGAAAGAACCTAACTTGCATTATCACCTATACGCCAGGAAAGCTGAAGACGTGAAAAGAAGAGATCCGCAGTCGTATCTCTCTGCATATACTAGAAGCGTGGAGAAAATACTGCGCCGGTATCCGTTGCAGTGGTTCAATTTTTTTGATTTCTGGAAGAAAGAGGATGAAACGTAATACCGATGTACGAAACCGTCAAGGTTTATTTAAACCACACAGCCGAATGAACAAACCTAATAGCCTCAATCACCGATAACGAGCAAGCTGGATGTAACGAGTTCATCTATGCAATTGAGACAGGCCTCATAGATAATTTAATCAGATGAAAAAGGTACTTTTCATTTATTTTTCCCAGTCGGGGCAATTGGCAGAGATCGCGCACTCTATCGCTGCTCCCCTATTGGATAACGCTGATGTGATGGTCGACTTTTACGAAGTCAAGATGGTTCAGAGCTTTCCTTTTCCATGGACGTCTGAAGCTTTTTTTGATGTCTTTCCAGAGAGCTTCCAACAGCTGCCGGGAGAAATCCATCCGCCAGACAAAGCCATCTTGGAAACCGATTACGATTTTGTTTTTCTACACTATCAGGTATGGTATCTTACGCCCTCTATACCTATTAACTCTTTCTTGAAAAGCAAATATGCGCAGACAATATTAAAAGGAAAACCGGTAGTGACGGTGAGCGGCAGCCGTAATATGTGGGCACTTGCCCAGGAAAAAGTAAAAATACTGCTGCGGGACGTAGATGCTATATTAGTCGGCAACATTGCCTTGGTGGACAAGCACCACAACCTCATTTCCGTGATTACTATAGTCGATTGGATGTTCTCTGGCATAAAGCGGCGGGCATATGGGGTCTTTCCAAAGCCAGGAGTCTCCGAAACCGATATTGCGGAGGCCGGCAAATACGGAAAAATAGTTTTGCCCTATCTGAAAAAAGGTAACTTTGAGGGGATGCAGCGGGAACTCGTTGTGGCCGGTGCCGTGAACTACCGTTTTTTTCTTGTATCGATGGATAAGAAGGGAAACCGTATGTTCCGAATCTGGTCCTCAATCATCTTACGGAAGCCCGCCAAGCGTAAGCGTTTGCTACAGGCGTTCAAATATTATGTGATATTTGCCATTTATGGTATATCGCCGATAGTTTACCTCATTGAATTGTTGCTTTATCCCGTTTTATACGTTTTAAAGTATCGTAAGGAAAAATTGTATTACGAAGGAATCTGACATGCACGAAGTTTATATCAATAGAGTAGCTAAATTTTTGCCGAATCATCCGGTAAGCAATGATGAAATGGAAACCTATCTGGGCAAGATCAATGATAGGGAATCAAAAGCGAGACGGATTGTCCTACGCAATAACGGGATCCAGACAAGATACTATGCTTTGACAGGAAGCGGGCACCCGACCCATACTAACGCGCAATTAACGGCGAGGGCGATAGAGGGGCTTTTTGATGAACATTTTACTGCGGCCGACGCCGAACTACTATCATGTGGCACATCATCTCCGGACTACCTGATGCCATCGCATGCAGTTATGGTTCACGGCGAACTGGGAAATCGAAATATGGAAGTCAACTCGGCTGCGGGAAACTGTTGTGCAGGAATGAATGCGTTGAAATTTGGTTTCCTGTCCGTACGTTCGGGTAACACGAGTAATGCAATCTGCACCGGATCCGAAAGGATGTCTTCCTGGATGATAGCGGACCATTTTAGCAAGGAGGTCGAGAATTTAAAACAGCTCGAAGAGCAACCGATTATTGCTTTCAATAAAGATTTCTTGCGCTGGATGTTGTCTGACGGGGCTGCCGCTGTACTATTGGAGAGGATGCCAAGAGGGGAACAGCCGTTGCGTATAGAGTGGATGGAAGGATACTCTTTCGCACATGAGCTGGAGGTGTGCATGTATGCGGGAGCTGACAAAGGCGAAGACGGACGTCTGAAATCGTTTTCCGACTATCGTTCTGAAGAATGGTTGTCGCAGTCGATATTTGCCGTCAAGCAGGATACCAAACTGCTCGACCGTTACATACTCACCAAAGGAGTGGAAAGCATGAAGCACGCGATGGACAAACATGGTATAACACCCGCGGATATCGATTATCTGCTGCCACACGTTTCATCGCATTATTTCGTAGAAGGCCTATACGCCGGCTTCGCTGATGCGGGGATTGAAATCGAGCGCCACAAATGGTTCATGAATCTGAGGGACGTGGGAAATGTGGGCGCTGGGTCGGTATATCTCATGCTGGAGGAGCTCGTTCGCTCCGGCCGTCTGAAAAAGGGACAGCATGTCATGTTATGCGTACCCGAGAGCGCTCGATTTACATACGCCTATGCTTATTTAACCGTTTGCTGATGAATTTACCGATTACTGGAGAAACGCTGCTGCGGTTAATCCCTCAACGCCAACCAATGGTCATGGTATCCAGCCTGGAGCGCTACACAGAGCTGGAACTCACATCATCCTATGTCGTACAGAAAGGAACCTTATTCGTCTCGAATGTCCTCGTAGAAAGCGGACTGCTGGAACATATGGCGCAGTCTGTTGCTTTACATACAGGATACAGCTACTTTTTACGGAAGGAAGTTCCCCCTACAGGGTATATAGGCTCTATGCAACATGTCGAAATCAGTCGGCTACCAAAGGTAGGGCAGACCGTATTTACCGATGTTCATATTGTTCAGGAGTTTATGGGAGTTACATTAGTGGAAATTATTACTAAATTAGATGGCGAAATAATTGCGAAGGCACAAATGAAAACCGTTATTGCAAAATAGATAAATGGGGCAGCAACCGCAGAAAACAGGGATCGATATCAAGCTTTTCTTGCCCCATCGTGCGCCGATGCTCATGGTGGATGCGATATTGGAAATCTCGCCAAGTCGTGTGCTCTGCAGTTTCCGCATTACCGATGACAACATTTTTGTGAAGGATGGCCGCTTTCAGGAAGCCGGACTAATGGAAAATATGGCGCAGACATGTTCGTCGATCGTAGGACAGACGTTATACGACGACAATTACAATCCTAAATCAGATAGGCGGGTCATCGGGTTTATTTCGGGAGTTAAGCAGATGACTGTTTTTGAACTTCCCGAAATAGGGGATGAAATATGGACGGAGTCTACACTGACATCACAGTTTGATGGAGAGGACTACGCCATATGTACCATGGCGGTTGAAGCTAAACGGGCTGACAGGCTGCTTTCAAGAGCAGAAATCAATTTATTTCTAAAGCACTCATGAACAGGCTGAAAAACTGTTTTACGGATATATGCAAGAGAACGGTGTGTGAAACACGTATAAACTGCTATAAACAAAAGGATATGAATAACCGGGCGCACGGGTTCGTGCATGCTTGAAGATGGACACAAATGGATAATTGATGCAAGCTTCATCACCATTGAAATGAAACCGGGGGTGATGAGCCCATTTATACAATTGAGATTAACACTTACAGATAATTGTTCTGATGAAAAAATCGGAAGTTCCTCAAGATAATGGCCGCGTGTTTGAAAAAGGCTCACGTGAGCTGTATTACGCTGTAGACGAGAACGGCGAGTATACCACCGCATTAAGCACGGGGTGGGATGCGAAGAACATAGTGCAGGATCACACCATGCAGGAGATACAGGAGCGTATCGATACGGCCCGCGCAGGCGTTAAAGCAGGGCATGTCAGTCCCATCGTATACTTTATGGAGCTCCGAAGGATGGATTGGCAGATCGTTTCCGACTACACGGGGATATGGAAATGGCGCGTCAAACGTCACGCTAAACCTGCCGTCTTTGAACGGCTTTCGGACAAGACGTTAAAAAAGTATGCAGAAGCTTTTGAGATTAGTATAAACGAATTAAGAAACTACAAAGGAAATTGATACAGTTAGCATTTGAGCATCAAATAACAGCCCATTGTGAAAATGGCGTCGCCTCCAACCTGCTAAAAAACAAGGGTCTGGATATCAGCGAGCCCATGGTGTTTGGCATTGGTTCAGGCCTTTTCTATGTATATCTGCCCTTTTTGAAGGTTAACCACGCACCAGGACTCAGCTATCGGCCTGCTCCCGGTTGGATTTTCAATAGGCTCGCCAAACGCTTAGGCCTGAAAATAAAAAGGCAAAAGTTCTCCGATAAGAAGAAGGCTCAGCACGTTTTAGATGAAAACTTACGACGTAATATCCCTTGTGGCTTGCAGGTCGGCGTATACCATCTCCCGTACTTTCCAGAAGATTACCGCTTTCATTTTAATGCTCATAATCTCGTTGTTTACGGAAAAGAGGGCGATCAATATCTTATCAGCGATCCTACCATGGAAAAAGTTCATAGACTCTCTGAGCCTGAGCTGGAGAAGGTGCGTTTTTCCAAGGGGGTGTTAGCCCCGCGGGGACATATCTACTATCCTATCTATATCCCGCCGACGATAGATTGGGAAAAGGCGATAAAAAAAGCCATAAAGAAAACCTGCAATGATATGCTTGCTCCGGTTCCTATTGTAGGCGTCCGCGGTATGCGGATGGTCGCCAGGGCTATACGGAAGTGGCCCGCCAAAGTCGGAGTTAAAAAAGCGAACTATTACCTCGCCCAGATGGTGCGTATGCAAGAAGAGATCGGCACCGGTGGAGGCGGATTTCGGTATATATATTCGGCGTTCCTGCAGGAAGCCGGCAAGAAAATCAACCATCCCGAACTTCTTGGATTTTCCGAAGAGATGACACATATCGGCGATTTATGGAGAGACTTTGCTGTGGAAGCTTCCCGTGTGTACAAAAAGCGGAGTAATCACGAAGATGTTTATGAGAAACTATCCGCGGATTTATTGCATTTGGCAGATTTGGAGGAGGCGTTTTTTAAGCGATTAAAGCAGGTGGTGTGAACAGGACGGTTATCCATATCGAAAATCTTTCCAAGCGATATCGCGACGATGAACGGTGGGCTGTGGCGAATCTAGGCCTTGCTATCGAAGAAGGAGAAATCTTTGGACTGTTAG
Source organism: Sphingobacterium allocomposti (assembly GCF_008124885.1). Classification (GTDB taxonomy): domain Bacteria; phylum Bacteroidota; class Bacteroidia; order Sphingobacteriales; family Sphingobacteriaceae; genus Sphingobacterium; species Sphingobacterium allocomposti. Next base: position 29,591 of record NZ_VNHX01000008.1, read on the forward strand.
GGCCGAATGGAGCTGGCAAAACAACGCTGATTTCCATGCTTTGTGGCTTAATTAAACCTACAGCTGGCTTGGTCAGTATCCTAGGGCTAACGTATCGAACGTGTGGTAGCAAAATAAGGTCGGCCATTGGCGTGGTGCCTCAGGATTTTGCTTTCTACCCGTCGTTGACGGCCGAGGAAAACTTACGTTACTTTGGCAGCATGTATGGGTTGAAGGGACGGCAGCTTGACGAAAACGTCAGACAGGGCCTTGAAAGGTTAGGATTGGACTCCTACGGGAAAAAACGCGTAGACACGTTCTCCGGCGGCATGAAGAGACGGGTGAACCTATTGGCCGGCGTCCTGCACAAACCAGCGGTACTTTTCCTCGACGAGCCTACGGTAGGGGTAGATCTCCACTCTAAACAGGCGATAATGGACTATCTACGCAACCTGAATAAGGAGGGAACAACCATTGTCTATACTTCTCATCATTTGCCGGAAGCTCAGGAATTTTGTTCCCGTGTTGGGATTATAGAATCGGGGCAGCTGTGGAGAACGGGCTCGCCGGACGATTTGATTGCTTCGGTACATGGCGCACGTAATTTGGAAGACGTCTTTTTATACGTGACAGGAAAGGGATACAGAGATGGCTAAGCTGTTTGCATCAATTAAAAAGGAACTACTGCTCCTTGGTCGGGACTTTGGTGGACTCGTTATCCTTTTCGTTATGCCAATGATCCTGTTGGTTGCCGTTACAATGGTGCAAAAGGGATCATTCGACTCGATTTTAGGAGCGAAGATGGAGGTGCTGCTGGTCGACAACGACAAAGGTGCAATCTCCCAAAGAATCAAAGACGGATTCAAGGAGTCCGGCGAGCTGACACTTGTCACGTCGTTGGATGGCGGGGTCTTAACCGAGGAAACTGCAAGAGCCGTTGTACATCGGGGTGATTTCCAGCTGGCGATTGTGCTACCTGAAAACTTAAGTCGCGATCTGCAGGCGCATGTGAAGCACAATGTCGACGAGATCCTGTCAGCATTCGATTTTAGCGCGGACTCATTACAGACGTCCGGCGTACCGCCGGAAGAGAAAGAGATTAAACTTTATTTTGATCCGGCGACGCAATCATCCTTCAAGACGGCCATAAGGATGACTATTGATAAGCTCGTTTCCAATATTGAAACGAAGACAATCTATGCAACGTTCCAGAATGAACTGGGCGACGCCGATAACGCTGCATTCAGCGAGCAGAAATTTATTTCGTTCAAAGAGGTTGTGGAAAGTGCAGGAGGCATGGTGGCGATGCCCAGCGCCGTACAACATAATGTGCCGGCTTGGGCGCTATTTGCGATCTTTTTTATAGTCGTTCCCTTATCAATAAATATAGTGAAGGAAAAATCGCAAGGAACATTGGTGCGAATTGCAATGAGCCCCACGCCCTACGGCCTTTTTCTGCTGGGCAAGACTATTGCTTATGCTATAGTCAGTCTGGTACAGTTTTATTTGATGCTGCTTGTCGGCGCGTATCTTTTTCCACATCTTGGGCTGCACCCCTTTGACGTTCAGGGGAATTTGGGCATATTGAGTGCAATAGCACTGTCGAGCGGGCTGGCGGCCATTGGAATGGGAATCTTAGTAGGCACCGTGGCGTCAACACAAGAGCAGTCGGCACCGTTTGGGGCGACACTAACCGTTGTATTGGCTGCGGTTGGAGGCGTATGGGTGCCCGTGTTTATCATGCCGCCCATTATGCAGAAGCTTTCGGCAGCTTCGCCGATGAACTGGGGGCTCAGTGCATTTTACGATGTCCTTCTGCGGCGGGGGCGCCTGGCCGATATTTTACCTGAGATTATTTTGTTAATTTTGTTTTTCACAGTGACGCTCACTATTGCCATTTTATATGATAAGAAGAAGAGAACGGTTTAAGGAGAGGTCCGGACTGCATGCAACTATCAGCTTTCCGGTAAGGTTTAGTGAGGTGGATTCGCTTGGCATTGTGTGGCACGGACATTACATCCTGTACTTTGAGCAGGGAAGGGAAGCGTTTGGGAAAAAGTATGGTATAGATTACCTTACGGTTCAGCGCGAGGGTTTTACAACACCCATTGTGCGGTCTGTCTGTGAACACAAACACCCATTACGTTACGGAGAAACGGCCCGGGTGGAGACTTTCTATGTCGATACGCCTGCGGCGAAAATGATTTTTCGCTTCGAAGTATATAATGAGCAAGACCAGCTTGTCTGTCAAGGGGAAACAGTGCAGGTTTTTCTGGGGCCGGACGGTAGCTTAGCATTGACCATCCCCGATTTTATGGTTGCATGGAAGATAAAGGTAGGATTGGGGTAATGGATTGGCCATCAGTATATCTGCACGAAGCAAATTGTGTTAGCCCTTTAGGGCTCGACCTGCCCACCAATTGGGAACGCCTCACCGAAGGCCATATAGGCATTGTGCAAGCAGACATGGGAAAGTGCGGGAATGTCTTCGTCGGAAAGATGGCCGAGGACGCCATTATTCCGCGCGCACCGACAGCCACAGGCACGCTTCTCGAACACATGATGGAAATAGCAGCCGCGCCTCTAGTGAAAAAATATAAGCCGACAGCCCGCACCGCGCTGGTTCTATCAACAACGAAAGGAAACATCTCTCTTCTCGACAGCGGTGACATAGAGGGAGCCAGAGTGAGCGTGCTCGCTAAGAAGATAGCGGCGCGCCTTGGAATTCATACCAAACCGGTTGTTGTTTCTCATGCCTGTATTTCAGGGTTGCTGGCCGTGATAGCGGCAAAACGTCTCATCCAAATGGGGCAATACGACGACGCCATTGTGTTGGCCGGAGACGTGGTCAGCGAATTTGTGGTGTCGGGGTTCCAGGCGTTCCAGGCAATGAGCCCGTTTCCATGCAGGCCATTCGATAAGCGTCGGCACGGCGTGTCGCTGGGCGAAGCCGCCGCCTGTGTCTACATGAGCCGGGAGAAAGGTGCTTTCAAGATTCTGGGCGACGGAGCAATAAACGATGCGAACCATATTTCGGGCCCTTCCCGTACTGGCGAGGGACTCTGCCGAAGCATCGCAGCGGCGGTCCAAGAAGCAGGTATCGACATAGGTTCCATCGACTATATCTCTGCCCATGGCACGGCCACGTTGTACAACGACGAAATGGAATCCGTTGCATTTAGCCGTTTAGGCCTCGAGCAGGTGCCCCTTAACAGCCTTAAAGGTTACTATGGCCACACGCTGGGCGCGTCGGGGCTTCTGGAACTGGCTGTCACAATGAAATCCATGGAAGAAGGTGTGTTGCTGCCGACGCAAGGTTTTGGAGAGATCGGCGTATCCCAACCGCTAAATGTGCTGGAGAACATAACAAGGCAGCAGACACGGAGGGCATTGAAAACCGCGTCGGGATTTGGAGGGAGCAATGCCGCGATGATTATTGAACGGAGATGACAGACAATATGTATATAGAAAGGTCCTGTCGGATTTCTGAAAACACGATCTGGCTAGACGGGGCTCCCTACTGGAAAGGGCTGCCTGCGGCATCGTTTATTGACTTTGCCAAAGAAGCATTTCGTCTTCTAAAGGTGGATTATCCCAAGTTCTACAAAATGGATAACCTCAGCAAACTTGTGTTTCTAGCGGCCGACTTTCTATTGCAGCAACAGGACAAAGATGGAATAGCGCTAGTGATGGCTAATCGATCGAGTAGCTTGGATACAGATATTAAGCATCAGCAAAGTATTCAGGAAAAAGAGTCCTTTTTTCCGAGTCCAGCAACATTTGTGTATACATTGCCGAATATCTGCGAAGGAGAACTCTGTATCCGCCATCAGCTGATGACTGAAAACATATTTTTAGTAGATGAGTGTTTCCCAACAGAGACGATAGAGATGTACGCAGCGTATCTGCTGCGATCAGGGAAAGCAAAGCGGGTTATGTGCGGCTGGGCCGAACTTTTTCAGGAAAATTATGATGCCGTTTTGTATCTTGTTGGTCCTAACGGAGAAAAAGAACATACAAAGAAAAATATAGAAGACTTATTTCGATAAAATGGTAGAGTTAAAAGAAGAATTAAAAGGCAAGATCATCGAGGTGCTAAACCTTGAAGACGTCACAGTAGGTGATATCCAGGACGGAGATGCGTTATTCGGAGACGGTCTTGGGTTGGATTCCATTGATGCGCTGGAGTTAATTGTTTTGCTGGACAAAGAATATGGTATCAAATTGTCCGACCCTAAACAAGGGAAAGCGATATTTAAATCGATAGAAACAATGGCAGCTTATATTTCCGAAAACCGGACAAAATAATATGAACCCGAGGGTCGCGATAACTGGTGTAGGTATAATTTCTTCCATTGGCAACTCCGTAGAAGCGAACCTATCAGCTTTGCTGAACAAAAGACCGGGAATTTCCCGTGTTCAGAATTTTGCTACAACGCAGAAGGACAGTATCTGGGTTGGGGAAGTCAAGCTCACAAACGCCGAGCTGGTTGATATGTTGGGATTGCCCCATTCAAACAATTTTACGAGAACCGCACTGTTGGGATGCTATGCTGCAAAACAGGCGGTTCAGTCTGCCGGTATTACCTTGCCGAACGACTACAGAACCGGTATTATTTCTTCCACAAGTGTCGGCGGTATGGACTATACTGAGCGCTACTTCTATAGGTACCTGGACGACCTCTCGGTGCAGCCCTATATTACTTCCCACGATGCAGGAGACTCCTCTCATAAGATCGCGGACTATTTAGGTATCAAAGGATTCGTCTCGACGATCAGCACAGCCTGCTCTTCGGCGGCGAACGCGATTATGATGGGTGCCCGGTTAGTTCAGGCAGGACGGGTAGACCGTATAATCGTGGGGGGAACAGACGCGTTGAGCAAGTTTACAATTAATGGGTTTAAAACGTTAATGATCCTCTCTGACGAGTTCTGTAAACCTTTCGACAACAACCGGAAAGGCTTGAACCTGGGAGAGGCCGCGGCTTACCTCGTTTTGGAATCGGAACAAGTCGTCAAGAAAGAAAAGAAGCAGGTACTGGCCTATCTCAGCGGGTACGGCAATGCGAACGATGCCTTCCATCAGACAGCTTCTTCCGATAACGGAGAAGGGGCTTACCTCGCGATGCGTAAAGCCCTTGAGGTTGCCGGGCTTTCGCCGGATGAAATAGGGTACATCAATGTGCATGGAACGGCTACACCAAATAACGACCTGTCAGAGGGCAGGGCCCTGCAAAGGGCTTTCGGAGATTCCGTGCCGCTTTTTAGCTCTACAAAAGCTTTTACAGGGCATACGTTGGCCGCAGCGGCGGCTATAGAAGCCGTGTACAGTATCTTGAGTATCCGAAACGAAGTGGTGTTTCCCAATCTTAACTTTGACACGCCGATGTCCGAAATTAACCTCGTTCCTCAGACGGAGCTTGTTTATCGGCCCATAAAGCATGTCTTATCCAATTCATTCGGTTTTGGAGGTAATTGTTCAACACTTATTTTTTCACAGGCTTGAAAAACAGGGTATTCATAAACGGTATCGGCGCTGTGACCCCGCAGGGAATCTGGAGGCCATCCTTTTTTGAGGAGGCAGTGCCCATAGATTCGCCCATCACAGCCGCGATACAGCCTTCGTACAAGGCGCTGATTCCACCGGCACTAATACGAAGGATGTCAAGAGGAATAAAGATGGGAATATTTGCTGCACAGCAGGCGCTCGATGAGGCAGGGGTTAGCACACCGGAGGCCATAATTGTAGGCACAGGATTAGGTTGTTCCGAAGACTCTGAAAAATTCCTTCGTACTATACTTGACAACGATGAACAATTTCTGACGCCCACCTCGTTTATCCAGTCCACGCACAATACCGTCGCGGCCCAGATCGCGTTACGTTTGGCTTGTCAAGGGTATAACTTCACTTACGTAAACCGTTCCGTATCTTTCGAGTCCGGTATGCTGGACGCCATGTTGCAGATCCATTCGGGAGAGGTAGCAAATGTTTTGGTTGGCGGCGTAGATGAAATCTCTGATCATACATATTCGCTGCTGCAGCGCATTGGCTATATAAAACCCGACGGTGTGAACGAATCGATAAAAACTAGTCAGACACAGGGAGTGAACTACGCCGAGGGAGCTACTTTCTTTTTGCTGAGCGGTGAGAGAACGGCGGAAAGCTACGCAGAACTCGTCGATGTACATATCATAAACAGCGTTGGAGAGGATGAAATAACTGCCACCATCAGCGGTTTTCTTCAGGGTAACGGCCTTACGAGCCACGATATAGACATTGCTATATTAGGAATTAACGGAGATAAGGCATTTGACAGCTACTATTTCCCGGTGCAGGAGCAGCTCACAAATGCTGATGTCTTGTATTATAAACACCTCATAGGTCAGTACGATAGCTGTTCCGCCTTCGCGCCCGCTGTCGCTGCGACGGTAGCGAAACACGGAGCAGCACAGCCGATACTCCGTTGGCAGGGGCGTCCACAACGTCCAGTCAAGAATATACTCCTATATAATCAGTACCGGGGGAAAGATCATTCATTACTTCTTGTCCGCACATGTTAAAGCACGCCGTTTTATTTCCCTTTTTTTTGGTCATAGGCGTGCTGGCGCTGTTGCACGCTATCTGGCAGGGATCATTTGGCTGGTTGGCTTTCGTATGCTGTGCGGGAGTGGGCATCACCGCCTGGGGAGCATTCGACATCCGGCTGGGATATTTTACCGAGACATTCTATAGAAAAAAACATCTATCATCGAAGTTAGTCGCCCTAACGTTTGATGACGGTCCGACGGCGCACACTGCACAGATATTAGAACTGTTGCAGCAGCACGGAGCGAAAGCGACCTTTTTCTGTGTAGGGAAGCAGCTATTGGTCTATCCGGAAGTGTTGAAAGAAATCGTACACCAAGGACACACTGTTGGTAACCATACCTTTTCCCATTCCCGTAGTTTCGGCTTTCTCAACGAAACGCAGGTAAAAGAAGAGATCGGGAGAACCGATGAGGTGATCCGGAACTTGTTGGGACGGTCCCCCAAATTTTTCCGGCCGCCATTTGGTGTGACTAATCCTTCGGTTGCGAAGGCCGTCAAATACACAAAGCACCAAGTCATCGGATGGAGTAATCGTTCATTGGATACCATTACGTTCGACGAAGGAAAAATCTTTGAGCGGGTGTGCAGGAAACTGACACCGGGTGATATTATCCTTTTTCACGATACCTCTCCCCGGACAGTGGACGTGTTGCGGCGGCTTCTACCTTACTTGCAAAAGGAGGGGTATACCTGCGTTTCTGTCGATGTTTTGTTAAATTTGTACCCGTATGATACGTAAGCTGATATATTTTTTCTGCTGTATGCTTCCTTACCTCGCCCTGGCGCAGGTGCAGATGTCCCCTGCGGAAGTGTCAGCATTTAAAAAATCTCTTCAGAAAGCGAAAGAGATAAAAACTTTGGAAACCGATTTCGTGCAGTATAAACATATGAGTTTTATTAAAAAGCCGGTGGAATCTACCGGAAAACTTTATGTTCAGCATCCCGATCGCTTGAGCTGGTCGTATACAAGCCCGTTTGCATACAAGATGGTGTTTAAGGCGGGAAAGGTGCTCATCAACGATCAGGGGAAAAGACAATCGATCGACGTCAGTAACAGCAAGCAGTTTGAGAAAATCAGCCACCTCGTTTCTTCAGCGATCCGGGGAGAGGAATATAATGAAAAGGAGTTTGCCGTTTCTTATCTTAAGGAGGCTGGCGGGAGCACGATAAAGCTTGTTCCCAAAACAACGGATACAAAGCGTTATATTAAAGAGATATCCCTGCTTTTCAGCGGGTCCGACAACCTGGTTAGGGAAATTATACTCAGAGAGCCTTCGGGAGATTACACCCGCTTTGTCTTAAAAAATAGAAAAATAAATACGAAGTTGCATGATTCGGTTTTTAATTTTTAGCTTATACTCCTCATTTCTCCTCGTCTCGTGTGCCGTTTATCGTTATCCTGAAGCAGTCGGCATGCGTGAGTCGGAAATGAAGGAGCTGAATACGTACTATATAGACACCACCAAGGCTTTTGTTTATAGGGCAAAGGTGAATGCCTTTAAGCAGGATGTTAATGGAACGCTGCTCGTAAAAGCACTCGCCGCCGATGAACATCGGATAGCACTGGTTAGTGACTTCGGTCAAACGTTATTTGATTTAACCATTTCTCCCGACAAAGACGTTGTACACTTTATCATGCCCGATTTAGATAAAAAGTTTATACGGAAGGAAATTGCAGGGATATTTCGGACGATGACGCAGCGTACATTTGCTTCTTCGGCACTCATGTTTTCAGGAAAGCAACATTACCCTGTCTATGTGTCGAACGATAGCTACTATCTGCTCAAACAGCGGGAAGTAGATCGTATAACAAAAACCAAGGGCACAAAGGAGCGTTTTACTGTCATTTACAACGATGTTAACAGCGGTATTCCCCTTGGAGTAACCGTTGAACATCAACAATTACCGATTACTATTCATCTTTTTTTGGACCGCAACCAGTCCACTTTATAACGGCAATATGGATACGATATTAGGCGATTTCTACCGCACAGAACAGATTACCCGCACGACAGATACCAGCTATCGTGCAGCGATCCGGCTTAATGCAGATCATGCTATATTCCGGGGCCATTTCCCCGGAAACCCTGTGACGCCCGGCGTGTGTATGATGCAAATTATTAAAGACCTGTGTGAAGCGATCCTTAACAAACCCCTTTTTCTGCTGAGATCTTCCAATGTCAAGTTTATGGCGTTGATCAATCCGTTGGAACATCCGTTACTAACGCTCGACCTGGAGCTGGTATACGAGGATGAAACACATATTAAGGTGAAAAATGTATCATGCTTTGAGGATACTGTTGCCCTAAAATTAACCAACGTCTATAAAATAGAGCACGAATGAAATTAGCTGCCTGTATAACCATTTGTCTGCTGGGTTTCCTTGGCATCAACATAGAAGATGTGAGGAGGCAATTTGAGGAAGCAAAAAACTCCAGGGAAACGACGGAGACGTTATACACGTCTCTTCAAGGATATACAAAAAACGACCCTGTATTACTGGCGTATAAAGGGGCCTCTCTGATACTGAGAGCGCGCCTCTTACCTAAACAGGAAGACAAAAGAAAGGCCGTGGTCGAGGGGGTAGCTCTCCTCGACGGGGCTGTGCGGTCAGCTCCGAAGGAGGTGGAGATCAGATTGATCCGCTTGGCTATACAGGAAAATGCGCCGAAGGTGATACGGTATAAAAAGAATATGGGAGAGGACAAGCAAATGATTTTAAGTAATTTTGCGGCGCAGCCCACGGCAGTAAAGAACCTGGTTAGAAGATATGCACAGCAATCCACACTCTTTACTGCAGAGGAACAGGGAAAATTAGGTCGATAAACTTAACATGGTTGGAAAAGAACAAATAGCAGCGGAAATTGCCCGTCTAGGCATAGTTATTATTATACCGACGTATAATAACGAAAAAACACTATGCCGAATCATAGATGGTGTCCTTAGCTATACGTCTGCTGTTATCGTCGTTAACGACGGTTCTACCGATGCGACCCGGGAGATTTTAGCGGGCTATGACTTGCCCTATACCCTTCATTTGGAGCAAAATAGCGGGAAGGGAATGGCGTTGCGGGTGGGCATGCAGCGTGCGCGCCAGTTGGGCTTTTCCTACGCGATAACGATAGACTCCGACGGCCAACACTATCCCGACGATATTCCCGTGTTTGTCGAGGAAATCGCCCATGCGGAGAAGGCTGTACTGCTGATCGGGAGCCGTAATATGATGCAGGACACCGTCCCGCGGAAAAGCAGTTTCGGCAATAAATTTTCCAATTTTTGGTTTTGGTTCGAGACGGGCATTAGATTGTCCGACACGCAGTCGGGTTTTCGGGCCTATCCACTGCACGCTATATCACAGAAATATTATACCCGAAAATTTGAATTTGAGATAGAAGTTATAGTACGTGCCGCCTGGCGCGGTGTCACCGTAAGGAATGTTCCTATAAAGGTGCTATACGACCCTGCGGAACGGGTTTCTCATTTTAGACCTTTCAGAGATTTTGCGCGGATAAGTGTGCTTAATACGGTGTTGGTCTTTTTAACCTTTTTTTATATTGCCCCTAGAAACTTCTTTCGAAACTTCAAAAAAAAAAGTCTAACCGAGTTTTTTAAACAGAACGTTCTGGGCAGCGACGACTCGCCGGAAAAAAAGGCGCTATCAATCGGCCTAGGGGTGTTTATGGGAATAGCGCCGGTATGGGGATTTCAGACGGCCATAACGATAACATTAGCGGTGCTATTGCGGCTAAATAAGGTATTGGCTTTTGCGTTTTCCAACATTAGCTTTGCTCCCGTTATACCGATAATTATCTATTTTTCCTTGTTGGTGGGGGGGATCGTCTATCCGTCAAACGTCATTCTTCAACTAGATGGAATTTCGCTAGAGGCAGTACAGACCCATTTATGGCAATACCTGATTGGTAGTATTTTATTAGCCAGCGTTATGGCTCTGCTGATTGGGTTTTTAAGCTATTTCCTTTTGAAACGTCAACAGCAATCGATTTCTGCGGATTAATGGACGGCTTTTTTTACCATATCTACAGGGCGGTGCAAAAAAACAAGATTGCCGCCTGCGCGATCGCCCTACTGTTCCTGATAGGATGCGGTACACTGGCCCTACGCCTGACATTCGAGGAAGATATTACGCAGATCATCCCAAAAGATGAGCGCACCGGCAGGATATCAAAAGCCCTGAAGCAGGTTAATTTTGCGGATAAGATTACGATTTTGGTGGAGAAAGGCGACACCATCTCTTCGTCTGTATTAACAGAGGCAGCCGCTAAGCTTACCGATTCGTTACAGAGGGATACCCTTTATATAAAACACATCACAGGCAGAATCGGTACAGAAGAGATGACCTCGGCTTTCGACTTCGTGTATCAAAATCTGCCCTTGTTTCTTGACAGAGAAGATTATACGGTAGTTCAGGACAAGCTGTCGCCTTCAGCCATCGCTGAACAGGTTGCGCAAAACTACCGCACCCTTATTTCCCCGACCGGCATCATCACCGGCAACTTCTTACAGCGGGATCCGCTAGGCATCACAGCACTCGGCCTAAAAAAGATACAACGCCAAGCGGTTGGCGACCGTTTTACGTTATATGACGGATTCATTGTCTCGCGGGACACTACCAAGCTCCTGCTTTTTTTGGAACCGGTGTATCAGGGAGCCGACACCGAACATAATACGGCGCTTGTCCAGCGGATCCGGCAAGTTTGTGGGCAACTGCAGGCAGCGTACGCTTCCAGGCTAACGATTTCGTACTATGGAGCCGCACCGATCGCCGTCGCCAATGCGGAGCAGATCAAGAAAGATATCTCGACGACGGTACTCGTCTCGACGTCTGTATTGATGCTTTTACTGGTATTGTTCTACCGGAATATGTATATTCCTATACTGGTGTTCATACCGACAGTCTTTTCTGTTTTATTGGCTGTAGCCTGTCTGTATCTATATAAGCCGGTTATCTCCGCTATTTCGCTTAGCATAGGAGCGGTATTGCTTGGAATCACCATCGACTATACACTACATATTCTAACCCATTTCAAAAAATCTGGAGACGTACGCGAACTCTACCGTGAGCTGACACGCCCCCTTTTGATGAGCGGCGCGACTAACGCCGTAGCCTTCCTTTGCTTGTTGTTTGTACACTCAGAAGCACTCGTAGATTTGGGTATTTTTGCATCGATCTGTATTTTTTCATCCGCTATTTTTACACTGATCATTACCCCACACCTCTACAGACCAAAAAAAGCGATTCAATACCGATCGGTAATAGACCGGCTGGCTTCGTTCCCTTTCGAGAGAAGCAGGATACTTCTAGGATGTTGTCTAGTACTGATAGTAGCGAGCTTCTTCACGGGAGGCAGCGTCACTTATAACAACAATATAGCCGATCTTAATTTCGTTCCCGATGATCTTCGGGAGGTGGAAGAGAAACTGGATCACTTAACGAATGCCTCTTCAAAATCTATCTATCTGGTAGCGACAGGAGCGCATTTTGAAGAGGCTGCGCGGCAGGCGGACAAGCTGGTCCCGCTGCTAAATGAAGCCAAAAGGCAGGGCGAAATAATCGACTTTTCGGGTGCTAATGCTATGCCGCTCTCCAGGGAGCAGCAGGTGGCTAAAATTGACTATTGGCAGAGATTTTGGTCTGCGGGCCGGCGTGAACGGGTTATCGGCGGGCTTCAGGAAGCCGGCGAGCAATATGGATTCACGGCAGAAGCACACCGGCCCTTTTACGAACTACTGAAATATCAGCATAAACCAGTCACATTGGAGGTGCCTGGCACTCACCAGGTGCTCGGATTGACGGATTATGTCGCGGAACGCGATGGCTTCTATACCATAGCAACATTGGTCAAGCTCGATGAATCGAAACGTGAGGCATTCCTAAAGCGGATGACCGCATTTCCTGAAATCCTGCTGATCGACCGCCAAAATTTAAATGAAACCTTCCTCGGACAGCTCCGGAATGATTTTAATCGGCTGGTGGGGTATTCTTTTTTCGCTGTGTTATTTATTCTTTGGATCTTTTTCCGTCGTATAGAGCTGGTTTTGTTGAGCGCAATACCCATCGGACTTACAGGTCTGGTCACTGCTGGCATCATGGGGGCGTTCGGCCTCGAATTCAATATCTTTAGTGCGATCGTCTGTACTTTGGTGTTTGGACACGGGGTAGATTTCAGTATCTTTATGACAGCGGCCCTGCAGAAGCAGTATAGTACCGGAAAAGACGAGCTGCAGACTTATAGGACCTCTATCTTACTGGCTGTATTAACGACGATATTAGCCATAGGTGCGCTAATCTTTGCGAAACATCCGGCGTTGCTTTCTATTGCTTTCGTATCCCTGATCGGCGTTTTTGCTGCCGTCATTATTACGTTCGTCTTCTATCCTTTGTTGTTTCAGTTTTTTATATCCATCCGCGCAAAGCAGGGAAAATCTCCCTTCACACTAAAAATACTCTTTTTTTCACTGCTGTTTTTTGCGTATTACGGATTAGGCTGTCTCGTACTCTCGATACTTTATAGAGGTTGCCTCCGTTTTTTTCCTTGGTCGGCCGAAAAAAAGGATGCTGCGTTTAGAAAGACGATGTCTGCCTTTATGAAGTCCGTTCTTTACCTCCATCCGCTGACGAAAGTCAAGACGCTGAACCCTTACGGAGAGACGTTTGAAAAGCCGGCGGTAATCATCGCGAACCACAGTTCCTTTTTAGATACGCTCTCGCTCGGAATGCTGGTTCCGAAAGGGATTTTTTTGGTAAACGATTGGGTATGGAACTCCCCCGTTTTTGGCCGGGCCGTAAAAGCGTTAGGCTTTTATCCCGTTAGCAGCGGTCTGAACGAAGGACTGGGGTACCTGGGTGAAAAGGTTAACCAGGGATACTCATTGATTGTATTTCCGGAAGGTACACGTTCCTATGATAATACGCTAAAGCGGTTCCACAAAGGAGCCTTTTATCTGGCAGAGCAATTTGAAATAGATGTACTTCCCGTCTATCTGTTGGGTAATGGCGATGTCCTTCCGAAAGGAGATATCCTTATCTTTGGAGGAAAGTTGACATCGGTCATCGGTAAACGGATTGACAAATCAGATGAGACCTACGGTGTTGGATATGCCGAGCGTACGAAGCAGATTGCACGGGCGTTTCGGAAAGCGTATGCAGCTTGGCGACACAAGGTAGAAGATCGCTACTATTTTCAGAAAAAAATAACACTCGCCTACCTTTATAAGGACGAGGAGATCGTCGCACGGGTTAAGCGAAATATAAAAGATTTCGCTGCCCTTTACCGGGAGCTGGATCGTTATCTGTCCGACGGATTGAAAGTTTTCCATTTTTCAGACACCTATGGAGAGCTGGATTACCTGCTGTCCCTATTGAATGGCAATCGTAAGATAAACGGCGTTATCCTTGATGAAGCCAAGAGGGCGGTAGCAGCGAGTATCTACTGGGTACAGCAGCGGCAAATTCGTTTTCAGGAAACAATAGCCGATCACGTAGAGATTCTTGTGCTCCATCCTGAAATAGAGATCGCGACTATTCCTCTCGGGTTGTTGGAATCTGTTAAAGAAATATATACTTTTAAAGAAGAACCTCTGCTGGTAACGGAGGGGTGGACGAAAAGTCAATTGTCAGATTTACTTATCCGTTATAACCGATGATCTCTGGGGAATGCAAATACGACGTCGTTGTGATCGGCAGTGGCCTGGGCGGTCTGGTCTCCGCCGTGACTCTGGCCAAAGAGGGACGCCGCGTCTGTGTGCTCGAGAAGAACAAGCAGTTCGGCGGAAATCTGCAGACCTTTTCGCGGAATAAAAAGATTTTTGACACGGGTGTTCATTACATTGGCGGATTGGCCGACGGGCAGAACCTGCACCGTTATTTTTCGTACCTGGGGATTATGTCCGAGCTGAAAATTGAACCGATGCCTACCGTGTTTGACGAGATATGCTTTGGTAATGACCCGAGGTGCTATCCAGTCGCTCAAGGCTATGAGGCTTTTGTCGCGCGCCTCGTGCAGGAGTTTCCAGCGGAAGAACAGGCGCTCAGGAAATATGTCGCGGACCTTCAGTATACGTGTGCTGCATTCCCGCTGTACTACGCCGATGAGGGGGAGGGCTATAAGTCGGAAGTGTTATATACAAACGTCACGGAGTATTTTCGGAAGCTGACGTCGGATGAGAAGCTCCGGGCCGTGTTGATCGGAAATAACTTTTTGTATGCCGGCGAGGAAGGAAAGACACCATTCTATGTCCATGCGTTAGCTGTCAATTCTTACATTCAAAGTGCATATCGATGTGTCGCGGGAGCAAGTCAGATAAGTAAACTACTAGTCCGTACTTTGCGGCGGCTCGGAGGCGAGGCCATTAATAGGGAAGAGGTTACGGCCGTCGAAATGCTCGACGGACGGGTGGAGGCAGTTACTACAGATGCCGGCCGGCGGTATAGCGCCGATCTATTTATAGCAAACATCGACCCGAAAAGAGCTCTTCAGCTTATCGGAAGACCTTACTTTAGAAAAAGCTACTACGATAGAATCCAGGAGCTGTCCGTAACTACCTCGTCCTTCAGCTTGCATCTCGTGTTAAAGCCCAAGCAAATTGAGTACCGGAGCAGCAATTTGTACTATCATGATAGCGTCGCGTCAGTAGGAACTGCGGTGCGCTACCTACCTCATGAATGGCCTACGATGTTTATGCTCTCCATGACGGAAGATCCAGAACATCCGGGCTACGCAGAGACGTTGACTGTCCTGACGTATATGGACTTCGCCGAAGTGGAAAAGTGGAGCACGACCAGAAATACAGTTCTGGCGCCGACGGACAGAGGACGAGATTATCAGCTGTTCAAAAAAGAAAAAATGGAACAGCTTTTAAATAAAGTGGCCTTACGGATAGCAGGCATACAGGACGCGGTGTCATACGCTTATGTCTCTACGCCACTCTCCTTTCGGGATTACATAGGCGTGCATCGGGGCAACCTATACGGACACGTGAAGGATGCGGCAAATCCTTTAAATACTTTTATTTCACCGAAAACAAAAATTGACAATTTTTACTTAACAGGCCATGGTATATATATGCATGGCATTCTCGGTGTTACGGTAGGAGCTATAGCTACCTGCGCAGAGATATTGGGTAGGTCGTATTTGCTAAAAAAAATAAGAGAAACAAAATGAGGTCGTCCATAGCAATCATCGTAGGACTTCTTCTCTTTTGGTGTGAGGCCTGCGCTCCATCGAAGGAAATTCAACGCCACTCCCAAGTGGACGTCGATAGCTATGACACGCTACACCTAGATATAAATACCGACACGCTTCGAGCCTTGGGGGAGAACTATTTGGTGAAAGGGCCCTTTGGCAACTGGGAAATGTATTTATCCGGTGAACCAGCGTATGCCGGTGCTGCAATGGGATGCCTCTCCCGCGACCTCTACAACAGACAGGAAACGATCTTTATCGACAAGTTGCTGGAAGATGTGCCTTCTATACGGAAACGGAAATGGATCATGGGGTTTGTCCGCTGGTATAACCGCGATTTAGACCGGCATATTCCTGACTCCTACCTCTCGGAGCTTGGCGCTCTTTCGAACTATCTAAGCGGGGATTACGACTATTTGGGTACTCCCTACCAACGGACGCTCTGGATGCATGCTGCACACGATATCGGCCATGTACTCCAAGACCTTGCAGTGGTCGGTTGCTCCTCCTTTGCAGCATGGGACAGCGGAACGGCAGACGGAAAGTTATTGATCGGCCGAAATCTGGATTTCTACATGAACGACGCTTTCGCGCAGCAAAAGATGGTTTATTTTGTAAAGCCGTCCGAGGGCATCCCTTATATGTCTGTATCTTGGCCGGGGATGGTAGGCGTGCTCTCCGGAATGAATCTTGAGGGGCTGTCGGTGACCTTAAACGCAGGCAAATCATCTATCCCTTTTTCAGCAAAGACACCCATTTCTTTGGTCGCGCGATCCATCCTGCAGCACGCGTCTAACATCGACGAGGCTGTCCGGATTGCCAGACAGCATAAGGTGTTCGTTTCGGAATCGCTGATGATTGGAAGCGCTAAAGATGGAAAGGCCGTTCTTATTGAGATATCGCCAAAGCACATCGATGTGGTCGAAGCATGGGGGGACCGGCTGATATGCACAAATCATTTCCAAGGGCAAGCTTTTTCGAAAGACCGGCGTAATGAAAAGCACATAAAGCGGAGCCATTCCCTTTACCGATACCGGCGGCTGGAAGAGCTGCTAAACACTAGGGGAAGGCTTTTGCCCGTCGATGCCATCCAGATATTGCGGGATAGATCCGGACATGGTGGCATGTCGATAGGCTTAGGTAATGATAAAAGCTTAAATCACTTACTGGCCCACCATGGTATTGTATTCCTGCCCGAAGACCGACGTGTTTATGTGTCTAATGGTCCCGGACAAATGGGACCTTTCGTATGTTACGATCTAAGAGAAGTCTTCCGTGCTGAGCGGGAAGGATATCGATCTTTCGGCATCGACTCCCTGGCCCTACCGGCTGACGACTTCATCCTGTCAGATGCCTATAGCGGCTTTAAGGAGTTTAGGATCCTGACCGACCGATATTTGGACAAACTTGCCGCCAAAGACGTAGACGACATAACAGATGTCGAGGTCGGAAGATACGTGGGGCTCAATCCCGACTTATGGCTAGGGCATGATATTGCCGGCAGAATTTTTTATCTTAAGCAGAATTATACAGAAGCACAGACCTTTTTCCGGCAGGCGCTCGATAGGGAGATCCCCACCCAACCGGCAAAGAGATCCGTGCAGAACCACCTAAAACGGGCTACAACGAAATGGAACAAAAGACGGTAATAATGGAAAGGCAATCGTCGTATGAAATTAAAGCTTATCAAGAGGAACTGCTAAGACGACAGCTAAACTACCTGAATGAACACTCACCGTACTACCAGCGGTTATTCAGTCAACATAGCATTCTTGTCGAGGAAATCTGCACGCTGGAGGACCTTCGGCGCATACCGACAACCTGTAAGGACGATATTCAACGGCATAACGACGATTTTTTCTGCGTAGATCGTACCGAGATTATAGACTATTGCTCCACCTCAGGAACGTTAGGGAAGCCGGTGACATTCGGCTTGGTCGACAGTGACCTTGACCGTTTGGCATACAACGAGATGCGTTCGTTTCAAACCATCGGTGTTCAGCCCGGAGATGTGGTTCAGCTGATGACAACCATGGATCGCCGGTTTATGGCAGGTCTTGCCTACTTCCTTGGACTGCGTAAATTGGGAGCAGGCGTATTGCGCGTCGGATCGGGCATCCCTCAAATGCAATGGGACGTTATCCTGCAGCATAAGCCGAAATTTTTGATCGCCGTACCTTCTTTTTTACTGAAGATGATCGAGTATGCGGAACAGCATAATATCAATTGCAGGGAGACTAGTGTGGAGGCGGTACTATGTATAGGAGAGTCTCTACGGGACGCAGCGTTTAACGACTCCGTGCTGGCAACGCGCATAAAAGAAAAATGGCCACTACAACTTTATTCCACTTATGCATCTACCGAAATGGGAGCTGCATTTACAGAATGTTCCGCTTTTCGGGGCGGACATGTGCATGAAGATCTGGTCATTGCAGAGGTGCTGGACGATCAGGAGAACCCCGCGCCGGACGGTGAAAGTGGCGAACTGGTCGTCACAACATTGGGCGTGCAGGGCGTTCCCTTGCTGCGTTTTAAAACGGGCGATATCGTTCGCAAACATATTGAACCCTGCAGCTGTGGACGGAATACCTATCGCATCGGACCTGTCGAAGGACGGAAGCAACATATGGTGAAATACAAGGGGACGACGTTATACCCGCCTGCAATGCACGATCTGCTGGCCGGATTTCCTGAAATCGAGCACCATGTCATTGAAATTACGAGCAACGAGATCGGGACAGATGAGATAATTATCTATTTGGGAGCCCAACAGCCATCGGACCAGCTGTTGCAACAGGTAAAAGATCATTTCAGAGCCAAATTGCGTGTCACACCGAGGGTAGAGTGGCGGCCATCTGAAGAATTACAGAAGGTGATATTCAATCCACTAAGCCGAAAGCCCATAACCTTTATCGATAAAAGGAAATCAGCTGTTTGATGATCCGCTTATCGCAGCAGCTCGTGGATATCTTCTGACGATAACGATTTGATAAAGCTTTCTTCGGTTTTTATGAGCGCTGTGGAGAGTGCTTTTTTGCGGTTTTGTAACGCAAGGATCTTTTCCTCAACAGTATCTTTACTGATAAACTTATAAATGAATACGTTTTTCGTCTGTCCAATACGATGTGAGCGGTCGATAGCCTGCTGTTCGACGGCAGGATTCCACCACGGGTCCAAAATAAACACATAGTCTGCCTCAGTTAGGTTGAGGCCGACGCCACCCGCCTTGATGGATATCAGAAAAATTTTTATACTGCTGTTTTCTTTAAAGGTGGTCACCGGCTCGGAACGGTCCCGTGTGCTGCCATCTAAGTAGGCATAAGGTGTTTTCTTGCTGTCAAAATATGCTTTGAAGAGCTGTAAGTGTTTTACAAACTGCGAAAAGATCAGAACCTTATGTCCTTCGGCGGAAATCGAATCCAGCATTTCTATTACAGCGTCAAATTTCCCCGACGGAATATGTTGGCTTTCCTGCAGCATGCTGGGATGGTTCGCGATCTGTCGAAGCTTCGTTAGCCCTTGTAGCAACATGATTTGATTCCCTTTTCCATTTTGCATGGTCCCGTCGAGAAACGCATTGCGGTATTCCGATTTAGTGCTTTCATATAGCGCTAGCTGTTCCTCGGACATTTCACAGAATATAGTCTGCTCTGTTTTCGGAGGCAGCTCCTGTGCCACCTGGTCTTTTGTCCGCCGCAATATAAAAGGTTTCACCATAGCTTGCAGTCTCAACGCCTTGGTCTCGTCCTTCTTCTTTTCTATAGGCGTTACGAACTCTTTTTGAAAGTAGCTGTAGGAACCCAGCAAACCGGGGTTGGTAAAGTGCATCTGGGTCCAGATATCCGCGACCGAGTTTTCGATCGGCGTTCCACTTAGGGCGAGCTTATGTTTGCTTTTCAGGCTCTTGATACTCTTAAATGATTTGGAACCCGGATTTTTTATATGTTGGCTCTCATCCAGGATAATGTAATTAAAGAAAAACGAGGCCAATAAAGAAGTGTCGCTGCGGACAATTCCGTACGTGGTAATGACAAGATCGAAATGTGAAAACCCGAACGCGTCTTTTACACGGTTGTTGCCCGTATGCAGTAGGATACGCAGCTGAGGAGCAAACTTTTCCGCTTCCCGTTGCCAATTGTAGATTAGCGATGTGGGAAGAATCAGTAGAGAGGTTTTTGGCTGCTCACCGTCTTTTAATGCTTCCTTCTGCTGCTGTAGCAGTGCCAATGTCTGGACCGTCTTTCCTAGACCCATATCATCGGCAAGGCATCCACCAAACTTATAGCTCTGTAGAAAATAAAACCAGTTGTATCCGGCTCTTTGGTAAGGTCGTAGAGCTCCCCGGAAATGCGATGGCAGTGGAGCTTCTTCGATCTGTTTAAAATCCAGAAGCCGCTCCAACTTGTGATGAAAAGTGGCCGATATGTGCTCGGTAGCTTCGTAAAGTAGACCCACATGCGTCTTGCTGAGCTTTAAACCGTCCTTTTTTGTTGCAAATTGAAAAAGATGCTCGTATTGCGCAAACCACTCTTCCGGAATAATGGCGATCTCCCCATTTGGAAGAACGAACTCGCGCTCCTTGTTCAATATATGCTCGCGTAGCTCGACAAAAGGAATGGCATAAGGCCCGAAATGTGCAAAGGCTTTAATGTCAAACCAGTCATTCCCTTCCTCCACGGCTATTTCAAGGGTTGTCCGTCCTATGAAGATACGTTTGTCGCCCTTGGCCTGTGTAATGGAGAAACCTTTTGACAACAGCTCTTCCTGATGCAGATTGAGCCAGTCAATGATGGAGGAACCCGGGTCATCTAAGACATAGTTGCCAAATAAGACGTCCTTTTTACGCAATCCCAGCTGCTCGATGAAGGAAGCTTGTTTCTGCTCCCAAACCAACGAGCGCTTGATTCGGTGGAAGACATAATGATCCTCCTGCTCTTGATGTTCAAGGCGGACGGTAATAGGATGGTCGGTGCCCGCAGTAAATTCGTATGGGCCGTACGCAAAGGATAGTTGAATAGAAGAGTCTCCCGGTTCCGTATAGAACAGTTTTAATAGGGGCTTTGCGTCCTCCCGGTGTGTCCTGATGTCAAAGCCCTCGGCGTAAACGTGATGTTTTTCGATGAGACCAGTGACAAATGTTTCGAAGTACCGCTTTTCAGTGGCGCGGGGCACGGCAATATAGCGTTTGTTTAAAAAGGGACTTAATTTTTTCCCGTCGATCGCCTGGTCAAAATGGTAAAGCGTGTTTTCAACCAGGAGCCATGCCTGTTTGTTGACAATAACCTGTGCCCCCTTATACATGAAATCGAGTCTGTTTCCCTTATATTTCAGTGTAGGGAAATAACGGGTCTCTATCTCGTTCCGGCGAAAATGGAATAAAACCGACGTTGGTTCATCCGCGATATGGAGCTCCTGATCTGCTGGGTAGCCATCTTTGCTCATTAGAAAAAGAGGTTTATCGCCGATTTTCTCCAGTACCATCAAGATTTTTTGATCTATTTTTGGGCGGATGTAATCATAGATCTTTTGATCAAATACCTTCCCAAAAAAATCCACAGGACGGATTGCCTTTTTGTGATAGCGCTTGATGATGCTGGTTTGTTCAATCTCGTCAAGCTGTTTAATGAGGTAATAATCTGTATCGTCGAGAGCGCTGGCGAAGTCGCCGATCGTGTTGGTGAAGATACGTTTATAGCTCAACGAATACTGTCCGTTAGGATTCAGTTGTACGATATGGGGTTCAATTAAAAAACCCAAATATGGATGTTCCCCTAACGAGTAAACCAGTTTAAACGGTAATTTGCTATCAACTTGTTGCATCAAAAACTTTCGGCGCGCTTAAAAAAAGGCTCTAATATACATAAATCCGCTTACATTCTGGTGCTACTTCGGAAAGAAATATCGGTCTGGGCTATTGCGGGGAAAGTGAGCGGGAGAGTACCCCTCTCTGTCTAGAAAGCCGGTTACACCTCTCCCGTAAAAACGAAGTCTGCGGGGCCCTTTAGCCGCACGTTGGTGAACGAATCGCCTGCTTTTCTAAACGCAATATATAGTTGCCCGCCGAGAACACGGATAGGTATCTCAACGTCGCCTTCTAAGTTTTCCCGGATAGCAGCGGCCATTGCGGCGGCGGTGGCACCGGTACCGCAAGCGAACGTCTCATCTTCTACCCCCCGTTCGAAGGTGCGTACAAAATAGCCATGTCCCTCCTTTTCAATAAAGTTGACATTAATACCATCCTCCCGGTAGATTTCGTTATTCCGGATAGCGAAACCCGCCTGATAGACATTCATAGATGCCAGAGCCTGCACAAACTCCACGTAATGCGGAGAGCCGGTGTTTAATACGTAAGCCTCTCCATCCCGCCGTACCGTAAAAACATCTATCATACCCAGGTCGACCCGGTTGTTAGTGATTACAGCGTCATGTTGACCGTCGACTGCCAAAAAGGCAGTTTTGTCGCGCACGATACCCAAGTCCCGGGCAAATGCGACAATGCAGCGTCCCCCATTTCCACACATGGTGCCCTCGCGGCCGTCTGCATTGTAATAGATCATTTCGAAATCAAAATTTTTTGTATCTTGAAGAAGCATAAGACCGTCCGCCCCAACGCCGAATCGTCTATCACACAATTTTCGGACAGCATCATGGTCATCCCTATCAAAAAAACCATGCCTATTATCTATTAAGATAAAGTCATTCCCCGCGCCCTGGTATTTTGAAAATTTGATTTTTCTTGTCATTTCCTTGAAAATATGCCCCAAATTTAATATTCTTGTTACAATTATTAATCCGTTTGTTAAAACATGTTAAAATGTCTTTGGATCGCCAGCAGTTAACATTTTTTAACTGCCAAAAGTGAGGAAGCCAATTCTAATGGTATTACATTTGAACAAACCTTAAAAACTAAAAATATTTTTAAAGATAATAGATAATTACAGCAATTAAGAATATGAAGAAGATAGGAGTGAGTTTATTAACGGCTTTCGTAGGAGGTGCGGTAGCTATCGGAGGTTACAAAATCTTCGAAAATAAACAACAGGAAAACATGACCTTCGAAGAGCAGCAAAAAGTTTTTTTTGCGAAAAATCCAGGTAGTGAAATATTGGCATCGACCGGAAATCCGGATTTCACCCAGGCAGCAGCTGCGGTTTCTCCCGGCGTTGTTCATATCAAAGTAACAATGAGTGCGCGTAATTCGCAACGGGGAGGATCTTCTCCATTCGACTTATTCGAGGAGTTTTTCGGCATGCCTCAGCAGCGCCGTGCACAGCCTCGTCAGGCGATGGCGTCCGGATCTGGGGTTTTGATATCGCCGGATGGCTACATCGTGACAAACAACCACGTGGTCGAAGATGCGGACAAAATCGAGGTGCAGCTGACAGACCAACGTACGTTTGAAGCGAAGGTTATCGGTCGGGATCCCGATTTTGACCTCGCGCTCATCAAGGTGAGTGCATCGAATCTTCCTTTTGTCAAGTTTGGCAACTCAGACAACGTGCGCATCGGCGAATGGGTACTAGCGGTTGGATATCCGCTTAGCCTTCAGTCTACAGTTACGGCTGGTATCGTCAGTGCGAAAGGAAGACAGATTGGTATATTGGGCGACCAGGGCCAGTCTCCGTACGGCTATGGACAGCCAAGTGAGCCTATTGTTCGTACGGCCGTGGAATCCTTCATCCAGACTGACGCCGTAATTAACAAAGGTAACAGTGGCGGGGCATTGGTAAATGCGCAGGGAGAATTGATCGGTATTAATGCCGCTATTGCGTCTCCGACCGGCGTATATGCCGGTTATGGTTTTGCCATTCCGGTTAACTTGGTAAAGAAAATCGTAAACGACTTCAAAGAATTCGGAGCGGTACAACGTGGATACGTAGGCGTGAACTTCCTGGAAATGAACGAGGCGGTTAGGAAACAGTATAACGTAGACGAATTGAATGGCTTATATGTTGCTGACGTGGTGAAAGATGGAGCCGCAGCTGCTGCAGGAATTAAAAAAGGCGATGTCATCACCAAAGTGGAAGGTAATACCATCTATTCATCGTCAGATCTGCAGGAACGTGTCGCTAGATTGAGCCCTGGAGACAAAATTAAATTGACTTATAAGCGGGAAGGAAAAGAAAAAGAGGTAACCGTGACGTTAAAGGCCCAAGATACGAAAAAAGCCAGCGCCGATGAGGAAACCAGCAAGAGTGCGACAGAGATCTTCAATAAATTAGGAGCTAGTTTCACCCCTGCGTCCGACGCCGTTAAAAAGAAATATGGTGTAAGTTCAGGTGTTGTTATAACACAGGTGCATAGAGGCGGTATGTTTGAGTATTTCGGCGTAGAAAAAGGCCTTGTTGTTACCCATGTTAACGGTAGGCCTGTGAACAATGTAGACGACGTCGAGTCTGCCTTATCAAGCACTAGACGGAATATCGTTCGCATAACGGGCGTGTCAGAGAGTGGAACGGTCGAATTCAACTTCCCAATAGAATATTAATTTACATACTTTTGGTTACAGGGTGGGCTTGATAGCCCACCTTTTTTGTATATAGGTTTTACGCGACAGGGGATCCGGGCATAGCGGGATCAGCATGTGGCAATATGATTTTTGGTATAATAACGTTATTTTAGGGCGATGAAGATTTTAATGGTTTGTTTAGGAAATATATGCCGGTCGCCCTTGGCGCATGGCATACTTGCCCACCTTGTTGCCGAATCGGGATTAGATTGGCAGGTCGACTCAGCAGGGACAGGCGATTGGCATGTCGGGAAGGAACCCGACCGCCGTTCTATCGCCGTCGCACATAAGTACGGTGTTGACATTTCCGCGCAACGCGCCCGATTGTTTGTATCCGACTTTTTCGACCTATACGACTATATATACGTGATGGACAGGAACAACTACCGTGATGTTCTTGCTAAAGCTAGAAACGCCGCCGACAAAGATAAAGTACGCATGTTCTTACCGGATGGTATTGTTCCCGATCCCTATTTCGACGAAAACCAGTTTGAGCCCGTATTCCACATGATTGAACAGAGATGCAGGGAGCTCATTCGAGATCTGGCCAAATAATCGCTACTTTTGCCAAATAAAATGGAAATGTCCGTCATTGAAAACACAGACACGATGACCACGAGGTAGCGTAAGCGCCTAAAAGAGCAAGTTGCGAATACAACGATCCGGACAAACGCCATAAACATAAACACGAATGAATATTACATATGAAAGCATCCGAAGTAAATAAAAAATGGGCGGAATTGCAGCAGCTCATTGCCCGCGACTTCGACATGGAGCTGCCGGATATAAAGGTTATGCTTTTCCTGATAGGTGTGCAGGAGCTGGGGAAAGGACCCCAGCAATTTTCAAAAAGACAAAAAGAGGAACTGATGCATATCGCAACCTGCAGGCTATTTAGTGCTATGGGTTTTTACGAGCTCAATGGACTAGATGAAGAGGGGTGGCCCCACTGGAAGCTCATCAAGCCGATCCCCAACTATACCTTACTGGAACAGGAGCTCATTCTGAAGTCGTTAATTGTCGATTATTTTGAGGATACCTATTCCTTATCATAAAAAATTGCGTTGACAACAAGGCCATTGAAACCGTAAAGAAGACGGGCTTAGTTTTCTCAATAGGCCAAATTACGGATCGACGCTAGGGAAAATCGAAGAATAAACATCCATATTCCTCATGATCATAAAAAATAGATGAACAGATATATGAAATTAAATTTGTTGCTCCTTTGCCTCTGCTTCTCTGTAAGTGTGTGGGCCAAAACGCCAGCGCACCATTACGTGGTAATCAAAACCGACAAAGGCGAGTGTCTGTTGAAGCTGTACAATGAAACGCCGAAGCACCGCGATAACTTCGTAAAGTTGGTAAAAGACGGCTACTACGATGGCCTGCTGTTCCACCGTGTAATCCAAAATTTTATGATTCAAGGCGGCGATCCGGATTCGCGCTATGCTGCTGAAAAGCAGGCGCTCGGAAACGGAGGGCCGGACTACAGGATTCCGGCAGAGATTCAGGAGGGATTGATACACAAGAAAGGTACCATCGGCGCCGCACGTGATAACAACCCCGCAAAACAATCGTCTGCCTCACAGTTTTATCTCGTACAGGGACGGGTTTTCTCGCCTGCGGCGTTAGACTCGTTGGAGCAATTCCGTTTGAATGGTAAAAAGCTTTCCGCTGCCCAGCGCCAGGCTTATAGCACGATCGGCGGAACGCCCCATCTGGATGGTAATTATACCGTCTTCGGCGAGTTGCTGAGCGGCGTAGAAGTTATCGATAGCATTGCCGCGGTGGCGACAGACGAACGGGACAGGCCTTTAAAGGATGTGCGGATGTCCATGACACTGCTAACACGTCGTGAGGCACTGAACTTAGAGCGCGAAGCGGCAGGACTGAAACCGAAGACCGGCCTCTTAACAAAATTCTTCGACCTGTTCTCTTCGCGATACTATTAACGGATTGTCTGCGCCGAAGGACTGTGCGCATGATGGTTAAAAAGAACTAAACTACCTATGAGGATTGTTACATATAATGTTAACGGATTGCGGGCCGCCCTAAAGAAAGATTGGATAGGATGGGTAAGGTCTGTCGATCCGCATATTATCTGTTTACAGGAGATTAAAGCCACGCCCGACCAGATTCCGGAAATCATCTTTCTGGAAGAAATGGGGTATGAACATTACTGGTATCCCGCGCAGAAGAAGGGCTATAGCGGAACAGCTATTTTTACAAAAATTACGCCGACACATGTTGCTTATGGCTGTGGTCAAGAGGATTACGATTTTGAGGGAAGGATAATCCGTGCTGATTTCGAGGACGTGTCGGTGATGAGTGTATATTTTCCATCCGGAACTACCGGCGATATCAGGCAGGAATTTAAATACCGGTTCCTCGGCGACTTCCAGGCGTATAGTGACAAGCTACTGCTGGAAAAGCCGAATCTGGTTATTTCCGGCGACTTTAATATATGTCATAGGGCCATTGATATACATAATCCCAAGTCGAACGCAAACAGTTCGGGCTTCTTGCCGGCCGAACGGGAGTGGATGGAGAATTTTATCGCCTCGGGATATATAGATTCATTCCGGCACCTTAATCCGGAACCGCATCATTACACGTGGTGGACATACAGAGCAGGTGCGAGGGCCCGAAATTTAGGTTGGCGGATCGACTATAACATGATTTCGACGCAGTTGAAGGACAGGCTTGTCAACGCCGAAATCTTATCGTCGGCAGTACATTCCGACCATTGCCCGGTGCTGCTGGAGCTCAGGTAGACTGCTCGCGGATGCATTATACAGCAGGTGGCGTTCCTGCGGCCGCAGTGGGGATATTCCGGCTCATCTTCGATAATATAAGAGAAACAAGCTGCTGTTCGTCGAGCGGCTTCGTTATCACGCCGTCGAAAGCCATTCCGGCGTCCGTGTTGTGAACGCTTTCTACATGCATCGTGTCCGAGGTGAATGCGATTATCATCGCTGTTTTAAGGCGATCGTTTTGTCGCGCTTCCTTCAGTACATCCCATCCGTTGATGTCCGGCATAAGGACATCCGTAATAACGACATCAATAGAGGTCGACTGCATGAATTTTAAGGCGCTTTCTCCACTGTCAAACGTATATACGTTGGGAAAATCCTTAAAATAATGCTTTAAATACAGGATATTTATTCTATTGTCGTCGATAAGGACCAATCGGAGATCTTTGGGCAGATCAGCCAATGTGTATGGTTTCCGTCTCACCGTGTCCTCACGCATATCCGTAATCGGAATAGTTAACGTAAATGTTGATCCCACCCGGGGCGTACTGACTAGGCTAATGTCGCCATGTAATTGTTCCGACAACAATTTCGAGATATATAGCCCAAGGCCGAATCCGGTTGATCGGAGTTTATTATCAGCCATGTAGTACTGACGGAAGATATGCTTCTGGTGCTCGGGCTTTATTCCGATACCCGTGTCTTTGACTTTAACAATTAAGGTGGCGCTTTCCCCACTTCCTTCGATAAACGCGGAAAGCTTTACTGTTCCCCTTTGTGTATATTTGATGGCGTTGCTTACAAGATTGGAAACGATCTGTTTCAGTCTGAAAGGGCTGCTGTATATTTCCGTCCGCTGGTCGATATTTACTTCCTGCTCCAGCGCTATTCCCTTTTTCTTTGCCTGATAGACGTACATCCCAACAATATCCTCCAGCAAGCGTTTCGGGCCGAAATACTCATTTTTTACCGCTAGCGCACCGACTTCCAGCTTGCTTAGGCTCAAGATGTCGTTTACAGAAGTGTTAATAACGGCGATTTCGTGTGCTACGGAATCAAGGTATTCGCGGTTTATGGTTGGCTTACCTCCATCTTTCTTCAAAATGTCGATGATGCCCATGAGCGAGTTGATGGGAGCGCGTACCTCATGGCTGACGCTCGCCAGCACGCTGGTTTTTTCTTCAGCAACTCTTGCCGCATATTCTTTTTCGGCCTGCAGCTTCCGCTCGTATTTGGCTGCGTTGTACTGGTAGAACAGAATGAAAACGATCATCAGCAGCATAATACAAAGCGCTGCGATCAGTTGACGCTCCAACCGTCCGGCATTCTCCTTATGAACGGCTAAATCCTGCTCCTGAGCATTGCGTACGACCGATTGCTCGCGCTCCTTCAGATTGTCTATCCCGTTTTTTAGGTCGTTCAACAGCCGGTAATTAGCTTGGATAAGCTGGCGTTCTTTCTGGTGGAGAGAGAGAAATTTCCCGCGTAGATGGTGTAAATTACGCTGGAAAATTTTTTCATTCTGCGTGACGACGTGCTCAACGTTTCGGTATACCGCGTCCATCTGCTTTACATTCAGTTGCTCGGCGGTAGAGCGAGAGACGAGCGTATCGTTCTTCGCATTAAATATCCGCTTGAAAAGACCTTGCTTTTTCCGGATGATAGTATCTGCGCGGTTGTAATTGAGCGAGGTGTCGCTAAGGATTCTGCTTAACACGGAGTCGGCCCCCAGATAACGGGGGGCGGGGATGGTTGTATTCTTTCTTGTAACGAGAGCGGGGAGAGAATCCTGCGCTATAAAAAGACCAGATCATCAATGTTCTTTTTTAAGTGTGCAAATTCGTCTGCAAGAAGATCTTTCTCCCGAATTGCATCCGTGCCCTGGAGCAGAGGGTTGTTTTCGATGGGCAGCGCCGACAGAGAATCTATTACATGTTTAATGGTGTCTAACTTACTTTTATATTGCATGTAGGTGGGCTGGTCGAAGTCGATCGTATAGAGACGGAAAAGGTTATCCGCCTCACCGAATGTGGAGAACAGCCGGTACAGCGTGGCCGATTGATTCTGACTCGATGCATAAGCTGCATTCAACTGCCCCTTGACCTTCTGGTAAGTTACGTATTGATAAAAAAAGAGCGCACTCAGATAGCAGAAAAGCGCTATTGCAGCTCCAATCAAAACCTTTCGTAACAAAAACGTTTTCTTTCCTCTCTTTGACACAGTTAACAAATTTGAAACAAAAATACTTAATTACTATGTAAT
This sequence comes from Sphingobacterium allocomposti, assembly GCF_008124885.1. Taxonomy (GTDB): domain Bacteria; phylum Bacteroidota; class Bacteroidia; order Sphingobacteriales; family Sphingobacteriaceae; genus Sphingobacterium; species Sphingobacterium allocomposti. Next base: position 58,886 of record NZ_VNHX01000008.1, read on the forward strand.
TGTTTTCCTGCTTCTTAACGAATGTCCATTTTGTCTGAACCTCTTCTCCCGAGGAGGTCGCTGTGCCTATCGTCCGGCCGGCTTGGTGTATCAGCGCTGAAGGCGGGTGGGTGGGATCGTATAGGTCGCCGAGCATTTTGCCGTTTCCTCCACTTTGCAGGAAATCAACCGCACAGGATAGTCTTTCAACTGATCTGGACCAATGTGCTCAACCAAGTAGCGTGCAATCTGTTCTGCCGTGGGGTTGAACGGGACAATCACTAAGCTATCGCCGGCAACTTCCTGCAACTGAAGAAGCAGCTCGTCGTTCTCCCAGATCAGGAATTTGTGATCAAAGTTGTCCTCCAGCCATTGACAAAGCGTTGTCTTTATAACGGAAAAATCCACAACGCGTCCAATTTCGTCCAGCTCATCTGCTGCTAAAGTGAAGTGTATCCGGTAATTGTGTCCGTGCAGAAAACGGCACTTTCCTTCATGCCCCACGACCCGGTGGCCGCAGGAAATATCATGGTAGCGTTCAGCAACAATCATGACACAAAGATAGGAATAGATTTTGAGTACGGCCGCCGAAAAAAATAGGAAAGCGCCGTCTACCTTTTCAAGAGGTAGACGGAACCTCTGCCGGCCTTTCGCGGCGGCCCATGCAGCCCGGGCCTGCTACCGCTTTAACAGACGTCCCGGAAATTCGCTGACATTTTCCAGCGCGAGCTGTTGCATGACCTGGTAGAGCTGCGCTTTGAACATGTTAATCGTATGCTCAGCCCCTTCGTCGCCTAAAGCGCCGACGCCATACATAAAGGGCCTTCCCATAAAATTAAAATCGGATCCCACAGCGTGCGCACGGCCCAGATCAACACCGGACCGGATGCCTCCGTCAAGCATGATTTTAACCTTCGCTTTGTAAGCAGGGTTGGCAGCTAGGTGTATGAGCGAGTTGATAGAGGATTCTCCTGCGTCTATTTGTCGACCGCCATGGTTCGAAACGATTACACCGTCCACGCCGATATCGATAGCCGCCTGCATGTCCTCGTCTGTCGTTATTCCCTTGAGGACCAAAGGGCCTTTCCAGATGTTGCGTATCGCCTTAACTTTTTCGACATTTACCTTTCCTGTGAACGTACGGTTCATAAACTGCCCGAGCTGTGTCAGATCCAGCCCTTTTTCCATGTAAGGTCTCAAGGTGGCAAACGAAGGGATGCCATGTTGTAGCGTTTTAATCCCCCATATGGGGCGCATAAGCGCCTGTACAATGTTGGAAACGTTCATCTTAGGAGGCATCGACAGCCCGCTCTTTATTTCCCGATATCGGAGACCGAATGAAGGAACGTCAACCAGCACCACCAGCACAGGACACTCTACGTCTTTAAGGCGGCGGAGTATGTCATCCCGTAAGAGGTCCTCTGTAGGATGATACAACTGAAACCAAGCCTTTCCATCCGACACTTCGGCAATACGCTCTATACTACTCGTGGATACGGTGCTGAGTGTATAAGGAATGTCGTGTTTCGCGGCGGCTTTAGCCAGTATCTCCGGAGCATTGGGCCACATGAGCCCCTGTAAACCGATCGGAGAAATACCAAAAGGAGCGCTATATCTACGTCCGAATAGCTCCACCGACATGTCGATGTCTCCCGCGACATGCAGATATTGCGGTTTCAGAAAAATATCGTCGAAGTCGCTTTCATTTTTTGCCAGATTGAATTCTTCGTTTGCTCCACCCTCTAAATAATCAAAAGCGAATTTAGGGATCCTCGATTTCGCTTTTGTCTTTAGATCGGCCACAGACGGATACTTCGGATTATATCGATATAAGATTTTATTACTCATGAGAATTACGGCTTAAAATACAGACGCCGAAGATACATACTATTGACGAAAATACCATCCTGTACAGGAGGGTGCGGCGGCAGGCAAAAATAATTTTGGCAGTTACAATAGTTATCCTTATCTTAGCGACGCTTATAGAGAAAGGCAGAGGGAATAGACCCGCTGAAGCCTTAGCAACCTGTCACTGGACAAGGTGCTACATTCTACTCCATAGCGAAGCGCGGAGAAAGATAAGCTGAGATCACTAGTCCTAGTGTCCTTCTCTCCAAGCAGCAGTTTTAAGGAAAGAAAATTTAACAAGTACACATTTATGTTATTAACAAACAATTTAGGTTACCCACGTGTGGGGGCTTTCCGCGAATTGAAAAAAGCTAATGAGGCATATTGGGCTAAAAAAATCAGCGCGGAAGAATTATTGCAGGCTGGGCTAAAAATCCGTGAAGGCAACTGGAAGACACAACAGGAAGCAGGCATCGACCTTATTCCTTCCAATGACTTCTCGTTTTACGACCAAGTCTTGGACTTATCGTTAACAGTGGGTGCTATTCCTGCTCGTTATAACTCATTGCTGGATAAAATCGACCGGCAGTATAACCTGGACCTATATTTTGCAATGGCCCGCGGTTTCCAGGAAGAGGGAGTTGACGTAACGGCCATGGAAATGACAAAATGGTTTGATACAAACTACCATTATATCGTTCCGGAGTTTACGAAAGACCAAACGTTTAAGCTGACATCCGAGAAATTTTTAACAGAATATAAGGAAGCAAAGGCACTGGGGATCGAAACTAAGCCGGTGTTCATTGGTCCGATCACATACTTGTTATTAGGGAAGGAAAAAGAAGCTGGATTTAACCGCATCGAGCTGATTGATAGCTTGTTGCCCGTTTACGAGGAAATCCTGGCTAAGCTGGCTGAAGCGGGAGCACAATACGTGCAGATCGATGAGCCCTTCCTGGCATTAGACATCGACGACTCGACGCGTGCGTTATATGGAAAGGTGTTTGAGAAATTGGCCGCTGCAGCCAAACATATCAAATTAATCGCTACGACATATTTCGAGGCCCTTCGCGATAACGAAGAGACGGCGCTCAATCTGCCTGTTCACGCACTTCATCTAGACCTCGTCCGTGGAGAAAACCAGTTAGACACTGTTTTAAGTAAAGTTCCGGCATCACTCACACTTTCCTTAGGCGTTGTAGAAGGCAGAAATATCTGGAAAAACGATTACGAAAAGTCGTTGGCCAAAATTAACCAGGCTGTGAATGCGTTAGGTGCAGACCGTGTTTGGGTGGCGCCGTCTTCGTCTTTACTACACGTTCCTTTTGATTTGGATAATGAGGATAACGAAGAATCCCTTCCGGCAGAAGTAAAAAACTGGTTGGCGTTTGCTAAACAGAAGCTGGCGGAAGTTAAAGACCTCGCCATCTTAGCGCATGGCGAAGTAGATGCAAAGACTGCCGAGCGGTTTGAAGCGAATAAAGCCGCTGCAGAAAGCCGTCGGACCTCCCCGTTAATCCACAGACCTGAAGTAAAAGAGCGTGTTAACAATATCACTGATGATGATGCGAAGCGTACTTCTCCTTTCGCGGCTCGTAAGGCGGCCCAGCAGGCGAAATTCAACTTGCCTCCTTTCGCGACAACCACAATAGGATCTTTCCCACAAACAAAGGATGTACGTAAATGGAGAGCCGACCTTAAAAAGGGACTCATCTCTCAAGAAGAATACGATAAAGAAATCGCAGAGGAAACAGAAAGAACAATTCGCTTACAAGAAGAGCTTGATATTGACGTCTTAGTACACGGCGAATTTGAGCGCAATGACATGGTGGAATATTTCGGCGAGCAATTAGCCGGTTACGCTTTCACGAAGAACGGCTGGGTACAATCGTATGGATCACGCTGTGTGAAGCCTCCTGTGATCTATGGAGACGTTTACCGTCCCGCTGATATGACAGTCCGTTGGTCCGCCTACGCCCAGTCGTTGACGAACCGTCCTGTAAAAGGTATGCTAACCGGTCCGGTAACCATATTGCAATGGTCTTTTGTGCGTAACGATCAGCCTCGCTCTACAACGACCTATCAGATTGCGCTGGCAATCTTAGACGAAGTTCAGGCGTTAGAAAAGGCAGGAATCAAAATTATCCAGATTGATGAACCCGCTATCCGCGAAGGTCTTCCGTTGCGTAAGGCTGACCAGCAAGACTACCTGAACTGGGCTGTACGTGCCTTCCGGGTGTCATCTTCTAATGTAGACGACGATACGCAGATCCATACGCATATGTGCTACTCCGAGTTTAATGACATTATCCAGGATATCGCCGCGATGGACGCCGATGTAATTACGATCGAGACTTCCCGTTCTCAGATGGAACTGTTAGACGCTTTTGCCGGCGACTTCAAGTATCCGAACGATATCGGCCCCGGGGTCTACGACATCCACTCACCCCGCGTTCCGAGCACCGAAGAGATGGTCGATCTATTGCGTAAAGCAAAAGCGGTTGTCCCAGCTGAACAGCTTTGGGTGAATCCTGACTGCGGATTGAAAACACGTGCATGGCCAGAAACCAAAGCGGCGCTGGAGTCGATGGTAGAGGCTGCGAAAATCCTGCGTGCAGAGACCAACTAAACGTTAAGATTAGTATTATAAAATAAGGTGAACGGCCCGGCAGTATTCTGCTGGGCTGTTTACATTTTTGCCGTTTCGTGGCGAGCGAACCAACGCCCCCGATTCCTACTAGGCTAGCAGGTGGCCCGTGCAAGCAACCCGTCTCCCCCGACGCTGCATAAAAATGAGCCGCAGCCTCAACATTTTTTATATTCTGTTGTTCTCTATAAAGGAAGAGCTGGTAAATACACGTGTTCGTAGCGACGGCGTTTGAGACGGAAATTTACAGACGGAATTAATAGGCATAAAGTGCTATGGTTTCTGAAAAATAAAACGATGTTGAGCTCACCCAATCAATGGAATATGCACTTATAAAAACGGTTATATTATGAAAAGATTCTCTCATGTTATGTTGTTTGTCTTCGCTGTGATGACATTAACAAGTTGTGAAGTTATTGGCGGCATATTTAAAGCGGGCGTATGGTCCGGCGTTATCCTTGTCGTCCTTGTCATTGCACTTATCATCTGGATCATCGCCCGCATGGCCGGGGGTAGAAGACGCTAACAGCAGGCGCGCCAATTTTTCGTCAGGTATGCACAAAGCTTCTTTAAAATCCTATTTTTAAGTCAAAAAACAGATGTATCGTATCACTTGTCTGGCTTTGATCATTTTGTGTCTTGGTTTTCATGGAGCAATGGGCCAGCAGGGGTATCCAAAGCCAAAAGCTAAAAGCCTGCTGTTCTACATCCAACATAACCGGGGACATAATACGTACCTTTATCAACTTAATGTTGCCAGCAAGGGCGGGCTTGATCAGGAAAAACCTATCAAGGTCTCTAGACAGCTGTTCGACAAAAACGGGGAAATACGCCCACTTACCGATATACAGCGGCGCTTTGCCTATGGTGTGAAAACACGGCGGCTCGATGACCAAAGTTTCTCCTTCGTCCTGGCAGCGTATCCGGAGCAGGAGTTTTTGCTTAAAATTATTTCCCCGGGACAAGGCGCCGTTTATACTGTTGTGAACGGGACAAAGATGAAGCTGGACAGGTTGTTTTTGGTGCAGAAAGACGGGACCTCCGGTCTAGGAACCAAGCTGGACTACATCCTGTTTCAGGGCGTGCGGGCCGATGGAAAACCCGTGACGGAAAAGTTCGTTCCCCAATAACAACTGTCCAGGGTAACAGCTTTTTGACAACTTCTCTTACTATTTAACATGTTTTTTACAAATCCACATTGATTCCGTAACTTTCCCTTAGTAGCTTTGTCCCGCATGCTACTTAAACTGGTTCATTATTTTGTCCTGCTGAGTTATATAAACATCATCGCCTACGAAGGCGGAGAGGGCAATGCCGTGCATAGCGACGACTCGCTACTGAACGGAGAATCGTTGTTGGAGTTTGTTTTAGACGATGTGCTCGACCTTCCTGTCGACGAGGATGCGAAAGATGTGGAGATCCGCTATGACGAGTACAGGGCGCTCTCTTATCAATATTTTGTTTTACCTGTATTTGTTCTGTTTCTAGGTACACTATTTAGTCTTAGACAGGTAGAAGAACGCATCAAACACCCGGTATACGATGGGAAGAAACGTCAGATCGTACCGGGCTACTACACCTTTCTCTATAGATTAAAACCCTTTTAATCTTTTTACTTCCTATCATCCCTATTTCCAGGGTAACCCTTGCTGACATAGCTCCTGTCGACAGAAGCTGTGTTTGATACGTTGTTTTTTATCAATTCATTTAAACAGTTTTATAGTACATGAAGATAGTTTCATTGGCGCTCCCTATTGTGGGGCTGACGCTAGTTGCAAATAGTTGCACCGTTAAAAGTACCGAAAGCAAAGCCGAGTTGGCCAAGCAAGTCCCTGTCGTGAACCTCACCATAATGGATACGACGATTTATAAAGAATATATCGCCGATATTCAGGCCAAAAGGAATGTCGAGCTGCGCTCTCGCCTAAGCGGCTTTTTAGAAAAAATTTATGTAGACGAGGGGTCCATGGTAAGGCAGGGGCAGGTGCTCTTTAAGATGAACGATGAGGAGTATAAAGCGGATTATGCGAAAGCTGAAGCTGCCCTGAATATTGCGATCGCCGAAGCAAAAAAGGTAGAACTGGAAAAAGAACGCACAAAAAAGCTAGTCGATAAAAATATCGTATCCAAAACCGAGCAGGAACTGATCGCGGTGCAGCATAACGCCGCTTTATCGAAGGTTGAGGAAGCGAGGGCCGTACTTAATCAAGCCAGAACCAAACTCTCGCAAACATTAATAAGAGCACCCTTTAATGGCCGTATCGACCGGATTGCCCTGAAAGCGGGGTCGTTACTCGAAGAGGGATCTTTGCTCACCACCATTTCTGATCTAAGCGAGCTCAACGTATACTTTGACATAACCGAATCGGAGTACCTGAACCTAGCCAGCGATTCGGGGTTCAATAGCGCCAATTTCAAAAGGGAGGTTAAACTATTTTTGGCTAACGGACAGGAGTATCCGTTTAAAGGTATTGCGCAGATCGTCGAGAGCGAATTTGAGCCGAACACCGGTTCGATTTCTTTACGGGCAAAGTTCCCCAACACGGGGGTGCTCCTAAAACATGGAGCGTCCGGTAAAATAGGTGTTCCCATTTCGACGGGGAGCACCCGGTTTGTCCATCAGAAATCGGTTTTTGAGATTCAGGACAAAACTTATGTGTATGTACTGAATGCTGACGGAACAGTCAAGATGCAGCCCTTCCGCGCCGGGCAGCGCGTCGGCCACTATTATATTGTGGAAGATGGGCTGAAAGATGACCAGCGCATCGTCTTTGAAGGCGTGCAAGGCCTTCGCGATGGAATGAAAGTGCAAGCCATAGACAGAAAGTAGTAAAGCGATTAACAAACCGAATTTAGCAGACAATTTCATGTTCGAAACATATATCAGACGACCGGTCTTATCCCTGGTAATATCTTTATTTATCACCTTACTCGGGGTGCTGGCACTATTTACTTTACCGATTACGCAGTTTCCGGATATTGTGCCGCCGTCGGTCGTCGTGACGGCGAATTACACCGGTGCCAATGCGGAAGTAAGCACGAACGCTGTTGCGATACCGCTGGAGAAAGCAATAAACGGGGTGGCGGGGATGACATCCATGAATACCGTCACAACAAATAACGGAACAACACTCATTCAGATAGCATTCAAGGTTGGCGTAGACCCCGATATCGCTGCGGTAAACGTTCAAAACCGTGTGACGACAGTATTGGATGAGCTTCCTGAAGAAGTTATCCGCGCGGGTGTGACAACGGAGAAGGAAGTGAACAGTATGTTGATGTATCTTAATATTTATACTTCAGACGAAACTGCCGACGAACGCTTCATCTATAACTTCACAGACATCAATATACTCAAGGAACTAAAACGTATCGAAGGGGTGGGGTTCGCCCAGATTATGGGCATGAGAGACTATGCCATGCGCGTGTGGCTGAAGCCCGACCGTCTAGCTGCCTACGAAATCTCTACAGATGAAATTATCGAGTCGCTCCGCCGTCAAAATATAGAGGCAGCACCGGGGCAAACAGGCATTAGCTCCGACAAAACAGTAAATATGCAACAGTATGTGTTGCGTTATCCCGGCAAGTTTACCGAGCCTGAAGAGTACGCCAATATTCCCATCCGCGCCAACGCCGACGGCTCCATCATTCGGGTACGCGATATCGCAGATGTCGAATTCGGTTCCTTGGACTATGAAATGGTGTCAAAGACCGACGGAAGACCGTCGGCCTCGATTATGCTGAAACAGCTGCCGGGATCTAATGCCCAGGATGTCATCCAACGTGTTAAGGACCGGATGGAAGAGTTAAAAAGTGAAACGTTTCCTCCCGGCATGACCTATACCATGGGGTACGACGTCTCCCGCTTTCTGGATGCGTCCATATCCAGTGTCGTGAAAACACTTATCGAAGCCTTCATTTTGGTATTTCTGGTTGTCTTTATCTTCTTGCAGGACTTCCGTGCAACGATTATTCCAATCCTCGCGGTCCCTGTCAGTTTGGTTGGAGCGCTATTCTTTATGCAGCTAATGGGTTTTTCCATAAACCTATTGACATTATTTGCACTGGTACTGGCCATCGGTATCGTGGTCGATAACGGTATTGTCGTTGTCGAGGCTGTCTTTGCGAAGATGGAGGAGGAACATCTACCCCCAATGGAAGCAACATTAGCAGCAATCAAAGAAGTAGGCGCCGCCGTAATCGCGATAACGCTCGTCATGTCGGCGGTGTTTGTGCCGGTGGCATTTTTATCCGGCCCCGTTGGTATATTTTATAGGCAGTTCTCCTTAACATTGGCATCCGCGATCGTTATTTCCGGAATTAATGCCTTGACGTTGACCCCCGCGCTATGTGCGCTTATCTTACGTTCGCCACACGATAAGAAAGAATCGAACAGTTGGCTCGCGACCTTCTTCCGGAAGTTCAATGCTTCCTACGACCGGACCGCAGGCAGATACAAGACGCTGTTGTCCAAAATTGCCGGAAGGCGTGTGATCACAATGGCGTTGTTGGCCGTGTTCTTTGTGAGCACGTGGGGAGTAAGCACCATATTACCTTCTGGATTTATCCCGACTGAAGATCAGGGTATGATTTACGTGAGTGTGACGACACCGCCGGGAGCTACGGTCGACCGCACAGAACGGGTGCTTGACGAGATAGACGAAATATCACGTAGCTTAGAGCCCGTGGAGACCGTGTCTACGCTCGCCGGCTACAGCATTCTGACCGAGGTTTCGGGAGCTTCCTATGGAATGGGAATGATCAACCTCAAGAGCTGGAGCGATCGGTCGCAGACAATCGACGATGTCATGGCCGAGCTCCGCGAAAAGACGGCCCACATTGCTGATGCCGAAATAGAGTTCTTCCCGCCGCCAACGGTACCGGGATTTGGTAATGCTTCGGGCTTCGAAATGCGTCTGCTCGACCGGAGCGGTAATGAAGATCTGGGGCAGACCGCCCAGGTGCTGCAGCAGTTTTTGTCCGATCTGACCGCCTCAGAAGCTATTGAAAGTGCTTCCTCCAGCTTTGATGTAAGCTTTCCACAATATATGCTGGAGATTGATTACGATATGGCAGCAAAGAAGGGGATATCGGTAGAAAATGCAATGAACACATTGCAAACGTTAATGGGAAGCTTTTATGCGACAAACTTTATCCGTTTTGGCCAAATGTATAAGGTGATGGTACAGGCCGATCCACATTATCGTCAACGTCCGGAAGACGTATTAAATCTGTTTGTGAAAACCAACAGCGGAGAGATGATTCCGTATTCTTCGTTTATATCCATGAAACGCATCTACGGACCCGAGCAGATCACACGGTATAACATGTTTACGTCCGCAATGATTAACGGACAGCCGGCCCCTGGATACAGTACCGGTCAGGCTATCGAAACGGTGCAGAAACTGGCCGAACAGCTGCCCAAAGGATACAGTATAGAATGGTCGGGAATGACGCGTGAGCAGGTGATCTCCGGAAACCAGGCTATTTATATTTTCGCTTTATGTCTGGTGTTTGTTTACTTATTGTTGGCAGCGCAGTATGAAAGCTTCTTGTTGCCTCTTCCAGTGATTTTGTGTCTGCCGGCGGGGGTATTTGGCTCCTTCCTTTTCCTGAAATTGTTTGGTCTGGAAAACAATATCTATGCCCAGGTGGCACTGGTCATGTTGATCGGACTACTCGGAAAAAATGCTATTCTCATAGTCGAGTATGCTGTGTTAAAGCAGAAGCAGGGGATGGGTATTATACAGGCCGCTATTGAAGGAGCTTATGCCCGTCTTCGACCGATTTTGATGACTTCCTTTGCTTTTGTGGCAGGATTGATTCCCCTTATGCTCGCTTCCGGCGCCGGCGCCATTGGCAATAGGACTATAGGTACGGCTTCGGTGGGCGGAATGGTTATCGGTACCATCCTGGGTGTCATCGTTATTCCGGGACTGTTCGTGCTGTTTTCCAAAAAGCGGAAGCAGAAAAGAGGAAAAGCAGCTTCTGTTGTTACCCTACTGATTGCCGTAACGCTCGCAACCTCTTGTAACCTTCCTAAGGATGTAAGCCGTGAAGCACATACGGCGATGCCGGAATCCTTTCCGAAAAGTAGCGTTGAAGGCGATACAGGGACCGTTGCCCGCGAGTCCTGGCGCAACGTGTTTATTGACCCACATCTGCGTACACTTATTGACTCGGCACTGCTTTATAACTATGACCTCCAGCAGGCAATAAAAAGGATCGAGATTGCGCAGGCAAGTTTTAGGCAGCGTAAGGCGGCCCTGCTGCCCAGCTTGGACCTTGCCGCTGAAGCGGGCCTGAGAAAATATGGGTTCTATACGGAGGCGGGAATCGGAAACTACGACTCCAACTTCTCCAATAACCTGAAGCCAGACGAAAAAATTCCTGAGCCGGCCGTTCCGGACTACTTCGTCGGTGTGCGCGCCTCCTGGGAGCTCGACCTTTGGGGAAAAATAAGAAACCAGAAAAATGCCGCGTTCAATAGTCTGCTGGCCGAAAATGAAGCTCGTAGATTGGTCGAAACCGAAATTGTCACCAATATCGCATCGGCGTACTTCGAATTGATGAGCCTCGACGCCAAAATCCGCGTGTTTGATAATAACATAGCGTTGAATGAACGGGCGCTGGAAATCACAGAGTTCCAGAAGGAAGCCGGCCGGTCGTCGCAACTCGGCGTGCAGCAGTTTAAAGCATTTTTAGCTAGCTCGAAGGCTGAACGGGAGAAAGTCAAGCAGGAAATTACGGTTTTAGAACATCATATCAATTACCTTACCGGGCGTTTCAATACAACGGTCGAGCGTTCAGAAAGCTCATGGGGTAAACAGCGGCTATTCCATAAACTGGAAGTCGGAACACCTTTCCAGATGTTGGCTTTGCGTCCGGATATCCGTGAAGCAGCATTCCTGCTGCAAAGCGCGGAGCACGACGTAAACGCTGCTAAAGCGGCGTTCTTGCCCACAGTGGTGCTGTCGCCATATGTTGGTTTGCAAACCTTTAGTTTTAATAAGCTCGTGGATTTTGATAAGTCGTTGGCGTACGGCGTGTTGGGGGGGCTTACAGCACCGGTTTTTAACAGGAGGCAGCTCCAGACACAGTATGAAACTTATCGGGCGACTTACGGACTGAGCTTTTTGGAATACGAAAAGCGGGTGCTAAACGCTTATAACGAAGTTTCCAACGCTGTAAAAACGCAAGAGCATATACAGAAACGCGAAGCACATATCCAAGAGCAGGTGGATGCACTCAAAGGTGCCGTGGACGCAGCGAACGAGCTGTTTGTGGCGGGCCGGGTCTCCTACCTGGATATTATAACAGCGCAAAAGGATGCTATCGCTGCCGAGCTGGACGAGGTGGAAATCAAAAAAGAAGAACTTCTTAACGAAATAGTGATTTACAAAGCGCTGGGAGGTGGATGGCAATAGCTCCCCTCTTAAAAAGTCTGCCCCCGTGGAAATAGACACTTCCGCGGGGGCAGATTAAAAATGCGAGCTTACAACCTCAGTTTAGCTAACCAATAACTTATAACCTTTGCCGTGTACGTTGACAATCTCGACATTTGGGTCTTCTTTGAGGTATTTACGTAATTTGCTCAAGAAGACGTCCATACTCCTGCCGGTAAAGTAGTTGTCGTCATGCCAGATTTTTACGAGAGCCTCTTCCCGGGTAAGGACATCGTTTTTGTTCAGACACAACAGGCGTAGTAGCTCGGCTTCTTTAGTCGACAGCTTCTGCTGTTGTCCCTTGTACGAAATAATCTGGCTCGTATAATCGAAAAAATAATCGCCAATTTCAAATTTGTCAGCAATCTCCTCCTCTTTGTCCTTCGATACGCGTTTTAACAACGCGTTGATCCGGAGGAGCAGTTCCTCCACCCGGAATGGTTTCGTAATATAATCATCACCGCCAAGTTCGAAAGCCTGGGTTTTATCTTCCATCATCCCCTTCGCCGTGGCATAAATAATAGGAACCTCTTTATCCATCTTCCGTATATCCTTGCCCAACGAGAACCCATCTTTCTTTGGCATCATGACGTCGAAGATACATAGATCAAACTTGTCCTTCCGGAAAGCTACTAACGCCTCGTCGCCGTCCTGACATAAGGTAACGTCAAATTTTCCTTTTAATTCCAAGTAGTCTTTTAGAAGCTCGCCCAGGTTGGGGTCATCTTCCGCTAATAATATTTTTTGCATATGAACAATCAATTTTTGTACTGATCAAGATCGGCTCCTCTCAATGGGAAAGTTAACTCAAAGATTGTGCCTTTGTCTTTTTCACTCTTTACCTGTATTTTTCCGTTAAGGCGCTTGACGATATCGTGGACGTAACTTAAACCCAGTCCAAAACCTTTAACGTTGTGTACGTTGCCCGTCGGGATACGATAAAATTGGTCGAAAATCTTTTCTTTCTGATCCTTGGTCATTCCCATCCCTTTGTCGGCTATCGTGATCACGATGTTGCTCTTGATATTGAATGTTTTAACCGTAATATCAGGGGCACCTTTGCTGTACTTTATCGCGTTATCCACTAAGTTAAAGAAAACGTTAGAGAGATGCAATTCGTCGCCAACCACAAGGTCCTGTGTAGCCGAGATGTCCGTGTGCAAAATGCTGTTCGCCTTTTGCAACTGCAGATTCATGCTGTCCAAAACGCCCAGTACCACCGCGTTGATATGAACGTCAACTTTTTCTATTTTGAGATTTTCTTTCTCCAGACGGGCGATATTTAAAACGCGCTCGATATGGTTGCCGAGCCTTACATTTTCATCGTATATAATGTTCGCTAACCGGTTGACACGCTTTTCGTCGGATGCGATTTCAGGATCCCGCAGAGACTCGCTGGCAATCATGATTGTTGCCACGGGCGTTTTAAACTCATGGGTCATGTTGTTCATAAAATCGGTCTTCATCTCCGAAATCTTCTTCTGTTTGAAAATAATGCTGAGCGTATAGGAAAAAGCACCGATAAGCAGTGCTAATAATGCCACCATCGGGAGGAGCATATAGCTCATGGTATTTTGGATGATGGACGACTTATTCGGGAAATATACGGAAAGTAGCCCCGGAGAACTGCCGAGGTCGTTCTCGAAAAGCTTGGTAGTATACTTGGCAAACTTCTTCTTGCTTGTTGGATCCGTGCTTTGCAGTGTTTCATAGATGACCAAGCTGCGGTCGTCGCGGATTTCCATGTTAAAGGGCACGTAAATTTCTCTCTTCGCCAGCTCGGCATCAAGTTCTGCCTTGATGAACTTCGTGTTCAGACGCTCCCTAAAAGGTTTTTTGGACAACTGTATGCTGGACTCTACGTCTTTTAGAATGTCCCGGCTTTTTCCACCGATTACAGCAAGCGTGTCAAATAAGCTCGTCGCAGTCTCCAGCTTCCGAAGATTGAGCTGGTCAAGCTGCCGCTCTAAAGTGTGCAGCTCTGACGCGATCTCCGCGTTCGTCCGGGGAATGAGCGTGGCTGTCTGAATGGCTTCAACAGCGCCGTTCCGGAAGTAGGGGATAACAAATCGGGTACTATCGTCCTTCGCCGGTACCATCGGAATTTTCCGCTTCGCAGTGAGCTGGATATCGGTGTCAAAATAGCCTTCTCCGACATACTTGTTAATGACGTTGAAGTCAATGAGCTCCTGGTAGCGCTTTCTCTTGACATATGTCTCGTAAAAAGCGTTATTGACATAAATAGCATTTGGGAATAAGGCCATGAGGTTCTCTTCCGACTCCCGGTATCGTTGTTGATACGCGAACTGCTGGGCCTGCAGTTTTTTTATGCGTTCCTGGATACGTAACTGCTCCGCCAAGACATTTTCCTTATGCTGACGGATAGCTTGGTCTGCCTTATATTTCTCCTGGTTTAAGCGCTCCTGCTCCTTTGCGAAATCAAATATCTCCCTTTTTTCAATCTTCGCTGCAACAGATGCCAAAGCCGCGGTCACCGCCTCGTCGAAAAGCTGCGATTTTTGCCGATACGATTCCCGCACAAAATAGTACTGCATAGCCATTACTCCTATCAGGACTATTGACATTAACCAGATAATCAGAGTAATACTGCGTTTCTTCATTCTTCGTTACAAAAATAGGGACGAATGCCGCTAACAGGGCGCCGTTTAACACAATTTAACAACGCTTCTTTTAAATAGCAAACTAAATCGTTACATTTATAAGGCGGATTATTTGTGCTATCCATATAATCATCGGGCGTCACCGTCCGTAAGGCGCGGTAAATGAAATATGTTTTAACTTAAAGATCTATGAAACGTATATCAGCTGTAATGTTCTGTTTGTCGGTAGCGCTGGCAAGTTATGCGCAGGAGGGCGGAAAGGATACAATCGAAGGGCGTGCTGGGGATAATTCGGTCCCGGCTGCCGTTCCGAACGAGCCTCTTCTGTCCAACCGTGTGGTACCCATCGATTCTGTATTTAGCCCACGTACGCCGGCCGTGCCTATTCCCACCGTAAAGCCTGATCCCGCGCTTTCCTATAAAATGCCGGTAAAGAAGTTGACCGGAGAAAACCTTGCGCCAATGCCGGGAACTGAGCCTCTAGATTTACTTGATAAAAAACGTATCACTCCGCCGGATTCCGCGCGGTCGGACTCCCTGAAGACACTAAAACAACTTATACATCCGGCGAGGTAAATAGCAATGCTGACAGGAAAAAAGGACGCACACCGACGCGTCGGCATCGGTGTGCGGGCGCTCCCTACATCTTTAGTCCTATTTCCCGCAGCCGTTCGTCTAAATATTGCCCGGCGGTATAATCGTCGTACATCTTGGGGTGCTCTTCTGATATACAGGAGTCCAGGCAGGCTAAACTCATGGACGACTTTGGATGAAGGAAAAAAGGAACGGAATATCGCGAGGTCTTCATGAGCTCTCTGGGCGGGTTGACAACCCGGTGGGTGGTCGATTTCAACTTGTTGTTTGTTAAACGCTGCAGCATGTCGCCTACGTTTACAACGATATCTTCGCCCTTCGCTCTGATGGGGAACCACGAACCATCTTTTGTGAGTACCTCCAGTCCATCGGCGCTGGCTCCGATTAATAGCGTGATCAGGTTAATATCTTCGTGGGCTCCAGCACGTACGGCATCATCGGGGATGGCATCAGGGTTCTCAATTGGAAAGTAATGTATGGCACGGAGAATCGAATTGCCATTCACAACGAACGGTTCGAAATAGTCTTCCTCCAGTTGTAGATAGGCGGCAATAGCTTTCAACAGGTCCCGCCCCGTATTCTCCAGCTTCTTATACACCTCGGCTGTGACCTCATTGAAGCGGGGAAGTTCCTCTACGATAATATTATCCGGAAAGTCAGCTTGGGAATAGTCTTCTCCGACGACCGTCTGGCCCCTTTGCCAAAACTCCTTAAGGTCAGGTGTGTTCGCATCCTTCGCCTTTTCTTTTCCTCTGGAGGTGTAGCCGCGTTGGCCCGCAAGATCTGGAAATTCGTACTTTCTTTTTACGGCCTCGGGGAGGTCGAAAAACGCCTTTACCACAGCGTAAAGCTCGTCAATCAGCTCTGGCGACAAACCGTGATTAGCAACGGTTACAAATCCGGTTTCATTAAAAGCTTTTCCGATGTCCTGGATGAACTGCGTACGCTGCGCGCTGTCGCCTTGTGTGTACTGCAGTAAATCTAGCCTAGGTATATTTACTATTGCCATATGTTGTAGAATTTAGTCGTAAAGTTAACGTATTAATCCTCGCTTATAGCGTTTCCCTGTGCATAAGAGAAGGAGTTTTTGTTTTAAATATAAGAAAATCAGGAGAGAAAAGTTTTCCACATTGCAATATTAAAAAGCGGAAATACGAAAAGCCGCCCCGTGGACCCCGAAACGTCATAACTGGACGTGCTGCCTACCCTACGAAAGACGTCTGGTTATAGGGTTTACACTGTGCTGACGAAAATACGCGGGAATAAATTGGTTTTGTCGATTCATTCTGTTAAATTTGTTATGCAAGCATAGCAAATGCGTATCAGATTATGAGCCAAGGAAATACCATAGATTACTTTTTAAAGACGAGTTGGCAGACGGTTGCCAATAAGTATAATCTTATTGCGTCGCAATACGGTTTTACGCAGGCAGCGGGGTATATATTAATTAATATACATAGGGAAGGAACCTCCGTGTCGCAGATCGCCAATTCAACGGGAGTAAAAACAACATCGCTGTCCCGCGTGTTGAACAATCTGGAGGCATTGGGCTTCATATACAGAGAGGTGAATGCTTCGGACAAACGCTCGGTAAAGGTCTATCTGACAGAGCTGGGCCGGGAAAAGCGGAAGATTGCAAAAGATGTCGTCCGACAGTTTAACGAGTTTTTAGAACAGCAGATTCCGGAGAGCGAACGCACTCAACTGATACAATCGTTGCAGAAGATCAATGAACTGGCGGCAAGCTATACGCCGCACATAGAAATGGATGTTTAGAATAGACTTATAAACTGAAAAATAGCTAGACATGAACAGAAATATAAAAAAAGTAGCTGTCCTGGGTTCCGGTGTGATGGGCTCACGGATTGCATGTCACTTCGCCAATATCGGTGTCGAAGTGTTGTTACTGGATATTGTCCCGCGGGAACTGTTGCCTGCCGAAGAGGCCAAGGGGCTGACGCTGCAAAGCGGCGTCGTCAGAAATAGGATTGTAAACAGCTCGCTCGAAACGGCGTTAAAAAGCAACCCTTCGCCGATATTTAGCAAAAGCTACGTCTCCCGGATTAAAACAGGCAACTTCGAGGACAACATGAAAGATATTGGAGCGTGTGATTGGATTATCGAGGTCGTGGTTGAACGGCTGGACATAAAAAAGGCCGTGTTCGACCAGGTGGAGGAACACCGTAAACCCGGATCATTGATAACCTCAAATACGTCGGGGATTCCGATTCATTTGATGGCTGCCGGACGCACAGACGATTTTAAAGCTCACTTTTGCGGAACGCACTTTTTCAATCCACCAAGGTATCTGGAGCTTCTCGAGATCATTCCTACGGCCGATACGCGCACGGATGTCGTCGATTTTCTGACGTATTTTGGAGATAAAATGCTTGGCAAAACCGTGGTGCTGTGTAAAGATACACCTGCGTTTATTGGGAATCGTATCGGCGTCTATTCCATGTTGGCTATCACCCATCTTGTGGAAGGAATGGAGCTGTCGATTGAAGAGGTCGACAAATATACCGGTCCGGCGATGGGACACCCGAAGTCAGCAACATTCAGGACTGCCGACGTCGTTGGTCTCGACACCCTGGTAAATGTCGCAAACGGATTAATGCAAAACGCGCCCGACGATGAAGCGAAGGATGTGTTCCAGTTGCCGGCCTACATAACGAAAATGGCCGAAAATAAATGGCTGGGTGAAAAGACAAAACAGGGGTTCTATAAAAAAGACAAAGACGACAAGGGCAATACAGTCATCCTTTCGTTGGATCTGAAAACATTGACCTACCGCGAGCAAAGTAAGGTCAAATCGTCCACGTTAGAGGTTACCAAGCAGGAAGAAGACATACGCAAGCGGATGAAGGCTTACGAGCAAGGTACGGATAAGGCCGCGGCGTTGTTCAGGGCCATGCATTATCCGCTCTTCGAATACGTCTCCCGACGGGTACCCGAAATAACCGACGACTTTTACCGTATAGACGATGCTATGCGGGCGGGTTTCGGCTGGGAACTGGGGCCCTTTGAAGTGTGGGACGCCTTAGGAGTGCGCGCAACATTGAAAAAAATAAAAGCGGAAGAAAAGCGGTTGCCGGGCCAGACCGGAGAAGTTGCTTCCTGGGTTCATGATATGCTGGATGCTGGCTGTGAATCTTTTTATCACATCATTGAGGGGGTTAAACACTATTACGATCTTGCAACGAAATCGTACAAACCTCTTCCAGGGGCTTCTGATCTGATCGTTCTCGATCATATCAGGGACACAAAAACTATCTGGAAGAATAGCGGCGTTACCATTTTAGACCTGGGAGACGGTATTATCAATTGTGAATTCCATACCAAGATGAACACCATCGGCGGTGATGTTATCCAGGGAATAAACAAAGCGATCGACCTGGCGGAAAAAGACTTCCGCGGTTTGGTCATCACCAACGATGGAAAGAACTTCTCCGCCGGAGCTAATATCGGGATGATATTTATGATGGCCGTAGAACAGGATTTTGACGAGTTAAACATGGCTGTGCGTATGTTCCAAAATACGGCTATGCGTATCCGGTATTCCGCCATCCCTGTTGTTGTTGCTCCATTCCAGCTCACGTTGGGCGGCGGCTGTGAGTTTGCGATGCATGCCGACTTCGTACAGTTGCACGCGGAGACCTACATGGGACTTGTGGAGTTCGGCGTAGGCGTTATTCCCGGGGGCGGTGGTTCGAAGGAATTTGCATTGCGCGCGTCGGACGAGTATAGACCTGACCAGATCGTGCAAAACACGTTACGCGAACGCTTCCTGACCATAGGGCAGGCGAAGGTGTCGACATCAGCTGTTGAGGCCGCAGAATTGGGCTATCTTCAAAAAGGGAAATACGCAATAACCATGAACCGAAAGCGTCTGTTGGCAGATGCGAAAGCGAAAGCAGTAGAACTGGCCGACGCAGGATATATACAGCCTGCGCCACGGAACGACATCAAAGTGCTGGGGAATCAAGGGCTGGGAATCGTATACGTCGGAGCTTCTTCTATGCGTGCAGGAAACTATATTTCCGACCATGACAAGAAGATTTCGGAAAAACTAGGATGGGTGATGTGCGGAGGAAATCTGTCTGCACCAACGGAGGTTTCAGAACAATACCTGCTCGACCTCGAACGCAAAGCGTTTTTGGAACTCTGCAGCGAGCGGAAAACGCTGGAGCGCATACAGCACATGCTAACTAAAGGAAAGCCCTTGAGAAATTAGTTGCTAGCCATGAGTAGTGCGTAATGAGTATGGAGTACAAAAGCTTTGGAAATGCATAGGTTTCAAGAACTGAAAGTTTGGCAAAAGGCCATGGATCTGGCGGTCGATGTCTATACTAGTACGGAGAATTTACCATCGACAGAGAAGTTTGGACTGTTAGTGCAGGTGAGAAGGTGCAGTGTTTCTATATGTTCGAATATAGCTGAGGGGGCTGGAAGAAACTCTGTCGGAGAATTTATTCAGTTTCTTGGCGTTGCCAATGGTTGCCTATGAACTTCAAACTCAAATCGAGCTGCTTAGTAGACTCGGGTATATAGAGGAAAGTACGAAAGCGGACTTAATTGAACTGGTTAGTGAAATACAGAAAATGTTGTTTAATCTTATAAAGTCTTTAAAGGATAATACGAGGTGAATTGTCTTTATACGGGATACTCACTTCTCAATACTAAATAAAAATGGAAGCATACATCATAGCAGGATACCGCACGGCGGTCGGGAAAGCACCAAGGGGCGTCTTCCGGTTTATGCGGGCCGACGATCTGGCCGCGGAAGTAATTAAGCATATGGTAGCTACGGTTCCCAATCTGGACGTTGAGCAGATCGACGACGTGATTGTCGGAAACGCCATGCCGGAAGCCGAGCAAGGCTTAAATATGGGACGTTTGATATCGTTGATGGGATTAAGTACCGATAAGGTACCGGGGGTTACCGTAAATCGCTATTGCGCGTCCGGTCTCGAAACCATTGCAACGGCAGTCGCTAAAATCAAGGCGGGTATGGCCGACTGCATCATCGCAGGGGGCGTCGAGGTCATGTCGGGCATGCCGTTTGGAGGGTGGAAAATTGTTCCTAATCCGGTAGTTGCAAAAGAGCACCCCGACTGGTATTGGGGAATGGGACTTACTGCCGAAGCGGTAGCCAAAGAGTTTAATGTTTCCCGCGAAGATCAGGATGCTTTTGCGCTGCGTTCGCATCAGAAAGCTATCGAAGCAATAAAAAATGGTCACCTTAAGGAAGGGGTTGTTCCTATAAAGGTCACGGAAAACTACGTCAAAGACAACAAAATTACTACGCGGGAATATGTTGTTGACACCGACGAAGGACCACGGGCCGACTCCACCGCGGAAGCGCTGGCAAAACTTAAGCCTGTATTCGCTGCTGACGGCTGCGTAACGGCGGGAAACTCGTCGCAAACGTCCGACGGAGCTGCGTTCGTGCTTGTGGTATCTGAACGACGGCTGAAGGAGCTTCAGGTCGATCCGATAGCTAGAATGGTCGGTTATGCCGTAGCGGGAGTGCCGCCCCGCATAATGGGAATAGGTCCGCTTGTTGCCATTCCAAAAGCATTGCAGATGGCCAACCTGACAAAAGAAGACATCAACCTGATCGAACTAAATGAGGCCTTTGCCTCCCAGTCGCTCGCGGTTATACGTGAACTGGGGTTAGACGAGTCCCGCATTAACATCAACGGAGGCGCAATCGCTTTGGGACACCCGCTAGGGTGTACAGGGGCAAAGCTGACTGTACAGATCTTGCACGATCTGAAACGTAGAAACGAGAAGTACGGCATGGTGACCATGTGCGTAGGAACAGGACAAGGGGGCGCGGGGATATTTGAGATGTGCACGTAACGACAATGGAAAACCAAGCACAAATAATCATTGCACAAAGCTGGGGCTAACTAAATACGCAATACGAATATGAAAACAGAAACGATAAAAGGCGGCGAGTTTGTAATCCGGGAGACGCCTTATGAGGCAATTTTTATCCCTGAAGAGTTTGATGAAGAGGCTAAAATGATCCGTCAGACATGTATAGACTTTCTCGAGTCAGAAGTATTAAATAAGCTGGATAGAATCGATGCGCAGGAGGAAGGGCTAATGGAAAGCCTGCTCGACAAGGCCGGCGAGCTTGGGATGCTGGGGGTGTCTATTCCCGAACAATACGGCGGGTTCGGTAAAAACTTTAACACGTCGATGCTGGTTGCAGATGCCGTTGGCGGAGGCTATTCTTTTGCGGTTGCTTTGTCGGCACATACCGGTATTGGTACCCTGCCTATACTATACTATGGAAATGACAGGCAAAAGACTAAGTATATTCCCAAGCTGGCTTCCGGGGAGTGGAAAGCATCGTACTGCCTAACGGAGCCCAATGCCGGTTCTGACGCTAACTCAGGACGAACGTCGGCAACGCTCAATGCGGAAGGAACACATTACCTGCTTAATGGACAAAAAATGTGGATCACCAATGCCGGGTTTGCGGATATCTTCATTGTCTTTGCAAAAATAGAAGACGACAAGAATCTTTCCGCATTTATTGTCGAGAAGGAATTCGGCGGGATTACAATGAACCCCGAAGAACATAAGCTCGGCATAAAAGGATCTTCCACACGGCAGGTTTTCTTCAACGACTGTCCGGTTTCGGTGGAGAATATGCTTTCCGAACGCGGAAATGGCTTTAAGATAGCCGTCAATATCCTGAACATAGGTCGGATCAAGCTCGGTGCGGCCACTATTGGCTCCTCGCGATCGGTCATTACACAGGCTGTCCGCTACGCCAACGAGCGTGTACAATTCAACCTCCCTATATCGAAGTTTGGCGCCATCCGTCATAAGCTTGCCGAGATGGCTACACGCCTGTACGCCGCAGAGTCAGCCACCTACCGCGCAGGACAGAATATCGACGATGCTTACGAAGCCTTGATCGCTTCCGGAATGGACGAGGCCAAGGCCAAGCTGAAGTCCGTCGAGCAATTCGCCGTAGAGTGCGCAATCATTAAAGTTTGGTGTTCAGAAATGCTCGACTATGTTGTCGACGAAGGGGTGCAGATTTACGGAGGCATGGGGTATTCTGCCGAAGCACCAATGGAGCGCGCCTATCGCGATTCGCGCATCAACCGCATATTCGAGGGTACCAACGAAGTCAACAGGCTGTTGATAGTCGATATGCTATTAAAAAGGGCAATGAAGGGAGAACTGGATTTAATGGGACCCGCTACAGCTGTGGCTAACGAACTTATGGCTATTCCCGACTTCGATGAGCAGCAGGATACGCCGTTTGCAGCCGAGAAAAAGATTATCGCTAACCTGAAAAAAGCAGGACTGCTCATAGCAGGAGCGGCTGTGCAGAAGTTTATGATGTCGCTTGCTAAAGAGGAAGAAGTCTTAATGAATATCGCTGATATTATTGGTTACGTGTACATCGCAGAATCCGTGCTACTACGAGCAGAGAAGATCTGGCATACGCAAGGGGAATCAGCCGCTCAGCTGCCGATAGATATGGCTAGAGTTTACCTATATAGTGCCATAGACAAAGTTCACGTGGCCGGAAAAGAGGCGCTGTACGCGTTTGGTGAGGGGGACGAACTGAAGATGATGCTGGTCGGTTTACGACGTTTCACCAAAGCCGAGCCGTTTAACATGAAGGATGCGAGACAACGGATAGCCAAAAAACTAATTGAAGAAAACAGGTATTGCTTTTGAGCCGGTTATCGAATGATCGGTCTATAAATCCGCTGTAGCCATACAGCGGATTTTTTTTGTTAAAATAAGTTTTATAAAAAAAATCTACTAAAACAGTAGTCTTTTTTATAAATGTTTCTATATTTGCATTGTCTGTTTCAATTGGCGTTGGCAACGACAGTATAAAAACATTAAACAACACATGAAAACTATCAACCAATCTCCGCTTTCTTCCCGCTTCACGACACGTGATCTTGTGACGTTTCACTGCCTGTCATCTCGAATGCGAATGTGCTACTAACTTTCCCTTTATATAAAAGCAAAAGGGGAAGTTGACGCTTCCCCTTTTCTTCCGTTCGATAATAAAAGCAAGTTCAATTGGCGTTGGCACTTGTCAGTATTCACTATCAAACATTCAAAACTATGAAATATTGTAGAGTATTCCGATACTCGCTTTCTATTTTTTTAACGGCGGTGCTCTTTACGTCGGCCTGGGCACAGGAAGCAAAACCAATTATTAACGCTTCGCTCGTCGGTACGGTTGTCGATGCGACAACAAAAAGCCCTATAGAAGGGGCGACTGTGCAATTGGAAGCGGTGACCCATAGTGTGAAAACCGACCGAAACGGCAGGTTTTCCTTTGTTACCGGGCAGAAATTGCCCTTCCGGCTTATCATCACATCAGTAGGCTACGAAACCCAAAACCTTGTTGTCGAAAAATCGCCTGCGGTTGTCGAATTGAGACGATCCACAGAAGACCTGGACGAAGTGGTGGTCGTCGGATATACGACGATAGCCCGGAAGAACCTCATCGGTGCAGTAGACCGTGTATCCCAGCAGGATGTTCGGGATATTCCAACAGGCAGCTTCGACGCGCAGCTTCAAGGCAAAGTGGCCGGTATGCAGGTCGCAGCGAGTACGGGAGTGCCGGGCGAGGCGTTACACGTGCGCCTCCGCGGGGCTACCTCTATCAACGCAGACAACAATCCGCTGTACGTAATCGACGGCGTCTTCCTAAATTCCGAAAGCCTCCAAACTATTAACACAGGAGGAAAGGCAACGTCGCCCATTGCCGACCTGAATCCATCCGATATTGAGTTCGTCGAAGTGTTGAAAGATGCTGAAGCTACAGCATTATATGGGTCGCGGGGAGCGAATGGCGTGATTTTAATTACCACCAGACGTGGGAAAAATGCCCAGTCGGCAAAGATCGATGTTAATCTCTATTCCGGCAGAGGCAAGGCCTCTAAACTATGGGAACTAACAACGGGGCCTGAGCACGCGGAGCTAGTTAATGAATATTTCAGAAATATCGGTCAGACGCAGCCGTTCCGGCCCGTCGCTGAAGGAGGAAGGGGGACGCCTTCTGAACAACAGACCTATGATCGCCTATCAGAAGCATTTCGTACAGCCGGTGTATATAATGCGGATCTGTCTGTGTACGGAGGCAGCGATAACACCGCCTACTATTTAAGCGCTGGGCATAACAAGCAGGAATCGATACTCCGGCCCATTTCCTTCGACCGGGCGAGTTTCCGGTTTAATTTAGACCAAAAAATAAACAACCGTCTAAAAGTGGGCTCAAGCAATGCTATTTCACGGACGGGCCGGAATCAAGGCAGGGCGGGCGACGGCCCTCAGGGAGGAATACTGCAGGCTGCACTGCATACACCAACTTATCTGTCGCCGTACAATGAAGCGGGTGTCCCCGTCGGCCGGGCCGGATTTGATAACCTAACCTTGCTGCTGGATAACTATGATGTGGGATCCACCAGCCTTCGTTACATCGGCAACGTCTACGGCGAATATCAGATCACACCAGCCTTACGGTTCCGTTCGACATTTAGCGTGGATCACAATAATTATAACGAGCATGAATACTGGAACAACCTGCTAATTGCAGGCAGTCCGAACGGACTGGCAACCTCCGCAATTTCCCAGTCCACCACGTGGATTAATGAACAGACGTTGACATACCGAAAAAGATTGGGACCACGGCACGCCATTGGAGTATTGCTGGGCAACACCCTGCAAGGAAGCTACTTTTCGTTAACTTCGGCAGAAGGGAGGGGGTTCGCCACAAACGACTTTACCCTGATCAGCGCGGCAGCGACAACCACCAGCAACCAAGATTGGGATCAGTATAAACTGGCTTCATTTTTCGGACGAGTGGATTATGCGTTCGATGATAAATATTTGCTGGACTTTTCGCTTCGGGCAGACGGATCTTCAAAGTTCAATGAAGGATACCAATGGGGCCATTTCCCAGCTATCGGTCTTGCGTGGCGTTTAAGCAAAGAAAGCTTCCTCGAGGATGTTGCTCTACTGAACGACCTAAAACTGAAAACAAGCTACGGCTTGACCGGTAACCAGAACGGCATAAATTCTTTCGCCTCCAGACAGCTGTGGTCCGGTGTGGGATCGTCATACCGTGGAATTGCCGGAATTGTGCCGGCACAACTGGCAAACCGCGAGCTGAGCTGGGAGACGACCTCCCAGTTTAACGTGGGGCTGGATGCGGCCCTTTTACGTAACAGGCTGACGACATCATTCAACTATTATTATAAATATACCAAAGACGGATTATTGACGGAGATACTACCTGGAACCACTGGATTCAGCAGTTTTACCGATAACGCGGTAGAGATCAGTAATAGAGGGCTTGAGCTGAGCATTAGCTCCGTAAATATCAATAATGACGCTTTCTCCTGGAACACGTCTTTCAACATTTCCCGTAATATCAACAAGATCGAAAAGCTGGCGACACCGCAAAGTTACGGAAGCAGAAACCTTATCCAGTTTAAAGAGGGGCATCCGATGTATTCTTTCTGGGTATATAACCAGCTGTATGTAGATCCGCAGACCGGTGATGCCGTATATGAAGACATAGATGGCAATGGCCGTATAACGACCGACGACAGGAAAATTATGGGAAGCATATGGCCGGACTATTTCGGAGGCTTAAGCAACGACTTTTCGTATAAAAACTTCGATTTAAGCGCATTCCTCACGTTTTCTGTCGGCAACAAGATATATAATCACAATCGCTTTTTCGGAGAAGGAGGGGGAGCACGGGACGCCGCGCGCATCATTTTTAGATCGAATCTGGACCGATGGCAACAGCCCGGCGACATCACGGACGTACCGCGTGCAGATGGTGTCAATAACAATAATTATAAAGACGGTGGAGGTAGATGGCTGGAAGATGGTTCTTATTTGAGGCTCCGGACGCTAAGCTTAGGCTATAGTTTTCCGGCAACGCATCTAGGGCGGTGGTCTTTAGCCAAACTTCGAATATACGCGCAGGCAACGAATTTATTTACGCTTACGAGATATACAGGACTTGATCCGGAGTCCGCGGCGAGCAGCGCCGCAAATCAGCAGGGGATCGACCTCGGGACGCCGCCGCAACCGAGAAGTTTTCAGCTAGGTGTCAATCTAACATTATAAGAAAACCATGAAAAAATATCTGTTTTTATCCTACATCATTCTGTTTGCAAGCTGTTCTTCGTTCTTGGAAGTAGAGCCTAAAACATCCATATCCGGAGAAGGTGTAATCCATGACGAAACTTCGGCAAACGCCGCTATCAATGGGGTATATGATGCACTCCGAAGCTATTATAGCGTGGATTATCAATCCATCGCCTATCTCTCGGGTGATAATGTCCAATGGACAGGATCACAATCGCAGGTCCAAGAGTTTATCAACAATAGGGTAAACCCGGAGAACGCGACAATAGCATCTACATGGAACGGAATCTATAGAACGATAAATAGGACCAATAATGTCATCGCGGCGCTAGTCGGCTACGGCGGAGATGGAATTGCCCCTGCCGTTAGAGACAACGTTTTAGGACAGGCATATGCGATCCGCGGATTAGCCTATTTTGATTTGGTACGTGTGTGGGGCGGTGTTCCCCTGATCACGGAACCAACGACGCAGGTTGGAGATAATATGGGCGTAGCACGGAGTACAGCCGAAGAAGTATATAGGCAGGTGATCAACGATCTGAACCGGGCCGAAGAGCTCCTGCCTGCAACAACCGATCGTTTCGTTTTTACCAAAAAGACGGTATGGGCATTGAAGGCAAGGTATCACTTATATCGGAAGAGCTGGGACGAAGCAAGGACATACGCTCAGTTGTTGATTGACGACCGCGCCAATTATGAGTTGTTGGCACCTTATTATTCCTTTTTTAAGAATAATGTGACGGGAACAAGAGAGTCCGTGTTCGAACTGTTTTATAGCGCCAATGAACCAAACCCTCATCGGGCACAATGGCAGCCTCAAACCAACGGCGGTACCAGACAATGGGCCCCAAGCGATGAACTGGTCGCTTTGTTGACAAACCCGGAGACAGCAGGGGCACGCAGTCAGCTAATCGCCCGAGATAACCAAAATCGCTGGTACGGCGATTTATATTACAGAAGTACAGGTGCCGATCCGACCTATGTCATTCGGTTGGCCGAGCTTTACCTTATCCGCGCGGAGGCTTATGCCGAACTTGGAACGTACAATTTAGCCGTCGACGATCTTAACAAAGTCCGCGAGCGTGCGTTGCTGGCTAATAAGCCCTACCACGCAGGCAAAGCCGACATTTTGCTGTGGATCGAGAACGAACGCCGTTTGGAATTTGCCTTCGAAGCGCACCGCTGGTTTGATCTCGTAAGGACTGGCCGCGCCCAGCAGGTGTTGGGAATAACAGAAGCGTTCCGGCTTTTACTACCGATTCCGTATAGCCAGATATTGGCGGACCCCGCCCTTAAACAAAATCCGGATTATTCATCATAGCATTTAAATCAGATGACTCCATATCTTCAGGACCATATTTGGAAGAAGTATCTGCTCCGGGCGAGCATACTTTTTATCTTGTTGCTTAGCCTGCCATTGCAACCAGACTTCTATCACGCGTTGTTTACAATCAGTTGGCAATATTTTATAGCTGATATTTTCCATTTAGTAACCTTTCTGCCTCATTATTTTGGAGTGCAGAGTACTATATATGATTGGCTGCTGCTCCTTGTCTTGGCCTTGGTGGGGGCCGCGATCTGGCTAAAAAAGGAAAAGACGCAACGGCGCGATCGCGAACAGACCTACTATTACTATCTGCGGATATTCGTACGCTTTAAACTCGCTGCTATATTGTTTGTGGCCGGCCTTACCAAGCTATTTCCGGTGTTCGTGCCGGAGCTGTCCCTGAGCCACCTAAATACAGCATACGGTTATTTTGCGGACTGGAAACACTTACTTCTAAGCTTATCCGCTGCGCCGGCGTATTTGGTATTTCTAGGTGTCGTCGAACTTGCTGCCGCAGTACTGCTGCTCTTTCGAAAAACAGCATTTCTGGCGGTTATTTTTGTCATTCCATTTTACGGAAACGCGTTTTTGGCTGATCTAGCTTATCAAGGCCCGACCTATTTTGTGTCCGTATACATCGTTCTATTGACCCTCCCGATCTTTATGTATGATGTACAGCGCTTGGGATCATTGATTGTCAGTTTAAAAGAGACGCCGCCAGCAAGCTGGAAATTCGATTGGCAGACGAAAAGATGGGGCCGGTGGCGGTTGCCGGCGAAAGTCGCTTTTGCATTTGTTTTTATCGTGTTGGTAGGAGCCAGATCGTATTCCGTTTATCGGTATCCGAACCAGTCGTTACATTATCCGACCCAGACGGGAATCCCAGGTGCCGCCGGAAAATACATCGTGGATACATTTGTGCTGAACGGCGACACGCTGACATTTTCTCCGACAGATAGTATAAGGTGGAAAGACGTCGTGTTCGAAAAGTGGAATACGATGAGCGTGCGCAAAGTAAATACCGTTTTTAAGGATGTACCGCCCACCGCCTTTTTTCAGAGGGAAGACGACCGCAGAGAATTCGAATATACCCAGGTCGGCGACCGCCTGTACTATCGCTATAGCATTTCGGCCGATAGCATCATACTCCGAAACCCTAATAGAAATTACGGTGACGACACCTATCTGTTTAAAATACGGCGCCCCGACAGCATCCATATAAACCTGACAGGTGTTAACGCACAAGGAGACACTCTGCACGTGGGGCTGAGTAAAGTCGACAAAAAATATCTGTTGCAGGAGGTTAAAAAGGTCGGGCGTCGCGGATTGGGGTACAAGTTATAATCACTAAATCACATGAAAATGTCAGTTAACAATATATTGCAAGACAAACGTCGGTGGACTACCTTTCAGCTTATCGCCTTCCGCATCAGCTTTGTGTTCTTTATCATCATTTCGATACCGAATAACCCGCTATGGTATAAACATGTCTTTGCCATAGATTGGTTGAACCTCGACTACCGGGACCTTTATGATATTTGCCGGTTTGGCTCGGGCGTAAATTGGTTTGGACGGACCACATTTGGCCATCATCTGCAAGGGTACAGTATCTGGGTGAATACCCTATTTTTTTCTGTTGCAGCAGGAGTTCTCTGGACAGCATTTCTAAAACTACGCAAAAGAGAACGGTACGAATATGATAAACTGTTTTATTGGCTCAATGTGATCGTGCGGTATAGAGCCGGGCTGGGAATTATCGGGTTCGGCTTTACGAAACTCTTTCCGGTGCAGATGCCCTATCCTTCTTTAGGGATTCTCGATACCGACTATGGCGATCTAACAGCCCAGAAGATCTTTTGGCTTTCGTTTGGAATCGTACCCTGGTATCAGGTATTTGCCGGAATTCTCGAGGTGGGAGCAGGAACTCTGTTGTTTTTTAGAAAGACAGTGCCTATAGGCGCTGCCCTGCTTGTTGGCGCTTTGGGAGCAATTGTCGTGGTGAATTTTGCATACGATGGCGGGGTACACGTCTACAGCTCCTACTTTGTTCTGTTGAGTCTGTTTTTATTGATCCCGTACTACAGGCCGTTCTACGATCTGTTTGTCAGAGAAATACCGGCGAAGGTGTCGTTGTATCTGCCTGAGTTCAACCCTGCATTTCACTACTTCAGCGTTGGTCTCAAAGCAGCCGCTTTGTTCATCTTTGTCGGGGTATTCTCGTACTTACAATACATCGATTTCAGATACGACCCCTACAAACAGCCCTCTTCTGCGGGGGTTCAGGAGCTACGGGGGCAGTATAATGTGACGGAATTTAAATTAAATGGAGAGACAAGACCCTTTAATCCGTATGATACCATCCGCTGGCAATCCGCGACTTTTGAAAAATGGTCTACATTGACCTTCCGTATCAATAAACCGCTGCGGTTAGACCTGTCGAACGGCGGAGGCGATCCTAAACGCGATGTCAACCGTACGTTCGAGCTTTCTGGTGTTGCTGGAGGGCAACGGGCCTTCCACTATTATGCAGATACGGACAATCAGATGCTTTATCTGGAAGATAAATATAAGCTGTTTCCTGATCCGCGGAATGTCACCGCGGGCGAAGGCGGCGACCGTGGCGTGCGGAACTATTTGGCAGATAGGAGGCTGAACGACGAATCGCCCGCGATATCGCTCGAAGAATGGATGCCTGATTCCGTCAGACATAAGTTCGCCGATGAGGTGAACGACGTACATCCCAAAGCGAGGACGACCCGCCGGATCAGGGAGTTCGCCAAAGCAGATGAGTTGGCAAAAAAGGAAACAAGAAAGCGTTTCGTGGTCAACTATGCGGTATACGATAATGGCAATAAAGTCATATTGAGAGGCGTAGACGAAAATCGCGATTCGCTTTATGTGGTATTGGACAGGGTTGTCAAAGACTATAAGCTCGCTCCAGGTAAATTGGTCGCCGGACAATATGATTAGAACCCGAATAGCATATCTCCTGATAGGATGTGCGACGGCATCGCTAACCCGGTGCAGTCCCGTCGATCGCGTGCCCGCGACCGTTCACGTACAGCAAGAGCACACCGATTGGTCAACAGGCCTTATAGCCTACGAGGCTACCTGGCCGGATAAGTTCGGTATAGGAAGGCCGGCAGATAAAAAATTTATTGATAGGTGGGATATCGACGTCCGGCCAGATGGAAAAGGACTGCCAAAAGGGCGGGGGCTGGCGAAAAACGGAGCTGCAGTATACCGAAAAAAATGTGCAAGCTGTCACGGTGCCAACGGGTACGAAGGGCCTGAGGATAAGCTTGTCACCGATCCGACGGGAGGGAATACCATCGGTAATTATTGGCCTTACGCGACGACAATTTTTGACTATGTCCGCCGGGCGATGCCGTTCGATGCGCCGGGCTCATTGACAGATCAGGAGGTCTATGATATCACCGCCTATCTGCTGTATCTGAATGGTATCATAGAAGAAGGACATGTGATAACAGAAGAAAGCCTGCCGCGCGTAGAAATGCCGGCAAAAAAAAGATATGTTTTAGACGACCGACGTGGAGGTCCTGAGATAAGATAAATACAATGTCAGTAGAACGTGATTACTTCTTGCAAATACGCGGGCTTGTCCGCTGGTTAACAGCAACTGTTGCCATTTTTCTAGCGCTGGTTGCCGGACTCGTTTGGTACCAGCACACATCCCGAGGGGTTAAGGAACCATCCTTTGACTCAAAAATCGTTGTCGATCCGGGAAAGGTGCAGGGTGCGCCGTCGTCCGAAGTGGGTTACCGGTCTAAATACGATAACCCCAAGCGCATCGCAACCTATGCAACGGCCTCGCGGACTCCGCTGGAGGAGCTGCAGGGCACAATTACGCCGTCCGACCTCCATTTTGAACGGCACCACGCGGGGATACCTGATATTGATCCTGAACAGCACGAGCTGCTTATCCACGGTCTGGTGGATAGGCCTATACGCCTTAAGCTTTCAGATCTTAAAAAATACCCTTCTGTATCACGGATCTGCTTTATTGAATGTTCAGGCAATTTTCGGTACGGAAAGCGGGAGATGACGCCGGGAGAGGTCTGCGGTCTAACCAGCCAAAGCGAATGGACAGGTGTTCTGCTGTCTACGGTACTGCGGGACCTTGGAGTTAGGCCCGAGGCCAAATGGTTGCTCGCCGAAGGGGCAGACGGAGCGTTGATGGCCCGCAGCGTTCCTTTGCAGGAAGCCCTGACAGAAGCCATTATTGCTTACGGTCAAAACGGTGAAGCTATCCGGCCCCAGCAGGGGTATCCCATGCGGCTGGTTATTCCGGGGTTTGAAGGCAACACACAAATCAAATGGCTGCGACGGATTGAGCTGACGGACCAGCCGGTGATGACCAGAGAAGAGACATCCAAGTATACAGAGAAAGTAAAAAACGGAAAAATCAGGATGTTCAGCCTTGTTATGGACGCCCGGTCCATCATAACTTATCCTGCCTATCCAAAGCGGATCGAAAAAGGATGGCAGGAGCTACGGGGGATAGCATGGAGTGGCAGAGGCAAGGTGACGAAGGTATTGGTGAGTGTAGATAACGGAAAATCGTGGCAGGAGGCGCATCTCCAAGGGCCCGTGCTGGAAAAGGCACACACCGCTTTTAAATTGATGTGGCATTGGGACGGAAAGCCTACTCGTGTGTTGAGTAGAGCGATCGATGAGACCGGATATGAGCAGCCCACGTATAAGCAGCTTGTGAAGGCAAGAGAAGCAAGAGGAGGCTATCATTTTAATCCAATTGTAGGATGGGATATAGAAAAAACGGGAGAGGCCTACCTGGCCGACGTCGAGGATATTTAAACGACTATCCCGACGGAAGAACAAAAGGGAACGCCTGCCGTTTTTTAGGTTAGTTTAAAGTGAGTATCTTAGTAAAAGACCATGGGAAAATTTGATGTTATTGTAATAGGTTCGGGTCCAAACGGACTTGCTGCCGCAGTCACCCTGCAGCAGCAAGGACTTTCCACACTGATCGTGGAAGGATCCCCGACGATAGGTGGCGGCATGCGGACAAAAGAGCTGACGCTACCGGGTTTCAGACATGACGTCTGTTCGGCAATACATCCTATGGCCATGGCCTCGCCTTTTATGCGTTCGTTGCCGTTAAAAGACTATGGGCTCGAATTTATCGAGGCCGACTATGCTGCGGCTCACCCTTTAGATAATGGCGATGTGGCACTACTACACCGTAGTCTGGAAAGGACGGCGCATGACTTGGGAATAGATGGCTCAACTTACAAAAGGCTGATTTCGCCGGTAGTGAGCCGTTGGGGGAGCCTCGCCGTCGATACAATGGGGCCATTGCGCTTCCCCCGTCATCCGCTGGACTTGGTACGCTTCGGACTGGATGCACTGAAACCTGCCACATGGACCGCTGCTACCTTTAAAACCCAAAAAGCGAAAGCCCTGTGGGCGGGCGTGGCGGCGCACGGAATACAACCGTTGTCCAACTGGGCAACATCGGCCATCGGATTGGTGTTAACAGCCGTCGGCCATCGTTACGGATGGCCCATACCACGGGGAGGTTCACAGGCTATAGCCGACGCGCTTGCGGCGTACTACCTTTCACTGGGCGGACAGGTACAAACCGGCCAGTGGGTAAAAGATGTGCGGGAGCTGCCCGATCACAAGATTGTAATTCTCGATCTAACGCCCAAGCAGATGCTAAACATAAATGGCCTGGCGTTCGATGACCGTTACAGGAAGCAGCTACACAAGTACCGCTACGGTATGGGCGTCTTCAAAATTGACTGGGCACTGTCGGAGCCGACACCTTTCAAAGATGGACAAAGCCAACGCGCAGCTACAGTACACCTCGGCAACACAGCTGAGGAGATCGTCAGAAATGAGGCCGCTTCCCATGCGGGGCGGGCGGTGGAGAAACCGTTTGTGCTATTTACCCAGCCAAGCCAATTTGATAAAAGCCGTGCCCCCCAGGGCAAGCATACAGCCTGGGCTTATTGTCATGTCCCGCATGGATCGGAAACGGATTTCACGGCAGCTATCGAAGGACAGATAGAGCGCTTCGCTCCCGGATTTAAGGAGACCATTCTAGCGCGCCATACTTTTAACCCGAAGCAACTAGAGACATACAATCCCAATTACATAGGCGGCGACATCAATGGAGGAATCATGGATATTGCACAGCTTTACACCAGGCCTACGCTCTCCCTGACCCCTTACCGTACCTCGAATAGGTCCGTTTATCTCTGTTCTTCATCTACGCCTCCAGGAGGGGGCGTACACGGCATGTGCGGATATCAGGCTGCGAGAATCGTCCTGAAAGACCATTTTAATATCGAGGTGAAGTTATGAGAAAAATAGTATTGGCGGGCGGATCGGGCCATCTCGGGACACTATTGGCAGAAGCATTTCTGGATCTGGGGTGGGACGTCACTGTTCTCTCCCGGCAAAGGGATAAGAGGGACGGCCCGGTAGACTACATTTTTTGGAACGGAGAACACCTTGGACCATGGACCAACGTCTTGGAAGGCGCAGACACGGTCATCAACCTAAGTGGCAAGAATATACAATGCCGGTTTACGCCCAGAAACAAAGCGCTTCTCGACCACTCCCGTATTTTACCGACCAACGCCTTGGGAAGAGCAATTGCGCAATGTTATAAACCGCCTAGACTTTGGATAAACTTTTCCGGTCTGTCCATTTTCTCCGGACTGAACGAGATGCAGGACGAAACAAGCATTGCCGTTGGATCCGGTTATCTCGCACAGCTGACCCGCCGGTGGGAGGCTGCCGCTTCGGCTTTCGAGCTTTCAGATACGGTGCGGGTGATACTGCGTGTCAGCCCTGTATTAACTAGGCAGCAGGGAATGTTCGCGGAGCTACTCCGACTGACAAGGTGGAGGCTCGGGGGGAAGGTTGCAGAAGGAAAGCAGCTCGTTAGTTGGATTCACGAGCACGATTTTGTGCAACTGGTGCAATGGGTCATAGAACAGAGCAACCCACGTCGCATTTATCACGCATGCAGCCCCAATCCCATCACGCAAGCCGCCTTGATGAAGACGATCAGGGAAAGTACCGGCATTTCTTTTGGATTACCGCTTCCCCGTCCGTTGGTACATATCGGCGCGCTTGTTAAGGGTATCGATCCAAGCGTACTGCTAGACAGTGTTCCTGCAACTACCCGCTACACCGTGGAAGATGGGTTTGCTTTCACGTACGGAAAGCCCCGGGACGCGATCGTCAACCTGGTAACCGGTGCTTAGCAAATTTTCGGAAAGGTCAATAGCACTTCTATAATTATACTTATATTGTCGTCATCATTATTTATCTATTACAAAACAGTTCAACATGACATCTTCTAAATCAGGTTTAGCGATCAACGAAGACTGGGTCGTTGTGATACTCGGACTTGCTATTATTTTTTTTGCTCTATTTGGTGTTATCGTGCCTAAACCGTCTTTTTCGTGGGACAGCACATCGGCTCTGTACGAGAACGTATTGGCCGCCGATAACCTTACAAAGCTAAGTATTCAGTTTCTTCTCGTTTATAGCGTAGCGATTGTAGGAGGCCTGCTGTTAGGACGGCCGCTAAAACCCCTGCTCGTGGTTTTTCCATCCGTCTTTGTCATCACCGTGTTAGCGTTGGTACTTGCGGGAAACGAAGCTGTCAAGGAGTATAACCTGGAGGCCGTTATCTTTAGCTTGGGGTTCGGCCTGTTAATCGGTAACTGTTTTAGGCTGCCTGTGTGGTTTAGAGAAGCACTATCCACGGAACTTTATGTAAAAATCGGATTGGTGCTGCTAGGTACGTCGGTCATCTTCGGCGATATACTCAAAGCAGGGGCCCTTGGTCTGATACAGGCTTCGGTGGTCGTTCTTTCTGTTTGGTATTTTGCCTTTTGGCTGTGTAAAAAGATGAAGATCGATCAGGAAATGTCTATGATGCTTTCAAGCGCCGTGTCGATATGCGGAGTCTCGGCTGCCATCGCTACTTCTGGCGCTATCAAAGGCGATCCTAAGAAGCTTTCTTATATCATCTCATTGGTGCTCATTACAGCCATCCCAATGATGATCTTTATGCCTTATCTGGCGCATTGGATGGGGCTTTCGCAGGAAGTAACGGGTGCTTGGCTCGGAGGCAGTATAGATACTACCGGCGCCGTGGTCGCCTCTGGGTCGCTTGTCGGAGAAGAGGCCTTGAAAATCAGTACTATCGTCAAGTTTTCCCAGAACGTGTTGTTGGGAATTGCCGCTTTTGCCATTAGCATCTACTGGACTTATTCCAATTCCAAGAGCGCAGAAAACGCAGAAAAGCCAACGCTGAACGTAATCTGGGAGCGGTTCCCGAAGTTTGTTCTCGGTTTTGTGTTTGCGTCGGTGCTGTTCTCTTTCTTCGTTCCACCGGCGACAGTCGAAGCGGTGAAAGACAGCCTGAAGAGCTTGCAAGGACTTTGGTTTGCGCTTGCCTTCACCTCCATTGGTCTGGAAACTAACTTTAAAGACCTCTTTGTGCATAATAACAGAAAGCCATTATACGCTTTTTTAATCGCGCA
Organism: Sphingobacterium allocomposti; assembly: GCF_008124885.1. GTDB lineage: Bacteria > Bacteroidota > Bacteroidia > Sphingobacteriales > Sphingobacteriaceae > Sphingobacterium > Sphingobacterium allocomposti. The sequence goes on from NZ_VNHX01000008.1 coordinate 95,065, forward strand.
GTTCTTTAATATTATTGTCACGTTATTGATCGCCTTGATGTTATTTAAATAAGACAGGGCCGTTAACAAGTCTAAGGTTCTGGCGCAGTGAAGGGATTCTTGTCATTGCCTATGGCGTGCCGTTGAACGACAGGGCATCCGTCCGATTTGCGGCGAAGTACGGTAAAGCGACATCGCTGACAACGTGTTAAAGATATAGGGTCACCCCAACGATTTATGACTGTTCGCCATAAAACTTATGGATTTTAGCCGTATATTTCATCTTATAAAAGAGACGTCATCCGATGAACGAAAAGGAGTTGCTAACATACTATCGACGCACGGGCGATATTGCTGCACTGGGCAGACTCTATGCACCGTATATGCCACTGCTATACGGGGTATGTTTCAAGTACCTTCAGGATCAGGACGCCAGTCAGGACGCCGTCATGCAGATCTTTGAGCAGCTGATTGATAAGCTGAAGGTTCATGAGGTGGACAGCTTCAAGAGTTGGTTGTATGTGTTCGCCCGTAATTTTTGTCTTATGGAATTACGGAACGCAAAGCGAAAGACATTTGTAGACATAGAAGAACACCTGTTCGAGACTGAAGGAAAGATGGAGGCAGCTGAAGAGAAGCGCTGGAAGGAAAGCGATTTCGAAAAGATGGAGGCTTGTTTGGCTAGCTTACAGGATCAGCAGGCGAAAAGCATAAGACTCTTCTATCTGGAACAAAAATGTTATAAAGAAATTGCAGAAGAGATGAATGTCGATCTTAACAAGGTGAAGAGCTATATACAAAATGGCAAGCGCAATCTTAAAATTTGTATGGAAAAGCGGAACAATGGAAAATAACTATCAGCTATCACGGATACATAATTATATAAACGGTTTAATGAGCCGGGAAGAAATGCACGCCTTGGAACGGGAGGCCCTGGACGATCCTTTTTTACAAGATGCTATCGACGGGTATAGGTTGCAGCATGGTGTAGACGCCAAGTCATTAAGTCTGCTACAACAGCGCCTCGAACGAAGGGTCGAGGAGCACGCGCAGCAAAAGCATAGGCACTATTTTGGCTGGCAGCGTTTAGCAATTGGGCTTACGGCAGCTGTCCTGTTTATTGCCATATGTACATTGCTGCTTATCCGCTATCTGCCAAATACAGGCAAGCAGAATGTGACCGAGGTGGAGCTTATGGACGAAGCCTTAACTGCTATAAAAGTCCAATCGATCGCGGGGGGCGATGCGCAACCGATGGAGGGGTGGAACAGTTTCTCGCAGTATTTGAAAAAGCACTACTCAGGGCGCAATACAGAAAGGCACTTGGAAGTGTCGTTTAAGGTCGACAAAAACGGTGCAGTATACGCTGTCCGTGTGGTCGGTGGACAAAGCCCGGAGATGAACCAAGAAATTGCCCGCTTGTTGCAACGCGGCCCTAAATGGACGGGAAGCGAAGGACGCATCCGTATCACGTTTCCGGAATAGGGAAAGATACGCTTGTTCGTGTAGAAATGGGTAGACGTTAGGCTGCGGTGGACAATGCAGGTTTTAGAAGTAGGTGGAAGCTACAACGCCGCAAGTTAAAAGTAAACGGCCTCTGGACAAAGTCGCAAAGGCCGTTTTTAGTGGAAACCTAGAAAGGCAAATCATCATCGTCAGCTCCAGAAGACGAGATGTCAACAGGAGGCATGTCCGCATATCCGGGTGCCGAAGCAGAAGGAGCAGTATTTGCCAGCTTCGTCACGCGCCATGCCACCAATGAATTGAAGTAGGTGGTTACGCCATCCTTGTTTGTCCAAGGGCGTCCGCGAAGATTGAAAGAAACCTCAATCTCATCGCCTACAGCTAAATTATCAAATATGTTGACACGATCCTGTGTCGCTTCAAAACGAATATACTCTACAAATTGCGGGTTTTCAGCATACGCAACGATAAGATCTCTTTTCTTAAAAGATTCCGTTACCTGTTGCGTAGCTCCTATCTCATGAACTTTTCCTCTTATTTCCATATCAAACTTATTAAACTGTAAAATTAAGCATTTTTTGCTAAGCAGAATAAGTAACTTTGCAAAAATATGATGGAAGTTTTCAACAGCCCCGGTAAAGTTATCATTACCTGCAATCGGCGTTTGTCGCCATATTTGGCTCAAGAGGTCAGTGCGTTAGGCTTTGATATCGTACGTTCCTTTAACACAGGCGTCGAAGTGAAAGCCACTGTAAACGAGTGTATACGGTTGAACTTAAACCTACGCGTAGCCAGCCAGGTTTTATACGAGATTAAATCGTTCCGTGCATTTGACGCGGAAGAGCTATATAAGAATTTAGTCGTTATTCCCTGGGAAGAGCTGCTGCCTTTTGATGGCTATTTTTCGGTCACTTCCCATGTACATAACGAGACAATAACCACGCCGCTTTTCGCTAACGTGAAGGTCAAGGATGCTATCGTCGATAGGATTAAGGACAAAAAAGGATTACGCCCGAATAGTGGCCCCGAACTAAGCAAAGCGGTTATCCACCTGCATTGGATGGACGACCGCGCCGAGATTTTTCTGGACACATCCGGAGAAACATTGGCAAAGCATGGATACCGGAAGCACCCGGGGAAGGCGCCCATGTTGGAAGCACTGGCAGCTTCAACTATTATGGCAACGAATTGGGATGGCAAGTCTCCATTTATAAACCCCATGTGCGGATCGGGCACGCTCGCTATCGAAGCAGCGCTCTTTGCCCAAAAGCGGATGCCGGGATTGCAAAGGATGAACTATTCCTTTATGCACGTCCTGGGCTATAACGAGGACGCCTTTTTCGAAGAACGCCGTCTTCTCAAAGAAAAAACCGATAAGACTAACCTTCCGTTCATTGTCGCGTCCGACATTTCTGACGAAGCAATTGAGATCGCCCGACAGAATGCAAGGACCGCCGGTGTCGAACACCTTATTCAGTTTGAAGTTTGCGACTTTGCTAAAACAACCGTACCTGCCGAACAGGGCGTGATCATGTTTAATCCTGAGTATGGTGAACGTCTCGGCATACACAGCAGATTGGAGGCGACTTACAAACGCATAGGCGACTTCCTCAAGCAGGAGTGCAAAGGGTACAGAGGCTACATCTTTACCGGAAATCCCGATTTGGCCAAGAAGATCGGCCTACGGGCATCGCGCAGGTTCGAGTTCTTCAACGGCAAACTAGACTGTCGTTTATTGCAGTATGAACTTTACGAAGGGACCAGAGAAAAATAAGGCATGCAGGATATCATCGAAAAAACCGTTGTCTTCGTGCAGGACCGGCTGAAAAATGCGGAGGCAGGACATGACTGGTGGCATATACAGCGCGTATGGAACAATACGAAGCTCATTCTGGAAACGGAACAGGCTGATCGACTGGTCTGCGAATTGACGGCCCTATTACACGATATTGCAGACAGCAAATTTCATGACGGCGACGAAAGCATCGGCCCCCGCATAGCGGGCGAGTTTCTGGAAGGTGTCGGCGTTGAGCCAGCAACTGTTGAACACGTACAGAAAATTATCCTCAACATGTCGTTCAAAGCGTCATTGGGCGAGGTGCATTTCCATTCTAAGGAGCTTGAAGTGGTTCAGGATGCCGACCGCTTAGATGCTATCGGAGCCATAGGAATAGCGCGGGCTTTTAACTACGGAGGTTTTAAAAACAGGGAAATATATAACCCGGATATCCCGGTAGAAACTAACCTGTCTAAGGAAATGTATAAAAACACACAGGCGCCAACCATCAATCATTTTTATGAAAAGCTCCTCTTGCTACGGGATAAAATGAATACAGATACCGGAAAAAAAATTGCAGCCGACCGCCACAGATTCATGGAAGTTTTTCTGCAACAATTTTATGGCGAATGGAACGGCGAGCGATGATTTAATATTTTGTTAACCTGAATTCGGTATATTCGTCATGTAAATCAACCAAAGATGCATAACAAACGAATATACGTCCTTATCGTTTCTTTTCTCTTTATAACCTCGGCATCCTTTGCGCAATCGCTGGATTCTATAGCCGTAGCTTCCAAGCAATGGAACACGAAGGAAATCGCTAAAGGGCTGCTTTGGAAGCAAGCGCATTTCGACACCTTGTTTGACAGCGAGCAAGAGATCAACTTTTTAGAGATAGACCTTAAAAAATATAGAAAGCGACTTCGGCTCGCTGCAGAACCCCGGCAACTGAAAAAGACCTCCGAAATGGCGCTCGCGCACCAAGCTCTTGTTGCCGTTAACGGCGGCTTCTTCGATACGAAAAATGGCGGTGCCGTCGATTTTATTCAGGTAGATGGGAAAGTAGTAAATACTTCCAAACGGAAGATCGACAGGACCAATGCACTTTTTTTATTTTCGCGGAAAAAGATAGCCATAGCGTTATCCACGGATACCACCTATGAGCGGGAGCGCTACCCAAACGTCATGCTTGCTGGTCCGTTATTATTGCAGGACCACCGTCCTTACCCACTTACGAAAAACGCTTTTAACGAAAACCGGCACCCTCGCACAGCCATCGGAGTGACAGCGGACAAAAAGCTTCTCGTGCTGGTCGTCGACGGACGCCATCGCATGGCGCATGGCATGAGCTTATATGAACTTACGGACGTCTTAAGGTGGTTGGGAGCCAAAGACGCCATGAATTTAGATGGAGGCGGCAGTAGCTCACTCTACGTCAGGGGGGCGACAGCTACGGGCATCGTCAATCACCCCTCGGACAACAAGCAGTTCGACCATGAAGGGGAACGCGCTGTCGCAAATATTATTTACATTAAGTAGAGACAGAGACGGAACAGACACGTTTCCCAGTGCGTCGGCGCAGCTCATCCTGCCATAAAACGTAGCCCGTGCAAGCTTCATGGCTGTTAAAGAACGGGCCGGGTGTAACGAGTTCATCTATACAAATGAGATTTAACGCTTATAGATAATTATTCCAATGAAAAAAACGCTAGTAGTATTGACGCTTTTATCGGCCATTCACTTTGCCTCATTTGCGCAAACGCAGATCATTGCTCACCGCGGAGCATGGAAAAACACGAAAGTCCCACAAAATTCTTTGGCCTCACTCAACAAAGCCGTTGAGCAGAAGGCTTGGGGAAGCGAGTTTGACGTTCACCTAACCAAAGACGATGTGCTTGTCGTCAACCATGATCAAGACTTTTATGGGATGGACATTGCCACGTCGACCTATCAGGAATTGCTGTCAAAAAAACACCCGAACGGAGAATCCATCCCGACAGCGGAAGCGTACCTGCGGGAGGGACTGAAGCAGAAAGGAACGAAACTGATTTATGAACTGAAAACAAATAAGCTTGGAACAGAGCGTACACTCAAGTCGGCCGAGATGACCATTGCGTTGGTAAAGAAGCTTAAAGCAGAAAAACAGGTAGAATATATAGCCTTCAGTTATGATGCCTGTTTAAAACTGAGAGAACTTGATAAAAAAGCCAAAGTGCATTATTTAACCGGCGACAAGGCTCCCGAAGAACTTAAGCGCGCCAATTTGAGTGGTCTGGACTATCACTTATCGGTCTATAAAAAGAACCCTTCGTGGATTAATGAAGCCAAAAAATTGAAGTTGGAAACAAATGTCTGGACCGTGAACAACGAGGAAGATATGCGTTATTTTATAGAACAAAATATCGACTATATCACGACGGATGAGCCAGAGCTATTAAATACGATTTTGAAAAAGTAACGGTCTGACCGTGATGATAACGATTCACCGATAACTTCTTTGTCACAAGAGGGGTTTAGAATCAGAAACTTATATATATGAAGAGCGTAATTTTATTCATACTGTTTGCGATTTCTGCCTGTTGCCTTTATGCGCAGGATATGACCGTTGCGTCTTTTAATATCCGTCTAAAGACGACCTCGGATACGGGCAACCTATGGGACGACAGGAAACATGCGTTGACCAGCTTGATCAAGTTCCATGAGTTCGACATCTTTGGGATTCAGGAAGGCTTTTTCGAGCAGGTGCAGGATATGAAAGAGCAACTGCCTGGCTTTGCTTATATCGGTGTGGGGCGTGATGATGGCGCACAAAAAGGGGAACATTCTGCTATATTTTATAACACCTCCCGTTTCAGACTGCTAAAAGAGGGTACATTTTGGCTTTCTCCTACGGACACCGAGCGCCCGAATAAGGGCTGGGATGCCGCATTGCCACGAATCTGCACGTGGGGCGTATTTGAGGACAGGGAGAGCAAAAAGCGCTTTATCTTTATGAACACGCATTTTGACCATGTCGGTGTGGAGGCCCGACGCGAAAGTGCAAAGCTTATTCTGGCTAAAGCAAAGGAACTGGCAAAAGATCTTCCTCTTATTCTTACCGGAGATTTTAATATTGATGAACAGAATGAAGCGTATTTCACGCTGGCCAAAAGTGGCGTTGTCAAAGATGCTTACGGGCTTGCTAAGATTGTTTACGAGCCGAATTCTTCATTTAACGGTTGGGGAAACGGCTTAAAACCAAAGGGTCGTATAGATCATATCTTCATTACGAAGCCATTTACCGTACACAAATATGGCATCTTGACGGATACCTATCTTGGGAAGTTCCCGTCGGATCATTTTCCTGTTGTCAGCGTCTTACACTGGTAAATCATCCGGATGAAGGACACGCTAAAATATATTTTTAGTAGGTTTGTTCCGGTAAACAAGGATATACAAGCATGAGAAAAAGTTTAATGGCGGTCTGTACCGTGGGAGCCTTTTTTGCGGCAACCGCAGGTGCAGAGGCGCAGATCGGGTCAAAGCTAAAAGGACTGCTGGGACAGGTAGCAACGAACACAGCTGACACTTCGAAGGTAAACAGTACGGCGGCTGCCCCAACAGGCAGCCAGGGAGAAATCACTACGGCAGAAGCGAACAACGCCATCAAGCAGGCGTTGGGAAACGGACTGCAGGCGAGTATTGCACTATTGTCCGCGAAAGATGGTTTCCTCGGTGATGCGGCCGTGAAGATCCTGATGCCGCAAGAGGCGCAAAAGGTAGAAAAAGCATTGCGTGCCGTTGGCATGGGGTCACTATGCGACCAGTTTATCCTCAGTATGAACCGTGCCGCTGAAACCGCCGTAAGCGAGGCTGGACAGGTTTTCGTGAACTCGCTTTCCAGGATGTCTATAAACGACGCCTATAACATCTTATTGAGCGGACAGTCCGACGCCGCAACTTCTTATTTTAAGACCAACACCACATCCGAATTGATACAGCGGTTTAGTCCGGTGATAGAATCGGCTATGGGGAAGAATAATGTCGCCGATTATTGGACACAACTAACGTCGGCATATAACAAGCTTCCATTGTCCAGCAAAGTCGAAACAAACCTCACAGCCTACGTGACCCAGAAAGCCATAGACGGGCTATTTGTGAAAGTGGCTGATCAGGAGCTGAAGATCAGAAGCAACCTTGGCGGTACACGTTCGACAGATCTGCTGTCCAAGGTGTTTGGCTGGGCAGACAAGCAGAAGTAGAGAAAACTTGTTACCTTTGGGAAATCATATAGCTATTGAATGAGTAACTTTGATATAAATACAATAAGCGATTTTCAGGTGGCAGAACGCTTCATGCGTTATGTGCAGATAGATACAACGTCCGATCCTAACGCAACCTCGTTTCCTTCGACGGAAAAGCAAAAGGATCTAAGCAGGCTTCTGGTAGCCGAACTACAGCAGATTGGGCTCGCAGACGCCCATCTGGATGAGTACGGTTATGTATATGCAACGATTCCTTCAAACTCCGATAAGCAGGTGCCGGTCATCTGCTTCTGTTCCCATGTAGATACATCTCCGGATTGCTCTGGTGCGGGGGTCAAGCCCATAGTACACGTCAACTACCAAGGTCAGGATCTTGTCCTTCCGGACGATCCTTCGGTCGTTATCCGCTTGGAAGAACATCCCGATCTGCGGAACCAGATCGGACATGATATCATTACTGCCAGTGGCACAACGTTGCTGGGCGCTGACGACAAAGCCGGTGTCGCCGAGATAATGGATGCTGCGCGCCTGTTGATTGCGCATCCCGACATTAAACATGGCGAAATTAAAATCCTTTTCACGCCAGATGAAGAAGTGGGGCGTGGCGTGAACCACGTTGATCTAGCTAAATTGGGAGCCGACTTTGCGTATACGCTGGATGGCGAAAAGGCGGGTACCATCGAGGACGAAACCTTTTCTGCAGATGGCGTTCGGATTGTTATCAATGGCATATCAGTGCATCCGGGCTTTGCCAAAGGAAAGATGCAGAGTGCCCTGAAAGTGGCTGCGGAAATAATCTCAGAACTACCTAAGGACCGCCTGTCGCCCGAAACGACAAGCGGTAAAGAAGGTTTTGTACATCCCAATCATATACAGGGCGGCGTCGACCGCGCAGAGATAGATTTCATCATCCGCGATCATAAAACAACCAACTTGGCCAGACACGAAGCCGAACTGCGTCAGCTCGTGGAAGACGTGGTGGCCCGATTCCCCGGCGTGACGTACGACTTTGCAGTGAGTGAGCAGTATCGTAATATGAAAGAGGTTCTGGACCAACATCCGAAGGTGATGGATATCGGACTCGAGGCTATCCGGCGCGTGGGGCTAACGCCCGAACGGCGAAGTATAAGAGGAGGAACAGATGGCTCGCGTCTCTCGTTCATGGGCCTACCTTGCCCCAACGTGTTCGCGGGCGGGCATGCGTTTCATGGAAAGATGGAGTGGGTCAGCAGACAGGATATGGAGAAGGCCGTGCTGACTATCCTTCATATCGCCACTCTCTGGGAGGAGCAAGCGTAGCCCCATACACCGACACGGAGCTCCAGACTTTAGACACTATAAGAAACATTTAAAAGAAAGAACATGTCAAATGAAGTTTTAAAGGCCATCCAGTATCGACGGACGGTTAATCAGAATAGTTTTACCGATCAGGATATCTCCAAAGAGGATATCGTAACAATTTTGGAAGCTGCCAACGCAGCCCCTACCCATAAACGTACACAGCCATGGCGCTTTGTGGTGTTTCAAAAGGAAGGCCTTAACAGGCTCGGGGCGGAGCTGGCAAGGATTTATAAAACCACTACCCCTGCAGAGAAGTATACGGAGGTAGCTGAACAAAATATGGCCAAAAAAGCGACCATGTCAAAAGTGGCTATTGCTATCATCGTTAACTATACGGGCGACGTTCCAGAATGGGAAGAGCTTGCTGCAACGGCCTGTGCGGTTCAAAATATGTGGTTGGCCGCCCACTCGCTGGGAATTGGAGGGTATTGGGCCACCCCTGGTCTCATCAACCATTTAGGTCCATTTTTAGACCTTGCGGGAAACCAGAAGTGTGTGGGCCTGTTTTACCTTGGACACCATGAAAGCGAAGCGCGGGAGCCTGTACGCTCACCTATCGAAGAGAAAGTCCGTTGGGAAGATTAGCGTAATAACAGGTGGATAACGAGATGTGCAGATCAACAGTTCGTGAATATTGGCAGAAAATTTGCGGCAAAAAATAAAAAAGAAAATATGAACAATCTGATCCCCGTGGCTATATTCTGTCTAGGAATGGCCGCATGTACACAGCCAAAGACGACAGATAAGACTGTCGGAGACACTACGGTAGCTTTCCATGGAACGGATATAATCGACACGATCCACACTTCGCAAAGTGCGCTGGACTGGGCTGGTACCTACGAAGGCACTATCCCCTGCGCAGACTGTCCTGGAATTAAGACGGTGATTGTCCTTAACGACGACGAAACATTTCAGATAACAAGCGAGTATCTCGACCGTGACCTGAAGGTAGAAGATAGCGGAAAATTCATGTGGCACGACAATGGTTCCGTGGTTCATCTGAAAGGAAAAGAAACGGATATAAAATTAAAGGTGGGAGAAAATCAGCTTTTCCATTTGGATCAAGAAGGCAACGTCATTACGGGACAGCTGGCAGAAAATTACATTTATAAAAAGCGCATGTAATTTCGTTCCCCACGACCCGTGATCAGCGGTACGTCCGCTGATCACGGATCTTCCCATCTACCACCGGCGGTTTAAATGTATCCACCTCCCGAAATAGCCGGCGGTCGTTGTCAGCTCGCGGTTTCACAAATTTTAGCATTTCGCAGCACACAAATAATTATTTCCCTATAAAAAAAATAAGTAAATTGCAGAATGGGATTTGCGACAAAGAAACCGAAACGTTGGGAACTTCAGCAACTGACATGGACGTTCATTTCCATCGTGATGTTCGTGCCCCTACCTGTGCACCTGTTCCCTTTTGTCATGCTTTCTCAGGCGAAGAAAAGTAAGATACGGTCCTGGTATATCACGGGGCTTGTTTTGTTGCTGGCGGAACTTGCGCTTTTTGGCTCTTTTATTTATTTTTTTGGAACGATTTCCCAGGGGATGCTCCTGACATTGGGCGGATACGTTACTTCGTATGTTGTCGGAAACGGGCTGTTGCTTAACCGGGCGAAGACCCATCTTCAGCGACTTGAGCTGGCAGAGATCCGCCCGCTGACGTGGATAACAACAGCTTCCTCGGCTAACAGGGTTAAAGAGCTGCCGCAAGCCTCGCTCGATACGCCGCAGCTGTTTATTGAGGGACTGCTTCATTGGAGGAAAGTCATTGACAACAGGTCCATTCACCAAAATATAGACCGTATTATCCACCTCTTTCAGCTACTGGAAAAGAACGACAAGATAGAAGCCGAAAAGTTTCTGGTACGTCATTCCACGGTCGTAAATGTGCTCATGAAGTACGATGAGATCGAGAATTCCCGATTGAACAACGCCGTCACTGCTGCTTCCAAAAAGAAGCTGGAAGAGGTTATCGCGAAGGCGGCCGTAGCAATCGAGCAGGAAGTTACCAACCAATTTAAAGCGGGTATACTAGATGTATCTGCAGAATCGGATGTATATATTCAAACGCTCAAAAATAGGAACCTTTTAAACGAATAAATATGGCAGATCTGACCTTAACGACATACGACGATAATCCGGAAAACAAAAAGAACGAAGTATCAGTCGAGTTTACAGACGAAGAGAAAGCACTGATCAAGCAGTATAAAGACAAAATAAACCTCACATCAACCACCGACGTCATCCAGTACGGCGTGGGTAGTCAGACAAAGGTAAGCAACTTCTCCAACGAGATCTTGAAGCAGGTGCGCACCAAAGATATGGGCGGAGCCGAAGAGATCCTGCTGAACCTACGTTCTAATATTAAATCGTTCGACGAAAATCTTAATAAGAAGCCGCTGATCCCCTTTTTCGATAATATGAAGAAAAAGCTGCAGCGTATGCGTACCGAATATCAATCGGTAGAAAAGAATATACACCAGATAGAATTAAGATTGGAAGGACATTACAAAAGCTTAGGGAAGGACGTCCATATTTTCGATAAATTATTTGTCGAGAATCAAAACTATTTTAAAGAACTTTCCCTGTACATTGCGGCCGGAGAAGAAAAGCTGAAGGAGGCACATGCCGTGACATTGCCGCAGCTAAAAGCCGAGGCCGAAAACTCCGGCGATCCGCATAAGGTGCAGGAATATAAAGACATGGAACAGCATGTCGTCCGTTTTGAGCGGAAAGTGCACGATTTGAAACTGACCCGGATGGTGGTGTTGCAGACCGCGCCCCAGATACGGCTGATTCAAAATAACAGCTCTTCTTTGATGGAGAAGATTCAGTCTTCCTTAGTCAATACGATACCTCTTTGGAAGAACCAGATGGTCCTTACATTGGGAATTGCCCATGCACAAAAGGCGCTGGAAGCCCAGAAAGCCGTGACCGACGCAACCAACGAGCTGCTTCGTAAAAACTCCGAAATGCTCAAAGAATCGACAATAAGTGTGGCAAAAGAAACAGAGCGGGGAATCGTCGACATCGAAACGATTAAAAAGGCGAACCAGGATATTGTCTCTACGATAGAGCAGGTGTTGCAGATTCAGCGGGAGGGCAGGGAAAAGCGGAAGGTTGTGGAGCAGGAACTGTTGCAGGCGGAAAACGAATTAAAGACGCATATATTAAAGTCATCGGGCGACGAAACGCGTCTCATCAATTAAAAACATAGCGACTAAATCATTGACATCATTCCATATAGCAGGCATAATCTTTTGCCTGCTTTTATAGTATATAGTGACGGCGGATGTATGTCGGGCTATCGCTATTGGCCGCCGGGAAAGTAGCTTGGCCTAGTCTTCCCACCGGCGTTTCGGCGTGCAGCGAATGTCCTGCACTTTTCGAAGCACTATCGGACGCTGATCGAAGCGGCTCTCTAAAATCAGCGAGTCGGCGCTATGGTGGGCTACCCGGTAACGAGGGAGGTAGGTTCCGGTTCTATAGCACCCCGCGGTTTTGTATTTTCCGTTCTCCTTTGTATAGATACCTTCGCCGATTAAGCTATCACCACGCATCACGTACACAGCCTTCGCATACTCGCTCCAGCTGCCTTCTTTGTAACAAGAGTCGGGAATGCGCTGTATTTTCGCGTGTACATGCATAGTGGCATACACGGAATCGCACGTAAATTTAAACTGATGCAAGGTATAGTCCATCATCTGCGATTGGTAAGGAATGCTGTCCTGTACCCATACACCTTGTAAAAAGTCTGCCCCTTCGGATTGCATCTCCGAGTGGCGGACACAGCTGCTCCATATAAAGAGCGTGCCTATTAACAAAAATAGGCATGCTCCAAGAGATTTTTTTAGTAACGGATGCTGAACCACTTAACTATTTTAAGCTTCCAACCATGTCCTCGGGTTTTACCCACTCGTCAAACTGCTCTGCAGTAACGTATCCCAACGCGATGGCAGTTTCCTTTAATGTCGCGTTGTTTTTATGGGCTGTCTGTGCGATCTCAGCCGCCTTGTAGTAACCGATTTTGGTATTCAGTGCCGTCACCAACATCAATGAGTTATCGACAAGCTCTTTAATGCGGTCGTGGTTAGGCTCTATGCCCACAGCACAGTGTTCCTCGAACGACACACAGGCGTCGCCCAGGAGGCGGGCAGACTGCAGAAAGTTCGCCGCCATAAGAGGTTTAAATACGTTCAGCTCGTAATGGCCCTGCGTACCTCCAATCGTGATGGCCACATCGTTGCCCATCACCTGTGCAGCAACCATGGTCAAGGCTTCACACTGGGTAGGATTTACTTTCCCCGGCATGATGGAAGAACCTGGCTCATTCTCCGGAATAAGGATTTCGCCAATGCCTGAACGAGGCCCGGAAGCTAGCATCCGGATGTCGTTGGCGATCTTGTTTAAAGAAACGGCGAGTTGCTTAAGTGCTCCATGTGCTTCGACGATGGCATCGTGCGCTGCTAATGCCTCGAATTTGTTAGGCGCGGTGACAAAGGGCAACCCCGTAAATTCAGCAATATATTTCGCGACTAGTACGTCGTATCCAGCAGGGGTATTCAAGCCCGTGCCGACAGCAGTACCACCAAGGGCCAGTTCGGCTAAGTGGGCCAACGTGTTTTTAACCGCTTTCAGTCCATAATTAAGCTGGGCAACGTAGCCGGACAATTCCTGTCCTAAGGTTATTGGCGTCGCATCCATCAGGTGCGTACGGCCGATCTTAACCACATTCATAAACTCCTCAGACTTACGCTGCAACGTGTCGCGAAGTTTCTCGACCCCAGGGATCGTAACCTCTACAACAGCTTTATAAGCGGCAATGTGCATGCCTGTAGGAAACGTATCATTAGACGATTGCGATTTGTTTACGTCGTCATTCGCTTTTAAAATAGGATCTCCCTCACCAATCTTGCCCCCGGCCAATACCTGAGCCCTATTCGCAATTACTTCGTTGACGTTCATGTTCGACTGTGTGCCCGACCCCGTTTGCCAGATTACCAGTGGAAACTGGTCATCAAGCTGACCGGCAAGAATTTCATCGCATACCGCTGCAATGGCATCCCGCTTTTCTATAGGCAGCACACCCAGCTCGTGGTTGGCGTACGCAGCCGCTTTCTTCAAATAGGCAAAACCTTCAATGATTTCCTTCGGCATGGAGGCCGCAGGACCGATCTTAAAATTGTTACGTGAACGTTCGGTCTGTGCTCCCCAGTATTTGTCTGCAGGAACCTGTACCTCGCCCATCGTGTCTTTTTCTATTCTGAATGACATTGTATAAAGGTGAAAGTTAAAAGTGAAAATTAAAAAATCAAAAGCCAAACAGCTGTTTAACTTGTTGCATCACAAAGTTAACGAAACTTATAGGAAAACGAAATAGTATACCTTTTTTAAACAGCGGTACAAACCACATGTGGGATTGGCGGGTAAGTGTCTTGTTGATCGGGCGAAGATAGAATTTCCTCCCATACGCTTTGCGTTCAAGAAAGGGGCAAATGGATATACGTTTATGTCAAACGCGAGATAGACGTTACAGCGTTGTTTTGATACAGCCCCGCTACATCTATTATAGTTATCCTTTGCTTTACTCAGTATATTGAGTAAATTTACGTAGTATATTGAGTAAATTCTTAATTATGTTTGAAAGATCTTATTTACAGCGACTTATATCTAGAGTAAATGAGCCGAGAAAGTTTATCCAAGTCTTAATGGGCCCAAGACAGGTCGGTAAAACGACGTTGGTACGTCAACTTACAGAAAAACTAGATATACCCTACTTGTTTGTTTCGGCGGATGCGGTGCCGGCTTCCGACAGTAGCTGGCTTTCCGCACAATGGGCTGCTGCCCATGTGCAAATGAAACAAAAAGAGGCTAAAGCGTTTCTGTTGGTTGTTGACGAAATCCAAAAAATAGACAATTGGAGTGAAACCGTTAAACTTCTTTGGGACACCGATACAAGGACAGGAACAAACCTGAAGGTAATTTTGCTTGGATCATCACGGTTGCTGCTCCAACAAGGGCTGACAGAATCGCTGGCAGGAAGATTTGAAAGCACTTATATGGGACATTGGTCATACGCTGAAATGCAACAAGCCTTTGGTTGGACAGCAGAAGAGTATGTGTGGTTTGGGGGATACCCTGGTGCGGCAACACTAATTGCTGACGAAGAACGTTGGAAACAATACGTTGTAGGATCATTGATAGAAGCAAGTATTTCAAAAGATATACTCATGTTAACCCGAATAGATAAACCGGCACTTATGAGAAGACTTTTTGAACTCGGATGCAGTTATTCGGGACAAATATTATCTTTTACCAAAATTATGGGACAACTGTTGGACGCGGGGAATACGACTACTTTGGCACATTATCTGAATCTTTTAAATACGGCGGGTCTGTTAAATGGACTAGAGAAATTTGACAATAAGCTTCTGCGTAAAAGATCATCAAGCCCGAAATTTCAAGTGCATAATACGGCGCTTATCAGTGCACAGCGGGCGGAATCATTCAAGGAGATACAACTACGGCCAGATCTATGGGTAAGAATGGTGGAGTCAGCTATTGGTGCACATCTGATTAACAATTCATACAGCTCCGGTTGCGGAGTTTATTATTGGAGAGAAGGCAACCATGAAGTAGATTTTGTGCTAGAATATCGAGGTAAGGTGATTGGTATAGAAGTGAAAAGCGGACAGATACAGCATGCATCAGGCTTAAAAGTTTTTCAAAAAACACATCAACCAGATCATGTACTTATAGTCGGAGACGACAGTCTACCTTGGCAGGATTTTCTGCAAATGGAAGTTACAGCGTTGTTTTGACGCCGCTACATCCCCAAGCGCCGATTGATTCGCTCCTGAATATGGTGGTACAGCTGTTTCGGCTTTAACGTGCGCCAAGGAAAGGCATTCAGATCACCTCCAAAATGTATGTAGTAATCTATGCCCTGCGCTTTAAACTCCTGCGTGACATGCTCTCTGAAGTTAAGAGCTACGATCCAGCCATCGCCGATATCTTCATACCACTCTTCATAATACGAGTCGTCTGAGCCGTGATAGTTGAGTATATTCTCTCCGATAAGCAGGAACTTCTCAACGCCCTCAGCAACCATCATGTCAATGACTTCCCGTTTGAGGAGCATGATGTCATTATAAATAGCATCATTCCATTCGCCGATAAATTCGATGATTGCGAAGCCCTTTTCGTAGTCGACATACAAAATCTTCAGATAGAGGGTCTGCGAGCCGAAATCGTCCCATTGCGGGTGAAGCAGAAAGTTATAGATCTGTTTGTCAAATTCAAATTCGCTATATACCGCTCCATAAAAGGGTGATCGCTCGTCTTCCGCAGCGATATAGTCATCACGCCAGTTGTAATATGGTTCAATCTCGTGCACAGCAATGTTATCTTACATCAAACTTACCCAAAGTTGCCCTGATTCGCAAACAGGTTGTTTGAAAAATCGTTCTGCACCCAAGAAATCTGAAATATTACGAAAATATTATGAACAACCGGCCGCTAAGATTGTGTTTCTTTTGATTCATTGTTAACTTGCCTCAATAAATTGAGAAAACTATATTAATTTTGTAACCGAAGACTATCCATGCAAAAAGGCACTAAACGAAATATATTTGTTGCGGCAACCTATGCGGCCGTGTTGCTTTTGGGCATCATCTTGGGACAAAATTATGCAGACGAACAGGGCAACAAGCCGGGAAATAGTTTGGTGCCAATCGGTCTGTCCAATAACAGTTGGAAGATACAGCAGCTAATAGACCTGATTGCCAACGCTTATGTAGACAGCGTAAACATCGACTCTGTCCAAAACGGAGCAATCAATCATATTATCTCGCACCTGGATCCCTATTCTAGCTACCTTGTGCCTAACGAATCCCGCCGCCAGACCGAGATCCTCGAAGGAACGTTTGAAGGGATTGGGATGGAATACTTCAACCTGAACGATACACTGATGATTGTTTCGCTCATCAACGGTGGACCGGCAGACAAAGCCGGATTTAGAGTGGGCGATAAGCTTCTAAAAATCGGAAACAGGCCCGTTGCCGGAGTAAACATCTCCCGCGAGAGCGTGGAGAAACTTATACGAGGCCGTCGCGGAACAGTCGTAAACATCCATGTAAAACGTGACGATCAGGAACTGCCCGCTCCAATTAAAGTGGTAAGGGATCAGGTCACGGTGAGCTCCATGGACGTTGTGTACATGATCCGTCCCGGGATCGGTTATATTAAAGTGCGGAGATTCGGTATCAACACGGGTGACGAGTTCCGGCAGGCCGTTATCGAGCTTAAAAAGCAGGGGGCCAAAAAATTGATTTTGGATTTACGGGATAACGGGGGAGGTTATTTCCATATGGCGATCAAGATGGCCAGCGAGTTTTTCCAGGACCGGCGGCTGATCGTTTATACAGAAGGTGCTCACGAGGAACGGCGCGAGTATTTTTCCGAGGAAGGGGGCAGTTTCGCAACCGGAGATCTTGCCGTGCTGATCAACGAGAATACCGCGTCAGCCAGCGAAATAGTTGCCGGTGCCGTCCAGGACTGGGATAGGGGGGTGATCATTGGAAGACGTTCCTATGGGAAAGGGATCGTACAGGAGCAGTTCGACTTTTCCGACGGATCTACCGTAAATCTGAGCATCGCCCGTTATTTCACACCTCTTGGTCGCAGCATACAAAAGAAGTATACGCCTAATTGGTCGAATATGGTCGACTTCAACAGCATGTATAAAGGTCTTTGGGCCTTGGACACCCTGTATGCGCACGGAAAAACATTTCAGACACAGGCGGGTAAGAAAGTGTATAGTGGTGGTGGTATCCTACCCGATATACACGTGGCACAGGACTCCAACGCGCTTAACTTATTGTACCAGGATCTAATTCAGTATAGTTTTTTAGAGCAATTTGTTTATTCCCGCTTTCCGAAGCTGCTGCCGGCCTATTCCATCGAGAATTTTCTGCAGGGCTATCACTTGCCGGACAACGAGTATCAGGCGTTCGTTTCCTTCGTCCGTTCCGAAGGGTTTATTTTGTCTGACAGGAAAAAGAACGACTTGCGAGACGTAATTGAAAACGACATAGAAGCGCTGGTCGGGAGATATTATTTCGGACGGGAAGCCTATTTTAAAGTAAAAAACCGGAACGATGCATTCGTAAAAAGGGCATTGGAATTCTTCGAATCATCGACGGCCACAGGTGGTAGCGACTAGTCGGTCAGGGACAGATCGGCCCATATCGGGTAGTGGTCAGACAATTTCTCCTTTACGACGTTATATTGGTTCACATCGAACTTCCGGCTGCACAATATATAGTCGATCTGGAACAAAGGCAGCATCTCGTAGTGCGTCACGCCCCAACCCCGGCCTTTTTCCTTAAATGTATTTTTTAGTCCCTTTCCTACCAGGTTGACGCTGTACGACATCGGGGTATCATTAAAGTCGCCCATCACGATGACGGGGTATGGAGTAGCGTCGATATGCGCCCGTAAAGCTTCGGCCTGCCGGCCCCGGCGTTCAAAGGCGTATTTCAGCTTGCGGCCTACACGGCGCGTAGCGCGCTCATCATTAGGCGTTGTAGAGGGGTTTTGAATAAATTCTTTATCCTCGCTTTGTAGACCGAACGATCGCAGGTGCACATTATATACACGTAAGGTGTCGGTACCTTTCACAATGTCGGCAAAAATAACGCGGTTGATGCCGTACTCATTTTTGGTGATGACGCCTGAGTTGACGATTGGAAACTTAGAGAAAATAATCTGTCCATATCCCTCGTGTTCGCTTTTCATAGCCGGCTCGAAATAGTGGGCCTTGAACCCTACGGCTTCGATCACCCTGTCTGTCATCTGCTTCGTTCCTTTGATTTTGGAAAAGTACTCCTGAAAGCAAAGAATATCCGGGTCGGTCTTTTTCAGCAGGTTCAATACGGCTGGCTTGACATCCTGATCGCCGCCCTTCTTTACGGACTGGAAGAGGTGTGCGTTGAAAGTCATCACGCGTATACCGCTGTCCATTCTGCTCACCGAATGTTCCTCGTTGCGCAGTCCTATATGTTGCGTCAGTAGGCTCCAACCTGCAAGAATGGGGATCAGCGTGAACAACGCATACTTGGGTCGCCGCAACAGCCAGTACGCTAAAAATCCGAGGTTGATCAATAAAATAGGAAGGTAGCCTAAACCGAAAAATGCGAGCGGCCAAATCGCTTTCGGGTTGATAAAAGAAGCTGCATAGCTTAGCAGTAGAAACACGATAGCAACGATGTTGCCGAGAAAGATTGTTTTACTGAAGAAACCTAAATTTTTCCTAAAGAGACTTCTTTTTGCCATGATCACCGGTCGCTCTTACTTGCCTTAAACAACACTTCTTTTTCCTGTGAAGTTAAGCTTTCGTAGCCGCCTACGGAAATTTTATCTAATATTTCGTCGATTTCCTCCTGATTAGGTAGATCCGATTGGTGCTTATACGTATAGCTGGAGGTATTGACTTTGGTTTTGTGAACGACCTTGAGCTTGGTCCGCTGCTTTACTTTCCAAAATAGGCTCATGTCCTGACCCTTCCGTAATGCCTGAATAAAAAGTATGCCCCAGCATACACAAGCTAAAAAAGTCAGACCGCCCGCCTTATTGACAAGGGCCGTAAATGCGACCTCCAATGCGACATAAACAATAGCAATGGTCTTTAGTGTCACGTTCCCAAAAAGGAAAAGCCTAACTTCCGATCGGGGCACCAACGTCGCGACAGAGGCAACAACCGCTCCCAATGCAAAAGACGTCGTATGCATCGACACCTGAACGCTGTTTTGTAAGGCAGGAATAAAGCCTAGCCCTACGTACAATACACCCCCAATCAAGAGAGACGACGTAAATAAGAACATAAACTGCCGCCTGTTCAGATAGGTTAGGAAAGTAGTGCCCATCCAATAAAGCCATAAACAGTCAAACAAAAGCTCGAACAAACCGATATACAAAAATGGATACGTGACGAGCGACCAAGGCTGCATCAGAAACCTGTCAAACGACAAAGGTAGGCTCAGTTGATCAACAGCCAGGTCGTATAAGGAAGTCGAAGTGACACCAACCTCTTTAAGCAGATCAAAAAGGTGGATAAGTACGAAGAGTAAAACTTGTACAGATATGATAAAAGGAATAGGCGAACGGCTTTGATACGTATCGCGCCAAAAAGCTTTTAACACACTTTCTTTCATCGGAGTATTCGTTCTTCTAATGGAGCTCAGCGGCGGCCGAGGCCACTAAAGCTGCCTGTTGTTATTAAATCCCCTTTCGGATCCCCCATATTTTTATTAATACGTAGCCAAACAACGCTCCTCCCACATGGGCAAGGTGCGCAATGGAGCCACCTGCGCTCGAGAACCCTAAATATATCTCAATTAAAATTAATATCGGAATAAAAACTTTCGCTTTTATCGGTACCGGTATAAAAAATAAATACAACGGCATGTTCGGAAACAGATAGGCAAACGCCAGCAATAGCCCATAAATAGCTCCCGATGCGCCGACAAGCGGTGTTCCGTAGATGGAAACCAACGTCGAAAACTGTTCCTGTGTAACTTGCAGGTCCGATGATACGCGGTTGTTCAGCATGTCGAAATTCAGGAGGCTGGAGGCCCGCACGGTACCCGCAATCTGGTATACTTCTATTGCCTGAACACCGTACTGTAAGATCAATGCGCCGATACCGCAGATCAGGTAAAAGTTAAGGAACCGTTTGGAGCCCAACATGTGTTCTATGATGGGACCGAACATCACTAAAGAGAACATGTTGAAGAAAATATGGCTAAAACCGCCATGCATAAACATATAAGTGATAATCTGCCAAACTTTAAAAAAAGGAGAGTCAGGGTAATATACCCCAAAGAACCGGGTAGATTGATCAAAAATTGCAGATCCAATAAAGCAGATCACGTTGATGATCAAGAGATTCTTTACCACGGGCGTCAAATTCGAAAAAAGGTTGTTCATATGTTTTTACTATGTCGGTCTTAGTTTTTGTTAAATCGTTCCATCAGTTCCTGCAGCGTAATTGTCACAATGGTGGGCTTCCCATGTATGGAAATATTGGGCGATGCCGTAGCGAAAAGCTTGTCGATCAGCTCCGACATCTCCGTATTGCTTAAGGCTACCCCTGGCTTAATGGCCGCATTTTTTGCTAAACTTCGTGCTAGGTTCTCTCTTTTATTAAGTTGCAATTCGTCCTTATTGTTTTTGAAATCTTCCAACAGCTGTTCCAATATCTTCGTCTCGTCGATTCCGGACGCCAGATCGGCAGGGATACCATCGACCACATAGGTGTTCTTCCCGAAAGGGCGCAACTGAAAGCCTAACAGCTGGATTTCAGGGAGCATGTCTTCCATGAGTGCGAAATCCCCCGGGCTCAGCTCCACGGTTTGCGGAAACAAACTTTGTTGGCTTACTCCCTGGTTGTTTTCGAGCTGATTCATATAGTGTTCGTAGAGAATACGTTCGTGGGCGGCTTGCTGATCAACCAGCATAAACCCCGAATGTATCTGCGACACGATAAACCGTTGGTGCAATTGGAAAAACTGCTTCGGGACATCGTTACCTGCCCCCGCGACACGGCCCTCTCCCCCGGCCGTCGTAGCGGTCTCCTCCGGATGAAGCGGCAGTTGTTCCACGGTGTCGCGCTGGGATATTTGATAGAGCGTATCCCAGTTCTGCGGAATACCGGCCTTCTTCTCGAAACCGGCCGCATACGCGGTAGAACGCGCGCTGGAAGACGGCTTCCCTTCTTCAAAAGGATTGAAATTCGGATTGAACGATATCGTAGGGGCCTGTATTTCCTCTAATGGCTTTGTCGTGATCAGGTTGCTAAAACTGGTTTCCTGATTGAAGTCCAGTGTCGGCGCAATATTGTAACGGCCTAAAGAACGCTTCACGGCCGACCGCAATATAGCGTAAATAGCCTTGTCGTCTTCGTACTTAATCTCTGTCTTCGTCGGATGCACATTGATATCAATCTTTGCCGGATCAATATCAATAAACAGCACGTATAACGGGTAGGTTTCCGACGGAAGTATCTCCTCGTAGGCATTCATCACAGCGTGGTGAAGATAATGGTCGCGGACGAAGCGGTTGTTGACAAAAAAGAATTGTTCGCCCCGTGTTTTCTTGGCGAATTCCGGTTTCCCGATGAATCCTTTGATCGAAATAATCGTCGTTTCTTCTTCTACCGGAACCAGCCGCTGGTTATAATTGTTGCCAAACAGGTGGACAATACGTTGTTTTAGAGTTTCCGACGGCAAATGGAATAGCTCGTTCCCATCGCTATGCAAACTGAAGAAAATTTGAGGGTGGGCCAATGCGACACGTTGAAACTCGTCAATGATGTGACGCATTTCCACGGAATTGCTTTTAAGAAAATTGCGTCGGGCCGGAATATTATAAAAAAGATTTTTAACACAGATCGTTGTACCCGGCGGTAAGGCCTCGGGATGTTGATTAGTAACCTTTGACCCTTCGATTTCCACGATCGTACCAAGCTCATCTTCTACCCTTCGGGTCTTTAACTCCACCTGGGCAATAGCAGCAATGGATGCCATGGCCTCCCCACGGAATCCCATTGTACGTATGGCAAATAAGTCTTCTGCTTTCCGTATCTTAGAAGTGGCGTGCCGCTCAAAGCAAAGCCGTGCGTCCGTCACACTCATGCCGCAACCGTTGTCTATAACCTGTATGAGCGATTTTCCGGCGTCCTTAACGATAAGTTTTATTTTATCTGCTCCCGCGTCGATCGCGTTTTCAATAAGCTCCTTTACTGCAGAAGCCGGTCGCTGAACAACTTCCCCTGCAGCAATCTGGTTTGCTACGGAATCCGGCAGTAACTGTATAATATCTGACATACAAAGGCAAAGTTACAAATTTTCGGGATTAACTTCGCGGCGCCAGCTTTGTTCGGTCGGCTCCGGCCTTCCCCCGGATGCAACATCGCCGACTTCCTTTTTCGCGTGAAAAGAGGGGTACCGGTTTGTGTACCTGAGGATTATAGACAACGGGAAGATGCTTGTTTCCAATTCACGGACACCTGTGTTTCGCTGTTCCGATTATCTTTCCCATCGCAGTCCTTTAAAAAATAGTCAACGACGGGAAAGACGCCTCCTTTAAGGTATCCCTTTAGTAGAACACGGTATTAAGCTTCCGTCAAACTCCCCGAGAGGCGATGAAAAGAGACATCGACGCGTCGGTATCCCTGTCCCGCTGCGCTTTGCCCACCGAGAAGCTTGGCGATGACATGTCTGCGGGCGCTTAAGCCATTTCCAGTTTTAAGAACCGGGCTGTCTCATTGTTTTTCTGTTTAATGAGGTCTTCAGGGACACCCGCAAACATCAGTTGTCCTCCGTGTTTTCCCCCTTCCGGACCCATATCGATTACCCAGTCGGCCGTTTTTACTACATCGAGATTGTGTTCGATGATCAGCACTGTATTTCCACGGTCGACAAGGCGGTTGATGACACCCAACAAAACATTTACATCTTCAAAATGAAGCCCCGTAGTAGGTTCGTCCAGAATATAAAATGTGTTGCCCGTATCTTTTTTTGCCAGCTCTGTGGCCAGTTTCACCCGCTGTGCCTCACCTCCCGACAGGGTAGTCGATGACTGGCCAAGTGTGATGTAACCGAGCCCGACATCCTGAAGCGTTTTGATCTTCCGGTAGATCGAAGGGATATGTTCAAAAAATTCAACGGCCTCATCGATACTCATGTCCAGCACATCCGATATAGACTTGCCACGGTAACGTACCTCTAGCGTTTCCCGGTTATACCGTTTGCCTTGGCACGTCTCACACGGCACCTGAACATCGGGCAGGAAGTTCATTTCAATAATTTTCATACCCGCACCCTGACAGGTCTCGCATCGTCCGCCTTTTACATTAAAAGAAAATCTTCCCGGCTTGTAACCGCGGATTTTGGCTTCGGGCAGCTGAACAAACAAGGTTCGTATATCCGCAAAAACACCGGTATACGTGGACGGGTTGGACCGTGGCGTCCGTCCTATCGGACTTTGGTCGATTTCGATGACCTTGTCAATGTGTTCCAGTCCTTCAATGCTGCTATAAGGCATGGGCGTAGCTTTGGCGCGAAAGAAATGCCTGTTGAGTATAGGGTATAAAGTCCCCGTAATCAAACTGGATTTTCCGGAACCGGAAACGCCGGTTACCAAGATGAGTTTGCCAAGTGGGAAGTCTACGCTGACATTTTTCAGGTTATTGCCGGTCGCGCCTTTCAAAGAGAGCACCTTCCCGTTGCCATTCCGTCGCTCTGTTGGAATAGCGACCTCCCGCTGTCCATTCAGATAGCTTGCTGTCAGCGTGTCAGCATTCATAATCTCCTGAGGGGTGCCCTGCGCGACGACCTTACCGCCATGTATGCCGGCTTCAGGCCCCATGTCGATAACGTAGTCGGCATGTAAAATCATGTCTTTATCGTGCTCAACAACGAGAACGGAGTTGCCGATATCCCGCAGATTCTTCAACGAGTTTATCAGGCGCTCGTTGTCCCGCTGATGCAGTCCGATACTAGGCTCGTCGAGAATATAAAGCACATTGACCAGCTGAGAGCCTATCTGCGTGGCGAGGCGTATACGCTGCGCCTCTCCCCCGGAAAGGGTTTTGGACGAACGGTCCAACGTCAGGTAGCTTAATCCCACGTCCAGCAGGAAGCCGATCCTTGCCCGGATTTCTTTCAAAATTTCCGCAGCAATCGTGTTTTGCCGTTCGTTAAGCCGACTTTCGATATCGGCAAACCAGTCCTGCAAGCTGCTGATGTCCATGCTGGCCAGCTCGTGGATATTCTTTTTATCAATTTTGAAGTGTAATGACTCCTCTTTAAGACGTGCGCCCCGGCAGGAAGGGCAGGTCACCTTGGCACGGAAGTCGTCGAGCACCGGCGCGTCGTCCGAAGTCTTGCCGTTTAGCTCTTCCAGCATCTTGAAAATGCCGGAAAATTGTACCTTATACTCTCTTGCACCGTAGCTGCCGTAAGAAATCGTCAGCGGCATAGGCTCTTCTCCGCCAAATAACAAAATGTCGAGCTGTTCCTCGCTTAGCTTCTCGATAGGCGCCGTAACCGAAAAATCGAGCTTCTTTGCTACGGCCTTCACTACCTGAAAGGTCCACGATTCGCGGGCGGGGCCAAGAGGCAGGATAGCGCCCTTTTGTATGCTTAACTTTTTATCCGGAATGACGATGTCTTTGTCGATTTCGAATATATAGCCCAGACCGTCGCATCTCGGGCAGGCACCATAGGGCGAGTTGAAAGAAAATGTGTTGGGCTGTGGTTCATCATAGGAAATCCCAGATTCTGCATCCATCAGATAACGGCTGAAGAAATGCTCCTGACCTTCGGTATTTGCTATTTTTATGATGCCTTTAGCTGTCTTCATCGCCTGCATCACCGAGGTATACAGCCGTTTCTTGTCGTCTTCACGGGCGTAGAGCCGGTCTACAACAATCTCTATATCGTGGATTTTATAGCGATCGACTTGCATTTTGGGGACGATATCCAAAATTTCGGCGTCGACGCGTACTTTTGTGTACCCTTGCTTGCGGATCTGTTCAAAAAGCTCACGGTAATGCCCCTTCCGTCCCTTCACGACGGGGGCTAAGATATAAATCGGCTGGTCGCTGAACTCCTCGAGGATTTTGTCGACAATCTGGTCATCGGACATGCGTTGCATGGGCTTGCCCGTCACGTAGGAGTATGCGTCGCTGGCGCGGGCATACAGTAGCCGCAGAAAGTCGTATATCTCCGTAATAGTGCCCACCGTTGAACGCGGATTTTTGTTCGTTGTCTTCTGCTCAATGGAAATAACGGGGCTTAATCCCGATATCTTGTCCACATCCGGACGCTCCATACCTCCCAGGAACTGGCGGCTGTATGCCGAAAATGTTTCCATGTAACGGCGCTGGCCTTCCGCATAGATGGTGTCGAAAGCTAAAGACGACTTGCCGCTGCCGCTAAGACCGGTAATCACGACCAGCTCATTGCGCGGAAAGCGGACATCAATGTTCCGCAGGTTATGCACCCGTGCACCAAATACTTCTATATCACTTTGTTCACCTAAATCGACGTGGTTGTGCTGCTTGGAGGAATTCATGCTTTCTTGTTCTGAACTTTGCAAGGTACAAAGGTACAGAATTTTAAATTGAGATAGGAGATAGGAGATTTAAGATATGAGATTTTAGATGTGAGATTATTAGTAGTGGAGACGCAAGATCTTGCGTCTCCACAGCCATCAACCATCAACCATCTGCCATTAGAAGTGGGATCTGAGTAGTTAGTATGGAGAAGTGAGAAATAGGGAATAGACTGCTTTACATCTTCGCGACTCAACGACTTTACGGCTTATAGCCATTTGCCACTTGCCATCGGCCATCAGAAGTGAGTATTGAGTAGTTAGTATGGAGAAGTGAGAAATAGGGAATAGACTGCTTTACATCTTCACGACTTTACGACTCAACGACTTTACGGTTTATAGCCATCCGCCATCTGCTATCAGCCATCTGCCATCCGCCATCAGCCATCCGCCAATAGCTTCACTTCACGACTCAACGACTTTACCGCTAATAGCCATTTGCCATTTGCCATCTGCCATCTGCCATCTGCCATCAGCCATCCGCCATCCGCCATCATTTGTGTTTAGCCCGGATAATTCTTATCTTAATGGGCACATTTAAAAAAGAACAAAATAATGGCTAAAATTACGTTTAAAGGTACATCGGTAAATACGCAAGGTGAATTACCAGCAGTGGGGGCGCCGGCGCCCGATTTCTCGTTGACAGCAGGGGATCTCTCGGAGAAAAGTCTCAGCGATTTCAAAGGAAAGAAGGTGATTTTGAACATCTTCCCGAGCATTGATACCGGTACCTGCGCCGCTTCGGTACGGAAGTTCAACGAAAAAGCGGCGGCACTGGACAATACCGTTGTGTTGTGCATTTCCCGCGATCTTCCTTTTGCACAAGGACGTTTCTGTGCTGCAGAAGGTATAGAAAATGTTGTAACGTTGTCCGAATACAAGGATAGCAATTTTTCAGATGCGTATGGCGTACGGTTTGCAGACGGGCCGCTGACAGGCTTGTTAAGCCGGTCGGTTGTCGTCGTTAATGAAGAGGGGAACGTGGCGTATACGGAGCAGGTTGCGGAAACAACCGAGGAGCCCAACTATGAACAGGCGCTTGCAGCCTTGTAGTTAGGTGTTCGATATTAAGGATCAGGTGGTAGAAGTGAATTAAGCTTACCACCTGATCCCTTTCTCTTACTCCTATTTTGATTCTTCCAGTGCTTGCAATATATCTCCGATAATATCTTCTTTATCCTCAATTCCTACAGAAAGGCGCACGCTGCCCGGCCTGATACCCAAATGTAGCCGTTCCTCTTCACTCAGTTTTGAATGTGTCGTAGATGCGGGATGGGTGGCGATAGTGCGGGCATCGCCCAAGTTGGAGGTATATAAGATCATCCGTAATGCATCTAGAAAGCGATATGCCCTCTCTTTCCCGCCTTTCACCTCGAATGTGACAATGCCGCCTCCGGCCCGCATCTGTTTTTTCGCCAACGCGTACTGCGGATGAGAAGGTAAAAATGGATATTTCACATCTGCAATTTCCGGATGGCCCTCTAAAGCTTCGGCGAGTGCCAAGGCATTGCTACAATGTCTGTCCATCCGTAGACTCAACGTGTCGAGGCTTTTGGATAGTACCCATGCGTTGAAGGGAGACATGGCCGGCCCTGTATGTCGGATAAAAAATAGGAGTTGGTCAATAAGGTGTTGCTTCCCTACAATGACGCCGCCCAGGACGCGACCCTGACCGTCCATATATTTCGTGGCGGAATGTATAGATAGATCGAAACCGTATGTCAGCGGCTTCTGTAGATAGGGAGTGGCGAAACAGTTGTCAATCGCAAAAATGATATCAGGGTACTTCGCTTTCAGACCAGCTAAAAATTCCAGGTCTGCAAGCTCTAGCCCCGGATTGGATGGGGATTCCAGAAATACGATCTTCGTATTCGGCTGGATGGCTTTTTCCCACGCCTCGTTGTCCACCGCATCGACATAGGTGTGCGTTACTCCCCAACGAGGGAAGAGCTGGGTGAAAAGCTGATGTGTCGACCCAAAAATGGCCCGCGACGACACGATATGATCTCCCTGTCGGATAAAACCGGCGAAAGAGGCGAAAACAGCCGCCATGCCTGAAGCGAACGCCAAGCCCGCTTCTGCTTCTTCCAAAATACAGACTTTATTAATAAACTCGGTCGTGTTTGGATTGGCATAGCGGGAATATACCATGCCTTCTTCCTCCTCGGCAAAGATAGCACGGCCCTGCTCTGCACTGTCAAAAATAAAACTGGAAGTTAAATAAAGTGGTACAGAATGCTCTCTGGTTGCTGATCTAGGCGCTTGCTCCCGAATGATTTTAGATTGATCTTTTTCCATGATGAGCAAATTTAAATCTTTTAGTCTACTAGTTTGATATGTTTTTAATATTTTTTGTGTGGATCGGAGGCGGACGAACGGAAAGGCTCCGGTCTTCTGAGCCTCTTCAAAATTTCGTTATTTATTTATGGCAATTTGTTTTACTTACAAAAAAAAGCTATGTTAGCATACTGTTTTGAAAAGCGGATATTGACTATCCGGACGGGGTAAAATTCCTATGAAAAGAGTAGTATAAACCTATGTAAAGGAGACTATGAATCGGTTTTTACAGAAGTATTAAACATAGCATCCGTACTGTTAGCACACGTGTGAATAACCGAGGGAAAGGGCTCATGATGCCATAAAACATGAACAATAATGAATAAATATTAATCAGATGAAAAAAATATTACTCGGACTATTGCTTGCCAGTCCCGGCATATTATGGGCACAAGGGTCTCAGGTAAACACCCAAAGCCAGAAAGCTGTAGGGATGGCGGGAGCCGGATCAGCGCTGTTTATAGACGAAGCATCTATATTTTACAGTCCGGGGGCATTGGCCAAAATGGACCACAATGCCCTGTCTGTTGGCGCCAGTGGCGTGATGTACCGTTCTGCATTCAGAGAACTGAATAGCAACGATGTGCACCATACAAAATTCAAGATCACACCACCCTTTGCTGTGTTTGCCGCCCTTGGGCCAAAAAACTCCTGGTGGAAAGCGGGGATCGGCGTTTATACGCCTTTTGGCGGATCGGTGGATTGGGGAGATCAGTGGCCGGGAAGGTATGAACTGAACCATCTGCAGATGCGGGCTATTTATATTCAACCGACGCTGAGTTTCAAGCTTACCGAAAACTTCGGGATAGGTGGCGGATTTGTATACAATGTCGGCTTTGTTGACCTTTCCCGTTCCATTCCGGCGGCAGGGGCCGACGGGCAACCGGGAAGAGCAGAGCTTTCAGGCGTCGGGACAGGTATGGGATTCAATCTCGGCGTCCACTATCATTTGGAGGACAACGTGGCAATATCCCTCAGCTACCGTTCGAAGGTTGTCACCAAGCTAAAAGACGGCGACGCGGAGTTTACTGTCCCACCCGCGCTGGCAGCCTCATTTCCTAACACGACCTTCAACGCAGAGTTACCTTTGCCTGCTTCCTTTAACTTCGGTATCAGCTTCCCTGCTAGCGATAGGGTTGACATAGCTGCAGATGCTACGTTTATAGGGTACTCTATTTACAAAGAGCTAAATTTCGATTACAAAGACAATACTCCCGCCTTAACAGATACCAGGCAGATTAAAAAATATGAGAACGCGCTGTCGGCGAAGGTCGGGGTTAACTATCAAACCACAGACCGTCTGGCGCTTCGTGCCGGCGCAGGGTACGTCTACACACCCGTCCGTGGACCGTATGTCTCTCCGGAAACACCGGACAATAATCGTCTGATGGGTTCGGTGGGGTTCACGTACGACATCAACGATAAATGGGATATTACCGGGGCCTATGTTTTTCAGCAGTTGATGGAAAGAACTGTGGCAAGTGCCGCGACAGGCCTTACAGGTACATACAAAACAAATATCCACGCGCCAGGTCTATCCTTAACATATAAATGGTAATCACGATGAATAAAGTATTTAACGACATAAAGGTATACATTGGCATCATATCCATTGTATTGGCGTCGTCCTGTAAGCCTGAAATTGAAGGGTTTCAGACGTCTTCCGGACAGGCGGACTTTTCTAAATATGTTGCGGTCGGCAACTCGCTGACGGCCGGATATGCTGATGGGGGGCTTTACCTGGAGGGAC
This sequence comes from Sphingobacterium allocomposti, assembly GCF_008124885.1. Classification (GTDB taxonomy): domain Bacteria; phylum Bacteroidota; class Bacteroidia; order Sphingobacteriales; family Sphingobacteriaceae; genus Sphingobacterium; species Sphingobacterium allocomposti. The sequence goes on from NZ_VNHX01000008.1 coordinate 125,144, forward strand.
AGCAGGTTGCCTATCCCAATCTGCTCGCCGGGCAGCTTAAAAACGTGGGCGGTGGCGAATTCCGAAGTCCATTCTTTTCGGAAGAGCAACGCAACGGCTCGGGGTATCTTCAACTAAAAGCACTTGAAAACGGACAGCCGGTCTTAGAAAACGTGACCTCCAACTTGGCTTACAGAGCGGAAGGAAAGCTAACAAAATACACCGGCGAGATCGAAAATCTGGGCGTTCCGGGGATGCGTCTCGACCTTTCGGCATTCGCAGAGTTCGGCGCATTGAATATGTACTTTGAAAGGTTGTTGCCGGACGCCGAAGTGGGCACGAAAACGTATATGGAGTTTGCTGCCCAAAGAAACCACACGTTCTTTACCTTTTGGCTGGGGAACAACGATGTCCTTGGTTATGCCATGAATGGAGCTGTCGAAGTTCCGGGAGATCCTACGAAAACGTTGACTGCCGTCGGAACGTTTAGCGCGGTTTATAACAATTTTATTAACGCGTTAACAGCGAACCAGCAAAAAGGGGTCGTCGCCACTATACCTGATGTCACGGCAATTCCGTATTTTACTACCGTAACGCGCGCTGCGTTGCTGGCTGCGGTCAACGCCGGCGGAGCCAATGTGTCTGATATATATATACAAACCGGTGCCGGAACCACCCGCGCAGCAACGGATACAGATCTTTTTGTCCTTCCGTTCTCCTCCGCAGGCTTGCTAGGCCGGCCGTCCCAAGGAAATCCTGTGCCTTATGGACTGGCTCCTCAGAATCCGGTAGAAAGTAAGTATGTGCTCGATCCGGCTGAGGTTCAGCTTATTAAAGCGCGGGTAAACGAATTTAACAAGATTATAAAAGAAGTGGCGCAGGCGAAGGGCTTGGCCGTAGCCGACGCGCATGCCTATCTAAATCGGGTAAAAAGCCCAGGTATCGTGTATAACGGGATGAGCATCAATGCCGCCTTTATAACCGGGAATGCATTCTCCCTTGATGGCGTGCATTTAACTCCTATAGGTAACGCACTCATGGCGAATCTCTTCATTGAGGCCATCAACGCGCAATACAAAAGTCGGATACAAAAGGTCGATGTGACGCAATATCGCGGAGTGAAATTCCCTTAAAACGGCCTTTTAGCTATTACATGCGAGGCACTATCTGTATCGGACCAAAAGCATTACGTCTTTTGGAAAGTGGCAGGATGGTGCCTCGTCTGTTAAACACCTGAGCACGGCGCCATGCGCTCGTCGGTGCCGGCCTTTTCGTTTTCTTTTTTAGAAACTGTATCTTTGCCGACGGATAAGCAACGTAATCCATTATACTAACTGTAACAATACAGATGTTTTTTGTGCTTAATGCACTATGGGGAAGAATAAATAATCGACATATGAAAGTTCACCTACAACGTAAAAATGAGGCGGTCCATTTTGAGGCCTCCAGCGAGCTGTCGGCGGTTTCCGTAAATATCGACGGATCGGAAAGCATCGGCGGCGAAGGAAAGGGTGTCCGCCCAATGGAGCTTGTACTCATGGCGCTGGGCTCTTGCAGTGTTTTCGACTTGACAACAATCTTGAAAAAGCAGCGTCAGGAGGTTCTCGATATTCAGGTGGAAGTAGAAGGAAAGCGGCGCGACGAGATACCAAATATCTTTACGCACATTCATATTTCGTTTATACTGACCGGCAATATAGACGAAGAGAAAGCTCAGAAAGCAGCGGAGCTGGCCGTGAAGAAATATTGTTCCGTGCACGATATGCTTGCTGCGGGGGGCGTCGATATTTCCTATAGCCTTAGCTTCCGCTAGTCTGATCCCTTACTCCAGATTCTCTCGGCCCATCTTCCCACGAACCAAAAAGAGACCGCTAAAAGGAGGAAGAAGATGGTCCGGTTGATGTTGTCCCAGAGGTACTCCACAAAACGGGTGTACAGGTTGAGAATAAAAAACACAAATCCGATATCCCGGGACGTATTGTCTTTGGTCTTCATGCCGTATAAGGCTAGACCCAACGAGAGGGCAATAGCCAAAATGCCCCAATAGAGAATATGGTATTGGCGAACCTGCGTCCATGCATCAAAGCTGCTATAGTTTCCAAAAATGGAAAGACACCATAAGGCGATCATCGTGTATAACAGACCTACGACATAGCTCGTTGTCTGAAACGGACGTAAGGGCTTGATACGGTTTTGACCCCATATGGCAAACGCGGTAAGAAGCAACCCAAACAATGTAAAACGTAGAGGATAGTTCATACCCCAGAACTTAAAACCCCAGTTGCTATGCGAGGCCGTCTCGGTGGCAAACCAGATACCCAGAGCGACCAACGTAAATACCCAGATCAGTTTAGAGTTGAGTTTGACGGATAGTATGGCGTAAATAACAATAGAAAGCAGGAAAAGAAGCGTATACTGGCTCGTCGTCCTGTCAAGGACCTGTCCTAAAAAGCCAATGCAGGCCGCCGTTGAGAACGAACCGGCAAGCATAAGTGTCTCGTTCGAAAACGTCTTCTCGGGATATTTTTTCTTGTTGCGGAAGCCGAGAAAGTAAAATCCCACAGCCAGCGCAGCGAAAAATAAGCAGAATACGATGTTAGGCGTCGCATAAAACCTTTCTACAAAGCGGACTAGCGTGTCGTCTGCAAACAGGGATAAAACCGAAAATATAAGCGAAACTAATGCCACCCAGAACGCATAGCGCGCCAAGGTCTTCCATTCGAACTCCTTTTCTCCAATGGTCTGTTTTAGCTCTTTGACTTTCCCTTCATCCAGCAAATTCGCCGCCTGCCACCGGTCTAACGCCCCTTCAACAACTTCCTTCTCCTGTTTTGTTAAGTCTAATTTTTTCAAGTTGATTATGTTTATGTCATCCAAAGTACGAAATATTGACGAAATGGTTTCACCGCCCATAGAAAAGTTAAACATGCGCTCTGTCGAGGGTTGCGCCCAAGAAGAGAGCGCTCCCGCCCACTGCCGAATGTACCATTGCAAATTACGCTATCGTTTGTGTTACATTATGTTTGTGAGATATCTCGGCCGAATTTCTTATTTTCACTGCCATACATGGTTACAATGGCATACGTCTGTTTTCAGACGGCGTTCATACCGAGCGCAATGAGCTCATGAATGCCGCTGAAACATATGTTCTATGAATAACCGGGCTTACGAGCTCTTGAACACTATAAAACAACACAGGTGAAAAATCTGATAGCTTCATCGCCACTAAAAAACAAACCGGGTGTGGCGAGCTTATCTATACATTTGAAATTTAACACGAATAGACAATTTAAACGGATGAAAAAATACACGTCGCTTTTACTTTCTGTTGTCATGCCGTCTATGCTGCTTGCGCAGGAGGCTCCAAAACCTTATGGTGCATTACCTTCTGAGCGCCAGCTGCGCTGGCACGAAATGGAAATGTATTGCCTGATACATTATACGCCGACAACCTTTCAGAACAAAGAATGGGGGTTTGGAGATGCAGATCCTGCAATTTTTAATCCGAAGAAGTTTGACGCCTCCCAGATTGCTGCCGCCGCTGCTGCGGGCGGGTTCAAAGGCCTGATCTCTGTCGCCAAACACCACGACGGGTTCTGCCTCTGGCCTACCACCACCACAACCTATAGTGTGAAGCGATCTCCATGGAAAAACGGCCGCGGCGACATGGTTAAAGAGTTTATGCAAGCAGCCCGCGATAACGGCATGAAGTTCGGCGTTTATCTGTCGGCGTGGGACAGAAATGATACTCGCTATGGAACGGCGGCTTATGCCGACGCATACCGTGCACAACTGACGGAGCTGATGACCAATTACGGAGAGCTTTTTACCTCCTGGCACGATGGGGCCAACGGCGGAGACGGGTATTACGGCGGCAAAAACGAAAAGCGTATCATAGATCGTTCGACCTATTATGCATGGCACGAAAAAACATGGCCTATTGTGCGGGAAAAGCAGCCTATGGCCATGATTTTCTCCGATATAGGCCCTGATATGCGGTGGGTAGGTAACGAAAAAGGATTTGCGGATGAAACAAGCTGGGCAACATTTACACCGAAAGGTGTTGATGGACGCCCTCCCGTACCCGGCGACGCCGATTACAGCGAGTCGAGTTCAGGGACGAGAAACGGTACGCAGTGGATTCCTGCGGAATGCGATGTGCCCCAGCGTCCAGGATGGTTCTATCATGCGGACCAGGATGCCAAGGTCAAGACGCCGGACGAGCTGTTTGAGATATACTTAAAGTCGGTCGGCCGCGGTGCCAACATGAACCTCGGACTGGCGCCCATGCCCGACGGGTATCTGCATGCGAATGATGTGAAATCCTTAACGGCATTTGGCCGTAAACTACGGGAGACGTTTGCCCATAATATGGCTCAGGGTGCATCCGTCCGCGTATCGGATCTGCGCGCCGATTCCCACAGGTTCGCCGGCGACCTCATTCTGGACGACGACCGTTATAGCTATTATGCATCCAACGACAACGTGCTGACACCCGAACTGGAAATCACATTGGCCGAAGAAAAAACGTTCGACCTCATCCGTTTGCGGGAGAATATCAAACTGGGGCAACGTCTGGATAGTGTTCAGATCGAAGTGCTCCGCGGCGATAAATGGCATCATCTGGCCAACGTAACCAGCGTTGGAGCCAATAGGCTGATAAAATTGGAGTCGCCCATAACAACGTCGAGGTTAAGAATCCGGCTATTTGCTCCCGTGGCGCCCACGCTAAGCGATTTCGGACTGTTCAGGGAGCATATTGAACCGTTTACATTCGATAATGCGGAACCGGTCCGTACTGCGTTGAAAAGCCATGAATACAGTATCCAGACGGCTACAGGGCTGTCGAAGAGTCTTGATAAGAACCCCGCAACTATGGAGGAGCTGACAGCATTTTCGCAAGGTGTCGTCTTTGAGCTGAAGCAGCCGGTTGCAGCGCTGGCATACCTTCCGCGCCAGGACGGTAAGACAGAGGGGATCGCCCTGAAATACGAGATAGCCTCGAGTAAAGATGGTCAGGTCTGGAAAACCATTAAAACCGGAGAATTTTCCAACATCGTCGCCAACCCCATCGAACAGATGATCGTCTTCGATCAGCCGGTCAAAGAAAAGTATATTCGCTTTGTCCCAAAAGAAACTGTCGGCAAGACCTTCACTGTCGCTTCCTTTACTTTATTTAATTAACGATGAAAACGAGAATTGCCAGACTGCTGATTTTCCTCTCCTTGCCCTTAGGTGGCCTGACTGCACAAGATCTCACCATGTGGTACGACAAACCTGCTGCCCGCTGGGAAGAGACCTTACCCCTCGGTAATGGCTTAATCGGTATGATGCCCGACGGCAAAGTGCACGACGAATCGATCGTCACCAACGAAATTTCCATGTGGTCAGGGAGCCCGCAGGATCCGAACAATTACAATGCATACCATAGTGTAGGCGAGATACAGCGACTGCTGTTTGCCGGTCACAATGATAAGGCCGAGGCCTTAGTCAACGCCAATTTCATCTGCCGGGGCGAAGGATCAGGGCAGGGCAGAGGCGCGAACGTGCCGTATGGCTGCTATCAGAATTTCGGTCACCTGAACCTCCTTCATACGATAGCGGGAGAGGCGACAGACTATCGCCGGAGTCTTGACTTAACGCAGGCTGCCGCGACAACTTCGTTTACGGCTAATAATGTCCGTTACCTCCGGCAGTATTTTACGTCGTTCGATAAAAATGTAGGCGTGATCAGACTTTCCGCCAATAAAAAAGGAAAGATTAGCTTTGCAACACACTTTTATCGGGATGAACACATTGACGACATGCACGTATCGGATGCGCGGATTACCTGGAGCGGCGCCCTCCCCGACGGGCGGGGCGGCAAAGGGCTACAGTTCGCCGGTCAGGTGAAGATCGTTCCTAAGGGCGGTACCCGTATGGTACATGACAATCAGGTCGTCGTCAAAGGAGCTGACGAGGTGCTGATTTTCTTCGCTGCGTCTACCGATTATTATGGACACGATGCGCAGCTGGCGGTGGAGAACGCCCTCAATAGCGCATCGGACGAAAACTATGATACCCTGTTTAAACGTCATGTTCAACGGTTCGGAGAGTTCTTTAACCGCGTGTCGTTAACGATTCCCGACAAAGAAGACAACAGTCGTATCCCGACGGACCGCCGCATCCGGCGTTTCTTCGAAGATCCTTCCCGCGACAATGCAATGGCCGTGCTGTACTATCAGTTCGGACGTTACCTCAGCATTTCCAGTGCTGCTCCGCAGACGAAGAATGCACTCCCTCCAAATTTGCAGGGACTGTGGGCACATCAAATCCAAACCCCGTGGAATGGGGACTATCACCTCAATATCAATGCCCAGATGAATCATTGGGGAGTGGAAGTAAGCAATCTGCCCGAATACCATAGGCCATTTATTGAAATGATCAAACGTATTGCAAGAGAAGGCGAAAGGACTGCGAAAGCTTATTATAATGCGCCGGGATGGGTGGTGTATATGATGACCAACGTATGGGGATATACGGCACCGGGTGAGCAGGCATCTTGGGGGGCCAGCACAGCGTCGGGATGGCTGTGTAACCACCTCTGGGAGCATTACCAGTTTACAAACGACACAGCCTATCTCGCGGAGATATATCCAATTTTAAAAGGAGCGGCAACCTTCTATCATGCGACGATGGTCAACGATCCCAAAACGGGGTGGAAGGTTACGGCCCCATCGGTATCGCCGGAGAATGCCTTCCGTATGCCAAACGGCAAAACGGCGGCCGTTGTTATGGGCCCCACCATCGATAATCAAATTGTACGCGAGCTTTACGAAGCGGTCATTAAAGCTGATAAAATATTGCAACAGGGAGACCCGTTTGCTGATACGCTGGCCGCAGAGCTAAAGCAGATTCCGCCACCTGTGGTCGTTAGCAGCTCGGGGCGCGTAATGGAATGGCTGGACGACTATGAAGAGGTCGAACCGACACATCGGCACGTTTCTCATTTATACGGTCTTTATCCGGCACATTTCATCTCTCCCATCAGTACGCCAGACTGGGCGGAAGCGGCAAAGAAAACATTGGCTGTACGGGGCGACGAAGGAACAGGTTGGTCCCGTGCATGGAAGGTGCTTTTCTGGGCACGCCTGCACGACGGCGACCACGCGCTGGAAATCTTACGTCAGCTGCTGAAGCCCGCTATCACCGACGCAACAACATACCACGGGGACGGGGCTGGGACATATCCAAACCTGTTCTGTGCACATCCACCATTCCAGATCGACGGCAACTTCGGAGGTTCTGCGGGGATTGCGGAAATGCTGATCCAGTCGCATGACGGCTATATACATCTACTTCCCGCACTGCCGCGGGCGTGGTCAGAAGGCGAAGTGAGAGGGCTGAAAGCACGTGGAAATTATACAGTTGACATCCGCTGGAAGGATGGAAAGGTGGTTGATTACAACGTGTACGGTACAAGCCCCGACAGTGTTACACTGGTAGTTAACGGGGAAAGGATAATAAAAAAGATATAGAAAAAACGTCTATTTTTTCTATTTTAGGAAAAATAACCTACTATGCATAAGTACTTATTACTCCTTTTTACTATTGGTTGGTTACTGACGGGCTGTCGGCAGACGGGGCAACAGTCGGGTACAGCACAAGATACCGTTTACGTTCCCCATTCGATTAAGATTTCACTTTCAGGCACGGCGGCATTGCCTGATCGTACCAAAGTTTATATCAATACGGATGAAAACACCATGCAGCCGTTACTTTCCGGATATGTCAACGGAGGAGCGTTTGTAATCGAAGGAGAGCTGGCTGAGCCTAACTTTTATAATCTCGTTGTCCAGCAAGAGGTGTTTAAAGTGTATTTAGAAAATGGTGCTACCTATGCGTTCACGGGGACGGTCGACAGCGATGGGCGGCTACAGTCGGGGCGGATCACGTCCTCTTCTCCGGTAATGAATGACTATCTCCGCTATGAGAAGCTACTGGAATCAAAAAATGAAGACTTCCGAAGACGTTCCGCTGCTCTGCAACGGGAGATGGACAACCCGAAGACATACCAGGCTGCTGTCGAAAAGTCGCTTCTTCTGGGAGAAGAACGCAGCGGCTATCGGGAAAAGCTCAAGCAGGAATTTCTAGAAGACGGAAAGGTAGGACCTGCCTTTAAGCTCTTTTTGATAAAAGAAGATAACATCCGACGCGAAAATTATAGTTATTACGACGATATGCTAAAGCGTGTGCCGGATAGCTTGAAGGAAATATCTTTATATAGGCAGGTAGCCAGGAAAGTAACAGCTGTCCGCCAATTTTATGAGGACATGCCCGACTTTCCCGCTATCAGTCCGCGTAATCCCGCTGGGGACAGTCTTAAACTCGAAGCTTTCAAAGACAGGGGGACGCTGCTTCTCGTATTTTGGGGAGCTTGGAATGGCGCCTCCAAAGATGATATTATTATGATCAGACGAAAGGCAGATGCGCTATCGCAAATGCATATAACGCCCGTTTATCTGACGTGGGACAAAAACTATGACTCCTGGACAAAGGCTAGCGACGCTCTGCGACTGGGCGAATTTAACTATAGGCTGAACGCTACCGATCAGGATTTTATAGCGACAAACTACGGCGTGAGGACGTTACCACATTATATGCTCGTGAAGGCGGCCGACCGCACTGTCATTGACCACGATTTCAAATTTCCCTTGGACGGTAAATTAGAGCAAGCCCTGAAAGGGTACCTATCCAGGAGCAATTAACCAACTCTGCTTTCATTTCTGCTTAGCTGTGCAGCAAGCCCTTCTAATGGATTTTAAAAGTCGGGAAACAAGTTAAAAAAACAAGCGATAATCAATGAAGAAAAAAATAAAATCTATTCTTGTCGCCTTGCTTCTAAGCCAATTCTATGTAGGCGAGGCGCAGGAGATAACCACGCCAAAAGCACACTTCGGGTTCGATATCGGCGAAGATTATATGCTGGCCAACTATAGGCAGATGGAAGGATATTTCCTGAAGGTTGCCAAAGAATCCGATAGGGTTTTAATTAAGGAGGCGGGAACGACCGAAGAGGGACGTCAGCAATATTTAATGATTATCTCCTCTCCGGACAACCTTAAAAATATTGAAAAATATCGGAGTATCTCTCAACGGCTGGGCCGGGCCGAAGGTCTGGCCGAAGAGCAGGCCAGGGCCCTTTCAGTAGAAGGAAAGCCTATCGTCTGGATAGATGGAGGGATGCACTCGAATGAGATGGTCGGATCACACCAGCTGATTGAGACATTCTATCAACTGGTAAGCCGCCGGGATCCCGAAGTGCAGAATTATCTCGACAAGGTGGTCGTCCTCATGTGGCATGTAAACCCCGACGGTCAGGATCTGCTTGCAGACTGGTATATGCAGTATCCGGAAAAGGAAAAGCGGAATATGTCCATTCCCCGACTGTATCAGAAGTATGTCGGGCATGATAATAACCGCGATTTTTTTATGTTTAACATGAAGGAAGCGTCGAACCTTGCGAAGGTCATGTATGTAGATTGGTTGCCGCAGATAGTTTACAACCATCACCAGACGTCGCCGGATGGGACGGTGGTCGCCGGGCCTCCCTATCGCGATCCGTTTAACCACGTGTTTGACCCGCTGCTCGTCACCGGCATCGACGGCGTGGGGTTTGCCATGATTAACAGGCTCAACGAAGAAGGAAAGCCGGGCTATGTCCGTATGGATCAATCCGGCTTCTCCACATGGTGGAATGGAGGCCTGCGGACAGCGCCCTATTTTCATAATATGATCGGCATACTGACAGAGATTACCGGCAGCCCCACACCGTCAGAAATTCCGCTGGTGGCCGAACGGCAAGTTCCCCGCAACGGCCTGCCGTTTCCGGTAGCCCCCCAAAAGTGGAACTTCCGTAAATCGATAGATTACTCAGTGTCGCTCAATCTCGCCATTCTGGACTACGCCGCACGGAACGGCGATAAACTCCTGTATAACTTTTACAAGATGGGCAAGAATGCGATTGATAAAGGAAACACCGACACGTGGACGAAGTATCCGAAATATATACAACATATCGAAAAGGCGTACGCTGCCGATATTGAGGCGGGAAAGATAAAGGCAATACAAAATAATTCCTATTATCGCGCGAAGATCATTCCGACAGATTATTACGAAGCAGTTTTTACAGACAAATCGTTCCGGGATCCCAGAGGCTACATTCTACCAGCTGACCAGGAAGACTTTGGGACAGCCGTAAAGTTTGTTAACGCCCTGATAAAATCGGGCGTATACGTATATCAGGCCTCGGCCGATTTTAGCGTCAACGGGAAAAACTATCCCAAGGGGTCCATTATTGTCCGAACCAATCAGGCGTTCAGGCCACAGGTACTGGATATGTTCGAGCCACAGGACCACCCTCATGATGTGGAATATCCAGGAGGGCCTCCGGTGCGTCCCTATGATGCTGCGGGCTGGACCCTCGCGCTACAGATGGGTGTGAAGTATGACCGGATTCTTGATGACTTCGACGGGCCATTCCGGAAGCAGGAATATGGCGTGCTCATCGAGCCGCTTCAGCGGGAGGTTCCGCGGTCAAAGGTGGGATATCTGATTAACGGAAAGGCGAACGACGCTTTTATTGCGGTCAACCGATTGCTGCAATCAGGGGTCAACGTATTCCGCGACCTGGATACCAAGGACTTCTTCGTGGAGGCCCGGGAAAGTACAAAGATCGCCGATTTTGGCCGTCAGCTCGGGTTGACCATCAGCGCGGCGGGGAAAAAGCCGGCCCGGCTGCAGGCCCTGCAGCCGCTCAAAATCGGTTTGTTTGATTATTATGGCGGAAGTATGCCTTCCGGCTGGACCAGATGGATATTGGAGCAGTACGGATTTAATTATGAACTGTTCTATCCAAAGGACATCGACGAAGACCGTCTGAAAAAGTACGATATTTTGGTATTCGTCGGTCCCGGCATACCTCCGCATGGCGTGCAACGAACCAGGGGGCAGGTGGAAGAGCATCTAGTGCCTCCGCAGTACCGCCACATGCTAGGGGCCGTGACAGTCGAAAAATCTATTCCCGCTTTGAAACGCTTTGTAGAGCAAGGCGGACGTATTCTAACAGTTGGAGCTTCCTCCGACCTCGTATATCATTTGGGCTTTCCTGTAGAAAATCCCTTAACCGAAGAGGGAAGAGACGGTAAACGGGTAAACATCCCGAGCACGAAATACTATGTTCCCACAAGTATCCTGCGCGCTGAAGTCGATCCCGCAAAGGCAGAGAACTACGGGCTGGATAGCGAACTGAACATCGTTTTCAACAACAGCCCCGTATTTCGGTTTCAGCCGTCAGACAATCTTTACTCCTTGGGGACAATCCCCTCTGATAAGCCTCTTTTAAGCGGCTGGGCACATGGGCAGCATTATTTGAACGGTGTGAGTATCGGCTTGGTAGGCATGTTGGGAAAAGGAAAAGTGATCGCCATCGGCCCCGAGGTTACCAACCGCGGACAAAGCCATGCGACCTTTAAAATGGTGTTCAATCAGTTATATAAATAACGTTGATAACATACCTTCACGTGGAATTAACATTTCGCCGCGATCCGTAGCATACAGTTTTGTATAGCAAAGAACCTTTAGGAAAATATTTTTTCCTAAAGGTTAAATTGTTTGTTTTTTTTTATTATCTTTGGGTAGCCGATTAAAACTTGGTCTGAATAATATGAAAAAACTAACGAACATTGTTCGGTGTAGTGTTTCTTTTTTATTCATCCTATTTTATGCTAGTTCCTGTAAAAAAGATGCCGTATTCCCGGATGATGGTAGAGAAAGCTACACCGTGGGATTCAAATTCAAGGAATTTGAACAGATCTTAACACCTTTACAAACGCGCGCCGCTCAACGTGCTTCAGCGAATACGAGGGCGACAACTGCCTCGACGGAGAATGTCCGGGAAGGATTGATCTATTATTGGTCCTTCAATGCGGAAACATTACTGCCTGACCTTTATCCAACTACGGGCTCGTCGATAACGTATAATGGCGGCAGCCCGCCTATGGGCTTCAGTTCGGGCTGGAGATATGAAGATTACGCGGCGGGAAGCGCCTTGTCCATGACGGGGCTGACAGAACTCATCATCAAAATGCCTCTTAACAATGTACGGGATGTACAAACATTAGCGTTCGACATCAGTTCCTCCGGAACCGGGCCTAAGAGCTTCGCGCTGTGGTGGACACAGGACGGAACAGACTATCGGATTCTTGCCGAAGACAATCAGTTCTCCAATACCAACACGCCGCAGTCAAGAAATGCATTCAGCTATGACCTGTCAGGCCTGTCGCTGGACCTCACGAAGCCCTTATACATAAAATTGATACCTAAAGCCGGATCGAGAGGGACGGCCGGAGATTACCGTGAGACGACGGGCGTCACAAAAGTTGACAACTTTAGATTATATGGTGCTGCGCAGGTGTCGTCAGGTTCGTCGATAAGGCGGTTGCACTATCATATCTTTGATGTGGAGACAAAAACGTGTGTTATGGCCGGAGCAACAGACATCAACGACGACGGCCTGACCGATTTTACGGTGTCGCTGCCGGAAGGCGAATATGTGGCATCGTTTGCAGCCAATATCTCCGATGCGACACTACTTATACCGGGAGAGGTTGCTGCCGACAGCTATTACCTCGCCAACGTATTTGCCAACCACCAAGCAAAAATATATGGCGTGCTGGATACCTTTGCCGTCTCGAAAGACATGCAGCTCGACGTCATCTTGAAGCGCTACTATAGTGAGATTAAGTTTGAGTTTACCGATAGCCGGGATCTATCCCGTGTAGAAAAGCTGGTTGTAAAGCGGCAGCGCGAACCGGTCTTTTATGCACCCTTTAACCCGATGATGGCTAATCCCATACAAGATATGACAGAGATCGTCGTACACCGGCACTTCGATGAGGGAGGGAAAGAGTTTGTGTTTCACCAGTTTTTGGGCGGTCGCGAGGTGGCGCTGCCGATATCCTATCTTGTAGAAGCCTACGATGGGGAAGGGATATTATTACGGTCGTTTACCGTGGACAGCGCTATTCCCAACAACGTTCAGCTCGTCTTTCGGGGCAAGCTGCTCGATGCGGCCCATCTAAACGCTGGATTCCAAGTTCGGTTGAACGAAACATGGGATGGAAGCCAGATTGTAGAATTTGAGTGAGCATGGAAAGGGCGGCTCTTAGAAACTGATGTAGTCGAAATACCGTTGGGCGAATAATCGGAAATGTCATCCTGAGCGGAGTCGAAGGATGCATTTCCACTTTGTTTACCCGTATTGGGAAACCTATATTGCCCATGTCGAAATGCAAGATCAACTTCGTGGGGATGTCGCTGCTAGTGCGAGCAGAAGGATAGGTTGTGCCTTGCCGCCTGTTAGCAGACGCTTCCGCCCGCTTTCAAAATTTTTTGATAAAAAGTAGGGAGCCCTTTTGGGACACCCTACCTATATGGTTATCCTTCAATGGGACTTATATCAGTTTCTCTAAAAGGTTGTTCCAGCTCACGAGGTCGGCAATGATTCTGCCGAGTTCTGCCGCCGGCACACGTTCCTGTTCCATGCTGTCCCGATGACGTATGGTCACGGTATCGTCGTCCAACGTTTGGTAGTCGACGGTAATACAGAAAGGCGTACCTATGGCGTCCTGACGGCGATAGCGTTTTCCGATAGCGTCTTTCTCATCGTACTGCAGGTTGAAGTCCAACTTTAATTTGGCCATTATCTCCCTGGCTTTGTCCGGCAGTCCATCTTTTTTTGTTAAAGGAAGGACAGCGGCTTTGACAGGGGCGATAGCCGGATGGAATTTCAATACAACGCGGGAATCCTGTTTTTCTGGTGTGGACAGATCTTCCTGTACCAGAGAGTTAGCCAATACCGTCAGGAAAAGGCGGTCCAGACCGATGGACGTCTCGATGACGTAAGGAATGTAGTTTTGATTGATTTCCGGGTCAAAATATTGCATCTTCTTCTTCGAATATTCCTGATGCTGCTTCAAGTCGAAGTCTGTACGGGAATGGATGCCTTCCACTTCTTTAAACCCGAATGGAAATTCATATTCGATATCCACGGCGGCGTTTGCATAGTGTGCAAGCTTTGCATGGTCGTGATAACGGTATTTCGCAGGGTCTGCTCCCAATGCCAAGTGCCATTTCAGACGCGTTTCTTTCCATCTTGTATACCACTCAAGTTCCGAACCGGGGCGGACGAAAAATTGCATTTCCATCTGCTCAAATTCGCGCATCCGCATGATAAACTGTCGTGCAATTACTTCGTTGCGGAATGCTTTACCAATCTGCGCAATACCAAAAGGAATCTTCATCCTTCCCGTTTTCTGAACGTTCAGAAAGTTGACAAATATTCCTTGCGCTGTCTCTGGCCGTAGGTACACTTGCTCAGCGCCATCCGCCATGGCTCCCATCTGCGTGGCAAACATGAGGTTAAACTGACGAACCTCCGTCCAGTTTTTGGTGCCTGATATCGGACATACAATGTTATGTTCCTCGATGATGGCCTTTAAACGGGCCAGATCATCCGCATTTAACGCGTCATCCAGCTCTTTTTGCAGCTGCTCAGCTTTATCAGTCTTTCCGTCTTTCGCGTAGCGGTCGATTTTATCCTCGATCAGCTGGTCAGCACGGTACCGCTTTTTGGAATCCTTATTGTCGATCATCGGATCGTTAAACCCGTCAACATGCCCAGATGCCTTCCACGTCGTAGGGTGCATAAATATGGCGGCATCGATGCCCACAATATTCTCGTTCAGTTGCACCATGGATTTCCACCAATAGGTCTTTAGGTTGTTCTTCAATTCGGATCCCAATTGACCGTAATCATATACGGCGCTCAGACCGTCATAGATCTCACTCGAAGGAAATACAAAACCGTATTCCTTGGCATGTGATATAATGTTTTTGAAAAAATCGTCCGTTTGCTTACTCATAAGAGGCAAATATAAAAATTAGATGTTAGATTATTAGACAATAGATTATAGATGTTGTGCGTCTCATGTCTCTCATCTCAGTTCTTGGTCCCCACAAGGTTCCGGATCTGCTGAGACGCATTTTTGTTATCCACTTTCTTGATAATGTGGTCGATAAATCCCTCTTCGTTGATGACAAATGTTGTCCGGGCCGTGCCCATGTATTTCTTGCCATACATGTTCTTTTCAACCCATACGCCGTAGTCGGTTACTATCTTTTTGTCTTCATCTGCCAGTAGATTGAAAGGAAGCTCAAATTTGGCGATGAACTTCTGGTGCGACTGCTCACTGTCTATGCTGACGCCGATCACTTCGAAGCCCTCATCTATCAACGATTGGTAATTGTCCCTAAAATTGCAGGCTTCTGTGGTACAGCCCGGGGTGTTGTCTTTAGGGTAAAAGTAGAGGATCACCTTTCTCCCCTTAAAATCAGACAATCGGATGATTTCGCCATGTTGATTTCTCGCTTCGATTGCCGGGGCTTTATCGCCTATTTGTAGTGTAGTCATTTTTTTAGTTGTCAGTGTTTAATTGTCGGTGATTAGTAGTTGGAAAAGCTAGATGGATATATTAGCTATTCTAGCCTCATTAACTATCCACTACTTTACAAACTTCGCTTCATATACTTTCTCATTATCCTTCCAGTCTGTAACGACCAATTTAAAGGTGTGGTTGCCCTTGGGCAGCGCGGAGTCGAAGCGATGCCATACGTGCCGGTTTTTGGAATCGTATTCCATTAACACCCACTGACCGTCAATATAGCCGTTAAAGGATTGGATGCCCGAAAAGTTGTCGCGTATCGTAAAATCTATTGTACGTTGCGCCGAAACATTTTTGCCGGGGCTCAGATTGCGTGGCGTAATCGTTGGTGCTATCGTATCGACAGCGACATAAAAGCTTCCAAAATTGCGGGTGTTAACGCTTACCCACCCATCTTCAAACTTTCCGCCTTCCGACCCGTTTTCGGCTGATGCTATCAACGCCTTCGGTTGTAAGTGGTCGGGTAGATCCGTTGGTTTAATGCGCAGCGTATATGCGGAGAACAGGGGCGTCAGCGTATTATGGACGCGGTGTATTAAAGAGTAGCCGCCCGATGGTTGCGCGGCTGTGGTGTATTCGAAGTCGAGGTCGCTATATAACACACCGCTTGGGAGCTCCAGCCGTAGGTCGCTCGTTTCGTATTTATTTTCCCGATCGTATTTAAACAGGGCAACACCGTACCGCTTTACAGGTACGGCGGGGGCACCGGATGTGTTTTTGATCTGGAAGTTAAGCTCACTGCAGTTGCCCTGCACGTCTTTAACGACATATTTCACGTCGTATATTTTTTCTTCGGGCAGGCTGATGACCCCGCCGTTGTTCAGTGTTTTAAAAAGCTCAATCGGGTTGCCGGGATCCTTAAAGCTCTTTTGTACTTTCGCCTTTGTCTTTTTCCAGTGTGGATAATCTATATATGAGTGGATCGCCCGGCTGGTGTTGAAATCGAGCTCTTCGAACAGCGCAGTCGTTATAGGCTGTCCGTCGACAAACAATTCAATCGAGTAAACCCCGTTCTGGAAGCCTCCGGCGCGGTGACGGTCGATGGTGTTGATACCGAGACCAAACTTACCGCTGACGGCGATCGGACCGGCGGCGCTGAGGGCATAGCGGCCACTTTGCAGGGCACGTGCAGCTATGGGGCGTCGAGGTGTATGTTCGTTGAACACGCTGTCGTTGAGGTCGTACACGACGATGCCGCTGATCGTGGGGTTGAACCGATCGGGAAAACGCAGCCCGAAAAGCTGCGGATTCAACGGACGTTGCGTTTTTGTGTCCCTTATTTCGAAGTGTAGGTGCGGTCCTGCAGATCCTCCGGTGTTTCCTGCGTTACCAATATATTGCCCCTTCGAGAGGGGGACACGGTTAGGCTCGACCATAATGTCCACATCAAACCGCTGCTGCTTATACTGCTCGGCCCGGACGATCTGGGTAAGGGCGTCGTTGAACACGTCCATGTGGAGGTACACCGAGGTATACCCATTGGGATGATCTATGTAGACCGAGTTTCCACCTCCGCCAATTTGCACCCTGACGCGCGAGACATAACCCTCGGCAGCCGCATGGAGCGGAAGACCGATACGCTGCTGTGTGCGGTAGTCGTCGCCTGCGTGAAAATGGGTAGAGCGCAGCTCGCCAAAGGTGCCGGATGCATCCATGGCGATATTCAGCGGGTTCCTAAAGTAGCCTTGTGGATAAGAACGGGTCGTAATAATATCCGCCTTCTGCGCGTGGACCGTCATCATCATCGCACTCAAGTACGCTAAAAGCAAACCGGATTTTTTCATGATATTTTTCTTTTTCATGCGGGAGCATCAAGAGCATGTAGCCTACTTAATAGCACAGCTAAATAGGTGCCGCTCCCCGATAAAACCATCAAACTTATCGCCTATGGCAATAGGACCTACGCCTACTGGCGTGCCCGTGTAAATTAGGTCGCCTTTCCGTAACGTAATATACTTCGAGATAAAGGCGATGAGTGTGTCAAAATCAAAGATCATGTCCTTTGTGTTCCCCGATTGTACCACATCTCCATTTTTTTGCAGTGAAAAGGCCATGTCTTTCAGGTCGCCCAGTTCTTCTTTAGGAATAAGCGGGCTGACGACTGCAGAATGGTCGAATGACTTGGCCAGCTCCCACGGCAGCCCCTTTTCTTTATGTTGCGCCTGGATATCCCTTGCGGTAAAATCAATTCCCAGACCCACGGCGTCGTAGTACTTGTGCGCAAATTTCTGCGACACGTGCTTCCCCTCGTTGCAGATGCGGAGAACCACTTCTACCTCGTAGTGGATATCGTTGGAGAACTCCGGATAATAAAAATCTTTATTGTCTTTTAGTACGGCCGTATCCGGCTTCATAAAGATAACGGGGGTCGAAGGTACCGGATTGTTGAGTTCTTTGGCGTGATCGATATAGTTTCTACCTACTGCAATTATTTTCATTTATTATATTATCTATAAGTGTTTAATTTTTATCGTATAGATGAGTTCGTTCCACTCGGTTATTCATCATCTGTAATATAATTTTATCGCTGACAGCATCAGCTGCCCCCTCTTCGTCTGGACCTTGTCGTAGTCCGACCTGCACCTGACGGCCTCCAAAATGTCGGATGAACCCATTTTGTCGGTTCATTGCTTTTTGCCTCGCAGGTACACGCGTATCATGCGATAGGTTGGCTGTTGGGAAGCAGATCGCGCCGACGGCGGACGTTTCATCTACGTGTAACAAACTTACTAAATCTACAGGGCCAATCCAAGCGACGCGGAACTGCCGGCAGGCCGAAGCGGAAATGCGACCAGTGTTCTAGAGGGTTACTAAAGATATAATAGAGGGTTGATAGAGGGTTTATAGAGGTAAACCTCAATAAAGACTCTATTTTCTCTCTACTATCTTTCATTATAAGCTCCTTTATGCTTAACTTTAAGTCGACTAAGGGTCGATCATGTACCGATTATAAATTTTCTAAACTATGGCAGTATTAAAAGATGGAGTCCATGGCTCCTTTTCCGGAAAGGTAGGAAATGTGGTGGGTTATGAACTTAATGGACAGGCGATCATCAGAAGCCTGCCCAACAGGAAAAAGCGGAAGCCCACGCCGCTAGCTCTTATAAACCGACAGCGGATGACAGCCGTATCGGGTTTCCTCCGTCCGCTGAAGCCCTTTATCGCATTTGGATACCGGCATTTGGCCCCCCCGGGAAGCCGGGTAGGACCTTTTCAGACGGCGCAGTCGTACACATTTAAACATGCCATCGACTATGGCCCCGGAAATGTTCCTTATGTAAATCCAGAAAAGGTTCTTGTTATGCGGGGTACACTTCAACCTCCTGTGGTGACCGGTGTTAAAAGAGCTGGCAATACGATCAACTTGGAATTTGCAGATAAAATCGGGTATATCGGGCAGAACCTCGTTCTGATTGTATACGACCTGGAAACCTGTGCCGATATGTACAGTGTAACTTTGCGTGCAGGAACTGGAACTTGTGCTGTAGAGCTTCAGCGGGGATGGGAGAACGCAAGGCCGCTACATGTCTATGCTGGCTATCACGATATGTTGATCGATGAGCTTTCCGATTCCGTGTATCTGGGGTGTTTTTAGTGCCACCTTGCAGATGGCCTGGTTTGTAAAAAAATAGGCGATGTTCGTTCTTGTGTCGGCGAATACGCTTACATTTATGGGATGAAAAATATTCAGGCCGTATTATTTGATTTAGACGGAACACTAATAGACTCCGAACATTTTTATTATAGTAACTGGAAGCCCATTCTGGCGCAGTATTTTGGGTTGGAGATCAGTTATGACGACTGGATCGAGTATTTTGCGGGACACACGTTGGTGGACAACGTACGCTTTCTAAGCGAGAAGTGGGGAATTGAAACGACTGATGAATTCATGTGGAAGGAGACCAGAGCAGCGTATGCTAAATCAGATATGACTAACATAGCGCTGATGCCCTACGCAGCCGAAATTTTAGATGAATTGCAGGCTGCGGGAAAGCGGATAGCGTTGGTCACGTCCAGTTTCCGGACCACGGTGGACACGGTCCTGGGACACCACGGGTTGCTGTCCTATTTTGAATTTTTTGTAACGCGCGAAAAAGTCTCCCGTCCGAAGCCGGACCCCGAACCCTATGTTTTGGCTACAACGCTGTTGGGTCTTCCTAAGGAGCAGGTGGTAGCTATCGAGGATACATCAACGGGCTTTACGTCGGCCCAAGGGGCTGGTTTAACATGCATTGCCGTTACAAGGCAGGCTGCGGAGCGACGGAAGCTGGTTGAGGCCCCGATCCTATTGCCGGGCCTTCAGGAGGTGCGGGAACTGCTGTTGCCGTCCCTGCCTTAGCATGTTCCATATAATTTTTTTAACTTAGAGCCCTTAACACCACACATCTATGGATAGAAGATCGGCCATCAAACAGCTGTTTGTCCTGGCGGGAGGGATGATGATTGCAACATCCTGCTCGACAAACACCAATACAGCGTCCATTGCCCTAAACAACGTAAAGTTTACCGCGGGAGATGAGGCATTACTGTCGGACCTCGTAGACGCGATTATTCCCAAGACGGACAGCCCTGGCGCAAAAGAATTAAATATCCATCTTTTTGTGATGAAAATGGTAGATGACTGCCATAGCCCGGAAGATCAGGAGTTGTTCCTGCAGGGGCTGAGCAAGGCGTCTGGACTGTCGGACAAGCCGATGGAAGATCGTGTTGCCTACCTAAGCGCGCTGGATAAGGACGATGTTTTTTTGAATATATTGAAGCAGCGTACGATACAAGGGTATCTCAACTCCGAGTACGTCATGAAGAATAAATTGGTTTACGAACTGGTGCCCGGCCGGTACGATGGCGCGGTAAAAGTGGAAGCATAGTATGGCGAATATAAATATTGACTCACGAAAAGATAGAACGTACGATGCGATTGTCATCGGCTCGGGAATAAGCGGCGGGTGGTCGGCAAAGGAGCTGGCAGAGCGCGGATTAAAAACCTTGGTATTGGAAAGAGGCCGCGACGTGCAGCATGTGAAAGATTATCCGACGACAAACCTGTATCCGTGGGAATTCGAGCACCGGAATGAAATGCCCTATAAGGTCAGGGAGGAGAATCCTATTGTCAGCCGCTGTTACGCATTTCACGAAGACGCGGCGCACTTTTTCGTAAAGGACAAGGAACATCCTTATATACAGGAGAAGCCTTTTGATTGGATCCGCGGATATCAGGTCGGGGGCAAATCCTTGTTGTGGGCCAGACAGACCCAGCGCTGGTCGGACTTCGACTTTGAGGGGCCCCTGCGCGATGGCTTTGCTGTCGATTGGCCGATTCGTTATGCCGATCTGAAACCTTGGTATGATTATGTAGAGCGTTTTGCCGGGATTTCAGGCGACCGCGATGGCTTACCCGAGCTGCCGGATGGCGAATTCCTGCCGGCTTATCCATTAAATGTTGTAGAGAAATACTTTAAGCAGAAAGTAGAAGCCAAATATTCCTCCCGAAAGGTGATAGCAGCCCGGTGCGCGCATATTTCCAAGCCTCAGCCGATTCATATTCAGCAAGGACGGACACAATGTCAGAACCGCACCCTGTGCCAACGGGGTTGTCCTTTTGGAGGTTATTTCAGCTCGAACGCCTCGACACTGCCGTGGGCAGCCAAGACAGGAAATATGACGTTGCGACCCGACGCCGTGGTTCATTCCATCCTTTACGATGGCGATAAAGGACGCGCGATCGGTGTCAAGGTCATTGATCGAAATACGAAGGAGGAAATCGACTTTTATGCTAAACTTATATTTGTCAATGCGGCGGCGATCAATACCAACCTGATTTTACTGAACTCCCGCTCGGACAGGTTTCCGAATGGCCTAGGTAACGATAGCGGAACATTAGGAAAATATGTAGCCTTTCACAATTATAGCGCAAGGATATATGGCGAGTATGAAGGCCTGCTAGACTTTAAAACAGTCGGAAGAAACCCTGCGGGCGGAGGCTATATTCCGCGGTTCCGAAACCTGCATAGGCAAGAGACGGATTTCCTGAGGGGATATGCTGCGGGGTTTAGTGCCTGGCGTTCTTCGCATGCTGACCGATCCGGATTCGGCGATGATCTGAAAAACTCTCTCCTCAATCCGCAGCTCGGTAATTGGGGCGTTGGCTCCCACATGATGGGCGAAACTATCCCGAAGGCATCCAATTATGTCGCTCTGGATGCACAGCAGAAGGACGACTGGGGTATGCCGCTATTGAAAGTTCATATCGACTACGACGATAATGATGAAAAAATGAAAAAAGACTATCTGGATACGTTAGAAGAGATGTTCCAGGAAGCAGGATTCACGAATATCCGCCGGGACGATCGCTGGCAGGCACCAGGATTGGATATTCATGAAATGGGGGGCGTCCGCATGGGGAACGACCCGAAGACGTCTATGCTGAACAAGTGGAATCAGATGCACGCCGTGCCGAACGTCTTTGTAACGGATGGGGCGTCGATGACATCTACTTCGACACAGAATCCTTCTTTAACTTATATGGCTTTCTCGGCGCGTTCAGTCGACTACGCTGTGAAGGAAATGAAAAAAGGAAATATTTAGGATGGCGGTATTGAGATAAACGAGCCGGTAGCGTCCATGGAATCTACCGGCTGTTATGCTGAGCGCAGTTGGACCGTCCGCGACAGCGCGGCAGATACCGCCGTACGACCGGATTCGCACATGGATCTGTGGTGGAGTCCGTGTGCTGCTCTACCGCGAAGCCTGTCGCCATACCTCCTCAAACGAACGATTATATTCTTCACCCATCAAACGACAGTAGTTGTCGCTAAACCGTTTGTAGAAGTCTGTCGGCCGCTGTTCCATATGGCCTCTGGCTAATGCGTAGAGACCGTTTTCCAGGGCAGGCTCGTTCGCCGGATCTACCGCAAGGAGCATCGTAGCTGCGCGAAACAGCCTGATCCAGTTCTTCTGTTCACGGCTCTGGGCCATCGACTCCTGAAAGGCACCGATCAGCATGCTTTCTGTCCTGTTTTTGATCTTATCAAAGATCGGATCATCCATACCCAATAAGAACTCGCCCCGCTCCAGTACGGCTAAGATTTCATCGGAAAGGATATCCATGCCGGCCGCCAGCTGCTCTTTTAGGTATTGATAGTCGCAATAACAGGCCGATCCGACCACCGCACGGTAGTGGCCGTCTTCGTAAATTATCTCTATCCCATCTAACTCGCTAAGCACCTTTCGTAAACTATTGATGGCCACCCCCCGGGAAGCTTTGACTTTGTCTTTGGGTTTATCTGGCCAAAGAAGGTGGCTGAGCAGGTTGGAACTTATACCTGCGGCATCGCTCTGGAATAGTATCAGACAGAACACCTGCTGTAACCGGGTGCTGAACAGGTGGGAAATATCCATGCCCTGTTTGTCCACTACGGTGAAGTCGCCGAAAAGGTAGATACGGTTGATGTGTGGCGCTGTAGCAGGCTGCAGCGCTTCGGTGCCGTCGGGTTCATCGGACAATGGTGATACGGGTAACGTGCGCGTCTTGTAGCGACCGCGGTAGCGTGTATATAACAAACTGCCGACGCAGAGTGCAATGACGGCCGCGACATAAGGCAAGACGGTTCTTCCGCGCTTGGTCGGGAAAGCATGCAGCTGTGCCTCGTTGATAGCTGGAAAGTCGAGACTGTATATGGTGAGTTTGGACCGAACGTCGTCGTCGGACTCTTGTACTAAGGCGATTAGTTTCCCGAGATGGGCGTCGAAATATAGCCTGGCACGTGTACTAATCCGGTCTGAATAAATAGGAATGGAATCGCCGAGCTCTTCGTGCTTGCCGTCCCGGATGGAGAACCGCCGCAACTTAATGTGCGAGTGCGTGAGATGCTCGGGATAGCCAAGCATATATAGCCACGTCGTGTCCGGTATAACTAGCCCCCGTGCGGGTACAAAAAGGTTTTCTTCCCATTGGAGATCCCATAGTTTTTTGGAATGTCCCGTTTCAGGATCTATCGTATACAGGTCATAAAAGTACTGTCGTCCGACAATATGTTGACCGGATTCGTTGCCCATCCCGCCGAAGATGTATAGTTTACCATCTATGCCCGATCGGCCTATGGACGTGAAGTAACGCGGAAGAATCGGATCGCCCCGCAAACCTGTCGGCATCGACCAGCGTTTGCTTTTCAGATCGTAAAACCGAAGATCGTTGCTGTAGACGGTATTTCCGAATCCGCCAAACACGAGCAGTTTACGGTAATCCGGTAAAAAATGGGAGGCGTGGTGGTTCAGTTCCCGATGGGGATAGTCGTCGCTTTCTGCCCGCCAGGTGAAATTCTGAAGATCCAAGCTCGCTACAGTAGGGCCCTCATAAGGCGTAACATAAAAAGTTTCATAAACGTAGAGCCTATCCTCCTGTGGGTCGATGAAGCTATTGCCTAATTTGAATTTCATCGGGCAGGGCGTCTGAAACCGTATGGAGCGTTTCTGCCCAGTCTGCACCTGGTAAATCTGCAGAGAATCGCCGTTAATGTAGTAGATTGACTTCCGTTTCGGGTCGTACTCGGACGCTGCAGGACTCGAAGAATACATGGAAACATGCTTTTGCCAATGGTAGGCGTGATTTAGCAGCCACGTTCCATTTGTCACCTTTCCCATAACCTCGCCGGAAGCATTGTGTAGCTTGTTACCTGCGCTTTCGCGTAGTGGAAAGATGATTTTTTTTTCGAGGTTGCCAATCTGGAAATTGCGGAGTGAAAACGAGGGAACATCAATCATATAATCGCTTCTCCCAAATGTGACACGGGGGGCATAGGGCGACTGCAGGGAGGCTGGGGCCGTCTGCTCCGGCTGGTCGGCGATTTGCAGTGCGACCTGTCCCTTCTGTAGATCAAACATGACGCGTACCGGAAACCAGTGTCTGTCTTTGAGATGCTGAAGCGGAATACGCGCGCTGATGAGACTTGTTTTTCCTTCCTCGTTTAACAGGAACAAGGCATGGTCATCTTCCTCGTTATAGTATAAATTGAAAATCGGACGTTGTTGTTTTTCCTGAATCCTTACAATGTATCCGCCGCTGTCATCGTTGGGGAGCTGGAGGTCGAAGGTGAGGGTGAAATGCCCGCGGAATTGCGTAGCGTTTTTTGGGAAAAAATCGGCCGAAGTCCGCTGCTCAATCGGACGGTTGCCTCCCGTAAACTGAATGCCCTGACCGGAAACGTATTCCGAAGAGATAAGGAATACCATCAAAGTAATAACGGCAAGGAAGGAGCATCTCACTCGGAATCTGTGCATGTTTCGGACGATCAATCTCATTTAGGCTTTTTCCAACGTAACTTTATGACAAAGATAATAAATATAAGACAAAACGATTTAGTGCGGGGTGCACGACCAAATTCCCGCTGGAAAATGGTGTATTCCTCCCGGGCTTCGACAGGCGCTGCCTGACAATGCTACGCTGGGCCTGTCGAAGAGCTAGTACAGGCGCTCGACGGATGGTTCGAGCGGTTCTCCATGACAAAGCAAATCTATGGAACACCTTTACTACGCAAAGGTGAAATCCACCGGAGGAAGACCCACAATATGCGGGGTTAACATTTTTTTTTTAGGTTAAAAGCGGTTTTTTAACCCACGTTTTAATCCCCCTGTTTCTATTTTGTTCCCGAAATCCGCGTCATAACGTATTTCACCAATTAAAAATACTGTGTTATAAATCTGATTAAACAATCTTTTGAAATGAAGATTTTTGCTACTACCATTTATTGTTCGGTGCTGCTGATCGTGGCTGCCACGACTGTACTTTGCGCTGGATGCGCGGCGTATCCGTCGCGGCCGGGGCTTAACGGGACGGGAAATAATCCGCCGAGCCTGGCTGTCCAGAACCTGGAGCGCTCTATAAACCTGATCGATGTAACCATCAGCCATTATTTTGATCCTACCACGTTCGAGATGCGTCGCTTTTACAACCCCTTTACCAACGTTAAGTCGGAGGAGCGTGCTTCTGTTTGGATGTACACCGCGGGGATCGAGGCCGTGAACGCCGTCCTGTCAGGGCTTAAGCAGGCAAAGGAGTCGGGCCATAGTCGTCTTTACGACCTGCATTATGCGCGATATGTAGACTTATTGGACAAACTTTACGCGAATGCCGACTATTACTTAGGTACGTTTGAACTGGTTTCGTTTACACAGACCAGAACCTGGTCGGTGTATGCGGTAGACCGGGTAAAAGAAAAGGGACAGGCAAACGTGAAGGGCGTTTTAAACGTTTATGACGACCAGATGTGGCTGATTAGAGAGCTATTGGACTCTTATAAGCTGACGGGGAAAGCGGAATACCTGAACAAAGCGGAATACCTGACGGCCTATGTCCTTGACGGATGGGATGTGACGCGCGATGAAAATGGAAAGGAGAATGGTGGTATTCCTTGGGGGCCGGGATATACGACCAAGCACGCTTGCAGCAACGGGCCGCTAATCAGTCCGCTGGTGTGGCTCCATGAAATCTATAAAGGAAAGCCTGATGAAATAGAACACCGCTTCGTGGATGAAAAAGACGGCCGGACACGCCGCAGCCGATACGTGACAAAGCAACAATATTATCTGGACTATGCGCGCAGTATCTACGGGTGGCAGCAAAGTATGCTGCTCAATGCCGAAGGCGTGTATGCGGATATGATGGGGGGCTGCGTCCCGAATTGCGACGTTCGCTATGAAGAGGTGAATGGTGTGCGTTACCGGGCGAACACCGCTTTGAGCCGGGCCGTCGGGCAGGCCTATACGTATAATAGCGGAACAATGTTATCGGGCGCAGCAGACCTTTACCGTGCCACAGGCGATGACAAATATCTGGAAGATGGCCGTAGTCTCGCTAGAGCGAGCTTTGCGCAGTTC
Source organism: Sphingobacterium allocomposti (assembly GCF_008124885.1). Classification (GTDB taxonomy): domain Bacteria; phylum Bacteroidota; class Bacteroidia; order Sphingobacteriales; family Sphingobacteriaceae; genus Sphingobacterium; species Sphingobacterium allocomposti. The sequence continues at coordinate 151,537 of NZ_VNHX01000008.1, forward strand.
GCCTCGCTGGGGAGAGATATTCCGGAATACTACAGCTTCGGTACGGACGGTTTCAAGAACTGGTTTAACGGAATCCTTCTACGGGGGTATCATGACGCGGCCGCATTCGGGGAACCGGCAGTCTACCTGAATGCCTTCCAAAAGAATCTAGATTATGGCTTTGCTCACTTCAACCATAACGGCTTCCTTCCTACAAACCTGTTGAAGGGGTGGGCGGAAGACAAGGAAAAGCAGGGCGTCGAAGGCATGTTCATGTTTGCCTACGCGGCACAGTACGCGATTTTAGCCAAGCACGAACTGCCCGGGGGGCTGTAGTCGCTCAACGCCATATAACGAAGAACCTAATTGAAAATGAATGAAATTTAAAATCCAATGAAGAACTTGAAAAATGTATTTTATGTAACGCTTGGGGCGTTGATGTTCATCTTACATTTTGGCTGCGAAAAGAGCCGCGATGTTACGGATATTCAGCGGGGAACTGTGAGGGGAACGGTGACCGATGCCCATGGCGACCCTATCTCCGGCGTGACAGTGACTCTTTCTGGTATTAACGAAGAAGATGAGGTGACGACCAGCGGAAGCGACGGAACATATTCTTTTGACAACGTGACGTATAAGACACACGCGGTAACTTTCGAAAAGGATGGCTGGATGGCTGTCGGCCTGACGGTCACGGCTGCCGATTTTGATGATGATGGGGTAGCTACCATTAGTGTAGATATGATCAGCGCTTCTGCACGGATCGTAGGAACGGTGACCGATGCGCTTCAGGCAGGAGAGCCACTTTCGGGCGTAACCGTGTCCATTGGCATGGTTGGTGGAACCGCCACGACTGACGCAGATGGAACTTTTGTCATTCCTAACCTGATTGAAAATAATTACACGGTCACATTTACGAAGGCTGGATATGTTTCTATCGTGAGAACGGTAGTGCCGGATGATTTTGTCGATGGTGTTGCTACGCTGGATATTCAGATGGGAAGTGAAGAGCTCCTGCCTGGATTAACAGCTATCGACTTGAGGAGTGCCGAAAAGTGGTATTATAATGAGTATCGCGGAGGGCGGAATGCGGATGCCTATCCGCATTGGGATTGGGCATGTAATTACATGAGCACGTTAGACTTTAGAGGTGCATGGCAGGAACAGAACGAAGGAACCACCTTGCAGATCCGAAACAACGGGGAAGACCGAAACAACCCCGCTGATATGGACGTCTTCGATTCTTTCGTCTATGGCAGTAAATTGATTACGGATGATAATAAGATTCTGTCACTAAGGCTTCAAACCCATAATGCAGATGCCTCGGCACCAGCCTATTTCGGTGTACAGGTGATCGATCTGAACGCCCCCCAGCCGAAAGCGGAGAAAGTAGGCGAAACCCGTACCTATGGATCTGGGAGTTACGCAGATTTTGACTTCGACCTAAGCGCTTATGTAGGCAAGGAAGTTATCATAGCCATCGGTATATATAGGCAATCGACTGGCGATTATTGGAAGCAACTTGTTTTGCGAGCAATCCGATTTGCGGATCGAAAAGTGGAGAATTGGGATTGGCTTCCCGGCGCGGAAGTTATCGATGGCTGGAAACTTTCTCACGAAACTGTTAGATCTACCATGCCTCACACGAAAAAATCGTTTACCGGTATCAGTCCAATAAGTGGCAACCGCGACAACTATGTTGATGCTTATCGCTCTTGGAGGAACGTGGATCACGTTGCCGCCCGGTGGATGTTCATGCCGCTGAAAAAGGACCCGGAAGTATTTCCTTCCGAAGGATATATCATCAAGACGCGGAATACGCCAGAGGTGGATACCAAGGTGCCGGAGGCCTATCTCTATGCTAAATTCTCCGTTGCATCAGGAAGCAACAGGCTGACTTTTAGTACCCGTAATTTCGGAAGCAACTTCACCTATTTTAAATTGACTGCAATCAAGAACGATGGAACAGTTACCCATCTTTCGCCCATCTCAAATACTGCGCAGGAAGCATCGCCTGCGAGCGATGGCTGTTGGAGATTCAAGCATGGTGACGGGGGAGCCAACAATCCGGAGGGATACGCTTTATTTACGTACGACCTATCCGCATTCAACGGTTCCGATGTGACGTTAGCACTTGGCGTATACAATGGCGAAGCAAATACCGGAGAGAACAAGTTGGTGATACACCAAATTAGACTGGATTAATCAAATAAGCTTAACAGATACAACCGCGCTGTAAATAGCATTGACACGTAGGGCAATGCTATTTACACGAGCTCTCATTAACCACTAAAAATAAACAGATGAAATTGAAAAAAAGTATGATTATCGTGATGGGGAGCCTTTTATGCTTCTTTGTCAGCGCCTGTGATAAGGCGAAAAACGATGATGAGACAACACCGCCGGAAGAGACCAACCTCGCGACGAGATCACTGACCCGCGCTATGGAGATTACAGATAACGCCCTTGAAGCTTACTTTACGGGAAGTGGGATGACGATGGCGCGATACTATAACCCTTATTCCGAAACCCGATCGAATGAAATAGGTAGCGTGTGGATGTACACGAGTGCGATTGAGGCTGTTACAGCCATTCTTCGAGCCCTTGAAGCCGAAAAGGAACAAGGGGATGCTACCCGCTACGACGCCCATTTTAATCGGTACGAACAAGAACTTATGAAGCTCTACGATGGGGCGGATTATTACCTAGGAACATTCACCCTGACCTCCTACACCGGCACCAATGAGTGGACGGTGTACGGCGTGAATCGGGGCAATTCGAAAGGTGGGGCACAGGTAGAGGGGATTGAAAACGTGTATGATGACCAGATGTGGTTGATCCGGGAGTTTTTAGAAGCCTATAAAGTTACCGGCAACGAACTGTTTTTGGAAAAAGCGGAATATCTCACGGCGTATGTGCTTGACGGGTGGGATTGCACTATTGACGAGAACGGGAACGAGGTTGGTGGTATTTCTTGGGGTCCCGGATATGTTACGAAGCATGCTTGTAGTAATGGGCCCATGATAAGCCCGTTGGTTTGGCTACACGAACTCTACAAAGGTAAAACTGATGAAATCGCGCATCGTTACATTGACGAGACGGACCGGAGAACGAGAAAATCTGTACAAGTGAAGAAAAGCGATTATTATCTCCTATTCGCGAAAAAGATCTATGAGTGGCAAAAAAATTATCTTCTTCGGGGTGACGGGGTGTATGATGACATGATGGGAGGCTGTACGCCGGGATCTCCACAGTTGGAGCAAATCGGAGGGGTTAGCTATCGTCGGGGCATTACATGCCGCGACCGGGTAGGACCGGCCATTACCTATAACAGTGGTACAATGCTGTCGGGAGCAGCCGATTTGTATCGCGTGACAGGAGACGATAGATATCTCGTGGACGGCACAGCACTGGCTAACGCAAGCTTTTCTTACTTCGCCAAAAAAGGAGTAAACGTTGCTGACCATTATACCTTCGACATCAGTGGCTTTAGAAACTGGTTCAACGGGGTGTTGATGCGGGGGTATGTCGACTTTTACCCGCTTCATAAAGATACAGACAGCTACATTGACGCATTTCAGAAAAATCTGGACTATGCGTATGAACATTTTTTCTACAAAGGATTTTTGCCAACAAACTTGTTAGTCGGTTGGAACCGCGATCGAGGTAAAAACAATACGGAGGGGATGTTCACCTTCGCTTTTGCGGCCGAGTATGCGGTTTTGTCAAGATATGAACAAACAAAATAGCTAATCAATAGTGTTAAAAAGAACCAGCATGACCAAGAATTTAATTATTGAAACGAAACTATTTATTTACACGATATTGTTTGGGTTTCTTGTGATTCCCAGCAGATAAATGTGTCTGGGCGCGTAACAAGTTCCAACGGAGAGCCGCTTGGTGGGGTGTCGGTATCTGTACAGGGGGCTTCGCCACAGGTTGCGACCAGTACAGATGTCGAAGGGCGATACACAATTCAGGTTCCGCAAGGCGCAGTATTACATTACTCTTTTGTAGGATTTTTAAGCGTAGAGGAGACAGTAGGCACGCGAAGCCGTATCGACGTGATTTTAGAAGTCGATGAAGCCGCCTTGGAAGAGGTTGTTGTTGTTGGATATGGAACGCAGCGGAAGGTGTCCTTAACGGGAGCAGTGTCGGGAATCAAGGGGTCGGAAATGCAACAAACCCGCAATGAAAATCCACAAAACATGCTTACGGGACGTGTTCCTGGCGTACGGGTTTGGCAGCGCAGTGCTGAGCCCGGGTCGTTCGCCGCTAACTTCGATATCCGTGGCCTCGGCAGCCCCTTGGTGGTTATCGACGGAGTCCCGCGCACAACAGCCGATTTTCAACGGCTTAATCCAAACGACATCGAAGATGTTTCCGTGTTGAAAGATGCGTCAGCTGCAATATATGGGGTGAGAGCTGCTAACGGTGTGATTCTCGTGACGACTAAAAAGGGAAGCCGTACCGGCCATACGAGCATTTCGCTCAACAGCTCCTACACGTTTCAGCGTCCATCCGGGCTACCGGTACTTGCCGACCCATACCAGACAATGACCATCTACAACGAGATGGCCATGAACAATATTAACGGTGGCAATATTATTTACACGGACAGCGATTTCGAAGCGTTTAGATCGGGAGCGCGTCGTGCAACGGATTGGACGAACTTGATTTTTTCCGATTACTCACCACAGACCCAGTCCGATCTAAGTATTACAGGAGGAAGCGAAAAGACGCAATATTACATTGGAATGGGACACCTCTATCAGCAAGGGTTCTTCAAATCAGGCGACCTTAACTATAGTAAAGTGAACCTCCGCTCTAATATCAGCACCGAAATTGCTAACGGTCTAACCGTTGACCTAAACCTTAGCGGGGTTATGGACCAGCGCAATAGCCCTTATTCCAGTTCGGTTGATATCATTAGAAACTATTGGCGTCAGGGGGTGCTTTTTCCGGCATATGCAGATCCCGAGAACACTATGCTCAACTACGACGGGCTAGATCTTGAGGAGAATACCGTGGCGATGATGACGTCGGACATCTCGGGTTACCGTAAACACGGCCAGAAGGTCTTCCAATCTTCCGCGGGCCTTAACTATAATTTTGGAACGCTTAATGATGCTTTGACAGGTTTGTCGGCGAAGGCTATGGTCAGCTACGATTACCGTATGGATGACAACAATATCAACCGGAGAGAGTACTATCAATATGCTTACAATCAGCTGACTGGCTCCTATGATGCAAAACTGTATAATAACAGTTCTCCGAACCAGATACGGAGAGAAATGTTCAATAGACAACAGGTGCTGGGACAATTTATCGTTAATTATAACCGGACATTTAATACGAGACATCGGTTGGATGGATTGGTGGGCTGGGAATCGCAAAAGCACACCGGTGACAATTTTTATGCGCAACGTAACCTAGCGTTCGGGATGGATTACCTGTTTGGTGGTGTAGACGAAGACCAGCGGGGAGGAATGAGCAGTTCCTTAAATGACGTGTATCAAACGGCCAATTCTGCACTGTTTGGAAGGGCTAACTATACGTTTGATGACCGTTATATTGCGGAGGCCCAGTTCCGGTACGACGGTTCGTCCAAATTTGCCAAAGGTCATCAATGGGGCTTCTTTCCGTCAGCGTCCGTAGCTTGGCGTATATCCGAGGAGCCATTTTTCAAGAACTGGGAAAGGATGCAGTTTGTAAACCAGCTTAAGTTGCGTGCAAGTTATGGCGTATTGGGCGATGACGGTGCGCTCGAATACGACTGGGCCACAGGATATACTTATCCTGCTACTTCGGGAAATGCGTCGCAGGGCTACTATAACCAGTACGCTCCTGGATATATGTTTGGCAACCAATTTGTCTATGGCGTTTCTACGCTGGCATTACCTAACCAGATGATAACATGGTTTACCGCTCACACCTTAAACCTCGGTGTCGATTTTGAAGGATGGAACGGCCTGTTGGGCTTTTCGGTCGATTATTTCGAAAGAGAAAGACATGGCCGTTTTGCACGTCTTTCCGCGGAGCTTCCGACCGTCGTTGGAGCCACTGCTCCCCGGGAAAATCTCGATAGCGATAAGCATTTTGGAATGGATGTAGAAATTTCGCATAGGAACAAAATAGGCGATCTATCCTATCGGGTGAAAGCCATTGGAACAATCACACGTCAGAAATATCTTGTTGCATCAGAGAAAGGGCCTTGGGGAAACTCTTACGACCGTTGGCGAAATGATAACCTGAACAACCGTTTTCAAGGAATGCAGTTCGGTTATCAAGGCGTGGGACGCTACGAGACTTGGGAAGATATATGGAGTTACCCGATATACAAAGATCGAGACGTATTGCCTGGGGATTACATATACTTGGACTGGAACGGCGACGGAGAGATCAACCATCTAGATGTACATCCCGTAGCTTTCGACCAAACACCATGGCTTAACTATAGTTTTGTATTTGATGCCAATTACAAAAACTTCGACCTGAGCTTCTTGTTGCAAGGATCTGCGCTTGGCTCAATGGAATACAAAGAGCCCTTGTATGCTATATGGGGAACCAACGGTGGCGGAACCCTCGAGCAGTATACCGATAGATGGCGCCCTGTGGATCCGCAGGCGGATCCCTGGGATCCATCCTTGGAATGGATCAGCGGCCATTATGGCTTTACGGGTAACTATCCGTTTGCCAATTCCACGTTTAATCGCGTGAGTACGGCCTACCTACGTCTTAAAAGTATAGAACTTGGATATACCCTTCCGAAATTTCGTGCGCTGTCGACTATGAGCTTGAGAATTTTTGCTAACGCGTACAATCTCTTGACCTTCACGAACGTGAAATTTGTCGATCCGGAACATCCGGACGACGATCTTGGACGGATGTACCCGTTAAATAAGACATTTACAGCAGGGCTGTCGCTGGGTTTTTAACTAGCGTTTTTTACGAACAATTATTTAGATATGAACCTGCATAAACGGCCAAGTACCAAAGCTAATGAATAATTTATGCAAGCTTCATTACCGTTAAAAAAGTAAACTATTTGAAATGAAAAAGATATATCGACTTACCGTGGTCGTCTTCGTGCTACTCACTTCGTGTGTGGATTTGGATATCCCGCCAGCAAATATCATCGGGGATGAAGACCTGCTGACTACCGAGTCAGGGGTCGAGATTTATTTGTCAAGGATGTACAGTAATATGCCCTTTGAAGATTTCAAGTATATGGCGCAGTGGGGCGTGGAGTTTAACTCCTGGCTAGGGGCGCTGGGTATTGAGGGCACCGGCGAGGCGCTAAACCGTGATGGGATTAGCTCGGCATTTACCGGCGAAAGAACGCCGTATTGGAGTCAGGCCATGACTTTGCTGAGAGATGCCAATTATTTGATTGAGACGCTCCCCCAGTACCAAAGCTCATTTCCCGAACCTATATATAATCATTATCTCGGCGAGGCTTATTTTGTTAGAGCGATGGTGTTCAACGCTATGGCTAGGCGATTTGGAGGCGTGCCGCTCGTGACAAAGGTGCTGCATTATCCTGCTGAACTCTCGACGCTTGAGGTACCTCGCTCCAGCGAGGAAGATACGTGGAATCAGGTCCTCGCCGATTTTGATCAGGCCGTCGAATTGCTGTCGTTGACGAGTCCGAAGAAAGGTTACGCGAATAAATATGTAGCCCTGGCGTATAAATCAGACGCAATGCTTTACGCAGGAAGTGTGGCCAAGTATAACGAGTCAGTGCCGGGACGTCTAACCGGACTCGGCGAAAAGACCGGCGTACGCGTTATCGGCTTCGCGGAAAATGCCTGGCAAGCAGCATCAAAGAAGTATTTTAGAGAAGCGTACCTAGCTGCCCGGGAGATTATAAAGCATGGAAACTATTCCCTCTATAAAAAAAGGTGGGAAGCCAACAATCCAGAAGCGCAATACCAAAACATGGTGGACATGTTCAGCGACTTGGAAAGCCTCGAAAATATTTACGTTAAAGAATATTCTTTCCCGGTCCATACGCACGGATTCGATGCCTATAGTGCGCCTTTCGTGTTTAAAGCACCGTTGGCATCAGGGACCTGTCCTACATTAGACTTTTTGGAACTTTTTGAGGGCTTCGACCGCTATCCAGACGGCACGGTTAAGGTAACAACCGGCAACTCGAACACGCAAGGTGAGTACCTGCTTTACGATACACCTCTCGATTTTTTTAAGAATGCGGAACCCCGCCTACGGGCTTACGTTATTTTTCCGGGAGATCGATTCAAGGGAACGGACATTGAAATCCGGGCTGGCGTTTATACTGGGCCGACCCCTATACAGCCTTTGTTCAATGATTACTCCTATCAGGCTGCTGAAACGAGGTATCAACACTTAAACGCATATAGGGCTAATCCTAAGACACTTTATCTTAGTCCGAGAGAAGGAACAAGTCAGGAAATTGTAGACTATAACGGTCAACAAATGACCGCTGCGGGAGCTAATGGGCCATTCTACGATAATGGAGAGGGAAATTTGACCGGACTTTACATAAGAAAATGGTTGAATTCTGATCCATCTTTCGTAGCGGGAGAAGGACGTTCGGATCAACACTTTGTGCTCATGCGATATGCCGAAGTGCTGCTGAATGCAGCGGAGGCAGCGGTGGAGCTGGCACTAGCAGGCGAGGGATCTCCCGACGAATCGGATCTGATGCAGGTGGCTACCGAGGCTGTGAATGCTATTCGGGAAAGGGCCGGTGCGGCGTTGCTTACTGCCCCGGTTACTCCTACAGAGAGTGGGCGTAATATCGTACGAAAAGAAAGACGGAAAGAGTTGGCGTTCGAACATAAATCGAAGTGGGACATCCGAAGGTGGCGGGTGCAGCATTACGAAGGAAGGAACGGATTTTGGGGCGAAAACAAAAATAGAGACGCGTTCAGTAACAATACTCGTTACCGTTTCCGGGGATTATACCCTTTCTTTTCGACCAGTACCGGGAAATATTTTTTCGATGCGCGGTTCCAATGGGTTAGTTTAAAAACATTCGAATACAATATAATAGACTATTATTTTGCTATTCCTGGAGGAGAAGTGTCGAAAAGTCCTGTCATAGACCAACAACCTAATAGGTAACGCGGAAGCAGTTGGTAAAAGTAAGTTAATAGAATAAAGAAAATATAAAAATAAACAGATGAAAAAGACAAGCATTTTTATATCATTAGCGTCTCTTTTCTTTTTGGCATCCTGCAGCATGTTTGAGCTGGATAATTATCCAGCTCCAGCCGAAACACTGAAAGGTGAAGTAGTTGACATAGCTACAGGAGAGCCGGTGCTGACGGATCAGGGGAGCGAGGGCATTCGGGTACGCCTCATCGAAACCAGCTGGGGAGATAATGTTACGCCTAATCCGGATTTTTTCTGTAGACCTGATGGCACCTTCCAGAATACGAGAGTATTTAAAGGAAGATATAATGTCCAGGTAGACGGGCCATTTATCCCGCTATTACGCGAAGACGAGCGAGGAGTACCATTGGCAGATGAAACAAAAGATATAGACATTGAGGGCGTTACCGAAGTGCGCTTCGAGGTGCAGCCATTTCTTAAAGTGGAGTGGGTGGACGAACCGCGCGTAGTTAACGGTAAGATTCAAGCAAAAGTACGAGTTACGAGAGGAGTTTCGGAAGAGGAGTTCCGAGAGAAGATAGAGCCAATGGGCGGGTACAGCAACAGTTTTCAGAATATAACGGATATCCAATTGTTTGTAAGCTATTCCTCTTCGGTTGGATATCGTGCTCGGGATGAGCGTTGGTCGAGTGAGATTTTGTATACTGGATCATCGTTTAACAGCCTAGTTGGCGAGCCTATTACTATTGAATCAAACGGAACCATTCCTTCTGGACGTATTGTCTTCATCCGCGCCGCAGCCCGCATCAATTACGACACGCCGGCTGGGAGCGGCACCCGACGTTGGAATTACTCAGATGCAAAAGAGGTATTGGTAAGATAACGCAGGCAAACAAGAGGTTATGATAAATAGAACATATATAGGCATTGCGTGTCTGCTCGGAAGCTGCGGACCGGTTATGGCACAGCAGACGACGGACAAAGTGAAGACAACGTTTCAGACATCGCGGGAGTGGCGTCCAACGATCGATAATAGGGCGGATGCGGTCATGATCTATGGCGTAGGCGGAAATCCATCGGACAGACACAGGCGGGTGCCGTTTCCGGAACGGGTGAAATCCTGGAAAGATAGAGGGTACACCATTCATTTTATGACAGGTATTGCCTGGGGCGAGTATCAGGACTACTTTACGGGACAATGGGATGGTAAATGGCATTTGGATGAGGGACAGGTAACCCAAGCTCAAGACACGATCTGGCATGGACATATGGTACCCTATATCGTACCCACAGATAACTTTCTAAATTATCTGAAGGAGAAACATGTGAAACCGGTCATCGACGCCGGAATCGATGCCATATTTATGGAGGAGCCCGAGTTCTGGGCACGTGGGGGGTATAGCGAAGCGTTTAAAAGGGAATGGAAGAAATATTACGGTTTTGACTGGCGCCCGCAACATGAGTCGCCGGAGAACACTTATCTTTCCAACAAGCTGAAATACCAACTCTACTACAAGGCGCTGAACGAAGTGTTTACCTTTGCCAAAGAATACGGGAAGTCTAAAGGTATGGATGTAAAATGTTACGTGCCGACGCATTCGCTCGTCAACTACGCCCAATGGATGATCGTCTCGCCCGAGGCCAGTTTGGCTTCTCTGCCGGTTGTAGATGGTTATATTGCGCAGGTTTGGACGGGCACTTCGCGCGAGCCGAACTATTTTAACGGAAAGGAAAAAGAGCGTGTGTTCGAGACGGCATACCTCGAGTATGGTTCGATGGAATCGATGACGGCCCCTACAGGCCGGAAGATGTTTTTCCTAACGGATCCTATTGAGGATCGTGCTAAAGATTGGGTAGACTATAAGACGAACTACCAGGCTACGTTTGTGGCTCAGCTGTTGTATCCGAAGATTGCTGATTACGAAGTTATGCCCTGGCCGGAACGGATTTACGAGGGATTGTATCGTACGGATCCAAACAGCGACCGGAAAGAACGTATTCCACGCCACTATTCTACACAAATGCAGGTGATGATTAATTCGTTGAATCAGATGCCGTTGAGCGAGAATAAACTTTCTGGTAGCGAGGGCATCTCTGTGCTGATGGCGAATTCGTTGATGTTCCAGCGCTTTCCTACGCACGAAGGGTATGACGATCCGCAGTTGGCAAACTTTTACGGACTTGCTCTTCCTTTTCTCAAGCGCGGTGTACCGGTGAAGACGGTCCACATCGAGAATTTAGGTTATGCGGGGGCGTTGGCGGATACGAAGGTCTTGCTGATGACTTATGCGAATATGAAGCCGCTTGATCCGATAGCGCATGACCAGCTGGCGGCGTGGGTAAAAGCTGGCGGGCAACTTGTCTACAGCGGCACGGACCGCGATCCGTTCCAGACCGTTCAGGAATGGTGGAATACGGGTGCGAACCGATATAAGGCGCCCGCGGACCATCTGTTCGGGAAGATGGGTATTGCCGCAGGAGCTAAGGAAGGGCTTTATGCTTATGGTAAGGGATCGGTACAGATTATCCGTACGGACCCGAAAGAATATGCTATGCGGGCCAACGCCAGCGAAGACCTGATCCGCGCTGTACAGGAACGCTACCGGACCGCGGGAGGATCGTTGGCTTTTAAAAACAGCTTTTACCTGCGGCGGGGGCCATTCGAACTGGTTGCTGTCATGGATGAGAGTGTCAGCGAGGAGCACTTTACCATCAACGGCACGCTAATCGATCTGTTCGATCCTAAACTCCCGGTATATCCGGCACGGACAATTGCTCCCGGCGAGCAGGGATACTTTATGAACGTCGACCTCATTAAGAACAAACATCAGCCGCAGGTATTGGCCGCTGCCTATCGTGTTTATGACGAGGAGATTACAGGGAATAATTATTCCTACGTGGCAAAAAGCCCTATAGAAACGACGGGAATTTCGAGAGTGCTTCTTCCGCGGCAACCGCGACGCGTAAAGGTCAACGGACAGGACATATTTAATCTGCAAAACTGGGATGCTAAATCAGGAACCTACCTCCTAGGGTTTGAAAATAACCCCGACGGAGTTAAGGTCGAATTTGCGTGGTAATAACATAAATACCAACTTGCGAGGCTTTCATTAGGCCTGTGCATGGACCACTGGAGGTTGTCTAAAAAGCCTTTTTTTAAAAAGGAATCCCCGATACGTGAAAGTGTCGGGGATTTTTATTGTTTGTCCTAAAAAATGGTTATTTTTAGGTGTACCCAAACAATATGGCAAACATACTATTCAAAGCATTACCATCCAATAGTCCGAGTCTTTTTCCGGAAGATATTTTTGCAA
>NZ_VNHX01000009.1 GCF_008124885.1 Sphingobacterium allocomposti
TTCACACTAAGGATAGTGCCGGTGATATCGATAGGTTCCGTCGAACAGATGCCAGGCTGGGCTTCGACAGGCTCAGCCTGACTTTATCGAAGCACACTGTCCGTAGAGTGAGCGAAGCGCTCACTACGGACGGACTCTTAAACAGGAGTCTCAGACTCCCTTTTATCATCATATCCTTAGTGACGCTACGCTTCACACTAAGGATAGTGCCGGTGATATCGATAGGTTCCGTCGAACAGTTGCCAGGCTGGGCTTCGACAGGCTCAGCCTGACTTTATCGAAGCAACTGTCCGTAGAGTGAGCGAAGCGGTCTCTACGACGGACTCTTAAACAGGAGTCTCAGACTCCCTTTTATCATCATATCCTTAGTGACGCTGCGCTTCACACTAAGGATAGTGCCGGTGATATCGATAGGTTCCGTCGAACAGATGCCAGGCTGGGCTTCGACAGGCTCAGCCTGACTTTATCGAAGCACACTGTCCGTAGAGTGAGCGAAGCGGTCTCTACGGACGGGCTCATAAACAGGAGTCTCAGACTCCCTTTTATCCTAAGATCCTTAGTGACGCTGCGCTTCACTACTTCACAAATTTGCTGTGTCCAGCGGAGGACCGGACACAGCAAAAAACGAAAGAGCTATCCATCGCTGAATAGCTCTTTCTGAAAACAGTTATATCCGAATACGCCTTCAAGGACAGCAGGAGCAAGTAAACGACGTGTTGCTCAGACCGCCTGTTGGAAGCATACGAATATGCGTAACATGATTTTACTCAGGCTCTATACTAACGTCCAGCTTCCGACTGCGCCTCCTGAATCATTTGGTCTCCTGCGACAATAACGATTTCCACACGACGATTCTCGGCGCGCCCCGCGTCTGTATCATTAGAAGCAATAGGCTCCGAGTAGTTTTTACCTTCCGTCTTGATCCGGCCGCTGCTCAGTCCCTGCGAAACGGCATATGCTTTTACAGCATTGGCCCTGGATTCCGACACCTTCTGGTTGGCCGCCAGCGTTCCAATATTATCTGTATGCCCAATAACCAATATTTCTGTACCGGGCTCCTTATTCAACGTTTCCACCAGCTTGGCGATATTAGTTTTTGCGGCCGACTTCAACGTAGAACTATTGAAGTCAAATAATATTCCTTCATCGAACTTGACAATAATACCTTCGTCCGCCTTGATCACTTCAGCTCCCGCAACGGTATTTTCGATCTCCTTAGCCTGTCTGTCCATCTTCTTACCGATCAGTCCACCTGCGACGCCGCCAATAGCTGCTCCAGCAATAGCACCTACCGCTGTGTTTCCGGCTTTACCTCCTATAAGTGCTCCTAGCCCGGCACCCGCAGCTGTCCCGATGACAGCACCCTTTGTAGTACTATTCGTGTTCTGAATAGTCGAACAACTCGCAAGCAGCATCGCCGATGTTGCAACCGATAAGCCATAAACAGCTATTTTTTTATTCATTTTCATATGTGTATAATTATTCGTTTGTGTTTATATCCAATGGCATGCATGAATGTCCTACATCGGTTATTCATTCGTATTTACATCCATCTGCATTCAAGCGTGCTAAACATGCGCATTTCATATGCAACTATTATTTTATCGATGTGTATTCTTAGTGAATAAACATTCCGGTCCCAGTGTATCAAAACACCGAACCATGCTTCCGGCTCCTGATACCACCTGATCAACGTTCTAATACAATAAACAAAGTAAATGCCAAAATGTGTCGCTCCTAATAAATCGGCGATACATATTATCTTTCTTGTGGAGGAATCTCTAATTTAGGTAAGCGGGACGAGCGGGGGCGACCGTTTTTATTCCAGGCTTCAAGAGAAGTCTTCACATAGTTCATGAAGTCATATTGCCCCCAATGTTCTACCATGCTGTACGATGGGCGGTACAGATCCATGAACGATTGCAATTCGTCCCCCTCTAAGTCGGTAAGTGCACCTACCGACGACTTATTAAATATGCGGTCAACTTTAGACTCTTCTAATTCCCGATCCATCAACTTAGCAAAGCGCTTGGCGTTCTTTGCGTCTCTCCCAAATAGGTTGTACAGTGCCGTGGCGGGGCTTCCCAGATAGGTGCCCACCGTATTCTTTCCGCCATTGTATACACCCTTCTTACGATAGTCGTCCAGCATGTCACGCATCTCAGCCTCTTTACTCATACGGCTGACTACCACCGTCTCTAGCGTCAAACCCTCCTGCATCTCGATAAGAATATCTTCCTGCGTCTGTAAAACCGTCTTCACCGGACCGTATCCCGTCTTGGTAAACGATAGGCTGTCCCCAACCGACGCCTCAATAATAAACACGCCGAATGTATTTGTCTGTGTACGCCTGTTTGTCCTAAGGTTGGTTACGTTCACCTCGCCAAGTCGGGTACTGCCCCCTTTTGTAACGACAATGCCAGAGACGCCACTGTTCGATTGCGCTACCGCCTGTCGTTCCGCGCCCAGCAACAGAAACATGCAGGATATAAAAAGATAGATATGTTTTATTTTTAAATGCATTCAGCTAAAATTAACAATTGTTTAGACTAAGCAATGTTAAAAAGTTTTAAATCTAAACGTAATTAGCCGTAAGGATAAAAAACGAAGTTCGCTCCCTCAGGAACAACGACAAATAAGCACATATACTCGTCCGCGGGTTTGTAGGTCTTTATAAAATAGTTTTTCCGTTCTTCCTTAATGAGCCCCCGCTCGACAAACTCTTCCAGCGAGCTCGCGTGGATAGACCAGCGCGTATTCAATTCTTCGTGCCTCAAAATAGGTTCACCAATGCTTACTTCATGTTGATGCGCGATAAATATCGGATACAACGTATAGCCCTCGGCCACCATATCGATCGATACTTCCTTTATCGACTCTTTATAAAAGTCAAGGTCTACCTTCAAACTCTGCAGCGGACTGGGCTGCTCAGCCGAGTCTCCCTGCCTGTCTTTACCCATTAAATCTTCTATATCCACGATAAAAAGTTAAAAGTCAAAAAAAACAACCATCATAGGAATACAAACACTATGCCCGCAATGTCAGGAGTACAACATTTTCGACATGCTGCGTATGCGGAAACATGTCTACCGGCTTAATACGGCTGACAGCATACTTCTCCTGTAAAATAGCAAGATCTCTTGCCTGCGTCGCTGCGTTACAGCTTACATAGACAACCTTTGATGCCTCCATCTCTAAAATCCTATGGACGACATCAACGTGCATACCCGCCCGTGGCGGATCCGTGATGACAACATCCGGCCGACCATGACGCTCGACGAAGTCGGCCGTCAGAACATCCTTCATATCTCCAGCGTAGAACGTGGTATTCGATATACCGTTAATGCTTGAATTTATCTTCGCATCTTCAATTGCCGACGGAACATACTCCACCCCTACCACGGCACGGGCTGATTTCGCGACAAAGTTGGCGATGGTTCCTGCACCGGTATATAGGTCGTAGACAAGTTCACGCCCCGTTAAGCCGGCAAATTCGCGGGTAATTTTGTACAGTTCATAGGCCTGGGCAGAATTCGTCTGATAAAAAGATTTCGGCCCTACTTTAAAGCGCAAACCCTCCATCTCCTCATATATAAAATCGCGTCCGGCATACAGGTGAATATCCTGATCAAAAATTGTGTCATTCCGTTTTTGATTGACGATATATAGGAGCGACGTTAAAGCCGGGAAACGCTCATGGATAAACGCCATCAAAAGCGCAATCTGTTCTTCGGTCGGATAAGCAAAAACAACAATCAACATGACCTCGCCCGTAGAAGAAGTACGGATAATGAGGTTTCGCAAAGCTCCTTCATGTGTTCGAAGATCATAAAAAGATATGTGCTGCGTTACCGCAA
This sequence comes from Sphingobacterium allocomposti, assembly GCF_008124885.1. Classification (GTDB taxonomy): domain Bacteria; phylum Bacteroidota; class Bacteroidia; order Sphingobacteriales; family Sphingobacteriaceae; genus Sphingobacterium; species Sphingobacterium allocomposti. The sequence continues at coordinate 3,858 of NZ_VNHX01000009.1, forward strand.
AGTCACGTACAGCATTCCTGATCGCGTTGGACGGATCCTGCTGCAGAAAACAATGATCTATATCCAAGATCTTATCAAACCGTCCCGGCACGTGAAAGCCAAGCGCATGCATATCCGCCGGCGGGACGTCTTGGTCCACCGTCGTCAACCATCGCTTGTTCGAAAAAGTGAATTCCAGTTTATTCCGATAATATTCGGTTTGATCGGACCCTAAGATATCCTCCATACACGACGTATCAACCTTTCCCAAACGCTTCAACGCGTTGTCCACATATTGCTGTTTGAAATGCAGCTGCGCAGCGTAATTCATATGCTGCCATTTGCAACCTCCACATGTTCCAAAATGCGGACAAAAAGGATCTACCCGATGCTCCGAAGCCGATTTCAGCGTCACCAATCGTCCCTCGGCAAAGCTCTTCTTCTTTCGAAGCAACTCCACATCGGCGATGTCGCCCGGAACAGCATGCTCTATAAACATGACGAGCTCGTCCTGCTTTGCTACTCCTTTCCCCTCCTCGGCTATATCAACAATATTTACGTCTGCTATAAATCGCTTGTCCTGTGGAATTCTTCTACCCATAATGGGTGCAAAAATACGTTTTTTTCTCGACAGTAATCAGCAGTTGGTAATTAGTGGTTAGCAGGCAGTAGACGCGACAAGCTTCGTCTCAGAAAAAAGCAGACTTTCAGGCATCGCTAAACATACTGTCACCCTGAGCCTGTCGAAGGGAACAAAGCCTGACATAGAAGTTGTCACCCTGAGCGTAGTCGAAGGGCGCCCCGTTAACTGTTAGTCGTTAGCAGGCAGTAGACGCGACAAGCTTCGTCTCAGAAAAAAGCAGACTTTCAGGCATCGCTAAACATACTGTCACCCTGAGCCTGTCGAAGGGAACAAAGCCTGACATAGAAGTTGTCACCCTGAGCGTAGTCGAAGGGCGCCCCGTTAACTGTTAGTGGTTAGTACCAAGCAGCGTTGCCTGGACCAGATAGGGAAGCATGTCTTTTTGAAAGGATATAAAATTTTTGCGGACGTCGGCATCGGTGACTGCCGTAAAGGCAAAGGAAAAAACGATGCTCTTACTACTTTTAATCAGGAAGGTCAACCTTTCTTCCGGAACGGTCTGTCCAATAGTTTCATTCTGTATAAACGAACTCAACAACAAAAATTCCAGATCATCCGAGAGAATTTTTAAATATTCTTGGGCATTCGCCGACTCGCGGATAAACTCCCAGCCGACAAATTCGTTACACACCGTATATGTTACGCGGCTTACCCGAAGGATAGTATTGGCTAAAAAAGTCGAAAGATCTTTCTCTCTGACATTTTTATCGAGAATATCCTGAACGTTCTCCCGAATATAATCCATTAACACTTCGTGCAGGATGAGCTCCTTACTGGCGAAATGTTTATAAAAGGTCGCTTTTGCAATTTTAGCCTGTTTGGCTAACTGATTCACACTGGTCTTATTGTACCCGTAACGACGGAAAAGCTCTCGCGCCGATTTCTTTATAGACAATATGACGTTATCAGATTCCATCATTTAATGTTTCGTCGTCCTCCTTCCGATCGGTCTACCTTCCGGTGGCGAAGTTTGTGTAGCCTGCACGGACGCAACGCATCCATCGAAAGGCTGAGGCTATTTGCACGACGTCTATGTTTCCGGACCTCCATCGAAAAGATTAAATAATTTCCGTTTCGAACTGCGAGAGAAAACGGACATCGTTTTCGGAGAATAAACGCAAATCCCGAATCTCGTATTTTAAGTTCGTAATCCGCTCTATTCCCATACCAAAGGCGAATCCGGAATATTTTTTACTATCTATCCCACAGTTTTCCAATACATTGGGATCAACCATGCCACACCCGAGGATCTCCACCCACCCGGAGTGTTTACACAACTGACAGCCCGCACCCTTACAGATTGTACAAGAGATATCCATCTCTGCTGAGGGCTCCGTAAACGGGAAATATGAAGGACGGAAGCGGACTTTGGTACCTTCACCATATAGTTCCTGCACAAAATGATACAACGTTTGCTTTAAATCCGCAAACGACACATTCTCGTCCACATACAGGCCTTCTACCTGATGAAAGAAGCAGTGAGCCCGAGCTGAAATGGCTTCGTTGCGATAGACCCTTCCCGGCATAATCGCCCTAAAAGGGGGTTGGCCCATTTCCATTAACCGCACCTGTACAGATGACGTATGCGTACGCAAGGCGATATCATTTCCGTCTTTTTTCTCGACAAAAAAGGTATCTTGCATATCCCTGGCGGGATGCTCCGGCGGGAAATTAAGCGCGGAGAAATTATGCCAGTCGTCCTCGATCTCAGGACCTTCCGAAACGACAAAACCGAGCTTTTTAAATATCTCAACAATCTCTTTTCGCACCAGCGACAGCGGATGTCTGGAACCTAGCTGGAATCCCTCCCCCGGAAGCGTCAAATCGCCCTCTTCCCGACGGACCGCCTGTACCGGACCTGAAAACCGGGCCTGAGCTTCGCTAAATTTCCCTTCTACCAGTTGCTTGAATTCGTTCAACACCTTCCCCAACGTACGTTTCTCTTCTGAAGAAACCGATTTAAATTCTTCAAACAACGTTTTCACAATGCCTTTGGACACCAAATATTTCAGGCGAAAGTTCTCCACGTCTCCAGCCGATTCCGGGGTGAACCCGTTAACCTCCTCTGTATACTGCTTAATCTTGTCGTGCAACATACCGCCAAAGATACGGCAAAATATTAAAAATTTCTTCCCCTTGGTTTTTAAAATTTCTTCAGTGGCTATTGGCTGTGGAGACACAAGATCTTGTGTCTCCACAGCTATCTGCTATCCGCCATCTGCCATCAGCCATCAGCCATCTGCCATCAGCCATCAGCCATCAGCCATCTGCCATCAGCCATCAGCCATCAGCCATCTGCCATCAGCCATCAGCCATCTGCCATTACCCTCTCTCTTCCCGACTTTACAAATCAACGACTTTACATTTTAGAAGTTAGAAGTTAGAAGTCAGAAATTAGGAGTTAAGGGTTAGGTGTTAGATCTTAACTTTACGAATCAGCAACTCAACGACTTTACATCTTCGACTTTTCATTCACTAACCATATCAACCTTATTAACCCTATCAACCTTATCTCACTTCCCGACTTTACAAATCAACACCTTTACAGCTTATAGCCATCTGCTAATACTAAAACGGCAAACCGTCCCTATCGTTGTCGTTCTCTAAGAAATCGACTTCCTGCTCTTTCTCCCCATCGTCGGCGGTGCCTTCCGGGGCTGCTTTCCCCCCCTGCCCAAAGTCCGAAGGACGTCCAAGCAGCTTGAAACTTTCGCCCACAATCTCGGTTACAAAACGGCGGTTCCCCTCCCGATCTTCATAATTCCTCGTACGTAAACGCCCTTCAATATAAACCAGCTTACCTTTTTTTAGGTATTTGACGGCCATCTCAGCCAAGTTTCGCCACATAACAATGTTGTGCCACTCCGTGTGCTGCATGCGGATACCATCCTTCGTATAGGTCTCTGAGGTTGCTAAGGGAAAACTGCAAACGGTAATATTGCCTTCTAAATAACGCACTTCGGGATCTTTTCCCAGATGCCCAACTAAAATTACTTTGTTAACACTAGCCATAATTACAATTTAGGGGATGATTAGCTGTTTGTTCCTTTCCAGGAATGAAAAAATAAGTTTATGTTTAGCTAATCTATCGATTTTTTCCCAGAAAAAATAATTCCATTCTGACTTTTTCACCTTCAATGCGGACGCGTTATGTATCATATAAAAGCGCGCGTGGATGTTTTGATGACTGAGGACGTGCTTCGTCGGCGGGCCGATGGTTTCCACTACGGCAAAAGGATGAAAAAAAGCGCCGAATTGCTCCGTACCGATCAGATCGTCCACCTCAACCGCTGTCGGCGTTTCCAGCATCGGAAATTCATATAAATTAGCCCACACATCACCCCCGCCTCTTTTTGCCATCAACAGCTGTTCCTCTTCGCGTATGATAAAATAATGGAAGTAACGGTTTCTGCTCTCCTTCCCCTTCATCTTAACAGGTAGGTGCTCCGTCAGCCCTTCACGGAACGCAGCACATTCGAATCGGAAGATACATTGATCACACAGAGGATTTTTTGGCTTGCACTGCACCGCGCCAAAATCCATGATGGCCTGATTATATAGCCCCGGGTGCTGCTTGTCCAACAAGTCATTGGCAAGCTCCGAAAAAAGCTTCTTTCCCTGTGTCGAGTTGATCGGCCGGGAAATACCGAACATCCGCGACAGTACGCGGTACACATTTCCATCGACAACAGCTCTTGCCTCATTGGATGAAAACGAAGCAATAGCAGCGGCGGTATACTCACCAACACCCGGCAGACGGATGACATCAGCAAAGGCTGTAGGAAATCTTCCTCCAAATGCGGCCACAACCATCTTGGCAGCCTTATGCATATTCCGTGCACGCGAATAATACCCCAGCCCCTGCCATAGCCGCAGGATCTTTTCCTCATCCGCTTCCGCAAATTTTGTTACAATAGGAAACTCTTCGACAAAACGGTAAAAATAGGGCATCCCCTGCTCCACCCGCGTCTGCTGTAAAATAACCTCCGAAAGCCAGATAATATAAGGGTCCTGCGTGTTTCTCCAAGGTAGATCCCGTCCGTTCTCACCGTACCATTTCAACAGTTTCGCAGCAAAAGACATACGCAAAGTTGCTTATTTTTTTTCAATAAAAACAGGTGCCCAAAATGTTAAAAAACGTAAAATATTGAAGTTAAACATCTTGAAGGGGTACCTTTGTATTCCGTATCATAAAAGTAAGATTTCGTTATTGACGCTATGCTAAAGAAAAAGACAGCCGTGCTTTTTGTGGAACCGGATGGCACATCCACTACGAGAATGCAGGTACCAACATTTATAATTTCACACTGGAAAAAATTGCTCCTTTCGTTGATTTGCCTTATAGCCGCGACTATTGTCACAGTTGTATATGTGGTAAAACAGCGCACTTCAGCACAATATATCCAGGTTTACGACAAAAAAATTAATGAATTAAAACAACAGAATCGCCTGCTGGAGCTGGAGGAGTTCAATAGCCAGCTGACCACGGAGGAAATGAAAAAATCTTTCAATTCCATAGACAGCACACTCGAAAGGATCAACCAAAAAATGAGAAAGCGTGGCCTGAAAGAGATAAAGATGAAGAACATGGGAGGCCCGGTAGAAAAAGGTGAAGATGACCTTGTCGAACTCTCCTCTTTCTATAAGAAACAATTGAAGAGTCTAGAAGCAAAACTGGATGGTATGCCATTAGGTGTCCCACATCCAGGAAGAATAACATCCCGCTTCGGATACCGCAGAAACCCTTTTACCAATAGAGGGCGTGAGATGCATTCTGGAGTCGACTTAAAAGGTCGGATAGGAGACCCTGTGAAGGCCACCGCAAAAGGCCGGGTTACATTCGCCGGATATAAGGGCGATTATGGGTATGTGGTCATGGTGAAGCATAACAACGGATATGAAACCCGATATGCACACCTGACAAGAACCCGTGTTCGAAAGGGGCAGACAGTCGACGCCGGAGAAATTGTCGGACTGTTGGGAAGCACCGGACGTAGTACGGGCCCACACCTGCATTATGAGGTCGTTATCAACGACCGCAAGGTAAATCCCGAGAAGTACTTCTATTTTTAGCGGGCTATTGGCTGATGGCTATAAGCTGTAAAGACGTTGATTCGTGAAGTTGTAAAGTGAAAGGCTGATGGCTGTAAGCTATTGACTGTTTACTTCACGGTTCCACGGCCTCGTGCGTCGGAAAGGACCGGCATTGGTTCGACTGCGTCAGCATTTCTAGTGATTGGTAGTTGGGAGTTAGGGGATAGATCGTGATTAGAGACTTCACAATTAATTTCCAACTACCTTTTTAATTTTTACTTTTTCCGACCTTCCAAGTAAAACCCCGTCCCGGGTTGAGGGGCTATGAAGAAGTGAGAAGTCAGATATTAGATGTGAGATCTGCGTAGTATAAGCTAATGGCTGATGGCTATAAGCTGTAAAGGCGTTGATTCGGGAAGTTGTAAAGTGAAAGGCAGATGGCAGATAGCTATAAGCCGTAAAGTCGTTGAGTCGTGAAGTTGTAAAGTGAATGGCTGACATAGAGGCTGTCACCCTGAGCGTAGTCGAAGGGTGGCTTCGACAGAGCCTGTACAAAGCTCGCCGAAGTGCTCAGCCTGACACAATGGAAGGGGTTATGGCTATCGGCTATTTGCTGTTTACAGGCGCGCAGGCTTCGCAAAAAACAATCAGTAAAGAACTCGTGATATTTCAGGAAAAGAGCAGCTATATGGCTGCTCTTTCTTATTTTTGACCTATGAGCACCCCCACTTTTCACATCGCCACTTTACATCGCGGCAGATTTATGCTACTGCTTCTCGCTGGGGTGTGTTTAATCACTGCATTCGTTTCCCGTATGCCGATACAGGAAATTGCAAAGATTCTTGCCGTATTAATCAGCTTGCCTTTCCTGATCTTTTTGAGCACCAAATGGAGCAAAGCACCGTCCGTATGGACGATCAACCAAGAAAAGGTGACCGTAGAGTCGGGCACTGGAACAGACACATTCATGCTCGGCGATATCAAGTATATCCGGAACTTACCACGGTCCGGAGGCAACCTCCTTATGATCTTCTTCCATAAGGAGAAAGCGCCGAGACGATATTGGCGGAACAAGCTTTTTCAGCAAGCTGACGACCTCGACGCTTTGATACACGCTTTCAGGCAACGAGGTATCGAATATTATTACATGTAAAAACAACCGATAGATATGAGAAAACTACTGTTACTTTCTTTTTATGTACTGACGGCAGCATTGGTCTCCGCCCAACGGGCAGGATATTGGCAGCAGAAAGTCGACTACAAAATGGATATCGATGTAGACGATGAAACCTACCAGTATCAGGGGAAGATGACATTGGCGTATACCAACAATTCCAATCAAGCGCTCGCCAAGGTATACTTCCATCTCTACTTCAATGCGTTCCAACCCGGCAGCATGATGGACCATCGTCTGACTAACATCGCCGATCCTGATTCCCGGATGACTGTCAACGTTGGTACCAAGGAAAAACCGGTATACCAAAGCCGCATAGCCACCTTGACACCCGAACAAATAGGCTATCAGGACATACAATCGCTGACCTATAATGGGCAACCAGCCTCGTTTAAAGTCGATGGAACAATCCTAGAGGTTACCCTTCCTGAGGCTATGCAGCCTTCCCAAACGGCAACATTCGTCATGCAATGGAAGGCACAGGTACCAGAACAGATCCGCCGCAGCGGACGGAACTCCAAAGAAGGAGTCGCCCTCTCCATGGCACAATGGTACCCGAAAATGGCACATTTCGACGAGTTCGGATGGCACCTTGATGAATACGTAGCCCGCGAATTTATCGCCCCATTCGGTAACTTCGATGTCACTATCCATATCAACAAGGACTATGTGATTGGCGCATCGGGTAAGCTGCAAAATCCTACGGCAGTCAAAGGGTATGACAGGAAAGCTAAAATATCGTCGAACGGCGGCAAGGCAACATGGCGGTTCAAGGCTGAAAACATACACGATTTTGTCTGGGCCGCTGATCCTAAATTTGTGGTTGACTCCGCCAAAAGCCGTGGGGGCGTTTCGGTATACACCGTTTTTCTCCCAACCAACAATGAAGTTAAAAGCAATTGGAAGACGGCGCTGGGCCTGGCAACGGAATTTTTCGACTATTGCGCCGATCATTTCGGCGCATACCCATGGCCAACATATAGCATCGTACAAGGAGGCGACGGCGGGATGGAATACGGCACAGCGACCCTCGTCACGGGCGGTCGTAACATAAAAAGCCTGGTCGGCGTTATTTTCCACGAAGCAGCACACTCCTGGTATCAGCACCTTTTTGGCATCAACGAGACGGTCGACGAGTGGTTTGACGAAGGGTTTACCAGCTACATTGAGGAACTTGCGTTTCAAAGCTTGTTCGAGAAAAAAGGAGCATTGGAAACCAACCCGGTTATTAACGCGTACCGCGCGTATTACAAGTTGGCGCTATCCGGAAAAGAGGAGCCGATGAGCCTCCTTGCCGATTACTACAATACCAACTATGCGTATAGCAACGAAGCATACAACAAGGGACAGGTATTGGCCGAACAGCTCGGGTACATTATCGGTAAGCAGAATTTAGAAAAGACCTTTCTAAAGTTTTACGAGATATGGAAGTTCAAACACCCTACGCCAAACGATTTCAAGCGTGTAGCTGAAGAGGTTTCTGGAATAAACCTAAAATGGTACTTCAACCTGTTTATAAACACCACGCGCACGATCGACTATGCTGTTGAACAGGTTTCCGACACAGAAATCACCTTGACCAACAAATCTAACTTCGCGATGCCTATCGACCTGTTGGTGGAATACGAAGATGGCTCAAAAGAGTTGTTTTACATCCCACTGCGGGAAATGCGCGGGGAGAAACCTGCAGAAAACTTCAGTCTGTACAACGGCGTAAAACGTACTGTACTCGAGGATTGGTTCTGGACAAAGCCTTCCTATACGGTAAAGGTCACTAAAAAACCGAAAAAGGTACAAATCGACCCGTCGTTGCGGCTAGCCGATATTGAGTCGGGTAACAATACGGTAATTCGGTAACTATTAGCCCGCAGAAAACCTGAATACACAACAACCCTTTCCGGATTTCTAAATTTCGAAATCCAGAAAGGGTTGTTCACCAAGGAGCCTCCTTTTTTGTCCCTCCCCTTTATAGATACTTGCCTGCTCTCGTTGGATCAACAAACAAAGGCAAGTATAAAGTTTATCACTCAATCAGCTTGGTTGTCAATTCAGGATCTTCGATTTCCTCCAGCGTGGATTCTTTGGTGAGCAACGGTGCATATTTTACCCGTGCTTTTGTCCATCGTCCAAGCTTAAGGTTAAACTCTCCTCCCATAAAGTTAAAATACCCAGCATCCGACGGCGTATTGTAAGTCATCGCATTGGTATTCGATCCAGACCGGTAAAAAGGCTGTTCCTCCAATGTCAGTGGGTTGATGATATCATAAAAATCGTTGTTGGTAATCCGATAGCCGTAGCCATTCCCGACCAGACTCCCTCCGGTGCCGACGAACATCACATCTTCAGGTATGGAGGTAGCATCCACATTTGTCCCTTGAAAGATCGCAATGCCGTAGGCATTACCGCTATTGGCCAAAAGGTTCGTGGTCCGCGTCCCGAAATCGAATCCGTCGTTGGTATTGTATGCATATGCTGTAATCCAGTTGGCGTGAGCTATACTCGTTGAGTTGGTACTCATTATTAGCTTGTTCGATCCTCCAACGTAGAAAAACGTCCCCTTAGCTGCAAACCCGCTCGTCAGATTGAATTTATAGGTGCGCATGCCCCCCGTGGCCCAACCTTTTTGTGGGAATCCTGTTGGCGTAGAAGCATTTGCATTATTTGTGGTCACGACAGCGAACGGCGTCTTCGAAAAATCGATATCTTCCGTAGCCATAAACTGTATATACTCATTATTCGCGTCTGTCCCTCTCGGATCGTTAGACCACCCCGTAATGATGGCCTTAGGCGTTTTATATTCCGATTTTAATTCGACAAGATCCGACGGGATACGCATACGCTCGTACGGCACAAGGCTGTCACCGATCACTTCATTGAAAATAATGCCGTAGTAATTAGCCATTCGATACTGCGGGAGCCCTGCTAACTCAGAGCGGGCATCAGTCCGGACCGTCAGCGATCCGAAACCGTCGTTGATCTCCTGATCGCCGGCCATGACCTGCCCCTCAGTGGGTGTATACGTAAATCCTCCTTTGACGATAGCGACCAAGGTACTTTCATAATCGTTAGGATTAGCAATAATTTTTGCAACATTGGCTTGTGTGACGTATACGGGCACTTTCGCTACTTTCGTGATTTTGTCTGTCGTGATGTTTTTTATTTGAAGTATGCCGTCCACCCGATCCAGTATTCCTCCGTTGATATCAACGATCACAGAATCTCCCGGCACAAAACTTGCCGCAGCCTCACCCAGAGGAAGGGCGATTCCGCGTTGAAAATCCAATCTCCTTTTATCCTGAACAATCAATAGCCCAGCGGGCAGATTGCCCCCGCTATGATCCGATATTACGGTAGCGGCCAGCTTTTGGGAGCCATCCAAAATTTCCGGGTTTAATGTAACCGCTGTTCCTTTAAACAGATTCCGCACATCGTAAATGCTAATATAGGGACTGATCTCTCCGCCAGGGTAGTTAGTATCAGCGCAACCGGCCGTTATGGCCGAGAGTACCAATAGAAATAGTACTTGATGAATTATTCTTTTCATGTTAAACTTCTTTCTTGAAAATACGTTACGGCTTCTGCCACCAAACCTTCGTGTTAATAGCGTCTGCACCTTGCCTTGCCACAGCTTCTTTATAATTCGTTGGGTTAGAAGATTGCACGTAAACGGGATAAAACATTCGTGCCGGCATCTCTCCTCCATTTTGTAGTCCAGCCCCCTTTGGCAATACAGGGTAACCTGTCCTTCTATGCTCGAACCATTGCTGCATATCCACTAAAAACAAAGCCATATATTTCTGCATGTGTATGCGTTCCATTTTTTCTTCAAACGTATCCTGATCGCTCCAGTCAATATCTGAGGCCGCGAGGTGCGCTTGAATGGTGCCCGACCAGTTTGGCAGCCACAACTTGATACAGGACTCTGCCCCGCTATAAAATGCCACTTTGGGATCGCCACTGATCCACCCTTTGAGTGCGGCCTCCGCTTTAATAAACTCGACCTCGGAAAAGTTCATGATCATTCCTGCCAGCGGCTCACGTTGTAGGCTATTCACTCCGCTATTCTGATCGGCAGAATAGAAATAGGACATCCTCGAATAGTCTTCGCTGCCCTGCGCATATCCACTTGGAACACCAACATAATTGCCCGAAACAGGTGCAATTCCCCATCTGTTAATGCTGGAGGTTCCGTATTCAGGGATATTGATCCTGGGATCATTGCTATCTCGTAAGAAATCAATGAAAAACTCGGCGATCGCCACCGCCCGAAAATCCTGAACCCTGATAGCCATATAGGGTGATACATAGGCGCCTTCGCCTGTCCAGCGCAGAATGGCCGATTCGTCGTTGTTTGCAATAATAGGATAGTTTGATCGATTACTTTCCAGTATCTCCTTAATTTTAGCGATGGCGTACTCCTTCACTTCCGGCTTATGTGCTACTCGCAGGAGCAATCTTAAAAACAATGAGTTGCCGAACTTACGCCAGTTGGCTACGCTACCGCTATATACCGGATCGTGCACAGCGTCGATAGCGTCTCCTGCCCGAAGAAGGTTGTTCGCCGAATCGAGTTTGCTAAACATGTCTACGTATATGTCGTGCTGGGCGTCAAACCTAGGCTCGAGTATTAACGAATCTCTACCTAAATTTGACTCAGAATAAGGGATATCTCCATAGGTATCCGTTAAAATCGAATATGTCCAGGTTTGCAATATTAGGGAGATACCTTGATAGGACCGATTATAATTTATTGGCTCCAGTGCCTTACTATACATGTCCTTATAATTGGAGAGTTCTATAAAGTGACCATTCCAAAGATAGTCCGCCCAGTTTCTTCTAAAGTCATACCGAAATACACGGCCATCACCATCGCCGATAGCTACCGTAACCTGCATCAACTCGTTTGTAAAGTTCCGGTTCCTATTCATATTATATGTCACCGAGTTGATAAGCGCATTTGCCATGAATTGATAGGGATACGCCTCTGTAGAGGTCGTCGGATCGGTATTCAGGTTCTCAAACCCTTTATCGCATGATTGTAGCAGCGTCAAAAACACTAGTCCTACAATTACTAACTTTCTTAATATCATCTTCTTTTTATTGTTAGAAACCAACAGTCAAGTTAACACCAAACGTACGGGTAGACGGAAACTGGGCTATCTCGAATCCTTTGACGATATCCGACCCGTCCAGCGTGCCAAACTCGGGATCGAAAGCCGGCCACTTTGTCCAGATGAACAGATCCCTTCCGTATACGCCTATCGTTGCTTTTTGTAAGCCTAAACGCGAAGCAAGTCGCCTATTAAACGTGTAGTCTAACCGTGCTTCCCGAAACTTAAGAAAATCTGTCGGATATGTGCTCCCTTCGGCGTTATCGGCGCCATAGTGCGAACGGTAGTATTGATCAATATCCTTCGCTATCACATCGTTTTTACGGAACGTTCCATCTGCATTTTCGATCACTCCATTTCCGATTATCCCATTATATCGGCCGGGCAAGGTATTCCTTGTTTTCCCCTGTTCGGCCATTTTGTAATGCGTAAGGGAATGTCCCACCGCACCCCACTGTGTATCGAACAAAACATTCATCCGCCAGCCTTTGTAGGTGATTGTATTACCAAAACTCGCCTTTCCTTTAGGAATAGTGTTGCCCAGATACACCACGCTCTCCGTTATTTTCGCGTAGCCGGTACTTTCGTGATAGATAACCTGTCCGTCCGGAGCGCGCTGATAGCCGAGACCGTACAGGTCGCCCATACTGCCGCCTACGAACGCGACAATCTGTCCTGATCCCACCGAACGCTGCTGCAAAACCAAAGAGCTGTCCGCCAACTCGACGATTTTGTTACGATTTGTTGTGAAGGTGATCATAGACGACCAGTTGAAACCATCCTTATTTACAATCTGCTTCGTATTTAGTGCTACCTCTAAACCCCTATTTTTTACTTCGCCGATATTCATAAGGCGCGTCCTCGCGCCAGAAGCTGCGTCAACAATACGGTAAAGATGCTGGTTAAAGGTATTTCCTTGATAAGCAGCAACATCAATATGCACACGGTCTTTAAGAAGCCGGATATCTGTACCAAATTCGATAGAACGCGTGCGTAGCGGCTCGATCAAGGGGTTAACCAACGATGTAGGATTCGCTAAAGAGCCTCCGATCAAACTGTTGGGCGAAGTATAGGCGAACAAGGTTTGATAGGGGCGTTGGACGCCGGAACCCACCTCGGCAAAAGAAGCGCGCAACTTCACTAGATTAATGAGACTGGGAAGATCGACAACCTCAGACAGTATAAAGCTGCCGTTAACCGACGGGTAGAAGAAGCCTTTCTTCTTATCCGGGAATTCGGGGGCGGCCAACGTACTCGTCCAGTCCATACGTCCGGTGACGTCTAAAAACAGGTAGTCTTTATAGGAACCTGTAAACAATCCATATACACTGTTTACCTCAAAACGCTCGATCGCTTGGTCGGTCTTCACGCCATATTTGGAGTTGTTGTGGTTGTAGACTCCCGGAAAGGAAAGCCCATCCGAGGTTAGCGACTCCCGACGATACTCGTTCTGCTGCGTGCTTCCACCCACGGATGCAGAGATTTCAAAGTCTTGATCCAATTTTTTGCCATAACGTAATAGGAAGTCGGCGTTCGATTCCTTAGAAAAGATCTGTTGCGTACGGTGGCTTCCTTCACGTAACCTCGATCCGGCATCATATGGCCTGTTCTGTGTCCGGTTTTCCGAGGAAAAGTCCATCGAAGCCCTCACCTGTGCACTGAACGCTTTCGTAAACTGGTAGCTCGCCTGTGCGTTTCCGGTAAACGTATGCCGGTTGTTGCTGTTGATAAACTCATAGGATATAGCGTACGGGTTTTCCGGATAAGTGCTATATGGATATCTGATTTCGAGGTTCTCTTTACCTTTCACCCAGTAATTCTTCAGCCAGTTGACATCGGCACTTGGCTGCCAGAATATAAACCAATACATCAAAGATTGATTGCCATACCCGGCCCCTGGAAGGTTATCGCTCCAACGGTTGTTGTAATTTACTTTCGAACTGATCGTAAGTTTATCTGTCACCTTGGAATTGACAGATAGCGCTACCGTGTTCCTTTTATATCCTGTGTTAGGTACGATCCATTTATTCTGTACGTTAGTTGCCGAAAAACGGGCTGTCGTTTTGTCGGTACCCCCGTCGATGGTGACGGAGTTAGTAAATGTCTTTCCAACATCAAAGAAGCTCGTGATATTATCATAGGCTCTCCACGGTGTTCGTTCGCTTCCGACCATCTGCGTCTCGGGATCATATTGAAAAAAATGCTGTCCGTCAAACTTTGGACCGTACGCTGAACTAGTACCGCTTGTGCTGGGACCATCGACAGAAGCTCCATATGAGTAATGCGCCGCACCGCCGAGTCCTTGCCCATACTCGTACTGTAAATCCGGCCAACGATTGACGCTCTGAAAAGCAGTATTGCTATTCACGGTAATACCGATGCCTTTCTTTTTAGAGCCCGATTTTGTTGTAATAATCACAGCTCCATTCGCAGCACGCTGTCCATATAAGGCAGCAGCTCCGGGGCCTTTCAGGACCGTGACACTTTCTATATCTTCTGGATTGATATCGTCCATTCCCGAGCCGTAATCAACAGGCATATTATCCGACCCCGTTCCGTATATAGCATCCGACGCGTTGGCTGAGCGTCTTCCTGACCCGTTGTTGATAACGATGCCATCCACGACAATCAATGCTTCATTCTCTCCTGTCAAATTATTCTCGCCACGTAAAATGATTTTGGTCGAACCTACCGGGCCGGCGTTCGACCGCATTAAATTTAAGCCCGCAACTTTCCCGGATAAGGCGTCCATCCAATTACTGGAAAGTGCCTCCGTCAGTTGCTCTCCTTTTACGACTGTTGCAGCGTACCCCAATGCCTTTTCTTCCCGCTTAATACCCAATGCCGTGACCACGACCTCATCGATATCTCCAACGGCTGATTTTAACGTGAAATTGACCTCCCTTGTTTCGTTCTCGACAACTGTAATGTTATTTCGCCTGACCTCTTCAAACGAAATATACTTCACAACCAAGGTATACGTGCCGGGCCTGGCCGTGATGCTGTAGTTACCACGGACGTCCGTTACAACGGTGCGATTTAATTCGACAATTTGCACAGAAGCGCCAACAAGTGGCTCTCCCTGTTCGTCTTTGATCGATCCACCGATACGTGCAGGACGCTGTTCCTTTTTTAAGACGACGGTCCCGTCCGGCTTTTCCTCAAAGGTAATCTCCGTATTTTGAAAAATACTCTTTAATACACTGGCTATAGTCGAGCTACGGAAGGTTCTCTTTGCAACGTACCGGCGGTTTAAATCGAGTGCTTTATCGTCAAATGCAAACTCGAGTCCCTGCTCTCGTTGCAATTTTTTTATAGCCGCATGGAGGGTTATGCGCTCCATGGCAAAATCAATTTTACGGCTGTGAATCTGCCCCTTTAAGGAGCTGGCAAACAACAATTGTGATGTTGCTATAGCCATACAGTATATAATAATTGTCGTACGCATAATCATTCGTATGAACAATAGGTTTCTATTCATATGTTTTTAATTTGTCTTTAAGGACGAATAGATACCCGCATTTACCATCAAGTTTGCCCACAAGAGCATGGATTACGGGTTCCGCTATTCGATCCTTAAAAGGCTATATGGAATATCATGCATGTTTTTTTCATTTAAAGCATGTGTATTTCATATCTTTATTGTCTTAGTAACTCATAATGCTAAGTGGCCGAATCAAGGGTCTCAAGCTAGGTTCAGCCAACTCATTCGAACAGGTGCCTATCCGGGCGCCTGTTTGATCAGGTTTCTAGTAAAGTACTATCTCATCTTGTTTCCTCCTATATTTTAATCGGTGTATGCTACAGATAATTTCCATGGTTTGTTCCAACGTGCGGTGTGCATGCAGATGTAGATTATATGAATATCTTTTTGGTTCTTGTCGGGCGCTGCGGATGCGGATGCCATACATGTTATATACAGCCTGACTTACTTCCTGAAAACTAGCTTGTTCCAATACGACATGACCCTCCCGCCAGGAGGCACCCGATGATGAACGGCGGACCTCCGCTTCCCCCCTTGTTATTGCATATACGAGTGACTGCCCTTCTGTCAATTGATGCAACGTCCGGTCAAGGCTGTCCATAACCGCAACTTTGCCATGGTCAACAACAACCCGGATGTCCGGCGTCTGTGCATAGGACATCACGTTAAACGCTGTTCCTAAAACACGAATCTTCAAATGAGACGTCTTGACAACAAAGGAACTTGACCGATTTGGTCGCACATCGAAAAATGCTTCGCCCTCCAAGCTCACCAAACGTTCGGTCCCAGCGTAGCCAGAATCTACCTGCAGGGTGGAATTCGCATTTAGCCAGACCCGTGAACTGTCGGGCAGGATCAATAGCTTCCGTTCTCGGATGCCTGTGTTAGTAATATAGGTCGAAGCTCCCTGTTTCCCGACGGCTGATTCATCGACCACGGAACGGTTGACCGAGGCCACGTATCCCCATATCCCGACGAGTGCTACCACAGCTGCAACACTCAGTCTGAGCACAATATGCCGGTTTCTTCTTAACCACGAATGCTGAATCGTGTGGGTGGGCAGCCGCTCCCATATCTGCTTGCGCAGCATTTCCTTCTGAACAGGGTCGTCCAGTTCGGGTATTTTGTTTTGCTTAGTAGAAAACGACTCGTACCAAAGGTCGACAACCCGACGTTGGGCATTGGTTGAGTCATTCGCCAAATAATTCCGTAATAACTTTTTTAATTGTGTAAAGTTCACTTCCTATCGCTTTTCATATCTATAGTGACATGAAGAGGGCTGAAGTACTTCAACAAATTGTTACCTGTCCATTAACTTTTTATAAACAGCAATAGAAAGATATAAAGGGAGGAAGAGATGTCTGGGTGTTTTTCCGCCAGCACGGTTTTCAAGCGCTTTAACGCTTCAGAAGTATTGTTCTTTACCGTCTGGGAAGACAGGCCGAGGGCCTCGGCGATTTCGGCAACCGTAAAATCCTGGTTCCGCAAAAGAAAAATGTCCCGCATGTTTTCAGGGAACGACGCAACAGCATCTTCCAATGTCTTCTGCACTTCGCCCGCTGCGATGGCATCCACAATGCTGTCTTCGAAAACAGTCATCTGGAAAACAAGATGATCAATAACGTCCTGATGCAGCCGCGCCCGTGTTATATGACGGATGACACGATATTTCATTGCACTATATAGGTAAGCCGCAAGCGTTGTATGAATCTCCAGACTATGTCTACGTTGCCAAAAATCGGTAAACACATCCTGCACGAGATCCTGCGCCTCATTATAATTTTTAAGCCGATAGTATGCTTCCCTAAAAAGGCCTTCCCAATGTGCGTTGAAAATAGAGGAAAAAACGTCCTCTCGACCAGCCTTCAGTTGGTCAAGCAGTTCCGGGACGTCCATATATTTCATTTCAGGCATGTTTCGCCAAAGATAGTCTTCCAAGATTAAGGGAATGTTAAGAGCACATAGCGCTTTATTTATATCCTTCGCTGTATATAAACACGACGTCCTGGCAAAAATGCCAGGACGTCAACACATTGTTTGGAGAATCTTACTTCTCCCACCAAACTTTCGTATGAAAATCGTCGCCCCCCATCTGTTCTACCGCCTTCTGGTAATTTTCAGGATTAAAGCGGCGAACCTCATTCTTATACATGAAGCGTGTAGGCATCACTCCATTATGTAGCATATGTGGTGTTTTTGGCAACTTCGGATACCCCGTACGGCGGTACTCGAACCATTGCTGGTAGTCTACCATGAATAGGCCAAGATACTTCTGCAACATAATGCGCTCTAGCGTACCATTAAACTTAGCCGCTTCGTTCTCGAAGTAGTCGGCTGGAACAGTTCCTCCATATTGTTCAATAGATGCTTTCACCCCTTTTTCGTAAGCTTCTTCCGCCTCTTCCATCATTCCTAAATCGAGGTATACCTCTGCTTTGATAAACTCCACTTCGGAGTACGGCATCAGAATTTCCTTGATTGGTGTCCCTACGTTGTTCGGATACATCAAATCGCCGTTGGGCGTACTTGGGTTAAAGCCAAAGACTTCCTGGCCAGAGTGCCCCGCAGGGATTCCTTTGTAGCCGATAGGAGTACTGTTGTTATCCTCGTCGGTTATCGAAGCCTGCGTCATAATGAATGGACGACGCGGGTCGTTCAACTCATTTAGGCGATCTACAAAAAACTCAGCCATGGCCGTGAAGTTCACATAATCCTGACGCCGGCCCCAAGCGTAATCGTAGGGCGCCAGCCCGGTAATTTCCACCATAGCAGCCTCAGCGTTCGACGTAAAAATAGGATACTGTGCAGGGTTGTCTAAGATTGCCTTAATCTTTGCTGTGGCATCGATACGTTTCGATTGGCGCAGGTAATAGCGTAACAACAAAGAGTTGTTGAACTTCCGCCACAGTGCCTTATTGTTGTTATACAGCAGATCATTTCCGTCCATCACAGCGTCGGCAGTATACATGGTGTTCGCCTCTTCCAACGCCGCGACCATGTCGGTATAGATTTTTTCCTGGGTATCAAATACCGGCTGTGTGATCCCTTCTTCAGCCAGCAGACCTTCAGACAATGGCACATCGCCGAAGCTATCCGTCAATATACCTGCAATGTATGCCTTTAACGTGGTGGCCACCGCCTGGTACACCGGATTGCCCATCGCAATCGCCGAACTTTCCATTTCACGCACATTCCGCAAATAACGGTAACACGTATTCCAGGTACCGTCTCCGGACGTTTCTGTCAGATAATAACGGTGAGCACCGTTTGCTGCACTTGGGTTCGACAACCCGGTTTGCATAATTTCCCAGGTGAAGTCATTGCTCCGTACCGTGAAATAAGTAGACATACCGTACACCGTTGGTGTGACGAAGGATCCCGGCCTAGCCGATTCAATATTATTTGGATCAGTATTTAATTCGTCGAAATGACCCGTACAGGCGCCCAACCCGGCCGTACCTAACAAAAGGGCAAAGCTAATATGTTTAAGTTTCATGACTGTTCTTTTTTTAAAAATTCGCTCTCAAATTAATACCGAAAGTTTTCGTACTCGGCATTTGTCCCATCTCTACCCCCGGCATAATGCTAGAACCATTTAATGCCGCGGTTTCCGGATCATACATCGGGAAGTTTGTCCACATAAATAGGTCACGCCCGAAAAATGCAATGGAAGCATTGTTCATCTTCAAACGGGATACGACCGACTTTGGTAGTCCGAACTCAAACCGCACTTCACGCAACTTTAGATAAGATGCATCGAAGCTGTTGGTTTCCAAGTTCGCCCGGCGGTAGTAGTCGCCGTACCACGTATTGATAGCCGCAGCCGTTGTATTTGGGCTGTAAGTACCGTCACCATTGTCGATAACCCCCTCACCTACAATCGTTCCAGTCTCACGGCCTTTTAAGGTATGCTTCAGCTTCCCTTGCTCCGTCATTTTGTGGTGTGTCTGGGAATATACAATACCGCCGTACTGCCCATCTAGCAACACACTCAAGGACATATTCTTGTAACGGAACTCATTGTGGAAGCCCCCACGCCAGTCGGCGTATGCATTACCGATCAGGGTTTTATCATTCGGGCGCACCGCTAAACCCGTATTCGGGTCGTAGAGCACATCGCCATTTTCATTACGGACCAAGCCATATCCCCAGAGGTCTCCTAGCGAGCCTCCGATAGTAGCCCGCGACTCTACAGCACCACTGCCCGAGGTTGCGATAATCTGATAGGGCGTCTCTACACCCTCCGTCAGCTCCAACACTTTATTATCGTTTTTAGCCCAGTTAATGCTTGTTGTCCAACGGAAGTGCTCGTTCATGACCGGTGTTCCGGACAAACTAATCTCCCAGCCTTTATTCTCAATCAATCCGGCGTTGATAAACGCGGAACTAAATCCCGTGGTTACATCCAATGGCACACTCAAAACTTGGTTAAACGAACGGATATAGTAGTAATTCACATCCGTTGTCAAGCGGTTATTTAAGAAAGCTACGTTCAAACCAAACTCCGAAGAGGCAGACATTTCGGGTTTCAAATCTGCGTTATGCAGAACGGACGGAGCCTCGGCTGATCCCGGAAACACGGATGTAGCGAAATATTTCGAAGTCCGATAAGGTTCGGTATCACTACCCACACGTGCCCAAGACGCCCGCAATTTTGCGAAAGAAATTGCCTCTGGCAACGTCATCAGTTCACTCAATATAAAGCTACTGCTTATTGAGGGGTAGAAGTACGAGCGGTTATGTGCCGGCAATGTTGATGACCAATCGTTCCGTGCTGTCAGATCCAAATAGATCTTATCCTGCCACGACAGGTTTACCATCCCGTAAACACTCTGGACCTCCTTCGCCGCACGATCGTTTTCAGCAAGTGCATTCGTCAAGGCATTGCTCAGCTTATAGATGCCCGGCAATGTTAAGCCCCGCGCCACACTATTATTCACACGTGCATCGCGCTTCATGACGTTTCCTCCTAGTGAAGCGCGAAGTTTAAAATCTTCATGTAGCTGCGTATTATAGGTCAATAGGGCGTCGGTATTAGATTCCAGAAAAAACATATCCTGCTCCTTATAATACCCGTTCGGGAAATTGGCCGTATCCCAAGGTCTTCTCTGCTGGCGCGCGTCCGACCGCATACTTAATCCCGATCGAACCATCAATTCCCACTGGGGATTAAACGTATACAAACCCTGTAACATCCCATCTACCCCATGGCTAGCCAGGCTATTGGTCATTTCATGCGCAATAATAAAAGGGTTTTCGATATAGGAACTAAATGGGTGAATCTGCGCTATCTGCTCTTGTCCACGTTGCCATCTCGGGCGGTACCAATCTAAGTCAATGCTCGGATTCTGGAAAATCATAAAGTACGCAATCGACTGGTTATTATAGCCCGTTCCGGGGAGATTGTCGCTATTTTTATTTGTATAATTGGCCTTGAAATTGACCTTCAGCTTATCGCTCAAATTTGCTGTACCATTCAGCGAAGCCACCAGACGGTCAAAACCGGTATTCGGCATGATCCATTCATTCTTGGTGTGGGTCAATGACGCCCGGGCAGAAAACTTATCCGTCCCGCCGTCGAACGCTACGTTGTTCATAAACGTAGATCCGGTGCGGAAGAAACCCGTCACTCCATCTTTGTACGGTCTCCAAGGTTGACGGGTCAAGCTTTGTCCTTCTACCGTCGGATCATACTGAAAGTACTCCTGGCCTTCGAACTTCGGTCCCCAAGCGCTGGAAGTTGATCCTGTATTTGCTCCATCCGCACTAGCGCCGTATGAATAATACAGCTCTCCGGCTGCATTTCGGTTTAAATTACCCTGTCCATATTCATATTGGAATTCCGGCCAGCGCAGCACATTCTGGAAACTGCTGTTAGAATTAACAGTCACCCCAATTCCTTTGCTGTTCCGCTTTCCGGATTTAGTCGTGATAATCAAAGCACCATTACCGGCACGGCTACCATATAACGCCGTTGCTGCCGCTCCTTTTAGTACGGAAATCGATTCAATATCATCCGGGTTAATATCGCTAAAACCGTTTCCAAAATCCACCGGAATATCCTTATCTAATCCACTCGATCCGGCGCCATACGCATCCGTTACGCCCGAACTCGCACCTCCCTTGATCAAGGGAATACCATCCACCACGATTAACGCCTCATTATTCCCCCCAACGAGAGACCTATCTCCCCGTAGGGTGATACGCGCCGTGTTCAGCGGCCCTGAACTGGCCTGTGTGATATTCAAGCCGGCAACTTTACCTTTCATGGCGTCCACCCAGTTGCTGGGGGTAGCATCCGTCATCTGTTCCCCACTGATCTGCGTCACAGCATAGCCCAAAGATTTTGCTTCCCGCTTAATCCCCAGGGCTGTTACTACAACCTCGGTAATCTCCTGATCATCGGAAAAAAGACTAATAGTTACATTACCTGCCGATTCCGACCAAGTCCGCGTTAACGTCTGGTAGCCTATGCTTTGGAATGTCACTTCTTGGTTTCGCTCAATTTCGATAGAAAAACGTCCTTGGTTGTCCGTCGTTCCTAACGGCTTCCCTGCCGCAAAAATCGTAACACCGCCTAACGGAGACCGCGTGTTATCGTCTAACACTGCGCCGGAGACCGACACTTTTTGCTGCGCTAACAATACGCGTTCTTTTGCTGGATTTGCAAAAGAATGCGACAATCCGGGAACAAACCCGAGCCCCACCATGAGCAAAAACGCCCGGCCTGTACGGCCAGAACACCGGTAGAGCGAAGAAGTAATTTTTTTCATTTCTTTCATAATAGACGCTTGTGTGGCAGAAAATAGCCATCATCCAACGGCGGCAAAGCTAGCTAGGTCATGTTAAGTTTATGTTAACATTGCATTAATAAAAAAATAAACATGCAAAGTGATGCACAAAAACGCAATGTAAATCTGCCCGTAGAGAAATATACCGCTCACGGATACGCGTCCCCGTTGTCGACGTTAAATATGAAACGAAAAAAAAACGGACCTAGAACTCCCAATCGGTGCCATCCCGTTCCGGAGGGGTGGGAGGCACATATTTCCCCTGTTCCTTATTCTTCAATACGATCCCCTCTTTCACATGGAACACCTGCATAATATCGGTAGCCACATGTTGGTTATGGAGAGAGGAAAAATCCAACGTGCCACCATTTTCAGACAGGTAGAACTGAACAGTGCCGAGTACGATAATCAGGCTATTCGGAAACAGGGAGATAGGTATCGACGTCCGTTCGCTTTTTTGCTCACTGTTCGGAATAATAAATAACGTTTTCGTTTTCATACGATGCAAAGGCTCTTCTCCCTTTCCAAATTCTACAGTCAAAACGTCAAACGTTACGGCTATTCGCGTAACACGGTACGGAATCCTCGCAAGAGACCACCTTTTGTCTGATGGAAGTTCAACAATTATCTCGGTTTGCTTAAAAGCGATATCGGGAGTCCATGGCAATAAAGTTGTCCAAGATGCACGTTCATTAAGGGACAGGCCTAATAACATATTGGCATACGAAAACCCATCCGCTCCTTCAGCAAGGAGCTTTTTGTTATTGTCGCGGATACGCCGTAACAAGGAAACCAGTTTCTGATAATGTGATGCTTCCACGGGCTTGGGCAATATCTCTTTCCAAGCACGGTAGATCTGGGCTGCCATCTTGCTGGACAAACTGAATTCCTGTGCCGCGACTTTACTCCCCTCGCTCAGTTTGTAGTTGTCACCGCGTTTCCGGTATTTCTTCCGAATGTACTTCTCAATTATTCTGTCCATGCGAAACCAAAAGTTAAATTCAACATGAATAAACAAACTACTTGCTTCTAATATAAGAAATTTTTACCTTTGAGAAACAGAATAAACCATAACAACCTGCATCTTCTATCTCCTTAATTCTCCATGGAAGTCCGCCAAAGTCCGTTTAAGTCCGTCAAAGTCCGTCAAAGTCCGTACTTCCTACCATACAACCTCGCCCCTACTCCGCATCTGGTTCGACACATCTTCGATTGGTCTTCGGCTTTCGTTCGACAAGGCTTCGCCCTGGATTTGAGATGCGGCCAAAGGTTTGTCGAAGACCGGCCAATGAACATCCGGCCGTGTCCCGAAGCAGCTTAAACAACTTCTCAAAGAAGAGCCGCAAATTCCGAAACCACCCCTCGTCCGGCCATACAATGCGCAAAAGTAAATGATCGCTTCAGACGTACATAAACATGCTGATTCCGGCGAGGACGTATGACTACCCATTCACCTACATACTTGAGCAATCTGTATATTTCATCTACCAAGAAGTTGCTGACGGCAGAGGAGAGATCGATAAATTGCTTTTATATAAACGCGGTTATTTTGCTCCTAATGGCAATTTATCTAAGTTTGTAGCATGATTTATTTCCACATTCCATTTTGCAAACAGGCTTGTCATTATTGTGATTTCCATTTTAGCACATCCCTAAAGTACAAAGACGACATGATACAGGCTTTGCTGTCAGAGATGGAACAGCGTCAGAACGAGTTAACGGACAGAACGGTAGAGTCGATTTATTTTGGCGGAGGAACCCCTTCTGTTTTGGACCCGGACGATATCGAACAGCTGATTGATAAAGTGGGCACTTACTTCGACATTAGGCCGCATGCTGAAATCACACTCGAAGCGAACCCCGACGACCTTGACAAACACAAAGTGCAAGCGTTACGCCGCACCCCTGTCAACCGATTCAGCATCGGCGTGCAATCTTTTTTTGAAGAGGACCTGCGCTGGATGAACCGTGCCCACCATGCGTCTGACGCGGAAGCAGCCATCAAACGGGTGCAGGATGCCGGCTTTGAAAATATTACGGCCGACCTGATCTATGGTTATCCGTTATTGACCGATGCGAAATGGAGAGACAATATCCAGCGGTTGCTGGACTTTAATATCCCACACATCTCCTCTTACGCGATGACCGTCGAACAAAGGACGGCACTAGCCCACTTTGTGCAACAGGGCAAAACACCCCCTATGGATGAGGAACAAAGTGCTTCACAAATGATACAGTTGATTGAGACACTAACAGCAGGAGGCTTTGAACATTACGAAATTTCTAACTTCGCCAAGAGCGGCCGTTATGCCAAACATAACACCAATTATTGGCGTGGCAAGCACTACCTGGGTATAGGGCCTTCGGCCCACTCATTTGATGGGGTGTCCCGAAGCTGGAATATCGCTAACAACGCGCAATACATCGAGGGCATCTTGTCGGGCAGCCGGAAGTATGAAACAGAAACACTTTCCTTTGAAGACCGTGTTAACGAGTATATAATGACGTCGCTGCGCACCATGTGGGGTATCGACCTGCAAAAAATTGAGGAACAATTCGGTCCGGAAGCGGTAAGACATATTCGACAAAATGCCGAGCCCTTTTTTGCACAACAACATGTGGAAGCCGTCGAGGAGCGATACCTCCGTTTGACCAAGACCGGAAAGCTCCTAGCTGATCATATTGCGTCCGAATTGTTTCTGCTGCCGACGTAGCATAGCGGTCGAATAAACCGATCAAAACAATATGCGAACCCGACGGGGTTGTATAAAAAACACCGTCTATAGATATGCGACCCCTTCAGGGTCGTATAGAAAAACGCTTTGTGCTATAGGTATGTGACCCTGAAGGGGTCAGGGAATTTGTTAAACAATAATCCCGAAGGGATTACATGTCTATAGATAAATCGACCGAAATAATATTCGACCCTGAAGGGGTCGTATAGAAAAACGCTTTGTGCTATAGGTATGTGACCCTGAAGGGGTCAGGGAATTTGTTAAACAATAATCCCGAAGGGATTACATGTCTATAGATAAATCGACCGAAATAATATTCGACCCTGAAGGGGTCGTATAAAAAACGCCTTGTGTTATAGATATATGACCCTGAAGGGGTCAGGGAATTTATTAAAGAATAATCCCAGAGGGATTACATGTCTATAGATAAATCGATCTAAATAATATTCGACCCTGAAGGGGTCGTATAGAAAATGCTTCCCGAAAGCGAAATAATCCTCAACGGATTACTTCCGCATTGATACCAAAGGATGCCGCTTGATTTACTTATCAAGCAGATTGACCACATCTTCGCGACGCGCAGCGGGTACCACGTGCAGGTCAACTAATTTCCCCCCGCGCAATTTCCCCTGCACTGTCGTCTGTTGAGGCGCATGCAGCTTGAAGTCCACATCCCACTCCCGAGGCCATGCGGGAAAGAGATAAATTTTATCATCCGCGGTTTGAAGAAGCATCTCCTGCAAACCGATCATTCCAGATCCGCCCCAATTGTGATCTGGTACCCAATCGAATCCCGGCCCCCAGAATGTTGGAAACCGCCGCGGCGCGTCGCCCAGCTTCAGCAGGGTGAGCCGCTTTGCTTCATCTGTCAGCCCTAAACGGGCCGCAAAGATGTTGTCTTGTTTCCATCCTACATGACTTCGGAATTTCAGCAGATCCGGGTCCAGCCAATAGGTATTTCGAGCGACCTCCAGCTCCGCCTTTCCGACGCCGTATATACCCCAGGGAAATACGGGATAGAGTTGAGGCGCTTCCGTATTGTTGAGGCGGGCCCATAGTTGGGCGGGTGCTAACACCTTCTTGCCGTCGATTTCCCGCGTGGGCAGAGGAGGGATACGTTTTTGAAAACCGGTGAGATAGGCAGATAGTGATGTATCCCGCTTCACCTCCGTTAGCGACAGCATACGTTTGGTCACCTCCTGGAGCGCTGCTACCGTCGTTGATGCATTATAAGCCATTTTATAGGTCTCCGCAGAAGAGCCGGGATAAAATATTAAATGTCCCTGCTGATCCAACACTTTGCTTCCCGATTGCCGTGCCCGATACTGATAATGTTCATCAAAAAAACGCAGGCAACTTTCTATAAATGGGATATACGTCTGCACCTCTTTCCCGCCGTAATTCTGCGTTTCCAGCATCATCATACAAAACTCCAGCACCGTATCCCACTGGTATTCGAGCCACGCATTATATTCCAGCCCCGCATCATAGTCCTTGGGGCGCTTCCAATTGTACTCGGCCGGATTAGGCAGGCCAAAATTTTCGAGCTGTTCCGTAAAACTAGCGCCATCGTGCCCCCAATACACCTTAGATCGCCATTCGGCGTTCCGCTGCAGCCGCTGATAAAATTTGAATTGCGCAGGCATCATGTCAAAGTCCCCGCTCTTCAGCATTGGCCAATATACCAACCGCTGATTTTGCGCGGTATGTGTGCCTCCTCCCCAATTCCGAAAATCCGGCGTGAAGGTGAATGTACTATCTACTCCGGACGGATCATAGGTGAACAGCCCTCCATTAAACTTCGTCGGGTACTCCCCATAGGCATTACACGCCAGCATGTAGCGAAAGAGCTGATAATTCCGCCCGATACGCCACGCTTCCTCTTCCTTATCTTGATTTTGCGGAAGGATAGCGATGTAGCTCCGTTCCCAAAATGCGCGCCACCAGGCCTCCGTTCGTTTTTTCCGCACAGCTAAGGGCCGCTCCGCGCCCGCTAATCGATTGATCCGCTCCACCCACTCCGCCAGGCCGTCCGTTTGTTGAGCAAGCAGCGTCACTTGTACATGATGCGTTTTACGCGGGTGCCGGCTTCTTAATACCCACGCCCGAAAATCCGTATCCGCATAACGGCCCTCGCGCTGTTCCACAAACGCTAGCGCATCTCCCTGCATAAGCCCTCCGGAGATCAACCCCGCCAGAGGATTATATAAAGAGTCTTTCACCCCTGTCAGCTGCTGCTGGCGGACGACGATATCAAAAGCCGTGGTATCGCGGTTTTTATGGTAAAAAACAATCGCATTATCTGCCGCTCGAATGCTATCCTTATGCGTCACGACCCGATGCGGAGGCGCCCACTTCCAGGAATTGGCGTTATTTTCTTTCTTTTGTGGGTATAAGTCCTTGTAGCGCCAGCTTTCGTAGCTAGCCTCCATGCTTATTTTCTTATTTGCTTCGACTTCCACATGCACATTGGGCGTATGTACATCCACCCACACCAATACCTTCGCCTTAACATCGCGATGCTGTCCTTCAAGCACAATATGTCCTTTATCCAACTGTAGCTCCTGCCGGAAATCCCTGCCTTCAAATGGATTGGGCGACAGCGTAAGCCGCACACGACCGAGTTTTAACAAGGTATTGTTTTCGTCGAATGCACCACTCTTCCCCAGATAAAAAAGAATATCCCCATTTTCTACCCACACGTTCAGCCCAATATCTCCGCCGCCAACCGGCATTGATTCCGCAGAGCTTTTACTGGGTGCTGTCCATAACACGTTATAATCTTTCCAGGAAAAGTCCTGTGCGAAAACAACGCACACGTTGAGACAAAAAGCCAACACAAGTATATATCGTTTCATTCTTTCTTACGCTTCCGAGTACTGTTACATGTTTTTAGATAGTCTGCGCCGGTTACCAACTGTCCGTACGGAATGAGCCCACGGGCAACCCGTTGACGCCAAACAGATCGCCTACCACGAAATCTTTAAAAGCATAGCGCACAGCAACCGGAGCGGCCACACGGGGGGAGGACACCACGACGGTCTTACCCTGCACGACAGCCGTTGCTGGATAAAAAATCTTATCCCCGCCGGCGATTTCAAAAGCCTGCAGGCTCTTACCGAAAGAGGTTAAGCCCAACGGCGCATCGGTAAACCGAACGATTGCCGTACTGCCTTTGATTTCCAAACTGTCGTATAACGGACTTCTATAGTTTAACGCTTGCATGCCGTAAGCATCCCCTAAAGCCAAAAGTGCTAACCGCTCGGCTCCTTCCCGCTTGCGGGAAGGGTGTATGCAGTCTTTCTCACCAAGATCTAACGTAACAGCCATACCGCTGTTGTTTAGTTTGGCCAGCGACTTCCGTTGCGCGTCCCGAAGGAAAGCCGAATTGTATTTCCCGCCGACATGATAGGGAGGTAAAGCAGCATAGTCGAATGGGGCAATCTGTGTGAAGTAAAAAGGCAGCTGCTCCTCTCCCCACTGCTTACGAAGGTTGGTCACCATCCGTGGAAATAGGATTTCGTACGCGTCGGGGCGTTCGTAATTCGATTCTCCCTGATACCAGATGATCCCCTTGATGCCATACCCAATGATCGGATGGAGCATCCCATTGTAGAGCATCGTGGGTATTCTATTTTTATCTTTTAAGCCCTCCTCCTGTTGGGGAATTTCTGTATCTTTTTGGTCGGCCAACCACGCAGCATCCATCCACGTCTCCACGTTGGAGCCACCATAGCTACTATGGATAAGCCCCACGGGCACGTTCAGCACCTTGCGCAATCTCCGTCCAAAAAAATAGGCCGTCGCACTAAAATTGGCCACCGTCTCGGGCGTTGCAGTTTTCCATATCGAAGGCTTACTATCTTGAGCAGGCTTAACGGAAGGGTTACGTGGAACGGTATACAGCCGCAGCTGGGCGTCCGTACTCTCTAGAATCGCCTCCGTACTACCCGCAATAGGCTGCCCGGGGTATCCCTTCATTGGCATCTCCATATTAGACTGCCCTGAACAAAGCCATACCTCTCCGATCAACACATCTTGCAGCTGTATGGTATTGCCCTCCGATACAAGAATTACATAAGGCCCCCCGGCGGCCGGCGTTTCCACGTATACACGCCAGTTGCCCGCTTTGTCGGCTTTTCCTTCATACATCCTGTTATCCCAGGACGTTCTCAGCTGTACCACCGCGTTCGGGTCTGCCCACCCCCATAAGGGAACAGACTTTTGTTGCTGTAAGACCATCCCATCCGTAAAAATAGCCGACAGCTTCACCTCGCCACGTAAACCAGCGGCGAACAGGAGCAACAGAAACGTCATTAACTGTTTCATCTTTTTCTTCTAATTTTTTCCTAACCAAACGGCCATATCGCCAAACGTGCGGTTACCCCACGCGAAATACGGAACGAGTCGAACAGGAACCGTCTGTTTTTTCGTTTCACCCATCGGGCGGTACAGGGTGCTCCAACTTTGCTTCCCGTCCGTATAAGCCTGTCCTTTCAAAAATACGATATCTTGCCCCAATACGGACTCATGTGTTGGCACGAAGGTATCCTGATGACTGATCTGTAAGTCGAAAATATCTACGGTTTGCTTGACGTCGGCTTGCTCCAGACAATATACAACAGGACCACGCATGACGGCAACCTGATTGCGTGTTTCTTCCACTAATGGGTTGGCTTCCATAAAACGCACCGCCATGGGCAGGCGTAAATGAATACGATCTCCCTTTTTAAAATCCCCCTTCAAGATAGCATAGCCTTTCTCCTTTGAAAAAGCCACTTTTTCGTTGTTCTTCCTAATCTCAGCCGTTTCTGCCCATGCAGGTATACGCAGCTTAAGCGCATACCCTTTCGGCAACTCTTCGATCAGGAAGGTGGCGTCGCCGTCCCATGGATAGTTCGATTCCTGCTTTATGCTGATCGGATTTCCTTTGTATGTTGTTTGCAGCACATTCCCTCCGTAGAGGTTAACCCACACGGCATCGTCGGAAAGGCCGTAGGCATATGCCGCCACCTCCGCAATTGTCCGTACCACGTTCGGAGGACAGCAGTTGGACAAAGAGATATAAGGCACCCGCTTTTTTGACCAGCGTTGCTGGAACGGAAGCTTTGAAGAATAGCTGAGCGGATTTGTATATAGGAATTTGTCGCCGTCAAGACTAATGCCGGATAACACGCTGTTGTAAAGGGCGAGCTCCAACACATCCATGTACTTTGCATCTCCCGTAAAATTTGTCATTCTCCAGTTCCACAGCATATTGCCGATGTTCGCGCAAGTCTCGTTATGCGCAGTTAGGTTAGGCAGCTGGTAGTCGCGACCAAAAGCCTGATGAACCTTCTGCACCTCCGCTGGATCGTAGGATGTTCCGTCGGGAGACGTGCCATCGTATAGTGCACCTAACCCGCCGGTGATGTACATTTTATGCCGCACGACATCCTCCCAGATAGCGAACAGCCTATTGCTCAGCGTTGTATCTTGCAGCTCCGCACATAAGTCGGCGACGCCGGCATACAGGTAGCTCGCGCGCACCGCATGTCCCATAGCCTTATTTTGTTTGCGGAAGGGCACCCTATCTTGGTTGTCGTCGGTACCGTCTTCAATCTCGCCTTTGATATCGATCAGATGCTTGGCGAGCTCCAGGTACTTCGGATTCCTTGTTGTGCGGTAAAGTTCGATGGTACCCATATAATGAGACGGGCAGATTGCATTGCGGGCAAGCGTGGGATTGGACTTTTTGTAAAACCCGTAAAGGTAATCGGCTGCTTTGGTAGCAATGCGCAACAAGTCTGACTTTCCGGTTACGCGATGATGAATACACGCGGCCGTCATCAAGTGCCCGATATTATATGACTCAAAGCTCAGCCGGTCCTGAAATTCGATATTTTGCCCCGAGTTGCGTTGGTCAATGGTTGCTTTCGTATAGATGTACCCGTCGGCACGCTGTGCTTTAGCAATAACGGGGATGACCTCATCGATCATTTGTAGCAACTGAGCGTCTTTCGTCTGGGCGTAGAGCGCACAGACTGCTTCTAATGTTTTATAAAAGTCGCCGTCATGGAACGAAGGTCCTTTATGTTCGCCTTGCTGTAAACCGGCAGCAATCTCAAAGTTACGGTACGCATGGCTGATTTCGGCATCCGTATAGATATCCCACAGGTTGGGTACCATGCGCTCGTAGCACGTGGATGTCCGTTCTGCCCAAAAGCCTTTGGTCCAGGACACGTCGCCCATGTTCACTGCCTTTTGCACGGCAAACGGGCTTTCACCGGTATTGGTAATTGCTTTTTGCTGTGCCCATGCACCGGCCGCCAAAGCAATGAAGCCCAACGATAAGGTCATTATTTTTCTATAGTTGTTCATTGTTCAATTTTTTTTCCGATGCAACCAGAAAATTGGATCCGGAATCTTCTTTATTTGTTGTCTTTTTGTATTCGACCCCGTTGGGGTCGCGTATAACGGTTATAGATATGTCATCCCTTCGGGATGAGTTGCTTGCACGTACTAAGTTCCATGCGGTTCCCCGTGCTATTCCTACAGAAATACGTCATTCCGACGTGCTATACCACACCCATTGTACATCACCCTTCAATCCCGCTGGCTGCAAATCCTTCAGAAACTTTGGTGTTGCAGTGGTCTGCACATATTTTTGCACGGGATTCTGCCGTACTTCATAGCCAAACCGGTTTCCCCATGTGTTATATACTTTTATTTTCACCGTGTTCGTTCCTTGTTTTACATAGTCCGTCACATCAAGCTCGTACGGCTTGGTCCATATGACACCGGCTGTCTGCCCGTTGACGATGACCTCTGCAAGGCTTTCTACTTCCGCTAAGCGAAGAGCTAGCCGTCTCCCCGCCACAGGTTCCTGCAGCTGCACCGTCGTGGTGTAGTCTCCCGTACCGGAATGGTAACGTAACGCATCGTCCGTCATATTGGTCCAAAAGTCGGGCCGAGACTGTGTGATAGAGCTGTGCGCGATTCCTTCCAGCTGCACGGTCCACGGTCCTGTCGACAGGGACGCCGTCGACTCCTTCCATGCCGGCAGCTCCAGATTTTTCTCGCTGAATAGTACGAAGCATGAAGCGTAAGCATCCAGGTCCAGGCGTACTTCAGTGCGGTTATTCCTTTCTTCCGAAGCCAACGGTGCGAGTTTATCGGTCACGGCATCGTACACATATACAAAAGGTGCCGTATCGCGGAATGAAATTCGGGGGCTATGGGCTACGCTGTCCTGATTCGCGATGAAATAGCTCTCCCCGCCCTTAAACCGCCGGTGATTCCATGCCAGATAGGTGTTGCGTCCCCCGTCTACGACCACATCTTTGTCTACACCCCATGTACGGAAGTCGCCCCTTTTATAAGCTCCCACGTAAACCTTGCCCCTTCCTAGAGCCTTATATTGCAGTCCCTCCCGCGTTTGCAGGTTGCCGAACATCCTGGTCAGTATCGACTGGAATGCCGATGAATCTGCTGCAGAAACGATGCCCAACTGCTTTTTCGGTACATCTTGAAAAAGAACAGTTGCACCGTCCTCAATCAAGGAGGCAAAACGTCGTAAAACAGGCAACGAAAACGCGTCCGCATTCGGATTAAGCAGGTGGCGTCCCGGCACCACTAACACGCTGTATGCAATATGATCGGAAAACACGACCTTTCCATCAACTACCTTAGCGTGTGATAGCAACGCCTGCGGATTGAAGGAATCGTATGCATAACCTTGTAGGGGATCTATCCATTCTGCAGGATCGTACATATTGGCCGACGTTGTCACCGACGCTATTTTTTGCAGCGGCTGCCCCACATTACGTAGCAGGGAATCCGTCCTATAGACACGCTCCTCCCCGATAATTCCCGGTAAGGTCTGCACTAAGCGGTCTGGCAGCACGGATCTTCGCGGAACCTCTTCGCCAATAAATACGGCTATATCACGGACCGGTTTTCCGTGTTGCAGCAACTGCTGCGTGCGAATAGCATAATCTATCCATGCTTTACCTGGTTTCCACCAGATCTGATCCCGCTGAAAATAAAGACCGATACCGTCTAAGGTCATCCCCGGCTTACGATCCATCCACGGATTGTGTACATACACGTGGTAGGCTAGGTTGTTTACGCCTAAAGCATAGTTGCGATCCTGTACAGGTTTTAACAAACGGGGATGTTCGTCCCACTGCATGCGGATCTGTGTAAATGCTTCCGACATAACGATATTCTTACCATATATATGTCCGCCGGAAATTGCGTCGAGGATGTCGTTTGGCTTGTCGTGCGATGGGCTTCTAAACCAAAACTCACCCATGGTACGATCCGTAAAGCGGAAATGCGACAGCCCATCGCCGGTCATCACAGGAGCCGTAGCTTCTGCAGTAAACTTCACCCTGTATTTGTCTGCCATGTTGCGCAGCGTTTGGAAGCCCTTTTCTTCCAAAAGCTCTGCGATGGTCTGCCTATAGTCGTGCAGAAAAGCCTCCGACGTCGATGCATTATCGACGACATACCCTGCCAATACCGGTAAGAACCGATCGAGCGCGTATCCACGCCGCGCCCGGAACTCGGTCGGCATATGCTTCGTCCAATTTTGACTTCCCGACTCCCAGGAATCGATGTGGTACACCGTGAGGACGTCGTCAGAGACAGCGGGATCCACCATCTGCTTTGCTCTTCCGTACCACTGTTCAAATTGGAAGGCCATGGCATCGGCGTCCAGCTTATCACACTCCAACCCCTTTGCCGCACCAGCCGTTTCATTTTTATGTCCCGTACTTGTATGCCCAATGCGTATGATCTTCCATATCCCCTTCGGAAGGTCAACTTCGACACGGCCTTCTGGCGATGGTTTAGGCAAACTGCGGAGCTGCTCCCTTCTGATGATATTCGACGTATATATCCAAGACTCGTCGGTCGGCAAGGACACCCGCCATATTTCGCCGGTCTTCCCCTCATATTGGTTGATGCGTGGCTCTTCGAACAAGGTGATACCCAACAACTTCAGGGAGGGCTTCCATTTAGCAAAATCCAGATCCTCCGCCCCCGGCTCGGATCCGTCAGGGTCGTAGACAAATCGAAAAACCTTTGCGGTGGTATATGGAATGGTATGTGTTACGCCGTTATCCCAGTCGAGCCAGCCCATGCGCGGCGACTTCAGTTGCGTGAGCTCCCTGAAGTTCGTTCCGTCCTCGCTGACCAACACCTTCAGGCGGTTCGCCTGATAGTTGGATGCGTTCCACTCGATCTTCAATGCGTTGGCAGAGAATGGCTCCGAAAAGGTGTACTGAATCCATCCGGGCTGCGAGGTGGCAAAGGCCTGCTTATTATGCTTTTCGGCCAAACGCTGCAGATCTTCTCCGTAGCTGCTGCTCACCACGGGCCTGCTGGTATGGCTGGTCTGAAATTCTTTTTGCACCGGTACGGCGAATAGCTGAATATCTTCGTAATATCCGGCATTCCGTTCAGGTTGTGGCAACTGGACCCTGCGCTTTCCTTTCTTTCGGATGATCACTGTCGTGTCTGCCGCTACGACTTTCTTCATGGACTGCTCCGGTTTAATCCACGGACCGCCCGCCGTCGCAAACCCATCGTTAGGAAATAGCGCGATCTGAATATTGTACTTTTTAGCTTCTCCAACCAGGTAGCGGAACATCTCCCACCACGCCGGCGTCATGGTTTCCACAGCTGGCTCAAACAACGGGGGATCTTTCTTAGCCTTAATGGGCGTGAAATAGGCACCTGCGATATTATTCGCAGCCATGGCTTCCAGATCAGCTTTAATACCCTCTTTCGAATAGCTCGCATGCATAAAATACCAGACAACCCACGGTTTGGCTTCCACGTAGGACCGTTGATCCAAGGCGACCAGCGAGGTCGGTATCCCTTTTATCTGGCCAAGGGATGTCATCCATCCCAAAGCCAGTATCAATATGATATAGAGTCTGTTTTGCATCGTACATATTTTGCTGGTAAACGTATCTTTACAACGTTCACGGCTGTCTAATCTATTTATTTTTGTTCACCGCATAAGGTGTCAGGCGGAACGAATACTGGTAATTTCTAGCCGGTATCTGGTATTTTTCGAGCGGCTGTGAGACGTCCGTCCACGTGTCATTCCCCCCTATTCCCATCTGCCTGAAGTCTACATTTAGCGTGATTCTATCCTCTTTTTTTAGCTTATACCAATGTTTAGTCGAGCTGATCTGCTGCTGTGCGTATGGCCACGCACTCATATACAGCGGCTGCCCGCCTTCCACCAGCAGACCGTAATCGGCATTTTGCAAACGGTACCAACGGACGTCCATGCGGTTTCCTGTTTCCTGCGGATAGAGGTAATCCTGCAGCATCGCGTCGATGTTGTCTTCATACACGCCGAGATCAAATCCGTAGGCTCTATCGGGATAGTTCTCCATCGGTCCGAGGCCATAGTATCGGATCTGCTCAAACGAGGGATTGATCCCCATCTGCATGCCCACCTTCGGTATATTCGGCAGTCCTGGCTGTACGTGGAGGTTGTAGTCAACGGTAATGGTGCCGGATCCATTTACCAGATAGCGGACCTGTACCACGGCCGAGTCTGCCGGTAGCGCATACTCAGCCTGCACCTGCACGGCTCCCTCTAGTTGTCTGGCTTCTACTTCCCGCGGCGTCGGGATATTATACCAGTATTTCAGCTTTAGCTGAGGTTTCCAACCACGGCGGTCGTTATCCGTTGCCGGACGGGTAAAGTTCGGTAGCAATGGACCGTTTACGATGACCTGATTTTTGTAAGTATAGTGCTGCAATGCGCCTGTCTTCTTACTAAATACGGCACGGAAGTCTTTACCTACAACTTGATATGTTGTATCTTGCTCCCCGAGTGCAACCTTGCCCCCTGCGCTTGGAGCTTCCGCTATCCATGACGAGCCCTCCTGCCAGCGTACCTGTGAAGACGAGACCACGAAACCTTCCGGCGCCCACGGTGTTGCTTCACGCAAGCGGAACTGCAGGTTCAGCTGATATTCTTTACCGGCCTTTCGTTTGATTGGTACTGCAGCACCTAAGGACAACTCAAGAGAGTCTCCCGCGTTTAGGCTGATTGCCGGAAGCTGCACTTCCTTCACGGGTCTTCCGTCTTCCTGGAGGATCAATACGGCGTCATAGTGATTTAAATTGAGCAACGCCGACCTGTTCTTTATGCGTACCCGCGCATCGTCCATTGCCAGTAACGTTACTTCTGCTGGCTGATAAATACGTTTGTTTTCAAGCATTGCTGCCTTGGGGCGATTCCACGCATCGACAATCCCGTTCAATGCGAAGGAGCCGTTGTGGATCTTCTCTCCGAAGTCTCCTCCATAAGCAAGGACCTTCCCGTACAGGCTGTCCTGACGGACAAGCGCCTGGTCCTTGTAGTCCCAGATAAATCCGCCAATCAGCCGGGGATGCGAACGGAAGATATCCCAGAAGTCCTTGATGTTTCCGGTGGAGTTACCCATCGAATGTGAATACTCCACGAAAAGAATCGGGCGCTTGTCGCCATTTTCCTGGTTCAGGAGCAATTCCGGGGTGAAGATTCCCGGATAAAACCGGGAGACCATATCGACGTAATATTGATCCTGTATATTTTGCAGTCGGTGTGCGTGATCGTTTGATTTAGGATATCGGGGGTCAGAAGGATCGATATAGCCGGGCAGCTGGTGGCTCCCCATTGCGGGTTCGTAGTGCACCGGCCGCGTGATATCGAAGTCGTGAATCCAGGCCGCCATCGCTGCGGTAGTAGGCCCTCTCCCCGACTCATTTCCCAATGACCATATAATAATCGATGGATGGTTTTTATCCCGTTCTACCATACGCGTCACCCGTTCCATGTGGGCAGCCAGCCATGTCGGGTCGTTCATTAGCTTGCCTCCTAGGCCGTGCGATTCCATATTTGCTTCGTCCATCACCATGATGCCATAGCGATCACATAGTTCGTAGATATAGGGGTCGTTCGGGTAGTGTGAGGTACGGATAGCGTTAAAATTGAACTGCTTAATCTGCCGGATGTCCGCCTCCATATCTTCACGTGTCAGCGCCTTACCCCGCTCAGGGTGGTGATCATGCCGATTTACGCCATATAAATAAGTCGTCTTTCCGTTGATCAGCAGCTTACCCGTCTCCTTTGAAAATGCTATGCTGCGGAAGCCGACGTGACAGGTCTTAGCCTCCAGCAAACGATTACTTTTATCGTAGAGACTAACCACCAACCGATATAAGTTCGGTTCTTCGGGCGACCATTTTTTAGGATTAGCTACCTGGCCTTCGAGCAAACCAAACTTTACGTTGTCCAGCCGCGGATAGATTTCGTTGAAGATCTCATCGGCATCCCGTTGCAGTTCCTGCTTCCATACCGGCTTATTGTCTTCATCGTACAATTGTGCCTTAACGACGAAGCCTGCGATGCTATCTCCTGAAAAATTGTCAATCTTAGGACGCAGGGAAAATTTCGCATCGCGATAAGCCGAGTCGAGTGTTGCCTGCCAATGAAAGTCAGCAATACGCACTTTAGGCTCGGCCATCAGAAACACCTCGCGATGTATGCCGCTCAGCCGCCAATGGTCTTGATCCTCCAGGTAGGATGCATCACTCCACCGGATCACCTGCACGGATATTCTATTTTTTCCCCTCTTCAAATAGGGGGTAATATTAAATTCAGAAGGAAGGCAAGAATCTTCCGCGTAGCCTGCGTAGCTATCATTGATCCACAGATGATAAGCAGACGAGACACCTCCGAAATGCAAAGTCACGTTCATGCCATCCCAGTCCTGTGGCAACTCGAACGACCGTTGGTAAGATCCTACGGCATTATAGTCTGTGGGGATACGCGGTGGGTCGATCGGCTGAAACGGATATACGGCAGAGCGATAGATCGGGATATCATAGCCTTTCATCTCCCAGTTAGAAGGCACCTGTATTTTCTCCCATCCCTGAACGTCGGACATATGAAAATCCTTCGGAGCATCCGCCGGTTTGAACGCAAATTTAAAATCCCATTCCCCGTTAAGAAACAACAACCGGTTGTTCGACTGCCGGTCGTTCATTAAAGCGGCCTCTATCGATCCATACGAATAGCCTGTTGCCCGCGCAGGTTCCCGGTTAATAGAGGTGACCATAGGATTTTCCCAGGCCGACGCAATTTTTCCGTCCGGAATGGGTGGAATCACAGCCGGCTTTCCGTCCACCGTCTGTCCCTGCGCGGCTCCAATTCCCGATAGGATCAGTCCCAGCAAGCATGCCCGCACACCAATTTTACTACACACCTGCATACTCCACTTCATAGTTAACCCCTTTTTCTAACTCCAACGTATAGCTATTTTTGTCCACCTGTCTTATTTCGCCCCGGTTCACGCGGGGTTTCTTGGTGCTTTTTATTTTCAGTGTCCCCTGCCCCACCGGCGAGCTGACTTTAATTTTTGATTTTGAAACATACAGCTCGATTTCCCCTTCGGGGGTCGGCACCTTTCCTTCCATCCAGGACAAAGACGCCAGGTAGGGTTCGATTTCATACTGTTCATAGCCCGCTTTAGTCGGTTTAACGCCCAGGTAATATTTTCCCAATAGGTAGATAGGACTTGCTCCCCAAGAGTGACATAAGCTCTTTCCGAACTCGCGCCCGTACATGGCATAATGATCTGCACCGTGTTTGGACGGGTTGTACTCCTCCCAGAAGGTGGTCGCTCCCAGTTTCAACATACCTCCCCAATAATTTTTCATCTCCTTCATCACGTAGTCTTTCTCACCTAAGGCGCACATCGCTTCCAACTCGTAGTAGCGCATATAGGGGGTTACGATTTTCTGTATGTTGTCGTTTAGCAGCACGTTGTCCTTTACGCTTTGCTGCTGTTCTGCGGACAGATAATCAAAGAAAATAGCAAACATATTGGTATATCGGGTGATATTTTCGGTTCGCTTCCCGTCGATGCGGCTGTGGGCAAAGGCCCCCTGCTTCGTGTTCCAATAATAATCGAACAACTTTTTTTTCAGCGCACTTGCCTCGGCGGCGTATGTATGCTTGTCGTCTGGCAAGCGCAGTAGGTCTGCGCATAATGCCATAGTTTCCAAACTTCGGCATAGTAGTAGTTGTTCGAAGCTGACTTCCCCTTGCTTGCTTAATCCTTCGGCCCAATCAATAAACACCCAGTCGCCCGCAAGCCCTTGCATCAGCCCATCTGCATTCCGCCTGTCCAAGCAGAATTGCATGAGGGACCGCATCCGCGGATAAATGGCCGCAATGAATTCTTTATCGCCGGTATACTGATAATAGTCGTATATACTTAGAAACCAGTAGAACGTATAGTCCATAATGGTATTGATATGGCTGACGGTTGGTTCTTTTCCCCGTAACGCCAGGATTGTCCGCTTCACGGTTTCGGCATCAAAACCAAGGTAGTAGTTCATCGCGTACGATTGGTATGCATCGCCACTCCAGATCCACCGATCCCGTTTTATGCCATCGATATAGAATTCACGGGAGGTAAGTTCCATTGTATACTTGGCCACCTCCCAGATCTTATTGAGTTCCTCGTCCGAGCTTTTAAAGGTGCCCCGATCGGGGACAGGAAGATACTCATATTGCATGGATACCTTTTCAAATTGCACCTGTCCGTCGGGCTCTATGTACACAAAACGAAACGCCTTGGATAGATCTAGCGTCGTGTCGTTGGCGTTCTGCAGCTGCACGTCCAGGATATCTAGCGTTTCGCAGGTCTGGGTCGCCAGCGCCTCCTCTCTGGACTCGCCGTAGTAGATATGCAGTTTCCCCCGGCCTTTCAATTGATGCAACGTAAGAAAACCGAAAGTGTTCTTACCGAAATCGATCAGCGTGCCTTTTCCTTGTGCTTGTTGCTGTACAGCCTCCTGCGGCCTTGTCGGAAGACGGAACTCAGATGGGGCTTGTGCTGCTTCGTTAAAATTCCAATACCCTGCATGCACATACGTTGTCCCCGACTGGTCGGAAGCTTTCCCGGTTTCGTCGATCCATTCCTTATCTTCGAAGGTCGCTAACCAGGTTTTATCGGTATACACGTTCTTACCTTGGACATACAAGGCCGGCACCTGTGCCTGGTTGTACACTTTAATGTTTATCTTTTGCTTTCCTTTGTCGAGTTTAACACGACTTGGCATTCCGGCTAACATTTTGCCGTTGATCTTGACATTATACTTGCCTTCTGCGTGGATCTGGATTTCTTCTGCCGCCGGCAAGTCAAATTCCTTATGAAACTCCACCAACACGTAATGGCTGTCCATCTTCCAAAAGGGTGGGAAAAATGTCCCCCGTTCTGTTCTCCGGTTTTGCATATCGTTACTCAACCAAACTTCAAAATCTCCCGGATACCAAATCCAAGTCGCTTTCTGCTGCGCAAACAGCAAAACGGTGCTGCAGATGCAGCTCATAAGTACGAAAAATCTCTTCATGACTTTGTGTTGCTATCGGCAAGTAAGATGATGACAAGATTGTACAGCCAAATTCCCCAAGTGATTCGTAAAATAGGTCGGCGGAATGGTTTCCTTAACACGGGTCGTACCATCTAGTTAGCCTTGAAATTCACCTCTTACTTTCCGCATGATGCCAACTACAAACTTAGTGGAAAACGTAGGGTAATATTTATGATATTTTCTCCAGCTACTCTAAGATATTGGCATTAGAAAATTGATTACGGAATAGGGAGTCTGCATGAGGTAATGGATGGGCATGTCATAGGAGCGAACCAACACCGTCCGCTCCAGCGTTGTCAATGGCTCGCGTCCGTACGGACTTTATACCCTTTAATGGCGTACCAGAAGATAACGAGGTAGCATACCAAAGGTACAATATAACCTATCTGTGCATTGTCTCCGGCGCGATCAATCATGTCTCCCGTAAGGAAGGGAAAAACCGCCCCGCCTACAATAGACATAATCAGCCAGGAAGATGCTTGTTTCGTATCATTTCCCAGTCCGATAATACCCAAGGAGAAGATCGTGGGAAACATAATAGACATAAAAAAGCCTAAACCGCCCAAAGCATACAGCACCATCATCCCTGAACCAAACACCGCCGTCGCCGCCAATAAAACACAGGCGAACGCATACATCGACAACAGACGCGGAGCGCTGGTATACCGTAATAGAACAGTGCCCACAAATCGGCCGGCCATAAACAACAAGCCGTATACGCCAAGGTAATAGCCTGCCGTCTTTTCGTCGACGCCGGCTCCCTGCTGCGCCATCCGGATGAAAAAACTAGTGACGCAGACCTGTGCACCCACATAAAAAAATTGCGCTAACACAGCAAAGGCCAAATGCTTATGCCGAAGGACGGCAAAGAAGCTCCTTTTTCGGCCCGGATCTTCTGTCATCTCCGAAGACTTGATCTCAGGAAGCTTCACGAAGATAAACAGAATGGCTACGATCAGTAAGACCAGGCCGAGCGTGAGATAGGGCAGCTTCACAGAAGAGGCTTCATGCGTCAGATAAGCCTGGCGAGCAGTTTCTGTCATGGCCTCCAGCTCGGATTCCGAATAGCTCGTCCCCGAGAGGATAAATATCGTTCCAACAACTGGGGCCACCATCGCGGCCAATCCATTGAATGAAGCGGCCAGATTCAGCCGGTGCGTAGCCGATTCGGGAGGGCCGAGAACCGCTGCATACGGATTTGCGGCCGTCTCCAAAACGGCTAAGCCGCAGCCGATAATAAATAGCGCTAGCAGAAAAAGCTCGTACATCCGAAGGTCGGCAGCAGGAATAAACAAAAAGGCGCCCAACGAAAAGGTGATCAAGCCGATGATTATCGACAGCTTATAGCCCCATCTACGGAGCAGGTAACCGGCCGGTATGGCCATCACGAAATAGGCAAAAAATACGGAAGTATCGACCAGTGCCGACTGGCTATTATCCAGCTGGCAGGCCTTCTTTAAGTGGGGAATAAGCACCCCGTTCAGGTTATGTGCCATGCCCCACAGGAAGAACAGGCTAACGATCAAAATAAATGGAAAAAGATAGTTCCTGTTGCCGGCACCTATTGCCGCGGGCTGCGCGTTTGTATTGGCTTGCATATTAGGTTTATAAAATATTTAAAAAATCAGTTATGCTGGGGTGCTGTCCTTGCGCTTTGCCAACAGGATATGGTCAGCCACCAACACCACCTCCCCATGTTGATTGAGAATCTCCACGTGTTCAACGACAGTGCCAAACTCAGGGTTTTTAGCCGCTGACTTCTCGGAGATTGTCACTTCTGCATGAATTGTGTCCCCAATAAATACGGGCTTAACAAATCGCAGTCGATCATATCCTTTCGAAAAAGCTTCTGGATTGATGACCGACGCCGTAAGACCTATGCCAATAGCAAAGATCATGGTACCATGGGCGATACGTTGCCCAAATGGCTGGGTCCTGCACCACTCCGCATCCATATGGTGTGGAAAGAAGTCGCCCGTATGTCCTGCATGCACCACGAAATCCGTCTCCGTTATCGTACGCCCTAATGTTACCCGTTTATCGTTTAACAGATAATCTTCAAAGAAAATAGATTCAAAATGCATTATAATAAAATTAAAAGTTAAAAATCACCTTCTATCCTTCGTCGGATGTCATTCTTCATTTCTATAGTGTATGGGCTGTCCACCCCGGCTGCTGCTTTGATACGCTGCTTCGACCACGGCCATGGTATGGATAACATCCTCCACGGCTGCGGGCAGCACGTGGATTTCGCCCAATTTAAAACGCATGAGGCTGCCCATACTGCCGATGAAAGCATCTGGAAACCACGAGCCTTCGATCGGAACCGGCACCCAGTCGGCAATCCCATCCGCACCCTTTATACAGTATTCGAACGCATCGGGCACGCCGTGCGGATAGTCCATCAGCAGTCCCATCTTTGCTTTGATCGCCCCTTTGGTTCCTTCCCATTTGATGAAACTCTCCTGATGTCGCGCCCCGAAGTCATGGTCATGATTGGTATTCACGACAGCATGCATCGTGTCTCCATAGTCAAACAGTAGCGTCGTCCGGCTGGAGCTTAGTTCTTTTGCCGGATGTTTTAACGTTTTCGCATACACGGATGCCGGATTGCCGAGAAAAGAACGGATCAGGTCGATGTAATGTACGCTGTGGTATAGGATCTCCAGCCGGGGATGGATCATGACATGCGGAAAAAGCTCCCACGGTGTGTTGACGGTGACGCGGACTTCCATATCGTAGAGCGGACCGATATAGCCGTTTTCGATCAGCCACCGTGCCGCGTTTACAAACGGAGCCTGCCGTAGCTGGCAGTTGATGGCGGCCACCAGACCCTTACGTTGACAGACTTCGAGAATTGCCTCGCTCTGGGGAAAATAATCGCCCATCGGCTTCTGAATCAGCACGGCCGCTCCGTCCGGTAGCATCTCTAATGTTTCGATAAACTGGCTTGGCATAATGGTGATGTCATACACCGCATCAGACGGTGCTTGAGCTACCGCATCGGCCACCGTGTCGTAGACATAAGGAATGCCAAATTCTTCTGCCAACGATTCCGCTTTGGCGCGCGTTCGGTTGACAATGCCATGCACGGTGAATCCGGCCTTTTTATAGGCCGGTAAGTGTGCATCCTTCACTATCCCGCCGGCGCCAATGATGACGATGGGCAAGTTCTTCTGCGGTAATACCGCATGGTATGGAATTTCTATCATGTTAACTCCTCTATCTTTTGTTGCGCTTCATAAAGTAGCACATTGCTCTCCGT
This sequence comes from Sphingobacterium allocomposti, assembly GCF_008124885.1. Classification (GTDB taxonomy): domain Bacteria; phylum Bacteroidota; class Bacteroidia; order Sphingobacteriales; family Sphingobacteriaceae; genus Sphingobacterium; species Sphingobacterium allocomposti. The sequence goes on from NZ_VNHX01000009.1 coordinate 47,512, forward strand.
GTTGGTTTGTATTGCCTGGTTCACCATCTGGTCGATAATATGGGCAATGGCAGCCCAATTGCGTAGACGTGGTAATGTACGTGCTGTCTCATGTAGCTGTTCAAGCTTCGCGTAGAAAGGTATCCGTCCGTTTATTTCTGCGTCTGTCCAGGTTGTCCGTCGACACCCTACCCCTCCTGTCAGCGTAAGTTGTTTATCCTGTTCGGGCTGCACCGCAAACCGCAGGAAGTCGTATGCCCGCTCCTTATGTGCACTTCCATTGCCAACTGTATACAACCAATAGACATTCAGCGAAGGTGCGGCATACCCGTCGCATGCTGGAATTGGCGCGATATCTACTTGTCCCCGTACAGCTGACGCCTCATCAATATGCGCCCAGGAAGCGAATCCGAACCAGTTAACCATCATAGCGGCTTCACCACGCGCAAAAGCCTGCCCCGCTTGTACCGATTCGTAGTCCAGCGACTTGGGATGCAGTCCGCACGGTTCTCGAAACAGCCTGCGGTAGAAGTCTAAGGCGTCGACCGCAGCGGCCGACACCAGTGAGACCGCTCCGGAAGTTGTGGTCAGCTCACCGCCCCGAGCCCATAATTGTATGCAGAAGTCAAAAACCGCATTATGTCCATCGGGATAGCCGCCGAAGACGGTCCCGTATAAACCTTGTTCTGGACGATAAAAAAAAGAGGCTACGTCAAGAAACTCGTCCCACGTCTGCGGAGCACGAAGCTCACGGCTGTGCTGTTCAAAAAAACGCTCCTTTTCCGTCGTCGCATTGAATAGATCCTTTCGCAACACCAAACACTCCGGGCCGTCGTGAAACGGCAATCCATAGAAATGTCCCTCAAACTGCTGTAACTTTGTCAAGCTGGGCGCCCAGGCGTCTATCCCCCCCTCGGGAGGCTGCTTTTTTATATACTCGTCGAGTGGTTGTATGCAGCCTCTCTCATAGGCTTCTGTTATCCAGTCGGTATTCACGTGTGCGATATCCCAAGTGCCGTTTTGCAGACCATCCTTTTGAAATAGCGCTGCATACAGCTCTTCCAGGTCCATGGGTACAAATTCCATTTGGATATCCGACGGATACATCGCTTGATAGCGGGACCAAGTATCTGCCAGTGCCTGTTCGAATGGGGCAAACTTTCGTACTGCAAACCGTAGTTTAGCCATATAACTCCTTTTTTATTTGCTCGGTATGCTCTCCTAATCTGGGTGACCCGCGTTCCGCCTTGAGGCGTTCGCCATCAATCCGTATAGGGCAGCGGGTCGTATCGTAACCAAAGCCGTCCTCCATATATACACGTTGAACCATATCCAAAACGTTGAAGCCGTCGTGTGCGGTCAGCCTGTTCCAATCCAGCACATCGGCACACCAGATATCAGCAGCTTCTAAAATTGATAACCAATGTGCCGTTGTCGACGTGGCCAGGTGTTCCGATAAGATAGCCTTTATGTCGCTACGCTGTCGAAAAGCCTGCTCACCGTCGGAAAAGTTCTCCAGCGGCGCGCATGACAGTAGCCGTCCCAACAAGGGGATAGAACCCATGGCGAGCGCCAGAAATCCGTCTTGCGTCTTATAAATACCATAGGGAGCAGCCAGATATGCGTGGGCATTGCTCACACGGGTACGTTCAGGTAGCTGCCTGCCATCCCGAAAATAGGTCGTTACCGCTTCAAACTGTATATCTACAGCGGAATCCAGCATACTTATCTGTACCAGCGCGCCCACATGCTGTATTGCCCGGCGGTATAAGCAGGCGAGCAAAGCGCTGCAAAGGTTCATGCCGGCGAACATGTCGACGATGGACAATCCCATCGGTACGGGGCCATGGTCGGCATCGCCGCTCAACCATGTCATCCCGGTAAGCGACTGCAGCAGCAGATCCTGACCGGGGTTCTTAGACCAGGGGCCCTTATCCCCGTAGCCCGATATCTCTCCGTAAACGACGTCAGGGTTGATCGCCCGCACTGCGGCATAGTCGAAGCCCAGGCGCTCCATCACGCCCGGCCGGAAGTTATGCATGACCACGTCCGCTTTTTTTATTAAATCCCATATCACCTGACGGTCTGCCTCGTCCTTGACATCGAGCGCCACACTTTCCTTATTGCGGTTGATGGCATGAAAGACGGTGGACATCCCATTCAGCACCGTGTCGGATGTATACATGTGTCGACAGATGTCGCCGGTGACAGGTCTCTCGATCTTGATGACACGTGCACCCAAATCGGCGAGCCTCAGGCCCGCAAGGGGGCCGGACAGAAATTGGCTGAAATCTACCACCGTAAAATCTGCTAATGGCAACATACTAATCGTTTAAAAAGTCTTTTACAATTCGTTCATTATCCTGACCGACCTTGGGAGCAGGCCGGGCCGAAAATAGAAAGCGTCCATCGATCCGGTAAACACTTCTCGGTGTATGCAGTATGGACCCGTCGTGTAGATCCACTTCCTGCAACATCCTGGACTCAGCAAAACCTTCTCCCTCCAGAAACTCGCGGTAGTTGTTGACGGGTGCACACCAGATCCCTTCGGCTTCCAAAGTTTCGATCCATGTATCTGTATCTTTACCCACGAATACGTTCCCCAGTTCCCGCATGATGCGATCGCGTTCCGAGAACCATGTCGTCCGGTCGGCATAACGCCATCCCTCCAGACCGATGCATGAGGCAATCTTCTCCAAATCGCCCATTGCTAAGGCTAAGAAACCATCGCTTGTCCTGTATAGGCCGTAAGGTGCACTAAGGTATGCATGTCCTCCACCGCGTATCTTTGCCCGCTTTGGAAGCTGTCCGCCATCGTTAAAATATGTCGTCAGCACTTCAAATTGCATGTCGAGCGCCGACTCCAGCAAGCTAACCTCCACCTTCACCGCCCGTTGCGTACGCGATCGCTTTAGCAGTGCCGCCAGAATTCCCTGCGTGAGGTGAGTAGCGCAGTACATATCGATGACCGCTAAACCGAAGGGTGTTGGGTTATCCCCATCGCTGCCGGAGAGCCATGTCAACCCCGACATCGATTGAACCAGCAGATCCTGTCCCGGCTTCTTAGCCCAAGGTCCCTCCTCTCCATATCCCGTCACCGTGGCATAGATGATCTTCGGGTTCAGGGCAGTAACGCTGTCGTAATCCAAGCCGATTTTTTCCATTACACCCGGACGAAAATTATGCGTAATAATATCGGCTTTTGCAATAAGCTTCCGGATAGCAGCCAGGTCCTCGGCGTTTTTCAGATCTGCGGCGTACGACTCTTTGTTTCTGTTGATCGTATGAAACACCAAACTGCTATCATCAACAAATATATTCTTAATAGCAATCTGGCGTCCTGCCTCTCCGCTTCCCGGCCGCTCGATCTTAATGACACGTGCACCCATATCCGCGAGACGTAGCCCAGCTGTCGGTCCGGCCATGAACTGAGAAAACTCCAGCACTACCAAGCCCGCTAATGGTCGGTTATCCATGCACATTTTCTATTAGTTGTGATTCTCTATACAGCTTGTTGATGTTGTCAAGCACCGCCTGTTCGTCACCTCCGTTTCGTAGATAACGGACGATGATATCCCCTGCGTGGTCCTGAAAATGCATATGCCCGAAGTACCGGGGACGCAGGAAAGCCCGTTGCAGCGCGGGTAAGGTATCGCGGAAAAAGTTTGACGTGTACGCGTTAACATAATCGTTTTCCCACGCTTTCAAATGCCCGGGCTGCCCCCCGTTTTCCACGTATATAGACGATTGTATCGACGGCGATCCGACAAAACGGGCATAGTCCACGGCGGTCGCTATGTTTGCGCTACGCGCGGAAACTGCAAGTCCTGCTCCACCAAGTGTACTTATCATAGGACCCCGATCGTCCAGCGATACGAGGTCGTGAAAATGTAAAACCTTACGCGCGTACCCCTCCCGCGCATAGTTGGAATAACCATAGGCAAACGGACAATAAACGATCTCATCATTGTTTGCCATGTCCTCAAAGACCATAAACGGATTTTTAGCATAAAACCGTTTGTCAGTTAGGTCTGCCAACGACTTGAACAGCTGCAGCGCCTTTACCCCTGTCGCTTCGCTGACCACTTCCTCTGCACGTGCACAGGGCTTCTCGCCAAGCGAGCAGCAGAACATGTAGAAGCTCATCAAAACATCGACGGGAATCAGTGAGAACGCCACTCTTCCGCGCTCCGCCAAGGCCAGTACGTCGGCAAAGGTGTTCGGCAGGGACAGCCCCAGTTCCGCCAGCAGATCCGGTCTGCTAGCCGCTACCGGTGTGGCCGCATCAATCGGTAGCGCCCATTGTTTGCCTTCAAAATTATAACTGGTGTACGACTGCCCCACACTATTTATGCGCTGGTCTTCCAAATATTCTCTTTCCAGGTAATCGTCAAACGGAACAACCATTTTCTTTGCCGCCGCGTGCCCCGTCCACGGATGGTCGATAACCAGCAAATCGTACTCGCCGGCAAGCTCCTCAATAGACTTGTCGGCAAACTCCTGCAACGTGCGTTTTTTCCAGACGATCTCCACCTCCGGATGGAGCTCTTCATAACGTTGTGCGGTGGCAACCATCGGCACAAAACCACGGGAGTGCCCCCATGTTATACCTTTCAACTGAATTTTTTTTGTCATCCGTAACTCTATTTTCGTATTTCTAACTAACTTTTTAAACTACTTTTCCTATTTAAATAGCAGGTACAAACCCGCCATCACGATAAATAAGACGCCCCACGCGCATTTTACTTTTGCTGTCGGGCGTTCTGTCTTAAGGTCATATACAAACTCGCTTTCTTTTTCAAATGCCGACTTTCCTACCACTAGAGAGATGCCTATACCTAAGATCAGGAGCAACACGAACAGATAGAAAGAAAGCAACAAATAGTGCGGCCAGAAATCATAAACATCTTTCGGGAACACCCATAGATAGAGTATGCCTGTACCGAGGCTCAAAACAGCACCGCCTGTCAGCAAAGCGTTCACCGCCGCTCTGTTTGTCCGTTTCCAAAGCACAGCCAGAAGGAACACGACGGCTAGCGGCGGCGCAATGAAGCCGAGGATAGACTGGAAGACGTCGAACAGGTTAAGCCCCTTAATCTGATCGATGGCTATCGCCATGAAGACAGCCATAAGGCAGCCGACAACAATCGTGTAGCGTCCTATCCGCGTAACCTCTTTGCTGTCTGCACCGGGTTTTATGTGTTTAAGATAGATATCCATCGTGAAGACCGTACTAAGCGAGTTCAGTGAAGAACCGATCGTGCCCACCAGCACGGCGATTAATACCACAATCACAAGGCCGTTCAATCCCGTAGGGAAAAGGTTCGTCACCATCGTCATGTAGGCCAACGATGGATCTTCCAGCCCCGGAAACAAGATGTAACAGATGATACCTGTCAAAATGAATAGCGGCAGGGAAAGAATCTTCAGCCAGGCAATGAAGTTTACCCCGAGCTGTCCTTGCTCCAGGCTCTTCGCTCCCAACACCGACTGCACCATGGCCTGGTCCGTGCAGAAAAACGCGATAGCAGCTACCGGATAGCCCAACGCAATGGCATACCAGGGATAGTCGGGGTCGCTGGCGGGACGAATAAGCGACCAGTAGTCTGTTGGCGTGCTTTCGACCAATACGTGCCATCCTCCGATTTTGGACAAACCTAAGAACGTCAACAAGGCAGATACCAAAATAAGCAATATCATCTGGAAGATATTGATTTTTGCCACGGTTTTAAGTCCACCAGTGTACGCGAAGAGCCCTGCCAACGCGACCAGCACCGTAACCGATTGCCACATGGGTATGCCTAGGATCTGCCGAACCAAAAAGCCGCCCGCGAACAAACCTAACGATAACCAGGAGATCAACATTTTTACCAACGAGTACCAAGCTAAAATCGTCTGGGTGCCGGGGCCGAACCGCTGCCCCATGAATTCGGGGAGCGTACGCACGCCAGACATCAGGTAGCGGGGCGCGAAGACGACGGCAAGTAGGAACAGGAACACAAACGCATACCAATCGAAGTTAACGGCGACAATTCCCGTGGTATAGCCCACGGTAGCGAAAGCCAGTAACATGGAGGGACCTACGTTGGTTGCCCACATATTGAAACCGATACTGTACCAACTTAAGGATTTTCCGGCCAGAAAATGTGCTTCGCCATCCGCACGTTTGCGGGAAGAGAACAAACCGATAGCCAACAACACCAAGAGGTAGACCACCACGATGGCGTAATCGACAATAGTCAGTTTATCGACAATATTGTTCATGCTATTCCGATAAGTTTACATTATATCTGGCTAGTAAATCCTTGGGCCGAACGGGCTTTCCTGTGGACAAGGATTCGTCCATGGCCTGCAATAGGGCGATCGTGCCAATACCTTCTTTCATGTCCGGAAATGCCGGTTCTCCGGTCCTTATCGCCTGCCCAAAGTATTCCAGATAGTTTTGGTATTCGCCCGCATGGTGGCTTTTTCCTTCGAAACGGAAGTAATGTTTCAATTTATGTTCCCATGTCAAGATGCGCTCCTCCCCGGTCTTATCCGTGATCGCATAGCGCAGATCCATGTAATCTGCCTGGCTTGCTCCTTCCGTGCCGCGCAGGATACAGCTCATCTCGCTGTCGCGGGTCACTGGTTGTATAGGTCCGGTGTAAGCTCCACTCACCCGTGCGACGCGTCCGTCTTCGGCTTTGAAGATGAAGTGCATGGTGTCGGCATTCTGTAATCCTCCTTTTCTACCATTGGCACTTAGCATACCGTACCCCATCACCTCCTCAATATTCGGCAGATACCAGCGTATAAAGTCGACCGGATGGCTTAAGCCGCCATATAGCCATTTGAATGAGGACTGCAGTGCCCATGGCTTTTCTAAAAACCAACGATGATCAGCATGATAGTAGCCTTCAATCGTAATCAGATCGCCGATAAGGCCTGCTTCGAAATCCTGCCGTTGCTTTTTCAAAGGTTCGAAAAAACGGGAGCTTTGTCCTACGAACACGCGTTTATTTTTTTTCCTTGCCAGCTCTAACAGCTCGTTGGCATCGGCTAAGTTATCAATGAACGGCTTGGTACAGATCACATGCTTATCGTGTTCCAACGCTTGGCGGATATGTGCTGCATGCAGATGGTCGGGTGTATAAATAGCTATCGCTTCGATATCGGGATCCTGCAGAAGATCTTCGTAACGACGCGTGTAATTCCGGAAATCAAACTCCTTGACGCGCTTTCGCCCGAGCTCTTCGTTCAGGTCGCATATCTGTACTAGCTCTATGTGTGGGCTTTGCAGTGCCGCTGACATGGTGCTGCGGCCTTCACCTAACCCTAAAATCCCTAATCTTAATTTGCCTGTAAATTGCATGTTATTTCTTATAAAAAATCCAAGTTTCATTTGCTGCCGCCCCTTCAATACCTTCTTGGTAGCTCCCCATCAACTTATTCCACTCGAGTACGCGGGGATTATCCTCGGTTGTTAAGCGGTCTATTTCTTCAAAGTTCTTTCCTTTCGGAAATGAGATATAGAGCATCAGCTGCCGGTCGTTCCGATATAATAACACCTCTTCAAAGCCGGCCCGGCAGAAGCCCCTGGCTACCTCAGGCCACTCTTTTTGCTGATTTTTGTGGGCGTCAAGGTATTCTTGCTGTTTAACCTTGTCATCAACAAGCTGTGCAGTGAGCAGTACGAAATCGGTCTCCCCCGGTTCCGGATCCGGCGCACACTGCGAACGGTCAAAGCTGTAAAAAAGGTTATTAAACACCTTGTATGCTATCGCTGGATATGTCGCGAGCCAGGCGCCAGCCATCTTCTTACCGAGTTCGTCTGTGGTTTGCCAAATGGTATACGTTTTCCAGCGGTATACGTGCGTAGGGTCGCCACCTTGCTTCGCGATAAAAGCCTTAACTTCCTGCTCCGAGACCGAACCCTTCGGATCATAGATCTGAAAAAACACCGGCTTTGTAAATGGGATATACGCATTGAATCGGGCCACCGTATCTAAGGGAAGCAGCCTGTTGCGCATAGCAGAAAAGCGGTGCTGTAGCCCGGCGTTCTTCACCAGGTTCCGATCTACCTGCGGACCATTGTTTTTCCACTCAACGCCCGGACCGTTAGCATTTTGTAAAATCTTGTTGGCGAGGAACCAATTGTCGGAGACATTCATATACGCAGACCCTTCATCAGTATAGAGATAAAACCAATGGTCTGGAAGATGTGCATAAGGCGACAAATAGATACTATCGATATGGTTACGTTGGATTCTCGTACCAGGCTGTGCCGACAATGTATATATACCCGCCACGTCATACATAAATTTACCGTACCGGGTAATTTTGTTTTCCACCACCCTATTGTTTTTCATGCTGTTTACCGTTGGCGTCCATCCCCATCCCAAACTGATACCTGTATAGGGTAGGTCCAGTAGCTCGTTGTGCATAATCTGGACATTTCGGACGAATCCGGCACCGATACCGACAGCGCCCCAGTCTTCCCGACCGATATGCTGGAGTAGATTGTTGGTGATGACGACGCCATCTGTCAACGTACGTTCATCCTTCGGCTGATAGGGAAGGTGTGCTTCAAATTCCTCTTCGGAGAATGTCCCCAGCAGGACGCCGGAGCCTCCGATATCCTGAAAGAAATTACCTTCCAACGTATCGCACCTATTCCCTGACCGGTAGTCTATTCCCGTTGATGCCAAATGGGTAAACGTACAGTTACGAAATGCGGTGTAAGCGGTATGCCTCATTTCGACGGCTGCTTTCGGCCGCCCCACCCACGCTTGGTTTTCAAGCCCTGCTTTGTCTGGCGTCCCCGGTTTAATCAGTTTGTACGCCTCGACAAAATACATACCCGCCTGCAATGCTACATGTCCATGTGTATGAGGTCGAAGCCACGCACTATGCTGAAATGTTAGCCCTTCGATAGACAAGTGTTCCACCGGATGTTCGGCTGTGCCGACGACCTGCAAGATAGTTTCGAGGTAGGGTACAACGGCCGTGGCCACCTCCATATCTTCGTCTTCCCGCGGGTAATAGTAGAGCTTATGTGTATATTCATCAAGAAACCATTCGCCCGGCTGATCTAAAAACTGCAGCGCGTTCAAAAGACGGAACGCCGAGTTCCCGTGCTCCTTGGACAGCCAGGGCTTCGGCCAGGGGTGCTCATTCTGTATGCGCGATTCCGGCTCATGAAATGCGAGCACAATGCTGTCTTTGGAAATGTTAGCATCGCGCACACGAAGCTGGGCTACCGCCCACCATTGGTGAATGAAGAATTCCATTCCGGCTGTCGGCTTAAAGCCTGGAAAAATATTAGGGATAGTCGCCGTACCGTCCTGAAAGTTCCAGTTTAATATACGGGGCAGCTGCTGATCGCTGTGGCTTTCTGCGCGTACAGCTTTGCGTCCGTTTACCCAGAGCTGCCGGAACGGGAAAAACTTTCCTCCCGCCATGGGTGCGTCGGCGACAAACAGACGCTTGGCTACATGGGACGGTACACCTTCCACCTTACCTGCCGGCCTCCATGTCTTGACCGGAATACCCCCCGACAAGACCGCAGCGTCGGCCATCGCCCGTATACGCGTTGGACTGTCCGCCGTTCCGCTGTCTTCAGGCCGGATCAAAATGGTTTGGGATGGGGAATATACTCCGTCTCCCACCCAGATATCAATTCCTCCCTGCACACGGCTGTCGCCCAGCCTGCGCCATTCACGGGCCTCCCGAAGGGCGTCTTCCAAGCTGGAGAAAGGTGATCCTTTACTGCCATCGCCCCGTCCCGACATATTTTTCCCCACATAGATTTCGCCTGCATAGCTGATGCTTCCGCCAATGGAGGCAAGGAAAAGCATCATTATCATCAACGTTTTTTTATTCATCGCTGGCTATAGTTGTGGTAATTCTATCTTTGTTTCTCCGAGTGTAGACTTGACCCGTAGTACGCCCTTTCCGGCATTTTCCTTTTTTCGCACGACGGCGAGCGCCTTTCCTTTATAGGTTTTCCTATTTGAGGAGGTTAATCCCGTCAGATCAGCCTGGTAGCCGTTGTCTGTCCCCACGACTTCACAGGGTCCCTCTGTCGTGAACGTCAGCTCCATATCCTGCCCCACCACGGGGATGCCCGCCTCGTCGACGAGTTCAACTGTTATAAAGTAGAGGTCACGGGGATCGCCGGTCCGGAAGCGCTCGTAGGCTACTTTGGCCTGAAGTTTTGCCGCCTGTCCCGCTGTCCGTCTTACAGTCTCCTGTACGGGGCGTCCGTTTCGATATTTCACAACTTTTAATTCACCGGCCTCGAAAGGGACCTTCCACTCCGCATGCAGACGTTCGTCGGTTTTACGAGCCTTGCCTAAGCTCTTCCCGTTAAGAAATAGTTCGACGTCTTCCGCTTTGTTGTAATAGGCCCATACGTCGACCGTATCGCCCGTACTCCAGTTCCAATGTGGTAAAACATGTAATACATCCTTGTCCGTCCATTCTGACTGATACATGTAATAGACGTCTTTCGGAAATCCGGCCAGGTCTACAATACCATAGTACGAACTCCGCGCAGGAAAGGGATAAGGAACCGGCTCCCCCAAATAATCAAAACCTGTCCATACGAATATCCCACCGAGGAAATCTCTTTTTTTGACCTCTAACCAGGCCCGTTCGTGACTTGTACCCCAGTAAGCAGCCACATTGTCGTAGGCCGAAACGGTAAAATCGGGATTACCGTTTGTCACAAACTTATCCTTGCTTGATGCAGGCCAGAACTGTATAGTGTCGTGTAAAGGATCGTAAACATCCCGCGTCTGCAAACCGGATGTTGTTTCTGAAGCGATCAGCGGCACTCCTGCGAACTCCTTCGGCAGCTTATCGTAGTCTTCATATTTGTAGTTAAAACCCAGCACGTCCAACGCCTTGGCCTGCGCAATAAAATTCTTATCGTAGTTGGTCTCTGTCAACGCCGCGGTTACCGGACGGGTGTCGTCCAGCTGTTTAACAACCGCTGCCATTTCCCGCGTCAGGGCTATCCCTGTGCTGTCAAACTGCTCGCGTATCTCGTTGCCGATGCTCCAAAGGATGACAGACGGATGGTTCCGGTCTCTTTTTATAAAAGCTTGCAGGTCGGCAATATGGTGTTCTTTAAAATCGAGGTGATAATCGAATTTGGTCTTCCGTTTCTGCCACATGTCGTAAGCCTCGTTGTACACCAACAGGCCGAGTTCGTCACATAGATCCAACAGTTCGGTTGCAGGAGGGTTGTGTGCAGTACGGATAGCATTAGCCCCCATATCCTTCATTATCAACAGCTGACGCTTCGCTGCCGACTTGTTGAATGCGGCTCCTAGCGCGCCTAAATCATGATGTAGACAGACGCCCAAGATCTTGAGGTGTTTCCCGTTTAAAGAGAAACCACCGTTTACATCAAAATGTATCGTTCGGAAGCCGATTTTATAGGCTAACCGGTCGATCTCCGCTCCTTTGGCACTTTGAACAAGTAGCTCTAACCGGTATAGATTGGGTGAAGCAACGTCCCACAATGCCGGACGCAGCACATCTATGGTTTCGTCGATATGGATGCCTTTGACGCTCGCAGTCTTTTCTGCGACCACCCTTCCATCACGGTCGAACACACGCAGTTGTAGCGACACACGCTCTTCGCGCGGATTGCGGAGTGTGGTTCGCACGCGGATGGTTCCTTTTTCCTCTGTCGCGACAGGCGTAGTAACGAATGTTTCGTCCTTCTCCATATGTACATGGTCCGTAAACGTCAGCTGGACGTCCCGGTATATTCCTGATCCCGAATACCATCTGGAATTGGGCTGCTGACTATTGTCGACACGAACGGCAATGGCATTCTCGCGCTCACCGTAACGTAGGTAAGGGGTCAGGTCGTACCCAAAGGAAAGATAGCCATTGCTATGCTTACCTAGATAGTGTCCGTTTATCCACACTTCAGTGTACCTATATGCTCCACCGAAATCGATACGAACGTTCCGTCCCTTATCTGTCTCCGCGATGTGGAATGTTTTACGATACCAACCGGTGCCTCCCGGCAGGGCACCTCCAGCATTCCCCGCGGGAAAGTCGGCCCCGAAATCAGACAATATGCTCCAGTCGTGGGGTAATACAACCGGCTGCCACGTTTGATCGCTGAAATCCGGACGGCGGAACTGCAGTTCATCTGCCAGCTTAAAACGCCAGCCGTCATTAAAATCTATAGTCTTTCGGCTCTGTCCATAAACGCATCCTATATGGGCGATGAGGAATAACCCACAAAAAACCTTGACGGCCCTTACTATAGTAGCCGTTCTCTGGGCTCCTAACGTCCTTAAAAAACAAACACATCTAAAAAAAATCATACTCATACCTCGCTGTTCGAAACTATTTTGTTGTAAAACGTAACTTACTTGTCCCTAAATTTTTTGAAGTAGCCACGGCTATACCCCGATTGCCATCCTTGTCGACTGCGCAATAAAAATGATAAACGATGCCCTTATGCTTCAACACGAATGGCTTATGCGCATATTGGTTATCGAAATCCGCTGATGATTCGATTAAGTTGTCGCCCGACCAGTCGGTCCAATGTATTAGATCTTTTGATGCAGCAAATCTGTTAAAAGCTCCCTTTCGATCTTTCCAGAAGGCGCCGAAATAGAACATAACCCACGTGTCGTTTATCCGTTGTATCATCGGGTCGCCGGTTATTCCTACCGGATGATGGACCACGGGATCCTGCCCATATCGCTTCCAGGTGGTTAAATCGTCAGATACGGCCATACCGATACGTTCATACCATCGGGTCGGTTTGTTGTCAGGCAAGGAGTCTCCGACAGCATTATAGTACATAATAAAGCGGTGTCCGGTATGGCGTCGCGAATCCTCCACCACATAGCTCTTGAACAGTTTGTGCCGATTTTCCCACCACCGTACATCGGCGTCCTCGCTACGTAAGACCGGTTGTTCCAGACGCGTCCATTCCATGGGTTGAACCGGCTTTTGTGTAGTGTAGGCCATGCCAATAGCCAGCGGCTCGGGTTCGTATCCTGCCGTGGAGCCTCCGAAATACGACATCCAATATTTTCCGTTAAACGTATGCAGCTTATAACTGCCACCCCATTTGGTGTCGACCAGCGCATTATAGCCGGCACGTTGCTTCGAATCCCAGCGTCCATCGTCGAGCTTGGACATCTGTTTGCCGAGCGTTTTCCAGTGCAGCAGGTCCGTACTTTCGGCGAGCCATGTTTCGTAGCCAACACCGTCGAATACGATATAGGTCATGAACCACTTTTTACCTTGCCGATAGATGGTCGGACAGTCCATGAGGTCTCCTTTTTTATCTGGAGTTAAAACCAAGCCATATTTGTACGGCGTCTTTACCTCTTGGTACAGCCTTTCCATCTCGGCCGAAGAAACGGTATCCGATTGTGCGTACAAGACCAATACACCTAGCAATTGACAGCAAAACAGGGTAATTTTCTTCATTTTTCTTTTCATTTTTTGATTGTGTATCTACCGGACCCCAATGTGATTTCCAATCCATCGTCCGTTGTCCGATGTGTGTAGCTATCCAGCCTCTTACCGTTGATGATGTAGTCCGCCGATGCAGGAAGCACGACTGTACAGCGGCTATTGACAGGGATGTGCACCTCATATTTCCCTTTTTCGCTTTTCCAGTCAAGCATGCCGTAGGGGGTCTCAAAGCTTACGTGACGTCCCTCCAGCCACGACAATAGGCGTGGCGCCAAGCGGCTATGTTCATAGGCGATGGAGCCGGCCTCCTGCCCAAGTCCTCCCAAACCGGCATGAAACCACTCCATTAAGTGGCCCAGCATAAAGTGGTTATTGGAGACGTTCGGCAACGCCGCCCAGGATTCGGTTAAGGCAGTTGCCCCTTTCCGGATCTGATACCCGTAGCCCGGCCGCGTGTCATCGCGGTGCATCGCGACAATGAGATCGTCTCGCTTATATTTGTGTAAAACCTGTAATAGATAGCGGTGTCCGATGTCGCCGGCAGTAAAGGAAGTATCCCGCGAAACGATATCCTGCACCAGATTTTCAAACACGTTCTGTCGGACCGACGGATCGACCAGCCCCATATATAAGGGCATAGCCAACGAGGTCTGGCTCCCCGATCCGTAAACCGCTTTATCGGCTTGATAAAACACCGTGTTAAACGAGCGATATACCTCCTTTCGAAGGGAGTCTGCCGATCGCTTCGTCGCGGTATCCCCGAGGATTTCTGCTATGCGCGACAATATTTCGAGATCATAGTGATAGATGGCCGTAGCCGTGATGCCCGCCGGCGTGAGCTGTGATACGCCGGGGCGTTCCGGTCCCAGGTCGTACCAGTCGCCCAGTCCTTGATACAGGATATTGTTTTTCGCCTTCCCCCTTAAATAGTCAATATAGCGCTTCATCATCGCGTAGTTGTCGCGCAGGAATGCTGGATCGCCATACCACTGATAGGCGTACCATGCCAGTAGAATTGCGCTGGATCCCCACTCCGGTGAGTCCCTGAACATGTCGCCTCCCCAGTCGAACTGTACATACTCGGGAGCAATCTCCGGCACCAATCCATCCCTGGTCTGTGACAGACGCATATCCCGCAACGACTTCGCAAATAAGCGTTGGACGTCGAAGTTGAAATGTACCGACGGCCCCATAAGATGAAGCTGCTCCAGCCATCCAAGCTTCTCGCGATGGGGGCAGTCGGTAAATACGCTGACCATGTTGCTTTTGATTGCCCAATTGATTAGCGTATGTATCTGGTTAAATAGCGTGTCTGAACTGTGAAAGGATCCTATTTGCCTTGCACTGTTACGGATGTGTGCCGCGCGGATATCGTTTATGTGGATCTTCTTTACCGCCGCTGGCCGCAGTTGTACTTCAGCATATCGAAAACCGTAGTATGTAAAACGCGGCCGCCACGTTACCTTTCCTTTCTTATCAAAGATGTACTGAAAATAATAAGGACTCCCCGAATGTTTCTGGTTGGGACGTCCGTCGTCCGTCAGCAGTTCTGCCGGATATACACGTACAGTGTCCCCCTTGTTACCTGTCATCGTCAGCGTTATTATTCCCGACGCATTTTGTCCGAAGTCGTAAACCATCCGGCCATTGTTGCCGCTGGACTGTAGTTTTTTCGGCTTAAAGTACTCCATGATGCGGACCGGGTCAATCTCCTGCGCACGTAATGCAGGGCCGTCGGTCAGTAACGCCTGTTGCCAATGGGTATCGTCATAGTCTGGCAGCGTCCAATTGGCGGGAAGCACGCCTGCGTCGTAGTCCTCTCCACCATACATACTCGAAAATGTGATAGGCGAGCGATGTGTTTTCCAGCTGGTATCCGTGATGATAACCTCCTCGGTACCGTCCACAAACGTGTTGACAACCTTCATTTTCAGTTTCGGCAACCCAAAAGCCACTTTGTGTTTTTGAAAGCGCCCTTTGATCGGGGGTATGTAGTAAAAGCCGTTTCCCAATAATACCGCAAAGGTGTTCTTCCCTCTTCGCCATTGCTTCGTCAGGTCATAGACAACATAATACGCTTCTTTATCGTATTTGGTCCAGCCCGGCTGCAACACAGCATCGTCTACATGCCGTCCGTTGAGCAGCAGCTCATAGTGGCCTAATCCCGAGATATAAGCAATCGACGACTTTAAACGCTTTTGGAGGTGTACAGACTTCCTAAAAACGGGGAGATCGTAGCTCTTGTCTATGCGCAGTTTACTGGAACTCAGCGGCAAGGGATTAACCAAGGAGTCTGGCAACACATCCTTGGTAATCCAGGCAGCACCGCCCCAATCGGCAGTGTCCAAAAGGCCTACATGAAAATACTGCACCTTACTGGTTGCCTTGTTCCCTCGATTATCTTCTACGGAGATCCTTACAAAATACGTCTTAGCCGCTCCCAGGGACGGTCCATGATAAGCCTGGTGGAGCGACTGCCCGCTATGCTGCCAGTGAGAGTCCCATACCAATGCATCTTTGGGAAAAGCAACATCACTGGCCACTTCAATACGGTAGGCTTTCTGGCGTACATCATGACCGTCGCTTGCCAACTGCCAGCTGAACGTTGGCGTACCGGTATTGATGCCAAGGGGGTTTTCGCGGCCGGAAATCAATACGCGTTTTATCTCCAGGGAGGCAAAGGCTATGGTCTGATATCCGAGGAGAAGCAGGAGGATGATCAAGCGAATCATCCCCTGCGTCCATGCACTTCCCTTGTTTTTATATGTTTTTCCAGGATCTTTCATGATTAGTATGCTGCTTTAAAATCAACGTTTCTCTGGATCAAGTCCGACACGTTTGTTGTGTCCACTGTGTAATCCTGACAGTCGAATAAGCTATTCATTATCCGGATGTCTTTGGCGTCTTTGATGGATAGGTAGCGTTTACCCCTGGCGAAGACGCGGCTGAATGTAACGTCTTCCAGCACCGACTCGGGAATCCCTTCGATCTTAATACAGTCGGAGGCTGATCCGATGTAGATGTTGTGCAGCTGAATTGCAGAGAACCGCGGGGTCAGTGCGTTCACTTTTACTTTAAACTCCCGGCTAGCCTGGCTACCCACATGCTGTGCCTGTCCCAGCATATCCCAGCGCAGTGCCGAATGGACCACATGCATCCTTATGTTTTCGAAGCGGATGTGCTCGCCACCACCCCCTCGGGGACGTCTGGTTTTGAAGCGGATACCGACATCGGTACCTTCAAATACACAGTCGTGAACGTATACGTTCTTTGCCATCCCTGCCGTTTCGCTGCCGATCGTGAAGCCGCCATGACCCTTTTGGGAAAGGCAGTACCGCACGACAATGTTCTCCGCCGGCCGGTTTACGCGCAGCCCATCGTATCCACGCCCCGCCTTGATCGCGATGCAATCATCACCGGTATTTAACGTACAATATTCGACGAGCACGTTTCTGGAAGATTCGATATCGATGCCATCTCCACGCTGTATCCCTATGGAATTCACACGGACGCCCCGAATGACGACTCCATCACAATACGTAGGTACGATATTCCAAAATGCGGAACGCTCTAACGATACCCCTTCAATCCATACATTGCTGCAGTTTATCGGCGCAATTAGAGCTGGCGGAAATATAAAGTCTGCTGTTTTTCCATCATATATTCTGTCCTCTACCGGCGTTTCGCTGTCGACAATATGTTCAATCACGTCGTGCGTCATCGTCTGCTTTCGCACGCTTCCTTCTCCTGGGCCGATGATTCTCCCTGTTCCTGTTATGGCAATATTCTTGGCCCCGTTGGCGTAGATACATGCCCCAAGGCTATAGAGTTCCACGCCTTCGTTACGGGTGAACACCACCGGTAGGAAATCGGCAATTTCGCTTTTAAACTCCAATACCGCACCCGTATCCAGCCGAAGTTCGATATTCGATTTCAGCGCGATCCTACCCGTCAGGTGATGGCCGCTCAGCAGCAATGTTCCGCCTCCCTTTTCCGCCAGTCTATCCAATTTTTCCTGTATAGATTCGCTCGGTAGCACCGTATCCCGCCTATCGGGGAACTGCGGGCGGGCGACGTCCATATCGAAGAACGGCGAGTGTACTTTTTCCACCGCTTTTGGCAGCTGGTCGGCTCCTACGCGCTCAGCGGTCGGCAATACCTTGTCGAGCTGCCTGTCAAGCGGTATGCTCCGGCATCCGGCCAGCAGCCATAAGGTGATCAGCCAATATCCTATATATCTACCTGTCATTGGAAAATACTTTTTACAAATCTTGCGTTGGCACCAAAGTTCTCCTTTACTGCCCGTGGCGACAGGGAGGCATCCCGGGAGCGTTCGAT
Organism: Sphingobacterium allocomposti; assembly: GCF_008124885.1. Taxonomy (GTDB): domain Bacteria; phylum Bacteroidota; class Bacteroidia; order Sphingobacteriales; family Sphingobacteriaceae; genus Sphingobacterium; species Sphingobacterium allocomposti. The sequence continues at coordinate 65,275 of NZ_VNHX01000009.1, forward strand.
CACCAGCCAGCCCTTCCATCTCATGTCGTCCAACGTCTTCTTCACCAACCGCATATCTAGCCGCCGGTTGTTCTCCAACCAGACGCCATCTTCGTCCGTACAGTGGATCTGACAGATCCTGTTTCTTCCCAGAATATGTAACTCTTGAATCAGATCACGTCCCTGTTTTAACGGATTTGAAAAATTAAAGTAAATCTGTATGTTCCGGGATCCGATTTCTTTCAACAGCTCTACTTCCCCCCGTGCATCCAAAGCTGTTTCTATACCGACGATTACCCCCGCCTTTTTTGCCATCTTACCGACTACACGGAGGCGCTTGACAATGGCTGGACGAAGTTCGGGGTGCTGTACCAGATCGCCTTGAACGCCCAACGGTAGGAAGGCCAATTTAACACCCATCTGTTGGCAGGTGTCCAGACAATCGCCCACCATCTGCCGGTACGTGGGCCGTGTGGCAAACGACTGTGCATAGAAACCCGTCATGGCCAACGAACATATCTGAACCCCCGTAGCTTTGGACTTGTCTAAAAACTGCTGTCGGACGACAGGGTCTGCCAGCTTGCTGTCGAAGGTATCTCTGCTACCGAGTCCTCCCATGTCCACCTCCAATCCGTCGGCTCCGATTTCCCGCGCGAGATCAAAAGCACTAATTTTCTGCCTTTTCAAGATCATCAAATCGATCACAGCCACTTTATAGCGCTGATCTTTCCGCGCAAGTGCCCAAGTTGACTTCGGCAACATCAAGGTTGTTGCACCGAAAAGGGATGCTGTTATAAACGCTCTTCTATTTAATAGCTTCATGCTGTTCGTTTTTAAATAGTTGTTCTAAATTTTTATAGCCCTGTATCGCGTTGGACGGCAGATTTTCCCCATTGGATCCAAAAGCATACAATGCCTTTTCTTCTTCTATCGCACAGCCCGATTCATCGTAATCGCCTGCTGCATTTTTAAGTCCTTTCGTGTCTAAGCCAAAATGCTTGCTGATAAAATCATAAACAGGTTTACGTTTAGAATAGCCGAAATCATGGCCATCATCCGGAAGGTGAACATTTTCTACCAATTCCGTTTTCCCGTAGTAGCCGTATATTTTCCGGAGATAAGGGAAATCATGTTGGGGCATGTGCGCCGTCCAATCTTTGCCGTCGGAGATGACCAGCTGGGGCCGAGGTGCTGCCATAGCAGCCAATTCTACATTATTGGTTCCACCGGCACTTGCATGTATCGGCATCCCGCTCTCGCATGGGCATCCTCCATAGAAATAGGAAGACAGTGAAACAACCGGAATGCTCAACGTAATACGATCATCCAATGCGGTCATCAGTACCGTCTGACTTCCGCCCCCCGAGCCTCCGCAGATACCTACCCGTGCCGTATCGATCTGGCTATCTTGCAGCATCCAATCCAGTATGCGTATAGCCCCCAATGTTTGAACGGTCAACGATAAACTTCTGCGGTGGTCGCTATACTGAAACTGTAAGCCGGATTCTCCCCAGCCAAAAAGATCGTAGCTCACAGCAACTGCCCCCATTTGCGCTGTCATCGCACAGCGAATCTGTGCGTCCTTGCGGAAACGATGGCCAGCCCAGTGTCCGTCCGGGCTCAGCATCAGCGGCACTTTACCTTTTGGTTTCAAAGGTCTGTATATGGAACCGTTAACATACAAGCCGGGCATGATCTCTAATGCGAAGTTCTCCACGGTATAGTTCTGAAACTTCCGTTTTTTTGTTACCAAGGGTACCGATTGCGGCGCCGGAGGCAACGGCGAAAGCTTCAACGCTTTATACAAATCGGGACGGATCTGTTGTTTCCGATGCTCCCAGCTATCTTTATCCTGATATTGCGAAGCCAATTGATTGAGATAATCCCATCCGTCCTGCGGCTCCCATCGGTAATATTCGTATTCTTTAAGCTTGTATTTTTTGTCTCCTTCTTTGTTTACCTTCAGGTCTAACGGCGCCAGTACTTGTCGCAATGTTTCGTCCACATCTGCGCGGAAGCGCCAGTCAGCATAATTTAGCCACTTGTCGCTGACCTGCTCTTCCTGATATTTGATTATCACCCCATACCTTTTCTGGATCGCCTCCAATACCTCTTTTAAGGGCTTCCGGTATTGGCTGTCCGATGTCTGTGCGGATACCCGACCGATTGCTGTCAGGAATACCGCCGCAAAAACAAGCTGTTTAATCATGGTTTACTCCTCCTTCTTTTTCTATCCTGCGATTGTTCTTCCAACCGGAATAATATAGATTTGGATCCAGCTCTTGTTTTGGAAAAAACAGACTTGCCACATATCCAACCACGATGACGACAACATGGCTGTAGACACCGAGCATAAGTTTGTTATGTGTAAAGTTGAAAGCGCCTAGATCCAGCAGCATCAGCTTCTCGCCGCGAAATTCTATTTCTGTACTGGTTAAGAACGCGTAGGCTGTAAACAGTATGCAGGCTATTATGGCGATGTTTACGCCCTGCCGGTTTGCGCGCGATGAAAATATACCAAGTAAGAAAATCCCGACTATCCCTCCGGAGAAGATAGCATATAACGTAAAGATTATCCCGAGGATACTTTCGCTGCCCAGCTCAATGTAGACAAACCCTATCCCCATGGACACCAGCCCTGCAATCGCCACCATCCATCGGCTCGCCTTCAGGTATTCGTTATCCACCTTGTCCGGCCGTAGCTTCTTATAGTAATCTTCTATTCCAACGGCTGCCAGCGAATTGAGGTCAGCGCTGAGGCTACAGATTGCAGCCGATACCATAGCCGCTAAGATAAAGCCCACCACACCTACGGGCAGGTTGCTCATGATAAAATAGGGAAATACACTGTTGGGACCAATGCCGTCCGGCAAAGGTTGCTGCGTATAATAGACAAACAATGCTGTCCCGATAAACATAAAAAGCGACCATACAGGCACGGTCAGCAAAATTCCCATAAGGGACGCACGGATTGCAGATTTGTCAGACCGCGCCGTCAGATAGCGCTGGATTACCGTTTGATCGGTTCCGTATTTTTGTATGGCGTAAAACATTCCGTTTATAGCCATTACGACAAATGTCAATTTCGTGAAATCGAGGTCGTAAGGTCCGAACCCGGTCCGGCCGTTCTCCGACGCAACCCTCCAGATCTCCGGCAATCCGCCCTGTACCGAGAATATAATGACCAGCAAACAGAGGATTCCGCTGGCAAAAAGCATAAATCCCTGAAACACGTCCAGCCAGATAACAGCCTCAATACCTCCAAGAAGGTTAACAACAACGATAATAGTTCCGACAACAATGATAATCCAGTAGGTGTTGATGTCGGTCATACTGGACAAAGCTACGGCTAACAGGTAGAGTACGGTACCCATCCCTGAGAACTGCCTCAAAACGAAAGCTATAGAGCTGTAATAGCGCGCAAAATTACCAAACCGCTTTTCAAAGTATTCATATGTGCTTAGACCTATTACTTTCCGATATAACGGTACAATGAACCATACCGTTCCGATCAACACGATGGGCACCATTAGCCCTTGCACCAAGAGAATCCAGTTATGCGAGTAGCCCTCCGCAGGATACCCTAAAAATGTCACGCTGCTAATCAACGTAGCTAAAAGCGACATCCCGATTGCCCACGATGGTACGCGCCCTTTCGCTGAAAAATAAGCTTCTGTAGACTTTTGATTCTTGGCGTATTTCAGTCCAAAATACAAAGTAACCAGTAGGACAGCTACGATGATACCATAATCAAAAACGTTTAAAATAGGTTTATTCATTTGTTTATTCGGTTTTTTTAGGCTAGAAAGCCCATAAATCTTTCGTCCATGGATAACTGCCCGGTTTCAACGTGACATGCAATCCGCTTGTAGGAATTTCGCATGTGATGACCCCCGGCGCTCGCTCCTTAATTGGACGAAGTGCGTCAATTTGGAGTGCTTCCAAAACAGCGCTTGCTGTAGCACCTCCTTCTATAATTAGCTTCCTCAGCGTACATTTTTCGTTCAATATAGCAATAACTTTTGCCATACTGTGCCTAATGGCAACAGGGTCGGCCGAAACGGTAGGGTCTATAGCAAACACTCCACCGCCCTTTTTCATTAGCATCTCCCGTAAAGCGTTCGCGACGATCCGCTCCTCCCCGCTTTTCCTCCAGTACACGACATCGTCGGTGTTAAGTTTATTTAGGCGATTTACGCTGCTGACATGGTTTGATCCGCAAATGAAGAGCGCATGGTCAAGTCGCTCTGCCAGCCCCGTGGTAGTCGCCGGACGGCGTTCCTCCATGCGATTGCGTAGCAACGCCTCAAAAAAAACAGCCGACCCAGCACATAAGTGTCCAACCGGAGAAATAGACGCCCAATGGTTTAGCCCATCATTATCGGCGATAGCCGGAACAACATACGTATATTCCTTCCGAAGCGCATCCATCCGATCCAGTAACCGCCAATCCTCAGCTCCCAACAGAGAAAGAATAGCACTTTCCGAAATCGGAAATTCGGGATCGTTGGCAAAGCCGGTATCCGCTATAGGAATGCCGTCAACCAGATACATCCCCTGTTGAATCACGCGCCCCAAAGCCGGATTTGCAGGGCAGAATAATACGCCTTGCATACCGAATAATGCCCTGAAAAACGGGATTTCTTGCTGTATATGTCCCCGCAGCGCAGAATCGAATTTTAAAAATGTCCAGCTCCACCTATCCCTATCTATATCTGTAAACAAAGACCCGACATGCGACAGCGCGTGATCGCGGTTCATTGATCTGGTATTCGTGTTCAGGATCTCGATATCGACGTCTGCCTTTTGCTTCAACGTATGCGCGATCTGAGCGGACAATCCATAGCGAACGGCGATGCCCCCAACTTCGGCGGCCCCTGTTAAATCGTCTGCTATCACTAAAATCGGCTTCATACGTTTCGATTTATCTGTTTAATGCCAGCTGAACGGCGGATTCTATCGCCAGAATCATCGCATCGGGGCTGGCAACACCTTTTCCGGCTATTTCAAAAGCCGTCCCGTGATCAACCGACGTACGGATGATTGGCAACCCCATGGTGATATTTACGCCTTTCACGCTGTCCATCTGCTTTTTTTCGGCATTCCACTTAAAGCCCGTCAGCTTAAACGGAATGTGCCCTTGATCATGATACATCGCTACAATCCCCCCGTAATATCCAGTAGCGGCTTTTGCAAACAGGGTGTCCGCCGGAATGGGTCCATCCACATCGTACCCGCGTTCTTTGGCCAACACCACTGCGGGCAGAATCTCTTCGTCGTCTTCAGTCCCAAACAGTCCCGAATCGCCGGCATGCGGATTTAAACCGGCAACACCGATCTTTAGATTGTCTACGCCGAGGCTGATCAACCCGTTTTGGAGCAGTTCGATAACCTCGAGGATACGTTCCTGCCGCACCAGATCGCAGGCTTGCCGGAGGGATACATGGGTTGAAACATGGATCACGCGCATATTCTCCTCGACGAGCAACATTGCATATTTTTTGGTTCCCGTGTAATGTGCATAGATCTCGGTGTGCCCGGCAAAGTGGTGCCCGGCTTCGTTAATAGACTTCTTGTTGATCGGCCCCGTTACTGTGGCGTCGACGGCCCCATTGAGTGCCAAGTCGATGACTTTCACCACCGATTCGAAAGATGCGTTTCCCGCTTCTGCCGAGATCTCGCCGAATACAACCTTCGACAAATCGGTGTTGTGAAGGTCGAACACATCTGCCTGACCGTCGATAAACTGCGCTTCCGAAACAGCTGCCACGGGACGGATAGCAATAGGTAATTGCAGCCGGTCCGCTATCTGTTGGAATACGGCGGCGTCGCCGATTAATATAGGTCGGCAAATATCCTGTACCCGCTTGTTCAGTAAGGCTTTTAAAGCTATCTCCGGCCCTATGCTCGCCGGATCACCCATTGTAATACCGATAATAGGTTTATACATGATTTACAATATTCAATTTTATACTCTCTTTAGTTATCAATGCATGGAAGGCTTCAATTAAAGCCCGTTCTTCCTGCTGTCCCAACGCATACAGTGGCGGCATCATGTAGGGCTCACATAAGCCGAGCTCCTTCATGAGCACCTTTAGGGCCCATAAAGACTCGCCTAGCGATTTGTTAGACTGGTACAGCGCGCCCAGATTGTCCGACTGCTGCTGTAAAGCTTCTGCCGTCGCCGTGTCGCCCCGTTCCACGGCCCGGCACATTGCCGTATAAATTGCCGGGGCAAAATTGCCCGAGCTGGGAATGATACCGTCGCTTCCGTGAATCAAGGAATGTGCACAGGCGCCTGCCCACCCCATATAATGTTTAAAGTCTGTCCTGTCCTTCCAGAGGCGCAGCGATTGTTCCAGCCTTTCCATGCTTCGCTCAGAGTCTTTCACAGCAACAATTTTTGGATGGAAGCTTAGTTTGTCCAATAAACCAAGCGGAATTGACATATGTGTTGTGGCAGGGATATTGTAGACTATTAAGTTGGCTTCAATAGCTTCTACAAGGTCGAGATAATACTTTTCCATTTGCGCTTCTGACAGCTTGTAATATGTTGGCAGCGTAGCGGCAACCTCTTCAACGCCCAACGTGGCCGCCAGGTTGGCAAAAGCAATGGAGTCTTGAAGGATATTCGAAGAAATCCCCACATATAGCTTCTTGTCACGTGGCCGGTTCGCCACGGCCGCCTGCAGATAATCCTCTTTAAAACGGTTTGATAAGGACGCGGACTCCCCGGTTGTACCTAGAATAAATGGGGTCGCCCCGTTTGCATACAAGTAGGAAAAAATGCGGGCTACAGCGTCCCGGTCCAGACTTAGATCTTGTTTCAGGGGCGCTACCACGGGAACAATCGTCTCTTTTTGTATATTGTGTTCTTTCATCTTAATAGGCAGCATTTAATATGGCCAACGCGTCAGATAATGCAAGCTCGCGTGGATTGTTAACCAATAAACGGGTTATTTTCATGGCATCTTCAGCCATCGTTGGCAGCGCTTCCCGAGGTATGCCCACCTCGCGTAACCGGGCAGGAATTCCACAATCTTTTATCAATTCCTTAACCTTGGCTATTCCCGATAGTGCTGTTTCCTCCTCCGTCTGCTTTCGGGGGCACCCCAATGCTACCGCAACGTCGGCGTATCTCTTGGGTGCCGCCGTATAATTGTATTCCATGACATACGGCAAAAGCAACGCATTTGACAGTCCATGAGCAAGGTGAAACATGCTACCCAAGGGGTAGGACAACGCATGTACCGCCGCCGTGTTTACGGGCCCCAGACAGAAGCCGCCAAGCAGGCTTCCCATAGCTATGTCATGTCTTGCTTGCGTATTCGTTCCGTTCCGCACGGCTTCCACTAAATTGGCCGCAATTAGGCGTATGCCTTCGTACGCATAGATATCTATAAAAGGCTGCGCAAATTTATTCGTGTACGCCTCTAAACAGTGGGTCAATGCATCCAGTCCCGTTGCCGCTGTAATCTCGGGCGGCAATCCTATCGTGAGCAAGGGATCCACATAAACCATGTCCGGAACCAGGAAAGGGCTTATAATTCCTTTTTTCTGATTTTCGTCGTCTACCAAAATAGCGTTTGGCGAGACCTCGCTTCCCGTTCCGGATGTTGCCGGAACACAGATAAGCCGTTTGCTTCGCCCCCTTAACAGGCCATTACCAACAACAGCTTCCAATGGCTGTACACCGTCCAACAGCGCCGCCAACAACTTGGCGACATCTAATACGCTGCCTCCTCCTATCCCGACAACGGTATCAATCTCTATCTCCCGATGACTGGCAGATACCCGATTAAAGTCACCGAATGACGGTTCCTTATCGATACTTGTATCCACGACGACCTGTATACCGTGCTCCTTCAGTTGCGTTACAAACCCACTGACCCGCTGTTCCAAAGGTCTAATCGTCAGCAGCATGACCGACCTGCTTCCTAATGCGACCACATCTTCCACAAGCTGTTCCAACACACCATTGCCAAAAACGAGCTTCCCTGGAAAATTTATTTTTAATACGCGTTCTACTGACATGCTTTTTTTATATTCTATTACTAATCTTCTTCTGCTTTATACGTTTCCAATGTAGGTAAGGTATATCCGGCTACCGTTGGCCAGATGCCTTTCTTGATACGTCTCCTTTTTAATTGGGAGGGGTCTACAACAACATGTTTCATTTTCTGCCTTCTCCACGTGTAGGCGAAGTGGAGAAGACCATCGCTTGTTTGTATCACCGCCGGATAAGAATATTGGCTAATAGGCGAATCTTCCAATATCAGTACGGCATCCCAATCTTTTCCGTTTTTCGAGATAGCCACATTCAAGGGGGTACGTGCCCCTTTTGGATTGTCTTTGGGAGGTAAGACGTGATTGTAAACCAGCACGTGTGTGCCATCTTTCATGGTAACGGCATCTGTCCCTGAGTTGTTATTTGGCAATGTTGTCTTTTGCAGGGGCGTCCATGTTTCGCCGTAGTCGTACGACCAAGACTCCACAATCGCCCAGTTACGGCTTCTCGCGAGAATCTGTAGCTTCCCCTTACCGTGGTCCAGTACACTCGGCTGGATGGCATTTAACACATCTTCACCCTTGGCAATAGGGCCAACTTTGCGCCACGTCTTTCCGAAGTCTGACGTGATCTCGAAATGTATGTTCCAGCCATTACCTTCGGTGCTTGTTGGACATATCAGGCTGCCATTGCTCAGTAACACCGGCTTATTCTTAATGGGTCCAAGGTAGCCCTCCGGCAGGCGTTCTGCTTCCGACCATGTCTTGCCGCCATCGGTAGAACGTTTAAGCATACCCCACCAAGCCGAGGGCTTGGGACCTACCTTATAAAATAGCAGTAGCTCCCCGTTGGGCACCTGATACAATACAGGGTTCCAGGTGGGCAGGCGGCTGCCGTCTTCTTGTATCCCATTGGCCACCGACGCCGGGGCTGTCCATTTTCCGTCGTCTAACCGGGAAATGTAAATCTCCACATCAGGGTGCCGCTCCTTGGTACCTCCAAAAAATGCATACACCAGCCCCGTCGGCGTTTCCGCCAACGTAGCGGAATGGCAGGAAGGAAAGGCTGCCTTTTCATAGATAAACTCGTCTCGTACGATACCTTTCTGCCATTTGTGTAAAGCATTTTCCTGCGCACGTGCACCAAAGAAGAACACCATGCTGATTATCATGAATAACCCTATCTTACTTTTCATTTTTTATTTTTTAGCTTTTTCGGCTCTAGCCTTGTTAACGTAATCTTTATACAGCTGTCTCCAGTTTCTTCCGTTAGCATTCAAATACGCTTCTGATTTGGTCTTATAAATCTCGAAAATAGCGGAGATCTGTTTCATGTTTTTGTAATCAATAGCCATTTCCCTCGCCTCTTCCAAATGAGCGCGGATCACTTTTTCCTCTTCCGCGGTCAGATCAGGCACAATAGCTTTGTAACCCTTCATGGTGAAATCAACCTTACCAATGGTATATTTATCCAGGATAAAAGCCACTTGAGCAGCATCCAGTTCTTCCCGTAAACCATTCATCAGCGTGTTATGAACGGTGTCGGGCATCGCCGAGTCGGCAATAATCGTTCTATCGAGCTCACTTAATTTCTGACCGGTTACAGGGTTGATTCCTGCAGGAACGGTACTCGCGGGATGCGTATTGTGCCATTCTTTAACGGCAACCAGGTGGTTAAAGATTAACGTCTTTATACGCTCTTCTTTTTTCGTGTCATGAAGATCAAGCGCGGCGACCCACTCAGCAGCCCGTTTCTGTTCCCCTGTATTATCCTGCGCCTTCAGATTGACCGCTAAAAAGCTCAGAAAAAAAATAATGAATATCTTTTTCATGTGTTTATAATTTAGTTTTGAATTGATAGGTACCCGATCCAATCGCTATCTTCACCTTGTCGCCGTCTTCTGACAGGATCTGCATACGGCTATTGTCCTTTATATTTCTGTTGCTTTCTGTGATAGATGATCCTTTTCTTGCGGGTAAATACAGCTCCGCTCGCGTATTCGGAGGGATAGAAATTGTCCACTCAAAGGTAGATTTACGCTTTGTCCAGTTCGATGTAATTTCTCCGTACAAGCTCTGGTAGCGCGCAGCTACATGATCAAGCCCCTCAATAAGCTCCGGCTGCATGACAATTCTTTGAAATCCGTTCGCTGCCGACTTAATCCCCGCCAGATTCTCATAATACCACACTAATAGGTCGCCCAGCATCATCACATGGTTTTGCGAATTCATACGCGGATGCGCCGTATTACCGTTCCACAGCTCCCATATGGTCGTTGCGCCGTGTTCAATCATGTAGCCCCATGACGGGTATGACGTATTGGTGGCCAGTTTATAGGCCAGATCGGAACGCCCCATATCGGTCAACGTACGCATAATCCATTGCGTTCCAACCAATCCGGTACTTAAATGACCGTTATTTTCTTTCTCGATAATCGCGATAATGCGGCCGGCGAGTTTCTCTTTCTCGCTATCTTCCACTAGCCCGAAATACATCGCTAGGATATTCTCTGTCAGGGTATTGTTGCCGTAATAGCCAGACGGATTATAGAATCTTCTGTTGAAGTCTTCCCTCATTTTGACCGCGGCTTCCTCAAATTCTGCCCGATCTATGCTGTCTCCTGTATATTCACAAAAACGAGCCATTACCTCCAACAAATGGTAGTAATATGCCGTGGATATGAGGGGATTTGGACGTTTGACATCAGCACTCTTACCACGTCCTTCCTCAATAGTTGCCGGTGGTGCACACCAGTCGCCGTAGCTGTCCTTGATTATGATCCCATCGCCATCCATGTAGAGCGCCCGCATATACTGCATCCATTTCTTCATGGCCGGATAATGCCTCTTTAGTATACGTACATCACCTGTCTGTTGGTATAGCATATCGGCCACAATCAAGTATGTACCGGGCCAGGTCATATTATCACTATAATATCGCCAGAAAGCCGGTGCTACGTCGGGAATTGCCCCGTCCTCCTTCTGCGACAGGCGGATATCGTCCAACCATTTGATATAGAAATTGGCATTGTCGAACAGAAAGTTTTCGCCGTAAGCACTACCCGGCCTGTCACCCAACCAAGCCTGCCGTTCGTTACGTTGCGGGCAATCTACGGGAATACCTTTATAGTTTGAGGCGATTCCCCACCAGGCGTTCTTATGAATTTGATTCAGCAACGTATTTGATGAGGTAAATGACCCGACCGTCTCCATTTCATCGTATACCAGTCGCCCCGTAATTTTCTCCACATCCAAGTCACCGGGGTAACCTTCTACCTCTACATAACGGAAACCATGATAGGTGAAACGCGGCTCCCATTCCTCTACGGCGCCGCCTTTTAAAATATACACATCCGTCGCCTTTGCGGCGCGCAGATTGTCCCGGAAAAGCGTACCGTCCTCATTTAGCGATTCTGCAAAGCGCAAGGTTACTTTCGTTCCACTTTCGCCCTGCACACGCATCTTCACCCAGCCGGAAAAGTTCTGTCCGTAATCGATAATATATTTTCCGCCTTTGGATGTGATGGAAACCGGTTGAAGGTCTTGCATTACTTTCATATTACGATTTAATTGGGCTTCGTAATTCCCCCCCGGCTCCTGTACATAGGTCGCTTTCTTCCAAGCCCTGTCATCATAGCCAACTGTCGCCCAGCCCTGCAGCTCCTTACGGGCATCATATATCTCGCCATCGTATTCATTATTGGATATAATCGGTCCCTCTGTTGTGCCTTTCCACGTATCATCTGTGTGAATGGTTTGCTTAGAACCATCCGTATAAGTCACGCGAATTTGCATTTGTACTTTGGGGAAACCGAAATTTTTCACCTTATACGGTTTTTCCTGCCGTACAGCGTAATAACGCCCGTTACCTAATACGACTCCCAAAGCATGTTTATTCCCCTTGAGTAAATCCGTAACATCGAACACGTTGTATTTTACGTTTTTGGTGTAATCGGTTAAGCCTGGAGCGAGCACCTGATCGCCCACTTTATTACCATCGATATACAACTCATACAAACCGAGCCCCATAATGTAGGCCGTTGCTTCTTTCACTTCTTTCGTCATGGAAATTTCCTTTCGGAAATACCGGGCGCTCAGATAACCGGCTTCTTCATCATCGCTGTTGAAGTACCCATCGAAGCCAATCCAACGCCTATTCCAGTCCTTGTAATACAGCAGACCTACCCGCCATGAAGCAGGCGCCGACCAAGCGGATTCACCCACGTTGGTATACACTTTGACTTTCCAGAAAACCTTCGTGTCACTTTTTAAAGCTTTTCCGTCATAGTAAACGGCAATCGAATTATGGGATTCCGTCTTACCCGAATCCCACAAATCTCCAATGTCCTGCGCCAGCTTCTCGGGCGAGGACGCGACGAGTATATGATAGGCGGTTTGTAGTACGCCACGCTCTTCCGCCTTAATCTTCCATCCTAAACGAGGCTGCGGCACGTCTATGCCGAGCGGTTCCGTAAGCAGTTCACAGCGCAGATCAAACACGTCCGGACCAGCGATGACCGCGGCGGGAACAACGCTTAACCATACTATAAAAACACACCACCATCTGTTCATACCGCTAACGCTTATTGCTCAATAGAAAAATCAAAGTACAATACCATATGTAACGCCCGTATAGGCTCTTTCTCAAAATCATAATAGACATGCTTCATCCCCATTGGACCGGTTGTTTCGGGCTTTTGCGTCTTGGTGCCTATAGCGGATATCCCGTTCATAAAGGATATATCTCCCGCAGGAAAGGTAGGCTCCATATTTTTCCACTCAGTGTCTTGTTGCTCCTTCGGAGTATACAGGCGCAAAAAGACATCTTCCCGATCGGTAAACACAGTGAAAGACTGTGTTCCCAACTTGAACTTGGCCCAGTACATGTTGGCGTGGTATCCTTTAAACTCGGGGTATTGAAAGGGTATCTCTCCGGTTGCCGCGTCATTGTAGGCTTTTTCCCAGACTCCAAACTGGTTTCCCCTCATCCGGTTCTTCCATACGCGATAAGGCCCCATACCCATATATTCGACGCTTTTCATTTCCTTTTCCGGCAAATTGAAATTCACGCCTACGAAACGTGTAAAATAACTTTCAGGAAAATATTGAACATGCATTTTAAGCTGCCCTGATGGAAAGATTTTCCAAGACAACGTGTTGTAGCGCTCTTTTCTGTCAAAGGTAGATTCGATAATCACCGTGTCCTTATCGCGCCGCATGACAAACCCGCCATAGTTGTTCACCGCCTCCTGAAGTACGGGGCCTTGGGCGAACGGAATGATGCCCTTCGCGTTCTGTACGGACTCCAACAAACCATTTTCCTTATTGATTTGATAGCGGACACCATTTGCGGTCACTACGAAGGATGTTGCCGTCTCTTCTGTATGTACGTCAGACAGACCGTGTTTCTTTAACGTTTCAGCGACGCGTTCTGGCAACGCGATGGGAAAGCTCCATGTATAGATTTCTTTCCCATGTGGATCCTTAGCGGTAATATACAATGCATCATAGCTGTACCAGTCAGCCGGCAGTTCGATTTTTAGTATGCCCTTCGCGGAGGGTGCAATATCTGGTGATGCAATACGTACAGGAGTTACCGCTATGTTACTGCGGTCGCCTTGCAAATGGCGTAACGCATATGTAAAGGAGCAGTCGGCGATATTTGTGAAAGCATATCTGTTCTCAACTATAAACTCCCCGTTAAAGTCGGGTGTCATCTCGCGGCGTTCAAAATAAATTGGGCTCCACACTTCCTTTATGGCGTAAAAGCTACCTTCCCGCTCGTAGTATGGACCAACAATGCCGTCAGCGCCTCGATTTCCGTCGGTATCCAATATCCCGCCTTTATCCGTCCTGACCACACCCTGATCCTGGAAATCCCATAAAAATCCGCCGGCTGACAGGGGATTGTTCCACATGGCCTTCCAATAATCTTCGAGGCCGGCTCCATGTCCACCATCGAACATGCCGTGCAGAAATTCTGTAGGCATCACTATATGATGTCCATGATCATATGTTCCTATACCGTAGTTGTACTCGCGGTAATGGGTTGTTTCGAACCCACCGTACACGGCCCACGGGTAGATTAAAGGCCGCCTTTGGATATCTTCTGCGAAAAAGGACGAGTCTAACTCCGAATTATGGCCGCCCTCATTGCCGTTTGCCCAGAATATAATCGATGGGCTGTTCTCCGAGACACGTATCATTTCTTTCAGCAGCTTTTTCCCTATAGGCGTATCGTAATGTCCATGCCAACCTCCCAGTTCGTTCATGACATACAGGCCTAATGAATCGCATACTTCTAGAAAGTGCGTATCGGGCGGATAGTGAGCCATACGTACGGCATTCATATTCATCTCCTTGATCAGCTCTACGTCGTGAATACTAATCGCTTTACTGGTCGTCCTGCCCGAGGTCGGATGGAAAGAATGCCGGTTGACACCTTTGAACTTAATTTTGGTGCCGTTTATATAGACACCGTCCCTCTTTCTGACCTCTACCGTCCGGAAGCCTATTTTTTGCGTGAGGCGGTGCTGCTCCGTCCCACCGGCCAGCAACACAACTTCCGCGCGATAGAGGTGCGGAAACTCTGCCGACCACAGCTGGGGTTGCTCGAAGCGGGCTTCCTCATAGGCCTGTCCGTCGTTTATGTCCAACTGTACAGGCCTACCGAACTTTTTCCCCTCCCTGTCGTAAAGCTGGATAATGGCCTCGTCGCCGCGCCCTTTGACGATCAGCTTGGTGCGTAACGTGCCGTCTGCCTGAGCATCAAAAGAAACACGTTCTATGTGGTTGACTGGCAAGATCTCGAGGAACACGGGCCGGAAGATTCCGCCAAACACCCAGAAATCTCCTTCCCGCTCAGCGGCATTCACCGACTTGTCGGCCGAATGTTTCGCTACCTCTACCTCCAACACGTTGGGTTTACCCCACTTCAACAGCTTGCTGATATCGTATTTGAAAGTATAAAATGCGCCCCGGTGCACCTCTCCCGCCAGCTGCCCATTTATACGAACCTCGGCATCGGTCATAACGCCTTCGAAAACAATGTTGACCTGCTTTCCCCTCCAACTCCGGTCGGCTATGAAAGAATGTCGATACCGGCCGATCTCTTTCCCTTTTTTTTCTTCTTTATCAAAGCCGTAGTTGTATTTTCCAAAACCGTGAAGTTCCCAGTTGGACGGAACAGGAATTTTCGTCCATTGTCCGGCCTTCATACCTTCTGATACGGAGAAATCCCACAGAACACCATCGTCTTTACCGGTGCCCGACAGATAATGGCGAACAGTTTCCTGTCCGACAGATACACGGGTCGCGTGCACAAAAAGTAGTGTAAACAGAATAGCTACGTATAGTCTCATGTGGTATCCAGTTATTAGAGTTTTAGCTTTTTATAAGGGTTATCTGACCGAAAGGGTAGAGCTGGCAGTCCTGCTCCATTAACGAGATTGGGTTGCGCCGCCTCATCCCATGCAAAACGGACATGCACTATTTTTGGAACGGCAGATGCGGAAACGTAAACCGTCTGCCGCTGAATATACGCGTCGGCACCGAAAAAATTGCCGTCTTCGCCCGCCACCTCAAAGCCCGTTAACGCCTCTCCATCCCGTGTGTGCAGGCCATGGGCATGATCGAAGACGATCAGGGCCATACCCCCTCGTACTCTTATTGCTTTGCATGTCGGCCCGTCCGCTACCAGGGGGTAGTTATAGGTCTTTCTCAGCGCCTGCAAGGCCAGCCGCCGTCCGACTTCCCATTTATAGCTTGGATGTAAATCGGTCACGTCATCCACCAGGTCTGTTGTAACAATGCGCCCCGTATGCGGCAGCTGTAACACCAGATCCTGTGCTTCCCGGAACGCGGGCAATACATAGCGCGACATCCGCTGTTTTCCCGCTTCATCGATGGAATATTGAAACGGCGCAATCTGCGTAAAATAAAATGGCAGCCGGTCATCTCCCCACTGTCTACGCCAGCTTTTAATGAGTGTTTTGAGCTTGTACGCATAGCTAATATTTTCCTGAAGGAAGACGTTCGTTTCACCCTGGTACCACAGGAACCCTTTAATCGTATATGGCGCCAACGGAGCAATCATACTTTCAAAAAACTTTCCCGGGTCGCCCTCTATTTTCTGTCCTTTAAAATATGCCTCGTGTTGAAGTGCCACTTGCGGAATCCAAGGTTCAATGCGGCTACCGCTCACAGCAGCCGAAATCATACCTACGGGGACATCTAATTCCGATTGCACCTTTTTCGCAAAAAAGTAGCCTGCTGCCGAAAACTGACGTAAAGCGGAGTCTTGCGCAATGCTCCAGCCGGCATAGGTATGATCGGGCTTCGTTAGAAACTTACGTCTTACCAAGAACAACCTAATCTGCGGATTCTTTGCTATCTCTACTTCGTCTTTTGGAAAATCGCCGCCGGTCTGTGGAGGAGACAGTTTCTCCAGCTTACGCATCTGATACTCCATATTAGATTGTCCGGAGCAAATCCATACCTCGCCAACGACAACATCACGTAAGACAATAGTATTCACGCCCTGAATGGTCAGATCCTGCCCTATATCGCTGGCCTTCATCGGTGATAGTAAGATTTTCCATCGGCCTCCCCCGTCTGTTGTCACCCGCTTCGTCTGATCACCGAAGCGGACGGACACCTGTTCGCCCGGATCCGCCTGCCCGAAAATTGCTACCGGCTGCTCCCGTTGCAATACCATATGGTGCCCAAAAATATTAGGCAACACAACGTTTGCATAACCTGCAAGCATACACATACAGAAACAACAACTAACCAATAGTCTTTTCATTTAATTTCGCTTTTCGGCCTCAAACGCAGCTATTCCAAATACGGCTTCCTTCACCGTTGTGCCCGCGTTCTTTACGTCAAAATCCTGATCTGTAGGCGTGTCCGCATCCGGATACCGGCGGACGTCGCCTGTACGGAACGATACGCGGCTAATTTCACTTACCGGTTGGAAAAACAGCCGTGTTCCCTTGTCGGTTCCGTTGATACGGATCTGATAAGACCGCGTATCTACATCTACCGTCAACACAACGTGGTAGGTTTTTCCGGCCTCGTACGATTGCAGCGAAGCCATACGATAACCCGCCTTATTTTTAATTATCCCATCCGCATCGAAGACAATACGGGCTGCTGCTAATCCCAGATTGTTGACCAATTCAACCTGTAGGTTGCCGTGGTCCACCTGTTTTGGTGTAACGGTAAATGCTATTTTTACTTTCTTGGACGGTTCGATGATACGTTCAGCTTTCGCATAATCGTATGGATCCTTGTCTCTTAAGACGAGCTCCCCGCCTTCTACCTTCACGGAGGCCCAAAGCGGACTATAGATATTCCAGCTATTAAAGGCCTCTTCACCATTCTTCTTAAAATCGTCAGCCACCGCTCCTTTAGTTTGGGCGGTTATCGGCACCGGAACCTTGGCTACCCACATATCTTCCTTGTTCATACTGTAAGTCAACCACATGTTTCCATCCGGCGGCGTACCATTTCCTTCGAGGATACCCCGTACGTATTGCGGGCCGTAGGATTTATAGTTTCCTCCGTAACGCATCGTCGTAATTTCTCCATTAACTAACAACAGGTCGGTGTAAGACAGACCGTCATCGCTTGTCGATACGGCCAGCGGCCATCGAAATTCAGAGGGATTATATACGGTGGCGTAGCGCCCATCACTGGTCTTTTGTCCCCATATCTTTGCGTTGCTGTTGACAAACCCCGGGGCACGTAACGGACCATACGCCCAAGTACGGCCATTATCGTTACTGATGGAAGTCAGCGCGTGCTTCCACAGCCCTACAACTCTTCCGTCCTTTAGGTGATAATAGGCAAACGCTTTTATCGGGCGTTTATAGGGTACTAAGGGGTCGTCGCGGTCGGCCTCTTCTACCCACTGCTGCATCATAAGGGGGGTGTTCAACAATTCCTTGCACGCCGCTACAAATGCTTTATCCTTGCTTTTGGTATATAACGGATATTGCGCCAGCTTTTGATCGAAGGATGAATTGAAACGGATAAAATAAATCGGTCCGAACGAACCATCAGTTTTGATTTCCCGAACCACCCGGCCGATGCCGTTCCCGTCGTTCGGGTCGTCTTTGGCATCCAGGGCGACGCCGTAATAGCCTATCGTCAATAGTTTTCCGTTCTTCGCTGTATAAAAACCCATTCGTTGGTGCATGATCGCATACAGGTTTTTCCCCGCCTTATCCGTGCGCCCAGGTTTGGTAAATCCCTCGGGCACGAGATAAGGAGGAAATAATTCCTGTGGTTCAGACCAAGCGTACCCATCTTTTGACGTCAGGAGCAGCGTCTTGCCTTCGGCGATATGTTCTCCGATAGGATTACTCAGAAATTGTAGGTAGTACGTGTTGTTCCAATAGGCCAGAAACGGTTGGTGGTTATACGTAAAGCCGTGTCCTCCGGCCAAGTCGGGGAACTCCCTATTCGCACGGAATACCTGTATATTATGTGTACCTACAGCGGGCATTAATTGTCCGTGGTGATAGTCTACGTTGGACAGCGTTTGCCCGGTATATCTTACCGTATCCTGTGCCGTGGCTGCATGGGCAAGGCACCATAACGTTATACCAAATATTGTCGATTTCATGTTTTCCTATTTGTGCGGTGTTAGAAGTCCAATTTATTCCGCCGTTTTACTTTCTAACAACCTTTTTAAATCTTTTTTAGAAGCTTTAAATATCGTCCCGTGTTTGTGCCCCTCGGGAATCGAAATCCGGTTATTTATCTTTTCAAAATGCTTAAAATCTTTGGTTGACACGGCCTCATACGTTTTGGCCCCATAAGAATCAAAGTAGATCAACCATTCTTTCCCTACTTTTGCCACGCTTGGACCCTCCGTGAGGTAATCCGAGAAAGGCTCTGAAATCTGCCCATAAGGCCCCAGAGGACTATCCGAAAAGCCTACCTTTAGATTCCTGTTCGGGCGTGTATTGTCCTTTAGGACGAGTACATAGTCGTCTTTCGCCTTTTTTACGATAACCGCATCGATAATGCTGAAACCCGGATCGGCGAATAAGCGCGTCGGCGCAAACTCCTCGAAGTCTTTCGTCGTTGTGTAATACATCCGGTGGTTGTTGTCTTCGGCTTCTATACCTCTGGAAAAACGATGGGGGATGGTGGATGCCCAGATAATAATAAACCTATCCTCGTCCTCATCGTAAAAAAGTTCAGGCGCCCATACATTTACGGTCTGTGGCTCATGTTCCATCACGGGGATAATCTGCTGTTTCTCCCAATGTATCAAATCGCTCGAACATGCATAACCAATTCCTTTATCGCCTTTCCAGGCAATCGTCCAGACGAGGTGGTACATACCGTGTTTATCCCGAACCATAGAAGGGTCGCGCATGATCTTTTGCGTTCCCACCTCCGGCTTTAGGAACACGCCGGGAATACGCTTCCAATGGAATCCGTCCTCACTATACAGATAACGTAAGCCTTCATTTGCAGGCTCGCGAAACGACGTAAAGAGATAAACATCCCTTTGGCAGGACGCCAAGAGGGATGTAGCTAACACAAAAACTAAAAACTTAACTGTAAATTTCATTCATTATAAGCTATCCAAAATCAACACCCAATCATTCCCATCTTCCGGCGCGCCTTCGGGACGAAATGTCTGCACTCCCCTGTTCTCGACAACGCCGATTTTGGTAGTTTCTCCCGTACGTGGATTAAACCACGAAGCCTTGACCTCCTGTCCTTTGATCTTACCCATATTGACCTTTATTTCCTGCCCGTTGTAGGTGTACACGAACGCGTAATCGTCGGTCCGTGTCGCCATAAGCCGGCTGTACCGTTCCCCATTCTCCGCCACCAAGCTTTGATCGGGTATACGCCCGAAATAATTATCTCTTGACAGCATCAGCTTCTTCAGGTATTGCATCTGTTTAGCGCCCGGAGCATCTAAAGCCTCTACCCATAGCTCGGTCGAACCGTACGCGGTTGTCGTGTCCGTTTCAGCATGCATCTGCATGACGGAATTTTGCCCATATGTATAGCCGAAGGCACCGGCGAATACAGACCAGTAGCCGTAACGCCGAACGTCCGCCGCCGTCCACCGGGGCTCATTGATATCGTGCAGGCCTTGTGGAATACCTTCGTAGGAGGGCTCGCCGTCAATCGTTGGCTTAACCGGCGACCGGTTCCAGTCCGCCTCCATAAAGCGCCAATTGTCTTCCCCGTAATGTTTATCTTCGTTCGCCGAGGTATCTTGGTCGTAGCGTCTGTGCCCCGACTGCACCATATTGAAATCCAACCATGCTGCGTCGTGAAACCAATCTGATGAGGCGGTTCGGCCCCGGGGGTGGAAAGTCATCAAGTGTTGAGGATCGACCTCCTTAATTGTTCTTCCTATTTCCTGCCATACGGCAATCGAGTCGCTCCCTTTTATATCTCCTCCATTCAACCAGATAATATTTTTTCGGTCTTTCCACCGTTCGGCCAGGAAGCGGGCATAAATCCTTGCCTGCTCTACAGACACCTTCCCCTCCTTCACCGGCGTTCCCCAGACCGGTACTAAAGCCATATAAATACCCTTCTGCGCCGCTTTGTCGATTATATAATCGATGTGGTCCCAATAGTCGTATTCTGCATCCACCTCAGGGTTACTTCCTTCGGTGACAAGCGGTTTTGATATATCCTGATTAACAATCGAAGAGTCGCCATACACATTTACCGAAGGAACAGTGTGGAGCACCATAGCCTGCACTACATTGAATCCTTTCCCCTTTCGATCCTCCAGGTACTGGTCGGCTTCGGCACGGTTCAACTTATTGAACAACAGCCACCCGGTATCTCCCAGCCAAAAGAAAGGTTTTCCATCCGCTGTTGCCAGGTAACGGCCATTCTCCGAAACCTGTAATAGCTCCATTTCCTGCTTACCGCCCGACGTGCAGGAAAACAGCGCTCCAGCCAAAAGAATAGGTATCAGCTTTTTATAAATCTTCATTTCTTATTTTTTGTTATCCACAGAATTTCTGCGCTTTTATCGTTGTTAAATGTTATCTTCTTTCCGGTTTTCAACCGCTCTTTCTTCATTGTCCTACCGGTCTTCGGGTCAATGTGATAAAGATGAAAATCCCCTTTGAGAGCAGTCGCGTCGAAGGTAAGGGGCTTTCCCGGGTCCTTGTAAACGATAGCACCGTTTTCAGTGTCCCGCAGCATCCACACGCCACCAACTTCCGCCGCCCGCATGTTCGACGCGGCTTTGTAAAAGCCCGGCTGCTCGACCTTCGGCACTCCAGCCATAGAGCCTCCCGCCATAAAAATGGCCCAAGCCATCTCGGGGTAGTTATCACCATGATAGAGCACGGCTTTATCAGGATACTTCTGCCGGTATTCCGCAACAGCGCGATATACCTGTTCCATAGATGTTTTCTTCGGTTTCCAAAGCCGTGCGTGCTGCCGGGGTGCAAGGTTTTGTCCGCCCTTAGGCGCATACGGTGTACCATCCGCCTGATAATGCCAATAGCGGATGTCGATTACCTGAATTTCCTTTGCCCTTTCCGGATCAGCCAACAGGGCATCCTGCACATCTTTGGTGGTGCTTAAGGCTATCATCGGATTTCTTCCGGTTTCCTTTTTCCATTCCTTGATCACATCCACCCAAAACTGAACAAAGTGGAGAGGTCCGGTATATTCAGCGCTGATTAGCTGGATAACTCCCGTATTATCTTTGAAATTTTCCAGACATTGGCGGATATACGCCCGATGCAATTCGCGCCGCACCGGATGCGAGACATCATAAAATTGCTCTGCTATAAAGATCCGTTTATCACCGGCATACGGCACAGGTTCGGGAAAGCCTACATTATTAATATTATTCGCCGTACGCCAGGGCGAGTCGGTGTAATGTGCTCCTGCTTCCAAAATATTATGCTGAAAGTAGTTCTGATGTAACAGTACCAAACCGTTTTGATCCGCCAAATCCGCAAATTGCTTCAATCTACTCCAATAAAAGGAATTGTATTTTGTTAGGTCGTATTTCGATAAACCATCATACGCCAGCCCCTGTCCACTTCTGGCAAAAGGCAATTCATAGAATGGCGGCCATACGTCACCATCCATACGTCGGATCCGCTCGTGGTCATCTCTTCGTCTATCGTACCAAAGTCCATAATTATGATCGACACTTAATACATTCCTGGCTAACATACTATCCACTACTTCGCGGAGGTCGTCGGTCAGACCGGTTCCGGTCTCTCCGGGAACATAGCGGGTGATATGAGGTTTGGCATCTTTCAGCCCACGCGGGCGGATATTGCCATTCCACCACTGTACGTCGTTCTTCCTGCCCACTAATACTTCGTCACCACGCACCAGCCAACCATTTAGTAGGCGCATATCCGCGGCTTTGATCAGCTTCTTCTTCTGAGGAACGTCTTTCTCGGTTAGCACCCTTGCTCCCTTAACCTCGATGTTCAACGGCTGGCGCTCTGATACGCGTACAATCAAATCTTGCAGTTCCGGAGCGGGTGTCTCCGCAATTTTGGTCAATTCCAAAGCCTCCTCTATTGTCGGACTCGTGGACGCCTCAGTCGTCATTGGCAACAGCACTACCCTATCCTTCGCAGATTCCCCTACGCGGTCTAGCAGCTGCGCATAATACAGGCTCCGTGGATTGATATGGCTATTGGTTTCCGACCAATAGGCGTCTCCCTGAAATTGCGCCCATAGACCGAACCCCCAATTTTGTGCGGTCGGTGGATGTACATTTTCGATAAGGGCTGCTGTCGATTGCCAGATAACGCTATTTGCAGCTGTCCAACCGGCACCTTTGCCGTCCTGTCCACGGTTGCCATAACGCAGCGCCTGTGCATCCATATTTACTATATCAAACAAAACGCCAGAAGCCCAGCTATCGATCGTACCACTGAAACTGTATGGTTCTACAGCCTGACATTGTACAAACACATTCGGACCAGCAGCTACAAAACCTACTGCGAAATCATGATAGCCTTTTTCGGAGTAGAGTCGTTGGAACAACGTCTGTTGGCCCCGGGTATAAAAGGTATATCTTCGCTGCCCTCCGATCTCCGAAACAGGATCTTTTGAGATACAGTCTTCGACAGTCAGCTTACTGGAAGTCTCTTTTGCATAAACAGCAGACCCCGCGAAGTGGCGGAACTGCATGCGCCGAACCCATACGTTCGATGCGTTTTCAATTGTGATAGCCATCCACCGATGGTCTTCATCTTTTGGATTCGACGCATTGAAAGTCGACTCCAGCCGTAAATTTTCGACGCCGACATGTTCAATTCGACCAGGCCACGTATATTTCTCGACGATAGCGCCACCGTACTGTTGATCCAGGGCCACAGTGAGCGGAACGTCGAATTCGATCAGGTCTCCTTCGATCCGGACAACTGTCCGGTCCCACGTCGTATTCCAGTACCCCGGCTTCCAACCCAGGAACGACATTCCACCTCCAAACTCTTCCGCTCTCAAGGTCTTAATCCATTCGTCTGTTGACGGACGGGTAATCATGATGCGGTCGCCTGGACGCAGATCGCCCACATTATCCACATGAAACGCGTGGGCATTTACGGGCACATAAGCGTCCTCGACCCGACCTTTTTTTTCACGGACGATATCCGACTGTCCTGCTATGCGTATTAACGTTTCCCTCGTCGTGCCCTCGCCAATCAATACGGTACCGTCTTCTGTAAATCCCGACCCTCTTAAAACAACCCCTGAGGTATGTAGCTTCAAAGAGCCCGACAACACATACCGTCCCGGTTGCAACAGTACCGCCCCACGCAATCCCTTCTCATCCACAGGCAATTGTGACACATAGTCAATCGCCGCCTGGATACGTGCCGTAGCGTCGCCTTCTTGTATCGGCACGACCATTTTCACCGGTGCTTCGGGAATTGCTTTGTTTCCGCCTTCATAGCCTGCGTACGAAAAATCCGGTATGCGATTCCCCAAGCTGTCTGATACATAGGCCAAACGGCCATCCTTTTTTATATAAATGGGCGATCGCTGTTCTTGTGCATATCCTACAAGAGACATCACACAAAGAACAGCTAGAAAAATCGTCCATTTTCTAAAACACAAACTGCTATATAAAAAAACACGTTTCAATTTAATACAAATAAAAAAAGGCTTATAAAGCTAATAACAAAGAAGTTACCTAGTATTGCTTCCTTGAAAAAAGTATAAAATATAGGTCTTTACCACTTCTACAAACATAGGTAAAAATGATGCCGGAGGGTTGTATTATTTTCTCTAGCTATTGTAGCATTTTGCCGGCAGCATTTTACTTGAATCAACTGATGGTATCGACGTTATTACCTAAGTTTCGATAATCGATTTTCTCTTTCGGATTGGTTCCGTTGAGGTATTCTTCGACGTTCGTATAGCCATCTCCGTCTGCATCTTTAGCGCCATCTGTGGGGTCATGCGGATCTAAGCCATGTTTAATTTCCCATTTATCCGGCATACCGTCGCCATCCGTATCAACAGGAACCTCAGCGGGGTCATATGTCAAGGCGGGGTAGCCGCCTACTTCATCGACCGACCGGATTATACCTGTCTCCGTAGTGGGCTTTCCTGTACGCACCATTTCCACGACGCGTGCATCTACGGCATCACGCTTGGGTAAGGTCGCTCCAGCCTTTGCGAGTACCGACTCGAAAGCCACATCTGCCGTCTGGTGCGGTGCAACCGGCCAGGCCTCGAATGGCGTGTATACACGTGCATATTTTTCTGCCTCATTTTTGTTCGGAATAATTGAGCCTTTCGTTTCTTTCATGCGCATGCCAGCCCAGTTATTATGAGTTACCTCGTCGTTGCCATGCATAATATTGCCCGCCACGTACCATTTGCCGGGACGGTTTTGTTCTTTAGGGTACCAATCGCCCGCCGCCCACGCACTGCCGGGAGAGTACATGCTACGTTGTTCGATACGCGCAATGACGCCACGCATATTATCATTCGTTGCGGGCCCCGGTTTAAAATAGTTGTTGATTAGATTGATCATTGACGTTTCATCTCCGCCGTCTATCGTCCGGTGGCGCCAGTTGAAAATCACGTTGTACCGGAAATCAAAGGCTCCAGACATCCCGATCGAGGGGTTGCGTGCCGTATTGCTGGCAAACAGGTTGTGATGGAATGTTGAGGGATTACCTCCCCAGGTACCGCCGAATGCGTGTCCTTTGGCATCCAGCGCCTCACTGGATATTGTCCACTGAATCGTGATGTTCTCGGCCGGATCTTTTATCTGGGTGCTGCCGTCAGCAGAAGGTCTCATATGCCGGTAAAGGGAAATGTTCTCATCCATGCCCCAGCTGGTAGAGCAATGATCAATGATGATATGGTGATGTGGGTTTCCGCCGATATTATCGTCTCCTTGGCCCCCTACCGGCACGCCCCGACGGACACGTACGTGACGGATAATCACATTGTGCGTGTTGATGTTTAAGGTACCGGCAATGCAGATACCGTCGCCCGGTGCGGATTGTCCTGCGATAGTGATATCGGGATGATTAATGTTGAGGTCGCCGTCCACTTTGATTGTTCCGGCGACGCGAAACACAACAATCCGCGGTCCCTCTGCTTCCAGCGCCGCCCGCAGACTTCCGTCGCCACTGTCGTTAAGGTTAGTTACCGCAATGACCTTACCCCCACGTCCCCCAGTGGTAAACATGCCGCCGCCCCAGGCTCCGGGAAATGCGGGAATAACCTTTTCTGGTAATCGCGGCGGATGTGGCGGTATCTGCCCCCGTTCGGGCTCACCAGCGACAGCGCCCTGTTGCGCATACCCATCCACCACAGTGGAAAACAGCGCTATTAGAAGTAAATGTTTTATTGATTTACGGGAGGATATTTTCATGCTTATATGGTTTAGTTTTTATGTATTCCAAACATAACCAAAAGAGCCGGAACATGCTTATAACATATTTTCCGGCTCTTATATCATTTTACCGATGAACTCCTACACCGGCCGTATGATTAGTAATTTGGGTTTTGTCCGAATTCCTGCGGATTCGCAATAGCGTCCATAAAAGACTGCGGAATAGGACGTACGGTATGTTTATTGGCATCAAAGAATTGGATATCCGGATTTGTCGCCCGCAAATAATCTGCGGTTAGCTTACCCATCCGTTTCAGGTCATACCACCGTGTCTGCTCCCCTGCCAGTTCGCGGCCTCTTTCCGCTAAGATAAAATCAAGTGTCACCTGTGCGGCACTTACCTCCATCTCGCTTTGTCTTGATGTAATTGCTGCCCTCCTCCGGACGGCGTTGACATACTGCCGGGCTTTATTTACATCATTGTTATACAACAACGCCGCTTCGGCCGCGATTAAATATACTTCCCCCAGACGGATGATCGGAATATCGCCTAACCAATACTGACGGTCCATGACATATTCCCAGGCCGAAAATTTCTTTAGAGATGGGTAAATTTCGCGGGTATACGTTGCCATATTATGGCTTTCCGGTTGTACCCATCTCCCATCGGCCTGAAACCAATCTGATGGATCGACAATCCAGAACGGGAGATCTGCTTTTTCCTGAGCGGACATCACCCAGTTTGGTGTGAATATCGACAAACCGTCCAACCAACCATCGCCATTATTATCCACCATATTCTCTACCCCCATGCGCCAAGTGTTTGTTCCTCCTTGTACCAACGTGACATCACCTGCGGCGGTGTTCTTGATGACATGCCCTACTAGGTTAGGATTTTTACGGTACTGACTCACCATGGATTGGCTAATCGTTACATCCGCCCATTTAGCGTTGTAATATTCATAGAAAAATGTCTCTTTAAACCGGGTATCGGCCGGATCCGGAACGGGCTCAAACAGCTCAGTCAGCAAATATTTCGTTGGCTTGAAGTTACGGCTATTGGAACGGCCTGTCCAAGTTTCATTTTCCTGCGTTCCCCACGGAGCTCCTGTAGTACGTGTGTCCGCCAGATAATACTGGCGTGTCCTTCCGCGGTTCCATCCTTCTGGATTCCTACCTTCAGTATGATCTACCGCCTCAATAAACAAAAATTCGGTGTTGTTCTTGTTGTTGGCTCCGCTCCAAAGCTTACCAAAACCGGATTGCTGATCGTCACTCTGATATAACGAGACTCCGTAAGCACTACCATTGGTGATCAGTTCCTCGGCCGCTTCCAATGCTAAGCGGGCATTCTCCTGTACATCGCCCAGACGTGTACGCTGGAGGTAAGCCTTCGCCAGCATCGCATATGCGGCCTTCTTAGTCACACGTCCTCGTTCGCCTGCCGGTCTATCGGGCAAATGTTCCGTTGCAAAGATCAGGTCGGAAATAATTAGATCGTAGAATGCTTGTTCGCTTGCCCGGATAGGGCTATTAACAGGACCAGTTTCCGTGGAGGGGATGGTCGTCAATGATACGCCACCGAATTGCTCCACCAGATGCCAATTGGCCCATCCTCTAAGAAAATATGCTTCTGCTACTTTTGCATTTCGTTCTTCTTCAGACGCATAGTCTTCTACCTGATCGGCATAATAGATCGCTGTATTGCAATAGTTAACCGTCGCGTACATCCCGTTCCAGATGGTCGCCAAAGTTCCCAACTGCGCGTTCATATTACTGTTGTAGAGGATAAATCCCGTTTCGTTATTGGCCACGTTCGCCCAAAGATCGGTGCCCATTTCCATGGCCCCGATGCCGTCTATCTTGCCATAGAAATAGTACAACCCGTTGTAGCAATAATTGATCAGACTCTCATACCCATCTCTATACTTATAACCTGTTTCAACGTCCACCGTAGACGGATTCCATTCGTCCAAGGAGCAGGAACTGACCCCGACGGCCATCAGCAGCGCGAAGGAAATTTTATATCGTAATCTTTTCATTGTTGTCATATTTATAGTTCGTATCTATACCGTATACTGTTTAGAAAGACATGTTTACGCCAAAAACCATCTGTCTATAC
This sequence comes from Sphingobacterium allocomposti, assembly GCF_008124885.1. GTDB lineage: Bacteria > Bacteroidota > Bacteroidia > Sphingobacteriales > Sphingobacteriaceae > Sphingobacterium > Sphingobacterium allocomposti. Next base: position 93,222 of record NZ_VNHX01000009.1, read on the forward strand.
AGCGGGAAAGAATCTGACGCTCCGGTCTCAGGATCCATGCCTTTCAGCAGATGGCTCCGGGTAAAAATAATCGGGTTATGCATCGTGGCATATACGCGGAATCTGGACAGTTTTATATTCCTACTTAAATTCTCGGGCAAGGTATAACCTAGTGTAATATTCTTGATTTTAACGAAGGACGCATCTACCACATTCATTCCAAGCAGCGGGTTGCTGTGATTAGCCGAAGTCCTGTTGATATACGGTCTTGGGTAATCATTCGTCGGGTTGTCTGGCGTCCAATAATCGTACACAGCCGGGATATTTCTTGTGCCATAACTATTCATATAGCCCAATAACTCAGCATCAATGTGATGTCCCCAACGGGCGATGGTAAAAATATTTAAGTCGAATCCTTTATATAGAAATGTGTTTTGCCAACCGGCGGTCCACTTCGGTGTACCCTGCCCTAAAATTACGCGGTCGTCGGGCGAGATGGAGTAAGGATTGTCTGCGGTATACTCGACTCCTTCGTTGTCTACCCAGACACCGTCGCGCACCTTGGTGAGGTTGGACTGTGTTTTCACATCTCCCGGCAGGAGACCAAACGCAGCAGCATCCGCTGCTTCATTGGTCTGCCATATACCCAGTTTTTTATATCCGAACAAGGTATTGCTCGGACGCCCCATAAATAGCCCTAATGAAATCAGGTCGTCTACGGAGGTCCCGCTGCCTAGGTCAATGGAGCGTACCTGCTCGTTATTATGAGCGAAGGTCACCGTGGAGTTCCATTTGAAAGCATTCCCGTTCAGTATATTGTTGCCGGTTAAGGTTACTTCAATACCCCGGTTGTTCATACGCGCAATGTTGTCGGTCATGCGATAAGGAATCTTCGGGGTAAAACCGCCACTGGAGAACGGTAGACTACGTGCATACAATACATCGCGTGTGTCGGTGTCATACCATTCGATAGCACCTGTTATGCGGTTGTTGAGCAACCCAAAATCTAAACCCAGGTTGAAGTTGTATGATTTTTCCCATGTCAATAATGGGTTACCCACCGCTTGGGTTAACACACTGACGGGCAAAACACCTCCACCAAGGTTGATTTGATCCAGACCTGTACTGGTTACTTCTGTCAACGTCGAATAGGGGTCAATTCCCGAGTTTCCAGAAACACCGTACGACGCCCTGAACTTCAGCTCGTTAAGAACATCCCGTGCACCATCCATAAAGCTTTCGTCGCTTACACGCCATGCTCCGGCCGCTGCCAAAAAGGTATCCCACCGCCGCGCGAGTTGCGATACGCCGTCGGTACGCTGGGTCAATGTGAGTAAGTAACGTCCTTTATAACCGTAATTAATCCGCGAGGCGACAGACATCCGCTTGCTCATCAGATAGCCAGTCCCTACGAACGGTACCGTTCCAGATGCCAAGCTATAATATAGGTATTCATCATATAAGAATCCCTGATTACTCGATGATGAACTCTCATTTTGCATGTGTGCCCAGGAAGACACAAGTGTAGCGGATAGATCGTGATCCTGTCCAAAAGTGCGCTGATAACTTAGGATATTCTCCCATACATAGCTGTATCCCAGCGCTGTTTCGTAGCTTGCACTACGTACCAACGCACCACTTCCGGATAATTTCATGTAGGTCCGGTCGCTCTCAAACTGTCCGGTTCGACGATTGCTTAATGTAGCACCTAAAATCGAACGAAAGGTCAACCCTTCCATAATGTCCACATCAATATGGGGGTTGATGGTCAGGTTCAGGTGCTTCGAATTGTTGCTTAATGTATTCGGAATATCATCGGCTAATAAGCTCGGCTCGGTCAGTCCTGCAATTGGCCACACATTGATATTACCATATTCATCGTACACCTGTCCGATAGGCGCAATACTGAACGTATTGTTCAAGCGGCTTGGACGCGTATCAATATCTCTCCAAGTCAGGTTGGTTACAATACCGCCTTTAAACCAATCCGTGATTTTATTGGTCGCACCGGTACGAACAGTAAACAAATCCGCTTGATCGTTCCGGTATATCCCTTTTGTGGAGTTGTAGCCCATCGAGAAAAAACCCTGCGTTTTTTCGGTTCCACCATTTACGGATAGCGAGTAATTCTGTTGTACACCCGTCTGCAAGGTTTCATCCACCCAGTTAACCCATTGCCCGTTGTCGATATAAGGATTAATCTGCTCTGGATTCAAGTTCCACGCACTTAGCAACTCATCTCGACTGGCAGGGGCACGGTTGTTGGACGCAATAAACGCATCCTCTAAATATCTAAGCCAGTCGTCCTGCTGTAAAGCAGAGGGATATCGGCCGTTGGCATTGATACCTGCGTAGGCATCAAGATTAACAGATACCCTACCTACTTTCGCTTGTTTCGTAGTAATAATAAAGACCCCGTTTGCACCAGCCGATCCATAAATGGCTGTCGATGATGCGTCTTTAAGAATGTCAATGCTCTCGATGTCGTTCGGATTGAGATTCGTAATGTTTCCGGGAATACCGTCGATAATATACAGAGGCTCGCTGCCGGCTGTCAACGATCTATTACCACGCAGCAAGATACTGGAACCTGAGTTCGCTTGACCCGACTCCCGCGCGATATCCAGGCCGGCCACACGCCCCTGCAACGCTTCCACGGGGTTTGCTACCGGAGCCATGGCGATTTCCTCGGCCTTTACGGACGATACCGCTCCGGTTAAATCTTTCCGTTTGACGGTGCCGTAACCGATTACTACGACCTCTTCGAGGGCATCAGAGGGCTCAAGCGTTATCGTGACACTTCTTCTGCCTGCCACGCTTACCTCCTGAACTTTATATCCCACATAACTCACGACAATGGTACTGTTTGCTTCGGGAACATTGATATTGAATACGCCGTCGGCATCAGTTTTTACACCGGTTTTTGTTCCTTTAACCAGCACTGTAGCGCCGGCGATTGGGTTGCCATCGGGATCCAATACTTTGCCCGTGACGCCTACCATTCTATCGTTGAGAACATAAGTTGTCGCCGACTCCATTGCAAAAGAGTTTGTCCATCCGGACGCAAGTAGCGTACAGAACAGACAAAAAGCTGGACCCAACAACCTTCTTGTAAAGTAAATTTGATCATTCATTCGTTTAAATTTGTGTTAGCCAAACAGGCGTTAACATTATTACAAATCGGAACTACCATTCCGTGCTATACCTGACAATTTTCTAGCGGACTACAATGTTCGGCAGCTAAATTAGTATAATTAACGGGTTCCGTCGCGGTGTATGAACGACCAGTCTGTTTATCGCTTGCAATCCTATTTTTAACTGATTAGCCCTCGCACACGGTTTATAAATTGGAAAACCACGGTCCCGCCTCTGCAAAAGTTGCTACCGGTGTTATATTACTTATACAAAGAAACGGAAAACTCGAAACTCCACATTGTATCCCCTTACCAATTTGTTATAAAATATTAACATATAGCGATTGTTTATGGCAAAAGTATTTGGGGCTCAAAATCACTTTCATGGAAGGCATCCCATTCATACACACACTCTCCGTAGGGTAGCGAAGCGGGTTCTAGGGCGAGGTCTATAAACAGAAGTCTCAGACATTCTTTTGCTTCACACTAAGAGAGTGTGAGTTTATCAAAGAGCATGTCTATCCTTCGACAGGCTTTGGATGACATACACAAGAGGCATAAAAAATCCGAGCATGGCAAACATGCTCGGATGACAATATTATTATTACTTTCTGGATTACTTCTGAATTTTTATATCCATGCTTACGTAATACCGACCTTGCTGATCTCGTGTTGCCTGGTTGACATATATCGCCCCATATTTTCCTTCGGGGGTTTGGAAGTATATCATACTCGCTGCAGCAAGCCCCTGCGTGTATTCTAACCCGTCAGTTTGCTCTCGGTCAATCGCTTGATTCGAGGCCTGTTCCTCAATTCTACTTGACGACACCAATGTACGGGTAAACGTTGTATAGGCATTTGAAGCTGTTATGGGAGCGCTAAATTTAGTTTCGCGTTTGGTCCAATTGGAAACGTCGTAAAATTCAACAGGATATTTATCTACCGTAAGTGCGTACAGGTTATACACCAAAAACGTGGAATAATTAGCCCGGCTGTCAAATATCGTATCTATTCCGAAGTCAATCTCCTCGGAAACCGTCGCAGCTTGACTATAACTGTAGGTTTTTCCGCTACTCAACGATAGGAAACTTGGGTAGTCTTCTCCTTCAACTGGGGCATACAACCGCCTGTCCGGAAAAAGGGTGTAGCTCGGAGCACCTTCCACCGTAATAGACGTGTAACCATCGCCTATATACACATTCTTATCATTTTTAGCATAAAAACGGAAGGTCATCTTTCCATCGCGCTGCATCTTAAACTTCCGCACTCCAGAATAGGAGCGCCGTTCTGACTCGGTCGTTAGGATTTCTCGCTGCGAATAGGTTCCAGTACCGTTGGTGCTATCAACGACAATGGCCATCATGTCTTCCCTTTCCGACGTGATCGTAAAGTAGATATGCACACTATCCCCGTCATTGACAACCGCGTCTTCCACAATAGCATATTCGCTGTTATTATGGAAGGTTACCTTCACATCGTCAAACATGTTAAATATATTCTCCGATTCCACTTTACAGGCACTAAAGGCCAATAACGTGCAAAGAAAAGGAAGGATTCTTTTAATATTTATCTTCTTCATCATTCATTATTTAAGTCTATTATCAACATCCGCTTAATCGTCTAGGGGATCAAAGGTTCCGCCTTCCCAGCCGATGGTCGTTTCGATATTCACCCCTCTACGGACGAAATCATTATGGAAAGTGTAGAAATTATGATACTCCGGAATATTCATTGCTCGAAAACCCGTTTGTTGGGGGACAATATAATGTGGTTTAAAATATTCCAAATACACATCTCGGTTATTCAAATCCAAGCCGTCGCGAAACGGTCGCCCTGTGTTCGGGTCAATTGCCTCCAGCTCGTTAATCTTTGCAGTTCGATCGGCATCCGTTTCACCTGCTACTTGCACTTGGTACACCTCTAAGAATTCCCCCGTTAGCTTATGCCAGTTTCTTGTACGGCGCAGATCGGAAGTACGTTTGTTTTCAAAGGCAAATTCCACCATGCGTTCATTGAGCAACAATTCCCGCATTTGCGCAATGCTAGCAATATGCCCCAAACCGTAATCGTTGCTTCCCTGCTCAATACCGGCACGTTGGCGAATTCGACGTACCATATCCTTAGCCGTAGCCATGTCACCGGTTTCGTTCGCACAGTCCGCCAAATTCAGCATCACTTCCGCAAAACGCATCTCAATCCAATCCATGCCACTGCCACCTATTCCATCGGAATAGGGAACCGCTGCTTCAGCTAAGGTCGGCGTACTAAATTTCTTACAATAAACAGCCCAATTCGCACTTTCTGCACGGCCATTATTTGTCGCTCCCTCGTAATTCCACTGTCTGCGTCCCTGCTTATTGCTCAATACCCAAATACTACCGTTATAGGCCATCGTTGCCTCAAAACGCGGATCGCGATCCTTCCAGAACAACACATCATCATAGGTGTAATTTCCGGGCTCGTCTATTCTATTTCCGTCTTTCATTGGGTAGGCACGAAGCAGCTTCACTGTAGCACGATATCCGTTATGCGGCGCAGCATTCTGGTTCTCAGAACGCGGACGTGATCGCCGCTCTTCATCATGCCCACGACGTTGACGCGTACTCGAATAAGGGCGGGAAATTAAGGTTTCCGTATTTGCGGAGCCCTTAATGCGAAAGATATCCGCGTAGTTCTCAACGAGACGCTTTCCAGCAGCTAATCCAATATCATAGGCCTCCTTATTCGCTGCCAACGCCTCCTGCCAACGCGACACGTCGTAGGGATGCTTCGGATCATCCAACGGATTAAACTGTGGACTTGCCCAGTACAATAAGGCTTTTCCTTTCAGTGCCGCGGCTGCGGCATGGGTAATCCGCCCCCAGTTATCTCCTCCCCAAGTTACCCCTTCGAGGTACTGCATGGCATAATCTAGGTCATCCACGATTTGTGCGAAACAGGCTCTTGCACTGGAACGTCCGTCGGTCATGACCGCATCAGGATCCTGCGGTTCCAACACCAGCGGCACCCCGCCATACACCTTGACCAATTCGAGATAGACCATCGCTCGGAGGGCATAGTACTGTCCAAGCAATGGGAACTTCTGCGCATCAGGGATGGTACTCTCAGGCAAGTATTTTATCGCATTATTACAACGGGCTATATCCATATAGCGGTTATCTAGATAATTTTGATTATAACTATTCCCTACATATCGCACATCATGATTAATCAGCGCGTTGCCGGCAATCCCCAGCGCCTGTGCACCGTAACTTCCGTTCGATGCGAAAAAGTGTTCGTCGCTAACCAAGTGTATATCGAAACGGGATGGAACGGTCTGCCAAGGAAACCGAGGAATAATCAATTCATAGGCCTTATTAAGGTGAAAATTCACTGCTCCCTCTGTATTCCATAACCCCTCGGCGTCCAATCCTCCCCTATCGGGCAGGATAAAGAAATCGTCGTTGTTACAGGAAAGCAAGAAAGTCGTCGACAGAATCACCAAAAAGCCTTTTCTTAGCCTGTTATATAAATTCTTTTTCATGTCTATTCGTGTTAAATCTTATAAACTAGCGCTTAAACCCACTGAAATTGTTCGGACCGTCGGATAGTTATATACCTGAGGCGAGTATGGATCCTTATAGCTGAACGGGTTCACTAAGGTCCAGAGGTTATTACCGGTCAAAAGGATACGTCCGCTACCCAGCCCTATACGACGGGCGACGTTCGACGGGATTGAGTAACTTAAAGTCATGTTGTTCACCCGGATCGTGGTGCCATTTAGCGCCCATATATCGGCATTGTCGTTAATCAAAGGGTCGTCTGCCCGCGGATATTTTCCGTTCATCGGATCCTCCGGTGTCCAGCGATCCCGCCAAAAAATGGGTACATTCGTACCCGGATCCGGTTTCGACCGCGCCCGGCTATCCACAAAGACCTTACCCCCGAAACGTGCCATAATATTGGTTCTGAGACTAAAGTTTTTGTACCCTATGCCAAGGTTGATCCCGGTAGAAAACCTTGGGGATATACGGTCGAACAACACGACATTATCATTAAAGTTAACTACGCCATCACCGTTGGTGTCTTCATAAATCATCCACCCGACCTGCGGGACGTTTCCGTTAATCGTATAGTTTGGATTCTCCGCTAGAAAAGCGTCTACCTGTTCCTGCGTACGGAACATGCCCTGGGTACGGAATCCAATATTACTGTTGACATATTTTCTAGGATCTACCCCAAAACTGGTTCCCAGCCAATTACCACTAGAGCGGTCCGTTTCAATGAGGTTGTTCTGATTATAGAGCATTTTCGTAACAATGGAATTTCCCCAGCCAAAGTTCATCCCCGCATTGATGCTCCAGTCTTCGGCTATCTTCGTATTGTAGCCAATCGTAAACTCCGAACCCCAGCTATAAGCTTCCCGATAATTAACGACCGGAGCGATTAAGCCGGAATACAGCGGGTTGGTTTCGTTCGCACCCCGATCGAAACCATCGAATATTTTGTTCTGGTAGAAGTCCATCCCGATGTTCAGTTTATTATTCCATAGGGTAGATTCCATTCCGAAGTTAAAAGAGCGCATTTTCTCCCACGTGATATTGAGGTTTGGATAAGATTGCGGATTCATACCAACACCGTAGTTATTATCGCCAAACATATAGCCATTGTTAACATCTAGGACATAGCGTTCCTGCCAAAGGCGTTCGCTCACGCGGTCATCCCCCGTAATCCCCCAATTTACTTTCAGCTTTAGATGATTCACAAAAGAAATATTATCCTTGAAGAAGTTCTCCTGGCTGACAATCCAGCCCGCACCTACACTCGGCGACCAGCCCCAACGATCTCCTCGAGCAAAATTCGAAGAGGCATCTAGACGTGCCACCACCTGCAATATATATTTTTTCTTATAGTCATAACTAAGGCGCCCGAAAGCCGATCGTTTAGTTGTTTTTAATATGGCACGCGTCGTACGTTCCATCAGGTTTTGATCAAAGCCCCAGTAATCCATAGATTCTGGAATCAACTGATTGAGCCAACGCAATCCCATATCTTCACTGTTTGAAACGGTTTGCTCCGCTCCAGCAACCACAGCAATACTGTGATCCGCGAATGTGCCGCTATAGTCCAAAGTTACAAACCCCTGATAGCCCCCATTATTCGCCAAAGAGGAAGTTAAGCTGGCACTCGCCAATGGAAGTACTTCAGTAAATGGATTATCTCCTGCCACCAAGCTGTTCGAGAAAAACAGGTTATTGTTTCCCATTCGCTCAAAATTCCAAAGTATATAAGGCGCTATATATTGCTCGCTACTACCGTTTCCTCCTCGCTGGGAAACCTGTACTTTTGCCGAAAAGCCTTTCAAAAAAGACGGCGAATAAGTTAAACTCGCATTGATATTGTAATCCTGAGACTTCCTACTCTGCGCATAACCAGAATTGAACACTGCCAAGGGATTACTATCTCGACCATTGATATTTACCGGGAGTCCGTCAATATACATAGGCACCCAGTCGGGAGTGGATATTATCCGTTCAAAAAAGTCCGCATCCGTTTCATTTCCGATTTGATTCTGGCTTTTCCGAATATTATGATTGAGGTTAAAAGCAATATCCGCCTTCAGACCTTCGACAATGGTCGTCGTCAACCCACTGCGCAACGAATACTTGTCATCTTTCATGCCGGCATAATTGGCATTTTGGTTTTGAAAGCTTCCTCCAACGAAGAACGTCGTGCGTTCGCTACCACCGGAGATACTCAGGTTGTGGCGCTGCATTATCGCCGGTTTCCACAGTTGGTCGTACCAACTGTCTACATCTAAGCCTCTCAGATAGTCTAAATCCGCTTGGGAGAACATTTCACTTTCCGGCTTATTGCCCATGAAGGCACTTTCGTTAAGAAACTGCGCTAATTCATAGCCCGAGAGAAAATCGGGTTTTCTGGCAGCATCGGTTATCCCTAAATAGCCGTTATAGGATATACTGGGTTTTCCCTGCTTTCCGCGTTTGGTGGTCACCAACACCACCCCTTTCGCACCGGCTGCACCATAAATAGCCGCCGACGCATCTTTTAGAAAGGTAATATTTTCCACCATGGAGGGGTCCAACGCATCAAACACATCTGAGGATACGGTTATCCCATCCACGATATAGAGCGGGTCGGATGTTGATCCGATACGTGATGCTTCTTGACTGGTTGACGCCCCCCGGATATTTAAGGAAATACGCGACCCCGGCCGACCGGATGCTTCGCTGACCCCAACCCCCGCGATCTGGTTCCGCAAAGCACCGGCAATATTCGGTGCCGGAATATCCATCAGCTCCTCTCCCGTAATTGTCGCCACCGACCCTACAATTTCCGATCGCTTCTGTGTGCCATATCCCGTAACGACCACCTCGTCAATCGCATCGCTGGACTCCAGTGTGATGGTGATACTGGTCATCCCGGCGACATTGACTTCCTGCACTTTATAACCCACAAAACTCACCACCAACCGCGTATTTCCTTCCGGCAGGTTTATCCTGAACATTCCGTCTTTATCGGTTTGGACGCCTGATTTTGTACCTTTTACCAATACTGTAGCGCCCATTACCGGGTTGCCATCCTGATCGATGACTTTTCCCGTAATATTGACAAACTTCTCTATTTTCCTCAGCTCCCGTGCAGGCATCCCGGCCGCCTCCACTCCAACGAAAGGAGTGACGAGCAAACATGCCAGTAGCACATTTCGCGTTCCCCGTAGAAAAGCTAGGGGCAATTCAGCACGACTTTTCATATATCTTATTTTAAGTTTATTCATTCTAAAAATAGGTTTCATCTCCATTTCCCCCCCCATTTATGGTCGCCAGCGCGGATCGCCAACCGTAAACAACGTTTTATCAATAATCGTCAAATCGCTATTGGCAAAATTGGTCTTATCCGGTGCGGCAAAAACCTGCTCGGAAGCACCTCCATAAGCGACGACACCTTGTATCATCCCTTGCGTCGCGTTACTTCCCCAGCGAATATCAGACGTCGCAAAACTATTCGATACGGCACTCGAATTCGGCATAACACGATTGAAGGAACGCCCGCCCGTCGTGTACCCGATTAGCGTATTACGCATCGTGAAACCACCGATCTCGCCACGGCTCGCGTCGATAATGTAGCGATTATCCCAGGGTGATTGATAGAGCGTAGCATTTTCAATGAGTACAGCATTAAGACCGGCATTCACCGACCCACCATAGCGAATGAGCCATTGTACATTGATGAAGGTAGAATTTGTAAAGCGCACGTCGCGTTCGGATACGTCGTTATGATCTACCGTCAGCGCACCATAGTTTCCAATATTCTGTACGATGGAGTTATTAATCACGTATTCATTCACTGATTTCGGCCCTGCGGACTGCAAGCGCATCACACCCCGAAGCTCGGATATCCTACACGCTTCAAACTCAATTTTGTTAATCGATGCTTCCCCGCTGATGTTAAAGACGTAACTGCCCCCTATATCACCGGTAAAATGTACATCTTCAAACTTGATGAGGTTCATTGTTCCCTCGACATTAAAAGAGGAAGACATTTCAATCCTCGCCTGCGGTCCGAATCCCGGCTCGGATATCAGGGTAACCCCACGATTCAAAGTAAGGCCGCCCATGGTGTAGGTCATGCCCCGCTTCAACGCAATGACACTTCCATCAGGCACCGTATTCAAGGTGTTTTGCAGAATTTGCGGATCGGAACTTCCTCTTAGATCAATATGTCCCGCCTCCTCTACGGTAGGCTTGGTCTTAAACTCAAGTTCACCTAGCGAGCGACCGTCCGGCCGGAAAAGCCGGGCGACATAGTCTGTATTTGAGCTCAATCCATCCAATTGCATAGCAGTCAACTCATCAGCGGACACATCGAATTCTTGGGAATTAGTTCCATCTGCTTTTTCCAATACCATTTTTGTCAGTTCGCCATGCCTTCCAAAGTTCAGCACTACGGCTTCATGGGACAGTTTCCAGACTTTAATCGGGGTAAACAGGTTGATTGGCTTCAACTGGAGCCGTGGCGTACGCATCCAAGAGGATGCTCCCGTTCCGGTACTGGACACCGTACGTACACGTGCAAAATAAGGTTCCAGCGGTGTCAATTCCTGGTCGCTGAGAAAAATTGAGGTGGAATCGGTAAGAAAATCGATGACATTTTGGGAGGCGTCGGTGAAAGTAGAATCGGAAGAGACCTGAACTTCATAAGCCACCTCTACCTTTCGGTCATCCCCCTCCCAAGCTGCACGCCCCGCTTCCCAAGTCAACACCAAAGAGGTATCTGCATGCACAATGGTGATCGCACTTCCCATCTCCGTCAAACTCGTTGCCGGACCTCGGATATCCTCTTCTTTGCATGCATAGATTAAGATGAGCGTCATAAGAACCGCCCCCCTCCGCAGCCATCTCTTCGTAAAATAAGCTTGATAATTCATTGGTTTAAAATTGTGTTTATAAAATAGGTTCTAAAAGTATCGTACGACGAAACAATGTTCCGTCTCCTCAACTATATTCCACAGCTGCACAGCATAAATGTCAACAATACACTTTATAAATGGAGACAAATACTACTACCGTTGATATTGTCCGACGGTATACTGCACTTGTTTATTTTTCTAACTGGTTAGCCTTAAAACATAAAAGCGAAACAATGGTAGCAACCAATAACTTTCTTGCGTACAAAGGCTTACAAACTGATTATGTTATTACTATACAAATAAACGGAAAAGGCAACGCGTAATATTATATCGCATTGCCTTTTTATTATAACATATTACCATAATCCAACGAATATGTTACAAACTGTTTCTTTCAAAGAAAGAAGTTATTTCCTGCGTACGGTCCGCCCCCTTCGATACCGACAGTGGGTAATCCATGTCCACATCAAGCGAAAAGGGTAAACGTAAAGAAAGTGTCTACCAAAAAGCTGTTTTTATTGTCCTAGGCTTCGACAGAGCCTGCATGGACCCTGCCGAAGTGCTCAGCCTGACATGGTCGAATAATAAACAGCACGTTAAATTGTGTTTCGACAAGCTCACATGACAAGGTATTGCCCTTTAGACCCGCTTTTCTTATCTGATATCTACCGCTATAAGGGTTTCACGCTGTTCAGCGGCACAACGCTATTCAAATAGTTTTCGATATGCGCATACCCATTTTCACTTATCTTGGCCGAGTCGTCGGGATCATTCGGATCTAGACCGATTTTAATTTCGTAATCGTCTGGTAGTCCGTCATTGTCTGCATCTTTATAGGGCTTACCCTTATATTCGGGGTATCCGCCAACTTGGCTTATATCCGTAATAATTCCCTGCTTGTATGAATCCGCAGGTAGACGCCGTTTAACATAGGGCGAGGGAACTGAGCGGCCAGCAGAAGCCGTAAAGAAAACTTTACCGGTTTTAACCTGCTTAACGATACGTTCGTCGACCGCATCCCTCCTCGGCAATGTTGCGCCCACGTTCTTGAGCACGTAATCATAGGCTTCCCGAGCTTCCATTATCCGTCCAAAGTGTGATAGCGGAAAAGGCTTGTCTACCTTAATATGTGCAAGGACGGCGGGGTCGGCGTCGGGTTGAACGCCCCCGTCCCAGTTGTTGTTCGTAACTTTCTCATTTCCTTCTATTACGTTTCCATGGACATACGCCTTTCCAAAAGTATTGGCGTTTTCTTTGTCACGTCCCGATTCCGGTTTGAGTATGCGGTATGCTATCGGCTGACCAACAGGCGTAATAGGCCCCGGCTTATAGTAGTTGTTGATAAAATTATACAATGATCGGTGGTCTCCTCCGTCCGCCGTGCGATTCCACCAGTTCCAGACAACGTTATTTACAAATCCAAAATCGCCATACATACCCACCGATGGATTACGGCTTATGTTGGAAGCCCAGAGGTTACGCATAAACGTGCTGTTCAGCCCGCCGATCGTGCTCCCGAAGGCATGGTTATACGTATCCAAGGCCTCGGAAAAAATCGAGTTCTGAATAGTAATATTTACGGTGGGCAACTTCAGGTTCTTGCCTTCTCTGTCGTATACATGCCTATACATAGACATATTTTCGTCCAGCCCCCAGCTCGCCGACACGTGATCGATCATGATGTTACCTATCCCATTTCCTCCTAAAGCGTCGTCCCGCCGCGTTACATCTGTTGTTCCTCTGCGAAAACGCATAAAGCGGACAACGACATCGTGGGTATCTATAAGAAATGACTCTCCCGCTACGCAGACCCCATCTCCCGGAGCAGTTTGACCGGCAATCGTTATATAAGGCGCCCTGATGGTAATTGGCTTCTCCAGCTTAATAATGCCGGCTACGTTAAAGACCACTATACGGGCACCGCCGGCTTCGCATGCCTCTCTCAAGGTCCCCGGGCCGCTGTCGGCTAAGCTGGTAACCACCATAACACGTCCTCCGCGCCCACCGGCGGTATAGGCTCCTCCCCCCTCTGCTCCGGGAAAAGCCGGTATCTTCGCCGGGGGCAAGTCTTCTGGTTTCGCCGCGTCCGGAATATAAGGTCTCCCCTCTTCCGCCATCCTCGCCTGCGCCTGCTGCCACATCTTCTCGGATCGTAGCTGCTCGAGCTGCTCGCGTTGCGCGGCAACAGCTTTTAACGAATCGGGAATTACCGGATACTGCGCAAAAGAGCATACAGGCAGCGCGCTAAGCACCAGTAAAATACGATATCTTGTTTTCAAACTCATCACGTTTATTTTGATGCTAGCTCATTTAGGTAAACTTCAATATTTGCATAACCCGAATCGGTAATTTTCGCGGAGTCGGTGCCGTCGTTCGGATTTAGCCCCATTTTAATTTCCACGTCATCGGGAATACCATCATTGTCGCTGTCTTTATGAGGTGTCCCGCTATACGTCGGGTATCCACCGACCTGCGAAATATCCGTAATAATCCCGATCTTATAAGAATCCTTCGGAAGACGTCTATGCTCGAAGTCTTTTTCCGGCAGCGTGACATTCTTCAGCGGCGTAGGCTTTCCGTCGCGCACCTCCCGCACGATACGTATATCTACCGGATCACGTTTTGGTAAGGTCGCTCCAGCATTCTCCAGGACGTAGCTATAAGCATCCTTCGCACTCATAACATTAAATTCTGCGTGGGGGAAGGGCTTCTCCGCCTTCATTGCAGCAAAATACGGCTGTGCCTCGTCAAAAGTCATGGCGTTACCTGCCTTATTTTCCAGTTGCACGCCGCCGTTCCAGTTATCTGCAGTGACCTGTTCGCTACCTTCGACAATGTTTCCTGCTACATAAGCACGGCCAAAAACAACGTAGGGCAATTTACTTCGTCCCGACTCCGGCTTAAGAATACGGTAACGGATCGGTTGTCCTTTGGGTGTCGCAGGGCCCGGCTTAAAGTAGTTATTAAAGATATTATATGTTGCCTGGTAGTCGCCTCCGTCAATTCCTCGATGCACCCAGTTATAGATTACGTTGTTCGCAAAGTTAAACACGCCATTCCAGCCGATGGAAGGGTTCCTCGCCGCGTTGTTGGCCCATAGGTTGCGCATAAATGTGCAATTTTCTCCGCCCAGGGTGCTGCCGAAGGCATGGTTCCATGTATCCAAAGCTTCTGAGAAAATAGAGTTCTGTATGGTTATATTAACCGTTCCCCGCTTTTCCTCCTGTTTGCCCGTACTGTCGTTGTACATGTGTCGGTACATAGACATATTTTCGTCAAGCCCCCAGCTGGCCGACACATGGTCTATCATGATGTTACCCACAGGATTTCCACCTATGGCGTCGTCACGGCGCCCCACATAGGTCTCTCCGCGCCGGAAACGCATATGGCGGATGACCACATCGTGCGTATTGATCCAAACAGATTCGCCTGCCACACATACACCATCCCCAGGTGCAGACTGCCCTGCAATAGTGATGTACGGCGCTCGGATAATAAGCGGCGTTTTTAGCCGGATAATTCCTGCGACGTTAAATACGATAATACGGGGGCCTCCTTGTTCGCAGGCTTCCCGCAATGTTCCCGGACCGTTGTCTTCTAAGCTGGTTACAACTATCACTTTGCCGCCCCTTCCTCCAAAACTGTATTTACCACCCCCTTCAGCTCCCGGAAACGCAGGAATATCGGCCTGTGGCAAGTCCGTTGGCCGGCCTGCCCATGGGATATATGGTTTCCCTTGCTTTGCATATTCCTCTATCACTGGAAGGGCCTTGCCCCAAGCTACGTCAGACTGCAGTCTCGCGCGCTCCATAAGCTCATTTGATGCCTTTTTTACGTCTTCGGGAATCTTCGGATACTGTGCCTTCGCCGTTTCTAGCGATAACAGACCTACCGCGAGCAGAAAGCCCGACAATACTTTCTTATTCATAGTATACTTTCAAAAAATTAAAAGTCTAAACAGCTGTTCTTACAAACAGATAGAAGGAGCATCGGCTAAGACATTGCCACGCACAAAATCCTTCTCTAAGCAATCATAAGGTTTATATCCTATAATCATTACATTAACTACTCAAAACTAGGAAGATAAATATATAGTTACTTGTACCATTTTCACGAAATATTATAACATATTAGCTTCAATCGTCACATTATCATAACACGGCATCTACCTCGCGGCGCCAAAAGAACATCGGAAACCATGGAGCCCATTATATGGACGGGCGGTGATCAATTGCCCACATAGTCGCCACTGACATTCTTACCGCAGGACTGCCCTGTTGTTGATACCACAAAGGGACTAGCAAACGCTAGTCCCCGACCTATAGAGAACAAAAATTAAAAAACTTATTGTAGCGGATCGAACGTACCCATTCCGTTTAAACTGTTCCAGCCTTTGGTCTGCTCCAAGTAAGGAGAGCTGTCCAGGACATTTTGGTTAATACCAAAATAATAATATTCCGGATACCACTTGAATGTCCACATAGGGGACGCATTGGTTCGATCGAGATCATCTTTATCGGAAACCACGAAGTAGTTGTCATAGAGATAATCCAGGTACTCTTCATAGCTATCTACGCCTGAAGGAAAGGTCGTTGCATCCCTGTTTATCACAGGTGCAGATTCTCCCAGCAGAGGGTCTGCAGCTCCGAAATAAGCGTTGTCCGAGCGTCTAACAGTAATACGATACCCTGTCCTCCTCGTCCCATTCAGGACAGGAATACCTAACCGCGTGTTCATACCGGTAGCATCGTCAAATAGCATCCAGCGTCTTAAATCGTAGAAACGCTTTCCTTCATAAGCAAACTCAACTTTGCGCTCGTCAATAATAGCTTTAAACAGCTTGTTTCTGTCGCCGGCGACGTCGGCCAAGCCATATGCCCCATCCCGGTTCTCTATCCCAGCCCGTTGCCGGATCGCCTTTATCCCCTCAAGCCCCTCTCCCAAACGGCCGATACCAATAGCACTCTCGGCGAGATTCAGAACTACTTCTGCAAACCGCAGCTCCATAAAGTCTGTTCCACTTTCCTGAAAATTGTTGATGGCATTATTCGCAGATAGATTGGACGCTTTACGTACATATATTCCGCTCGCGTTTGGCCCTTTAGTCTCGGTAGACGTATACCCCGTATTCGGCGTGTCTTCCTTCTTCCAGGAGTAGGTCCATACTTTATAGTTCGGATTTCCCCCATACGGCCATATAGCGCCGTTATAAGCGAACGACTTATAAAACCGCGGATCCCTGTTTTTGTAGAATTTATTAGGATCGTACCGGTATGCGGATGTTTGGTCTCCGATAACCTTACCATCTTTCATGGGGAAGGACTCTACGATCTGGCGGGTTGGTGAAACAGACCCGCCGCCGTTGATCTCCCGTGGACGGATGGCCTGCTCCCACCCGCTGTTCTTGGTAAAATTTCCCCCTACCGCCAGGCTATTAAAACCAAAAACGATAACAGCCTCCGGATTACCCACCTCCTCGAGAAACATGCCTTCCCAGGCTTCTCCGTTCTCTAGGTTTCCGTCTTTGTATAGACCAAAGCCGTTTTGTTCTAGCAGTTCCTTGGCCGCAAGGTTGGCATCGTAGGCCTCCTGCCACCTCGAAGCATCGTCATTTGGGTTGAAAAGCGGGCTCGCCCAGGTCAATAAAACCCGTCCTTTTAGAGCCAGCGCCGCGCCGCTCGTTATGCGCCCCCAGTTGGCCGCATCCCATCTACCGGGGAGCAGCTCGGCAGCCTTGTCCAAGTCTGCACATATCTGCTCAATACAAGCTGACGTTGAGCTCCTTGGTACAGAGTTCTCTTCGATGTTACCCACCGCCGGATTCTGCGCTGTCAGCACAATAGGAACACCACCATATAATCTAACCAGCTCAAAATACTGCCATGCACGCCAGAAATGCAGCTGTCCCTTCAGCTGATTTTTTACCCCTTCCTCCATACCATACTTTTCCACTTCCGTTAAAAACATGTTGATCTGTCGCAACCGTGTCCACGTATTGTTGTTTATATTGGTGCTTACCGGCTGACCAAAATACTTGTTGGCATGGTTGTTAATATTTGATATTGTAGCCCAAAGCTTGTTAAAATCTGTCTCTCCGGCCAGCTCGTCGGTAGTTTGGGTAAACACGGTGTTATACGTGCCGTTATCCGATGCGGTTTGCGTAGCCATAAAGCCGGTCCCGTTATTTGCCGGTAAAAACAGTCCATACACGTAGTCGACGTACGCCTGCCCCAGCACAGGATCCTTAAAGACATCTTCATTAACCCCTGTTAAATCGCGCTTTTCCTGCAGAAAGTCATCACTACAACTTGCGGTTAACAAGAATAACGATGCTAGTATATTTATATATGAACGCTTTCTCATTTTTTTGTCTATTTGCTTTTTACATTAGTTAATAAGTCCGACGGACAGCATCCGTTGGAGCGAGAACACTAGAGCGTTAAGTTTAAGCCAAATGAAAAGGTTTTTAAGTTCGGATACGAATCCCACGCAGTACCATACGTATCCTTATAACTAAACGCCTGATACAGTCCCAACGGATTCATCGCTGAGAAGTATAACCTCGCATTGGCTACCTTCATCCTTTCGACAACGCTCCTTGGTAACGAATAACCTAAGTTCAGGCTCGTGACGCGCATACGAAATGCGCTTACCCGCCAAAAGTCTGAACTTACGTTGTAGATATTCTCCCAATTGGGATTCGGCATTGTCCCGGTCGGATTAATGACCGGATCGTACACATCACCCCATATGGCGGGGAGGTTATTATATACGCGGGTGATATCGTTGTTTAACTTCTTCCTTTCGGTAGAACCAACTTCCGCATAACCGCCGAAGCTGCCGGCAATGACGGCTTCAAAAGAAACGTTTTTGTAGCCGGCGCGCAAAGTTACGCCAAAACCGTAGTTGTTATTTTTTCTTCTACTTAGCTGGATCTGATCATTGTCATCAATGATACCATCCGGGCCGGCGAAGGTTCCATCCGCTTGCAACGGGCCGCGCACATCGCGGTAATACAACATACCGGGCTTCAAGTCACTCGCATTAGTTCCGAACACCTGCGTAATATTGTATTCGCTGATATAAGCGTCAATCTCTTCCTGGCTTTTAAACATGCCTAGATAATCAAAACCCCACATGCCAAGGTCTTCTGATCGTCCATTTCTCGGATTCCATGGGTAAAGTGTAGAAACAGGGCTATAATCGATATTAATAATCTTCAAGTCAGACCACGAGAGCCGTCCGTTAATTCCATAATTAAAGTCCGAACCGATTTTGTCGTTCCAGCCGATGCTGACTTCATATCCATACGTATTAACCTTTGCATAGTTTTCGGAAGCAACTGATCCGCCCACAGACACAGGCATGTTACCGATGCGTTGCAGTAAAATATTAGAAGCTTTATTATAGTAGCCATCGAGGGTTGCGGAAAGACGGCTCTCTAAAAATCGCGCTTCTACCCCCATGTTGTTCTTAAATTCATCGCTCCAGGTAGCCTCCCTGTTTGGCGACAGACCCATTTTCATTCCTGTCGTCGAATTCCCATTCCCACCGAATACAGCTCCTTTACCGACCTCATATGTAAAACGTTGACGCCAGGACCATGGCAAAAACTGGTCGTTACCCATCCAGCCTGCGGAATAGCGGAGTTTTAAGTAATCGACTCCCCTAACATTGAAAAAATCTTCTTCGCTAACAACCCACCCCACAGAAGCGGAGTAGAACTTTCCCCAATAATTTTCGGGGGCAAACTTAGTCGAAGCATCCGTACGGAAAAGGAATTCAGCAAGATATTTTTCGTCATAGCGGTAGTTCGCCCGGCCAATATAGCCCAAAGAGCCCGATTCATAAGCGAACGTACGGCCGTCAATTTCACCGAAGGCTGTTCCAAACTGTCCATTTGTAGTTTCCAGCGGATCAGATTTCCAAACGTCCTCCTGCTGTCCTTTCGCCTCACCACGTTCGACAGAGAATAGCCCGCTTACATTATGTTTACCGAATTGTTTCTCATACGTCAGGAAGAAGTTATATTGCGTGTTGGTTCCGTTTATATTGGAATAATACAAGCGGTTTCCGTTGCTAACCGTTACCGCCGTGGGGTTCGTAGCTCCTTCAAAGATATGCTGATACTCTCCCTGCTTTTGGAACTCGTATACCTCGTATTTCGTACCGATTTGGCTACCTACCGAGTTTCGCATATTTCTACTGTAGGTACCTCGCGCCTTTAGTCCCGGCAAAAACTTAAAGTCGTATTCTGCGCCGATGTTTAAAGAAAAAAACTTAGCGTTAGTCTTAGCTTGGTTGCCAAGTCGTTCTATTTCGAAGAAATGATAGGCGGATAGGTCATTTGCCCTTCCCGGAAGTTTGACCGGAAGGCCATCAATGTAGGCAGGAACATAGGGAGCCGCCAGAAGCAGGTTCTTGTAGTCATCCTCAGCTCCTTCTCCGGACACTTTGTTAAAGGTTTTATCCAGCTGATCTTCATTTCCTGAAACTTGCAATGACACTTTGAAGTTAGAGGATACCTTTACCTCGCTGCCTGCTCTAAAATTCCATTTATTATAATCTAAGCTACCCAGATTGCCATTGTTCTTGTTATAGGAGACACCGGCAAAATAGGTCGCCCTTTCCGCGCCGCCGCTTAGGTTAAGTGCATGTCTGGTATTGTAAGCCACCTTCCAGGCGTCATCCAACCAGTTATAATTTAGCGTCTTAAAATGTTCTAACTCGTCGCTGCTAAAAAGCCGGTTGGGATAGTTGTCCGGCGTTGCATTGTCGCCATTTGGCCCGTTCATAATATTAAAATATTGCGCGAACTGGTAGGCGTTCATCATCTTTGTCCGATAAGCTTCATCACTTAATGCGAGAGAGCCGTTATACGATATCCGCGGCGCTCCGGCTCGACCTTTCTTGGTCGTGACAAGAACGACACCGTTTGCTCCCCTCACACCGTATACCGCAGCTGCACCATCTTTCAGGATAGAAATACTTTCGATCTCCGATGGGTCCAGGTTATTAAACTGGGTCGACTCCGGCCTGTTTTGTGCGTCGACCTGGATCATTCCATCAATCACGTATAGCGGTTCCCCAGTGCCCGAGTCCTTACCATAGGTGACTGGTTTCCGAATGGTTAACATAGCTTTAGACCCCGGACGTGCGGTTCCTCCACTCACGCCAACCCCCGCCAGCCGTCCGGCAAGAGCTGCACCAATGTTTGTGGCGGGCAGATCTTCGATGGCTTCCATATCTACGGTTTCTACGGCCCCAGTTAAATGGGCCTTTTTCTGCGTTCCGTAACCCACTACAACAACCTCGTCGATGGCATCCGTAGGTTCCATTCTGATCTGAATATCCGTTCGATTATTTAGCCGTACTTCCTGCGTCTTATATCCCACAAAGCTGACCACCAAGATGGCGCTACCCGGCGGTACATTTAGACGGAATACACCTTGCTCGTCCGTTTGGGTACTTGTATTCGTCCCTTTCAATGTGACAGTTGCACCGCCTACCGGCTTGCCATCCTGATCCAAAACCTTACCGGTAATGTTAACGAATGTATAGAACGACTCCTTCATAGGTTCTTTCGCGCTTGTCGCCTGCACGCCCACGTGAGGCAAAAGAATGAATAAAGGACAAAAGATACCTAGACTTCGCAAAAAAAGTCTTCTTTTGAATAATGCATTAAAATCCATGCTGTAGTATTGTAAATAAAGTAGGTTTATATCTTCGCTTTGTTAGCAATATCATACAAAAACGATCTCTCTGGTATTCAGCTCTTGGTATCGACCTTTGCCTTTGCCCGTCTCTCCTCCCATTTCTTTCCTTCCTCTTTCAGGTCGTAACCTTCCTTGGAAAGATAGTTATTGATACGTCCCTTATACTTACCGAAGACGCCATGCTTTTCCTTCGATCCCGGGGCGTCCATCGCCAACTCGCGAGCTTCTATCAAGTACGAAAAGATCTGTGCTTTCTGCGCTTCTGTCAGCTGTGGAATCATCTCTTGATAAGCCTTGTACGTCAACGGCAGTACACCATATGTCATCCCGTCTTTCACTTGATCGATCTGCTTTGGTGTCAATACCTGACCAAGCTTATAAAGAAAATCGGCGTGTAGCACGCGGAGCACGCTGTCTTCCTTTCTTTCCAACTCGTCCCTTTTCTCCTCTAGTAGAGCCGGCCTTCCTCCGTACGTGTCTTTCAGCTGCTTTATTTTACCATCCCTAGCCTCGTGGTGGCTGTTGAGGAGATCATACTGGCGCACGACTATCGCTCTAGCTTCCGCGTACTTTTCCCGATCTAAATCGCCGAGCTGAGCAATGATTTTATCTGACCGTTCCGTAATCACCTGCAGATATTTTTCTCGCTCGGATTGGGCATAGGTCAACTTTAGCACGCAGACAAGTGCTAAAGCCAAACACATTCTTATCGTTGTATTCATTCTGATGGTTATTAGTTTAACTATGATCTATAATGGTGGGCTCCAATGGAGCTCCGGCTACACTTTTTTCACGTGAGGCCCTCTCTTCCTCATGTTAACAACTTATACAAAGTTACTACCGACGGGCACGGAGGCACCGCAAGACCACACACGCTAGACAACCCACAACGGACTAATTATAAACACGTTATATGCCACACAGGTTCTTGTCTCCCCTCAGTTCGTATAATTGTTAATTCAAATTAACGTATTATTAACGCTTTAATAATATGTAGGATTATCCATTTATTATAACATCTTGTCATGGATTTCACTCTAAAGTTAACAAAACAACAAATACGTAAGGAAACGGTGCACATGCACCGGATTTCCGTCTCCCGATTACGTGTTACAAATTGGTCATCCTTTCTTATAGGGTTATAACTTGAGTTCGGTCTTATTTTCGGCCCAGAACGCTTTGAAATGTCTAGATTCAACTGAAAAAGAACGAAGCAATAGCGGGCAATTTCGGGAGGTTTTCCGAAAGAAACATGGTCGTTTCAAAATGAATTTGGACAAAGAAGCTAGTCGACAGGTGCACACGCATCGTTACCTGCCCTTGACGACTCCGATGAGACTGTACGAAACGCCTTAGTTGGCGTTGCTATCGAATTTCCGAGCACATAAAGAATTGGCGAACGCTGCTTTTTAATCGGGATAATGAGCCGTGGCAGACGGACTACCCATTAAGCAGGTAAGGTATTCCCAGGCGTGAGCGAATGTAACATTATGCCTGCATTCTAGCATATTATCATGTGCCACCAAAGAAAAAAACGTATATTAGCATGTTGAGATAAGAATTGTAAACCCGCTGTTAGCACCATTTTCAAATCAGGAGGATACGATGAGGGGTCTGGCTGTGTCTGCAAGACATATACCGGACGGAGTGAGCTCATCGAAGATAATCTGGACGTTACATATGGCCATAAAAAGATAAATTATTTACATATGAAACCCTTGTACAGAAAACTTCCAGCAAAGTTGGAAAGTTCGTTTTCCGCAAGACACGATATCATGCCTAATTTTGGCAACGTTTGGCATTACCATGAAGAACTGGAACTACATTATACCATCCGTGGAGAGGGCGTGCGCTTTATAGGCGACAATATCAGCACCTTCTCTCCCGGCGAGATCATTCTGGTTGGCGAAAAACTCTCGCATGCGTGGCGCTGTAAAGAAGAGTACTATCAAAATAACCCCGATTATAATATTGAGGCTATCGTGCTACAGTTCTTACCCGACTGCCTTGGACGGCCCCTCCTGCAACTGCCTGAATCCTACCTGCTCCCCAAGCTGTTTGAAAGAGCAAAAAGTGGACTTATCGTTAAAGGCAGAACCAAGGACGCCGTCGCTGAACTTATGCATGATTGTGTGAAAGAAAACGGACTGGGCAAAATTATCGCTTTACTTCAAATTCTAAAGATCCTGGCCGAAAGTGACGAGTGCGAAACCATCGTTAAGACCAAGACGACATTTCATCAGTCGAATGAGGCCGATAATATCCGTCTAAATAATATCTTCAACCATACGCACGCCCATTACAAAGAAAACATCACCCTGGAAGAAGTAGCGAATATTGCAAACTTAAGTGTCACGTCATTCTGTCGGTACTTCAAGACGATGACCCGAAAGACGTATTACGATTTTCTCGTTGAAATACGGATCAGCCATGCCTGCCGACTATTGGTAGAAAACAAGCTCCCTACGGAAGTCATTTGCTTCGAGTGCGGATTTAACAATGTCTCCAATTTTTACCGACACTTTAAAAAGGTCATGGGGCTGACGCCGTTGGAATATAAAAAACGCTATCTAAGCAGAAATTAGCAGTTAGGGATTGAGGGTTAGAAGAGCTAGAAGCGGCCCTATCTAACCCTATTAACCTTATCAATCTTGTTAACTTATTAACCTATCAACCATGTTAACCTTATCAACCATGTTAACCTTATCAACCTTGTTAACCTTATCAACTTATCAACCTATGCACCTAGCCTACTGCACATCTAGCGCGTCAATATATACCTCGTTTACGTCTATCCCCCGCACAACAACACGATAGGTCCCCGCGTTGATCATCGTTCCTGTGTTGGTATTGACATAATTCCACTTACCTTCCCGCGTAGGATCCATCCGAAGCTGCTCCTCCCGCTTCAATACCGTACCGTCAGGCATCTCCAGAGCCAGTGTGACAAATTTGCTTTCTTTAAAAGGATTGTGGTACTTTAGCGTAAGTGAATAGACATCGGCTACCCCTACTTTTATATCGAAAGCCAGCCAACCGGTATCTTCAGTGAACCGAAGACGCTCTTGATTTAAGAACAGCCTCCTCGCCGCCCCCCCGGAGGTGTATACCTCATTCGCCTTGTAGGTATCCGCTTTTTTTAGGTCGTATGCCGGCTGAAGGCCGCTTCTCACTGCAAAGGCAACTACCGTTCCCGGTGTCACATCAGGTAGATCAAACGGCACATCCTTATTTAACACTCTTTTATAAACCGGATAGGCCTGCCCCCGATTGTCTGTCACCGTATCGCCGATGGATTCAAATCCTTCGGGCTCCTTTCCCCCGAGGACATACACATCTGTATTCCACCGGAACTTTAAAGCGAGTCTGCCGGCCGGCGCTTTAAAGAAGTCTGCGCCATACAATGCGCCCGGAAGGTGCTGAAAAGACAGGCCACGTTTTTCATCAAACGTTTGACCTAGATCCATCCAGGACTTTACAACGGGAGCGCTCCCCTCCATCACCTCAAGGTTATAGTGCTCCCTCTGCTGCTCAGGCATTCCGCCCCCCATGGTTCCCGCGACAGCGATAGCATGGACGACCGCCTGTCCCGCTAAAATCCGGGGAAAATTAATCCGTATTTTACCCTCTTCGGCACGGACATGGTACACCCGCTTCATCGCCACATCGTGTCCCACCTCCCTCCAGATATCGAGTTCCTTCTCAACAACCCGCCCGTTAATCGCTACATCAAAAAGACGCCGCCCGCGGGCATCCTCTCCTCCGCCTGTCCCGATCCAAGGTTCTGCAAAATAGAGCTCCACCTGGTATTCGCCGGGGGGAACGTCAAACTGATAAGCGAGCTGACCGAGGCCGTAACGGAAAGACTGAAACAGGTCCCAATCGGCCACACCTTTAATAGGATCAAAAATACGACGCTGGCTCGCAAAAAAGGGATGAATTCCTTCATATGCATCTGTCCATGAGAAAGACCCCCAGCCCAACGCCTTGTGATAGGGTTGGTCTGCCGACCACTCCTGCCCAAAAGTGTCTACATACCTTCCTCCTCCACAGTTCACGCGGTAGAGGTAGTTTACCTGCTCCGCCCCCTTCAGGAGCGTCGACGATCGATCTCTCAAGCTATCGAAATGTGGGCTTTCCGGCAGATTGAACAATACAATGGTATCACGTGCCACTGTCCTACCTTTGTTCCTCCCTTCCACATACAAAACGTTATATTGGACGTCGACGCCGTTAAAAACGAATGGCCTTCCAAAACCCGCCTTTTTCTGCACGCCGAAGGACGCATGACCAAGGTCGTTGAAAAGTTCGACTTCTTCACAATTCGAATATATACGGATATCGTTTTTTATGCCGGGCGCTAACCAACGGTTTGGCCACGTATGAGATGCGATGTAGACCATCGGATCGTTATCTCCATAATGTGCCCTGTACATAAAGTAAGCATCCGTCGGCTCACCCCAAGGTGTCAGGAGGCCCTTATAGTTGACAGGGCCGATTTTGTCTAGATCGCGAAGCCCTTCACCACCTTGTACGCGTCCGGGGTTGTCGTGGGAATTCCAGAGCCAAAGATAGTGTCCTATCGTTTCGTTCTGAACGGAATCGGCCAGGCGAAGTTTCGTTTCCAGAATCTCCGTAAACCGATCCTCGCTATACATGGAATGATTGGGGAGGTACGGTGGTTCAGCATGCATCTCCAACGTGCGCCATGCCCCATATTCCCCCACCAGCAGCTGCTTTTTTAAATCTTCCCCATAGGTACGATGGTCGCCCCCATAGGTCCCGGTCCAGTTTTGAGGCACATCCCAATCGGTTCCTGCGCCACCGTTACAGGTAGTAACCAAGCGTTGTATGGACGCTGTTGGGTCTAAGGATCGAATGATCTCCGTGCACTCCCTGGCAAAGTCTTCGGGAAGTGTGCTTTCGTTTTCCAGGCCCCACAGGAATACAGATGGACTGTTCCTCCGTTCTTTGACCCAGTCGCGTAGAAGCACTTTGAAGTTCCTCCGGAAATCGTCATTATCAAACCAGATATGAGCCGCCATCTGTGTCCACAATAATATCCCGTTTTCGTCCCAGAACTTCTGATATCGTAGATTATGGGGCTGATGCGCGTCGCGGAACGAATTGAATCCCAGCGCCTTCATCTCCCCGACACGGGCCATTATTTCCTGCTCCGGGAAAGCATGTGAGCCACCAAGCTTATGTTCATATTCAGCGATACCATGTATAAATACAGGTTCTCCATTAACAAACAACTGATTTGTCCCCACCGGTTTTAACCCCTTGGGCCACCGTATCGTCCGCACGCCATAAGCTGTCTGCTCGCGGTCCAGCAGTTTCCTTCCCTCATATATGCTCGTCTCTATCGTATACAGATAAGCGTCCTTCGGCCGCCACAGGCGAGGGTTATTCACCTGTATATCAGCCAGTGAAAACTCTTCTGTCGAACGGGCCCTGATCGTTTTTTCGTTCGTTGTTGTAGCTATCCGTCTGCCTCCGGCATCCAACATGTTCGTCACGATCTTCAGCTTCCGGTCTCTTAACGAACTGTTAAAAATTTCGACGTTTTGATGAATGGTCGCATGCTCGCGCCCCGCGGTTTCGTCGTTCCAGTAGTGAACACCAAAAGGGGCAATATTCACATCGCTCTTTATTACCAGGCTTACCGGTCTAAATATACCCATGGGTTGCGAGCCCTCCGAGAATCCCCGCTCAGACGAGCACCCCCCGTCTACCCAGGGGAGGTCACGGATCTCTGCAGGATGGTCGGCGCGAACAGCCAACGTGTTTGTCCGGCCGTCCGTATATAATACACCGCTGACATCAAGGGTAAACGTGGTACGGCCTCCGGCATGGTATCCCACCCTACGTCCATTTAGCCATACTGTGGCGTAGGAACCTACCCCCTCAAAGAATAGATAAAACCGTTTGTTCTTACCTTTTTCGACGACTGTAAACGTCTTACGATACCATGCGTATCCGTGTAAGTTTCCATGTAGCAGGCGCCGATAACCACCGTAGGTATCCCAGTTGTGTGGTACATCCACCTTCTGCCAAGAGCTGTCACCACGGAATGAGATCTGCTGGAAACCCGCATGCCTCGTACTATCTTCCTCATGCATGACCGTGCGCCAGTCCTGTTCCAGCGGGATTATCCGCCGCGGCGACTGACCGTAGGCAAGTAGCATACATTGGAAGAACAGTAATGATATGAAAAAGAAGCTGCGCATTAGTTTAAGAGATTGAGGTTGGCATCAAATTGATATATTTTATCTTTCACAGTAGCCATCTCCACCGCCCTTCCTCCGCAACGGACACGCAGCAGGTTTCCCGCAGTAGATCGAATCCGCAAGCCGCTCAGCCTGCTATCTTGCCAGTGAAAATCCATCTCAAAGCCGCCGCGGGCTTTAAACCCTTTGACGTGGCCTTCGGATAGCTGCTCCGGCAGAGCCGGCAAAATATCAATATATGCCGCATGGCTTTGAACCAGCATCTCACCAATGCCGGCGGCACCGCCGAAGTTCCCATCAATCTGAAAGGGTGGGTGTGCGTCAAATAGATTAGGGTAAGATCCGCCCGCTTTGCCCGCCGGCCTTAGGAGCATCTTAATCATCTTGTACGTATGCGGCGCGTCTTTCAGCCGGGCCCAAAAGTTAATTTTCCATGCCAGACTCCAGCCCGTTCCGTCATCGCCACGCATGAGCAACGATTTCTTAGCGGCCTCCACTAAGGCCGGTGTACTATCCATGTTAATCTCATCGCCAGGATGTAAACCCCATAAATGAGAAACATGGCGATGTTTATTTTCAGGATCATCAATATCTTCGAGCCATTCTTGCAACTGCCCGTATCTCCCTATCTGATTAGGAGCAATTTTCGGGATCATGGTGTTTACGGAATCCCGCAGTGACTGATCCTCCCCAACCAACGCAGACGATTTCACAAAGATGTTAAACAAAGCCCTTATCAGCTGGTGATCCATCGCAGGGCCTTTTACAAGCCCTCCGTTTTCAGGCGAGTTTGAGGGAGTGCTTACTAACCAGCCTGTGTGTCCGTCGCGTACAAGGAAGTCCTTGAAAAATAGTGCTGCTCCTTTGATGATGGGGTAGTACGCCCTTAAGAATGCGGTATCCTGGTTATAGCGGTAGTGCTCCCACAGATGGGTGACCAGCCATGCTCCTCCCGTGGGCCATATACCATGGTTGGCATGGTTGATAGGCGCGGTTCCTCTCCATATATCGGTGTTATGATGCAGCACCCACCCCCTCGCGTTATAGTATGATCTAGCCGTGCTTTTTCCGGCTTCGCTCAGCTCACGGATCATCCGGAACAGCGGATCATGCAGCTCGCTGAGATTGAACATCTCCGTCGGCCAGTAGTTCATCTCCAAATTGATATTCGTCGTGTATTTGCTCCCCCAGGACGGTTCCAAAAGATGGTTCCATATTCCCTGCAAATTAGCAGGCTGTGTCCCCTCCCGGGAGCTGGCAATCTGCAGATAGCGTCCATACTGTACATAAAGCGCTACCAAACCGGGGTCGTCCTCCGTTACAAACCGGCGCAAACGCTCATCGGTTGGGAGATTATCTTTTTCCGGATGGCCCAGCTGTATAGAAAAACGGTGGAATAAATTCCGGTAATCTTTGTCATGACGCTGCCATATGGCGTCCGAAGACTGCTTGTGAACATACGCGTGATGGGCCTTCGCTCGCACGAGGTAGTCTGGTGAAATATGCCTGAAGTCCTTATAGTTCGTCGCGCCAGTCAGCACGATGTCAGCGCGATTCGCGCGCTCCACATGCAGGTATCCATCCTGTTCGTAAACTTTTCCTCCATCCAGTTTCAAACTCACAAAAGAGGTTCCTTCCAGCACACCGTCTTTCACTTTTACGTGAAGCGCCAGCGTATGCTCGTCCAGTTTATACAAGCGGTGCTGCGGATGTTTGCTATCCATCGTCATGGAAAAGGAGATTCGCCCGGGAAGATCCGCCGATAGGCGAATGGCAACTGCATTGTCCGGAAAGCTGGCAATATAAGAGCGGACAAAAGAAACGCCGTCTTGCTTATATCGAACCTCCGCTACCCCGCGGTCTAAGTCGAGACTGCGGCGGTACTCACGCGTCGTTCCCTTTGGAAACACAAACCGCAACGACCCAAAAGGCTGATAGGAAGCCTGGTATACGCCGACCTTCGGTACGTTGGCATTCTGTATCCAGTACTTCCATGTACCGGCCAAGGGAATAAAGCGGCCGTTGGCGTTCCGCAGTCCGATTGCCTGTGCTGTATCTTTATATCCTGCTATTCCGCCTTTTCCCGTTAGGTTGATTACCTGTACAGCCAATATATTCCGGCCTACACGCAACTGCTCTTTTGGGATCTTGTACACGCGTTTCTCCTGATCACCATTCTTGTGGCCGACAAGGGTGCCGTTGACATAGGTAAAATCCTGCTCACGTATTTTATTGAAATCCAATACCCAGTCAGATTGAACGTCGGTTTCCGTGAGGTGAAAAGCCGTCCGGAACCATACCGCACCATCCACGCCTTCCAGTCCGACATCCTCCCAACCTTCATAAGAAGGTACCGCGATCGATTTCCACCCGCTGTCATTAAAATCAAAAGATGCGGGGCCATTAGATTTGGAGCGTTCCCTTCCGATCTCCTTCAGCCACGCAGCATTATCTTCAGAAGGGCTTTTTTTTCCCATGAAATGCTCCATCGCCAATGCTTCCGCTTCGCGTTGTTTTCCGCGGTCTAAAAGCTCACGGATAGTATCTAAATAGCGATGCGCCCCCGGGCGGTCGTAAGATCGTGGCTCTCCGGTCCATAACGTTTCTTCATTAAATTGGACCTCCTCCTCGTGATCGCCGCCATAGATCATCGCTCCCAGCCTTCCGTTGCCGATAGGCAGTGCTTCCTCCCACTCCTTAGCCGGACTGCTATACCAGAGCCTTTGCTGCGCATGAACGTTAACAATACATAGTAACCCAATCAGAAGACAAAACGGTCTATACTGCATAGCTGTCATTTTCTTATACCTATATTGTTGTCGAGTACAATACTTTTGGCGCTGCCCTCTACTATTTTATCAATTTGCTGGAAGTTGTTGCCATGCACCGTGATATCCGCATTGCCCTCCCCCACAAGGGATAAGAAAGTGCCTGTGCCCGGTGCCGGAGAGTTCTGTTGAATATCCGCTTGCTTCACGCCTTCGAAAACAAGTAAAGAATGCTCTGCAGCCGGCGTATAATTCTGGATTGTCCGTATCTGCAACTGTTCCACATTTTTAGCGGCAATAAACGATCCTTCCGCGACGTCCACCTGCACATTGTTAAACACGATCTTACGGGTGTTTTCCAAAGAGAACCCTGCTTTTGATTGCATATTAATGTTATTAAAGCTGACATTTTCAATAGGCATTTCCGCGAGCCCGCGGAGCAGCCCCACGCGGTTTGTGGTTCCCGCCATATCGCTGATAAAGATATTCTTAAATTGAGGGGTCCGCTCACTAACTGGCTCTACGTCTGTTTTTGCATATTGCATATCCATTACGATTGCCTGATCCCGGATGTTCCGCATAACGATATTGCTGACCCGCACATTCTCCACCACACCACCTCTTCCTCTGGCGGTCTTCAGCCGGATTCCCCGATCCGTTCCATCAAACACACAGTTGGAGATAACAATATTTTTTACTCCTCCCGACATCTCGCTACCAATAACTACTCCACCGTGGCCACGTAGCATTGTACAGTTGGTGATGGTGTAGTTTTCCGCGGGGATATTTATCTGCCTTCCAGACCTGTCTTTTCCCGATTTGATCGTTATACAGTCGTCACCGACGCTAATATGGCAATTGGCGATGTGTACATTGCTACACGATTCAGGATTAATACCGTCTGTATTCGGCGATGGTGGATTGTCTATGGTAACGCCGTCTACCGTCACGTTGTCACAATACTGTGGATTAACCGTCCAGAATGGAGAATTTTGGATCTTAATATCTTTGATCTGTACGTTGGAGCAGCGTAAAAACTGAATGAAAGGAGGGCGCAAAAAGCCCCGCTCAATCCAGCCGGGTAGATCCGGCGCCAGCACATCCTTATTCAGCCTTTTGAACTCTTTCTGCCACTTGCTGTCCTCGGTCTGCCTCTTGACTTCAACTTCGGAATATGCCCACCACTTCTTACCGTGTCCATCGATTAGGCCCCTTCCGACAATTGCTATATTCTGTAGGTCCTTGCCATAAAAGAAGGGAGAGAAGTTCGTCACTGCGGTCCCTTCCCACCGCGATTCCACCATAGGCAGATAGTCGTCGAAGTTATCGCTGAAATGAAGTTCAGCGCCCGCGTCAATGAACAGGGTGATATTGCTTTTGAAATGGATAGGACCGGTGATATACTTTCCTGCCGGAAAATAAACGGTCCCG
The DNA here is from genome assembly GCF_008124885.1 of Sphingobacterium allocomposti. Lineage (GTDB taxonomy): Bacteria > Bacteroidota > Bacteroidia > Sphingobacteriales > Sphingobacteriaceae > Sphingobacterium > Sphingobacterium allocomposti. The sequence goes on from NZ_VNHX01000009.1 coordinate 124,893, forward strand.
CCGCCTGCGCCTGCCGCAGCATCAATCGCCTTAGCGATTGCCCCGGTGTTCATTCCGGTACTGTCATTCTTTCCTCCATAGTCCAGAACATTGTAAAACTGTTGCGCCTGTCCTAAATTTATTCCTATGGCCACGAGCGTAGCCAGAACTAAAATTCCTCTTCTTATCATCTTAAGTTAACTGTTATAGGTTTCAATTTCCTAGAATGTGCCACGCGCTTCCCGTCAATGAACACAGAAAGTCCTTTCCCATGGCCATATCTGCTTCCCTTTTCATCCCAGAAGATATCGACCTGTCTACCTTTGTAGCTGAGGTGCTGCAAGGCGAAATAAGGCCATCGTCCGGCTGGTATCAATGGGCTAAGTGTAAACCGGTCGTCCATCGTCGGCTTCACACCTATTAAATCCTGTATAACGATATCTGCAAACGTGGAGTGATTGTAAAATTTACTGCGCGGGTCATCACCTTTTAGCCACTCGCCGTTGCGTTCGTCCTGATACTCGCCTATATACGGCTTTCCGTACATCACATGTGCTTTCGCATACTGCAATACTTCTTCGTAAAAGTCGGCTGGACGGATCGCCCCCTTCTGCTTATAATCCGTCAATAGGTTGGCCATGCCCCGCAATGTTTGCGAGGTAGCAAAGGGCCAGATGGCCCCGTCCCATTCACAGCCATGGCCCGAACCCCTGGTCCGGAACGTCGGCTCCCTCCGCTCGGCAGTAGTAAGTCCCCACGGGGCCTTAAAACCCGCCGTATCCTTCACCTGCTCCCAAGCGCGGGCATAGATCTTTTTGTCAGGAACAGCATGAAAATACCAAGGAATAAATCCTATGGCCTCCCGCGCGGGGTGGAGACCTCCTTTTTCCATGCGTGTCTTAAAAAAAAGATCGCTACTGTCCCACAATGAATCGACCAGCAGCGCCTGCAAGCGGTCTGCCTTGCCGGTGTATTTCTCCGCAAGTGCCGCGTCACCGGCTAAACGGGCTATGCTTGACAGGGCTTTGGCGTTGCCATACATATAGCTATTGATGGTCGGCCGCATATTCTCCTCCCTTCGTCCCCCCGAGACCGACTCCTCCATTCCATCCTTTACATCGTGTTGCCAAAACAGGCCATTTTCCAGCTGCCTTTCTTTTTCCCACGTTTCATAGTCTTTATCTAAATCGGCCAGGCGGCTAACGAGATATTCCTTATCCCCGCTGACCATATAATAAGCGAGTAATGCATCCGGCAACCAGGAACTAAATTGATGAAAACGGGGACGGGACTGCCCTTTATCGGCGTGGTACAGCCAAAAATCTACATACTCCTGCAGGAAGCGATGTCCTTTCAGCCAGCGGCCCTCATAAAGGTGATGACCTAAGGCACAGCTGATGGAGTTATACTTTCCAGCATGCTTCACTGGCGTGATGAACTCCGTGACGATGGTTCCTTCCGGCGTATGCTTAATATGCTTTCGGAAGGACCACCACCGAAAATAGTAAATCTTCTCAATCGCCGGGTCTGGACAATCCAACAGCGGAATATTCGCTTCCAGCCATCCTGCAGATTCCTTATTTGCTATCATGTTGACAACAGCTTCATCATCGGCTGCATTAAACTGTTGCACATAATCCTGCAGCTTCATCTTCAAATCGACCTGCGCCGACAGCCCGCTGCACAGCAGCAGCAATATAAATAATGTTATTCCTTTCATCTATACGTCAGTTGTTTATGTTACAGATGATACGTAATCATCATAGTTGTTTATCGTATCAGCATCACTGTTCCTAATGAGACCGGATGTGTTCATTTACAATTTGGTTTCGCCATAGTGGCCGAATAAATCGTCCAGGTCATCACCCTGATTATCAATGTCCGCATTATACGGATATAAAAGTTCCCGATCGTCCACAATACCTAAGATAAGGGCTTCCCCTTTCGGCAATTTCAACTCCTGCGTGCCCGCAGGGAAAGAGTACGTGTGCACGTCCACCATAGGCATGTATTGGAGGCGTACCGCATTCCTGATCTTGGCCTCGGCCTGCCCGTAATCATTTGCTGTTGCGTCTATTTCCAGAACGGGCTTCGGCGCAAATACTTTATCTTCGCTATTAAAGTAGCCTACGAGCACCTTGACGGGCTGTGTACACGTGAAACGCAACAACGTCCCTTCCCGCTTCTGCTTTTCCGAATCAACCTGAACAGCCTGTAACCCCTCAAGCTCGGCCGGTAAGTGCGTAATAACCAGTTCCTGGTCGCGGTATGGCTTGGCTCCCTTTTTCAGAGAAACCTGCTTTATGCTGCCTTCAAAGACGACGGAAACAGGGAGAAGCACTTTTTCCGTTTTGATACTGTTTCCGGCATTACGGGTTAGCGAATCGATAGCGTGCTTAAAATTACGGAGTTCTGCTTCAAAAACCGGCAACATTTCTTCCCAATGCTTGTAGGTAGCGTCCACACCGCGCATAGGTATCTTACGCTGTTTCGTCTGCATGCTGTTTGCATAAAGATAGCTGTCTTTGGTTAAGTCTACTAATGTACTATATGCCTCCAAACTCTTCTCTAAATCGGGGACAGCCGACTTCAGGGCTTCAACATTACGCGTATATTTATACGACAGCACCTGTATGGCGGCTTTAACCTTCGCACTGTAATGCGCTGCCAATGCGCTATGGATATACACATCATTTAATACACGTCGCAGCTCATCGGTGTTTCTGGTAGCTTTTCCCATAGACTCCACGAGGTCTACTGCGCGCCGCCCATGTGCTACTATCTCCGCTGCCACCTGTGTAGGAGTCTCGCCGACATGCGGTTCGCCTTTATACTCCTTTTCCGCGTATTCTATGATCATTTCTCCTTCCGGAGCCTCGGAGTCGTATAATAGCGTAAACAGCCCGTACCGATACGGATTGATAAGCTGTGTCATCAACATACCCAGCGACGATGTCTGCCGGTTGCCGTCGGTAATGCCAAAGCGTCTAAGAATCTTCGGGGAGATTTCGCCTATTTCCTGTAAGGCATTCAGCAAAGAACGTGCGTCCCGCTGTTCCAGGCCAAAGTATCTCTGCAGCTGTTCAGACCAGTAATGTTCTTCATCGGCTTTGTCCCGCTCGGCCTTCCAGGCATATCGCCCCCACGCACGATACCACACCCAGTCGCGATCCAGCTGCAACAGCCGCTCATCAACTTTGTCGGCCGTGTACGGCCAGTCCCAGTACGAAGCCTGCGGATAGACGTGAATACCGTTCGAGAGGTGTATATCGTGCATCGCCACGACACACTTCTGAATAAAATCGGGCGCAGCGTAACGAAAAGGTTCCAAATTCGCGAGAATATGTACATTCTGAATATGTACCGTACCAATGTTACCCAGACGCTGGTGCAACTCGGCCCATTTACCACGCGGCGTATAGGTAGTCAGCGCCTCTCCGTTATATTTGGCCATGGTATAAAGGTTCTTGTAAATCGGCAATGCCTCAGCCATTACCGCCGGCGCATCTGTGTCGTGAGCCCGCAAGATAACCGGAGGCTCGACATCGCTACCAATAGCCTGCAGCCCGTCTTTCACCCCGGGGAGGATCGTTTTCGTGAACCACCGGACGTCGTCCTCTCCTACACCCTCCATCGCCTCTCCCAATGTGATCAGTAATCCAACGTTCGGATATTTCTGGACAAAAGCGGCAATAGACTGACGTGTATAATCTTCTATCAACGGCGTAATGACGCGATTCCGCTCCTGCGTTTTAAGCCCATGCCTTTCAGCGAAAGGTTTCGGGAGAATAATGTTATAAAACATCTGTATCACCCATATACCGCGCTTATTGGCTTCTTCCGTAAGAAAGCGGTACATCTCCTCGTTCTTCGCGAAAGTAGCCTCATCAACTTCGATAGCATATGGATATTCTTTCAATTTAACCAGAGAAGAGAACGGATGTCCATTCCATAAATACAGCGAGTTGTAGCGGTTTTCCAACATCATATCCAGGTAGCGGATCCATAGATCCTTATCGTAGAACCATGGAAACAGCTCCTCCGTATAAGGGTATTCATACACGTCCCTGCCAGGTAAATACTCCGTCTTCTGCAATCCGATAGCAGTGCCACGCAACACCATCTCCGGCGCGTCAACGAGACTTACCGGCCCCTCGATATCCTGCTGCCTCAGGCGCACTTCTTCACACCCATAGAGAACTCCGGTTTCATCTTTACCGATGATAATCAAGGGCGCATTTTTACCTTTTCTGTACAGTAAGAACGACTCTTTCTTTTTCAGCTGCTGCAGTAGGGCTTCCGGCACATACCGGTCCCAGGACGCGCCGTCCAAAAGTCCGATAATAACGTCGTCCCCGGTGGCCTTACGGTAGGCCGCCGGAAGCGAAGCCATACGTACCGTCTCTCCTGCAGAAGGCAGTTTTTCTATAGCATAGTCGAAACGGCTTTTGTTGGCAACGCGATCCTCTATAACCAATGTGCGAACAGGCCTGGCAGTAAGATCTGCCAAGCCCGCCAATACACACAAATAAAATATTACAATATACTTCCCAAAACTATTATTCATCATTACTTAAAGTCCATATCGCAGCCTTCTAAAAGACGAGACTATCAAAAAAAGAGCAAGCTCCGTGAAACCACAACGCTTATTTATAGCCGCTTATAATGGTTCTTCAAAAAAACAGTTTTATACCGTTCCTTTCCTATGTATAATTATCCTTTTACTACAAGATGTTATCATTAGCTGCCGACGGCATAACGATAGGCGACGACACAAGCGAGAATATGCTATAACTATGCAAGGCCTTGATGGGGGCGTCGCTTATGCCGATCTAACGCTGAGATGGACCCCTTCTCGACAAACAGGATAGCATCAAACCAACACCCAACTAACACCGCCCCTTGACCGCCCGGTAGCTGGGTCGGCTTCGGGTCGGCTTCGAGTGGGCTTCGGGTCGGCTTCGGGGCTGACACGAAGCGCACCCAAGGAAACCCAACGGCCACCCCGAAAAACGGCAGGTAAAAGGGCGAAGAAAGGGCGGTATTGGTTAGGTAAAACCCTGTCCCCTGATCAGCCATACAGTTGTCGTATGCAACCAAGCAGAGACCAACCTTTGTCACAACAGAAAAAGACTCACGTTGCCTTAAAACACGATGATATAAAAACAGTAAGTGCAAAAAATAGCAAGCGAAGACGTAAAAATCCTTAAAAAAATATGGTGGCCTCTCAAACCCCATATGCCTACCCGTCACGTACCGCTCAACACTCATTCTCAGATTAAGAGCTCTACATCGTCAAGCTTTTGGCGCCGGGAATAAAACCGATTTATAGGAAAACCTGCAAATCTTCTTGCAATTCCGTGATTTATTTTTCAATTTTATCCAATTAGCGGCGACATCGCTTTTTTTAAACGCTGTTATCCTTTGGATAACCCACTTTTAATTACATGAAATTTATGTTAAAACACCATTTGCTATTCGGACTTCTTTTACTATCGCTTACCGTGTTGGGTCAAAATCGGCCTATGTTGCCCTATGCGATACAAAAGGGAACGTTAAACGATCAGTTCACCAACTTAAGCAACTTGTCTAGATCACAAGATGCAGACTTTAAGTTGATCCGAAAGACGAATTTAGAGATCATAAGAAAAAATGTAATAGATTCTATATCGCGTTACCAAAAGGAAATAGCTGATCTAAAGGCAAATTCTTCATCGTCCGTAAACACCGTTAAAACGTTGCGGGATTCTGTATCCGCACTCGACACACAGCTGCAGGCCGAAAGACAAAAGACAGACAGCATCTCATTTTTAGGCATCGCCTTTTCAAAAGGTACCTATCATACCATCGTATGGGCATTGATTATTGTTTTGGCCATTGCCTTCTTAGCCACGCTGGCGTCATTCAGAAAGGCGAAGGTCGATACGAATGAACACAAAAAGACGACAGAAGAACTGCAGGAGGAACTGCAGACATTACGTAAGAAATCGATGGAAAAAGAGCAGATATTAAAGCGGCAGCTGCTCGACGAACAGATGAAACGGAATTCTTAAACCTTATCATAATATCCCAAGAAGTTTGCTCCGGCAAACTTCTTTTTTTACCGGCTTGTATATACGCTAGATGAGACAGATCCGCCATCATCTTCTGAATGGTTGGAAATCTCATGTCATACGAAGAAATATAAAAAAAGCAATTATTATGAATAAGCGTTTTGCTTTTAAATAGATATAACTTATTTTTGCATTCCAAAATCCAGGTGTTAAAGCCATCTGTTTTAAATTGATTAATAATTATTTAGTCCCTATAATATGCCCAATATTGGTAAAATAGCGCAGATTATCGGCCCCGTAGTTGACGTCAACTTCGCCGACAATGACAAGCTTCCTAAGATTTACGATGCCTTGTATATTGAAAAAGACAATGGACAACGTATCGTTTTAGAAGTTCAACAACACCTTGGTGAGGATCGTGTCCGTACAATCGCCATGGACGCAACGGAAGGTTTGATCCGTGGAATGAAAGTGGTCGACACAGGTGCTCCGATAAAGATGCCTGTTGGAGAGGAGATCAAAGGTCGCGTTTTCAACGTGGTAGGTGATGCCATCGATGGTATTCAGAACTTGGACAAAGAAAACGGACGTCCTATTCACAACGTCCCTCCTAAATTTGATGAACTATCTACCGAAACCGAGGTATTATTCACAGGTATTAAAGTAATCGATTTATTAGAGCCTTATGCAAAAGGTGGTAAGATCGGTCTATTCGGTGGTGCGGGCGTAGGTAAAACCGTATTGATCCAAGAGCTGATCAACAATATCGCTAAAGGGCATGGTGGTTTATCGGTATTCGCAGGGGTAGGCGAGCGTACCCGTGAAGGGAACGACTTGTTGCGTGAGATGCTTGAATCCGGCATTATCAAATACGGCGAGCATTTCATGGAAGGCATGGAAAAAGGCGAATGGCCATTAGATAAGATTGACAGCGAGTTGATGAAGGACTCTAAATGTACCTTCGTCTTCGGACAGATGAATGAGCCTCCCGGTGCGCGGGCCCGAGTTGCACTATCCGGCCTTACTATCGCAGAGTACTTCCGCGATGGCGACGGACAGGGACAGGGACGTGACGTGCTTTTCTTTATCGATAACATCTTCCGTTTCACACAGGCTGGTTCAGAAGTATCTGCACTTTTAGGCCGTATGCCTTCAGCTGTAGGTTACCAGCCGACATTGGCCACAGAGATGGGACTTATGCAGGAGCGTATCACGTCGACCAAAAACGGCTCTATCACCTCCGTACAAGCGGTATACGTACCTGCTGATGACTTGACCGACCCTGCTCCGGCAACAACTTTTGCCCACTTAGATGCAACGACGGTGTTATCCCGTAAAATTGCTGAGCTTGGTATCTACCCTGCGGTAGATCCTTTAGATTCTACGTCAAGAATCCTGTCGCCTGCAGTCTTAGGAGACGAGCACTACAATACAGCCCAACGCGTAAAAGAAATCTTGCAACGTTATAAAGAACTTCAGGATATCATTGCCATCCTCGGTATGGACGAGTTATCTGAAGAAGATAAACTGACTGTACACCGGGCACGTCGTGTGCAACGTTTCTTGTCACAGCCATTCCACGTTGCGGAACAGTTTACGGGCTTGAAAGGAGTCTTAGTTGATATCAAAGATACAATCAAAGGATTTAACATGATTATCGACGGTGAGGTAGACGAGTACCCTGAGGCAGCGTTCAACCTGGTAGGTAGCATTGAAGATGCTATCGAGAAAGGCAAGAAACTATTGGCTGAAGCTGTTTAATTAGATGTAGACATAAGATATGAGATAGTAGACGTTTTTACTATCTCATATCTATCCTCAAAAGACAAGGTCTAAATCTAATGTCTATCATCTAAAATATAAACAAAATGAAATTAACAATCATTACTCCAGATAAACTAGCATACGACGGCGATGTTACGGCAGTAACGGTGCCAGGTAGCGCGGGTTCTTTCCAGATTTTAAAGGACCATGCTCCGATTGTGTCTACTTTAGAGGATGGGAAGGTCATTATTCAAGGTGCCGAAGGCGTCGTGACACTGGTCATTAAAGGCGGGGTCGTGGAAGCAAAGGACAACAACGTTACCGTTTTAGCCGAAGGAATCATCGAAGAATAACTGAGAAAGATATAACGTAAGAGCCCTTAAGACTTCCATGTTTTAAGGGCTTTTTTTATAGATATAGATGGCGCCGTGAGGGGAGCAGATTTCTGTTGGACTGACCGGCCCCCTACTGCTTGGGAAGCCGAAGAAAACATCAAATAAACCGCTAAATTCTGACCCGCTTTCTTTGACATTTTTTTAAAGTTTTTCAGACAAAACGTCGATTTTAGGAAGAATTTTGACTATTTATAGAAACACATCCGTTTTTATCGAATATACCGATTCTAATTTTAGTCTACCAAGCGTAAAATTTTATTTCGACACACCTATAAATTATAAAACAAAACTACATAAAAACGATTTTGTCGAAATAAAAAACTTTTTAAAAATACTTTGTTTTGCTATTGTAAAGAATTTCGATTAGGGCTAACTTAACAGAAGTGAAAATCATCGATGTTCACTCTTGAGGGAAAAAGGAACACGACAGAAAATCCGTTATTGAAAAAAGAGCTGTTGCGAGGTACAAAGCAATCTTCTTTTTTCGTTGTCAGATCACCGTCGTGCTTCTTCATAATGACGACAACGGGCTTATCCGGAATCTGTCGTGTACCTGAAGGGAACAGAACAAAAACTAGAGGACAAAATCAGCTTTTCATATGCAGTACTATAATCAGGATACGTACATCTACTTAAACGGAGATTTCGTAAAGGCAGCCAGCGCAGGCATCGATCTGTTTGGCCAGTCTCTCCATTATGGATACGGCGCTTTTGAAGGTCTTAGAGCGTATAGCACACACCATGGGACCCGTATCTTTAAAGCTGAGGAACATTTCGCACGCTTACAGCGATCGTGCGAAGCCATCAATCTTCCTTATGAGTGGCATAATCCCCATCTCATAAGCCGAACTTATGAGTTGTTGGAAAAGAACAACCTTCGTGCGGCATATATCCGCCCGTTGGTGTTTTCAGGATCGAATATGCACCTGACTCCGGCAACATCTTCCAATATCGTCATTGCGGCCTGGGAATGGGGGCCCTATCTGGGCCAAAACCTACTCCGTGTATGTACCTCTGCCATACAACGGCCCACACCACAATCCTTTCCAATCGGAGCCAAGGTATCGGGGCAGTACATCAATGCGATTTTAGCATCCAGCGATGCGATCAAACGGGGGTACGACGAAGCTCTATTGCTGGATCAATACGGTTTCGTGGCGCAGGCAGCCAGCGAAAATCTTTTTATCGAGAAGGACTCAAAACTCTATACACCTCCCCTAGCCGACGTATTTCCGGGCATCACACGACAAACGGTAATCGAGTTGTGCAAGGAGCTGCATGTCGACGTCGTAGAGCAAAAACTTACGATACAGGATATACTCCAGGCCGACAGCGCATTCTTGAGCGGAACGGCGGCCGGAATCATCGGCATCAAAGAGGTTGACGGCGTGGCCTACCAAGAGGATTGGGAACATACCATAGGCGCATCTATCCAAAGAAAATATAAAAAATTAGTATTAGAAGAAGAGAATTATGAAGTCATCATCTGACACAGAAAAGGTATTGAATAAGTATAGCCGCATCTTTACGCAGGACGAAACGCAGCCTGCCGCGAAAGCCATGCTCTATGGTATTGGCTTAACGGATGCCGACATGGACAAAGCACAAGTAGGTATAGCCAGCATGGGATATGACGGAAATACCTGTAACATGCACCTGAATGATCTGGCCCAAGTGGTCAAAAAAAGTGTATGGGATAACGGCTTGGTTGGCCTTACGTTTGGTACCATCGGCGTCAGCGACGGAATGAGCAACGGTACCGACGGAATGCGCTACTCACTGGTATCGCGTGATGTTATTGCAGACAGCATCGAGACCATCTGTGGCGGTCAATATTACGATGGTTTAATTGCGATCCCCGGATGCGACAAAAACATGCCCGGCGCCGTCATGGCCATGGGACGTCTAAACCGTCCTTCTATCATGGTGTATGGTGGTACGATAGCCCCTGGCTACTACAAGGGTCAGGAACTAAATATTGTATCTGCGTTCGAAGCGTTGGGTCAGCGTCTATGCGGCAACCTTTCGGACGAAGACTATGAAGGTATTATTAAACATACCTGCCCCGGCGCAGGAGCCTGCGGTGGGATGTATACTGCAAATACAATGGCCTCGGCACTCGAAGCGCTGGGCATGAGCCTCCCATACTCATCGTCTAACCCGGCAACATCGGATGCAAAAAAAACCGAGTGTGAGGAAGCCGGCAAATACATCCGCATTTTATTAGAGAAAGACATCAAGCCTTCAGACATCATGACTCCCAAGGCGTTTGAAAATGCGCTTCGTACGATCATTGTACTTGGGGGAAGTACCAACGCTGTGCTGCACTTTATCGCTATCGGAAAGTCCATCGGCGTTAACATCACACAGGATGACTTCCAGCGCATGTCCGATATTACGCCCGTACTTGCGGACTTCAAACCGTCGGGGAAATACCTCATGCAGGATCTACACCAATATGGCGGCACGCCGGCAGTCATGCGCTATCTGCTCGACGAAGGCCTATTACACGGAGATTGCCTAACAGTTACAGGTAAAACGGTAGCCGAAAACCTCGAAAATGTAAAATCGATCATGGACTATAACCAGCCTATTGTTCAGCCGCTGAACAATCCTGTTAAGTCAACCGGCCACTTACAGATCTTATATGGCAACCTGGCCGAAAAGGGCTCGGTTGCGAAGATATCGGGGAAAGAAGGTGAAAAATTTACAGGCCCCGCCCGCGTTTTCGACGGAGAGCATGAACTGGTGGCTGGTGTATCGTCCGGCAGGATCAAGCCAGGCGACGTTGTGGTCATCAAAAACGCAGGCCCTGTTGGTGCGCCGGGAATGCCGGAAATGTTGAAGCCCACCTCGCTGATCATCGGTGCGGGCCTGGGTAAATCAGTAGCACTGATTACGGACGGCCGGTTCTCAGGCGGTACGCATGGCTTCGTCGTTGGCCACATTACTCCTGAAGCATATGCAGGAGGTCTTATCGGCCTGGTCGAGGACGACGACATCATCGAAATTGATGCTGTTAACAACACGCTGAACTTACACGTTGACGAAGCGACCATTGCACAGCGCCGCGCGAACTGGGTAAAACCGGCATTGAAAGTCACTAAAGGGGTGTTGTACAAATACGCCAAAACAGTGGCCGACGCATCGGAGGGATGTGTAACAGATATTTAAAATTAAAAAGGAAAATTAAAATTTAAAAAAGTAACACGTCATCTCGGTTTTTGACTTTTTACTTTTAACTTTTGACTTTAACAAAATGAATACACTGGAAAAAACGGAATTAGAGCCTAAGCAAAAAACCACCACGATGACCCAACTTAGTGGATCACAGGCGGTATTGGAGGCTTTAATCCATGAAGGAGTAGACACCGTGTTCGGCTATCCAGGAGGTGCGATTATGCCCATCTACGATGCGTTGTACGACTACAACGATAAGTTGACGCACATCCTCGTGCGGCACGAACAAGGGGGTATCCATGCCGCGCAGGGATATGCGCGGACGTCGGGCCGGGTCGGTGTGGCTTTTGCTACAAGTGGTCCAGGTGCTACCAACCTGGTTACCGGTCTAGCTGACGCCATGATTGATAGCAATCCTATTGTTTGCATCACAGGACAGGTCTTTGCCTCCCTGCTGGGAACAGATGCCTTTCAGGAAACAGACGTCGTCAATATCACAACCCCCGTCACCAAATGGAACTACCAGGTGACCGACGCTACTGAAATACCCAGTGTATTGGCAAAAGCTTTCTATATAGCAAGAACAGGCCGGCCAGGGCCTGTCCTGATCGACATCACCAAAAATGCGCAGTTGCAGCTGTTCGACTACGAAGGCTACAAGAAATGTGATCATATCCGCAGCTATAGACCTAAGCCGATTGTGCGAAAGGAATATATTGAGGAAGCTGCAGCGATCATTAACGAAGCGAAAAAACCATTCGTTCTATTCGGCCAGGGGGTAATTCTAGGGAGAGCCGAAGATGATTTCAGGAAATTCATCGAGAAAGGCGGATTTCCGGCGGCTTCTACCGTTATGGGGCTAAGCGCATTGGAAACAGATCACCCGCAGCACGTCGGGATGCTAGGCATGCACGGCAACTATGCACCCAATGTCATGACCAACGAATGCGACGTGTTAATCGCTGTGGGCATGCGCTTCGACGACCGCGTTACCGGACGTCTTGATAAATATGCAAAACAAGCGAAGGTTGTCCACTTAGACATCGACCCTGCAGAAATAGACAAAAACGTAAAAACCACAGTGCCCGTCTGGGGCGACTGTAAGGAGACGTTGCCGCTTTTAACCGACCTGATCGAGAAGAAAGATCACAGCGCGTGGCTGTCCCAGTTCCGGGAACTGGAAAAAGAAGAGATCAAAGAGGTAATCTACGACGAGCTGAACCCAACATCTGATATCATGACCATGGGCGAGGTGGTCCGTGTCTTAAACGAATTGACCGGTGGAAATGCGATTATCGTGACCGACGTTGGTCAGCACCAGATGGTGGCGTGCCGGTATGCGAAATTTAACCGCTCCAAGTCCAATGTCACGTCAGGCGGCCTGGGCACCATGGGCTTTGGTCTACCGGCGGCAATCGGAGCATGGTATGGCGCTCCCGACCGCGACGTAATCGCCATTATCGGAGACGGAGGCATCCAGATGACTATCCAGGAGCTGGGCACCATCATGCAGTTCGGTGCTAAAGTCAAGATACTGATTCTGAACAACGAGTTTTTGGGCATGGTAAGACAGTGGCAACAGCTGTTCCATGACAAGCGCTACTCGTTCGTCAATATCACCAGTCCTGACTTTGTCGCCGTAGCAAAAGGCTATTACATTGAGGGTAACAAGATTTCTGAGCGGAAAGATTTACATCATGCGCTGAAAACGATGCTTGAACACGACGGAGCTTACCTATTAGAGGTGATGGTAGGGAAAGAAAATAATGTATTCCCTATGGTTGCACAAGGAACATCTGTATCGGAGATACGTTTGAAGTAAAAATTAAAAAGTCAAAATTAAAAAAGTATGACGGCTACCAGAGTGGACATTAAGCATCGGGCTTATGATTTCGCAAAGCAAACCGTTCTTTTCGTTGGGAAACAAGAATATAAGCATATATATCATTCATTAATAGATCAACTGCTAAGAAGCTCAGCTTCTGTTGGAGCAAATCTTGTAGAAGGTTATGCCGGTTCTTCCAAAAACGACTTTATAAAATTTTACACTATTGCTTTAAAATCCGCCAACGAATCTAAATTTTGGCTCTGCTTGTTAAGAGACACTATTTGGAAAGAACACGAAGGAACATTAAACAGGTTACTCAACGAAGCAAATGAAATATCTAAGATATTAGCTTCGATTATAATTAAAACAAAAGAAAACAGTAAAAAAAAGATGCTTAGCCTCTTTTTAATTTTTCTTTTTTAATTTTTAATTTGAAATGGAAAAACAAGAATATACCATCACGTTATATACAGAGAATTCCATCGGCATGATAGGCCGCATCTCTGGCATATTTTCCAGAAGGAAAATCAATATCGAAAGCCTCAACACCTCGCCTTCGGAGGTGGAAGGCATACATCGGTTTACGATTCTGATCCATGAGAGCGAGGAAGTCGTCCGGAAGCTTTGCCGCCAGATTGAGAAGCAGGTGGAAGTACTGAAAGCATACTACAACACCGATGAAGAGCTGATCTGGCAAGAACAGGCATTGTACAAAGTGCCTACCAATATTATCGCCGAGAAGGCTCCTGTAGAACGTCTTTTACGTGAATACGGGGCTTCGGCTGTAGTTATCCGCAACGACTATACCGTGTTCGAAACGGCAGGACACCGGGAAGAAATCGACAAGCTTACTGCCGAGCTAACAAAGTACGGGCTTATCGAATTCGTCCGGGGCGCACGCATTGCCATCATCAAAGACAGCGCCGGCTTCCACACCAAATTAAAACAATTTGAGAAAGAAGAGCCTGCTCCCGAGATTGTGGAAAATGAGTATCTCGATCAACGGGATAACGTATTCACCATGTAATAATACAGGGCGTCTGGAATGTGCAGGGTGAAGGCCTCCTGTGAGCCGGTCTCGGCTTTTGGCGGCATCAGCTATCGCAGCCCTGCTGCACAATGATAGCGAAGCGGGATCTTAGATGCCTCGATAGAAAACTAAACATACTCATGAAGGAAATATTCAACTTTATCATAGATAGTCGAAAAGCCTTCGTCCGCTTGTTGGACGAACTTACTTTAGATGAGCTCAACGCGGTCCCTGAAGGCTTCAACAACAACATTATCTGGAATTTCGGGCACATCGTCGTCAGTACACAGACGCTTTGCTATGTGCGTACAGGCATCCTACAGGACAAACTTGTTTTCAAATATGTGGAGGCTTATGAAAAGGGATCCAAACCGTCCTACTACGTTGGCGCGGCTGAAGTTCAGGAATTAAAAGAGCTGGCCCTCTCTTCTATCCAACAAATAGAAGCGGACTATCTTGATGGAAGATTTAAGACGATACAGCCGTACGCTACGTCTACCTATAATGCACAGTTAACTCAAATTGAAGATGTTATCATCACCTCCATCGGTCATGACAATTTACACTTCGGCTATGCACAGGCCCAACGAAGAATGATAAAGAAACAACAATAATCAACTTAACAGAAAAGACAAAATTTAATAGTAAAACAATGGCAAATTATTTTAACACATTACCTCTTAGAGAACAATTAAACCAGCTCGGTCAAGCCGAATTTATGGATTCGTCCGAATTTGCAGACGGCGTCGACGCTTTAAAAGGTAAAAAGATCGTAATTATAGGTGCAGGGGCACAAGGTCTGAACCAAGGTTTAAACCTAAGAGATAGTGGCCTCGACATTTCCTATGCCTTACGTAAAGAAGCTATTGAACAAAAAAGAGATTCCTGGAAGAACGCTACGGAGAACAACTTTACAGTAGGAACATACGAGGAGTTAATTCCCTCCGCTGATCTGGTAATCAACCTTACACCCGATAAGCAGCACACAGCCGTTGTCAATGCGGTGATGCCGTTGATGAAACAAGGCGCCGCGCTATCATACTCTCATGGCTTCAATATCGTGGAAGAAGGTATGCAGATCCGTAAAGACATCACCGTTATCATGGTTGCGCCCAAATGTCCGGGATCTGAAGTCCGGGCTGAATATCTTAGAGGATTCGGTGTTCCGACCTTAATCGCCGTTCACCCAGAGAACGATCCAGAGGGCAAAGGATGGGCTTATGCGAAAGCCTACTGCGTCGGAACAGGAGGACATCGGGCAGGTGTATTGAAGTCGTCCTTCGTCGCCGAAGTGAAATCCGACTTGATGGGCGAACAGACTATCCTTTGTGGACTTCTACAAACGGGATCAATCCTATCGTTCGATAAGATGATAGAAAAAGGCATCGACCCCGGATATGCTTCTAAATTGGTGCAATATGGTGTGGAGGTTATTACTGAAGCGCTCAAACATGGAGGCGTCAGCGGCATGATGGACCGCCTATCTAATCCTGCAAAAATCAAAGCTTTCGAAGTGTCCGAAGAACTGAAAGACATCATGCGCCCCCTATTCCAGAAACATCAGGACGATATCATGTCCGGCGAGTTCAGTAAAACCATGATGGAAGACTGGGCTAACGGCGACGCCAAGCTTTTGAAATGGAGAGCAGAAACCGGAGAAACAGCCTTCGAAAAGACACCTGCCGGCGATGTAAAGATCAGCGAGCAGGAATATTTCGACAACTACCTGCTGATGGTAGCCTTCATCAGAGCCGGTGTTGAACTTGCATTTGAAACTATGGTTGAAGCGGGCATCAAACCAGAATCCGCTTATTACGAATCGCTTCACGAAACACCGTTGATAGCGAATACGATCGCCCGTAAGAAGCTGTTCGAGATGAACCGCGTAATCTCCGACACGGCAGAGTACGGCTGTTATTTATTTGATCAGGCCTGCAAGCCGCTACTGGCCGACTTTATGAAAAAGGTTGACACCGATTTAGTAGGCAAAAATTTCAATGAAGGGAAAGACGGGGCTGTAGACAATATACAGCTGGTACAAGTGAACGAAATCCTACGTAACCATCCTGTAGAAGTCGTCGGCGTCAAACTGCGCAAAGCGATGACTGCCATGAAAGCCATAAAGACCGTTTGAAATAGTTAATAAGGTCAAGGGAGTTAAGAGAGTTAGAGAGGTTATTTTATCTAACTTTCTTAACTTTTTCTAACTTTATCAACAAAAAGAGAAAGAGAAAAATGGGAAAGACATTAGTAGAGAAAATTTGGGATGCACATGTGGTGAAGCGTGAAGAAGGCTTCCCCGACATCCTATATATCGATACGCACCTCATTCACGAGGTAACCTCGCCACAGGCCTTTGATGGCCTTCGCAAAAGGGGCCTGCCGGTCTTTCGGCCGCAGCAGACCGTCGCTACTGCAGATCATAACGTACCAACCCTGAATCAACACCTCCCCATTCAGGAAGAACTGTCCCGCTATCAGGTGGACATGTTGACAAAAAACACAAAAGAATTCGGCATAGAACTTTACGGCCTAGGCCATCCATACCAAGGTATCGTCCACGTAATCGGTCCCGAGCTCGGCATCACGCAGCCCGGCAAGACGATGGTATGCGGCGATAGCCACACGTCGACCCACGGTGCGTTCGGCGCCATCGCTTTCGGCATAGGCACGTCGCAGGTAGAACAGGTCTTCGCGACCCAGTGCCTGCTGCAGCAAAAGCCTAAGACAATGAAGATCGAAGTCAATGGCAAACTCGCGAAGGGCGTAGGCGCAAAGGATATTATCTTATACATCATCTCCAAAATATCGGCAGCCGGAGGAACCGGATATTTTGTCGAATATGCAGGCTCAGCAATACGCTCGCTGAGTATGGAAGGCCGGATGACGATCTGCAACATGAGCATAGAAATGGGCGCACGGGGCGGACTTATCGCGCCAGATCAGACGACGTTCGACTACGTATACGGCCGTGAATTTGCTCCCAAAGGAGAAGAATGGGATAAGGCACTAGCATACTGGAAAACGTTATATTCTGATGAAGACGCCCAGTTTGATGCTGTGCTGGAATATGATGCCGCCGACATACAGCCGATGATTACTTACGGCACAAATCCCGGCATGGGCATTGGCATCACTGAACCGATCCCCGCGACCACCGCGCAGCCGGAAAGTGAACGTCCCTCCTATGAAAAAGCGCTGAATTACATGGGCTTCCAGGATAGCGAGCCGCTTTTGGGCAAACCGGTGGATTACGTCTTTATAGGTAGCTGTACAAATTCGCGTATCGAAGATCTACGCGAGGTAGCATCTTTTGTCCAAGGAAAGAAGAAAGCCGAGGGTGTCGAGGTCTGGATTGTTCCGGGCTCTAAACAAGTGGAAGCTCAAGCGAAAAAAGAAGGCATTGACAAGATCTTCGAAGAAGCAGGCTTTATGCTGCGCGAGCCGGGCTGCTCTGCCTGCCTCGGAATGAATGAAGACAAAATCCCTGCCGGAAAATATTGTGTCTCCACGTCGAACAGAAACTTCGAGGGACGCCAAGGGCCTAATGCCCGCACGATGCTTGCTAGTCCGCTGACAGCCGCTGCTGCTGCAGTGACCGGAAGGATCGTGGATGTGAGAGAGTTGTTAAATTAAAAATGATAATAGAGGTGGCCATATTGTATATCGAGCGCTGAGGTTCCAGGCTTTTGAACAGGCATTATTCAAAAGCGGAGAAAGTCTTCGGCAATCAGTATAACATCGCAACATTTTTGACTTTTTAATTTAACTTTTACTTTGGAAATATGAAAAAATTTGAAAAATTAACGTCACAGGTGGTTCCGCTGCCTATCGAAAATATAGATACCGATCAGATCATCCCGGCCCGCTTTCTTAAAGCGACGACCCGGGAAGGATTTGGCGACAACCTATTCCGGGACTGGCGCTTTGACAGCAACAATCAACCGAAGGCTGATTTTGTGATGAACAATCCGACGTACAGGGGCAAGATCCTCGTTGCAGGTAAAAACTTCGGGTGCGGATCCAGCCGTGAGCATGCTGCCTGGGCCATACAGGATTATGGCTTTGACGTCGTTATCAGCTCTTTCTTTGCCGATATCTTCAAAGGGAACGCCCTTAACAACGGCGTTTTGCCTATACAGGTAACGGATGAGTTTTTGCAGCAGATTTTTAACGTGGTATTTGCTAATCCGCAGGCATCATTAACCGTCGATCTAGAAGCGCAGACGGTGCGGATAGACGAGACAGGCGAAAGCTATACCTTCGAAATTAACCCCTACAAAAAATCGTGCCTCATCAACGGCTATGACGATATCGACTTCATCCTTAGTCACAAACATTTAATCGAAGAATTCGAAAAGAACAGATAATGACAAACCCCGTCGTCCATATCACCAATCTAAATCTGCACTATGCGGGGCAACCCGTATTGCGCGATTTAGATTGGCGCATATATCCAGGAGAAAACTGGGTAATCGGGGGCAAAAGCGGCTCGGGCAAATCCTCCCTGGCCAAAGCTATCGTTAAGCAGGAAAAAGTATCCGGAGATATTCATCTGCGTTTTACGGCCGGACTGACACTCCCACCGGTAGCTTATTATGTAGCAAATTGGTATCAGTTCACCAATCTGGAAGGCGACCGGAACTTCTACTACCAGCAACGTTACAACAAGCACCAACAACACGATACGTTAACGGTCTATGCTGATCTCATCCACTTCGGCCAAAAACATCAGCTCGATTTCCACGATGCCGAACCCATATTGGAGGCGCTGGGCTTTGATAATTGCCGGGAAACCCAGCTAATAGAATTGTCGAGCGGCGAGCATAAAAAAGTGCAGTTGGTACAGGCTTTATGGCTTAAGCCACAGATTTTGATTCTGGATGAGCCCTACACGGGATTAGATAGACAATCGCGCCGGCAGCTGAATGTCATCCTGGACAGATTGGCGGCCGAGGGCGTATCCCTTATCCTGATTACAAACGACAACGACATCCCTGCCTCGATTAACCGGTTTGCGGAAATAGCTGACGGTAAAATCAACGTGGTGGCCGACATAGCCGCCATGGCGCAGGACCAGGAACGTCGGCCTAAACCATTTCCATATTTTTTGCAGAAAGCGCCGACGGCTGACAGCGATACGATCGCCGAACTACGGGATGTATCTGTCCGCTATGGCGAAAAGACTGTCCTGAAAAACGTAAGCTGGCGTGTCAGAAAAGGTGAAAAGTGGCTGCTACAAGGCCCAAATGGCTCGGGAAAATCGACTTTATTAAGCCTATTAAACGGAGATCACCCGCAAGCATATGCCAACGAAATCTGGTTATTCGGGAGAAAGCGGGGCAGTGGAGAAAGTATCTGGGATATCAAAGAAAAAATAGGCATCATTTCCCCCGAGCTACACTGGTATTTCGACAAGCATGCCACCGTATGGCATGCCATTGCCTCTGGCTTCTACGATAGCATTGGCTGGTTTCTAAATGTCAAATACGAAGAGAAGAAAAAGATAGAGCAACTATTGGATTTCTTTGACCTACTCGAGGACAAAGACAAACTTTTACACACATTACCGTTAGGGAAACAGCGTCTGGCATTGCTCGCGCGGACTATCGTAAAAAATCCGCCGCTTCTAATTTTGGATGAACCTTGCCAGGGACTAGATCGATCGCAAACGACACATTTCAATGCCGTCGTTGACGAACTTAGCGCCTACGGTAAAACATTAATTTATGTCGGCCACTATGAGTCGCAGCTACCGTCTTGCCTGGACCGCCGGCTGGTACTGGAAAAAGGAGAAGTAATTTTAAACGAACGGCATACGTTTTTGACCACTTAATTTGAATAAGAACAAGACAGAAATAGAGGCTTTTGATCCTTTAATTTTGACCTATTAATTTGAAGAAAATGCAAAAAAATATTTTAATTATCCCAGGAGATGGCATAGGACAGGAAGTAACGACCTGGGGTAAACAGATCTTAGAAACCATCGCGAGGCAATACGGTCACGAATTTAGCTTCGACGAAGCCATAATGGGGCACACGGCTATCGAGGCTACCGGAAATCCGTTGCCTGACGAGACTTTGGAAAAAGCAAAAGCATCCGACGCCATCCTCTTCGGCGCTATCGGTCATGCGAAATACGATAACGATCCTTCGGCGAAAGTAAGACCAGAACAAGGCCTGTTAAAAATACGTAAAGAGCTTGGCCTATATGCCAATCTTAGACCGATTCTGCTGTTCGATGAGCTATTAGATGCCTCGAGCCTTAAACCAGAGGTGCTACGTGGAACGGATATTTTATTTTTCCGCGAATTGACGGGCGACGTATACTTTGGAGAAAAAAAACGTAATGAAGATAACACGTTCGCTTCCGACCTCATGAACTACCATCGCTACGAGGTAGAGCGTATCACCCGCAAGGCCTACGAAGCAGCACGCAACCGCAGCAAGAAGCTCTGTTCTGTCGATAAAGCAAACGTACTGGAGACATCGCGTTTGTGGAGAGAAGTGGTACAAGAGATCGCTAAAGAGTATGCAGATGTCGAAACGGAACACATGTTTATCGACAATGCCGCTATGCAGCTGGTAAAAAATCCGAAAAAGTTCGACGTCGTTCTGACGGCAAACCTATTCGGTGATATCTTAACCGACGAGGCCTCTCAAATTGCCGGATCTATGGGCATGTTGGCTTCTGCATCCATTGGCGACGGTACCGGCTTCTTTGAACCGATACACGGCTCTGCACACGATATCGCAGGACAGAACAAAGCCAACCCATTAGCATCGATCCTCTCGGCAGCATTGATGCTGGAGATCGCCTTCGGACTCCAGGAAGAAGCAAAGGCCGTTACCAAAGCTGTCGCGGACACATTGAAGGCCGGGTGGAGAACAGGTGACATCGCCAACGCGACAACATCCGCTGACCGCATCCTGGGAACCAACGAAATGGGAGCCAAAGTGATAGAAGTATTGGATAAAGCGCAATAAGATGGAGGTCCTTTATAAAGAACACGCTTTAGATGAGCAATCCATTTTTGCCTTTTTAATTTTAACTTTTTAAATTTAAGCTATGTTACACGATCCAAATCACCTATATATTTTTGACACGACGCTCCGCGACGGCGAGCAGGTTCCCGGCTGTCAATTAACTACTCCTGAAAAAATTGAGATCGCGAAAGACTTAGAACGTCTGGGTGTAGATATTATAGAAGCTGGCTTCCCCGTGTCAAGCCCCGGCGATTTCCAATCGGTGGTCGAGCTGTCGAAGGCGGTAGACAACGTAATTATATGCGCGCTGACACGAGCAAACAAAAACGATATCGACGTAGCGGCAGACGCCTTAAAATACGCGAAGCGCCCCCGTATCCATACCGGAATCGGCTCTTCCGACATGCACATAAAGTATAAATTTAACTCTACCCGCGAAGAAATTCTAGAACGTGCCGTAGCGGCCGTTAAACATGCCAAATCGTATGTTGAGGATGTCGAATTCTATGCAGAAGATGCCGGCAGAGCTGATTTGCCCTATTTAGCGCAGATGATTGAGGCCGTAATAGCAGCTGGGGCCACAGTTGTCAACATACCGGATACAAACGGATATTGCCTGCCGGATCAGTATGGAGCCAAAATAAAGTATCTAAAGGATCATGTCAGTAACATTGACCAGGCAATCATTTCCGCCCATTGCCATAATGACCTCGGACTGGCCACGGCCAATTCCATTGCAGCTGTACAGAACGGCGCCAGACAGGTGGAATGTACAATAAATGGCATCGGAGAACGCGCTGGCAACACCTCATTGGAAGAAGTAGCTATGATCCTCAAAGTTCACCAACAACAGTTCCCGGGGCTGACTTCGACTATCAATAGCAAGATGTTCACTGCGATTTCACAAAAAGTAAGCTCCATGATGCGCATGCCTGTCCAGCCGAATAAGGCCATCGTCGGGAAGAACGCCTTTGCACACAGTTCGGGGATCCATCAAGATGGCTTCTTAAAGCACCGCGAAAATTACGAGATCATCCGTCCCGAGGACGTCGGCTTAAGTGAAGCAGATATCATCTTGACTGCCCGCTCCGGCCGCCATGCCTTAAAGCACCATCTGGAACGCCTAGGTTATCAACTGGATAAAGACCAGCTTGCAGTAACCTATGAAAAGTTTCTAGTACTGGCCGACGCCAAAAAGGACCTTTGCGACGACGACTTGAGATCATTAATGCAATCTTGATATTTGCGCTATGACGACCGTTAAGCCGTAGAACATACCGCAGAGAAAGCTTCTGATTTTCGCTACAAGCGATCCCCAGAAGCTTTCTCCTCCCATACGCATTACCGGCTTCCCTTCATTGTCTTTCGATGAACGCAACCCGGTTTTTACTTTTGAATTTGACTAGAAATGGATCTATCAACCATAACCATAGACTCACAGCAGGCGGCCGAACGCATAAAAGGTGTGGTTAACCGTACCCCTTTGCAGTATAATATACATTTGTCAGAGAAATACGGCGCCGACATCTACCTCAAACGGGAGGACCTCCAGGTCGTCCGATCGTATAAGCTGCGGGGGGCCTATAACAAAATTGTTAGCCTATCTGCAGACGAAAGAAGCAGAGGTGTCACCTGTGCCAGCGCCGGCAACCACGCCCAAGGAGTCGCATTGTCCTGCAAAAAGCTGGATATTAAGGGCGTAATATTTATGCCTGGCCCTACTCCCCGCCAAAAAATTACGCAGACGGAAATGTGGGGCAATGGGAACATCGAAATCGTCCTTACAGGAGATACCTTTGACGATTGCCAGAAGGCCGCCCTGGAATACACGAAAGAACAGAACATGACTTTCATTCCTCCTTTTGATGATGAAAAAGTCATCGAAGGCCAAGGTACGGTAGCGGTCGAGATATTGGAAGATCTACCTGACTTAGATGCTATCTTCATTCCTATTGGAGGGGGCGGTTTGTCGTCGGGCATTAGCTATCATATGAAAAAGTATGCTCCTCACGTCAAACTGTATGGTGTAGAACCCGAGGGAGCCCCGTCCATGTTAGCCGCCCTGGAAAACGGAGCGCCTGTAGAGCTGGAACACATTAATAAGTTTGTGGACGGAGCAGCGGTCAAAAAGATCGGTACGTTGACCTACGCCATCAGCAGCAAACTGCTGGATAGCGTGAAACCGATTCCGGAAGGTAAGATATGTACCACGATTTTACAACTTTATAACAAGGACGCCATCGTCGCCGAGCCGGCGGGCGCATTATCCATCGCGGCACTGGAATTTCATAAAGAAGAAATCAGGGGGAAAAAGATTGTCTGCGTCGTCTCCGGTGGAAACAACGATATAGACCGCATGAGCGAAATCAAGGAAATGTCTCTTCTTTATGAAGGTTTTAAACATTACTTTATTGTGCGCTTTCCGCAACGGCCAGGGGCACTGCGGTTGCTCGTTACGGAAGTTCTCGGCCCAAAAGACGACATTACCCGCTTTGAATATATTAAAAAAACAGAACGGGAGCGCGGACCGGCACTGATAGGAATTGAACTGAACGATCCAAAAGATTATACCACATTTATTGAGCGGATGAAAGCTTACAAATTCGAATTTATCGAGGTCAACAAAGACCAAACGTTGTTCGAGTATTTGGTGTAGATATGTACCTCGTCAAGATTCGACGGTAGCAACTTTGTGCAGCAGCTCGTCACGCTTCCTCGCAATGAACGAAAAAAGCATAAATGCCTCATCGCGAGGAGGCACGACGATGCGATCTTAAATGATATACCGGAAGATTGCGTCCTAGCTAGTGCTCGCCGCAACGAAAAAAGGTAGACGAGAAACTGAGCAGGAGTTACCGAAGGTAGCTCCTGAAATCTTCATCATGTTGGCAATCAATAGGGTATTATGGAATAGATAAAAAAGGCTTTGTAGAGGAGTCTGAGACTCTCTTTTACCCTAAAATCACACTAAGGACAGTGTTAAAAGTTAAGTGGCTAATCCGCAAAAGAGTTTGGGAAACCGTCGTCGACTCCCCAAACTATAACAGCGAGCCTAAGGGCCTGAAAAATCATCACCTATTTCAGCATATTTCGCTCTTCTACCTGATTGACTACGCCGAGCTTCGATTTCGAGACCCGTGCCGGTGTAGCAGAACGGTTTATGGACGCCTTGTTGGAAGAGGAGGTCCGTACGCCGGCGAGATCGAGCGCCGCCGCAATCATACTCTCCGTAGGATCGCCAAAGTCCTTAAAGATATAGTCTTCGACATTTGATCTGTCAACAGCCATTCCGTCCCAAAAATCAGTATACCCATCCTTATTGATAGTCTTGAACGACGTTACCCATAAGGATATTGTCGAATGCACCTTCTGTTCAAAGAAGCCAACCGGTTTACCATACGTCCGATTTGTCTCGGCAATAAGCCGAACGTCCAGATAAGGCTTCAATACCGAGATCAGCAACTCCGCCGCCGAAGCCGTAGACTCCGTTACTAATACATAAACCGTCTGGAGGCTCAGGTCATTATTTCTCGAAAAATACACGTCAGCAAACTCTGCGTTCCGGCCTGTTTTATATCGGGTTAAATAATCGTTCACCTCATACGTAAACATGAGCTGCCCGTCTCCTGCCGGATGAATGATCTTATTCGCCAGATACTCCGCTGTACTCACATAGCCACCTGTATTGTAGCGCATATCGAGAATCAGTTCGGTTATTCCCCCCTCTTTAAAAGATGTGAATATCTTTTCGAACTTCTGATGGTTCGGGCTGTTATTATCTACTTCCTCGAACGAAGAGAACGCCAGGTAGCCTATATTTTTTGAAGGGAATTTATATACGGTGTCGGCCACAACCGGATCTATTGCATACGTTGTATACTGCAAAGCATAATCCTGACTGGATCCGGAAGCCGTCTCTATCGTTAATGTCAGGGCTGATCTTTCTAAGGCGTTTGATAACTTGGTTACGACATCGGTATAGGCGGCTTGATCATCAATATAATAAACAATTTCACCTTTCTCATTTATTCCTTCTCGGACTTTTACCGCAAGCTTATCATCCCCATTGAGCGCAGTAATAATATGCCCTCGCTTTATTCCCGCTTTCTGTGCGGGAGATCCGCCTTCAACAAAATGAATCACCGGATTCGCTGTCGTGTCTGTGGTTACTCCAAAAGAAATATAAAGACCATAGCCGTCGTTGTTATCCATACGGAAATGGCCGTACCGGCTCACCTGCCCGCCTGCACTTATTTCGGTATAATATGAAAATCGGTCTATATAGCCGCCGCTCTGACGATACCCCGGATGGGCGGGAGTTAGCGCCTTTAACGCAGTCAGGACGGCATCATAGCTCGAATAATTGGCGGTGAACGTGCGTAGCACATCGTGATCCGGAACACGTTCTGTCCACAGCGAATAGAGGTTATAATAGTAATAAATGCTATCGCGGATCAATTGCTCCTTCGTATCTTCGACCGGCTCAGGTTTCGGCTCTGGCGGAGCCACTTCCTTCTTGCAGGCAAATAAAAAAAACGCCATACCCATCACGGCGATATACTTCATTGTTTTCATAAATTGGTTATTTACACCATCTACACGAATATAGCAGTAAAATATGAATTTATTTGCAGCTTCTTGCGATTTAACAATTACTTGTCCCGCAGACGATCCCCTGGACATGCCTTCGCTGACCGCCGGCTCTACGCTAAAACAAAAACCATCTCCGGTTGTTTACGATAGAGCAGAAACTTAACATTTACACATCATGAAAGCGACAAGCATCTTATTCTTACTGACGATGATCTGTACCCTAAGCTTTGGACAGACAGACAAAAGCAAGCGGCCCAGCCCTCCCGACAGTGTCACCGTAACTACAAACGACGGCGTTACGGTTGAGATCCATTACAGCAAACCGTCGCTGAAAGGACGTCAGCTTGGGGTTGATGTTGCTCCAGCAGGCAAAGTATGGCGTACCGGAGCTAACGAAGCCACTACCTTTGCGGTCAACAAAGACGTGACGATAGAAGGCAAAAAGCTGCCCGCAGGTAAATACAGCCTTTATTCGATCCCGGGAGAGCAGCAGTCGACCATTATCTTTAACAAGTCATGGAATCAATGGGGAACGAAATATGATCAGACGCAGGACGCGCTACGGGTGGACATACCCAATACGACAGCAAGCACTCCGCAGGAGCAGTTTTCGATAACCGTGACCCCCACCGGAATCGTAACGCTCGCCTGGGGTGAATATGCTCTCCCCTTTCAGGTGAAAGCCGATCAATAACCTGCGGTGTCGCCGTTCCAGCGTGATCACCGGTCACGAGAGCACTGGGCACTGTACCGCATCGATTGACGGATAAAAAAAAAGAGACACGAGATCTGGGTGCTCACGCCCCCTTCTCGTGTCTCTAATCTTTGCTTAGCGGCTGACGGCTAATTCTTTAAGTACTTTTCAAGAAATTGATCTTGCTCCCACAAAGTGTGCAGTACATTTTCCTCGGAGGCATAACCATGCGACTCAAAAGGCAGCAATACCATCCGTACAGGGGCGCCTAAGTTTTTCAATGCCTGGAAGTAACGCTCCGTCTGCAGGGTGAACGTTCCGGGGTTGTTATCTGCCGCCCCATGGATAAGCAGCATCGGTGTTTTCATCTTGTCAGCGTGCATAAAAGGCGACATGGTATGGTATACCTCCGGTGCGTCCCAATAATTTCGCTGCTCCGATTGAAAGCCAAAAGGTGTCAGCGTACGGTTGTACGCTCCCGAACGGGCAATCCCGACGGCAAACAGTTTAGAATGCGTCAACAGGTTTGCGGTCATAAAAGCCCCGTACGAATGTCCTCCCACACCCACCTTTGAGCGGTCAATGTATCCTAGTTTATCCACAGCGTCGATAGCTGCCTCGCCATTCGCCACCAATTGCTCAATAAACGTATCATTGGGTTCGGCAGTCCCCTCTCCAATAATCGGAAAAGCCGCGTTATCCAACACCGCGTATCCCTTCGTGACCCAGTATATAAAGGAGCCGTAGGAAGGATACGTAAACTGGTAGGGATTAGCCGTACTCTGTCCGGCAGTGCTCTTATCTTTATATTCTGTTGGATAAGCCCATATCAGCAGCGGCAACTTTTCCTTCTTGTCTCTATCGTAACCGGCCGGCAAATATAATGTACCCGATAGATCCACGCCATCTTTGCGCTTGTAATGGATAACTTCTTTATGCACGCCATCAAGTCCTTTAAACGGATTTTCAAGCTGTGTCAAAGCCGTGATCTTCCCAGACTTCATATTTTTTATATAGTAATTCGGATATTCCGTAGCCGATTGTAGAGAGACCAGAATCTCTCCCTTCTTCATATCTAAAATAGTCGAGATATCTTCTTTTTTTCCGGTAACATTCGACGTGTAAAGGCGTTTCTTCTTTAGAGTTGTCATGTCAAGTTCTTCGACAAACGGAAATTGCCCTTCCTTTGTGAATCCACTGCCTATCCAGTAAGTCTTATTGTCTTTAACATGCATTACGTACGATCCGAACTCGTTTTGCTTCATGTGAACATTTCCGGGATGACCGTATACATCCTGCGAATTCCTTTCAGATAGGAGCTTCGCCTCTTTTGATGTAGGGTTCAGCAAAAAAATCTTCTCATTGCGGGTATCGTACCAGCGTGTGTAGACCAAGGCGTTGTTTTTGTCGCCCCAGATGATGCTGGCGAAACGATCAGCCACCTTGAGTAACGATTCTGGCTGTCCATTGAACGGAGCATCCCAGGATAAAATTTCGTCTCTAAAGGCTACATCTTTGGAAGCATCGCCCTCATCGAGCGCCTCTACATACATGAGCGAAGCTGGCCGATCGGCGCGCCAAGCCATATTACGCTTACCCTTTCTGGTAGAAGAAAAGCCCTTCGGCATGATCTCTACCAGCGGTGTCTCATTGACAACTTTTAACAGCTGGCCTTGCATATCGAATACTGAGGTCTTTTGCGGAAAGTTATAGTAGGGTACGACGTAGGAAAACGGGCGGCTTATCGTCGTCACAAGTAGGTAATTGCCGTCCGGGGAAAAAGAACGCTGGCTATATATTGCGGCATCCAGCAACTTCGTTTGCTTTCCTTGTAAATCCACCAGATGGAGCTCTGATTGCGTTAACGTTTCAAAATTTGCTTCGTCCTGAGGGGTCTTTAGCAGATCCTGATAGGTACGCAACTGGGAGGTCTGGCCCCCGCTGGTGGATACGATAGGACCTTTCGGCAACTCCTTTTCCGTATCAATTAATGCAGGCCTGTTTCCAGGCAGCTTGCTGATCAACAAGCTCTTGCTATCCCTATACCAGCTATAGGGTGTCCCCATGCTGGCATTTAGGTCATCATCCGTAATCCGCTTGGCTGTTGCAGACGATAGATCAACAATCCACAGTTCAACACCTTTTGCTGTCGTATTCGTAAACGCCAATGTCCTGGAATCCGGCGAAAAGCCTAGGCTAGCTATCCTGGGCGTCTCCGGCAGCCCCTTTACCTGGAGTTCATCTGCTGTACCAACCCGTTTGATCTTTATATTATTCAGATAGGCTGTTGTACTAGCGATATTTGTTGTCGGGTTAATGCGCAGCCCTGCCAAGCGTACCTCCGCCTGATTCAGTTCATCGAGGCTCTTATAAGTTGGCCTGTAAGATAGTACCAACCAATTGTCATCCGGACTCATCATCACGGAAGGTGGACGTTGGTAGTCTGCCAGTTGCAGGATTTCTGCGGACGGCTTCTGAAATGTGATGCTTTCCTGGGCGTGAACAGCACCAAGCAAGCACGAGAAAAGTAGGAGATTAAAAAATAGCTTCATATGTGTTAGTTTATGCTAAAATAAGGATTATTTATCAATGAGCTTAACCTTGTGGCAATCTTTTAGGAAAGATGTCTTGCGCGCTGTAGCAATGTCTCGTGGTTGCCCGCGTAAAAATACAGAAAGCTCGATTTTTTGGCTAGCAGATAGAAGTGATTTCCGTCGAGCGATTGGACAATTACCCCAGCCGGTAGTCGCTTCGAGAGAAGAAACGCCATTCAAAAAAAGACAGAAAAATTAGTCACAAATTAGTCAGCTTTTTTAACAGAAAGCTTCTAAATTTTTACGAACTTTTTACAGGTAAATTTGTATATCAAACACACTTTTAAAGTTTTCAACATTTACGCCACAAACTGTCATTCAATATTTTACACTAAAAAACTCGCTAGGAAGGCGGTTTATTCATTCCTTTTCCTTCCCATGTGGAAAAGTATCGTTAACACTCGGGTCTAAAAGTTTGGATATTTGTTATGCTTGAGATGCACATCTGCTCCAAGTTTCGTGTTTTTAACTTCTAGGCGAGAGGAGAAAACCTCCGTCACAAAATTAAACTTAACAACAACATGGCAAGAATCATTAAATTCGAAAAAAATGACTGTGCTCCATGCGCACAGGTGTCGGCTTACCTAGATAACAGAGGTATTAGTTATGAAACTATCAACCCCTTTGATCAGCCCGATCTGGCCGCTAAGTTTAAAATCAGAACTGTCCCCACCGTTCTAGTCCTGGAAAACGAGGAAGTACAAAAACGCATTATCGGCTTCAAGCCTGAAGAGCTGGCAACATTAGCACTGTAATAGGTTTAACAACTTAAACTGAGCGAAAATGGTCCATTTATATTACGATTCTAAAACTGGAAACGTCCAGCGCTTTATCCAGAAGGTGGCTCAAATCACCGGATGGCAGGTGCACAAAATTGAGGACGGACTGAAAGTCTGCGAGGCTGGACATCTTGTCACGTATACGACAAAGCTAGGCTGCGTTCCAGATAATACGAGATTGTTTATGGACAGACACGCGGACATGATTTACTCGGTGACCTCCAGTGGCAATAGAAATTGGGGAAAAAATTTCGGATTAGCAGCCAATAAAGTATCAGAAGATTACGATGTCCCATTGGCCATGAAATTCGAATTGTCGGGCACAATGGAAGATATTCATCAATTTATTGACATAATTAAACACCAATACAATGATAGCAAACGAGGTAGCAAAAAATTGGATATTGCTTAATAATGAGATCATGATTAAGCATGATGAGGAGTACAGCTTACACAAAGATAAGGAAGCTGTACGTGCCTATTTCTTGGAGTATGTAAACAAGAATACGGTGTTCTTTTACACGCTAAAAGAGAAAATAGACTATTTGATCGAGAACAACTACTATATCAATTTCTACGAGTGGTTTACGTTCGAGCAGATGGAGGAAGTATATAACTTCGTCTACGCTAAAAAATTCCGCTTCCAATCGTTCATGGCTGCGTTCAAGTTCTTCCAAAGCTATGCGCTTCGCGATGACTCAGGCGAGAAGTTTTTAGAACGCTACGAAGACCGCGTCGTTGCCGTTGCATTGTTCCTTGCTCGTCAGGAAGGCGTACAAAAAGCTATCGAATACGCCGAAATCATGATTAATCAAGAATATCAGCCTGCTACCCCGACGTTCTTGAATGCCGGAAAAAAACGTTCCGGTGAACTCGTTTCTTGTTTTCTGGACGAAATTGGTGACAACCTAAACGGTATTGGTTATGCAGTAGATTCTGCGATGAAACTTTCGTCTATCGGCGGCGGCGTTTCGTTTAACATCTCCAAAATACGCGCCCGTGGCGAAGCGATAAAAGGCGTCGACGGTCGTGCCGGAGGGGTGCTTCCGATCATGAAGATCATGGAAGATACATTTTCTTATGCGAACCAGCTTGGACAACGACCCGGCGCCGGAGCTGTATACTTGAATATTTTCCATGCCGACATTGAGGAGTTTTTGGATTGTAAAAAGATTAATGTTGACGAAAAGGTCCGTATAAAATCACTTTCCATAGGTATCATCGTTCCTGACAAGTTTATGGAACTAGCAGAGAAAGACGAAGCCTGCTACCTCATCTATCCACACACTGTTATGCAGGAATACGGACAGTACCTGGACGAAATGGATATGGATTTGATGTACGACGAATTGATCACCAATCCGAATGTAAAAAAGAAAAAAATAAATGCCCGTCATCTGCTCGTTAGAATAGCTCAAACACAAAAAGAGTCTGGCTATCCATATATTTTCTTTAAAGAAAACGCAAACAGAGGACACGCGTTGAACGGCCTGGGCAGAGTGAAGTTTTCCAACTTATGTACGGAAATCATGCAAGTGTCTGAAGTTTCAGACATCAACATCTATGGGCAGGAAGACACGATCCGCTATGGAATATCCTGCAACCTGGGATCCTTGAACATAGCGACGGTCATGGACAATAAACGCATCAAAGAAACCGTAAAAACGGCTATGCGGGCACTAACCGTCGTAACGGACGTGACCAACATTGATATGGTGCCGTCGATTGCCAAAGCGAATAGGGAATTACACTCTGTCGGGCTGGGCGCAATGAACCTACATGGGTTCCTCGCGAAGAGCTTTATCATGTATGAATCAACGGAGGCGCTGGACTTTGCCAATACGTTCTTCATGATCATGAACTACTATTCCCTTGAAGCATCCATGGAAATTGCAAAAGAAAGAGGAAAAACGTTTGCCGGCTTTGAGAAATCCGCCTACGCAGACGGCACCTATTTCGACCGCTATACAGAAAAAGAATACGTTCCGACAACAGATAAAGTCAAAGAGCTTTTCGAAGGGATCTACATCCCGACAAGCCAGGATTGGGAGAATTTAAAAGCACAGGTAAAAGAACACGGTATCTACCACGCCTATCGTTTGGCTATAGCACCCAACCAATCGACTTCCTACATCATGAACGCTACCGCGTCCGTTATGCCGGTAGTAGACATCATTGAGGTCCGCGAATACGGAGATAGCACGACTTATTATCCTATGCCATATTTAACTAACGACAACTATTTCTACTTTAAATCGGCCTACGATATGGATCAATTTAAGGTCTTGAAACTTATTTCTGTCATCCAGCGGCATATCGATCAGGGCGTATCGACAATTCTCCATACGAACTCGAAAGACTCCACCAGGGACTTAGCAAGATATTATATCTATGCGCACAAACTGGGCCTAAAGTCCCTGTATTACACCAGAACACGAAAGTCGACCGTAGAGGAGTGTATTTCGTGCTCGGCATAACTGTAACTCGTGATTCATAACCGGTTGGTTGGGCCTGACAAAGCTCACGGACAACGGTCACGAGTAACGAAACGTAAACTAAAAAGACTATTAAACGATGAAACAATATACCGCTGTAAATTGGAACACCCCAGAGAACGACTATGTGTTGATGTTCTGGGAACAGAATATTAAACAGTTTTGGATTGACACAGAGTATATCCCTTCGAAGGATATTGATAGCTGGAAAGGGCTCAGCTGGGATATGAAAGAGTGTTATAAAAAAGCTCTTGGCGGGTTAACGTTATTGGATACGTTGCAAAGCCATACCGGTATGCCCAAAATTATCGATCACATCAGCTCGCTACAGAACAAAGCTGTATTGTCCTATATGTGTATGATGGAGGCCATCCATGCGAAATCATACTCCACAATTTTCACAACTGTCTCCACCACCAACGAGATTAACGATGTGTTCGGCTGGGTACAAGAAAACAAGTTCTTACAGTACAAAGCAGCAACAATCGATAAATACTACCGCGCCATAGACAAAGAAAACGTCTCGGACGAAGAACTATTCATGGCTTTGGCCGCATCGGTACTGTTGGAGTCTTTTCTGTTTTACTCGGGCTTCTTTTTACCTTTGTGGTTATGTGGCCAAGGACAAATGGTAGCGTCGGCCGATATTATTAAGAAAATAGTTGCTGATGAATCTATTCACGGCGTTTTCGTCGGCCTGATCGCACAGGAAGTATTCGGCCGTCTACCGAACAAGGAAGAAGTAAAGGCGCGTTTCCTGACTCTTTTGAATGATCTTTACGAAAACGAATTAAAGTATACCGAAGAACTATATACGGTAGTAGGCCTGACAGCCGAAGTAAAAGAATACGTGCGCTACAACGGTAACAAAGCGTTAATGAACCTGGGCTTTGATCCGATCTTCGAAGTCAAGCAGGTTAACCCTATTGTATTGAACGGGTTAAATACCGAAACAACACAGCACGACTTCTTTTCAAAGAAATCGACGAACTATGAGAAAGCCATGGAAATCGTACACTTAAAAGATGACGATTTTAAAATGGATGTTTCTTTGGAAGTTTAAAGAGGACGTTGCATGTGATATCTTTAACAGACGTCAAAGCTTTAAAATAAAAGAAGAAGGCACTCTTGGGTGCCTTCTTCTTTTATTTTAATATTGATAGCCTTCCGTAGGCGTCAACTCAGGATTACGTTGTAGTTCATCCATTGATATTGGCCATAACAGATCCGACTCTCTAAAGGTTGCTCCCGCTCCGTTCTGAGCACCGATTAATGGAACAAAGTCAATTCGGCCCTTTTCCGTCGCAGACACCACAGGAAACATTCTCGTCCGCACGCAGTCGTCCCACATTTTAAACTCGAGTGGCAGCTCCCTTAAACGTTCTCTCCACACCTCTTTTACAAATTCCTCTGCGGACAGCCCCTGTAGTTCCGCCGTATAACTAGCCACATCTTTACCGTCCATATCAGCACGCGCTTTAATCTCTGCCAGATAGCCCGCCGCTTCCGCCGTAACGCCTTCAGATTCCGCAATAGCTTCCGCCGCGATCAACAACGCTTCCGCATAGCGGTATATATTCCAGTCTTTCGTACCGCGTCCAGTGTTTACAACCGCGTTCTCATCATGAAAGTACCATACGCCGGCCACATCAGACGTCCATTTCCGGCCATTGATAGGATGCGTATATTCCCAATGAAAAAATTGATTAGGTTGGATCCTAAGATCATCTTCATCATAGACATTCAAGAATCGGTTTGTCGGTCCGTATACACGTTCGAAGATCGCGTATTTGTCGAATACCGCGGTTGCCGAAGAGCTAAAAGCATACGTAGGCCAAGATCCACTTGTGCTGATTGTTTCGTCAAATTCATAAGAATAAATAACCTCAGGAATCAAATCTTCAGTGCGCAGTTTATTGTAAGCGCTACCCATGTGAAGATCGCTATGTTGGGTCAAAGCGTGAGGCGACGTCGTAACAATTTTTGCATAAACGGCCGCATCAGCATATTTGCTCTGCTGCAGGTACACATTTGATAAGGCCATCGCCGCCACATATTTGGTTAAACGATAACCGTTATCCGTGAACATGGCAGCTGGCAGGACTTCAACAGCCTCCTTCAAATCCTCTTCTATGAGTTCGTAGACCTGTGCCGCTGCTGTCCTGGATAGAAAGAAGGGAGCCATGTCGCCGTCGAAGGCCTCGTAAGGTTCTGTCGTCAACGGTATATCACCAAAAGTCTTCACGAGGTAAAATAGGTTGAAAGCCCGGAAAAACTTTGCCTCAGCAATCAGGCGCTTCTGCTCATTAACATCCATGCTAATTTCCGGAATGTGCTTTATGGCCCCATTCGCAATGTTTATGGCCCTGTATGAGTCGTTCCATATCGTATTCATGGTATTGGAGACAATTCTGGTGTTTTGCTGACGAGTTAATTGCCGGGCATACATAGTGATGAGCTCCTGTCCTTCATAGCTATTCGAGAAATACCCTGTCAACATACTGTTGATAGAAGCTGTGGGGCCAATGTACGCACTGCCTGCTTGCCCATATCGAACCGGCGCCCCCATTCGGTATAAGGATCTGATATTTTCGACGGCTTGTGCCGCATCTTTATAATACGCTCCGAGAGTAACTCCTGATCGAGGATCCTCATCTAAAAAGCTGCTGCAGGAAGTTGTCAGGAGCAGTCCACTGCATAACAAGCCAAACGCTATATATTTAGTTTTCATAATTTTTATCTGTCTTTATATTATAATGTAAGATTCACACCGAATGTAAAAGTTTTCGCCCTTGGATATGAGAAGAACGTTATATTCTGACCGAATTTGTTACTGTCACCTTGCGACGTGCTTTCGGGATCATAACCTTTGAAATCCTTAGAGGTGATCAACCAAGGGTTATTGGCACTTCCGTATACCCTCAGCGAAGAAAATCCCATCTTCTTGGCTAACCCCGGCTCAAAAGTGTATCCCAACTGAACCACATTAAATCGAAGGTATGAACCATCTACAACCCACGACGAATCCACATTTGTATCCTGTCCTCTATGTCCACTATTAGTCAGTACAACAGCCTGCTGCATTGTATTCGGGTTAGTGCCATCATAAGCGCCGTAAAGAATTTCCTTCAGGCCGTTGGTGATCCCAAAGCGATCGTATGTCGAGTGATAAAACTGCTGCATAGTTTCTACACCGTATACAAACTGTAGATCCACCATCAGATCAAAGCGTCTGTAACTAAAATTATTGATAAAGCTTCCTGTCCAATCAGGTGCACCTTTACCTAAGATTTCCTGCGTCGAGGAACGTTTAGGACGTCCGATCTGCTCTTTTGCTATATCTCCGTTCTCATAGTCCTCAACCGTGTACACCCCGTACCGTCTGTAGCCATAAAAGCTATTTAGATTTTCACCTACGCGGATGATGGCATTCGGCCCGCCGACCCAGCTGAGCTGGGGTATATCTTCGTTGTTAGCACCCAATTGCAGGACCTCATTTTTGTTATAGTTCATATTCAGTGTCGTATTCCAAGTAAATTCGTCACGCTGAACAGGAGTAGCCGTTACCATAATATCTACACCTTGGTTGCGTACTGAGCCAATATTACGCATCACCCAAGAAAAACCCGAGGAATTAGGAAGGGGCGCTTCCAGCAACAAGTCTGTTGTTTTCCGATTGTAATACGAAACATCAAAATTCAGACGGTTCTGAAACAGGCCTAGCTCCACGCCGACATCATAAGTGCCCGTCTTCTCCCATCTTAAATCAGGATTCGCAATACTACTCACATAAGAGTAAGGACTACGAGAGCCGCCCATTAGTATCGTCCCCGAAGTTACGTTAGCCAAAGCCTGGTACGGATTAATTTCGGAGTTTCCGGTCAAACCGTAGCTCGTGTGCAGCTTCAGGTTGCTGATTAAGGTATTCCCCGCTAGGAAATCTTCATTAGAAACATTCCATGCCAATCCTAAAGAAGGGAAAAAGGCGTATTTATTGTTTGCACCAAATTTGGAGGAGCCGTCATAACGCCCGGTAACTGTTGCTGAATACCGGTCATTATACGAGTAGGCAGCACGTAGAAAGTACGAGTTCATCGCCCACCTGTTCCAGCTAGACTCCGGAGTGGAAGGTATACTACCCGCCCCTAGATTATACCATTCGAAGAAATCACTAGTAAACCCTTCAGTACGTGCCCTGCTATAGTCAAACGTACGTTCCTGCCACGACAATCCCGCCATCGCATTGATGCGATGCTTATCAAACTGCTTATTGTACGTCAGGTAGGTCTCTTCCTGCCAATATAAAATATCAGAATTCTGGATATCGGCCCAGCCATTCGGCATAGACAGGTTGTTAAGGGTAATGGAAGAATAGCCTTTGTACGCTTTCTTATGGCTATCAATACCGAATTGCGTTTTCAGATCCAATCCATCAGCCAGGTGGAATGTCAGCGCCGCGTTACCAAAGATTTGCGTATTATAACGCATGCGTTTTTGCAGGTCTAGAATAGCGACAGGATTAGACATTCCTTCAAAGCCCAACACTTCCGAAACGGAGGACGAAGCAGATGACGTATATCTACCATCGGGCTGATATACCGGATACCAAGGCAACATCTCAATCATGGTTCTCCGGGCGTCCTGTCCGCCTCCATCTTCGGGGGTAAAGCGCCCCCAGGTGTGGTTCGCGGTCAGATTAATACTTGTAGACAGCCACTCCTTCGGTTTGGAGTCGTAGGCCAACTTACCGTTAATACGCCGGTTGTCCGTATTGTTGACAATACCTTGCTGATCCGTATAGTTCAGGAATGCCCCCATGGATGAACTCTCATCACCCTGCTGGATATTCAGCTGGTGGTTGTGAGACAGTGCTGTCCGTGTCGCTTCCCGTTGCCAATCCGTATCATACAACGGATTGCCATTCGCGTCAAAATAGTTCGGGTCATTAAACCAATCGCTTTTATTAAGAGACCACGGCGTCCAATTTTCATTCCTGTTCGCGAGGAAGTCATCGTGCCATTTGTTCTCGTTTTCTAATCCTTTCATAAAAGCATCAACCCATTCCTGTGCGTTCAGTACCTCCATATAACGTTGTGGAGAACTCGAGCTGACAGAGCCTTGGTAAGATACCGTTTTACGTCCATCCTTGCTTCCCCGCTTGGTTGTCACAAGGATAACCCCATTCGCTCCACGAGCTCCGTAAATAGCGGCAGAGGACGCGTCCTTCAACACCTCTATACGATCAATGTCGTTAGGATTCAGCAGGTGGAAGTCTTCCATAACCACCCCGTCTACCACATAAAGTGGGTTCGACGACGAATTAATAGTAGCCATACCACGGATAACAACGCGGTTCGCGTAGGCCCCCGGCTGGCTTGAGTTAGAAAAGATATTCACGCCCGCCGCTTTACCCCGTAGGTTGTCCAACGGACTGAAATTCTGAGCCTTGACCATATCCTCTCCTTTTACCATGGAGATAGATCCCGTTACATCCGACTTCCGCATTGTACCGTAACCCACAACGACGACTTCCTCTAAAGACGACTCGTCACCCTCTAAAGAGAAATTAACCGGTCCCGTTCCTACTGTTACCTCTGCGGTTTTGTAGCCCAAGAAATTTGCGGTCAGCACTTGCCCGGCCGTCGCCTCAATAGAAAACGCCCCGTTCTCATCTGTCTGCGTAGCAACCGTTGTGCCTTTGACCGCGACTGTGGCACCGATGATAGGTTCTCCCGTTCCCGCGTCTTTTACTGTTCCAGTTACCGTCTGCTGTACTTGTGCCCCATAGCTACTCCCCCTTTCTTCCGGAAAGAGGTTCCCATGGGCGTAGGCATTTCCATAACTAGTCGCCAGAAGCACGAGCGGGACAATCCACACCCTGCTGCCCTTTTTTTTAAATTTGTTAGAGTTCCACATAAGTTTGAAGTTTGTAAAATGTAGTTTAGCTAAATCGATTTATAAGTTAGACAACAAAATACTCACCCTCTTGTTTGAAAAAAAAACAGAAGATGACAGGTTTATAGTTGCTTTCCCTTAACACTAATTAACAAATAAATTATCAAAACAACCAAGAAATTATCGAACATTTTTTAAAGGAATATTCCAGCCTATATCACTTTCTTCTAGCTGCAACACAATATATTTCTCATCATAGTTGTATAAAACACTATAAAAAGTATATAAAAAGAAGGCGTCTAAAAAGGAGGGCACTGAAAAAGCCTCAATTTTTTAATGAGATTTAAAGAAATGACTGAGTATAGGTGTTCCCTTACTCGGTCATTTTTGTTTAAAGGGTTT